>CAWAQH010000006.1:0-527096 GCA_963784085.1 uncultured Acidobacteriaceae bacterium | reverse complement strand
AGGCCAGCACCTACACCGACGCCTTCACCCGGGCCCTGCTGGCCGCGGCAGAAGACGACCCGCGCATCGTGGCGCTCACCGCGGCCATGCCGGGTCCGACTGGTCTCCTGCCCTTTCAGGCCCGCTTCCCCGACCGCTTCTTCGACGTCGGCATTGCCGAGCAGCACGGGTCGACATCGGCGGCCGGCATGGCCATGGCCGGGCTGCGGCCCGTGGTGGCCGTCTACTCGACGTTCTGGTCGCGCGCCTTCGACCAGGCCAACCTCGACGTGGGCCTGCACGGCTGCCCCGTGGTCTTCGTGCTCGACCGGGCCGGCATCACCGGTGACGACGGGCCGAGCCACCACGGCATCCTCGACCTGGCCCTGGCCCTGTCCATCCCGGGCATGACGGTCTTCGCGCCCTCGTCGGCCGAGGAGGTGGAGCCGATGCTGCGCGCCGCCCTCGAGCTCCCCGGTCCCTCCACCATCCGCGTGCCCAAGACGGCGCCGCGCCATGTGGATCCCGACGAGGTGGGAGCGGGCTCGCAGGCCGCGCCGGCTGCGCGCCGGCGACGGGTCGGTCTGCCTGCTCGGGGTGGGCAAGACGGTCGGGCGCCTGCCTCGACGCCGCCGACGAGCTGGCGGCGAGGGGATCGACGCCACCGTGTGGGACGCCCGGGTCGTGGCCCCGCCCGACGCCGCCATGCTCGCCGACGCGGCGCGCCACCGCCTGGTGGTGACGGCGGAGGACGGCGTCCGCCACGGCGGCGCCGGGGCCTTCCTCCTCGACGCCATGGCGGCCCACGACGGAGTCGGCCGGCCTGCCGACGCCGGCCACCCGCGTGCTCGGCGTCCCTCGCCAGTACCTCGCCCAGGGCAAGGCCGACGACATCCTCGCCAGCCTCGGCCTCGACGGCGCCGGCATCGCCGAGAGCGTCCGCCGGGTCGGCTGGGCGTCCCCGTCGAGCCCCGCCCCGACTGAACGCGCCGCGCCGCCCGCAGCGGCGCCGCCGAGCTAGGCCGAGTTGGCGCCGTTCTGGCGGACGAAGTCGTTCACCGCGTAGTACGCCTCGATCGACTCCCCGGCGTCGCCCCAGAAGCCTTCCTGGATGTCGTGGGCCATCTGGCCCTTGCCCGACGAAGTGGTTGTTCACGTCGGTGATCTCGAGCTCGCCCCGGCCCGAGGGGACGAGATCGCCGATGATGTCGAACACGCCCGCCTCGTAGCAGTAGATGCCGGTCACGCAGTAGTCCGACGCCGGATCCTCGGGCTTCTCCTCGATGTGCGCCACCCGGCCGTCCGTCCCCGAAGACCGGGCACGCCGAGGTGGCGCAGGTGCTCGGGCTCGGCCACCTTGGACAGCAGGATGCGGGCGCCGACCGGGTCGGCGCGGAACGCGTCGACCATCGGCCGGATGGAGCGCTCGACGATGTTGTCGGCCAGCATGACGAGCACCGGCCCGCCCTCGGCGAAGTGCGCCGCGAGCCCGAGCGCCTCGGCGATGCCACCCGCCTTCTCCTGGTAGGCGTAGGAGAGCTGGTTGATGCCGTACTCGCGCCCGTTGCCGAGCAGGCGCAGGAACTCCCCGGCGTGGGTCCCGCCGGTGACCAGCATGATCTCGTCGATGCCGCTCGACACCACGGCCTCGATCGACCAGGCGATCATCGGGCGGTCGTAGATCGGCAGGAGGTGCTTGTTGGTGATCCGGGTCAGCGGGTACAGGCGCGAGCCCGTCCCCCCGGCGAGGATGACGCCCTTCACGACCGCGCTCCTGCCGCCGGCATCGTTGCCATGGCCAGTTTCTAGTCGAAGGTCAGCACGCCACGCGCCACGCGGCCGGCGTGCATCTCGTCGATGACCTCACCGAAGCGGTCGAGCGGCGGGTCAGGGACACCAGCTCGTCGAGCATGAGCAGCCCCGACTTGTAGAGATCGACCATGAGCGGGATGTCGTGGTGCGGCCGGGCCGAGCCGTAGCGGCACCCGAGCAGCCCGCGGTCGACGTAGGCCAGGGTGTTGATGTCCACCGCCACCTCCGTGCCCCGGGGCGGGATGCCGATGGCGACCGCGTTGCCGGCCCAGTCGAGGCAGTCCAGCGCACTGCGCAGGACCGCCGGGTGGCCGACGCAGTCGAAGGCCCACGTGACCCCGCCCAGCGGGAAGAGCGCGCCGGCGGCCGACTCCTTGTCGGCGGGGACGAGCTCGCGCACGGCCGCCGCCGCGTCGCCCGCGCTGGCGTCGACGAAGTGCGTGGCGCCGAACTGCCGCCCGAGCTCCTCCTTGGCCGCCACGGTGTCGACCGCCACGATCCTGGTCGCGCCGGCGATGCGCAGCCCCTGGATCACGTTGAGGCCGACGCCGCCCACACCGAACACGGCCGCCGTGTCGCCCGGCTTCACCTTGGCCCGGTTCAGCACCGCGCCGACGCCGGTCAGCACGCCGCAGCCGATGAGGCAGGCCGAGGACAGCGGGACGTCCTTGGGGATGCGCACGGCCTGCACCTCGCTGACGATCGTCACCTCCGAGAAGACCGAGGCGGCCGCGAAGTTCGAGGCGGGCTCCCCCTTGAAGGTGAAGGGCGTCGAGATGTTCCCGAGGGAGCTCTTGCACCAGGTCGGGTGACCGGTGCCGCAGGCGCGGCAGGCGCCGCAGCTGGCCAGGGTGGCGATCACGACGTGGTCACCCGGCTTGACGGACCGCACGGCGTCGCCGACGGCCTCCACGATGCCGGCGCCCTCGTGGCCCAGCACCGCCGGCGCCGGGAAGGGGATCGTCCCGTCGATCACCGACAGGTCGGAGTGGCACACCCCCGCCGCCTGTATGCGCACCTGCACCTCGTTCGGCCCGGGCCCGCGGACCTCGAGCTCGTCGCTGACCTCGACCCCCTCGCCCGTGTAGACGATGCCTCGCATTGTGTTGCTCCTCTCGTTTCGTCACGACTCGTTGGTGACGACGCGGTCCGCGCCGTCCGCGTGGCGCTGGCGCAGCTCGCGCTTGAGCACCTTCCCGCTGGCGTTCACCGGCAGCGCGTCGACCAGCACGACGCCGCGGGGGACTTTGTAGTTGGCCATGGCCCCCCGGGACCAACTGAGGATCGCCCGCCCGAGCTCGACGGGGTCGGCGTCCGGCGGCCGCGGCGCCGGGCACGATATAGGCGCAGCCCACCTCGCCCATCCGCTCGTCGGGCACGCCGACGACGGCCACCTGGGCGACGGCCTCGTGGCCGCGCAGCATGGCCTCGATCTCGGCCGGGTAGGCGTTGAAGCCGCCCACGACGAACATGTCCTTGACGCGGTCGGTGATGGTGACGTTGCCGGCCGCGTCCATGACGCCGATGTCGCCGGTGTGCAGCCAGCCCTCGGCATCGATCGCCTCCGCCGTCGCCGCCTCGTTGCCCCAGTAGCCCGGCATCACCGTGTAGCCCCGCACGACGATCTCGCCCGGCTCGCCCGGCGCCACCTCGCGGCCGTCCGCCACGGCCCGCACCTCCAGGCCGGGTATGGCGCGGCCCGAGGTGGCGGCGACGATCTCGGGCGGATCGCTGCGCCGGCACATGGTCACGGTCCCGCAGGACTCGGTCAGGCCGTAGGCGGTGAGGACGGTGTCGAACCCGAGCTCGTCGCGCATGGCCTGCACCAGCTCGACCGGCACCACGGCGGCGCCGGTCACCCCGAGCCGCAGCGACGACAGGTCGTGCTCGGCGCGGCCGGGATCGGACAGCAGCGTCTGGTAGAGCGTCGGCGGCCCCGGCAGCACGCTGATGCGCTCGGTGCCGATGCGGGCCATCACGGCGCCCGCGTCGAACACCGGCTCGGGCACCACGGTGGCGCCGGCCATGAGGCAGGCCAGGATGCCCGCCTTGTAGCCGAAGGTGTGGAAGAAGGGGTTGACGACGAGGTAGCGGTCGCCCGGCGTCGAGGCCGACGATGGAGGACCACGTCCCGAACGTCCGCAGGGACTGTGCGTGGGTCGCCGCCGCCCCCTTGGGGCGCCCGGTCGTGCCCGAGGTGAAGATGAGATCGGACAGGTCGTCGGGCGCACCGCGGCCGCCCGCGCTGCGGACACGGCCGGATCGACTCCCTCCCGCCTTCCAGGAAGGCCTGGAGGCTCGTCAGCGGCACCGCGCCGGCCTGGGCCGGCAGGCCGCTGGCTGGGCCGGAGGCCGTTTCGGCCGGGCCGGAGGCCGCTCCCGCCCCCTCGTCGCAGCAGGATGACGCGGGCCAGATCCCCCGTGTCCTGACCCGCCAACATGGCGGGGTAGTCGAACCCGAGGAAGCCGAACAAGACGCCGAACGAAGTGACCAGGGCCGATACGCATCGAATTCGCCCGGAAAATGCGAGAAGGATCAGTAGAGCGCCGAGCAGGAATACGATGAACTCGCTGAGCAAACGAAACGGATTGATCGCCGCCATAATTTGTTCCGAACAGAATTATGCAGTAGACCGATTGGCGCTCGCAATCAGAGTCCTACGTTAGGAGCAGGCGACAGTCGCGGAACGTCGAGCCTGCTTCAATGCCCTGAGTTGGAGGTGATACAATCTGTGATTTGTACGCATTTATAGAAGGTCGTACGATTTAATCTGCGAGGTACCTATACGTGCACAAGGTGATCATCATCGGAAGCGGGTGCGCCGGTTTGACGGCGGCGATCTATGCGGCACGCGCGGATTTGAGCCCCGTCGTTCTAGATGGCTATGAGCCGGGCGGACAGCTTGCCTTGACGACCATGGTTGTAAAAACTTTCCCGGATTTCCGGATGGGATTCTCGGTCCCGAACTGATTGAAAACACCCGCAAGCAGGCTCAGCGTTTTGGAACTGAATTTCGGGCCGGCGCGGTCCTTGCGTTCCGAGACGTCGGTGAAGCCGAGGCCTTCGAGATGCGCCTTCACATTGGTCTGGGTGTCGTAGTCGGCGACTTGGAAGGCGGTGTGATGGACGATGCCCTCGCCGTACATCCACCCGGCCTGATCGAGTTGGGGCTCGGCGACGAAGTCGACGATGCACCCCGATCCTCCGTCGCCCACCTCGAAGCGGGCTCTAGCACTCTCCTCCTGGGTCAAGTGACCGCTCCATCCAGGGTCATGAACTCGGCCGACAGCTCGAGATCGCGTACCGATACGGTGATCCCGTGGGTGCCGTGGATGCCGAACTCTGGGGCACGGGACCGGAGGAGTGAGCTGGGCGCTGATCGGAGCGACCCCACGAGCGCGTACTCGATACCGCAGGGGTGGGTGAAGTCGAGCCGCTTCTCGCCGAACACCTCGGATTCCTCGACAGTGAAGCCGTGGTCGGCCAGCGGGTGCGCCAGTATCCGATCGCCGTCTCGGGGATCGACAGCATCAGGACTCGGGTCTGGTTCGTCCCCCGACGTCCGACGCGGCCTGATTGGCGCATCGGAAAACTCGTCACGAGCGTCGACTCCGCTCCTTGGTCGTTGCCGTAGTACAGGTGGTAAATGGGCACATCCCCGTCGTAGAGCGCCGTCTTCTTGACGCTCTTTAGCCCGAGCACCTTGGTGTGGAAGTCGTAATCCTCCTGGGCTGCCCCAACGCACAAGGTGATGTGATGATGACGCGGATCGCAGTTGCCTATCCACCATTTCAATCTCCTAACCGTTTTGCCTGGTGGACAATGGCTCGACTTGTCGACAGCTTCAGCTGTTGGTTTGTCAGTCAGATGATGGAGCCAGGGATGCGGCGACCGGCCGTTGTCGGGGACGTCGACGTGACGATGACGGTGGCGATCAAGGCCGACGGCCCAGTGGGCGATGACGTTCCCATGCGGCGAGAGGTCGTTCTGGATCTCCAAGCCGGTCTCCGGGGGCGCCGTGAGCCGCCCTCGATTCCCCCTGCGACAGGCGAGGAATGAGCGTGTTGTCACGGAACTTCTCCCAGGACTCCTTCGAGGTGTGCCGCACGGCAACAATTGTCCCAGCCGTCAGCCGCCGGCCCGGCAACATGGAAGGTTTGCCCTTCCGGGAAGACCTCCGTCCGGATGCACCGCAGCGAGGGTGGCCTCGTACTCCTCCGTGGTGCCTCCGGCAAACCTGTGGACGACGCCGTACGACATGTCTTCCTCCCACCAGAGAGGCATGCAGACCGAGACATTCTTCGAGCGTGCCCCTAACCCGCGCCGGCCGAACAAGCGAGTGAGACATCGACGTTCCTTGAGGCTCGTCGTCGCTTGACGGAATCCGGCGAAGACACTGCCGCCGAAGAGCCCGACGGCGTTGGTGCGGGAATGCGTATCCGGGGTGGGGCGCTGGGCGCTCCCGACCAGATGAATGACCATCGGAGGTCGGCGGATAGCAACGGCTTCCCCGACGTTTGGGAGAGGGACTGTCGGAGCGTCGATGTCGGCACCGATGGCGGCTCGGTTCGGCTCTCGTCGTCGCCGATGTCACCTCAGAGTCTTGTCCGGACGTCGACGACATAGCCAGCGTGATCCGAGAGTTGCGTCCCATGGTAATGGGGATCGATTCGCTCCACCTTGGTGACGCATAAGTCCTGGGGTCGCAGATCAGGTGGCGCCGGGGCGGGAGGTGGCTACCGGCTCGGAAGCGATCGCGGCAGCCCGAACCATGGGAGCACGCTGCTTTCGAAGCGGGTCATGGCGCAGATCCGGTCGCCGGCGAGGGTGAGGACGTAGAGGCCCACCCCGTGGCCGATGCCGTCGGGTGCGCGCACGTAGGCTCCGAACGCCGGCTGACCGTTGGCTCGCGTCGGCACGAGGTCGAACCTCCGGCCCGAGCCGAAGATGCTGGCGCAGAAGCGGGCCACGGCGTCTCGGCCCTCGTATTCGAAGGGCATCGGTGGCATCGACATGAAGACGTCGTCGGTCAGAAGGGCGACCAGCGCGTCGAGATCGGCGGCACTCCCATGCGCTGACGAACCTCCCCACGATCGCATCCTCCGATGGCGAGTCGGCGGGCGGGAGGCGGTTCGGAGGTCGCCGGCCGGCGACCGCCGGCGCTCCAGGCTGGCGCGCGCCCGCTTGAGGGCGCTGTTGACCGATTCGACGGTCGAGCCCAGCATGTCGGCCACCTCGTTGGCCTGGAATCCGAGGACGTCGCGCAAGACGAGCACGGCGAGCTGGCGAGGCGGCAGGACCTGAAGGGCGGTCACGAAGGCCAGGGAGATCGATTCGGTCTGCTCGTAGCGGGCCTCCGGGCCGAGCGGCACGTCGACGGCACCCTCGAGGAGGGCGTCGGGATACGGCTCGAGCCAGAGGACCTCGCCGAGCCGGGTCGGCTCGGGCGGTTCAACCTTGGGCACGTCCCACTCCTTGGCCGGGCGTCGGCTGGCCGAGCGACGGGCGTTGAGGCACCGGTTGGTGGCGATCCGGTAGAGCCAGGTGCGGAGCGAGGCGCGTCCTTCGAACCCCCCGAAGCCCTGCCAGGCGGCCAGCAGCGTCTCTTGGAGGGCGTCCTCGGCATCCTGGAAGGATCCGAGCATCCGGTAGCAGTGCACCTGGAGCTCTCGGCGGTGCGGCTCGGTCAGCTCTCGGAACGCGTCGCCGTCCCCCGCCCGCGCCCTCGAGATCAGCTCGGCCGTCATCACCGCAGACCTCTCCTCTTCCCGTGGCTTGTCGCACGTCCATCCTCATGTAGACACCGGCCGACGGGGCGAACTGGGCGGTCGGTGGGCGCCCAATTTCCCGATCTCGGCGGTGTCTACATCGAGTGGAAGTCGACAACGCCAACGAAACGGAGAACCGAAGATGGGAAAGATCGTGATCAGCACGAACGTCTCGCTCGACGGAGTGGTCCAGGACCCGGACGGTCAGGAGGGCTTCAAGCGGGGCGGCTGGTTCGGCCAGTTTGGGGGCAAGGACCTCGAAGCGTGGGCCAAGGTCTCGACCGGGGAGGCGCTGGGCACCGAGGCCCTGCTGCTGGGTCGGCGGAGCTACGAGTGGTTCGCCGAGCGGTGGCCGTCCCGGAGCGGCGAGTGGGCGGACAGGCTGAACAGCCTGCCCAAGTACGTCGTGTCCTCCACCCTCGACGATCCCCGCTGGAGCAACGTCGACGGTCCTCAAGGGCGACGTGGGGGACGAGGTATCTAAGCTGAAGCAGGAGCTGGACGGGGAGATCGTCGTCTACGCCAGCTATCAGCTCGGGCACACGCTGATCGAGCACGACCTCGTCGACGAGTTGCGGCTCGTTGTCTTCCCGGTCGTGCTCGGGGCCGGCGGCCGCCTCTTCGGGGAGACCAGCGACAAGAAGTCCATGCGCCTCCGCGAGGCCCGGACCATCGGCGACGGACTGGAACTGCTCACCTACGAGCTCGTGCGAAACACCTAGGACCTGGACGGTGGGCTGATGCTGTGAGCACGCTCCCGGCTCTGCTCCCATCTCAGGGTGTGGATGGCCACCTGGGCTGGTCGGTGCCGTAGCCGGTTATCGGCATCGGCCAGCGCAGGCGTTCATCGTCGATGGCCCCGGGTGGGGCCACCGCGGTGGTCGGCCCCTCCACGCTGTCCAACTCGGTGAGCCATGGGGGTGGATCGGGTTCGTCGGCGACCAGCTGGGGATGGTGTTGCCGTGGCCGTTGATGTGAGCCACATCGCCGTACGGGCCAGCGAGAGGCGACGCAGGTGTGTGCCACCCTCGGCGCTCTGGCGGCGGAGCCCGTCGAGGATCGCCGCCGCAGCCAGGTAGCCGGTGCCGTGGTCGAGCAGCTGGCACGGCAGGGCGCCTGGCTCGGCGCCGGTCGGTGATTCGCCCTCAGCGATGCCCGTCGGTGCCTGCACGACGCTGTCGAAGCCCCGTCGACCCGACCATGGGCCGCGGTGCCCCCAGGCGTCGAGCTGGACGATCACGATACCACGAGATGGCTGGGGGGTGGGTGGCGGCGCGGGTTGAGGTTTACGTAGGCGACAAGAAAGTGTTCAGCGAAGAGTATTCCGATATTGTGGCCAACGTGAAGCTCGATGCGGGCACGTACGACGCCAAGCAATTCGACAAGACACATTGGGAGAGGCCTTAGGGGAGCAACCTGTCAGCCAGCCACGTGCGCGAATCTTCGCACTGCGGGCTGCCGGGATTGCCGGGCTCGCCACAGGTCATACTGCGACTGCATGCTCATCCAAAGTTCCGGAGTTGTGCCCAAGGCGGCGCCCAACCGGATCGCCATGGCGGCGGAGATCCCGGACTTGCCATTCAACACGCGTGACAAAGTCACACGGGTGACCCGCAGATGAGCGGCGGCCGCCGATACAGCAAGGTTCCCCAGATACTCGCGGAGCACCAAGCCGGGATGGGGCGGATTGTGCATGCGCATCGTGTGACCTCCTAATGGTAGTCGCGATAGTCCACAAGGACCGCGTCTTCGCCTTCGAATTTGAAGGTCAGCCGCCAGTTTCCGCTGACGCTGATCGCCCATCGATCGTTTAATTGCCCGGCCAGGGGATGAAGGTTCCATCCCGGAGCGTTCATGTCTCCGGAGTGCCTCGCATTATCGAGGGCAAACAACTGCAAGCGCATCTTAGCCGCGTGCTTCGCTTGAATGCCCGCCTTCGATCCCGTGCGGAAGAACTTCTCCGCACCTCGATGCCGGAAGCTCTCGATCAACCCGTATAGTGTAACAATACGCGTTACGCCAGTCAAGTCTTGAAACGTCAGTCTGGAACGATAAATCTGGCCCTGATACAATCGCCCTCATGCGGAAATGTTTGCGAACTGCTGCCGCCGCTCTGATCGCGTTGAGCGTGATAACTTTTGCGGGTTGGCTTGCCCGCGCACAAGCCAAAGATGCTCTGGTGAAGGAAGAGGCGCCGGACGTTCCGGATGCGATTCAGGTGCCGAGTGGCGAAGTGGTTGTCCTGATGGCGCACGCCACAGGATCGCAGATTTATACCTGCCAGACCGCAGCCGACGGAAAGTTCAGTTGGGGGCTCAAAGGGCCCGACGCGGAGCTTCACGATCGGAAGGATAAAGTCATTGGGCAGCATTCCGCCGGGCCATCGTGGAAACTGAAAGATGGCAGCGAAGTCACCGGCAAAGCTGCGGCCAAAGTGGACGCGCTCGATCCTGGATCGATTCCCTGGCTGCTGGTGAAGGTTGTGAGTCATACGGGAAGCGGCCAGCTCAGCAATGTGACCACAATTCAGCGCGTGCACACGCACGGCGGCCAGCCGCCGGCCGAGGGCTGCGACGCGAGTCACAAGGACGCGGAAGCTAAGAGCAGTTACAGCGCGGACTACTACTTTTATGCTCCGGCGAAGTGAATGAAAGTTCGGGATGTGATCCATCGTTTGGAAGAAGACGGTTGGCGGCTGGCTCGAACTAAAGGCAGCCACCGACAGTACCATCATCCGAAGAAGCCAGGGACGGTTACTCGTTGCTGGGCATCCGTCAGTAGACATTCCGCCCGGAACGTTGAACAATATCCTTAAGCAGGCAGGGCTGAAATGAAATATCTCGTGATCTATGAGAAGTCGGACAAGGGTTGGGGCGCCTATGCGCCCGATCTTCCGGGATCGGTGTGGCGGGCACGACGCTGGATGAGGTGAAAGAACTCATCCGCGAAGCCATGGAATTTCACCTCGAAGGCATGCGCGAGCATGGCGACCCGATCCCCTCGCCCAGCGCCACAACGGAATACATCACGGTATAACGCATGCGGGAAGTCGTCATTGCCTCTTCCGTTCGCACGCCTGTGGGACGCGCTTACAAGGGCACGCTGCGCGCCACGCGTCCCGATGAACTGGCGGCCGTCGCCATCAAGGGCGCGCTGGATCGCGTGCCGCAGCTCGATGCCAAAGAAATTGAAGACGTCATCCTTGGCTGCGCCATGCCCGAGGCCGAGCAGGGGATGAACGTGGCCCGCATCGCTTCGCTGCGGGCGGGTCTGCCAGTTGAAATTTCGGCGCTCACCATCAATCGATTCTGCTCTTCGGGACTGCAGGCGATTGCCATGGCCGCGGAGCGCATCATGAGCGGCGGCGCGGAGGTGATTGTGGCGGGCGGAACGGAATCGATGACGATGATTCCGATGGGCGGCCACAAGATTTCGCCGAATCCCTGGCTGGTCGATCATTATCCCGATGCCTATCTCAACATGGGCCTCACTGCCGAGCGAGTCGCGCAGCGCTTCGGCATCACGCGCGAGGCGGCGGACGAATTCTCTCTGCGCAGCCATCAGAAGGCGCTGGCCGCGATTCAGGCGGGCAAGTTTGATGAGGAAGTCGTGCCCGTGCCGGTGAGCTTTACCACTGCCGAATGGATCGAAGCCCAAGCGGCAGGAAATTGTTTTCAAGGTGGATGAAGGGCCCGCGCGCCGATACTTCGCTGGAAGCGCTGCGCGCGCTGAAGCCTGCGTTCCATGTGAAGGGCACGGTGACTGCCGGGAAATTCTTCGCAGATGTCCGATGGCGCGGCGGCGGCGGTGGTCATGTCGGCGGAGCGCGCGAAGGCGCTCGGCATCAAGCCGCTGGCGCGCTATGTTTCGTTCGCTACTGCGGGATACAAGCCTGAAGAAATGGGACTGGGGCCGGTGTTCGCGATTCCGAAGGCGCTGAAGATGGCGGGGCTCGAAGCTCTCCGACATTGACGTGATCGAGTTGAACGAGGCTTTTGCGGCGCAGTCGCTGGCGGTGATCAAGGAAGCGGGCCTTGATCCGGAGAAGGTGAATCCTAACGGCGGGGCGATCGCATTGGGGCATCCACTGGGCTGCACTGGAGCCAAGCTGACGGCAACGATCATTCGCGAACTCAAGCGGCGCAAGGGGCGCTATGGCATGGTGACCATGTGCGTGGGCGGCGGCATGGGCGCGGCAGGGATTTTCGAGAATCTGAACTGACCGCGGAATTCAAAAGCCGGTTCGACTACGCAACCTGCTCCTTAGAATCTGAAGGCTGCGCGCCAAGCAGACCTAAGATTCAGGTATAAAACACGGAACTAAACCCCCGTTTCACGCCTATCATTCCCACCCAGCCCGAATTAGAATCAAGACATGGCCACGACCACAGCAGCGCCCAAGACCAGGATTTCCGGCGGCAGTTTTCTTCTGGAAACGCGGCGAACCGACGAAGTATTCACGCCGGAAGACTTCACCGAGCAGCAGCAGTTGATAGGGCAAACGGCCGAAGAATTCACGGTCAACGAAATCCTACCCAACATCGACAAGATGGAGCACAAGGATTTTTCCGTTTCACGCGAACTGCTGAAAAAGGCGGGCGAGCTGGGATTGAGTTCGGTCGAGATCCCCGAGGCTTACGGCGGCATGGAAATGGATAAGGTCACGGCAGCCGTGATCGCGGACCACATCGCGAAGTATGCGAGTTTCGCAACGACATGGGGCGGACACACGGGAATCGGAACGCTGCCGCTGGTTTATTTCGGCACGGAAGAGCAGAAGAAGAAATACCTGCCGCGACTGGCGGCGGGGGAAATGGTGGGCGCGTACGCTTTGTCGGAAGCGTCTTCCGGGTCCGATGCGCTGAACTGCCGGGCGCGCGCGCAGCTTTCCTCCGATGGCAAGCACTACATTCTGAACGGCGAAAAGATGTGGATTACGAACGCGGGGTTCGCCGACCTGTTCACGGTCTTCGCCAAGATCGATGGTGAAAAGTTTACTGCGTTTCTGGTGGAGCGAACATTTCCCGGCTTCTCGATTGGAGCGGAAGAACACAAGCTGGGCATTCGCGGCTCCTCGACTTGTCCCATTATTTTGAACGATTGCAAGGTGCCGGTGGAAAACCTGCTGGGCGACATCGGCAAAGGTCACATTATCGCGTTCAACATTTTGAACATCGGCCGCTTCAAGCTGGGCGCGATGTGCGTGGGCGGCGCGCGGGTTTCGCTGGAACATGCGATCGCGTATGCCAAGCAGCGCAAGGCGTTTCAGAAGGTGATTGCGGATTTCGGCCTGGTGCGCGAGAAAATCGCAAACATGGCGACCATGATTTACGTCGGCGAATCGGCTGGTCTACCGCACCGTGGGCATGATGGACAACGCGCTCAACGAGGTGGATAAATCCGGCGCTGACGCGATGAAGGAAACGCGCAAGGCCATTGAGGAATATGCGGTTGAGTGCTCGATTTTGAAGGTCTGGGCCTCAGAGATGGTCGATTACGTGGTCGATGAGACCATGCAGATTTACGGCGGCTACGGGTTTGTCGAAGAATATCCGGCAGAGCGGGCCTATCGCGATGCGCGCATCAATCGCATTTTCGAGGGCACGAACGAAATCAACCGCCTGATCATCACGGGTTTTCTGCTGAAGCGCGCGATGAGTGGGCAATTGCCGCTCATGCCCGCAATCAAGAAGTTGATGGATGAAGTGCTTTCCGGGCCTTCGATGAGCGATGAACTGGAAGGGCCGCTTGCCGAGGAACGCAAACTGGTGGGCCAGGCCAAGAAGCTGGGATTGTTCGCCACGGGCGCGGCCACGCAGAAATACATGCAGGCGATTCAGGACCAGCAGGAGATCATGGGCGCGATCGCGGACATGACGATCGAGACCTTCACCATGGAATCGGCAGTGCTGCGGGCGCAGAAGATTGCCGAGACCAGAGGGCGAAGCGGCTGCCGCTCTGCCGATTGCCATGACGCGCATCTACCTCACGCAGGCGATGGAGAAGGTGGAGTCGGCCGCGAAGAAGGTGATCGCGGCGGTCGCCGACGGCGACATGCTGCGCGCGCAGCTTGCGATTCTGCGTCGGCTGGCCAAGTACGAGCCTTTCAATACCATTGAACTGCGGCAGCAGGTTGCGCAGAGGATGATTGAGCGGGAGAAATACACGCTGGCTTAGAAGAATTCAGCGTCGAGGGAGCAACGAGCACAAGGCGATGCAGCAAGTTTTGGATAAGCTTTCAAACTGAGAGACCGCCAGGAGTCACTATGCCGATTGGCACATTCACCGCAGTTCTGCACAAAGAAGGCGACCTCTACGTAGCCGACTGCCCGGAGGTTGGGACGGTCAGTCAGGGAAAGAGCGTCGAAGAAGCTATTGCGAACCTCAAGGAAGCGACCGAGCTCTACCTGGAGGAATTTCCACCTGAGAATTCTGGCCGTCCGCTTGTGACGGTATTCGAGGCGCGCTTTGCCTAGACTGCCTCGGGTCTCAGGGGCAAAGGCAATTCGTGCTCTCGAACGGCCGGGCTTCGCTCAGGCCCGGCAGCACGGCAGTCATGTCGTTCTAAAGCGAGACGGGAAAGACAGAGTTACCGGTTGTGTCGTCCCACTGCACGATGAACTCGCAGCAGGCACGCTACGTGGAATACTTAGGCAAGCCGGCGTCACGAGCGCGGAGTTCATCGATAAGCTTTAGCTTTCCTTTTTCAATTCTTCCATCACACTCTGGATCAATTCCTTAGCGTCAGTCAGGCTTTTCATGATGATCTGGATGTCCATGACCGGCTTTCCCGGCCAACGCTGGCTTTGGCAGTAAACGCCGTGCTGGCCGACGAGGGCCATGGCGTCGGTGATGGTGTCCATGGTGACGGCCAGACGGCCGCGAGGGACGCCCATCATGGTCTCGTAGTGTTCGAGCTCTTCCTGTTTCTCGTCGAAGACCGGCATGGAGCGATTGTAACCGCTGCCGTTCGTGAGTCATAATGTGAGCTCCGCTGCTGACCTATGCCTTTCCGGCGCGTCTAACGCTGTTGGCCAATGAATTTCACAAGAGGAGAATCATGCAAAAACGAATCGCCCTTTCCACGCTTCTCGCCGTTTTGTTTACCACTGCCGCCTTCGCCCAGATGGGGGGCGGAAAGGCGAGTCCCGCCGCTTCAGCCTCGTGCGATCTTGGCAGCGGCAAAACCGTCAAGACCGATTACTCCAGCCCTCGCATGAAGGGTCGAAAGATTTACGGTGGCCTGGTGCCCTTCGGCGAAGTCTGGCGCACGGGCGCGAATGAAGCGACAACGTTTGTGACCAGCGCCGACGTGATGGTCGGCGGCAACGCCGTGCCCGCGGGCAGCTATACGATCTTCACCGTGCCCAACGCCGACAATTGGAAGCTGATCGTCAACAAGAAGACCGGCGAGTGGGGCATTCCGTATAAATATGAGAGCGACGAACTGGGCCGCGTGGATATGAAAGTTTCGAAGCTACCATCGCCGCAGGAAAACTTCACGATTTCTTACATGAAATCCGGCGGCGGCTGCACCATGCAGATCGATTGGGAAGACACGCGCGCCTCGGTAGATATCTCGGCAAAATAAACCGCGTGCGAACCAGACTCAGCCGAAACCAGGCTCAGGTGAACCGGGCTCAGGGCTCAGGACTAATGGCCGGTAAGTGCGTCGGCAGCCTGCTGCGCTTCGGCAAGGCCGGGCGAGAGCATCAGGGCCTGGCGATAGGCGTCGAGCGCTTCGGAGTTGCGGCGGGCTTGCTGCAGGCTGCGGCCAAGATCGAGGTAGGCTTCGCCGGTGGGCTGGAGATCGACGGCGCGGGAGAAGTCAGCGATCGCGTCGTTGATCGTGCCCTGCTTCTGGGCCAGCGTTCCCAGTCCGCGCCAGACATTGGGCTGGTTGGGATTCAGACGCAGCGCCTCCAGAAAACTCTGGCGCGCGGGATCGTCTTCTCCCAGCATGCGCTGTGCCACGCCCAGGTTGGCGTACGCCTGCGCCAGCACGCCCTGATCGTCGGTGAGCGCAATCGCCGATTGGTATTGTGCGATCGCTTCCTGGACGCGGTCGTGGGTCTGAAGATAAGCACCGAGATTGCTGTGGCTCATGGGATCGCTCGGATTAAACTCGGCGGCGGCTTCGAAGTGCGGAAAGGCTTCGTCGGGCTTGCCTTCCATGATGAGCGCGGCTCCCAGGTTGTCCTCCGCCACAAAGTTTTTCGGCGTGACGTTGATGGCGTGAGACCACAGGGCGCGACTGGTCTGCCAATATCCGATCTGGTGATAGGTGAGGACCGCGAGGCAGGCTAAGAGTGCCGCTGCGGGAACTGCCTGCCACACGAGACCGATACCTTTCGCCGCCGCCAAATCGGCGATACCGAAAGCAATCATGATGAAAATTCCGATGAGCGGAATATAGGCATAACGATCGGCCATTGCCGCTTCCCCCACCTGCACAAGTCCGATTACCGGCACCAGCGTGCCGAGAAACCAGAACCAGCCCACCGGCAAATAGCGGCGGTCACGAAAGCGCCAGACCACAATCGTGATTGCGATCAAGGCGAGTGCGGCGCCGGCAACTTGCCATATCGGCAGCGAGTCTCCAGGGTGAGGATAGAGCGGGGCCAGGCGGGCGGGCCACAGCATCTTCCACACATACATGCAATAGGCGCAGGCTGCGTTTTCAAAGCGCACGCCGAGGGGGAACTGCGCAGTGGAACGCATGGCCCCACCGGCCTTTTGCGCTTGCATGGTGATCACGGCGCTGGCGGCAGAGAGTGCGAAGATCGGCAACTTTTCAAGCCATAGCTGCGGCCAGGAACGGGCCGGTAAGCCGACGCCGGTCGAGGAGGATTCTCTCACCCTTTCGAGCAGCCAGTAATCCCACAGCAGCAGTACGAAGGGCAGCGTGATGACCATGGGCTTTGAAGCCAGACCTGCCGCGAATGCCGCCGCCACCGCCAGATAGCGCTGCCAGCAGGGCTTTCGCGCGTACCATCCGTAGGCCATGAGCGCGAGCAGGAAGAATGCGGTACACAGCACATTCTTTCGCTCGGCGATCCAGGCCACCGATTCCACGTTGATGGGATGCAGTGCGAATATGGCCGCGACGAACAGGCTGGGCCCGGCGCGTCCAGTCGCGTGCATGAGCAGCAGAAAAAGCAGGATCACATTCAGCGCGTGGAGCAGGACGCTCGAGAAATGATGGCCGACGGGGTTCAGGCGATAGAGGGAGTAATCGAGGGCGTGCGACATCCAGGTGAGAGGATGCCAGTTACCCTGCTCGGTTGCGGTGAGCGCCCAAGCGACCGTGCTCCAGGTCAGGCCGGCGTGAATGTGCTGATTTTCCGTGACGTAACGGTCATCGTCATAGTTCACAAATGGATGCCGATTGACGGGATTGTAGAGCGCGAGGGTGACGACGGCCAGCAGTAAACATAAGACGGGGTTCCGCTTTTCCGCAGAAGTGAAGGGTCCCGATGGTTTTGCCGATGGTCGAGCGGCGGGCGAGGATTTCCTCGTGGGAGGCATCAATACAGATTTAATCACACGGGGCCGCGAGAAACGGCGAAGGGTATGAAGCGAGCATCCGTGTGGTCAAGAGCAGAGGAGGCCGGTTTCAAGGTTTCCAGCGCGGTTTCAAGGTTTCCAGCGCAGGACAGGCTTTCTTGCGGCGGCGGTTTCGTCGAGGCGCGAAACCCTGGTGGAGTGAGGCGCGTCGAGCACGAACTGCGGATCTTCTTCCACCTCTTCGGCAATCGATTTCATGGCGTCGATGAATAAATCCAGCTCTTCTTTGGGCTCGCTCTCGGTGGGCTCAATCATGAGCGCGCCCGGCACGATCAGCGGAAAGGCCGTGGTGTAGGGGTGAAAGCCGTAATCGATCAGGCGCTTGGCGATATCCATGGTGCGCACGCCTTTTTTCGCCTGCAGCTTGTCGCTGAAAACGACCTCGTGCATGGTGGGCGTGGAGTAGGGCAGATCGTAGACTCCGTCGAGGCCTTTGCGGATGTAGTTGGCGTTGAGCACGGCATCTTCGGTGGTTTGCCGCAATCCATCGGGGCCATTGGCCTGGATGTAAGCCAGCGCGCGGACGAACATGCCGAAGTTGCCGTAGAACGCGCGCACGCGCCCCACCGATTGCGGACGGTCGTAACTAAAGCCCAGAGTGCCGTCGGCTTTGGCGACGACCACGGGAGTGGGCAGGAACGGCTCCAGGATTTTCTTGATCGCCACTGGGCCCGAGCCCGGGCCGCCGCCGCCGTGCGGCGTGGAAAAAGTCTTGTGCAGGTTCAGGTGCATCAGGTCGACGCCGAAATCCCCAGGGCGGACCTTGCCGACGAGCGCGTTCATGTTGGCGCCATCCATGTAGAGGAGACCGCCCTTGGCGTGAAGAATGTCGGCGATCTTGTGAATATCCTGCTCAAAAACCCCCAGCGTGTTGGGGTTGGTAAGCATCAGCGCGGCGACATCTTCGTTCATCTGCGCCGCGAGCGCGGCGATGTCGACCATGCCGCGCGAATCCGACTTCAGATTCTCGACCGCGTAATCCACCATCGCGGCGGTGGCAGGATTGGTTCCGTGCGCGGAATCGGGGATCAGAACTTTTTTTCGAGGACGCCCCTGGGCTTGGTGATAGGCGCGAACCATGAGCAATCCGGTCATCTCGCCGTGCGCGCCGGCGGCGGGCTGCAGAGTGATTGCTTCCATGCCGGTGATTTCGATCAGGCACTCGCTCAGAGTTTTAAGAATTTGCAGCGCACCCTGGGAAATCTTCTCGGGCTGGTAGGGATGGCCGTTGGCGATTCCTTCCACGCGCGCAACGTGCTCGTTCACGCGCGGGTTGTACTTCATGGTGCACGAGCCCAAGGGATACATTCCGAGATCGATCGCATAGTTCCAGGTGGAGAGGCGCGTGAAGTGGCGGATGATTTCGATCTCGCTCACCTCGGGCATGTTGCCCAGATCTTTTCTTTCCGAGAGGCCGAGGAGCCTGGCGGTATCGACTTCCGGCACGTCCAGCGGGGGCAGCTTCCACGCTGCTTTGCCGGCGGAAGACTTCTCGAAAATCAAGCCTTCATTCTGATTGACGTGCTCGGTCGCTTTGCGAATCATGTTCTTCATCGGGCCACCTCGGCGATGTGCTCGTCGATGGCCGCGCGCACCGAGCGTTCACTTTCGGCTACTAACCCTACGGCAGTATCGATTGCCCCTCGAGTGGTCATCTCGGTGCAGCACCAGAGTGCGGCGTTGCCCAACTCAGGATAGAACTTTTTCAGTGGCAGGCCGCCGATCATCTTGTGCCCCAGCAGACGGCTGTTGATGGCATGAGGGGCCTCGCTGGTTTCGACGACGAATTCGTTGAACCGGGGCGCGCCGGCAAATAATAGCTTGCCGTGCTTGCTGAATTGGGCCGCCGCGTAGGCCGTCTTGGCGAGATTTTGTTTGGCCAACTCTTTCAAGCCGATTTTGCCGTAGACCGTCATGAAGATGTTGACCATGAGCGCGACCAACGCTTGATTGGTGCAGATGTTGGACGTCGCTTTTTCACGGCGAATGTGCTGTTCGCGGGTAGCGAGGGTGAGCACGAATCCGCGCTTGCCCTGCTTGTCGACTGTCTGCCCGACCAGACGACCGGGCATCTGGCGAACGAATTTTTCGCGGGTGGCAATCACGCCGCAATACGGACCACCGAAGCCGAGCGGCACGCCGAACGACTGCGCCTCCATGGCGATGACATCTGCCTGGCGCGGCGGCTCCACAATTCCCAGCGACACGGCCTCGGCGATGGAGACGACCAGCATGGCTCCATGCTTGTGGGCGACTTCGGCGATGGCGGCCACATCTTCGATTGTGCCGAAGAAATTTGGCGACTGGATCAGGATGGCCGCGGTTTGTGGCGTGATCGAGTTCTCGAGGTCCTTGAGATTTAGCCGTCCATCCGCGCCGAAGCCTGCGATTGAGAGCGGCATTCCCTGATGAGTGGCGTAGGTGGCCAGCACTTCGCGATATTCCGGGTGCAGGCTTCGGGCCACGACCACGGAGCGGCGGCCGGTGAGGCGCACGGCCATCATGACGGCTTCGGCTGCGGCGGTGGAACCGTCATACATGGAGGCGTTGGCGACTTCCATGCCGGTCAACTCACAGATCATGGTTTGAAATTCGAAAATCGATTGCAGCGTGCCCTGCGAGATTTCCGCCTGGTAGGGGGTGTAGGCGGTGAGGAATTCTCCGCGCGAGATCAGCGAATCGATGATGACGGGACGGTAGTGCAGGTAGGCGCCTGCGCCCAGAAAGCTGGTGTAGCCTTCCCCGTTTTCGCGGGAGCGCTGGCGGAAGTAGTCGACGATCTCGGATTCAGCCATCTGGCGCGGAACTTTGAGGTCGCGGCTGAGGCGGTACTCCGCCGGAATGGGGGCAAACAATTCGTCGATCGACCTCAGGCCAATGGCCTTCAGCATGGCTTCGCGGTCGGCGGGAGACTTTGGTAGATAGCGCATAGGAAGTTGATTAGATGTAGGTCAAGGTCAATTGGATTGCGACAGCCATTTGGTTGTCAGAACTGCATGCACAAATCATGGCGAAGTGAACGGGTACATTGCAAGTATCCGATCTTCTCTGTATCCAAGGGCTCTTCCGATCCGTCGATGTGCTTCGGCACCCATTTCCTCAACTAGGGCCCGCAGATCGTCAATGTCGTCTCCCCAGTAGACCTCCCAGAGGCCGTCAGAAACGTCCATTCGGAGATGAGGGCTTGGAAAATCAGCCGGTCTCCTCTGTAGCTCTGCAAGAAGGTTCAAGGCTAGCGCTTCCGTGAGACAGGTAGCAGAACCGCTTCTACGCCGGTATCCCACCGGGATTGCGATGCTGCATTCTTCAGTTGAATCGCAGTGAAATAGAATCACCTGATCCAGCAGTTCAGGGTCAGCAAGCAACCCTCGGTAGAATTCAAGCAATTCGGCGGTCTTTAATCTTGAAGCCATCGTCTCGATAGATGTCCGATGAGGCCTCCGGCAATCCTTCAGTGTCCGCCCTCTTCGGCCACAAACTTCTCGTAATCCGCGGCGGAAAGCAGGCCATCCAACTCTTTTGGATCTTTCAAAGTCAGCTTCACCATCCACGAACCGTGGGCATCCTTATTTACGTTCTCGGGCGATGTGGCCAGGGCCGCGTTGGTTTCAGTTACCGTGCCTGAGGCGGGGGAGTACAGGTCCGAGACCGCCTTCACCGACTCGACGGTGCCGAAGGTTTTGCCGGCGGCGAGTTCGGCTCCGACTTTGGGCATCTCGACGAAAACAATATCGCCCAACGATTCCTGGGCGTGGTCGGTGATGCCGATGGTGGCGGAGTTCCCGCTGGCCTGAATCCACTCGTGCTCTTTGGTGTATTTACGATCGGTTGGGTATGGCATAAATGGCTTCTAGCTCCTGGCTACTAGCTACTGGCTTCTGGGACGGCAACGCTACTGTTTTTTCGGACGCTTGTAAAACGGGGTTGGCACCACGATTGCTCCGACACCTTGCCCGCGAATTTCTACTTTCACCGGAGTGCCTACAGCCGCCGACTCTGGGGGCAGGTACGCCATGGCAATGTTCTTTTTCAAAAACGGCGCGGGCGAACCGCTGGTGATGTAGCCGATCTCGCGGCCGGCGGAATCGAGCGCCTTGTACCCGTCGCGCGCGATGCCGCGGTCAACCATTTCCAGGCCGACGAGCGTCCGCTTCAGGCCTGCGGCTTTTGCTTTTTCGAGCGCGGCGCGGCCGATAAACTCGGGCTTCTCCATTTTGCAGAAGCGATTGAGGCCGGCTTCCCAAACATTGATGGTATCGGAGATTTCGTGGCCGTAGAGGGAGAGGCTGCCTTCGAGGCGGAGCGTGTTGCGCGCGCCCAGGCCGCAGGGCACCAGGCCGAATTCTTTGCCAGCGTTCAGGATTTCATTCCAAACACGCGCGCTGGTGGCCTCATCCGCGGGAATGTAGATCTCGAAGCCGTCTTCGGCGGTGTAGCCCGTGCGCGCGATCAGAATATTCTTCAGTCCGCAGACTGTGCCGCGCGTGACCCAGTAGAACTTGACCGCGCTTAAATTGGCGTCGGTGAGCTTTTGCAGAGTGTCGACGGCCTTCGGGCCCTGGATGGCAATCTGGGTGAAGTTGTCGGAAAGGTCCTCGACGGCGCAGTCGAACTGCCGGGTGTTGTCGCGCACCCAGTTGAAATCTTTTTCCCTGGTGCCGGCGTTGATTACCAGCAGGTATTCTTCTTCCCCGAGGCGATGAACGATCACGTCGTCGACAAACGTCCCCTGGGGATAGAGCAGCGCCGAGTATTGCGCCTGCCCAATGGCCAGGCGGGAAGCGTCATTCATGGAAATATGCTGCACCGCGGCCAGAGCCTGCGGTCCGGCCAGGCGAATGTCGCCCATGTGGCTGACATCGAAAATGCCTACGCCGGTGCGCACCGCCATGTGCTCATTGATGATGCCGCAGCCGATGGATGCGGGATACTCGACGGGCATGTCCCAGCCGTTGAAGTCAACCATCTTCGCGCCCATCTGGCGATGGACGGCATTCAGCGCCGTTTTGCGGACGGTGGTAGCGGTCGTGGGCGTTGTCTCGACGGAAGACAAAATTGAACCTCAATCAGCGAGCAGTAATCAGCGAACAGTTATCAACGAGCAGTGGCTGGTCTGCAAGACGTTGTGACTGATTACCGTATCACGCGGTTTTTCGGCGGGTCAAACGGGCGATCCTTGTTTCCATTCGCATCCCGAAGCCAATCCCTGGGAATTGCACTTTACGCAGGTCAATCGAGAATTTGGGATGATCAGTTATCCTAGGGACTAGTGATGAAGCGAACGATTAAGAAGCGCGCGCGGCGCAAAACAGCGCCCGGTAAGCCAAGAGGCCCTGAGCTGCAGAGCCAGATTGCGGAGGGCCGGGAGTTTATCAAGAAGTACGCCGATACATTCCGGTCTCTGGCGAAGTAATCTCTACCGTCCGAACTGCACCGTCACGTGCGCCCCTGCAGCCACGTGGGTTCCGGCTGACGGCGACTGTTGCCGGGCTACGCCACTGCCGACGGCTTCCATTTCCAGACCGGCCTCTTGAGCGGCTTCTACTGCGCCACGAACGGTTTTGCCGACGAATGATGGGACTTCGATGCCTCCTTGTTCGACATCGAGGACTACGGTGCCGGTGGCGGGCATGGCTGCTTGCGGCGCGGGACTCGCCTGCGGCGTATTGGATTGGATTGGGAGTCCGGACCGGATTGGTTCGCTCTCTCGGATTGCAGCCTGGATTACATTTCCATTCGTGGCGGCGGTCGCGGGCGTGGGCGCCCGCGCCACATTTGTGTCCCCATTCACTTCGGCGGTTCCGAGTGGCTCGCCGGGGTGATCGGGTGTTCCCTCTTCCAGATCCTTATCTTTCATTTTGGCTTGCGCCAGCAGCAACTGATGCTGCGGGGCCAGCGGCAGATCGTGCGGGGTGTGGAGGTATTCGAGCACCTGCTGTGCGACGCGGTGAAATACTGGCGCCGAGACTTGTCCGCCCTGATGCAAACCCACGGCCGAATCGAGAATCACGGCGACCACAATCTGGGGATCGTTCAGCGGGGCGAATCCGGCGAATGATCCGATGTATTTGGTCTTGGAATATGCGCCGGTGGCGGGATCGACTTTTTGCGCGGTGCCGGTTTTGCCCGCCGAAGTGTAACCTTCGAGAATTGCTTTGCGTCCGGTGCCCTCGAGAACCACTTTCTGCATCATCGAACGCATCTCAGCCGCGGTGAAGCTCGAGATGACGCGATGCGAGGCTCCGGGATGAAATGCCACGGCTTGCGGCGTGCCCTGCGGTGGTACCGGCCCCACGACGATGTGGGGCGCGACCCACACGCCGTCGTTGGCGAAGGTAGAGATTAATCCTGCAAGCTGGATGGGCGAGATGCCAATCTCCTGGCCCATGGAAATTGCGGCGATGGAAACTTTTGACCAGCGGCTGACCGGCTTGGTCATGCCCCGGGTTTCACCGGGCAATTCGATTCCGGTTTGCTGGCCGAAGCCGAAGTCGCGAATGTATTTATAGAAGCGGTCGGGACCGAGGCGCAGCGCGATTTTGATGGCGCCGACATCGCTCGACTCGGCCAGCACTCCCCATACGGGCAGGAGGCCGTGCGGCCTGGAATCGCGGATGCGCATGCCATTGTAGACGATCGACCCCATCTGGCAGTCGAAGACTTCATCGGGATTGGTCAGTTTCTCTTCGAGCGCAGCCGATATCGTGACCAGTTTGAAGGTCGACCCGGGCTCATAGGGATAGCTGACGGCGCGGTTGGTGAGCGCGGCGGGCGTGATTTCCTTGCGCACATTGGGATTGAACGTGGGGCGGTTGGCCAGCGCCAGGATTTCACCGGTGTGCGGGTTCTCGACAATGACCGTGCCGGCGATCGCCTGAGTGTCGTGGATGGCCTGATCGAGTTCTTTCTCGGCGATGTACTGGATATTTTTGTCGATGGTCAGGACCAGGTTCTCGCCCGGCTGGGGCTGGGTCTCGACATCGGAAAACCACTGGCGGCGGGCATCGACCGAGATGAACATCTTGCCGGCGCGGCCGCGCAGTTCGTCGTCGAAAGCGTGCTCGATACCGCTCTGGCCAGAATCTTCCATCCCCACGGTGCCGACGACTTGCGCGGCCAGGTCGCGCGCGGGGTAAAAGCGCTTGGGTTCCTTTTGAAAATGGATGCCCTGCAGGTGCAACGATTTGATGCGCTCGATGGTGTCGTCGTCGGCTTTGCGCGCCACCCAGCAGAAGGTTTTGTGGGCGCGGCAGTCGGCGAGCACGGCGTTGTGGTCATCGCCGGTGATGCGGGTAATCAGCGAAACCGCCGTGGGCAGATCCTTTACTTCGGTGGGAACGGCGAAGGCCGAATCGACCAGAACCGACATGGCGAGTTCGTGGCCGGCGCGGTCGTAGATGACGCCGCGCTTGGCGGAGAGTGGAATGGCCCTCTGCTGCTGATGTTCGGCCTGCTTGACGAAGCTTCCGTAGCGGAAAATTTGCAGGTACACCAGGCGTCCGCAGATCGCCGCGCACCAGAACACAAGCATTGCACTCAGCAGGTAGAGGCGGGAGTTCTTGCCGAGTTTGGAGTTGGTCGCCATGCGGCTGTCGTTAGTCTTTGGTCGTTAGTCGTCAGTCGTCAGTCGGCTGAGACAAACATGGCGGGCCACCAACGAAGGCGGACCGCCAAATAAGTTCGTGTGCGGACAGGCGACTCGCCCATCCGCCGAGCTAAGCTCGGCATACTGCGATCTCTACTGTCCCGCCAGCACGATCACAGGCTCCACGCTCGCCATGACCGGCGCGGTTGAATCCACGGACGCGCTATCCATGCGGATCACCTGCCCTGGTTCCGGCGGCACCAGGCCCATGCGGCGCGCCATTACGTCGATTCTTTCCGGATCGCGCAACGAGGCATCCTCGAGGCGCAGCGCGCGGTTCATCTCGGTGAGGTTGCTGAGCTCGCGCTTGGACGACTCGATCTGGTAGCCGTATTCGATGGCGCGGAAGTGCTGCCAGGCATAAGTAAAGACCAGCAGGAACAGGCAGGCCAGAGCCGTGCCGAACTGCTTCATCTCGCGATTGCGGCTGGGATCCTCCACTTTCACCAGCCGTGAGTTGTCGATGGTTTTTGCGAAATAGATTTCCGGCGTGCCGGTAAAGAAGGTATTGCGCCGCGCCGCCGGAATTTGCATTACCGCTGCCGCTGCCATTTATGCCGCTCCCGCGTAAACTCGTTCGTATTGCGTTTCCTGAACCTGCAGCTCGAACATGCGTTGCAGTTCCATTTCGTCGGCGATGCGCATCTGTTGAGCGCGCCGTTCGGCTTGCTCCACCGTTGCCATCAGATCTTTGATTAATGTTCCCGTGTACATAGCGCTTCCTCAATTTGGATTCCTACCACGGAACCCGTTTCGCAACTGCCGGCGGATTTTTTGTCCGCCTTTCAGAACCTGGTCATCCTGAACCTGGTCGCTTTTCTGAACCCTTAATGCCCGGCACGCCATGACAGCTGTGCCGGGAACTCCGGCAGGTTTTCCGGAGCCTAAACTTTTTCCGCCGCCCGCAATTTCGCGCTCCGGGCCCGCGGGTTGCGATCGCTTTCTTCTTCCGACGCCGTCACCGGTTTTTTGGTCAGCACCCGGAATTTGCCCTGAATACTGCCCTCGCGGAAGGCATCCTTTACGATGCGATCTTCCAGCGAGTGGAAACTGATCACCACCACGCGTCCTCCTGGTTTCAGAATCCGGGGCGCCACTTCTAGCAGCGCCCGGAGATCGTCCAGTTCGCGGTTTACGAAGATCCGGAGAGCTTGAAAAGTTCTAGTCGCGGGATGAATCCTTCGTCCTTCAGAATTCATTGGCCGGGCCGCGGCCGATATTACCTCGGCAAGATGTGCCGTAGATCGTATCGGCCGCGACCGGACAATGGCTCTGGCGATTCTCCGCGACCTCCTTTCCTCTCCGAATTCGTAAATCACATCGGCAAGCTCGCGCTCGTCGAGGTGGTTTACCACTTGTTCGGCGGTACGCTCGGAGTGCGGGTCCATCCGCATGTCGAGCGGTCCATCCGCCTGAAAACTGAATCCGCGTGCGGCATCGGAAAGCTGCAGGCTGCTTACGCCGATGTCTGCGAGAATGCCGTCAACCCTGTCGTTGGCCGTTCGTCGTTGGTCGTTCGCCAAATCCGCAAACGATCCGTACTTCAACTCAACGGTTGGCCAATCAAGAGCAGGTCCCTCGACTGCGCTGGATGATTCGCTTCGCGAATCCTCCAACTCCGCTCGGGATGACAGGGCCTTAAGTCGCCGCCCCGCCAATTCCAGCGCCGCCGGATCCTTATCGAGCCCAATCAAATGTCCCGGTGCGCCGAGGCGTTTTGCGATTTCGTAACTGTGTCCGCCCAGGCCCACCGTGGCGTCGATATAAGTCCCGCCACGCCGCACGTGTAAAAAGTCGATCGCTTCTTTTAAAAGAACCGGAACATGATTGGATGGAAGCTGGCTGAGTTCCCTTCCACCACCATGCCCAACCCCCTGAGGGGTGTCTGTTGAACCCTCGTCCACTAGATGCCCAATTCGTTGAGCGTCTTCTCATCGTCAGACGTGAACTTTTCTTCCCGAACTTTCTGCTGATACGCTTCCATGTTGCGAACTTCGAGATACGTCTGATAGCCGCTGACTGCAACCTCGCCCTTGATCCTGGCGGCGTCGCGCAACAACTGCGGCATGAGCAGACGGCCCTGGCCATCCATTTCGACCACCTGGCCCCAGTAGTTGACCTTGCTCAAGAACTTTTTCTTGGTGGGATTGAACGTCGAGAGCGCTGCCAGCTTCTGCTCGATGCGTTCCCATTCCTCGAAGGGATATAGTTGAGCAACATCCCCGTCGAGACTTGTGATGTAGAATTGCTTGCCATATTTCTCGTCGATCACACGCTTGAACTCGGCTGGGATCTTGAGCCGTCCCTTTTCGTCGACGCGAGTTGGGTGATTGCCGCGAAACATGGTTTTTCACTGTGACTGTGACTGTGACTGCGACTGCAACCAGGGAGGAAACAACGCAAAACTCGTTCAAGCCAGGGTGTTTCGGGTTATTTGCCGTGCTTTTGGGTCGGTTTCCCACCGGCTCCTCTTTTTAGCTACCCGTTCCCACGAACTCGACTGCCTCTACCACTGTGTTCCACTTTCTCCCACATCTTACCCGTAAGTCCTTAATTGTCAATAAGAAACTTAAGGGTTGGCATCCCACTCTGGAAGTGATTCGGCAAAGCGCGAGGACTTGTGGTTAACTAGAAATACGACCACAAGATGTAGGGTTTATGCCCCAGATTCCTTCGCTATTCATTCGCTAAGATTTTTCTTGACCGGCGCGCCAGTGGCGGACTTTCCTGTGGAAAACGGGGGCGCGAATGAAGAAGTCATGCACTCGCAGGCGACCCTCAGGCGCTGAAGCGCGGCGGATTTCGCGGACCTAAACGGCACGACTGAAGTCGTGCCCTTCCCAAAACCCGCCCGGGCCGGATTTTCCAGAAACCGCCGGCTGGGATTTTTCAGAAATCTTCCAAGCAGGATTTTCAGCAACCTGCCAATCCAGAAACGGCCAGCGGAACGCCGCACTACTAGCACACTGGGCGGGTCTTAGTACACAGCATTAGCGGCGCGAGTGGTGTGAATCTGTCCGGCTTCCACCGAGATTGAGTAGGCTTCGCCGCCGTCGCCTTTCCATGAGGGTATGTCGAATGTCGCTCCGGTGGGGGCGTGATAGGCGGCTACGTTGCGCAGGGTCAACGGCTGGGCGGGCTTGCAGACCTCGGGCGGCTCAGTGACTTGCAGAAAATCGACGCCCGAGCCTGTGCCTACCACTTTTCCTTTGCCCCCTGCTTCCACGAGCAACGCTGACTTTTCGTCGATGGCAATTTCGCGCGGAGCTTTCGACCATCCATCCTGCACGATGCGCGCCAGGAATCCGAGGCTACGTCCCATGCGGTCGCGCTTGGCGAAATGGCTGTCGGTAAGAATGTTTTCCAGGCCGGGGACCTTCAGGAAATCGCGCACCACGGTCACGCGCCTGGTGTAGGGATCAGCGAGAACTTCGCGCGAGGTGAGGTCGGCGTCGTCCGGCTTGTCTTCGAGGCAGCCATAGACGAACTGGCCCAGCACGGCGAGGCCCGCGCTGGTGCCCCCGATGGGCCTGCCTGCGGCCACATGGGCATTGATGGCGGCTTCGACCGGATTTCCATTCCAAAAGTTCACGTAGCGCGACTGGTCGCCGCCGGCGATGAAGATGACTTCGGCCTGCGCGATGAGCTCGGCCACGCGCGGTTGCTGGGCGGCTTCGCGGCTGGGAATTACGAGCGTTGCGACGGAATTGAGTTTGCACAGGCCGGTGACGTAGGGGTTGTAATCGTCGCCACCATGGGCGCGCACAATCAGGAAATCGCCGCCGTTGCCTTTCGCGCAGAGCCAGCGGAAGGCTTCGTCCAGGTCGGTGCCGCCTCCCATCATGGCGATTCCGGCTTCGGTGTGGGTGCGAATGTCCTGGGGATTGCCCCTGCGAATGTACTTGAAGGAAGCGGAATGGGCAGTGGCGCTGCCGGCGAACAACCCTGCGAAAAACAGAGCGAGAATCAGTGCACGCACGAATGTCATCCTCGAAGACTATACGCCGAGGCTATACGCCGAGGGGCGATCGGCTCCGAAGCCAGTCGATCCGAAGCTAGTTGAGCAATCGCCACAGCCGCCATGCGGGTGTAGACTGCTGCGTTTGTGAGAAGACGACTCCGTGGAGGCGCTTATGCATCTGAACCGAGGCAGGATTTGGTTGGGCGGTTTGGTGGGAGGCGTGGTGTGGACGGTGTGGAGTTTTCTGATCGGCCACTACGTCATAACCGATGCGCGCTATCTGGCGGCGCAGAATGCGGGTTTTTTCCTGAAGCAGCCGCGATATCCCTTCTTCGCAGGCCAGTGGATTGCGCTTCTGTTTATTCTTTCGATCGCGGTGTCGCACCTGTATGCGTGGGCGCGGTCGGGGCTGGGAGCGGGTCCGGGTACCGCGCTCAGAGTGGGGTTTCTGGCCGGCTTCTTCGCCGGCTTCCCGAGTAACTTCGCGCAGGAAACCTGGTTTGCCGGCGACCGTTGGATGCCGTTTGGGTGGATGGTGGAAATGTGGATTGGCGCGATTCTGGTGGCGCTGGTCGCGGGCTGGCTTTACAAAGACTAAATCAGAGCAAGACTGAAAGCCGAGGACGCCGGGGGCGCGGGGCCAGTTTGAGAGACGGGGCGACTTCCAGCGTCCTGTGTGTCCGACGCGGGTTTCGGGAGTCTAACTTTCCGTCAATTGCTTCACGTCACTTGGTCGGCTCGACGAATACAGCCGTCCCGTAGGCGAGCACTTCCGTGACGCCCTGCATCACTTCGGTAGCGTCATAGCGGGCGCCGACCACGGCGTTGCCGCCAAGATCGGCGGCGTGCATCAGCATCAGATCGAAGGCTTCGGCGCGCGTTTTCTCACACAAGTTGGTGAGCAATGTGATGTTGCCGCCGACCAGAGTCTGCAATCCGGCGCCGATGGTGCCGAAGATCGAGCGCGAGCGCACCACGATGCCGCGAACCACTCCCAGGGTGCGGGTCACCCGGAAGCCATCGAGTTCGAACTGGGTTGTGACCATGTTGTGCGCCACTGCGCGCCCACTGCCTGCGTAGCCGGTTGCCATCGCGTTTCCCTTTCTGTACCGCTCACAAGTGACTGCCTGAGTAGCTAACTATAACGCGAAATTGTAGCGAGAGTGAGGCGGAGGCAGGGGCGATGAGGGAAAAAAGAGGACCCCTCGAAAGAGGCCCTCTTTTTCTTCTGCTTTGCAACGATCTGCTACCGGCACAAATGGGCTCACGAGGGGCGAACCGCCGGACGGATCGCGGGACGCACTGCCGGGCGAACTGCGGGACGCACTGCCGGACGTACTGCGGGTCGCACTGCCGGGCGAACTGCGGGGCGTACCGCGGGGCGGATAGCCGGACGTACGGCGGGACGGATGGCCGGCGCAACCGAGGCGCTCTGGGCCGGGGTAGAGAGGATAGCTTTCTTAACCGCAGTCCGCTTGCTTACGAGAGATTTCTTTTGTACTGACATTGTGTTCTCCTCTTTTTGATTGTGCCGGCTGGATCATTTCAGCCCTGACGCATTTCAATTAGCAAGGTGCGTGCCAAAGTCGCGGAGCGGGGCGAAACAAATCCACGGCAAGGTTTTCAAGGGCTTGCGAATGGGAAGCGTTGCGGGAGTAAAATCAGCTAGCTGCTTGATATTATTTTTTAATCCGTTGAGGATTGATATTCAATACTTTGGCCGCCGGATTTTCTGGCTTCCGCAGAGAGGGCCCAAAGCCAGACGGCCGGGTGGGAAGCCGGGGAAGATTGATCCATAAAATGAAGACCCGATCGACAAAAGAAGAAGGGCCTGTCGAAACAGGCCCTTCTTGCTCTTGCAGCGATCTGTTGCCGGCACGGCGAACTTAAGCGGGGCGAACTGCCGGACGTACTGCCGGGCGAACCGCAGGCCGAACTGCCGGGCGTACCGCAGGCCGCACTGCCGGGCGTACCGCAGGCCGAACTGCCGGGCGTACCGCAGGCCGAACTGCCGGACGTACCGCAGGCCGAACTGCTGGACGCACCGCAGGACGTACGGCTGGGCGTACTGCCGGACGGATGGCCGGACGCACGGCAGGACGGATAGCCGGCGAAACCGAAGCGCTCTGAGTCGGGGTGGCGAGGATGGCTTTCTTGACCGCCGTCCGCTGGCTGATGAGAGATTTCTTTTGGACTGACATGGTTTGTTCTCCTTTTCGATGTGTGCCGGCTGGATCGTTTCAGCCCTGACGCTATGAAGTAGAGCAAGGGGCATGCCAAAACCACGGGATCCCCTGTAAAAAACTCGGCTCAGTGTTTTCATGCGTTTGGGGCTGGAGAGGCGATGCAGGCAGGGAAAAACCGGATTCGGGCGGATGCAAGGTTGAATTTCTCAACCCGCCATGGATTAGTTTTTAATACCAGCGGCCGCCGTTCGCAGGGTTCGCCCGCTATTGAACTATTGGTCCCGCGCGATTTTGTACTTGCGGCAGAGATATTGCATTTTTTGTTTATCAATGTGCAGGAGCCGGGCGGCGCCGATCTTGCTGCCCTGGGAGCGGCGCAGGGCGGCGGTGAGGTAGGCGGCCTCGATGCGGGCAATTTCATCATCAAAATTCACTCCCTCTTCGGGAATGAGGAGGGCTTCCTGGCTGGCGGCGCTGTTGTAGAGAAGCCGCTGGGGAAGGTGCTGGACCTGGATCACGGGGCCATCGACCATGAGAACCAGCCGCTGCATCAGGTTTTCCAGTTCGCGCACGTTGCCGGGCCAGGTATCGCCCTCGAGAATCTCCACCACTTCGGGGTCAAAGCGCTTCAGGGGCACATTGTTCGCGGCGCAGTAGTTGCGCAGGAAGTGACCTGCGAGCAGGGCGATGTCTCCGGTGCGCTCGCGCAGGGGAGGGAGCGGGATGGGCACAACGTTGATGCGGTAATAAAGGTCTTCGCGGAAGCGTCCGCCGCCGACCATCTCCTCCAGGTTTTCGTTAGTGGCGGTGATGAGGCGGAAGTCGATCTTCCTGGCGGTCTGGCCGCCCAGGCGGGTAACGGAGCGGTATTCCAGCACGCGCAGCAGTTTGGTCTGCAGAGGCAGGGTCAGAGTGGCAATCTCGTCGAGAAAGAGGGTGCCGGTGTGGGCCAGTTCGATGTGACCGGCCCGGGCGGTGCGAGCGTCAGTGAAAGCGCCCTTTTCGTGGCCGAACAGCTCGGATTCTATGAGGTTTTCAGGCAGGGCGGCGCAGTTGATGCTGACAAAAGGCTTCTCGGCGCGGGGGCCCATGGCTACGATCGCGCGGGCAACGAGCTCCTTGCCGGTGCCGCTTTCACCCCGGATGAGGACCGTGCTGGTGCTCTCGGCCAGGCGCCGAACCGCTTCATAGACGCGCTGCATGGGCTCGCTGGCGCCGATCAACTCGCAAAAGGACTGCGCGGGCGCGCTTTCTTTTTGGCGGCGGTACTCAATCTCGAGCGCGCGTTTTTCGAGCGCGCGGGCGAGGACGATCTGGACTTCGTGAAAATCGATGGGAGCGATAAAGTATTCGTCGACTGCGGCAGCCACGGCCTTGAGGCGAAGGTTCCAACTGCTGGAGCGGGTGAGGCCGATCAGCACCATATCCGGCCCCAGGGAACGCAATTCGACGAGGGCGGAGATTCCGTCCTGGCTGCGCTCACCGATGGTATCGAGATCGAGGAAAATGGCGTCGGGCGGCTGCTTTTTGACCAGGGCGACAAGGTCGTCCCAAGCCTCGAGCATTTGCACGTCGTAACCGGGCGCGAGGTGGGCCTCCACTTCGGGACGCACCGGTTCGTCGGTGGTGACGACGACGACGCGGAAGCGCAGGGACTCAGATTGGGAGGTTGCGCGCATGGCGTTGTCTGGGCTCGGCTTCTCCGGAGCGAGGATTATCGCAAATATTTCAGCCTTCGGGGATGAAATATTTGCTTCAGCCTTTCTCTCGGGCGGGTGTAAACATCTTCGCGCTTGCAAAACCGGGCATGTTTCCCGTAACTTGATCAGGCAGCAAGAGGCGGTCGTCCCCTGAACCGCGGGCGCTTGACCCACAGGCGGGGGCGAGTTTTTGAGAGAGGCTTAAAGCTTGGATATCAATGTCCGAAAGCGTTCGGTAGCACAGTTGGTTCAGTTGCGGGGACAGTTGCGCATGGGACCGGCAGTTGACGACCTGCGCCAGATGATGGAGGAGTCGTTCGCCAATGGCGACACGAAAATCATCCTTAACCTGGCGGAGGTAACGATGATCGATTCCAGCGGAATCGGCCTGCTGGTGCGGTTTCTGGCCTCAGCCAAGAAGCAGGGCGGCAGCATCAAACTGGTGCAGCCCTCCAAGTTTGCGGTGCAGACTTTGAAGCTGGTCGGAGTTCTCAACCTATTCGAAGTGTTCGACGAGGACGACAAGGCAGTGGAATCGTTTGCCTGAACTGCGGGCGCAGCTGAGGATTTGACCACGGCGGACGGAACGGACAACGACCGATTTCAAGAACGAGACGACCCTTCATGACGGTTGAACCAGGCGCGGGCGGCACCGACGATAAAGATAAGAGCCAGTTGTCCAGCGTGCTCGACCTTCGCATGCCGGGCGACTCCGCGGCAGTCAACGACGTGACCGACACCATCACGGCAACCTTGACGCAGTTAAATGTGCCGGATGAAAAGCGGATGGAGATTGCGCTGGCGGTGCAGGAGGCGCTGGTGAACGCCGCGGTCCACGGCTGCAACAACGACCGCTCGAAGGAAGTGCGCTGCCGATTGGAGCGCGATCCCAACGGGCGAATCGTGATCACGGTGACCGACCCGGGGAGTGGGTTTCCCCCAGGGTCTCTTCCTGATCCAAACCATCCTGAGAACCTGTATGCCGACCATGGCCGGGGAGTTTACCTGATCCGGCAACTCATGGATGAAGTGCATTTCGAAAACGGCGGCAACCAGATCAAAATGTGGAAGTATTAAGCGCGGCGTCTCGAATCGTGATTCCCTCCTAATCCCCTGGTTATTCACTCGTAGTCATCCCCTTATCCCAGGCGGCGCAATTTCAGACTTGCGGGAATCTGCAGAGAGCCTGAAGTGTGGCGTGGGCTCTCCCGCTACCTAAAGTTTGTTTCCCTAGAGTCGATGTGGCAATTGACAGGCAGGAAGCTAGAGCCGAACGTTCCTCGTCACATTAACGACTTCCAAGGAGAGATCCATGTCGAGCATTGCGATTGCCAGCAGCACTCCGTCGAACTCACTGCAGCAGTATCTCAGCACCCGGCAGACAGATCTGCAGGGAGGGCCAGCGCCTCCTCAAGCAGTTCGAGCGTGCCCCCTCCGAACGGAGGGATCAGCGTAACCGCGTAACCTAGCCGCTAGACCTAAGCGCTTGAGCCGGAAAATGCCGAGGTGCAGTAGGTGGGAACCGAAGCCCTCCCCGCCCGCTTACTGCACCTTACTGAACCGTATTGAACCTTACTGAACGGGGGCGTTCAAGGCAGCAACCAGTTCGAGGAACGAGCTTGCATTCACGGCCTGATCGATGGCTTCTTTGCGGCTGAACAGTTCGCTGGCATCGCGCAGCAAGTCCTGTTGTGACTGATTGTCTTCGGTCAGAATCAGGATGATGAGCCGCGCCGGTTTGCCATCGCGCGCGTCAAAATCAATTCCTTCCGATTTCGCCACCACCACCAGCGGCCGCGTCAAACCACCAACGCGGGCGCAGGGTATAGCAAGTTCATTGTCCCAACCGCTTGCCAGCACGCGCTCCCGCTCCGACACCAGGCGAAACAATCTCTCCGGCGCGTTACTTACAGCTTCGGCCGCTACCTCGCACATTTCCCGCAGTGCGCCCAGCCGCGTCTTAGCTTTCAAGATGGGCAGGAACAACGCGGCGGTGACTGTGTCCTTCAAAGTCAGCGTCCGACGGCGGCGGATCAGGTAGTGCATGGCCGGCGCAGACACCAGAGAAGTGAGCAACGCCATCACCACCATCGCCACAAACATATTTTCCCGGATCAAACCGGCCTGCAGCGCCAGAATTCCGAGGATGATTTCCATGGCCCCGCGGGCGTTCATGGCCAGCCCCACCGCCAGAGCTGACCTTTTATCCATTCCTCCAAGACGCGCACCCCAGCCCGCTCCCAGCAGTTTCCCGACGCAAGCCACGCCGATGACGGTAGCGGTCAGCCCCAGGTGAAAGTTGGAGACAAAGTTGGTTCGCAATCCGATGCTGGCGAAAAAAAACGGGGCGAAGACATTGGTCACAATCTGGTGAATCTGCTGAGAAGTGCGCTGGCGCAGGTGCCCGGACTCGCCGACCGCGATGCCGACCACGAAGGCTCCGAATACCGCATGAATGCCGGCGTATTCGGTGAATGCCGCTCCCGCCATCGTGAGGGTGAAGATGAAGCCGAGCACGCCTCCCGGCCAAGTGGTGTGGGCCTGCAGGGCGGGCAGAATCTTGTCGATCAGCCAGCGCCCAACCGTCAGCGTGAGGCCCACGAACAGCAGCACCAGCAGGATGGTGTGCTTGACGCCATCGCTTACGCTGCCATTGGGCGGCGGATTCATCATGCCCAGCACGAACGAGAACAGAATCCAGCCCACCAGATCGTCGAACATCGCCGACGAGATGATGACCGTACCCATTTCCGTGCGAAGGAGATTGAGATCCATCAATATTTTTGCGATGACCGGCAGGGCTGAAATCGAGAGCGCGGTGCCCACGAAGAGGGCGAAGATCGTGGTGTTCACTCCCGCTACGGCGCCCATTTCTCCGGGAAAAACGGTGGCAGCCAGGAACCCGGCGCCAAAAGGAAATGCGACACCGAAAATGCTCACCAGGAGCGCGCTCTTGCCCTGGCGGAAGATGCTGCGCAGGTCGATCTCAAGCCCGGCCGTCAGCAGAAAGAAGACCACGCCCAGCGTGGTGACGGTATCGAGGACGATGGGCATGGGCCCGGTGGCAGGGAAAAGAGTTTCGTAGAGGTGGGGCCGGTAGTGTCCAAGAACCGTCGGCCCCAGGAGGATGCCGACGCCGATTTCCCCCAAGATCGGCGGCTGGCCGATCTTGTGCATCAACTCGGCGGCGAGCTTGGCGCAGCCCAGCAATGTAGCCAGCGCCATGAACATGGTCATCACGTCATGCGGACTCAAATGCGGCATGGGCCCTCGGTTTCAAAGATGACGAATGCGCTGGCTGCAAGGCGGCCGGCTCACGTGGTTCCCGACAGAGTCTCATTTGTTACATAATCTTTGAATTACAGCAAACACTGTAGGCCCCCGGGAGTAAGCTGGGGGTACACTGGCACCGACTTTGGGACGTTTGAGCGGGATAATAATTTAATGATGACAAGGATTAAGAAATCAGGATTAAGGAGGGATAAAGATATGAAGCGCAGACTGGCATTTGCGGTCGTTGTTCTTGCTTTGCTGGCGAGCTTGAGCGCCGCTCAGGATCGCGACCAGGGAGCGGCCAAGGCGCAAGAGCGGATCACACGCGAGGTTCGCCATGAGCTACTCATGCTCCCCTACTTTGGCGTGTTCGATAACATCGCCTATAAAGTGGAGGGTTACACGGTCACGCTTCTCGGGCAGGTCGCAAACCCGGTGAACAAGTCCGACGCCGAGAATGCGGTGAAGCACATCGAAGGCGTGGAGAAGGTGGACAACCAGATCGAGGTGCTTCCGCTCTCGCCGATGGATGACCGGCTACGCCACCGCCTGTTCAAGGCGATCTACGGGTACCCGGCGCTGGAAAAATATTCTCTGGGCGTGCAGAAGCCAATTCGCATCATCGTGAAAAATGGGAACGTCACACTCGAAGGGGTGGTCGACAACCAGATGGATAAGAACCTTGCGGGAATTCGCGCCAACGGCGTCTCCGGAACATTCTCGGTGAATAATAACCTGCAGGTGGTGGCGTCGAAATAACAAGTGTCGAAATAACGGACCGTCGAAGTAAAGATCAGTTTCCGAACGGATCTTCCAACGACGGGCTTTGCGGAGTGAACAGCCTGGCACCGTCTTGGGTGATGTGCAAGTCGTCTTCGAGGCGGACGCCGAATTCTCCGCGGATGTAGATGCCGGGCTCGTTACTGGTGGTGATGTTCGACGCAAGCCTGGTTGCGTTGCCGCCGACCAGGTAGGGCCACTCATGCCCATCCATGCCGATGCCGTGGCCCAGGCGGTGGGTAAAGAATTTGTAATTGGGGCCGTAGCCGGCATCCGTAATAACTTTTCGAGCGGCGGCATCGACGGCGCCGCATTCGACTCCGGGGCGCGCGGCGGCCAGCGCGGCCGCTTGTGCGCTGTGCACGATGTCGAACACCTTCTTCATTTTGTCGGACGCTTTTCCGAGCACAAAGGTCCGCGTGATGTCGGATTGATATCCCTCGACGGTGCAGCCGTCGTCAATCATGATGATGGAACCTTCGCGAATCAACTGCGGCGTCATGGAGCCGTGCGGGAGCGCGGTGTATTCGCCGACCTGCACGCTGGCCTCGCCGGGAAACCCGAGCTGTCCGTAGGCGGCGGAGATCAACTCTGAAACCTGATGCTGGGTCATGCCTTCGCGAAGAGCGTGATAAACGGCCTCGTAAGCGGCGAGTGTCACCTGGTTGGCCAGGCTCATCAGAGCAAGTTCGTGCGCGCTCTTGCGCATGCGGCAACCGGCGGTAACGGGGGTCGCGCTGATGAAACTGGCTTGAGGCGAAGCCTTGGTGATGCCATCGACGAAAACGTAGCGAATGGTTTCTTCAAGGCCAAGCTTGCCGCCGGCCATGCCACGATCCTTCAGTCCCTGCTTGATGCGCTGGTACGGGCTTTCGTCTTCCTGCCAGGTGCGAATGTCGGGGTGGTCGCCATTGGGAGCGCTGGCCAACTGCTCGCGGGCGCGATCTTCTTCAAATGCGGGGCACACATAAAACGCTTCGCCTTTGGCCGGCAGCACCAGGGCAAACAGGCGCTCGCCGCCCCACCAGCGGACACCGGTGAAATAGCGGAGGGAGGTGCCTTCCATGAGCACGATGGCATCGAGCGCATTTTCGCTCATCAGCTTGCGGGCGTGCTGCTGGCGCTCCAGCCGCTCGTCGCGCGTAATGGGGACGGCCTCACTTTTGCGAGATTTCAGCTGGGACAAGGATGGCGGCAGAGGTTCGTCCGGTTTTCCGTCGAATACGCTGCGCGACGCAACCAGAGAATGAGGGGCGGCAGCCAGCCCTGCCGCAACGCCGCCAACTTCGAGAAACCGCCGCCGCGAGATCATGCAAGCCTCCGCACTGAAAATGGGAGCCGGTCAGTAAGCGATAATTGTCGCATGGAATCTGGTTTTCAATGCGCGGGGTGCGGCGAGTGGAACTCGACTACTGTGGATGAATCCGCCGGACGCCGGCAGAACTATGTCGAGGATTGCCAGGTATGTTGCCGGGCCAATATGTTGCGGGTTGAATACGATGTGGCGGCGCAGGAGTTTTTTATTTCAGCGGCGCTCGAGTAATGCTGATGGCAAGCACGCGTTTTTTTCGAGGCTCTCACCAAACCCGGCGCTCGACCTGGTCACGAACAAATCGTAAGGCGAAGGCCGCCAGGCTGCGACGGCGGACGAAGATTTTGGCGTTGCCGGTCATTCCCTCGCGCAGGCTCCCGTCGTTGCTCAGTTTCACGGATCCCACGTAGAACTGTGGAGGGTTCAGGCCGGCGAGTTGGGCTTTCTCGGTGAGGCCGGGATCAAGCTCCGTCGAAATAGCCGAGAGAGAAGTGAGGGTACCGGAAACGGGGATGATCTGCGACGCGGGTTGCAACCTCACCTTCGCGCCCACGTGCACGTCGCGCATCCCGAATTCCGGGATATAAACACGCGCCAGCATGGAGGAAGCGTCGGCGACTTCCGCCAGTTGTGTGCCGGCAGCGACGTACTGGCCCACCAGATCGCTCAAGCGCGGCGTGAGTACCACGCCGGCGATGGGACTCGCGATCTGCAACTGCGCCAACTCTTCGGTCAGGGTGCGGCTTTTCTCCTGAGCTTGTTGCCGCTCGCGCTCGGCAACGCCGAACCCCGCGTAGCGCAGGCTCGCGCCGGTGCTGCGGTCGGTGGCGACGCGAAGGTCGGCCTGAGCTTTTGCGGCTGCCGATTCCAGTTGCAAGTTCCGCAATCGCAGGAGCGGCGTGCCCTCGGTAACGGCCTGGCCTTCGGCCACCGAAGCTTCGGCGACCACGCCCGGAACCTGCGTGCGAATCACGGCGCGGCTAACCGGTTCGAGCACAAAGCGGCCTTCGACAAAATCGGGCCAGAACGGCGTGAAAAGAAGAATGAGAGCCAGAACGCTCGCCACTGCCAGTCGCGCGGGCGTGAACCAAGCCCGCACCCTTTCTTTTTTATCGAGATAAACAAGTTTCATAAATCTCCCCAGCGTGTGAATGCGGCCCTTGAGCATCAGGTAGCCCAGTCCCAGTGCCGGCGCCCAGCCCCACTCCGGCGAATAGGCCCTTAATACGTGATAGGCGAACAGAATCACGAACGAGATCAAGGAATAGCTGTACGCTCCTGAGAGCAGGCCATACCCGATGTAGAACACGCGCCGCCCGTGCGGGATGTACTCCACGTCCACGGGCAAACGGAAAATGTATTTCCGTATCCATCCCGAGACGTAGAGCGTGGCCCTTTCTTTCAGATCGACTTCGCCGGTGATCTCAGAAAACATATAGTAACCATCGAGCTTGATCAGGGGATTCAGGTTGAGCACGGTCACGCCGATGCCCGAGACCATGATGACCTTATAGGCGAAGTTGTGGATGCCCATGCCTGTCGCCGTGCTCCACCAGATGGTGGTGGCGACGGAGCAGATGACGAGGTCGATCCAGATGCCGGAAATGATGGTGGCGAGGCGGGCTTTGCGGCCCCCCACGATCCAGATCTGGGTCACGTCGCAGACGAAGGTGGGCGCGAAATACATCAGGAGAAATTCCATTTTCTCCACGTTGCCGCCGAAATGTTTGCAGGTCATGCCGTGCGCGGACTCGTGGAAAAACGCCATGGCGCCGAACAGGAACCAGAACTCGACCAGGTCCCAGGCGCTTTTGGAGGTGAAGTTGTAGAACGCGAAACTGTCGTTCCATATCTCGCCGAATTTGTCGGCCCACATCCACGCCATCACGCAGAAAAAGAACAGCGTAAGCAGGGTGAACCATGGGGTGTAAACGAACTCGACGTAAGGCTGGAGTTTGGTGAGGTATTCGTCGGCGCGGGGCCAGCGATGGAGCGTGATATCGGTAATGTCGGCGACAGCGAAACGCTTGCGTTTGTGGCGGCCCGCCCCCAGCTTCTGCTTGAGCGTGATATTTTTTTCGAGCGGAGTGCGGTAAAACAGATCGGTCTGGTCCTGCAGGAATGAAGCGAACTCTTTCACGTCGTCGGCGCTGAACGGGACCGCCATTCTTTCCGCCAGGGCCTCGGCGACCTGCTCATAGGAACGCTGGCCGTCGAACAGTTCCAACAGCTTCCACTGTTCCGGGCTCAGGCGCACGAAGCTGTCGCTGCCCGGCATCTTGGCCAGCACCATGGGCACACCCTGCTCGATGTGCTCCTTGGCGATGACTTGCGGATCGAGCTTGGGATAGCTTTTGCGGGCGCTCTTTGCCGGCAGTTCCGGCAATGCGACATCGAGCGCTTCAAGGATATTCATTGCGGGTTCGCGAGACTGATATTCACCAGCATGCCGGGACGGAGTTGGGGAGCGGCGCCCGTCACCTGCGCCAGCACTTCGATGGTGCCGCTGGAGGGGTCGACGACCGGGCTGATCTGCGTGACTTTGGCGGCGTATTTCACCTGCGGTGGAAGGTCGGCGGAGGTGAGCATCAACTGGTCGCCACCGTGCAACTTGCTCAGGAAACGTTCGGGCAGGGTGAATTTTACTTCCAGGGGCGCCAAGGCGGTGACCCAGAACAGTCGGTCGCCGGAGGAAACTCTTTGCCCGTCGCGCACGTAGCGGCGAGCGATGACGCCATCGAACGGGGCGGGGATACGCGTTTTCTCTTTTTCCAATTCGAGCGACTTCAGGATGTCGCGGGCGTTGTTCAGACTTTCGGCTTCGCGCTGGATCTCAAATTCATCGGCCTCTTCTTTATATTGCGCGTGCTCCAGTGCTTCCTTGGTGGTGACGTTCGCGGCATAGAGTTTTTTGGCACGCTCCAGATCGGACTGCAGGACTTTTGTTTCGGCCTTCCAGTTCTGCAGGTTGGCTTCAATGGAACGAACTTTAGCGGCGGCGGCTTCGACGTCGGCGGCAATCTGGCGATCATCGAGCTTGGCCAGCAACTGGCCGGTATGAACGTGGTCGCCGGGTTGCACGTTAATCTCAACCACCAGGCCATCGCGCATGGCGGCAACATCGACCTGGTTTTCCACTACCACGGGACCGGATGCGAGAAATGCATTGTCGGGAGGAGTGGTGGTCGCAGGAGCCGCGGCGGCAGGCGCCAGCGCAGCGGCCGCCACGGCGGGTTGCTGGGATGTGTTGCAAGCGCACAGCCCCAGTACCAGAACCGCGAGCGCGATCATGAACCATTGCTTCATAACTTCATCTCCCACTGTTCACTGTTCCCTGCGGCCGCTAAAGCCTCACCACCCCAGCCACGACCAGATCTTTGACCACAACCACATTCCGGGGCGGCGGAAAATTACCCGGCCGGCCGGACTCCATCCAGTTGAGATCTTGCCCCGGCCCTGCATGCCCGAGCGAATCACGCCGTCTTCATTGGGCACGCTGACGCGCGCATAAAAAAGTCTTTCTTCGCCTTCCAAGAGACCTTTCGGGCTGACGACATCGACCTGGCCGCGAAAAGTTCGCGTGGGATAGCCTTCGAGCTTGACCGAGGCCTCTTCGCCAGGATTGAGCAAAGCCACATCGTGCTCATCGATGGCGACATCGACGCTGGCACGCGCGGTGTCGACGATTTCCGCGAACGTGTCGCCGGGATTCAGGCTGCGCCCCACGGAATCTTCGATGCGTGGGGTAGCGACCACACCGTCGATGGGGGATCGCAGCTGGGTTTCCTCCAGACGCTCCCTAGAGCGAGTCACTTCCGAGGCCCAGTAATCCGCCTGCACACGCTCGATTCCAGCCTCGGCACCGTCGTTGGCCGCGAGCGCATGATTCATCTGTGAGATGGCGGTTTCGTATTTGGACTGAGCGGCGGCCAACTCCGCACGGTATTGCCAATCGGCCAGGGTGCCCAAGACCGTGCCCCGCTTTACGGTTTGGCCCTCGCGGACATTCACCTGCTGAACCACGCCCGCCACGGCGGGTTGCACGTGCGCGCTGTGCGAGGGCGCGACTACGGCCGGCCCATCGACGCGCAGCGGCAACGGAAAAGCTCCCAGAAAAAGCAGGCCCAGCCCGACGGCCGACACCAGAGCCAGACGGCGGATTTTCTGCAACGCCATGAACTTGCGCTTTTTTTGCAGGATGGGCTGGATCAGATCAATGAAGGGAACTTCGCGGTACATCGACGCGTTGCGCAGCGCAACCGTCGCCTGGCCGGCGAGGACCTTGATCATTTCGAGATGCGCGGTGTTGAGAAAATCGGGATCGCTGCTTTCGAGCGCGTAAACACCCACGCGCCCGTCGTCATCGGTGAGAGGCAGAGCGTGGAAGGCGCGCATTCCGGTTTGAGCGAAGTAGGCTTCAAACTTTGCACGCGTGGCCTCACGCTCATCCTCGACTGTGTCACCGCGCTGCACGATGAAGATGGGCTCGCTCGACAGCGAAGTCCACTCCAGCAGGTCCTGCAAACGCACCACATCGGGATCCTGCGGATTGATCTTCGGCATTCCGGTGACCGCGCGGACTACCATGCGGCCGCGCTCCTCGAGTGCGATGGAGGCGCGCTCATAGGGAATCACGCTGCTGGGCCCGTTCACAATGGCATCGAGCACGCGGTCAAGATCGAGCGTGGAAGTGATCTCGCTGCTCACCTTGACCAGCGCTTCAAGAATTTCGACTTTGCGTTCGGCCTGCAGCAGGTCGGCGTTGTGCAGTGCGTTGCTTGCGGTCTCGCAGATGTTGGCGAGAAGGAATTCATCGTCATCATCAAACGGCAGGCCGTCGATGCGGTTGACGGCCTCGACCACGCCCACCAGGTTTTCGTGCTCCATGAGCGGCGCGGCGATCAGTGAAAATACCGCCTCATCCTCGTGGCCGGCGTTGCGATTCTGCAGGCGCTCGTCTTCAGAGTCGTCGATCAACACCGGCGTGCCACTGTCGGAAATGTCGCCGGCAATTCCCTGCCCTGGTTTCTGCACGTCGTGTGCCTGCACCGTAGGGTCGGAACCGGCGCGGTTCACCAATTCGATGGCGTCGTTGTTCACCATCCACAGGTTGACGCCCTGAACGTTCATCACTTCCTGGAATTTCTTGGCGATGGTTTCGAGCAGTTCGTCCATCTCGAGGGTGGAGTTGAAGACCTTTTCGAGGTCATACATTTGCGTGACGCGGCTGATGGAATGCAGGCCGATGTTGCGCTCGCTCTCATAGGAGAGAGCGGCGGCAATCGCGGGAGCACCCAGATCGGCGATCTCCTGCACAGCTTCGAGCATCGACTCAGGGAACGACTGCTCGTAGCTGATCACCTCGATGGCGCCGACTAGAGTTTCGTCGAGCAGGAGAGGGACATAAGCGAGAGAGTGTACGGTGCGGCGGATATCGAGGTGAGCGTAGGTTTCGCGCTGCAGGTCGGCGCTCTCAAACAAGACAAGGGACCTGTTTTCGACGACCGTGCCGAGCGTGCCGGTTTCAAACTCCAGGGCACCGGTCACGGTGATCTCACCCGAAGTGGATTTCGGGCTCCAGGTGGGGGCCCCTTGATCTTCAATTACGTAGACGACGGCAGCGGTGTCGGGGAGCAGTTGCGCCACCTGGTCGGCGATCACGCGGGCGCGCGGGCCCACCTCCTGCTGTGCCAGCAAGGTAGCGGCGAGTTCGGCCACTGGAACCGCGAATTCGGGTCTTTTCGTCGCCATGAGCGATGATCCCGATGTTCTTAAATCTTTAGATTTTAGCGCTCTTGGAACTGGGGGAACGGGCTGTTCATCGCATGATCCGCGACGTTTCCCGAGTGCGAATCTTATGCCGATTTACGTGAGCAGGTCAACCGTGATTTGTATCGCCGGTCGGGTCTTTGTGGGCGCTTCACGACATTTCCTAGTATTTTCGAGGTTGGAGTTTCACCGTCGATTCTGGAAGAGACGCGAGCCTAGCCACGAAGTTCGAACGCGAAGAACGCCGATAAATTCAGGCAATGGAATTCACCGTTCCCCTTTGGCAGCGAGCGGCTTTCGAACGGCGTGTCCGGCAGGCTACCTGCATGGCATATAATTGCCCGGCAGCGCGCTCCCGCCTCGGTTTAGCGCAGGCAGCAGCTTTCAGGAGGCTTCATGTTACTCCGTATCGAGAGCCGACCTGTCGGCGACGTTCTGGTCATGCAATTGCACGGACGCATCGTCGCTGGCAATGAAGTTTTCACTTTGCACGCGAAAGTCGTCGACGCCATCGAAAAGTATGGAGATGTGGTGCTGCAAATGGACCAGGTCGAGTTTGTCGACAGCAGCGGCCTGGGGGCCATGATGCGGCTGGTGCAAGCCGCGCGTCCCAAAGCCGGCGACGTAAAACTCAGCGGCCTCCCGCCCAATATTCGAAAAGTCCTTCAGTTGACGAACCTTCTGCAGCAATTCGAAGCTACGACACGGTCGAAGAAGCCATTACCGCCGCATACCTCGGTTCGCGCTATTCGCGCGGCAAGACCGGCGACGCACGCCCGCGGATGCTGTGCGTGTATCCCTCAACCGATGTGTGCATGTTCCTGCGCGAAGTGCTTTGCAGCGCCGGCTACAACGCCATGACGACCACCAGCATCGATGACGCTCAAATCCTGCTCAAAGCCACCAAAGCCAAGCTAGTGGTCATCGCGGCCCGCATTCAAGCCGTGCACGGCAAGCCCATACGCAAAGCTCTGGATGAGATCGATCCGAGCGTGGGATTGCTGGTTCTGGATGAAGCCTTCGCCACCGAAGATCCCGGAGAAGCAGCGGAGAAGCTTCTGAGCAGCATTGCCGGCCAGTTGACCGTAGCTCCGAATCCGGGGAGCTGAGTGAAGGCGCTATGGCGCTCCCCGCCGTTACATTCACCACTGCGAACTGCCGACAGATTGCACCTATCTCGCCTCCCGCGGAATCTCCGACTCGCCGCTCTGTTGAAGCATTTTCGTTACTAGGCCGGTCCAGCCGGTTTGATGACTGGCGCCTAGACCAACACCGAGGTCTCCGTCAAAGTACTCGTGAAACAAAACCAGGTCGCGCCAGTGCGGATTGGTTTGAAATTTCTCGCATTTTCCGAAGGCAGGACGGCGGCCGTGCTCATCCCGGAGCAGTATGCGCGTGAGCCGGTGCGATAACTCGGACGCGGCTTCCTGCAAGGTCATCATTTTTCCGGAACCCGTGGGGAATTCAACCTGAAATCATCGCCCAGGTAATGATGAAACTTCTGCAGCGATTCGACCAGCAGATAGTTCACGCGGAAACCATATCGGACCACGCCAGTTGGAGTTTCCGCCGAACAGTCCCGGTGGAGGATTCGCCGGGCTCATAATCGACGCGGTGCTGTGTGCCATCCACGGTCAACGCATAGGGATGTTCGCGGTGATACCGTGACAGCGCGCGAATGCCGTAGGGCGAAAGAAATTCGCTCTCATCCAGCATAATTTCAAGAATTCGACGCAGTTGTGCGGGATTCGCAATGGAGAGCAACCGGCGTTCGTCTATGCCGCTTGCGCCCATGCAGGCCATGTTGCCGACCAGGTCGGGACGATTTTCGATGAACCATTCCACGCGGCGCTTGAATCCAGGCAGCCGTTCCAATACTCTCCGGCTCGAGGGTCTCCACCGCAAACAGCGGAATCAATCCCACCATCGAACGGACACGCATGAGGCAATTTTGCGCCGTCGGGAAACTTGAGCACATCGTAGAAAAAACCATCGGCTTCATCCCACAGCCCGATGCCATCATCACTCGCCGTGGTTGATGGCGTGCGACGATATAGATGAAGTGCTCCCAGAACTTGCTGGCCACATCTTCATACTCGGGCTCTTCGGCGGCCAATTCCAGCGCGATCGACAGCATGTTGAGCGTATACATGGCCATCCAACTGGTGGCGTCGGACTGCTCGATCTGGCCGCCGGTGGGAAGAGGGTCGCTTCGGTTAAATACTCCGATGTTGTCCAAGCCGAGAAATCCACCCTGGAAGATGTTCATACCGTCGGCGTCTTTGCGATTCACCCACCAGGTGAAATTCAGCAGGAGTTTGTGAAAGACGCGCTTCAGAAATCCCCGGTCGCCGTGTCCGCGAGCTTCTTGTCGATTTTGTAGACGCGCCAGGCAGACCACGCGTGCACGGGAGGATTCACATCGCTAAGCGCCCACTCGTAGGCCGGCAGTTGACCGTTGGGATGCATGTACCACTCGCGCAGCATCAAGGTCAGTTGTTCTTTGGCAAAATCGGAATCCACGAGCGCCAGCGGAATGCAATGAAAAGCAAGGTCCCAGGCCGCATACCAGGGATATTCCCACTTGTCGGGCATCGAGATAACATCCGCGTTGTACAGGTGGGCCCATTTGTGGTTCCGGCCAGTTTGCCGCTCATGAGGCGGTGGAGGGTTGTTCGCGTCACCTTGCAACCAATCGCGCACTACATAGTGATAGAACTGCTTGGACCAGAGCATGCCCGCGAAGCCTTGCCGCATCACATTCTGCGCGTCTGCCGAAAGGTGTTGCGGAATGACCGTGGCATAAAACTCATCTGCTTCGCTCCGTCGAAGGGCAAGCTTGCTTTCGAACTCGCTGAATGAATCGTTTTTCTGGAATTCGAACGTCGGAGAGGCGCAGGCGGATGGCTGAGGTCTCGCCGGGAGCAAGTGTCAGGTGGTAACGCGCTGCGGCCTTTGTGCCGAAGTGTTCGGGATTCACCGCTCCGGTTGCACCATTGACGACGTAGTCGTTGATTCCGTCCTTTACAAACTGCGTGCCGGTTGGGCTCGCCGAAAAGCTTTTCGAGCATTGGTTTCGTTTTCGGTGAAGAGCAATTCGCAGGAACCTTCCGCATACAGCCACCGCCTTCGCATGCGGGGATGATTAATCTGGATCGTGGGCGACGTGGCCGACTCGACCGCATGCAGATCAGGCCGGCGCCCAGTGCCGTCCCACGCCCAGGTATTGCGAAACCAAACAGTGGGAAGAAGCTGCAGTTGGGCCGTTTCAGGGCCGCGATTCGTAACCGATACCTTAATAAGGATGTCTTCCACGTCATCTTTTGCATACTCGACGACCACATCGAAGTAGCGGTCTTCGTCGAAACATCCGCTATCGAGCAGTTCGTATTCCGGTTGATCCTTGCCGCGCTCGCCGGTTCTTTTCGACCAACTCCTCGTACGGGAAAGCGGAATGGGGATATTTGTACAGATACTTCATGTAAGAGTGAGTGGGAGTGTTATCGAGGTAAAAATAGTATTCTTTTACGTCTTCCCCGTGGTTCCCTTCTTTGCCGGTGAGTCCGAACAGCCGCTCTTTCAGGATTGGATCGCGGCCGTTCCAGAGTGACAGTGCGAAGCAGACGAGTTGATGGCGATCGGAAATGCCTGCCAGGCCGTCTTCGTTCCAGCGATAGGTTCGCGACCGGGCCTGGTCGTGAGGAAAATACTCCCAGGGATTCCCGTCACGGCTGTAATCTTCTCGAACCGTGCCCCAGGCACGCTCGCTGAGGTAGGGCCCCCAGCGCTTCCAGTGCCGTTCGCGTTTGCGGGATTGCGCTAGCCGGAGAGATTCGCCTGTCATGTTCGCACTGCGACGGCACACTGTCTTGCGCAGGGTGCCGGTGATTCTCAATCGGCAAATCTCTCCGTCGCCCTGACGAAATCCCATCCGAAGGCGTTACTTTGGTTTGGCGAATCGATTCGACCAAAGACGTGGCAATGAGCCATTCGACTCCTGATCCGGCTGAATAATTCTGGCCGTTTTGCCGATTAAAGTAAGGCCGGATCGCACAAGTGTGTCCGTGCGATGAATCGGACCCGAGGAACCAGATGAAACGAGTCGAAATACCCTCCGAAGACGAACGCCCCAGACTGAGCACCAACCAGAAGGCGCTCAAAATTAATCTCGATCCCATTCGTTACGGCACTTTCGCCGAGATCGGGGCGGGGCAGGAAGTCGCTCGCTGGTTTTTCAAAGTTGGTGCCGCTGCCGGCTCCATCTCGAAATCGATTTCAGCCTACGACATGGCCGTCAGCGATGCGATCTACGGGCGCTGTAAGCGATACGTCTCGCGCGAACGGTTGCAGAGCATGCTCGACCATGAGCACCGCCTGAATCTGGAAAGGCTGCGAGCGTCACGCGGAGACAATACTGCTTTTTTCGCATTTGCCGATACGGTTGCGGCTCGCAATTATCAGGGCACGAACGAGTGTCATGGCTGGATGGGCGTGAAGTATCAAGCTCACCCGCGGGATGAGGACAGCCAGATTCTGATCCATGTGCGGATGCGTCGACCATGAAAACGACCTGCAACAGGAGGCCTTGGGCATTGTGGGCGTGAACCTGCTGTATGCCGCCTTCTTCTTTCACCACAAGCCGCAAATGATGCTGGAATCGCTGCTCGACAACCTGAGCACCGATCGGTTGGAAATCGATATGGTCGAATTCTCGGGCATCGAATTCCGGCATGTCGATAACCGCGTGATGAGCCTCCGGCTGGTGCAGCTCGGCCTTAGCGGGGCCGCGATGTTTGGGCCCGCCGGCGAGGTGCTGCAACCTTCGGAGTTTCTGCGCAAACGGCCAATCCTGGTGGAGCGAGGCAGCTTTCGTCCCGTAACCAAGGTGAACATGGACATGGTTCGAGGCGCCTATGAGCGATTTACGGTTGAGCCGGAGGTAAAAGGAAATCAGGTGATCGAGTTGATGGAGATCACCATGCGGAATCTGCTGGCTACGACGGGGCAGATCGATCTCGAATGATTTTTTGGCGCGCGCCGATGCGCTGGGTGCAGTGGGCAAGACGGTATTGATTTCCGACTACTTCGAATACTATCGGCTGGCAGCATACCTGACCCGATATACCGCGGAGCCGATTGCGGTGACCATGGGAGTGGGCAGCCTTCTGGAGCTTTTTAACGAGCAATACTACAAAGAGCTGGAAGGAGGCATTCTGGAGGCCTTCGGCAAGCTATTCACCAAAGATCTGCGGATTTATGTGTATCCGCTTCGCGACCCTGCCACGGGTGCGCTCAAGACGGTGGAAAATGTGGAAGTACCGGCATCCCTGCGGAATCTGTTTCGACACCTGGTGGAACGCGGCAGAATCAAGCAACTCGACAATTTTGATGAAGGCGTGTTGCACATCTTCTCTCGCGAGGTGTTAAGGCTTATTAAGGAGGGCGACGCCTCGTGGGAAAGCATGGTCCCTGAGGAGGTCGCAGCCATGGTGAAGAGCCGCCAACTGTTTGGCTACCGCGACCAGCAAGCATCCGACAGCGCCTGGTCAGCCTCGGCTTCATGAGCGGGCGCATCGTCCTAGGGCGCTCGGCCCCACTCTCTCTGGTGGCGATGCACCGATCCGGTAGCGGGTCAATTTGCAAAATCAGCGGCTGAAGCCGCGCTGATTTTGCGGCATTTACGGCGCGACTGAAGTCGCGCCCTTTCAAAGCAAATTCAAACTGACCCACTACCCACCGATCCGATTGACATGAGTACCGGTTGAAGGAGGTACAATGTCGCCTGTTCCGGGAGAACAACCATGGCCGCTGCTCCCCTTCCCTCGCCCGCCTTCAACGAGAGGCCAAACGCCCGTGTCGTTTCCATCGATCTGATCCGCGGCGCCGTGATGATCCTGATGGCAATCGATCACGTGCGAGTTTATTCCGGAGTCCCGGCTGGCGGCCCGACGCCGGCAGTCTTTTTTACGCGATGGATCACTCACTTCTGCGCACCCGCGTTCATCTTCCTGGCTGGAACCAGCATGTTCCTCTATGGCCGGAAGCACGCGAACCTGTCGCGGTATCTGCTGGTCCGCGGGACATGGCTCATCTTGCTTGAATTGACATTTCTGCGCGTGGCCTGGACCTTCAATTTCGATTTCCGGCATTACGAAATGGCAGGCGTCATCTGGGTTATCGGATGCTGCATGATTCTGATGGCCGGACTGGTGAAACTGCCGCTGGCAGCGGTGGGGACGCTTGGCGTGGCGATCATCGCCGCCCACAACCTGATGGATCCACATATAAGGACGCTGCTCGAAGGGCTCGACGCCAACCCGCTATCCGGTCTTTGGAAAATTCTGTACGTCGGGTTTTTTGCCGGTCCGATCCGGTTTGGCTCCGACGGTCCTAACCTTATCGTGCTCTATTCGATCATTCCCTGGATTGGAGTCATGGCGGCAGGTTACGCATTCGGCAAGATCGTGATCCTGGAACCCGCGCAAAGAAAGAGAATCTGCCTGGCGATAGGACTCTCGGCCGTGGGCCTCTTTCTCTTGTTGAGGGGATTTAACTTATACGGTGATCCGCGCCCGTGGCAGGCCGGCATCGCGGGACGGAATGGTGCGCCACCAATGCCGGCGTTGCTTGCGTTCCTGAACACGACCAAATACCCGGCATCGCTGTCTTTCCTGTTGATGACGCTGGGCCCGATCATCACGCTAGTCCCGTTGCTTGAAGGATTCCATGACGCAATCGCACGTCGAATCGTTCTTTTCGGACGGGTGCCCTTCTTCTTTTATATGGTGCACATTCCGTTGATCCACGCGCTTGCCCTTGTGGTGTCAAAGATCCGGCTGGGGATGGTCAGCCCATGGCTGTTCACCAATCACCCGATGGGAAATCCACCACCGCCGGAGGGTTATGTCTGGAGCCTTCCGCTCCTTTATCTTGTTTGGGGAATCGCAATCGTGCTGCTGTACTTCGCTTGCCAGTGGTTTGCCGGGTTCAAAGCCAGGAGAAATGATTGGTGGTTCAAATATCTCTAGAAATTTGGAGTGTTCCTGCGGGAACACAGCGTCATGACGGAGTGGGATGTACGATTGGGTCATGACATTAGCGCCGACGGGGGAGTCGCTCTGCCGAGGCCTCGGATCCAGGTGGTTCACGGAACGGTTCCACAGAAATGCGCTGGTAACACACTTCCAGCACGGTCAGGTTTTCTGTACCGCCGGGCAATTGCAGGACTACGCTGTCACCCGCTACCGACTTCATCAACGCGCGCCCCAGAGGTGACACCCAACTGATGTGGTTGCGGTTGAGATCGATTTCGTCGGTGCCCACGATGCTCACCACTCGCTCTGCGCCCGCGGCATTCGCATAGCGTACGGTCGCTCCGAAGAATGCCTTCGTCTTCGTTGTTGCCTGACCTGATCTGGGAGCTTCCGGGTCCACCACCTCCGCGGCTTCGATTCGCTTGGTGAGAAAGCGAATGCGCCCATCGATCTGCCGCAGCCGCCGCTTACCGTACTGATAGTCGGCGTTTTCACTACGATCGCCGTTGCTGGCAGCCCACGCGACCACCTCCGTCACGGCCGGGCGTTCTCGGGTGAGCAGAAACCGGTGCTCATCTTTGAGGCGCTCCAGACCGCTCGGCGTGATGTAGTTCTTGACTGGCGTCGCGGGGGCGTCGGGTTGTGGTTTTCTGGTAAAGCCTTTTCGCATTTCGTAGTCTTTCTAGCGCGAATCCAGCGGGTGCAGCAATGAACGCGGATGAACGCAGCGGCGCTGACTGATTTTTTCACGTTTTACGGCAACTCGGAGCACAAGCTGATGAGATTTGGCATGAAACACCGCTTTGCTGAGGGCGAAAGCGGGGGCGAAAACATGTATTTACATGCTGGCGAGATTTTGTAAGTTGCTTGTTTTCAGCGTGAATTTACCATTTTGTCACCCCCCCACTCCGCCTCTTTTAGAATCAGCCACTTAGATATGGTACCCGCATGCAAATTCGGGAGCCCATTGGAGTTAGGGGTAAATTCCGCAGCCTAAAGGAGTTAGGTGGGGCTTGTTGCGGGCGGAGCCGTCAGGGGTAGATGTCAGCCTTTTGGCTTTCACACTTTTGGGGGTGAGAAAAACGGTGATCTGCGCTGTCGGAGCAGCGGCTGGCCTAGCTTTCATCATTCCGGCGTCGCAGGCGATTCATTTTATGAAGACAGCGGGCGAAGTTCGCGGTGCCCAGCTATGCCGGGAACTGGTTTTGGAACCGCAACAGTAGGCCTGGAGCAGCTATCGTCATTACGCGGAAGACGAGTGCGGAGCGGTGCTGGTGAAGGAAGCGAAAAAAGCGGAGCTGAAGGTGCGCAAGATTGGGTGATACGATCGGTGAACTCGGGGTCCGTGGTACCCAGCTTTGCAACACAAGCAAAGCTGGGGCAGCCTCAGTTAATATGGCGCCGGCAATGCTGGGCCAGCCCCCCCTCAGTTATTATGGTGCCCGACAGAAATCAAAGGTGGGCCAGCCCCCACCATTTTGCCCGGTGGTAACTTGCAGCAGTTGCCTCAATTTAGAGATGTGTCGAACTTCAACGTTGGCCTCATTGGAGAAGAAGCTGGCGTACCGCTCAACACTTTGCTTGGGATAGCCGACGGCTATGCCCGAATGCGGTCTTCAAACGGCCAAAATGGCCTCGATCCTCAAACTTCACAGTGGGAGATAAACGGCTATCAAGCAGGAGCGAGTGGAGCATATGACCACTAGAAGAATCGCGAAAACGATAGGGATCGGCGTCATCGGCATGGTCATCCTTTGGGGCGCATGGCGAGCTTTCGTTCGCTTCACCGGTCGTGATGACTCTGGCGCTTGCATTTCTGAGCAACTGAAAACAATCCCAGATCTGTCTGGTGCCAAGGTGGAAATTGTTTATACCAACTGCGATACCTTAGCGAAGGAAGAGGACGTCAGCGTGTACTTCTCGCCAGCGGGCCAGCGGGAAAAACCGTGGTTTGCAAAATGGACGAATCAAAGAACACTAGATTTTCGCTACGATCCCGGGCGACCTGACAATCCGCTTCCCTCGATTACGCGACCATCTCAATCGACGATCCTGATCTCTATTCCTGAGGTCTCTTCAATTTCCTATCAAAACCGGAAGTGGAAGAGCATGTCAATAAACTACGAAATCGGGAAGGTGGACTATCCGCCGAAGTCGCAGTGAGCTTACGACGAGAAGGGATAACGTTATGACGATCCCTCCCACATGTGGCGGGCTGGCCCACCTTTGCGCTACCACGACTGAGGCTGCCCCACCCTTCGCGATTTTCGAAGGGTGGGTACCTCGGACGATGGTTATCAGAGGGGTTCGACGAAGGTCAACTTCAGCTCTCCCATGATTCACGTCGTTTGGAGTGAGGAATCAACACGGCGTCGAGGTCCGTAGTGCCCACCTTTCGAAAACCGCGAAAGGTGGGGCAGCCTCAGTTATTATGGTGCCCGACAGAAATCAAAGGTGGGCGAGCCCCCCGACGCTCTGAAGGGGGGTTACAATGTTGACCGTCTCGAAGCCTGAGAGAAACTCGCGGGTCAGATGAAGGAGGTCAAGCATGGACCGGCGCGAATTCCTGAAGCTGGGAGCCGTAGCAAGCGGAACGTTCCTGGTGGGCGGCAGAGGCCGCTTCGGAAGTTTCCTCGCTGCTCCAAAGGAAATCCCCACCACTGACCGCCTCGTTTGCACCAACCTGGTGGACAATATTTACGACGTCTTCGCCAAGGGCGGGAAAATCGGCAATCTCACAATCACTCGGAATACTTTGCCGCATCCGTACGGCTCAGAGGTCTCGTTGTTGTCGGAACATGGGCTGGCCTTTCACCTGGAGTCCTTCCGGGGCGCAGAGGAAAAACAGATCCTGCTGGACTTCGCGCTCACGCCCCGCACGCTCACAAATAATTTCAAAGGCTTGAAAGTTGACCCCGCCACGGCCGACGCCCTGATCATCAGCCACGGGCACGAGGACCATTACGGTGGCCTGCCCGAATTGGCACAGGCTCTCCAGGGACACGCCAAGCGAGGGCTCACTCTCTATGCCGGAGGGCGCGATACGTTTTGCCATCGCTGGGTGGTGCAACCCGACGGCAACAAACTCGACTACGGCGAGCTCAAGCGGGATGAGCTCGAAGCGCGAGGGTTGAAGGTCGTGATCGCGGAGGAACCCACCGTAGTGGCGGGCCACGCCTTCACTTCAGGTCACATCGCGCGCATCACCGATTTCGAGATGTCTCCTCCGGCGGCTCGTCTCGAAGCCGGCGCGCCCGGCTCCGCTTGCGACACCTCCCACTTCCCTCCCGGCACAGTCAAGATGGAAGCCGAGCCGGGCGAGTTGGTGAAAGACATCTTCTGGGGCGAGCACGCCACCGCTTACAACGTGAAAGACCGGGGACTTGTCGTGATCTCGTCGTGCGGCCACGCGGGCATCATCAACTCGGTCCGCCAGATCCAGAAGTCCACCGGGATCGAAAAGGTGCATGCCGTGGTTGGGGGGTGGCACTTGGCTCCCTATCCTGATGAACTCATCGCCAAGACCGTGGAAGCCATGAAGGAAATCAACCCCGACTACTTGATTCCCATGCACTGCACCGGCTTCCGCACCATAGTGGCAATCCAACGGGAGATGCCCGAGAAGCTCATCATGCCTTCCACAGGCACGCGCATCGTCTTCGGCGCCTAGGCCCGATCCCCTTTGAATTGACCGGAAGGGCTGATGAGATAACCGTGTCGGCTCCTCGCGGGCGAGTAGACTTGGAAGCGCTCAAGCGACCAAGGCTCGGAGGAAAGGAGCCGAGCGATGATGATTATCGGGTGTGATTTACATACACGCTACCAACAGGTTGCCATGCTGCACCCGCCAAGTGCTGCCCCTAATCCGCGGGCCAGCAGCTCACGGGGCCGTTGATGGTCTTTGTCACGGGCGTAGGGAACAATAATGTTTCTACGGGATAAGCAACTGCGGAAGGCCCATCTGCCTGGTTCTCCTCCCAACGGATGCACCTTGGGGCGTCGGCGGTCTGTAGTCCGAGTTTCTGGACGAGCGGCGGCCAGCACTCGGTTCCCTTGTTGGGGATGTCGCACTCCGTGGGAAGCACGCGCAAATAGGTAAGCACTACGTTGCCGTCGGGCGTGGTACGGACGCGAATATCATTGAAGGGCGACGGTTGTAGCCGCAGCTTTGGGTTCCACATCCTAGCGTAGTAGGCATTGTCCTGGAACACCTTTTTCTGGGTCTTGCTATCGTAGACCGTGAAAGGCATTCCGCCATCCTGACCGTCATCAGCGTCGAAAAAGACCAGGTCCCCTTTGACCACGCCTCTGAAGTAGCCGCTCCATTCCCGAGAACCGAGGACCTTTTCGTCCGCCGAATGTTCCTTGACGCATGCCGGTCGCGCCTGGTCGAAGCGCAGAAACGAAAGGAATAGCGCCCCCTTGTTCCAGTCGTTCCTGAGCTGCTTGACCATCAGGCCAGGGTAGTAGAAGCACGTCAGTTGATCGTGATGGGGATTACCGGGAAAATCCTTGGGCACACCGTAATCCACGACCTGCTTCTTGTAAGGGTCGAACCCTTGTGCGGCAGCAGATGCGGTGAGCACGACCACCACGACGATGATTCTAGTCATACACACTGAGACACCCGATGGTACTCACAAGTTCCTCGACGTCGAAATCAGGCGATTTCACCTACAGAGTTCATCTGCGGCACTATCTGGTGATCGTGGGTGCGTCAGCGTCCGCTCCGCAAGAAGTACACTTGGTTGGTCCAGTCCATTCCCCCGGCCTCGTCCACGAGCGAAATTAGAGCGCGGACTAGCCCTCCAATATTCGCTGGCGAGATTGTCTTTTCATCGATGAATATCACACCGCCATGGGATCGCTCTTCCTCTGCCCAGACCTTTAACAACGGAGGAAAGGTCCTGCGATCATGGGTAACCAGGGTCAAGCGTTGCTTCGCTGCTTCGAACAGGCAAACGGAATCCTCCTTCCCAAGGAAGTTTCCGCTCTCCCACTGCAACATGGACTGGATAAGTACCAATCGATTCCGGCGTTGAACGCCATTCACTACGTCTGCGGAGATGTGCTCATCTAGAAGAAGCTTGAGCATCAGCCCCGCTTGGTCTTTCTGACGGCAAAGTCGACCGCCTGGGGAAGCATGCGCTTTAGGCTGTCGAAATCAATGGAATCGTTCTCTGCTATCGCGTCGTTCACCTCTCCGGGGAATGCCTCCGAATAGTAAAGGGCAGCTCGAACCCTCGCTTCAGGCCATTTCAGATGCCTGGCCACGTCCTTGACCTTTCCCTTGTAACTCCGAAGAAGCAACATGACCTCCCATATCGCCAGGGTGCTGCCTTGGATATAGGCTTGCCTGCCTGCCGGTGAATCGCGAAAATCCAGGAAGGCAAATTCCGACCGTTTTAAGCCCTCTTCCACCAGCCGCGCGCTAGCATCGCTCGCCGTCCAGCCGTGCCGTTTCGCGATGCGCTTCAAGCGTTTTCCGCTCTCCACTGGCAGGCGCATACTGAGCACCATCGTGCGCGATTGCTTCATCGATCCTCCGAGTGTAACTGTTGTAAGTATTGTAGCACTTCATGAGGGGAAAGTCGTGACGGATTCCCAGGCGATGATGCCGATGTAGAAGGCCGTATGTACTGAGACAGCTTGCTTTTGCTGCCCACCGAGTATCTCGATCCCGGAGCGGGAACCGAGTGTCGTTAACAGGCTGACTTACGGAAGCCGAAATCAGCGTGCCTGCGATCTCTGGGCGAGAAAATCCGCCTGGCACTGTTTTGCAGCAGAGAGTAACTGCGTAAACTCCGGTGTGCCGCGCAAAGGCGTGAAGATAGAGTCGTTCCGCAAGCCGTCGTAAGCGCAATAGTGGCCGGTGACGATTGCGCTCTTGAGCATGCCGAGGGTGAGATCGGGGTGACCGCAGACAGTGAAATCTGCCGCAACCCAGTATCGGAACTCGGGGTCGGGATTGGCCAACACCTCGTCCGAAAACTCACGAGCGGCCTTGGCCGTACTGGCTGGCGGCGAACCATCGAGGCACGCCGTCATCATCTCGACGAAGGATCTGCGTGGGTTGTCCTGGAGCGCCTGCTTCGCTTGCGCTAATTTTCCGTCGCGAAGGTAGTTTCGCATCATGTGGTTCCCTGCCCATGCCGATCCGGCATCGGGCTGAAGAAAATCCATGGATCGCTTGTTGTTTCCAAGCTGATCGAAGGTCATTGAGCACGAACGGTATTCGTAGTTGCCAGGGTCAAGTGACATTGCTGTGTCGCACTCGTGCGCGGACTCTTCGTTGGCTCCGCCATAGCGCAGCACATAAGAAAGAGTAAAGTGCGCCTGTGCGTTCTCTGGATGCTTGTCGGCAAGAGCTTTGGCATCGGTGTAGGCTCTCACCAGATCTCCCCTTTCGACCCGGTCCTGGATCAGCCCACCCGCTGCGGGGATGAAGTTGGGGTCAAGGGCCAGCGCCCGTTCGAGAGCGGCGATGGAGCGCTGATACATGACTTCCCCGCCGTTTGAGTACGCCGAATCGTAATAGTACCGGTGTCCAAGGGCCGCCCATGCAGGTGCGTAGCTGGGATCCAATCCGACAGCGCGCTCGAGCATGGCGATGGCTTCCTTGTTCGGAACAGGGTCATGCGCCACCGCGATGCTGCGGAGGTAGAGATCGTAGGCCTCTTCATTCTTGGGGCGCGTACCACCTTCTCCGGAATCCATTCCTGCGCCGAGAGCGGGAACCAATCCCTGTCGAACTTTCGCGGTGATCTGGGTGCGCATGGCGATCATGTCAGGAGCAGCGACGGTCATGGTGTCGCGCCAAATCGTGCGGTTGTCGCCGATGTCGACGGCTTCCAGCGTGATCTGAAGCTGGTCGCCCTGCTTCATGAAGTGCCCGGTAACGACATCGGTGACGTGCATGGCCTTGCCGGCTTCCTGCAAATCGAGTGCAGGTGAATCGTACTTGCTGGTAGTGGCAAAGGGACGGATGGAGAGAGACCGAACGTAGCTGAGAGCAGTGGCGATCTCATCGGCCAGACCGAGGCGGAGAAAATCTACATCTTTATCGGCGCCGAGGTTCTGCAAAGGAAGGACGGCGACGGTTCTCTGACCGACGCTGACTACCGCAGGCGCTGCATGGCGATTGACAAACCAAAACACAGCGGCCAGAACAACCACTGCAACGGCAGCGAAGCCCGCAATCTTTCCGTACGAACGCATCCCTACCGAAGTCGCGGCGAACTGCACCGGCGCCGCGGTCGATTGCGACGAATGCGAAAATACAGCCGCCGGCGAAAGATCCCGATGCCGGCGATGGTTGCGAAGCGGACGCGGCACTCTCCTGCGCCGTCACCGAAGCCGAACTGGCCGGTGCTCCTGCCGACACGCCGGGCCGCGTATCGGTTTCGCGCTTCAGCCGTTTCAGATCGGTTCTCATGTCCGCGGCGTGCTGGTAGCGCAAGTCGCGATCCTTCTCCAGCGCTTTGTTAATGATGTCTTCGAGCTTGGGCGGAAGGTCGGGATTCAGGCGCAGCGGAGAGACCGGCTCACGATCCAGGATTTCATGACAAATCACTCCCGAGCTTTCTCCGCGAAAAGGCAACACCCCCGCCGCCATCTCGTAGAGCACAGCGCCGAAGGAAAACAAATCGCTGCGGGCATCGAGTTCTTTCGCTCTCACCTGCTCCGGCGACATGTAGGCGACGGTGCCAAGCGTCGAGCCGGGGCTGGTCAGGTGCTCCTCGGTCATCGCCGTTGTCTCAACCGTTGCGCCCTCCTCCAACACTCTGCGGACCGCCGGCGTTACCTTCGCCAGGCCAAAGTCGAGAATCTTGGCGTGCCCTCGCTTGGTCACAAAAATGTTGGCGGGCTTGATGTCGCGATGAACAATGCCTTCGACGTGGGCAGCATCCAGTGCGTCGGCAATCTCGATTGCGAGCCCAAGGAGAACATCGGTCTCGACCGGCCGGTTTCCGATGCGATGCTTCAACGTCATCCCGTCGAGGAACTCCATGACGATAAAGGGACGACCGTCTTGTTGCCCAATCTCGTGAATCGTGCAGATATTGGGATGGTTCAGCGCCGAGGCGGCCTGCGCCTCCCGCTGGAAGCGGGCCAGGGCTTGCGGGTCCCGGGCGAACTCATCGGGCAAGAACTTCAAAGCCACAAACCGATGGAGGTTGATGTCCTCAGCCTTGTAGACGACACCCATACCCCCACCGCCAAGTTTTTCGACGATGCGGTAATGCGAGATGGTCTGGCCGATCATTGTTTGGCCGATCACGGTCTAGCCGATCACTGTCTGGGCGATCACGGTCTGGGCGATCACTGAAATTGAATCCTACGTTTGTAAAAGTGCCAAGTCAATGAAAGGAGTGGTGATGGTAGTGGCCCAAGACGGGTCGGAGTGGCAGACTCCTCACTTTCAAATACTGGCGAATCTGCGGAGGGAACGTTTGTTGAAAGTTATGTTTCGGCTCCGTTTAGCGGGGATTGTTCGGGCAATCGCAACCGACAGTTGAGCTTCAATTGGTAGTAGAATTGTTGCCCATCTTGTTTTGCGGTCGCTGTCATGATCCGGCGGCCCCGGTTTGACAAGCGTAATTCTCAAGGCCCGGAGGAAGCTAGTGGCACTCACGATCGCAGGTCTCTCCAAGACTTATCCAAATGGGGTAAAGGCGCTCAAGAATCTGTCCCTCTCCATTGGCAACAGCATGTTTGGCCTGGTGGGGCCGAATGGCGCCGGCAAGAGTTCCCTGATGCGGACCGTGGCCACGCTGCAGGACCCGGACTCGGGGTCCATCGATCTCGATGGCATCGACGTGCTGCGCCAGAAAGACGAGGTGCGCCGCAGTCTTGGCTACTTGCCGCAGGAGTTTGGCGTCTACCCGAAGATTTCCGCGCTGGACATGCTGCAGCACCTCGCCGTCATGAAGGGCATCACCTCTTCGTCAGAGCGCAAGGAAGCCATTGACGCGCTGCTGCAGCAGACGAATCTCTGGGATGTGCGGAAGAAAGCGTTGTCTACTTTTTCCGGTGGCATGAAGCAGCGTTTCGGCATCGCGCAGGCGTTGCTCGGCAATCCGCGGCTGATTATTGTCGATGAACCTACGGCCGGTCTTGACCCTGCCGAACGCAATCGTTTTCTGAATCTTCTGTCTTCCCTGGGCAGCGACCGGACCGTGATCCTCTCGACTCACATTGTGGATGATGTTCGCCAACTCTGCCCCCGCATGGCGATCATTGCGCAGGGCGAACTTCTGCTGGAGGGTGCTCCGAACGAGACTCTGGGCGCTCTTAGCGGCAGGATCTGGTCGAAGGTGGTTGCTACCGACGACGAACTGCGTGCTTTGGAGACTGAACTCCACGTCATCTCCACACATCTGGTTGGCGGACAGCATGAGGTTCGGGTGTACGCGGAAAGTTCTCCGGGCAGAGGTTTCAGCGCAGTCGATTCCGATCTTGAGGATGTCTATTTCCTCAATCTTTCACGGCAAGCCAAGCAACAGCGTCCGAACTAATGCCCGTAACTTTTTTGTTCAGCACCATGGGAGAGATCTGACATGGCACTCTTTTGGGAGTTCTTCACCTTCGAACTCAAGTACCGCTTCAAGAGCCTCTCGACGTACATGTATTTCCTGCTGTGGCTGGCGTTTTCCTTTCTCTCTGTTGCCTCGGAGAATTTCGGCCCCATCGGCAACAGCAACGGGAAGGTCCTGCTGAACTCCGCATACGCTAACGCTTTTAATGACATCGGCGCCGCACTCTTCGGCATCATTGTCATCGCCGCGATTTTTGGCACTGCAGTACTCCGCGACTTCCAGCGTGACACTTATCAGATTCTGTTTACGCAACCCATCTCCAAGTTCGCCTACCTCGGGGGACGCTGGGCGGGTTCTTTCGTTACCACCGTATTCGCATTCTCGGGAATGATGCTGGGCACGTTTATCGGAACCTTCGCACCGTGGGCAGACCACACGCGCATCGGTCCGAACCATCTTTGGGCGTATCTTCAGCCTTTTCTTTCTATCCTTGTTGTCCAGATATTCTTCATCGGCTCGGCTTTTTTCGTGGTTTCAGCCCTTACCCGAAAAATCTTTGTCGTTTACCTGCAGGGTGTAGCCCTGTTCATGTTCTACGTGATCGGTATCACCGTTTTTTTCTCCACGCGTTCTCTGGAACGCTTTTGGTCGGGCATTTTCGATCCCATCGGTCTGGTCTTGTTCGATGACGTCACCCGCTATTGGACCGTCATCGAAAAGAACACGCTCTTCGTCACGTGGTCGCCGGCGCTGGTCAATGGCGTATTCCTCAACAATCGCCTGTTCTGGGTCGGGGTGGGAGCCTTATCGCTGATTTCGGTCTGGGCCTTATTTCCGATGTCAGTGGAGGCGCTCACCGCGCGCTCGCAAGGCCGTCGCGCTGCCAAGGCTACGGAACAGGAGCTCGCGGAAGCCGCGCCGGTCCGTTCTGTCGTCGTCGCTCAACTCCCCCGCGTCCGTCAGGCATTTAGTGCTGGGACAACCTTTGCCCAATACCTTTCTCTATCCCGCCTGCGGCTGCGCAGCATTCTTCGCGATGTAGTCTTCTGGGCGATCGTCGCCCTGCTGCTGGCGTTCGGCATCAACAACGGCTACTTCGCCGGACGCGTCGCTGAAATCAACGTCTGGCCGGTGACCTACCTCATGGTGCAGGCGGTCGAGGGCAGCGCTCTGCTTTTCCTCTTTATTATTGCGGGACTCTACGCCGCGGAGTTGCTCTGGCGTGAACGTGATACGCACTTCGATGGTATCCACGATGCGCTGCCCATGGGCGAGGCCATCGACTGGCTTTCGCGCCTGACGGCCGTTGCGGTGGTTGAAATCATTCTTCTCGCTTTTGCCATGCTCATCGGCATCGTGATGCAAACTGCAGCCGGTTACCATCATTACGAGATCGCGCAGTACCTCAAGGAGCTCTACGTCGTAACGTTCCCGCAGGTGCTGACATTCATCCTGCTGGCGCTCTTTGTCCAGACCGTGGTCTCGAACAAGTTTGTGGGTTACGGAATCCTGATCGGCATTTTTGTTCTCATGCCGATCCTCTACAACTTTGGATGGGAGAACACGCTATACCTCATCGGCCAGATTCCCTCCTACACCTACTCCGACATGAACGGCTACGGCCATTTTGTTCCGGCGCTGTTCTGGTCGATCACCTACTGGCTTGCGATTGCGGCGTTCCTGGGCGTTGTGTCGATTGCCTTTTCCCGGCGTGGAGCGGAGGATTCCCTGCGCGCCCGCTACAGGCGGGCGCTCCAGTTGGCTCCTCGCCTCGCACCGATCGCGATCATTTTTGCGGTAATCGCCCTCGGCGCCGGATCCTGGTATTTCTACAACACCCACGTGCTCAACGAGTACCTCGACTCCAAAGCCCGGCGGGGTATTCAAGCTGACTACGAACGCCAATTCAAACAATACGAAAATCTGTTGCAGCCCAAAGTTACCGCAGTTGATGCCACCATCAACATTTATCCGGAGCGCCGCTCGTTCGACGGAAATGTCCGCATCACGCTGGAGAATAAAACGAACCAGCCAATCCCAGAGATCCACGTAACGGATCTGAGGCGCTCGGTCAGCAACCTGCAATTTGACCGGCCGTTTCATCTTGTCAGTTCCGCGGCGCGCAACCTCTACTCCATCTATGCTTTGGAAAAGCCTCTGGCGCCGGGCGAAACCATTACCCTTACCTGCAACGTTGGCCACGAGACTCGCGGGTTCCGCGATGGCAATGAGCCGGCTGAGTTCGCCTACAACGGGACTTTCTTCGACTCCGACTACTTCCCTTTTATCGGCTACAACACGGGCGTCGAAGTGGATGATCCTCGCCGCCGGCGCGAAGAACACCTTCCGGCTCTCGAAGAAATGGCTCACCGTGGCGATCCGCTGCATTCCGTGAACAATGTGTTCGTCCGCGGCGAGTCTGACTGGATCACGTATCACACGGTGGTCAGCACGTCGGAGGACCAGATCGCCATCTCTCCCGGATATCTCCAGCGCCAGTGGCAGGCCAACGGCCGCAACTTCTACGAATACAGCATGGGTTCCACGCACATTCTGGACTTCTTTTCTTACATCTCCGCCCGTTACGAGTCGAGGAAAGAGACCTACCACGGCCCCGATGGCGATATCGCCCTTGAGGTTTCCTACGATCCCGCCCACACCTACGATATCGACGATATGCTCGCCAGTTCGCGCGCCGGACTCGACTACTACCAACGCGTCTATAGCCCATACCAGTTCAAGCAGTACCGGATCTTCGAGTTTCCCCGTTATCGTACTTTCGCCCAATCCTTTCCTAACACCATTCCATACTCTGAAGGCATCGGCTTCATTGGCCGGGTGAAGAAGCCCACCGATATCGATTTCACATACTTCGTGACCGCCCACGAACTCGGCCACCAATGGTGGGCGCACCAACTCATCGGCGCCGACGCCGAAGGCTCCAACATGATGTCGGAAAGTCTCGCGGAATATTCCGCGCTGCAGGTGATGGCGCACAAGTATGGACGCGATCTGATGCATCGGTACTTACGCCACGAGCTCGATCGCTATCTGCGCGGCCGCGCCGGGGAGATCCGCCACGAGCCACCACTCGCTCTGGTGCAACGCGAAGACTACGTCTGGTACCAGAAGGGCGGACAGATTCTCTACACTCTTGCCGACTACATCGGTGAGGACAAACTCAATCTTGCGCTGCACAATTTCCTCATGCAGTACCGCTACGCCAACGCCAACAACCAGGTCGACGCCAATCTTAATAAGGATGGCGCTACCGGCTCCTCGGAGGCCCTCGACCATTCTTACCCCGACACTCGCATGCTGGTGGAAGCGATCCGCGCCCAAACTCCTCCCGAGCTTCAGTATCTGGTGGAGGACGGATTCAACCGGATTGTTCTTTACGACAACAAAGCGATCACTGCCACTTCGCAGAAAACGCCCGACGGAAAATACAAGGTCACCCTCGAGGTTGAGGCCCGCAAGATGCAGGCCGATGGGAACGGCGCGGAGACTCCGATGCCTCTGGCCGATTACATCGAGATCGGTGTTTTCAGCGGGAAAAAGGATGAAGAGAAACCGCTGTATCTGAAAAAGGAGAAGCTCACCGACGAACACAAGACCTTTGAGATTATCGTCGACGAACAGCCTACCCTGGCGGGCATCGATCCCTACAATAAGCTGATTGACCGGAACGCCGATGACAACATGATCGATGTCGTCAGCAAATAAACGATCGTGCTTCCGGCGGGGTTAAACCGGTTGACTTCACGTCCGACCTTTGCTGTACTAATGATGTTATTGACGGTGAAGGAGTTCACCGAAACCGCTGTCCCATTCTTTTAGCCGGGCCAGCTGATGACTCCTGACAAGCGGTGTCTTGTCGCGGAGTCATACCCCCGGCGTAGATTCCGCAAAAATCAAGAGTTGAGGTGCGTTTATGGGGAGCGTATGGGCTCTCGCCTGCGCGTGGGCCGGACTGGCGCTGATCGCGGCGCTGGTTGCCATTTGGCACAAGACCTCGGAAAGGAGCAGAACGACTTGCTGAAATACGTGTTGGTGGGTGTGGGAGGGTGCCTGGGCTCGATTTTGCGTTTCTGGCTCGGCACCTATATCGGCGGCAAAATGGGAACACGGTTTCCCTACGGGACACTCGTCGTTAACATCACGGGTTCGTTCCTGGTGGGGTTTTTCCTGGCTGTATTGACAGCAAGGACTCAGTGGAGCCCGAACTGGCGATACTTAATTCCGATTGGCTTCATCGGAGGCTTCACGACATTCTCTGCCTTCGAGTTCGAGACGTTGCGCACCATCCAGGATGGCCAGATCGGCCTGGGTCTTCTTTATGTGGCAGTGAGTGTAATTGTCGGGTTGGTTGCGGTCTGGGGTGGCGTTGTGGCGGGGAGGGTGATCCCATGAACGGAAGCTTTCGCAACACTAACGCTCCCAACAAGCCGCTGGGTAAAAGCGGCGGGGCTGTTAATCATCACTGCTTTGAGGCGCGCCCTTCCAGGAACGGATTGCGAGAAATACCGCGATCAGCCCGAAAAATAGCCCCAAGGCCCACAGTGGATGCTGACCGTCCTTACGAAACAATGGAGATATGGCGAGGAAGCTGGCGCACCATAGTGCATCAACCAGCCAGCCTTCCCACGTCAGAGGGAATCTTTGACCGAAAATGAATTTTTCTGTGTACCAGTAGCGTGGCGGGCTTTTCATGCTCTGTCCTCTGTTGCGGCCTAACATCTTAGACATCAGTGGTGACAGTCAGGATCACAACCAGTGTGGGCATGGGTACAAGTGTGCGAGTGGCGGGAAGGCAAGGGCAAGATGACTGACGTAACGGCGTCCGTATGCGACCAGTTGCAGTTTGCTTTGGACCAAGTTGCCGTCCGAGTTCTTGCCTCCGCTCTTGCCGTACATCAAAGGTGGGGGCCAGTTTACAGCTATGGCTTCGTCTGCTAAAGTACCGCCGATGCGAAATCCCGTGTCCCGCGTCAGGGTACGACCAGCGGGCGACCTACCCTTGGGAGGAATTGAACTCATGGCCGAGTCATACGAGGAGTGGATGAAGAAAGTCCGTGTTGCATTCGACTCGTTAAACACGCCGATGGCGGACTGGCAGCTAATTGGGGCGTTCGATTACCGAAGCGAGTACGACGCAGGCGTCAAACCTGAGGACGCCGCGATGAAGGCCAACCGCCACTGGTGGTATGAGTGGAACAAGTCTCTTAAGACCGACTGCCACCAGACCAAAGATTGCTGGCTTCCTCGTGGTCATCATGGCCAGTGTCAGCCTGTTTCAGCCGTTGCTTCCTAGCGGTAATGGTGTGTTGGACCGATAACACCTCCCTTCTTTGCGATTTGCCTGCCTCCTGCCGAACCCAGCCAGTTCGTCGGATACGAGATGTCGGCCAAGACTTCCCCTCCGAAACGGGACTGTGCTGGATAAATTTGAGGAGTGTTTCGGCCGCACAGCGGACTGCGCCTAGACCTGCAGGACGTCACCATCGCGCGCCACCATCTGGTAGAGCACCGGGCTCACGATGCGGCCGAGGAATAAGCGCGAAATGAGTCCCGCCACAATGACAATGGCAAACGGCTTCTGAGAATCCGAGCCCACGCCGGTGGAGAGCGCCGCCGGCAGAAGACCAAGGCAGGCGACGAGGGCCGTCATCATGATGGGGCGAAGGCGGATCAGGGAGCCATCGAGCGTGGCCTGGCGGATGCCCTGGCCTTCGAGACGAAGTTTGTTGATATAGGAAACGTCGATGATCGCGGTCTCGGCCGAAACACCCATGAGCACAAGCAGGCCGAGAACGGAAGAGACGCTGAATGTCGTGTGCGTGAGTTTGAGCGCCAGCAGCGCCCCGACCGGTTCGGTCATCACCACGCCGATGACCACGGTCACCGGGAACTTGAAATTGCCATAGAGCGCGAACAGGATCATGAAGATCAGGAGAACGGCGAGCGGGCCGATCACGGCAAACTGATCGCGTGAGGCTACGTATTCGCTGTATTCGCCACCCCAGTCCAATCGATAACCCTGCGGCAGTTTCACCGAGGACTCGACGGCTTTCTGTGCCTCGCCGACGGCCCGGGCCAGGTCGCGACCCTCGATGCTGAATTGGACTCCGATGTAGCGCGAATTGTTTTCGCGATAAATGAAGGACGCGCCGTTGCCCTGACGAATGGTGGCCAGCTCGGAAATGGGGACCTGCTGTCCAGAAGGAGTGGGCACCAGCAAATTGCCAATAGCGTGTTCACTGGAGCGATATTCGGGCTTCATGCGCACTACCAGATCAAACAACTGCTCACCCTGAATCACTTGCGTGGCGGCCTGGCCGCCTACTGCAGCCTGGATGACGCCTTCGACATCGGACACATTGATGCCGTAGCGCGCGATCTTGTCGCGGTTCACGTCAATCTGCACGCTGGGCTGCCCCAGCTCTCGTACCACAGTGAGCTCAGTGAATCCTGGCACCTGTTGCAGCACACGCTTGATCTCGACCGCTTTGTTCTCGAGTACCTGCAGGTCAGGACCGAAAATTTTAACGGCGAGCGCGCTCTTCAAGCCGGTGAGAGCCTCATCCACGGCGTCTTCGGCGGGCTGTGTAAAGTTGAAAATCACTCCGGGATAGGATTCGACTTTTTTCTGAATGTCTTTGGTCAGATCGGCCTTGTTGTGGATCGGTCCCTTGTCCCAGGTCGAGTCTTTGTAAGGCTTCAGCCCGACATAAAATTCGCAGTTAAAGAAGCCAGTGGGGTCGGTACCGTCGTCGGGACGGGCCAGTTCTGAACCGACCTCGGTGACCATGGGATAAGCCATCAGGATCTTGCGAATCTGCGGAGCAAATTTGGCTGCCTCTTCGAAGGAAATGGTGTAGGGCATGGTGGCGCGGACCCACATGGCTCCTTCGTCGAGGTGGGGCATGAACTCGCCACCGATGAAGGGAATCAAACAGAGTGAGGCGAGGAAAATGACGGTGGCGATCACCATGGTCAGATTCGGGCGGTCCAGGCACCAGCGGAGTTCGGAGGCGTATTCGTCCTTCAACCATTCGTAAGCGCGGTTGGTCTTTTCCTTTACGCCCTTGGTGAACCAGTAGGAGGCGAGTACGGGAACGAACGTGAGGGTGAAGATGAGCGAGCCGAGCAGCGCCCAGGACATGGTTTCCGCCATGGGGTGGAAGAGTTTGCCGGAGGGGCCGCTGAGCGCATAGATAGGAATGTAGCCGGCGAGGATGACGGCGATGGAATAAAAAATGGGCCGATCGACATCGTGCGCCGCCGCGATGATGACGTCGTGAAGTTTGTATTCCTGCCCGTGGCGCACGGCCAGTTCGCGGTGGATGTTTTCCATCATGACGACCGTGCCGTCGATGATGATCCCGAAATCGATGGCGCCAATGGAAAGCAGGTTCGCGGGAATACCGCGGGCATGCAGGAAAATGAAAGAAAACAGCAGGCTCAGCGGAATGGTGAGCGCGACGATGATGGCGGCACGCACGCTGACCAGGAAGAAGATGAGGACGATCAAGACCAGGGCCATGCCGAGCAGCAGGTTATGCTCGACCGTATCGATGGTTACCTGCACCAGGTCGCTGCGGTCGTAGTAGGGGCGGACTTTGACATCCGCCGGCAGGAGGTCGCGGTTGATCTCCTTAGTTTTTTCCTCCACCCGTTTGAGGACGTTCTGGGTCTGCTCGCCGGTGAGCATGAGGATTACGCCTTCGACCCGGTCGTCATCATTCTGAAAACCAAATTGTCCGAGGCGGGGAGCGTGGCCGATGGTGACTTCCCCTATGTCCCGGACGCGCACCGGCACGCCGTTATTGTTGCCGACGACGATGTCGCCGATGTCTTCGGTCTTGGTGACCAGCCCCAGTCCGCGCACATAGAAGAATTGCGAACCTTGCGAGTAAAAGCCGCCGCCAGCGTTGGCGTTGTTCGCGGATAAGGCATTGAGCACTTGCGGCAAGGGAATGTGGTAGCTGTAAATCTTCGCGGGATCGAGCAGGACCTGGTATTGCATCACGGTACCGCCGAAGCCGGAATCGTCGGCCACGCCGGGCACGGACTTGTAGGCGCGCTCAATCACCCAGTCCTCATACGTCTTCAGTTCTTGCGGCGTGCGGTCGGGGCTTTCGATCACGTAGCGATAGACCAGGTTGGACGGGCTCGACAAGGGCGCCAGGCTGCCGGTTACGCCTGGAGGCAGATTAGCGGTCGAGAGCCGCTCGAACACGACTTGGCGGGCGAAATAGTTGTCCGTGGTGTCCTCGAACGTCATGATGACGTCGGACAAGCCGTAGAGCGAGATGGAGCGCATGAACACCATGTGGGGCACGCCGTTCATCTGGAGCTCGATGGGCAGCGTGACCAGGCGCTCGATTTCCTCAGCCGCGTGGCCGGGCCACTGGGTGATGACCTCGACCAGCGGAGGTGAAAGGTCAGGGTAGGCGTCCACGGGCATGCGCTGAAACGAAAACGTGCCGGCAACAACCACGAGCACTGCCAGCATCAAGACCAGGAAGCGCTGACCGAGAGCGAATTGAACGATGTGATGAATCACTTCGGTCCTGTGTCCTCCTAGCGCTGGAGCGAATTCTGGAATTGCAGGAAAAGGCTGCCGTCGCCGACCACGTGGTCGCTGGCTTGCAGCCCGGTGAGGATTTGCGTTTTGCCGTTCAGGGTTTCGCCGAGGGTAACGCCGCGCCGGGCGAACTGCGTCTTCCCCGTCTGCAGATAGACGTACGGCATGTTTTGATCGTCGCGCAGACACGGAAGCATTAGGGACAAACAACGCATTGGGAATCACGCCGGCCTGGACCTCGGCGGTCACGTACATTTCCTTCTTCAGGCGCTCACCGGGATTCGGCGCTTCCATGCGCGCCTGAAGCGTGCGCGTGGTGGGGTCGAGCGCGGGAGAAATGTATTCGATCTTGCCGCGCACCACGCCAGGATAAGATTCATTGCCAATCGTTACCGGGTCGCCTACGTGCACGTAGGCCACATCGTTCTGGTAGACGTTGACCAGAATCCATACCGAACTCATATCCGACAGCGTGAAACACTGCGTGCCGCCGGCCGCCAGCAATTGCCCAGGGGAGCACATGCGGTCCACGATTTCTCCGGAGACTGGCGAGTAGAGCGGGATTTCCGGTGTCTTAGGTTTAGTGAGAATGGTTTCGGGATCGGTGATGCCGAGGATGCGGATAGCGTCAGCGCTGGATTCGAAATCCGCCTGGGCCTGCGCGCGATTCGATTCTGCTTGCTCGAGGTCGGCCTGGGCAATGGCATGGTGCTCATAGAGGTCTTGTGCGCGGAGGTAAAACTTGTCGGCGAGCTGGAAGGCATCGCGTGCCTTGATATAGGCCGAGCGCAGCAGGGAGTAATCCGGGCTGGCAATGTAAAGCAGCGGCTGGCCGGCGCTCACGTGCTCGCCCTTCACGACCTCGACGCGGCTCACGGGCCCGCCCACCTGCGTGATCACGGGCGTAGTTTTGAAGTCGTTGTATTCAACTGCGCCGGTCAGGCGGAGCGTGCGTGCCAGCGGTCCCTGCTCGACGGTGACGACCTGGATGTGAGACATCTGGTCGGCGGGCAGCGAGAACAGCTCGGCTTTGGCTTCGGGACTCTCCGAGGTCGAAAACGAAGTCATCTTGCTGGCCTGATCTCCCCCTCCGTGGCAGCCGGCAAGCGTGACCATGATCGCCGACAGGGCGGCCAGTGCGGTTAACGGCTGCCTATGATTTCTGCGGAGTCTCATGGCAGGTTCCTCGTTCCCACAGCTTCTTTGAGTTGTTCCAGGGCCGTCATATAAGAGGCCAACGCCTGACGATAAGCCAGCTCAACAGCCCGGTAACTGCGCTCGGCATCGAGAAAATCGAGCAGGCTGGCAGCGCCGCGCTTATACGCGTACTCGCTGATGTCGCGCGAATCCTGCGCATTTTTGCGATACCCGGAAGTATAGAGTTGCACCACTTCTTCATTGCTCCTCACTGCCTCATAGGCATTGGCGACATCGGAGAGAACCGTATCGCTGGCCGCCTGTTCCTGCTCCTGTGCCTGCGTGAGCGCGTAACCAGTACGCGCGATTTCTCCTTGATTGCGGTTGAAGATTGGCAGCTCAAAATTTACGAAGATGGATGCCGTGTTCTCGCCGGAAACATGGGTAAAGTCGTAGGTGCCGTTTACGTCCACCTTGGCGTTCGCTTTGGCCAGCAGGATTTGGCTTTGCGCCGCGGTTATCCCCAATTCCGCGGCCCGAAAGTCGGGACGCTCAAGCATCGCCTTCGCCTGCAAATCTTCCTGGTTGGCCTTGAGCGGCTGATACGCCAGATCGCCAAGCACATCGAAATCGGCCGGCACCGCGTTGTAGCCGAGAAACTCGCGCAGTCCGACGAGCGCCTGAACCTTCGCCAGCCGGGCCGAGGACACGTCAGTCTGAAACTGCAAGAGCTGCAGCTTGATCTTAAGGTAATCGCCCTCACTAATCGAGCCCGCCTTGAGTTGCGCCTCGCCGATTTCGACCGTCTGCTGAAAACTTTCCAGATCCCGAAACGCGAACCGAAGAGTCGATTCCGCCAACAAAACGCTGACGAATTGCTGGCCGACATTGAAAGCCAGGCTTCGTTCGGCGTCGGCAACCTGGGCACGAGTGACGGCGGTTTGATCGCGGGCGGCCTGCAAGCGGCGCTGGCGCTTGTGACCGCGTTCGAACAGGTACCCGATGCCAACGTCGAACTGCTGTGTCTCGTTCAGATTGTTCCCGGAAAAATCCTGCGGGCTGAAGAATGGGATGAACTGGCTATCAGCCCCGAGTGTGGGATTGGGGCGGAAGTTCGCAGTAATCTCCTGGGCCTGATTCTGAAGGATCAGAGTTCGCGTGGCTTTTATGGAATGGTTGTGCGCCAGAGCCAGATCAATGGCCTGATCAAGACTGATCAGCGTCGTATTTTGCCCACTGCCTGCCCCCACGAACAGCAGGAAAAATATCGCCGCCGGGGCAAACATCCCAAAGTACCTGGATGTCATAAGGGTTGAGATCAAAGCGTACTCACTGCGGCGCAACAAATCAGAATGGGGCCTCAAACCCAGCCACTTCGTCAAGTTCCGCCGTCCGTATCATCCCCCTGGGTAAGACGGCGACTGAGGCTCAATGGATGTATTGTAATTCACAATCACGATTGGGGCAGGTCTCGCCGCCAGTTGTCTTGTCGCCACCTACTTTCTGAATACCCGCGAAGCCAAGTGCCATCGCGACGGGCAGCCAGTAGCGGCTTGTGAGTCCAAAAACTAAAACAAACTGAATTCCAGTTCAGGGTCGAGTCCAAAACATAAGGTTGGACTGTCACAAATGCCAGTATCCGCTGCGGTTTAAGAGTTCTAACGTTGGTTTCAATATTTGCGTGCCGCATCGCAATGGAGTGTGCATGATGTGTGAAAGCCCGAGCGCTGCCTACGGAGTTTTTTCAGAGGACGTTCCCGTAACCGATATGGTGGAAGCCCTCAACGATGCGGGATTTGACAAAGAAAACATCTGCCTGATGCTTGCCCGCGCCCATCCCATTTCCATGATCGTGCGCCATGCGGGTATGCGGAACGCAGATCGGGAAGCCTCAGTGCTGACCGCGGAACTGATTGAGTGGCTCTCCGAATTCGGTGCTGTCGTGATCCGGACCTTCGGTTTCTTCATTCGTTCGCAAGTATTTTTTCACGCGCTGGTGACGACCAGAGAGGCTCCGGCTCTTTGTGGTAGTTCCGATACTCTCATCGGACTGGGTTTTTCCGAGGAAGACGCCCAACGATTAGATGACCAGTTATGCCAGGCCCGAGTTCTGGTTTATGTGGCCTGTTCTGAGAGCGCGAAAGCGGCGTGGGCCAGAAAGCTGTTTCTCCGGGTTGGGGCGCTGGAAACGGCCAAACTGGATTTCCTTCAGGAAGCCGAAACGGCAGCCTAACATTGAGGATGAACAGAGTAGGACGTTGAAAGTGGCATCACGGGCAAGCCGGATAGTGCCTGCTTCAAAGAAACGAATTGGCCTCACTCCCCTATTGACCTTGCTCGAGGGCGCTCTTCATTGCCGCCAGGGAACTCTGGAGCGATGAAACCGTCTTTCCTACCGCTACCTTTCGGACAATGGATCCTTTCATGCCAGTCAGACCGGCCTGCTCGGATGCTTCCACTTTGATCAGGTAAAAGCCCTTTTTTGGCGAATCGTCGCCGCGGATACAGAACGTGAGGTCGAGCGCGGTCTCGAAATAGTGGCTGGAGTAAAGCTGCTTCTCGGCGATTGCATAGGCCGGTTGTTCGGCAGAATTGCCATGCAAGGTCACAACATGCACGATGCGCAGCGTGGGCTTCAGACCAAACTTCACGTTGTCCCAATAGAATGTGTTTTCCACGTTTGCGGGCTTTGCATCGGGATAGTCGAGGAGGTAGTTGTAGAAATCTGGCAGGCCCTTTGCCAGAGCGCTGCTGTGGCTGAGCATGTACTTGAATTGGTCGGCCACGTTGGTCGGTTCGTGTTTGTCGTTATAGACAGCGCCTAAGATCCGGTTACCTTCTTTCTGATAGGTGATCAAGCGCTGCAACGCCAGCTTCTGGATGAACTGATTCACCTGTTCATCCGCATCGGCGGCAGACCAATTAATGGATTGCTGCAATTGTTCCATGGTACTTGCAGGCAGCTGAATCTGGCAGTCGCCGGACTTGCACTTCTTCAACGCTTTTGTGTCATCGCTATCGAGCGTGAATCCCTTCAAGTCTGAGAGCTGTGGGGGTGCACTGAATGGTTCGACAGCCAGATATTCAGGAATCTTGCGCAGGCGATCGAAATCATTGGCGAACTTGACGTAGCTTTCCGGCGCCGCATTGACGTAGACAGCACCGAGCACAAAAATCTCAGCCGGAGTTCGGGAGGTTAGTGTTTTGGCAACCGGCTGACCGCTCCGGATGGCGGCGATCTGGTCCTGACTCAATCCCCCGGCTTCTTTGAAGTAAGCCTGCAGTTCTGCACTGGTCTGAGCAGGACTAAACGCGGCAGTCCCTGCGATCAACGTAAGCAACACGGCAACTCGCGTGACGCTGCACATGACAACACCTCGATAAAGACGTTCAAGTTTATTTCTATTTTGCAACTTCGCTCTCAACCCTGACTCCGGCGGAGGTTCCATATCACGTGTTCGAGTCATCCCATGTTCCAGCTAGCCTCCGGCCTCTGCTCCCGCCAGAGGGCTGCTTGCAACGACAGCGCCTTCACCGGACTCCGCATTGCCCGAGAATCGCTCGATGAACTTCTTCAAGGTAAGGGTCAGCGGAATCGCAAGAATGGCGCCTGCCGGGCCGAGGAGGAAGCCCCAGAACAAAAGCGAAACCATGATTTCAAGGAAAGATATATCCATACCCTTCTTCATGAGAATTGGAGTTAGTCCATAGTCCGTCAGCACTTGAGTCAGGACCAAACTGCCACCCACGAAGAGCGCGGTCTTCCAACCCAACATGAGCAGCGCCAAGAGAGTCGGGGGTACGAGGGCCAGGATGAAGCCCACGTTTGGAATGAAGTGGAGGAGAAAATACAGTACGCACCAGAGGACAGGAGAGTCCACACCGAAAGCAAGCAGTACCACCAAGTTGGCCAGAGCGGTAATCACACCCGTCTCGGCCGAGATCGCTATATAACGCTGCACACCGCCGCCATAGTAGGCAAGCCTCTCAGCCAAGGGATTGTTCGTGGCTCCAGGCTCCTGCACCATCTCGGCGAGAAATATCCACGCCAATATGGAAATCAGAAGACCATCGCCCAGGAACCCACCCGCCTGCCGGAGGGCCAGGCGGGCGAATTCCAGGATCTTATCCGAGTTGGAAAGCTTGGCGGCGGAAAAGTGGGCAAAGTTAATGCCGTGCGCATCCGCGAAAATCACCACCTTCGCAAATAGATCAGTGAAACGCTCGTGATAGATGGGCAGTCTCTCCGACATTCGAGCGACACTGGCGTACAGCAGAGTAACCGTAACCACATTCAACGTTCCCAACAAGGCTAGCGTCCACACTAGCGCCGCGGTTTTCCGGATCCGAAAACGCCGCATGAGCCACTGCGGCAGGGGAACAAAAGCGTAGGCGAACACAAGGGCCATCAGGAGGATGACGAGCAGGTCAAACGTCGTCTTGATTCCCCACATGAGGATCATGACGCATGCGACCGCCTGCAGGGAGCGGAGCATCGATTGCGACAGTCGGTCGTCCATTTTCGCCCCTCTCTGGATCAGGTTCGATTCCATTTCAAACGCCGTAAACCGGAAACCCTTTTGTGTTCACTTCCAAAACAATCGCGTCGCCTTGCTGGTAGCGAGCGAGTTCAGTGCGAATATCCTCGGGGCGGGTCCAGCGCAATTCGGTTGCTCAAGCGGATCATGTCTCCCACCTCTAGATCAGATTCGAGCTTGGGCGTGTAATCATCCCTGGCAGCGACAATGAGCCCATTTACTGCCCGAACGGTACGCCGCACGAAACGACGGTGTAACTGTTAATACTGACAGCCGGATGAGATTGACACTTGGCTAGATCGGCCGGGTGGATGAGCCTCGCATTGGCGTGCACAAGCCTTCTCATTGAATTTGCGTGAAATGCACTCTTGAATCGTTGCCGGTCACATGTCTTACCAGGGGCGTAGCCCTCGATGGCGGGACGGGTCAGTACAACAGGTGCGGAGAGACGAAGAATTTGCCGGAAAGCACGGCATTGACGGCGGAAAGCAAGTCCTGGCTCAAGCGCGATTTTACGACATAGGCCGAAGCGCCGACGCCCATGCCGGCATTCACAAAGTCGGAGTCTTCGTGGACGCTGAGAAAAATGATCTTGGCGCGGCATCCCGCATCTCGCAGGTCGCGCGCGACCTCGATCCCGCTCACATCCCCCATGGAAATGTCGAGGATGACGATGTCCGGCCTGAGCCGTTGGTACTCGCGGACCACAACTCTCCCATCAGATATAGCGGCGACGACGTGGTATTTCCCTTCGCTTTCGAGCAGCTTGCCAACATGGTCGAGAACGGCGGAATTGTCGTCGCTAAGAAGTATGGTTGTGCTCTGCACTGGCCCTTCTTCGAGGGCGAACTTGCGGAATCGCCCCCGGACAGCCTTAATGCCGCCACCGTTGCCGGGATGTTGTCTAAAGATCGACGCACCGATGCTACGCAGTTGTCCAATTCCCGACTACTGTCAGAATTGACGGTTAACAAACGTTGGCTCTTGGACCTTTTTTGTCGATGACGGGTTCTTCTCCCCTGCGATCAGCCTTCATGGTAGCTGGAACAACCCCCTTGACCTGGGTTCCGAGCGATGGCCTTGACCAGATGGAGAACTCCCCCCCACGGAACGCAGACGCTCTCGCATGCTGACCAGTCCCAGGCCATGGTTTACTCGTGCCTGCTCAGGATTAAATCCGATTCCGTCGTCGGAAACGCGCAGCTCAATCACGCTCGCTTCGCGGTTCAATTCCACCTTCACGTGACGCGCCTGGCTGTGTTTGACCACGTTATGAAGCGACTCCTGCACCGTCCGGAACAGGCTGAGAGAAACGGTTTCCTCGAGATCTCGGGGCAAGTCCGGCACCAGGCATTCGATCTCAAATTTGTGCTGCCGGGAGAACTCACGGCAGAGGTCACGTACGGCGGCCGCCAGGCCGAGGTAGTGCAGCTTGGAGGGGTGCAACTGATGAGACATGTGCTGAATGTCGGTGGCAACCTCATTCGTCACCTGCCATAGTTCGAGGAGTTGCTTCCTCTGCAAAGGGTCCCGGTTCCCGGATGCGGCCTGCTCAAGTTCCTGGAGTCCATTCGCCAACAATGCCAGCCTCTGGTTGATGTTATCGTGCAGTTCGCGCGCGATGCGCTCGCGCTCCGCCTCCTGTGCCCGGATGAGCCTGCCACCGAGTTCGGCTCGATCAGCAATTGCCTCTTTTTGATCGCTGATATCGAGGCAGTAGTCCACGTATCCGGCAAAGGCACCGTCGTCGAGGAAACGAGGCACGCTCTGATCAAGCATCCAGCGATATTGGCCATCCTGCCGCCGCATGCGGTACTCGCTGACAAACCTCAGCTTCCTATCAAAAGCATAAGCGCTAGTCTCCAGGTGCCGAAGCAAATCATCCGGATGTATGTCGTGAGTCCACCCATCTCCCAACTCCTGTTGCAGGGTTCGGCCGGTGAATTCCAGCCACGCTCGATTGAAGTCGGTGGCGAGCCTATCGGGACCGGACATCCAGATCAGCATGGGGGCAGAATCTGCCATCACGCGGAACCGCCTCTCGGACTTCCTCAGTTCCTCTTCCGCCCGCTTACGCCCTGTGATGTCGTGCGCAATTGTTGAAAAGCCCAGGATCCTGCCCGTCGCATCCCGCAAGGGGGATATGGTCAACGAGACGTCGATCTTCTTGCCCTCTTTTGTCACCCGGCCGGTTTCATAGTGCTCAACACCCTTGCCCGCCCTTGCGTTGTGCAGAATGGATTCCTCTTCTTGCCGGAGCTCGCGCGGGACAATGATAGCAATGGGGTGGCCTACCGCCTCCGCTTCGGTGAAGCCGAACATCTGCTGTGCGCCCCGGTTCCAAGTCATGATGATCCCGTCAAGATTCTTGGAGAGGATCGCATCATCGGACGATTCCACAATGGAAGCGAGCCTGGACCGGGCTTCGTTTGAGAGTTTGTGGTCAGTGATGTCCTGGACCGTTCCGTGGAGGTAGATCACATGGCCAGCGGCATCGCGCACGGCTTCACCACGGGCCATCACCCACCTCTTGCTGCCGTCCTTCGGCAATAATTCCAAGTCGAGATCATGAATAGAACCTGTCTGCAAAGCTATCTCGATTGCGGCGCTAAGCCGTCCCCAACTCTCGGGAGTAAAGAGCTGAGCGAATTCCTTGTAGCGCGGAAGGGGCAACCTGGGATCAAGTCCGCTAATGCGGTAAAGCTCTTCAGACCATGTAAATTCCTTAGTCTTCGTATGCAATAGCCAATTGCATACTCGCGCGAGCCGCTGCGCCTCCGCGAGTTCTACTTCCTTTTGCTGCAAGTCCTCCTGGGCGCGCTTGCGCCTGACGATATTGCGAAGCAGCAGGACGATCAGCAATGTCTCAATCAGCAGAAGTGAGGACAGGCCCAAGATTCTCCACCGGTAAAGTTCCCAGGGAGAGTATTCCCAATAGCGAACGTCGCTCCCCTTCGGAACCCGATTCTCGGGAATGTTCCAACGCTGCAGTTGACGCCAATCGAACACATCGTGCTGGAACTCGCCGGAGATAACCGGGATGCTTTCCGGCGTCTCTCCCTTCAAGATGCGAGCGCCTTCATTACCCATGATCCGCCCCACCTCGCTGAGATCGGCTACGCTGCCTCCTACCACCCCCGCGCCGACAACGGAGGAGAATGTTCCGTAGATCGGCCCGTTCGCCGACTTGGCGATGGCCGGCAGAATCCGTGCAGGTATGAACTGTTCCCCGTGCGAGTCGGTGATGAAATCGAGGAACAGGATGACACTTGCCGGCTGCACGTGCGCCAGCCTCGGTCCTAGCTCGGAAAACTGCAAGTCCGTTAGATACTTAAAATCCAGATTTGACTGATATAGCCGAAACTGCTCGCTCGCCAACTTCATATCGAGTTTCTCGGCATCCGAGGAACCGGTAACGACAATCACGTGGGAAGTACCAGGATTTTGGCGCAAAGCCAGCTGCAATGTAGAGAGGAAATTCACCTTCCGGATGATGCCCGTCCTGCCCGGTTCCTGGCTAAGCCAACTCAGAGGATTCTTGGGGTTAGACACGAAGAATAGGAGAGCCGCATCAGGCGAGAGTTTCGCTCGAAGTTCTTCTGTGAAGAGCAATGTGTCTTCGTTGATCGCAATCACGAGGTCGAAGGTCTGTCCGCTGTACTTTTGTAAAAGATATGCGGCAGTGGCCCTTTTGCGAGGTTCGTCCGCGAAGGATGAAGAAGGCTCGAGATATTCAAAGCTGAAGTGCACAGGTAATCTGGAGCCATCAAGAATGCGGGTCTCGGCCTGTTCGATCATGGCGGCGACATCGGGCAAGTCCGGATCTGCGGAGGAAAGGAGAAGCACGTCGATTTGCTGTCGCGCCTGCCGGGGCGCGGGAGCAGAGTTCGCGACCGAATTGGGTAAAACAACGCCGAGAAAAAAAACACACAATAGCGCGGACCGGAGACCGCCGATTCCGGCGTTAGGCCACCGCTGATTTCTCGTCGTAGACATACGAAGAACAGCTTCTCTTAATTTTCACTGGTCGCACTCGCATGCCGCATTCTGGTGGACTCCCAAAACGACCAGGACAAGGCGACGCCCCTCTTTCAGACTACGGAGGGGAGAGAGCACAGGGCGACTGTCAATAGTGCCAGTTCAGACGCAGGTAGATGGCAGCAGATAGTGTCGAATGCGGTCGCAACTCACATCCTCGACATTATTGAAGGTCTCTCGCAATGCGAGAAGTGGGGTATCATTTGGTGCCAGATGCTGGCTGAGCGGTGACGGCGACGATCAGGCCGAACTTTGGGAGGACGCTGATGAAAACATATCTACTCCATTTGCTATTGATGAGCCAGTTTTTAGGTGCGGGATTTGCCCAGCACCGCGAAACACCCGCACCCGCGGTTGCATTTGCAGCCCAGTCTTCTTCCGCCGAAACAGTGTGGGCGGATCTAATGGCCGGCAATCAAAGATTTGTAAATGGCAAGACGGAGACCGTCGACCTAGTGGGCTTACGCCAGGGATTGGTCAAGGGGCAATCTCCCAAAGTCGTGGTATTGCTTGCTCTGACAGCCGGGTTTCGCCTGAAATTCTGTTCGACAAGAACTTAGGCGAGCTTTTTGTGGTCCGGGCGGCTGGCAACATCGCGGATGCTCTTGGCGTGGCCAGCATTGAATACGCGGTTGAGCACCTGGGATCCAGCGTTCTGGTGGTGTTAGGACACGAAAAGTGCGGAGCCGTCGCGGCAGCCTGCTCCGGCGATAAGATGCCAACGACAAATCTCCAGGCCCTGGTTGACCAAATTTCGCCAGCAGTCACACGGGCGAAAACGCACGCCAAAGCCGATGAACTGGTAGAGGCAGCGATTCTGGAGAATGTCCACCAAAGCGCCAAAGATGTGCTGGCCAGCAGTGAAGTGCTGCAGCATTCCCTGCACGACGGCAAGCTCACGGTGTTTGAAGCGGTTTACGAACTGGGCTCGGGTAAAGTGGTGCAGTTACGAAAAATTTCGGGGAATGACTAAGAGCTCATTTGGACTAGTGGGACCGCAGCGTCTGAGCAAGACTCGTCAGGTTTTGTGGATGCACGCGAATCACGCCACCGCGCGGGCTATCGGTGTCAGCGATGAGAAAGAGCGACGCAGACACTGCAAGCGGCACGACTATAAACAAGAAGCTCCTTCGATGTGCGCCATAGCCGATCAAAATGTTGCAGCCAACGCCGATCGCAATTAGCAATACCCATGCCTCAAACGGAATGCGGTTCCACCAAGCGGCTTGAGTGTAGCCCTGCGAGTTCAATACATCGTTCATACCCGAAACAACAAGAGCTCCCACAGGGGTCGGCTGTGCCGTCGCCCGGGCCTGCACGTTGGACCAAAGGTCGTTCTGCAGTTTGCCGGTATCGGCGTCGATCTGTCGGAGCTGCTGCTTATCACGCGTGGTATAGAACAAAAGGCGCTGGTCGAGATATTTCCTCAGCAGGTCACGCAGTGCCGCTGCATCCTGGGCAGGCAGAAGATCGGCGCGGACGTACTCCGTGCCAATCGCATTAGCCTCGGCCTCCTCAAGGCTCTTGCGCTGCTCGTACCGGGTGATTGCCATCGAAAAGGTGAATCCGATAAGGAGGCCGAGCAGTGTCAAGTTGGCGGCTTGGACGACGCCAAAATCCGACTTCATCGGCTTTTTCCAGCGGCCGCAACCTTCTGAGAACATCGGCGCCGAACAAGGCAGATGCCCACAGGACGATGAAGGAGAACGCAAACACGAGAGCTGGGAAGTCCACGATACTAGTCATCTGAAATGGCCGCTGAAGCCGAGCCGGATCATTTGTGTGAGATGCTCATGCTCATGATACCGGGCTTTCCCATGACCCGCAATTGCGGGGGGAAGACACGGAGCGGCCGGAACAATCTTGCGAGGCCGAGCGGAAAGAAGCTATTCCACCACCTCGCTCCAACTCTGATCGGGATCGAACGCAGTCATCGCCGCAGCGGTTTCCTTCGTAGCTTTTCCGAGATCCTTTTGGAGTAATACGCCATCCTGGTCGATGATGAAGGTCATCACTCCCGAGTTACCGTATTCCGCCGGGTAGGCAACGAAAGCGAATCCTCCAACCATCTTTCCATCCACTACGTAGTCCTTCGCTCCGCCTTGCGCGCCATTGCCTTGCCGGGTCAACATGTGGAAGTAGTAACCATGGAAGGGCTGGTGCGAGTTCGGCTTGACGTTATACCCTTCATCGGTTGCGAACGCTACCAGCGGACCGAGCGGACTCCGGGGCTGATTCTCTGACGGCTCCCAGTACAAACCGTTCTGCTTGCCACTGTCGCTGATGAATTTGATAGCGTAATGTTTTGTACTTCCGTCTTCGTGAGACTGCGAGAAGTACTCGCCCTGAGCGTCGGCCAGCGCTCCACAAACATCGATGACCGCCAGTTCATTCCGACCAATACGGCGCGCCAGAATCTCGTCCTTTCCAGCAGCCGTGTCGAAGAACCACTGCCCGCTGCCATTTTTTTTCAGCGGAATGGGAAAAGCAAAATTGTCGGCTCCGATCAGCAGGATCTGCGCGCCATCCGGCATTTTGCGCCAGCGGTGCATCACCCCGTAGCCCGCTACAAATCGTTCGACCGTGGCCTTGTCCTGCACGGCATCGCCAGAGAAGATTATCTCTTTGGATTCCGGGCCGAAAACTGCGAGCACTGCGTTTTGATCCCCTGACTTTGCCGCTTCCAGCAGCCCATTGCCCGCATCCTCGGGGGAAGAAAATGTCTTGAAGGAAGGTTTGTCAGACTTATTGCAGGCGACCGACGGGATGATTAGCGCCAGAAGTACCAGACGGGTCAAAATAGCCATTCTGCAATTTGCGGGCGACATAAGTATTCTCCGAATTTTCCAAACTTCATGCATTGTCACGAAACCATACTTAGCGAGTTGCAGGGGGCTCCGAGTTTACCTGCGACCGCCCCAGCCACCACCGCCGCCCCGGCTCGCATAACCTCGGGAACTCTCCGACCTCGATCCCCATCCGCCGCTGCTACTGCCGAAGGCCGATGATCCGCTGCTCTTCTCCTGACTTCCCCAGCCGCTGGACTCGCTCTTCGATGCGCTTTGGCTGTTGTATGGCTTGGTATTGTTCGAACTGCCGCTCCAGCCGCTGCCGGTGTTTTTGTAGGTATTGCCGTTTGCGGTCGCATACTTGTCGCCATTTGCAGTCTGGCCGACGGCGGCGCTGTTGCCGTACTTCCCTGACGCACCATAAGCCGAGGCGCCGCTCGAACTGTGCATCTGACCGGTTGTTCCATTGGCGTTGGTTTGATGCTGGCTATTCACGGTGGTGCCGTTTTTTGAGGCCGTCGAAGCTCCGGCGCTGCCATAGGCGTTGGAACCTTGCACGGTCGAGGCAGAAGCCCCGGTCCTGGGGTTATAAGCTTGACCGGCACTTACACTGCCGTAGCCATTCGAGGCAGTGCCACCCCGTGCGTAAGTTCCGGTCGAGGGGTTGTAGCCGTTGCTATAGTGCGCGGAACCGCCATAGGCACCGTAGGCCGACCCACTCGAACCATAGTAGCCGCCATGCCAGGCGCTGTTTCCGTAGTAAGCCCCGCCGTGATACACCACCGTAGTGGTGCCATGCCAGCCACAGTTCCAACTGCTATATCCCCAGGCACAACAGCCACCGCTCATCATTGCGCCCACTGCGATGCCAACTCCGAAGGCAACGATGGCGGTTGCCGCGACCGGCGGCGCAACATATGCAGGAACGACATAGGGGTACCCATAGACCACTGTGGGGTTGTACATCGGGACGTACACTACTTGGGGATTAACCGGCTGAATCACGATGACTTGCGGCGACTGTTGCACGACGCTCAACTGGGCTCCGGACTTCAGGTTGCCGGCAGCCAGCGCCTTTGCCCGGAGCACCTGGACAGCTGACATCACATCGGCAGCCTGCGTGTGATAAGCCTCTCCCAGAGAAGAAGTCCAACTGAGGTTGGTCGCCAGGTTGCCAAGCACCGACGGAAATTGCGTGAGCGCTTTCACGCTGGGATCCCATGGCTGGTTATCAACCGCTTTCATTAGATTCGTGCCTGTGAGGGAGCTGTTCTGTTGAAGCCAGCTGGCAGCGGTAGCAATCTGGTCAGGAAAGGTCGCGGCTCCCAGAATCTGCGCCACGAGGGAATCCGGATACAGCGCGATCGGAGCTACGAGCGCTTGCAGTTCATCCGCGGTCAGGGGCACACCTTGTCCCGAATACCCGCTGGACCCAGATTCCTGAGCTGCAGCTCCTGATGGAGCAGTGCCGAAGACCAGCAAGAGGGATAGCAAGGTTGACAAAAGCTGTTTCGTGAAAGTCCTGATCATGTTCATCTCTCCTTCAGCGAACCCGCGGTTCTCTAAGCGACTGAAAGGAATCGGACGATCAGCCCGTCGATACGACTCCCCCGTCCTCTCGGCATTGCAGAAATGGTTGTTGCGGCTCAGCACAATCTTTCGCCACCATGCTCGGTGATGGACTTGCGTCTGGCAACTGTCAGTTTTGACAGACAGGTCCAGCGAGCACCCTCAACTTAGTACCTCCAGGCCAGACCGGAAGTCGTGCCGTAGTCAGACTTGGGCAGGTTCTGCGGCGGGCGGCTGTCGGAATTCAGAAAGAAGCCGAGGGTCCAGTCCAGACGTTTGGCTATCCTCAGCTTCATTGACGTGTCGAGGTTAAAGCGTACGCGGCCTAAGTCGGTCAGGCTGGGATAAAGTTGGGCGTTGGCGACAATGCTGGTCGTTCTGAAACGGAAGAAATTCACCTGAGTTCCCAGGATAGCCTCGGCGCTGTCTCCCGTCCGGTCAACCGTCGCCTGCGAAGAGTATCGCTCGCGGTTCCAAATGACTCCACCGTACGCGAAGATGAAGGCGTTGTTTGTGTGATCGAACGTATGCCCGAGGGCACCACCGATGGTTGTGCGCAGATCAAGTTGTTGCTCATTGCTTTGTAGAAATTCCGCGAGTCCGATGTAGGAGTTTTGTGGCGATATCAACTGCCGCATGCCATTCAGTTGCATATCATTCCGCAGATCGGAGAGGTTACCTCCGCCGCTGAAACTGGACTGATAGTTTGCTGCCATCGACCACCTGGTCCGCTGGAACAGCGAATCCGACTGAAAGTTGAATTGCGTGCGGTTTTGCGCTTTGGAGTAATTCAGGCCGCCGTTGAGATCGCCGTGGAGGTTCTGCCAGAAGCTGGTATCTGTCCGGTCAATCTCAACGACTTCCTTGCCTGAGAGCACCTGGCTTGTGGAGGATCCCGTCACCTGCACTCTCATCTCCCCCGGTGCGGCTGGTATGTTTCCATCGACCGCTTTCTGTAGGGTTCCCGTGTAGCGCCTTCCCTTCTTGTCCGCTACCACAAAAGTCTCTTTACTTTCGACGTGGGCAACCTGAGACCAGTCGAATCCTACCTCGCCTCTTGCGTATGGGAGCCGGACGTACAAGTAGCCCTTATCGAGCCTTATGATCTCGCAGGTAATGGTGTCGCCATTGGTGAACTGGAGGACGTCTTTCCTCTCGCGGGCTGAGCAAATGCCAGTCATGGCCAAGAGAAGGAGGAATGGCAGCAGAACGAAAGAGCGGCAAAACGAGGTTTGCTGACGAACACTGATATGCTTCATTTCCAACCACATGGTTGCCTTTCGGGGCATGCGCGATTTACATAGTCAGGTAGCTCGAAGCACCCATCCTCATCAATTTGCGCCTCAATTTTTCCCGTTGCCGGGGGCGAGATCAGCAGCTCTCGGTCCTTGCACAGGAGGCAAGAAATGGCGTTTAGCAACTGACAATCAAACTACGAGACACCACAGGCTCGCACACCTGTCAGAACTGACGGTTGCACACTTGCTGCGGGCGGCTAGACTCGGATGCCGAGTACGAAAGCATGAGAAAACAGATTGCCTTCCCTCTTACGGCAGTGGCACTTTGCCTTCTTTTCTCCTGCGCTATGCAGGCGCAAACAGTTCAGTTCCTGCCGGAAGTTGATACTTATCTGAAGCTCAGCCCAATGTTTCGGGTGTACAACCAGGCCAAGGACGATCGAGACGGTGGTGACTCGGCCCAAATTACGAGCGGACCGAGTGTGGAGTTATACCTTAAACCGCTTCTGAGGCTCAAGAAAATCACGACTTTCGATCTTGACGATTCCAAACCAAGAGCCTTGGTACTCGAGGCTGGATACAGGTACATCACTGCTCCGAATGAGCCTCTCGACAATCGCTTCCTGGTAGCGGTAACGTCCCACTTCCCCCTGAAGGCAGGATTTCTGGTGACCGACAGAAACCGCGCGGACATGGACTGGAAAGGCGGCGTGGCGAACTGGCGTTATCGCAATAAATTTACGGTCGAAAGGACATTCGCGATTTATTCCTATCATTTAATACCCTACGTTGCATTTGAGCCCTACTACGAGAGCCAGTACAACAAATGGAGCACCACGACCGAGTATGCCGGCTGCCTGCTTCCGGTGGGAAAGCATGTGCAGTTCAATCCCTACTATGAGCATGAGAATGACACCGGAAAGCACCCTAACAAGCAGGAAAACTTTATCGGTCTTGCAGTTTACTTTTACTTTTCAGTGGAGAAAGCCCCAGGCAAGTGATTGCGGTTGTTCGAGCGCATGGTTCGCAATGAATGGAATCTCGGAATTGTAGGACAGTTTCGGTGGACAGATATCCGGTTTTTTCAGTTTTCCTATGTGGCGAACTGGCGTTATCGCAATAAATTTACGGTCGAAAGGACATTCGCGATTTATTCCTATCATTTAATACCCTACGTTGCATTTGAGCCCTACTACGAGAGCCAGTACAACAAATGGAGCACCACGACCGAGTATGCCGGCTGCCTGCTTCCGGTGGGAAAGCATGTGCAGTTCAATCCCTACTATGAGCATGAGAATGACACCGGAAAGCACCCTAACAAGCAGGAAAACTTTATCGGTCTTGCAGTTTACTTTTACTTTTCAGTGGAGAAAGCCCCAGGCAAGTGATTGCGGTTGTTCGAGCGCATGGTTCGCAATGAATGGAATCTCGGAATTGTAGGACAGTTTCGGTGGACAGATATCCGGTTTTTTCAGTTTTCCTATGCCGGCGGGCGGGGCTCAAGGTCGATATACTTGACGAGCATCACCTCGTTGCCTTGCTCGTTGTAGACGAGTTCATCGACGAGCTTCTGGGCGAGCAGAACGCCGAAACCGCCTGGGCGCATGCCGCGCGCCTCCCGATACTCGACGTGGCGTAACAGATCGTCGTCCGGATTGGCTATGGCGGCATGAGGAATCTCATCCAGCGTAAACCCTTCGCCGGGGTCGCTGATGCGGCACGTCACCATGTGGCGGGCGCGTACGTACGAAATCTCAACTTGCTGGTCGGGATCGAGACGGCCGCCGTGCTCGATTGCGTTTACAAGCATTTCGCGGAAGGCCATACCCACTGCGCTTCTTTCTTCGGTGGGCAGTTCGGCGATCTCATCAAAAAACTGCAACACTCGATCCGCCGTTTTCAAGTCGCAGCGAGCGCGTATGCGAATCCACTCCGGAGTGGCCGAAACCACCTCGATCCCGTCATCCCAGCAAGGTTCTTCGATTGCGTGCTGAATCATACCGGCTAGAGCATCCAGGGAAAATGGCCGGGCAAAATAACTAAAGGCGTGCTCGCGCATCGAACTGACTACATCGGCCGCAGTGCTTTCGTCGGCCAATATGATCAGACGTGTATGCGGGTGTATGCGCCGGATCTTGCGAAGTAGTTCGACGTCTTCTCTGCCGGTGGTTGTTTCGCTGGTTAAGATCAAGTCGAAACTTTTCCATCGAGTCAGGGCCAGCGCGGTTGCGTTGTCAGTCGTGCGCTGGATTGCCCATGCGCCGGGTTCAAGGATCTTTCGCAGCATTGTCTCAATCTGCGAATCCCCGCCGACTAAGAGCGCGGTCCGAACCCGAAAGGGGCGCATTTCGGAGATGCTTGAAAGGGCACTCATCTTAGGAACCAATTAATTCTGCCGCAAGACAATTGGCCAAATGGGCCCGAGAAGCTGAGGGCGGGAGCCCCAAGGCAAACTGCGGGTTGGCACTGGGCCAACCCGCATCAGAGGAAAACACGCTGAACACCCCAACCTCAACGGTTACAGCACCAGTCGTACCGGAGAGCAGACCATTACTTGGAGGCGCTGCCGCCCCAACCAATAACGATTCCACTCTTTAGACGAAAGCTGTTCTGGTTGTTGTTGTTGCTGCAGAGTTCCAGATTGCAGTTATTGCCGAAGCGGGTATACATATATTCGGCCTGGATGGGGCGTAGGGAAAACTTCTTGTTTATTTTGACGTCGAACCCCCCACCTACCGTCAGAGCGAAAGCGTTCTTGGAATAGGAAGCGCCGTTGCAGGCCGTGCCGCTGTTGCAACTGAGGCTCAAGCGATTCCCGCCGAAGTTCAGCTCAGCAAATGGCCGAAAGGGGCTGTCGGCCTTTCGAAAGGTAATCCGCGGACCGAACAAATATGTAAAATCACTTCCGCTTATTTTTGTGCTCAAGGCAGGAAATGTCTGACCAAAATACTTGCAGCCGCCCATATCAGCCGCCAACCCGAACATGCTGGTCAGGTTATAAGCGATCGTGCCACCACCGCCGGCGCAGTTAAGGCTATTGTCAAAGGCCGCCCCTGGAGCCACAGGAGACGATTCTGGAACGGTAAAAGAAATGGGGGTGTGGATGTACATGAAGGCTGGCGATGTTTCAACCTTCGGGAAGTCTTGAGCCAGGGCCGACCCGGCAGCCAGCAACAACAGGCCCACTAGAACACAATATTTACGCATTGTTTTCTCCTCTTCGTTTGAGTTCGAGTTGAATGCTTAGCAGCCGTCTTTCCCAGTGGGCCGCTAAACCCTACATTTTGCTTCGGCAGGATATCTTAGCACGCCCTTCGATCATGGTTTTCGGTGCAATCACGAAACACATCCTAAGAAAGGTCTTCCGCCGCGCATACTGGCAAAAGTTACAGTAAGTCGAGCAATGACTGAGCGGTGACAGAGTTATGTTTGTGCAGCGAAAGGAGAACTCCCGAAGATACTAGGAGAATAAAGCGCAGGGTCAGACTGTGCTAAAGTGGTGCGGATGAACCGCTCCCGCATTCTGATCGCGGACGACCATACCCTTGTCGCCGAGCTGTGCAAGAAACTCCTGGACGCTGAGTTTGACGTGGTCGGAACCGTGAGCGACGGTCGCGCTCTGGTGCGTGCCGCCGGAGAATTGAAGCCGGATGTGATTGTAGTCGACATCGCCATGCCCGTCTTGAATGGGTTGGATGCCGGGCGGCAGGTAAAGGAAATGCTGCCCGCCGTCAAACTGGTGTACCTCACCATGAATCCTGACGTGGAAGTGGCCGCGGAAGCCTTTCGTCGCGGAGCTCACGCGTACCTGCTTAAGACATGTGCCGCTTCTGAGTTAGTGCTCGCGGTTCGCGACGTTTTGCGAGGCAGGTCGTATCTGTCGCCGGCCATGTCGCGAGACGCTGTCAACTTCCTGCGAAAGCACAATAAGAACATGGTTTACGAAGATGATCGCCTGACCCAGAGGCAGCGCGAGGTGCTGCAGTTGCTGGCCGAAGGCAAGGTAATGAAGGAAGTCAGTGGCATCCTGCACATGTCCACCAGGACAGTGGCCTATCATAAGTACCGCATGATGGAAGTGCTTGGCGCCAAGAGCACCGCCGAACTGGTCAAGTACGCCATAAAGAACCACATCGTGGCCGCGTAGAGATTCTTCTAGGTTCATCTCCCTATTGAGATCAGCGGAGGCGCCACGCTTTATCGCGGAGCGCTTGAATCCAGCGTTGGTCGGAGCGCTTCGGAAAACGCCGTCCTTCCCCTAAGCCTTGAAATCCCCGTTGATGTTAGTGACGTGGAGGCTCGCTCCCCAGTGTCGCCGCGCAATCCTCACTCACTTTTTGGAACTCCATCCTGTCAGAAACTACACTTTTGGGGTATTGACGGCGTGGCGATAAGGAGGATGATGATCTAAATTAGGAAAACGTTTCCCTGGGGCGGGGGGTAACAGTGCGGGTTAACTGGGGAAAGGCTGGCGCCGAAATGTCATCGCTGCACGTACTCGTCGTAGAGGATTTCGCACCTTTTCGAGAACTCGTCTGCTTGATACTGGGGAAACTTGGCGACTTGCAGGTCGTCTGCGAAGTCTCCGACGGATTGGAAGCGGTTCAGAAAGCGGAAGAACTGAAACCGGACTTGATTCTGCTGGACATCGGACTGCCGACGCTGAATGGAATCGAGGCCGCTCGACGAATTCGCAGGGTTGCCCCCGAATCCAAGATAATCTTCGTGAGCCAGGAATCTTCCGCCGACATTGTGCAACAAGCTCTTAGCGTGGGCGCGTTGGGTTACGTCGTAAAAGCAAGAGCTGCGAGCGAACTACCGGCCGCTGTGGAATCCGTTATCTCGGAAAAGCAGTTTGTGGGCGCAATCTAGCTGAACAACCTCAGGACCCAAAAGAGATCCCGCGGCTGCGAACGGCGCCGTCGGCGCTTCCATTCACGGTTGAGGCATGCGTCACAGGCTGTTTTGCAAGTTGCGACAGCTCAGTTTCCGAGATAGAAAAGCGCGATGAGCCGCAATCTAAACAGACCAAGACCTTCGGGAATACTAAGACGCCAGGATTGTCGATATTCTTGCGGCCGTAAAGATGGATGTTTATCTCAGCCGTAAATTCGGCTTGGTTCCCAGACGTGCAAGCTAGGCATGCCATAAGATACCCCTCGAACCTTACATTTCAGCAAACGAACAAGCCTCTGTATGTTCAAAATTGCACACCCCCCGCAAGACACGCGGTCAGGGGTGGCCGCGTTGGAATCAAAAAACGCGGGAAGATTGCACGGAAAGGCCGAGCCTCAGCTACTCGTGGAGGACAACACCAAGAAGCGAACTATGGACCTGTAACGATTCGTCGCTGTATTCAATAAAGCCAAGCTTTCTGAACCGGTTCATGAAGAAATTCACTCGCGAACGGGTAGTACCAATCAGCTCTGCCAGTGTCTCCTGGCTTATCGCCGGGGTCACCCGCTCGGATCTGCCTTCCTTGCCGAACCGGGCCAGGATTAGAAGCGCTCGCGCCAATCGCTTTTCGCTAGAATTGAACAATTGGTCGACCAAGTCCGCTTGCGTGCGGTTGTGACGGTCGATCACGTAGGCCACAAATAGGTCGGAGAACCCTTGTTCCGCGTGGAGCGTGCGTAGTAACTGATTCTTTTCAATCCTCAAGACAGAGCAGCGAGTGATTGTAGTAGCAGTTGCCAGGCGGACAGGTTGATCGGAGGCGATACATCCCTCGCCTAAGAAATCGCCGGTCTCGAGCAGCGCGATAGTTGCCTCCTTTCCTCGTTTGGAGACCACGCTCAACTTCACCCTCCCCTCTTGAATGTAGAAGACGGCGTCCGCACGCTCTCCTTGCGAAAAGATAGCTTCTTTCGGTTTGTAGATGTGAACCGTGCGACCGATGCCGGCATGCGCTAAGAAGGCTCTGGGATCGAAAAGCCTGGTTAACTTCCGGGTACGGCGTTTTCGCAACGGCGAACTTTGAGGCGACAACATGGGAAGCCCCTGGAAGGCTTGGCGAATGTTCAAGATTGTACGCTAGCGTACAAATCAAATGCCAGTGGCTTTTGAAATACGAGATATGCAGCGCACCATCCCGTTGTCGAACGACGTGGGGCTGATCGCCAGGCTCAGCAGCCTGGGGAGGCGGTCAAGCATGCGCAATCTTCTTATCGACCGATGCTTGTTCCAATAGCCTCGCCGGAGACGATGATCTCAACCCGGCGGTTCTGCTGGCGGCCTGCGGCCGTTTCATTGCTGGCAACGGGATTGCCCTGACCCATTCCCACGGAGGTGACATCTTCCGGATTCAGTCCTTGTCCTACCAGGAACGCCCGCGCCGCGTCCGCTCTCTGGCCGGACAATGTGAGATTGAAGGCCTCGCTGCCCGTCGTGTCGGTGTAGCCCTCAATTTTTAAACGCAGACCGGGGTGCGCCAGGATGACCCCAGAAAGCCTCGCCAGTTTCAGATTTGCATCCTGCGAAAGTTGATACTTTCCGGTAGCAAATAAAACGTCGGCCATGGTGACCACCAGTCCACGCGGAGTGTCGACGGTTTGCAACACGGCATTGAGTTGCGCAAGCAACTGGGCGCGTAGTTGTTGTTGTTCTCGCTCTGCCTGCGCCGCAGCTGCGGCAGATTTAGCCGCATCTTCCTGGGCTTGCTGCTGCGCAGCCTCGGCCCGCGCTCGTGCCTGAGCTTCCTGAGCGACCAGGGCGGCGGACTCCGCACTCCGTTTCGCTTCTGCCTCCTGCTGCGCCTTCAACGCAGCTGCCTGCTGTGCCTTCAACTCAGCTTCCCGCTGTGCGGCCTGGGCTTGCTGCTGCGCCAGTTCTTCCGCCTGGGCGCGCTTCTCAGCCGCAATCTGCTCTTCAGCAGCTTGTTTGACAGCAATCGAGCGCGCATCTTCGGCTTGCTGTGTGGCGTTTCGGGCCGCGGTAATGATCGGATCCTTCTGCTTTCTCGCAAGATAGTCTTCCATCTGCGCGGCGGAAACGTTTGCTTTGCTCCACGCGTCGGGAGCGTATTTTTCCGCGCCCTCCCCCTTGGCGATGCGAATCGCATTGCGGGCTTCATATACCGCCAGGGGAGTCTTGGGATCCATGCTGAACGGCTCAAGCTTGGCTCCGCCATAGGTACCGCGGCTTAAGAGAGTGGCTGTGACCGATACGGTGGCGCCCTTGGTGTCTTGCCGCGGAACGTTTTGAAGCACGACCATTTCGCTGGGCGAGGAGGCCGCGAAGTACGGTTCCGCGGTCACGATCATGGCAAAATTTGGCAGCCGCGTAGTTACGCTCAACTTGCCTTTGTCTCCCTTTAACTGCAGTTCGCCCAGATTACTGGCTCGACCTTCCGGAGTAATCGCCCAAACCACATACGTGAGAAACTCGGGACCCAATTGGGTGGCTGGCGACATTTTCGAAAAGCTGGCATCCACCGACATCAGGCCTTTCTTGTTGCCAACCGTGGCGTTGCCCAGAGCGAACGGCAACAGCGGCGTGCCCTTGAAATCAATCCGGGTCGAGGAATTCGTCTGGTAGTTCACCGCAGGCACTGACCGCGAAACCTTGATATTGATGTTGACGACCGACTGGGCGCTCAGATTCCAGCAGGATGCAAACAGGCCACAGCACAAAAGACTGGCAGTAAGAATCGTCCTTCTCATGGTTTCTTCCCTTCGCTGCGATTGCTCCTATAGTGTCATGCTTGAGGCATGATTCAACGACTGGCAAAAATGACAGAAAAAAGAAACGCGCGGGCTGGTAATGTCGACTGTTTTCGCGAGTTTTGTGAGCGCACTCGATGACAGATGACTAGACTTGAGTGCCTGGCCCGCCTTTGTCCAACAACCAGATCTTCTGAATCATGCCGAACAAAAATGCGGTGGTCAGTCCGAACAACAAGCATCCATTCAGCGCCTCAATCGCTCCCATAAGTTGCCAGCGGGATTCCAGATTGAGGCTCTCGTGTCCGTAACTCGTTATCGCATTCAGCGAATAAAGCATCGCGGACTTGAAGTCAGGTAACGCACCAACCAATCGATAGGAAAAAGCCCAGATACCCGCCTCTACCGCGTGCAGAAGCGTGGCCAACAGGGTCGCCGCGCCCATAACCTCCGCGAACAAAAGCTTAGGATGGCGACGCTCCGACGCACGGTTAAGACGGCGGCCGCCTCCATGATGCATGAGCCCAAGACCCAAGACGTGAATGAGGACGGTCAGTACGATTAATGGCACGCCCCATGCCCAGTTCCCGCTCCACTCCGCCTGGATGACGAGATGAAAGTTAAGCGCGGCTGCGATCACTGGCTTCACTTCTGCGGCTGTTCCTGTTCCATTTCTTTCAGCTTTTTCTGCAACATCATCTTTTGCTGCTGCTGGGTCAGCTTGGGGAACAGCAATGCGAACGATGCCCGAACACCCCAGGGCGAGGCTCCCGGAGGATGCACGGCACTGCCATAGGCCTGGACACTGATATTCACCGGCTGAAACCCGAGTTTCATGATTCTTCCCACACCGCCGCCGAATGGCACGGTCCACACGCTTCCGCTCGGCGCTTGCGATTTCCAGTTGGCGGTGATAATGGGTTGCGTGGTCAGGTACCAGCCTTTTTTCATGTTGTAGTTGATGAAGTACTGCAGCAGCATCTGGTTGATGGCGGTACGGCTGCCGCTACCAGCGACCGACCAGATGTTGTTGACCAGCACGCCCAGCACGAAGCTTCCTGGCATCGTCAGCGCGACAATGTTGGGTCCGAGAGCAAGCTTGCCTTGTCCCAGGTACTGGCTGGTCGCCGTCGGCATCTGAATGATCGGACCCGCGCCCCAAATCAACTTGCTTGGCTTACTCGGAGACAGCAAGAAGGTAGGTTGCATGTCGCCCAGGCCGGAAACGCCAATCTGAGGCAAGGTAGACGGCGCCGGAAGCGGCTGGTAAAGGATGGGAGTGATCCAGCGGATGATCAAGTTCCAGTTGTCGTTGAGCTTGAGCGGGATCACCGGCTGGATATTCGTCACATTCTGTGTACGATTTCCGGGAAGGATCCCCGTGTTGTCGTTATTCTGCACGGGAACGCTAATGAGGCTGGCGACGGGGTTCTGGGCCGCTTTTCGCAACGCGTCGGCATTGGCCGCGGGCACTGGCGCGTCCTGCGCCGCAACTTCAGCTCCCGTCACGTCGACGGGGGTATCTTGTGCGAACAACGGGAGAGCTAACAGAAAGACTGTCAGAGCTAGCAAGGCACGTATTGTTGTTTTCACAGTTGCTCTTTCCCCCAGCTTTTGTCGAGCCGGAACCGCTGAAAGCTGTCTCGGACGTGAATCGATGGCCACCCGAGCGACGAAACCCTGGCCTCCTTCACCTGGACTTCGCCATCGGGCTTCCAGGTGCCCTCATTTCCTCATCAAGTCCCAGGCCTCTGGTCGAACCGTTGGGGGCGCAGGCCGCGCTACTTGACGGCAGGAAGCTGTGACGCGATTTGAAGGTCGATAATCATCACCAGTTGATGTTCGACCTGTACGAACCTGGCAGCGGTCTTCGCGCCCATCTTGCTTTTGACCTGTTCATAACAATTCTTCAGGAGCGCGTTCCGGTCAGACACCAGGGCGAAGTTCTTTTGTACGAGTTCGTCGGCCTTCGCGTCGGTCATGGAGTCGTAGTTGTCGGCATACTCTTTGATCAAGGCGAGCTTTTGATCTCCCAGCTTGGTCAGGTCCGTGTCGTAACTCTTGTAAATGGGCCAGAACGTTGCGGCTTCGTCCGGCGTGAACTGCATCATCGCGCCGATGATCTGGACCTTTTCTGACTTGACGTCGGCTCGCATGAGATCGATGTAGGACTGGAGGTTGCTTTCCTGGTCCTCCGACTTCGCGGCCTTTTGGGCGGACAAAACCGAAGCGGATGCCAAGAGCAAGCTGAACAACACGGCAAGTTTTCGTTGAAACATAATCGTCGCCTTCTTTCGTCCTTAATTTTCGCGTCAGTTTTTCGTGCAAGGTCTCAGTTGAGAGGCAGAGGTGCTCGCAACTGAAAGCTCAGTCGCGTTTCCGTTGGCAGTTGGACCTTGGAACCGCTGGCCGCCACTGTCGCTGCACCGAGGCCCGCACCGGAAGCAGCACCGATTGCAGCACCTTTGCCCCCGCCGGCTATTCCGCCGACCGCCGCCCCTAACGCTCCCAACCCGACTGAGCGTTTGGCATACTTCGAACCTTTTCCCGGCGCCTTGACCTGGGCATAGTTGCTCACTACGTCGAAGCTCTTGCCATTTACGGTTACGTCGTACAGCTTGATTGAAAGCTCACTGCTCTTGTCTGCTTTGACGATTTGAACCGAGGCGTCTGCATTTCGCGGAATGACGACGCGATCACCCAGGATGACGGGATCGTCGATACTCGCGCGGAAGCGCTCACCAGCCCCCGTCTTCGTAGAATCAATGCCATCAATCAGCCGCACGACAATTTCGGTACCCGCAGGCACGGTTTGGGCGGTGGCGATACCGGCCAGCAGCAGCAATACAACAGAGAGGAGAGAGAGTGTTTTCATAAGTCAATTTTCCAAGGAGGTGTCCGGCTCAGGCTAATGGGCTTGTGCGCGGACAGGAACTGGATAAAGTACCAGTCGGCGCCGCAGTTGGATTTCACGCGAGTGGGGGAATTTACTGCAGCGTACTCCGTCTCAGGCTTCGCACGGGAGCCCTTAAGCCGCCAACTTGTCAGGCTTCCGCGGACACCGCGCGTCGTATGCCGCCTGCATCTGCCTCAGTTTGAGCACGCCGTAGAACACCGTGATCGCCATGGCAACAACCAGAGCCCCGACGAGCTTTTTTTCCACGCCGTACGCGCCCTCGCGGTTGGCAACATAGCTGGCGACGATCAAGCTAAGAATGCCGACGTTGATTACCCAGTTCACAGACTTCGGCACGACGTAGTACAGGGTGCCGAAGCCGGCGAGCTGGTAGAGCATGAATGGCAGGATCGCTACCATCGGCAGCAGTTCGGAGGCGCCCAGCGTGACGTCAATGGCCCCCGGCACCACCGCGTGCAGCAGCCTGCTGTGCGCCAGTTCATGGAACAACGCCGGAATCGCACACATCAAAGGCACGACGGCGAGCAATTCGAGCACCAGCGCACCGCTCCAGGCGCCCACCTGGGACGAACGATCGGCGCCCGCGCCTGACGATTCTGCGCCGATGAACAACCCGCCGACGATGGCCGCAGCGCTGGACAGCATCAGCAACTCCACCGTGATGCCAAAGGCCTCCGGTTCGCCCGTCTTGAACAGCAGCATCGCCAGGAAGCCGGGGGTGTAGAACATCACGCGGACGAGTTTTGCCCAAACGCGCTCGTCGCGTTCCGGGGGCAGGACTGGGAGCGCGCGCCCGTCGGTTCCAATGATCGGTCTAACTTTCGACATCTTAGGCCACCTTATGCTATCTTGTGCTTCCCGTGATCGTCGTGCAGGGCCAATTCCTCTGCTCCCTTTGCCTTGTGATCCTTGAACTCGGCGAGCAGTCCCTCGTCAGTCAGATCGAGAGGGTGAGAATTCTCCCAGTCATGGTGAGCGATTTTTGACAGGCGCTTGATCACGTCCTCGTCTGCGCACCTCGATTGCCAACTCTCTGCGCGTATCAAAGCTTCCCGGCGCTAGATTAATGGATCCGACAATTGCGCGGGCCTCGTCTGCAAGCAGCATTTTGGCGTGAAGTTTGAGGTGCCGCAATTTGTGAACCTTGACGCCGACATCCTGCATAATGCGCATTCCTCCCACTGCCTCCACAAGCTTCTCCTTCTTGAGCTTATGAGGAGGACGGGCCATCAGGTGGACCTTCACTCCGCGGCGCGCAGCCCGCACCAGGCGCTCGACAATGACCGCGTCCTGGTAACGCTCATTCTGAAGAAAGATGGAGTCCTTCGCGTCATCAATGAACTGCGCGATCCGGTCCCGGCCGTTGCCGCAGCACCAGATCAGATGGGAATGCGCGTCACCCTTAAAAGGCTTTCGTGTCCAGTCAGCTTCGAAACACTCGATGATTTCCGCAACCTCATGAGCATGAGAAGTAATAATGGCGTAATCGCGGGTCTCAGTCAGGTTTTTCGTTTCCCAGTTCAGCGATTTCACGAATGCTGTCGCATCATCCACGACCATGGACTTCTCGTGGGTGACATCATATTCGGGATTGCTATCGATGACTTCGACACCACCGGCCTCAAGCTTTTTGCGGGACTCCTGGTTTTCCGATTCGCCGTCGCGTCGGGCAGGGTTCAGCATAATCCGTACTCTTAAGCCACGCTGCCTGGCGGCTATTACCGCCTTCAAGAGTGAAGGATCTGAGAAAAGGAACATCTTGACCCGCAGCGATTTTGTCGCGCTGTTAATGGCATCGAGAATGGGCTTGGCGGAATCGTCGGGCATCACAATTAAGGAACGCGACATGCATCCTCCCTCAGATCGTCTCGTGGTCGAACTCGTCTACTAATCCACTCCGGGCAAGGGATATTGCCTACTGTCAGTTGTTACAGGAGCTGGCACGTGGCATTTAACGTAGCATCTGGCAGACGCACGTTCGTCAAGCCGTTTTATGAAACGCGATTGGAAGCACGTATTCGCCTTTGTATCTGCGGTCCTGCTTCTGAGCTGCTCTTTGCGGGCAGAAGACAATTGTCCGGTTGAGGTCAAGGTCTTGCTTGCCCCGCCAACGATCGGAACTGTGATTGCATCCCTCAGTTTCAAAAAAGAGACGGCGACGCGAGTGTATTTCTTCGATACTGACGCACTTGACCTCCTGAGACAGGGCGTGATTTTGCGAGTCAGGCAGGGCGCGGATGACGATCTCACGGTGAAAGTGCGCGTGCGTGTGGGCGCCAAGAAAGTTGACACCACCCAACTTCGTGAGCATTTTCCGTGCGAGATAGATCGGACTGGAGCCGGAGAAGACACCGGCTACTCCGTTCGGCGCAAGTACAAGGCGCCGCAGATACCTGAAATGGGTGGCGACATTCACAGCCTGCTCAGCCCACCGCAAGAAAGACTGTTACGAGAAGCGCGGGCCTCGATTGATTGGGCCCGGGTGATGAGAATTGCCCGCATCAACTCAACGAAGTGGGAAACCACGGCTCCGCCGCCATTGGGCAAACTTACACTGGAACTGTGGGAATGGCCGGCGGGTAACATTCTCGAGATCTCCACGAAGGTCGGGCCTGATGCAGGGCCGTCGACATATGCGGAGTTGCAACGGCTGGTGAACATAAAACACTTATCGCTGAATGCCGAACAAGATACCAAGACGAGGATCGTTTTAGAGACGCTTACACATCCACGCTGAAATGATCTCAGAGTCGAATGCCGAAGAGCGTGACGAGTGACTGCTTCACGGTTGTTTCTTGTCCTCAGAATCTGCTGGTGGCGTGCCTGGCAGCTTCTCCTCTTCTTGGCGTTCCTTCTGACGAATGGCCTCAACCTCGGTTATCTTCGCCCTGAGAAGTTTCTTTTCCTCCTTTCTTTCTTGTCGCCAGATTTTGCACCTTTCCCAGAAAGAGAATCCAGCAGGCTGCGCTTTAATCTTGTCCCTTTCCATGCGCTTAGCGTCTCGGGCTCTAAGGACATCCCATGCCTCTCTTCGCAGCGCGGAACGCATGTGCATTTCCCGCTCGCGCTCGTCTTCCAATAGTTCCAGGAGTCGACCGTATGACGCCACAACGTCAACGAGCGCGCTGGTGGTCCAGGCGAAAGTGAACAATCCGGAAATGGCAATGATGGGGGTAATGATGTGCCAATGCTCTTCGACGTCCATCTTCCCCATACCTAGCGTGGTATAGCCGTTGGCACAGAAATAGATCGCATCGTAGGCGTGCACGATCAAACCCATGCGGGTAAGGGCGAAGGACCAAATAACGATTTCCACAAGATGCAAATCGAGCATGAGGAAGACAGACCATCCGAATAGGAACGAAGCTGCGACCAGACGGGGACGGCCCAAGCGCAGACGCCGTTCGCTGCGCTTCTGCTGAAGGAGTATCCAGTGCAGACCCACTCCGTGAAACAGGGCGAGAAAAACCAGGACGAAAGCTCCGATGCCAAGCGCCGCCAGCGGCTTGTATTCATCGGGGATCTTTGCCAGAAAGGTCGGGATATTGGCTCCACAGTCTCTGCTGTCTTCAGACGGTTACACAAAGACGGGTGTACGACAAACTTCACGCTCCCGACAACTGTCGCTTTTGACAGGTGCAGCTACTGTCTCCCTCCCGAGACGATGGCAAAGCCCCCTCGGTATTTACAAAGAGACTGATGAGTTCACGGGAGAATGCACCTGACGAGCCATGTTGTCGGTATCAATCTCCGGTTCGCGTTGACCGCAGCGGTATCGACGGTGCTTGGCTGGTCCGTCTCGGTCCGCGCCCAGCAGTCCACAGATCCCAATGCGAATCCAATACCTCCCACTCAGTCCGCCCCTGCATCAGCTCATTCCGCTCAGATGCAAACTCCGGATTCTTCCCCTAAGCAAACCCAGACTACAGCCCCGGCAATCACCAAACCGCGAAAACTCAACTGCCAACACCCTGCCAATCCGAGCAAACGGCGATTCGGCTGCAAAGATGCAGACTTTGATTGGGAGGAGGCGCTGACCGCAGACTGGAACGGCGATCGCGCAGAGGCAAGAAAACTGGGGATCACGCCCAGTGCTTCGTATTACTCCGCTCTGCAGACGAACCCAATTGGCGGTCCACATCGGATATGGGGCTATACCGGTCAGCTAACCACAGCGGTGGATGTCGACTTCGAGAAGTTGCTCAAGATTCCGGGCATGTCTTTGTATGTTTCTGATTCATGGGGAACGGGAAGCAACCTCACGGCGAATATCGATACCGTCTTCCCCGTAAACCCTAACTATGCCGTCGGCGCTTACCTAGGGGAGATGTATCTGCAGCAAAAGTTTTTCAAGGACGATCTAACTGTCGCTGCAGGTCGCCTGGCCGCCAGCTACACCTTTGCCGGTTTGCCCGTCTTCGATAACTATGTGAGCCTTGCCATCAATCCAGCGTTAATATCGTTGGTTTCCAATGACCTCAGCTATACCGGTCCGCCGCCTGGCCTAGAGTGGGGAGCGCAGGCAATCTACAACGTTACCCCCGACGTCCAGGTGGCGGCAGGCGCATTCAACACCAACCCGCATGCCGCAAATGACGGAAACATCCTTGCCTTCCAGCAGGGCAACAAGGGTGTCCTCATTACTGCCCAATTAAGCTATCTGTATAACCAGGGACCAAAAGAAGAGGGAAAGCAAGGGCAATATACAGTCGGCTTCTACGAGGACAACAACTCCTTTGCCACTCTTCCCAATAGCACATCGACGAGCGGTGGCAACTCCGGAGTTTTTATCCTTGGACAGCAGATGGTGTACCGGCCGCGGGGCCCAGGGACGACTCAGGGCCTAACGATCTGGGGAGTCTGGGCGCATAGCTCGAAACAGTTGGTCAGCCCCATGCCTCTGTTCGTCGGAGCCGGGCTTAGTTATGAGGGCCTGATCAAAAGACGAAAACAAGACATCATCAGTGCCGGCTTGGTCTATGGACGGACGAGCACGTACATTCCCAACGCCTCGGGAGCAAAATTATTTGAAGCGAACTATCAGTGGGCAGCAAGGCGATTCATTACCGTCGTCCCAGACTTTCAGTACATTTGGGACGCAAATGGCACGGATGGGATGGGTGCGGCGATTCTAGGCGTGGAAGTGAATGTGACCTTCTAGATATCGACCGCGCGGAACACGCAAGCTCCGACCGCATCTGTGGATACTTCAGGAGTCGTCGCGTGCGACTCTATTTCAGGCTACGAGCCAAACACCGTGAACCAGTTGATCTATTTGGGTCGACCCAGCCAGGAATACTGCCAGGCCACCGCGACGCTCTGGTAGTTCCCGCCATAGCGGATATAGGTGCCATCGTTGTAGCTGAACCTCAGAGTCTGGTGTTTGCTCAGGGGGATTGCCGCCGTAACTCCGATGCGGAGCTCTTCTCAAAGGTCAGCGGATTGTCTACGCCGTTCAAACTGGTCTTGCCACCAAACGCGCGTCCGGGATAGGCGGCAACCCGTCCGAGCTGGTCGTCGATGGTGCGTTGCAGCTGATAGTAGAAGCGCCTCTGCGGCTCAATGTTCGGCTGCGGCGCGAGAATCGTGCTCCATGCATCGATGCAGCTTTGCTGGCATGCGGGTTTGGTGGACAGGTACCTCGCCCTGCGTCGGCGACTCGTGAATAGACGGCACCGAACTGAAGTCGTAGCGAAGGCCCCTTCGGGCGGCTTAGGCACACCGATCGACCGCTCAGCCGTGCCAAACCAAGTTTATGAACGCCTTCGCGGCGGCGTAACTGTCACAAGTGACAGGGCAGAAACTGGAACACATCAGTTGGGCCTCCCCAGCCAGGAGTATTGCCACGCGACCGACACGTTCTGGTAGTTGCCGCCATAATGAATGTAGGTGCCGTTGCTGTAGCTGAATTTCAGAGACTGGTGCTTGGTGACCGGGATCGCGGCGGTACCTCCGAGACGAGAGTTCTCCTGCTTGGTTAGCGGGTTTTCTACCCCGGCGACGCTGGTGCTTCCGCCCACCCAGAAATTGCCGTCGAGCGAGACCCAGAGCCGCGGCTTGAAGTCGTAACTCAGGTGCGCTTCGAAGGCTCCCATGGGACTTTGCGATTGCGACCTGGTACCCGGATAGTAGGAATTGCGCGACCAGAAATCGTGATTCGTGGTGAAGAACCAAGCGCCGACGTAGCCATCCACAACCCAATTGCCCCAGCGCTGGGAATAGCCAAACTCCGGTTTGAAGGACCAACGGTTGGTGCCCCAGTTAATCAGCTTCGTCGGATCATACTGGCCTGTCGGAGCGATCACCTTCAGGCCGACGCCTAACAGGAGCTTCTGATGCCATTTGACGAACTCCTGCGGCTTCATGGCCGGGCCGCCCTTGAGGTTGACGGAAAGGCGATAGACCGAATCCGTAAGACCGGAACGGTATAGGTTCGTGCCCGCTCCGGCCAAAGTTCCTGTGAAGTGTCCGATTCCGTATGGCAACGCGGCGACGATGTTGGCCGAGCGGCCAAAGAAGTTGAATGTGTGGTAGTAGCTGAAGATAGGAACGCTGTATTTCCCCTTGGCGTCGTTGACTGGGAGTGCACCATTGAAATTGATACTACCGCCGTAGAAGGAATAGGTCAGGAGGACTGCGTTGGAATGGATCGGCGTGATGACATAGGCGCGAGGCGCAAGGTCCTGGGCGCAAAGCGACTGCAGGCGGCATACTACGATTGCGGTCGACAACACGAGCTTGACGAAACTTCGCATCCGCAATTGCTGGGCTCGCCCGGTCGGCTTTCGCGTTGTCTCGCAGCTACTGCCAGCTCCCACGCGTCGACTTCGAGGTTGTTTCAGCTTTCTCTTTCGCGCTCGTAACAATCTCGCTGGCAATTTGCATTGTGACCTTTGGGATGGAGTCTCCGAGCTACTTGCGCCGAACTCCTTCATATGCTGGCCGCGACAACAGGAGCGCAAGCAAACCATGAAGCGCAAAAGCCGGCCACAACAGGTAGCCGACGAAGCCTCCGACCAGACCGAGATAGGCGATGTAAAGGGTCGCGAGCAGATTGTAAGTAAAGAGGGCCGTGGTGGATTGTGCTGCCGGCACTTCTGCGCCCGGCCAACACGCGATCCCTAGCGAGAGCAATCCGAATCCTCCCACCCGGCCTACCGCTGTGCCCCCACCGGAAAGACTGGCGCCCAGGAGCAAACGAACGAACAAAGCAGGACTAGCAATTAGGGCAAGACCGGCTGTCAGTTCAACCCCTGCTGCGATCACAGACACCTTCTTCACCCTCATCCTAAGCCTTTCTCGCCACGCAGGGACTTACGCTCCGTCGACCTCAAGTAGGCACTCAAATCCGGCTGCGGTGTTTACGAAGCCAGCATCATGGGATCATGCCGCATTGGATCAGCTTGTCGACCACCTGATCGGCAACGATGCCGACGAATTCGTGGCGCATCTGCGGATCGGTTTTCAGCAGTTCCATGGCTTTCTGCTCTCCGGCTGACGGCGGCTGCTTCTGGGCCTTCGCCATCATCAACTGCTGGCAAGTGGAGGTCTGATACTTCGCGACTACTTTGTTAGCGACTGCGTCCAGGATCGGGTGCTGAGCGGCGGCGACGGTGACGTATAACACTGTGAGCGCTGCTGCGCACAAGTACGTTCGCTTCTTCATTATTTTCTCCCTGTCTCATATGAGACGTACAACTAGTATCCACTTCTATGGTCAGGAAGGAAGCCGCGTCGCCGAAAGGACGCCGCATCCCGCCTCCAAATAACTTCACATCTTCGGCCACTGCTTGAACATTTTCGTGACTGCTTTCTGCACCATCTGCTGATTCTTGCTGCCGTTGTTGTTGAGGGCGTTTTGGCCGATCCCACGCCAGATCAAACTTTGATTCTTCGCGTCATACAGGTCAACGACCAACGTCCCAATGACATTTTGTTCCGGGGTTATGCCGCCCATGCCGCCACCGATCCCGCGCATGCCCCACGCACTGTAGGAAGTTTGCTGCTTCAGTCCGCCGCTGGCGGTGACGAGCACATCAGGGTTCTGGCCCACCTCGATCTTCTGCCAGCCCTTGCCTTGCAGCGCCGAATCGATGTTCTGTATCGCAACCTGGGCCAGGATTGAATTCTGGACTTGGTTGGCATTGTCAGCCCCCCAGGCATACGTGTGATACGAAGCGAAACTTTGGCTGTGGTTATAGTTGACTGAGACTTGTTGGCCGATGGCAATCACGGACGTGATGCACACCAGCGCTACACTTAACGCAAGTCGTTTTTTCACGATCGTCCTCCTTGCAGTATTGCTCGATTGTTTGGTCACTCAAAAAGTGGCTGCTGGCAACTGAGTGTGTAGGCTAGGCCCCACTCTCGCGTGAGTACCACTGTCAGAAAAGACAGTTTGACGAGAAGTTCTTACATTCGGAGCACACATTCTGGCGCTATGGACTAGTGTGACTGGTGCTTTTGACAGTTCCCAGCGTTAACCCTCCCAAATAGCCTAACTTCGAATTGATCGTGGCATGACTAGAGCTAGACCGATGCGGAACCTGCCACGATCAAGCGCCATAGCCGCAGTCAGCGCAAGTATGAGAAAAAATGGTGGATGTGCCCTCACCTGTCAGTTCGACACTGAGACACGCCGCGTCGAACTTAATTGGCGCAGTAAATAAGGGGAGAGAGAAGAAATGAAAACAAAAGAGGCAATCTTAACTTTTGCGTGCGTCCTGGTCTATGGTTCGGCCTTGTGGGCGCAACAGAAGGTGCAGCCCAATACTGCCGTTGTTCAAGCGCCGGCTTCCGTCATCACTGCCAACCCTACGGCCGCCGATCCTGCGCCCTTCCCATCTCCTCAAGGTAGCGCAGGGGTGAGCACTAACGACGATCAATGGCATCTCTCTGTGAGCCCTTATCTATGGCTTCCCGGGGTGCACGGAACATTGGGCGCGCTTGGCCGTGACGCGAGCTTTAGCGCGAGCCCCAGCGATCTTCTCTCAAAGTTCAAATTTGGAATATTGGGAGTCGCCGAGGTTCGCCGCAACCGCATATTGGCAAACATGGACCTGATGTTCATGAGGCTCGGCGATGACAGCGCGATCCCGTACCCGCCTGCCTTGAATGCCGTAACTGCGAACCTCACGGCGAACTTGTTCCTGCTCACTCCAAAAGTCGGCTACCGCCTTATCGACGACAAGAAAATCAAGGTCGATTTCCTGACTGGGCTTCGATACTGGCACCTCAATGAAAGCGTGAACTTTACCCCGTCAGTCCTGAACTTGAACTTTTCAAAATCGCATAATCTGGTGGATCCATTGGTGGGAGGAAGGATCGAAGCCGCCCTTTCGCCGAAAACGGTATTCACGGTAGCGGGTGATGTCGGCGGATGGGGCACTGGCTCCCAGCTCGAGTACCAGGTGGTCGGCCTTCTTGGATACAAACTCAAACCGAGCATGACCCTGCAGGCTGGATATCGGTATCTGTATATCAATTATGAAACAGGTGGCCCGGCTGGAGGCTTTTTCAATACAGCTATGTCCGGCGTGCTGTTAGGCGTCACGCTCAATCTCAAGTGAGGCGGAAATCTGGTCGAGGGTGCTACTGAGATTAGTAAGGCTGCCCACTGGTTCCATCCGCATGGTAAAGGGCAGACATTAAGCGGTGAAGGATCACAATATGACGCGAGTTATGAGATCTACCAGCGGTCGCCCCTCTAGCACCACCTTTCTGGCCTTGCTCGGGCTATTGGCCGGAGCAGGATTCATTCCTCGAGCCAAAGCACAGAATGGGGAACTGCAGCAGCACGTCTCCGACGTTAAGCAGTCGATGGCAAAAAACAAGCAAGCGCTTGCGTCGTATACCTGGAATGAACAGGTCACGATCAGCCTGAAAGGCGAGGAGAAAAAGCAGGAGCATTTTCAGGTGCGCCTGGGACCGGACTTGAAGCCACAAAAAACATCGCTCGATCCGCCGCCCGACCCTCCTTCCGGGGGCCGTCTGAAGAGGCACGTGGTTGCAAAGAAAACGGAAGAATACAAAGAGTACGCCGATCAGATGAAGGCACTGGCACAGCAGTATGTGCCACCGGATGGGACCCTCCTGCAACAAGCCTTCGCTCAAGGAAACATCTCGCTGGGTCCGGCGGGCGCTCCTGGTGAAATTCAACTGATCATTCACAACTACTTGAAGCCGAATGACTCGATGACGCTGGTATTCGACACAGCACAGAAAGAACTTCTCCGCGTTCAGATCGCCTCATACATGGACGATCCCAAGGATGCGATGAATTTGACGGTTGGGTTCAGCCGCCTTCCCGATGGAACCAACCACATCTCCAACCTGGTGATCGACGGGGTGAGCAAGCAATTGAATATTGCCATCCAGAATGCCAACTATCAGCACGTGTAAGGTTTCGTTCAATGTTTGCCGTAATGTAAAGGAAGGTACGATGACGAGGTCGAGATTCCACTTCGCGGTGGCAACCTGCAGCATTACGTTAATCCTCGCGCCAGGGATCATGAGAGCCCAGTCGCCGGAGGTGCAGCAGCGCGTGGCTGCCCTGAAGCAAAATGTGGCCCGGGACCAGCAAAACATTCGCCAGTACCAATGGATCGAGACCACGGTAATCAGCCTCAAGGGCGAGGAAAAGTCGCGGAAGCAGCAGCAGTGCTACTACGGTGCGGATGGCGTGTTACAGAAAGTCACGGTAGATGCATCCCCACCCCCGGATAAGAAGCGCGGCATAAGGGGCCGCGTCATCGCGAGAAAAACCGAGGAACTGACGGACTACATGAAGGAAGCCGTGGCACTGGTGAAGACTTATGTTCCACCCGACCCAGCGAGAATCCAGGCTGTGAAAGACGCGGGCAAGGTCAGCGTGGACCTGCCGGGTTCGGGCCAGGGAGTGCGCGTGAACCTCCGGGACTACGGCAAGCCCGGCAACGTCTTGACGGTGGAAGTCGACCCCGCCAGCAACAAGGTGATCGGGCTCACTGTGGCCACGTACCTGAGCGATGCCAAAGATAGCGTCACCTTGGATGTCCAGCTTCTCGTCGCTGCAGGACGGCACGGGGTACCCTGCGACCGAGGTTCTGGTCGCCAAGGCGAAGAATCTTTCAGTAAACGTGACCAACTCCGGATACCGGAAGTCAGCACAGTGACCTAAGAGCTTCGACAAGAATCTGCTCACCCCGCTGCACGCAGAGAATCGCTTTCCGAACTGAGGGGCACGCGGGCGTGGATCGTGGTGCCACGATTGGGGTGGGATTCGATCGAAAGCGTCCCGTTCAGGAGTTTCAACCGCTCATCCATGCTGATGAGACCAAGCCCTCGAGTTTGCCTCACCGACTTCGCTGTCAAAGCCTGCGCCCGAGTCGCGAACCGTAAGATGAACCTCATCCAACTTCCCCAGCAGTTGCACCTCGACATGCCGCACGCCACTGTGTTTCACTGCGTTGCTGAGAGCTTCTTGCAATACGCGGAACAGACAAAGAGAAATGTCCGGCGATGGAGGACTGGGCAAATCCTGACTCTTGAAATCGATCTTTACCTTTTGCTGCCCGCCAAACTCCTGGCAGAAGCTTCTCATTGCAGGCGCGATGCCCAAGTATTCCAGTTTTGACGAGTGCAACTTATGCGACAAGGACTGGAACGTCGGTTGCAATCTGAAAGATGTGCTCTTGCAAGCCCCGTATACCGCTACGTAGCCCAATTGGCAAGTCTGGGTGGCTCTGTTGCAGTTGTTCCATTTCGTTTGCCAGAAGTGCAATGCGCTGACCCAGATCGTCGTGAAGGTCTCTGGCGATCCGGGTGCGCTCCTGCTCCTGTGCTTCAATCAACTTGCGGTTCATACCTGAGAGAACCGCTTCCACTCGCTTGCGCTCGGTGATGTCTTGAGCCGTGCCTCGCAAACGGATGACACGGCCCGTCGTATCGAGCTGCGCTTCGCCGCGAGCCTTGATCCATCGTATTGCCCCGTCGGAGCGAATCATCTGGAGATCGAGTTGGTAGGGTGTGGCGCTCCGCATCGTCTCCTCGACGGCTTCGCGGAGTTGTTTCCAACTTTCAGGAGTGTAGAGACTTGAGTGTCCCGCGAAAGAGACCGCCGGCAAACTGGAGTCGCGGCCTGCAATCCGGTAAAGTTCGCGGGACCAGATGACGGTGTCGGTTTCGGGTTCCCATTGCCAACTGCCAACCTCCGCTATGCGCTGCGCCTCCGTCAGATCAGCGTCCTTTTGACGCAACACCTCGTCGGATCGCTTACGTTCCGTAATATCGCGTACCACATTGACGGAGTAGGCGCGGTCGAGTTGGACTCGCTTGAGATTGATCTCTACCGGGTACGTCGATCCGTCTTTTCTCCGATGGATCGCGTCAAACCGCCGGAATCCCATGTCATCAAGCTCTTTCTGACACTTCTGCACCGAAGATTCATCGAGGAAAGGATCGATGTCGTAAACCCTGAGGGACAACATCTCGGCGCGAGTGTAGCCCAGGTCGCGGCAGGCTCTCTCATTCACATCCAGGAAACGCAATGTTTCGGGATCGACCACTTCAATCGCATCGCTGGACTCATCGATCAGTTCCCGGAACAGGCGCAATGAGGCTTCGGTGCGCCGCTGTTCAGTGATGTCCACCGCCATGCCCAGCATGCGCTCGGGCGTCCCCTCTGGCGAATAATAGAACTTCCCTCTGCTCGAAACCCAGCGCACCGTTCCATCCGGCCAGACAACGCGGAAGTCGGCCGCGTAAGGACCCCTGCTCTCTCTGGCTTCCGCGACCGCCTTCGCAACCAACGGGCGATCCTCTGCGTGCAAGTAACGATAAAAATCTTCGGTTCGTCCGACGAAGGTCTCCGAGGGCAATCCAAACATGCTCTTCAAATCCCCGAACCAGGAATCTCGCCCGCTCTTGAGGTCCCACTCCCATCCTACCGACCTGCCGGACTCCATGGCGAGACGCAGCCGTTCGTTAGCCAGGGCAAGTTCCTGCTCCTCCATCTTGCGCTGGGTGACATCGGTGGCCATGCCTACAATCCGCAACATCTTCCCATGCTCGTCAAAGTGTGCAAGACTCGTCCTATCCAGCCAGATCACTTTATCGTCATGGCACACTATTCGATAGCTGACGTGAAGGTGAGGGTTTTCGGGGCTAAGCGCAGCCACAGCGGCGAAAAGTCTTTCCCGGTCGTCTGGGTGAACGTCAGCTGATGCCTGTTGACCCGTAGTCCGCGCTGGGTCCTCGATCCCGAGGATCTGGCCGGCTTCCGGCGAGCGTATGACCACATCGGTCGCAACATCCCACTCATAGGCGAACATCTTCCCGGCCTGAGCTGCCAGATGAAACCGTTCTTCGCTGTCGCGCAGAACCTCTTCCGCATGCTTGCGCTCAGTTACATCGACGGCGAACCCGATGTAACCGACGAAGGAACGGTCCTGATTCATCCTTGGCACTCCGATATCGAGAACCCATCGATATTCTCCGTCGTGCCGTCGGAGCCGGTACTCCATCCTGAATTCCTCATGGCGATCAAACGCCTGTGTGTAGGTATCCATACATCTCCGCAAATCCTCGGGGTGAACTCCCTCCGCCCAGCCGTTCCCAAGCTCGAGGTCCATGGATCGCCCGGTGAAATCCAGCCAAGGCTTATTGAAGTAGGTGCAGAGCTTGTCGGTACTGACATCCAGATCAGCACGGGCGCGGTATCCGCCACCAATCGGAAGCGTTCCTCGCTTTCGCGAAAAGCTGTCGCCAGTCCGCTACTGCTCTTCTACGAGTGCTGCAAGAACCATGAAAGTTGCTACAGCGAAAAACAGGAATAGCTGCAGCGACATCACATTGTTGAGTGGCTCTGCTCCGGTGAAGGGCCCGCGTCCGTGGACCGCACCCCAAATTGACAGAAAGGCAACTACGATCATCGACGCGCTGATTCCCATCATTCCAAAACGCAAAGCGGACCATAGCAGAAATGGCAGAAGCGAATAAAGCAGTACCGGCGCGCCGCCCTGCCACAGGAGCCACGAAGGCGGCATAACCCAGAACAGTCAATCCGGCGACCAGCGTGGCCGCCTCAAAATAGAAAGCACGTGGCTTCCGTGCCCATGCCCGCCTGTACTCGCCCAGGCCAAAATAGCTGGAGTTAGGGTGAGAAGGGCTAGTGCCTCGGTAAAGAAACCAATCCTCCAACGAATCCAGTAGTTTCCGCCGAAAGCGGACGTGGAGATAAATGCTGCCGCCATCGGAGCGAGGATGACTGCAACAAATGAATACCTGGCCAGCGACGCTACGCTATTCAGACGAGGCAGACCGGCGAAGAGGTAGCTAACGCCCAAGAGAAGCGATGAGAATTTCGACCGTATCGGCCAGTATGAGTAACCCGGTAGAACGAAGCGTCAAGCCCGCGTGCAGGTCATAGAGAACAAATCCTACCAAGCCTGCTGCGATCAGTGTTGGCCAGATCCCCCGCGGTAGCAAGAGCAATACCGCAACCAGAAGCGCGCAACCCGGCCAAAGCGGCCAGACCATTTGAGGCCGGAGCACCAACGCCCCTCCTAGCTCGGCGGCGAGGTAGGAGAGGAAAGCGACGAGGCAGGCCAGGACCACTGTGTAGAGCCGATAACCCGGATTCGCCGATCTCTGCGGCAGGCGACTGTGGATAGTACCTCATAAGCCTTCGGCCATGGAGAGCTCAATTTCCCGACGCTGGCGGTCAGCAGGGCGACATAGGCCAAAGCTCCGACTCCTCCCGGTAGCCTGCCGTGAGGACAACTTCGGGGTCAGCCCGACGCGAGGAATCTGTGTCACAAGGGACAGCAATCGAGTGACCCAACTCGCGTCGCCATCCTAAACCGATACCTTGCGCCGGGCAAGCGGAATTCAGTGCGCTCAAGCCGATCCCCTATATCCCCAGTGCTCACGCTGGGGTCTGCTAAAGTGATAAGAGCAGTGCACTTACTTTCATCCTGGAGTGTTCCTGGAAGCGAAACAATCCTGCTGTTTGCGGGTTCAAGTGGGTGGAAGAGTGGTGTTCGCTGCCCCCTGAAACGAACAGCGGTGGCAATGACATTGAAAGGCATGAACACCGGGCTTTCCGTCCTTCATCCTTAGCTTGAGAGAGGAAAGCTACGTGGAAATGCAGACAGTCCGGGTTCTTGTGGTCGAGGATTACGGGCCGTTCCGGCGATTCCTTTGTTTGAAGCTAGGGCAGATGTCGGATTTGCAGGTCGTCGGCGAAGCGTCAGATGGATTCGAAGCCGTGCAGAAAGCCGAGCAACTGCAACCGGATCTGATGGTGCTCGACATCGGACTTCCTACCCTAAATGGGATCAAAGTCGCACGGTGAATGCGCGAACTCTTCCCCGCGTGCAAAATACTCTTCGTAAGCCAGAAATCCTCGGCCGATGTTGTGCAGGAAGCTCTCAACCTGGGGGCTCTAGGCTATGTCGTTAAAGCCCAAGCTGCAAGCGAACTGTTAGCTGCCGTGAAAGCGGTTTGTCGGGGCAGGCAGTTTGTCAGTAAGGGAGTGCAAGGCTAAGCGTCATAAAAACCGATGTAGTCCTTTCTCAGCCTCTGTCAGATGTGACAGTAGCCGAACATCCCAGATTTATGAAATAGTGGTCTCCTAGGACACCGTCCCTAGAAGATTAGAGTTCAATAGAGGTAACCCGCCATGTCTGGGAAAAACACTGTTGCAAACCCGGTGCTTACGGCGCTGCGCTCGCTGATGCTGCTTGTTCTTCTCGCGGTAACCGGACTCGCTTCGGCTCAAAATCAGAAGAAGTCGAGTGCGCCCGCACCCAGCAATTCCAATCGGAGCAAACCGGCAACGAGCGCGTCGCACGCAGCCCCAGCGCAGCCACAAGGAGGAAGTCGTGGCAGCGCTCAGCAGCCCGGAAAGCAGGGCGGCGCCAGCCCCAACAAGGGTGGTTCGACCGGTGCAAACAAGAGCGCTCCGTCTCATGCCAACAAAGGTGGTTCGACTCCTACGAACAAGACCGCTCCCGCCAACGCCAACAGGGGTGGGGCGCCAGCTATAAATAAAGGCGTTCCTGCCGAAGCCAACAAGGGCGGTTCAACCGGCACGAACAAGACTGCGCCTGCCAACGCCAACAAAGGTGGGGCGAACGGCACGAACAAGAATGCCCCCGCCAACGCCAACAGAGGCGCGGCGACCGGCACAAACAAGAGTGCTCCTTTCAACGCCAACAAAGGTGGCTCGAACGGCACGAATAAGAGTGCTCCCGCCAACGCCAACAAAGGCGGGGCGAACGGCACGAACAAGAGTGCCCCTGCCAACGCCAACAGAGGCGGGGCGAACGGCACGAACAAAGGAAACTCCTGCCAACGCCAACAAATCCCGTACGACCAACGTGAATACCATAAGCACCCGGCACCAGCCGGCAGGAAGCAAGACGGTTGCGCTGAAGGGCGGTGGGACCGCGGTTTACCGGCAGAATGGCCAGGTTCGTGTGGTCCAGACCAACGGGATGACGATCAATCGCGGAATGCACGGCAGCACGCGAATCGTGAGCACACGTCACGGAACGACGGTGGTGAGCTATGGACGGGGCGTAGGCTACAGCCAGCGCTCTTATTACAACCGCGGCGGCACAGTCTATGTCCAAAGAACCTACTATGTGAGTGGCCGTTACTATGCGTATGGTTATCGCAGCTACACTTGGGGTGGACGTCCCTATTACGGCTACGCTCCTCCCTATTATTGGCGTCCTGCATACTACGGTTGGGCGTACAATCCGTGGCCGGCGCCGGTTGTCTACGCATGGGGTTGGGGTCCGGCGCCTTGGTATGGCTACTACGGTCCTTACTTTGCCCCGTACCCGGTGTATCCGACAGCCGCATTCTGGCTGACGGACTATATGATTGCGGCGAACCTGCAGGCGGCTTACGCGGCTCAGCAGGCAGCTGCGCAGAACGGAGAAGCCGGACCTCTGCCGCTCGCTACGGAGCCAACCAACGAGATCGCTTCGTTGTGGACGTCCGATCCGCTGGTTGCTGCGAATCTCGATGTTGCCTACGCGGCATATATGTCGGGTGCGGGAGCTCTGGCAGCAACCGACAACGCAACGCAACTCAGTCCTGAGGTGAAGCAGGCGATTGCCGACGAGATGAAGAACGAGATTGCAGCGGAGCAGGCTGCGGCGGCAAGCGGAAAGAAAGATACTCCGAGCACAGACCAGATACCCGCGGCCCTCGATCCTAAAATACGCATCTTCATAGTCTCCACTGCTTTGGATCTAACCACGTCGGAGAAAGTGGAGTGCACTCTTACCCCCGGCGACGTCGTTTATCGCACCGGCGACAAACCGGACGATGACAACATGGTGGACGCAACCGTCAAAGCAAGTAAAAAGGATGAATGCGCCATCGGTGCAACCGTCGCGGTCGATGCCGACGACCTGCAGGAGATGCACAATCAACTGAGGATCCAGATGGATGCCGGACTTAAGGAACTATCCGAGAAGCAGGGGAAAGGTGGGATCCCTGCGGCTCCTGACACTCAGACTCAAGCAGGTGAAGTTCCCGCACCCAAGCCTGACGAGAGCACTGCAAAAGACTTGCAGCAGCAGGAAAAAGACGCTGCCCAGGCGGAAGCGGAGCTGCCGAAGGAAACCGAGAAACCCTGACTTAGTTGGCCACTGCGGCTTGAGGGGAGCGCAGTGCTAGTTCGCCGATGAGCCGCTGATAAAATGGCGCCCCAGGAGAACCGCGTCTACAGCCGCCAACAGGTCGCTTTCGGCCCTTGCTTTTGCAACATAGCCCCATGCGCCCAGACCAAGAGCTTCCCGCACCACTTCGGCGGAAATCTCCTGGCTGAAGAAGATTATCCTGGACTCCGGGGCAAGGCTGCGAATTCGTCGAGCGGCTTCGATTCCATTCAGCGATGGAAGTCCGATGTCCAGGATAATCAAATCCGGTTTTAGTTCTTGGGCTCGCTGAACCGCTTCTAATCCGTCTGAAACCTCGCCGACAATCTGCAATACCGCTCTCTGCTCTAGCGTCGAACGAACAAATTGCCGGAATGGTTTGTGATCCTCGACCACGAGAACCCGGATTATTGACTGGGACATTTTTGGGGCGACATAGAACCGATTCACGTCCTCGACAGCCTGCGTCGGATTTCGGCGACCGTCGAGATCGAACATTCAAAGAATCGCCCGAAAGCGGAGCTGACCGAGAGAGCTTCTCCGCTTCCGGGGCCGCGCTGAAGATGATTTGTCCCCCTCACGCGCGCGGAACGTTTTTCATCAAGACAAACCCTAGGGGAGGGCATGACTTAAACCATATGGACAAAGCGGAGTTCTGTCTTTGCGTTAGAGCAAGCAAGAAACGAAATAGTTTTTTGGGCAGGATAGGCTGATGCGCGAACTCAGCTAATCAATCATGAGCGCTTCGGGAGCTTGCAGAAGGACGCGACCGCGTCCTTTGGAAAGGATTCCTGCTCGCATCCATTTTCTTAGCATCCGGCTGGCGGTGAACGGGCTGATATCCGCGAACGCTCCCAGTTCGTCGTTGGTAACGCGGATTTCAATTCCCTCGGGATGGACTTCGCCGGACTTGTCGGCCAGCCTGAGTATGGTCTCCGCCAGCCTCTCTTCCGCTGTCTTGGTAACCAATCCGATATGGCGTTGGGCGTAGCCTTGCAAGTAGGCAAGGGCGACGCGCAAACCGTTTTCTCCGAGTGGTGGGTGTTGGGCCACCAACTTGCGTATGACCGTGTGCTCCCATGCCAGGAGTTCGCAGTCCGAAGTTGCTTCCGCGGTTGCCATATAGGCGGAGTCAGTCTTCAGCAGGGTTACCAACCCGATGACCTCGCCCGGCACCAGCCGTGCCAGCAGAATTACCTCGCCCTCTTTGGTCAGGTGGTAATAGCGCGCCCGGCCGCTTTGAAGGAGGAACAGATGAGTAGCTGGTTGACCCCCGGAGGTGATGTCATGCTTGGCGGAAACTCGCCGGGTCTGGGCGGCGGCAAAAATGGTTTTGACGGCGTGCTCCTCAAGGCCGATCAGAAAACTGGAGGAGCTTGCAAGTGCCACTGCTGATCGAGGATTCATCATGTCGTATTGATTTCCGGCCGGTCTTCCTAAGTCTCGCTTCAAGACACCCGATCACCGTTAGGCCGCTGTCGATGGCCGCGATGTGTCGAATACCACCTGATCATGCCACCAGAGCCGTTCAAAGAAAGCGCGCGCCATTTCGAGGACTGTTGTTCGGCGCGAAAACGATAGAGTTCGTTCTACCAGCTCGCGGATGCTACGGTCCCCATCAATCGCGTCGAATAACCGCTTTTCGATTGGCCCAATTGGCAGGAACAGATCCCTGTAGGTGTGGGTTTGGTTGATCAGAACACCTGTGGCCCCAGGTGGCAGCCGATCTTGAACACAGATCGTGTCTGACATTCGAATGGGAACGTAGCTAAGCCAGGCGTCACCGGCAAAACTGACCTGTTGTCGGCTATTGGCGCCATCATTTCGGTGCACGATCACGCTGTGGCGAACCATCGTACCCCGGAACAATTCGATCGCAGCATACTGCTCCGCCAAGGAAAGGCGCGCCATTCGAGTAGTCTGCGGAACCTTTGCCATGACACCGCAGTGAAGTGAATAAGGCGCCTGTCTTACCCACCGCCCGAATGTCAGTCCTGCCTTCTCGATAAACTCGAACAATTGAGGGACAGAGTAGGCGCGGTCCTGCGGGTGCAGCAAAGCATCGGCGAGCGCAGCCTCATGCCGAAAGTCCGGGGCCTGGCTCAGCAGGTTTTCCAGCGGATGTCCGGGAGGTAACGAGTTGAGCGCATCGATGAGATCGCGAATCTCCCCGTCGCTGGCACGGATTCCGAGCCGTCTGCAGAACTCTTGCAACATATAGACGCCAGCCCGTCCGTAAGGGGCGTAGACCATGAGATGCATCGCTCCATCTGGTTTGAGCACGTTGCGCAGAGCACTGAGTCCCGCATCTGGATCGGCGAGATGGTGGAGAACCCCAGTACACACGATCTGATCGAAGGTCATCCCAAGGTCGCTTACACGCTCGACGGCAAGCTGGTGTACCTGAAGATTTTCCAGGTTATGTTTTTCCTTGAGTTCCTGAGTGCACCGCACACTGGTAGCGCTGCAGTCGACGCCTGTAACCTGAGCCGCAGGCCAGCGTAACGCGTGCTTGGCTGCCTGTGATGTCCCGCAGCCCGCGATGAGGATAGATTGATCTTCTTTATACGGCCTTGCCGGCCAAAATAAATGGTGATCCGCGCGGCGTCTCCGTTCGTCCTGCCAGAGCTGCCGATATTTCTCCAGACTATCAACGGGTGGAGGATACGGATAACGATCGTAGAAGTCCCGAACATCGGCAGAGACATCATGCGACGCCACACTTTGTGCTTCCGTTTGGCTCATGTGAATCGGCAATTTCCCTCGCGGCAGAGTGGTCGAGCGCAACGGGTCGAATGAGCGATCAACGGACAGCCGCGGAAACTTGTCGACAATCCGCAGCCCGAACCGGCTTAATGCTACTTCGTCTTACAGCCTTGATTGTTCTTACCCTTGACGCAGGTGGTGCCACCGGGGCCTTGGGCGACGCCCATGCCGTTCTTAGTCTTGGCTTCGGCGCCATTGCTGGTTTTGGTAGTTGCCACACCGTTCTGATTCTTGCTGGAGACGGCAGCATTCCCTGTCCTCGTATTGACTGCAGCCTTATTGCCGTTGGAGCCTTCGGCTACACCCACTCCATTCTTGCTCTTGGCTTCGCCACCATTGCTGGTTTTGGTAGTTGTCACCCCGTTCTGATTCTTTTGGGCGACGGCGGCGTTACCGGTCTTCGGGTTAACGGCAACGGCAGTCTTACCATTGCCGCAAACGGTCTCGCCGCGCCGGTTCTTCACGCAATCTTGCGCAACCAAGCCCGTAGCCAAAAGCATACACACCATCATCGATAAAACTTTCACTTACTCTCCATTCATTACGGTTGACTTCTTCGAACGTTAGTTGCGTGGCAAAATCCTGGCTTATGCGGGCCGATATTCCCGAAGATACTCTCAGACCTATACGTCACCGAGTGTCGAATGTTCACACCTGGCGTGCGATGCAGCGGAATCCGATGTGGTTCATGCTGGTGTCGACCATCTGGGGCTGACGGGCCGCCGGACGATAACGCAGGCAATAGTTGGGCGCGCACAGGTGCGAGCCACCTTTGACGACCTTGCGCGGAATCCGGAACTGCGCCTGCGCGGCATCGTAGCTCTTGTCAGGCGAGACAATCCTCGGATTGACCGCCGGCCCGCAGCAGGCCTTCACCACTTCGTCGGCGTGGCGCTGTACAAACCAATCACAGGTCCACTCCCATACATTGCCCGTCATGTCGAACAATCCGTAACCGTTCGGCGGGAAGGATCCGACGGGAGAGGCCCCTTCGTAGCCATCCTCGAGCAGGTTTTGCCAGGGAAACTCTCCCTGCCAACTGTTCGCCATCGCCCTACCGCCGGGGAAATGCTCATCGCCCCAGGCAAACTTTTTTCCGTCGAGCCCGCCGCGAGCGGCAAACTCCCACTCCGCTTCGGTCGGCAGTTCCTTCCCTGCCCAGTGTGCATAGGCTTCCGCGTCTTCGTAGGCAACGTGAACCACTGGATGTTGTGCCAGATTTTCGAGCGAAGATCCCGGCCCCAGCGGATGGCGCCAACTGGTTCCCGGCACCCAAGCCCACCAGTTAACGTAATTGCGCAAGTCGACGGGACCAGCGGTCTTATGAAAGAGCATGGAGCCGGGCACAAGATTTTCGGCAGGAGCGCCCGGGAAGTCCGCTGGATTGGGAGGACGCTCGGCGAGCGTGCTATAGCCAGTCGCCTCCACGAACCGCGCGAACTGCTCGTTCGTTACCTCGTAGCAATCCATCCAGAAGCCGTCTACGCTAACCTGGTGAACTGGCTTCTCTTCGGGATAGAAGTCTTCTGAACCCATCCGGAACGTCCCGCCGGGTATCCACGCCATACCGGGATGCTCTGGACTTCCGGGAGTTTCGGCTTCGTGGCTAATTTCATCTGCCATTTGCGATTTCATTGTATCTCCATCGGCTGGCGCGAATGCAGGGTTCAAAAAATTCCCCCGGCAGACGACTGTCCACCGGGGAAACCAAACGATCTGTCAATCTACAGAGGAGGCTTGTTCTTTTCGAAAGGGAGATCTTTCGACCTCCCTTTCGATAGCCCCTACTTACTTTGTGACCAGAACGCCATGCTCGGCAACGGGCGCCTTGCTTGCCGCTGCTTTTATGGCTGCTGCCTTGGCTGCGGCAGCGTGATCCAGTTGCGCCATTACGCCGTCCAGGTTGAACGAGGCCGCTTTTTGGCGTGGCGGGTAATTGATGTAATCCTGGATCTGAGCCGCCACGACCGCCTGGCACTGGTAAAGCTGCGGAACGTGGTTGATCATCCAATCCCAATAGACGTTGGAGTTGAAATTGGCGCGCTCGAACGGATCGCGTCGCAGATTAAATATGTAGGGAAGGCGCAGCTTCACCATCGGCTCCTGCCAAACCGCGGTTGTAGTTGCCCGCTGCTCTTCGAATACCAACTTATAGTCGCCCACGCGAACCGCCATGACACCGCCATCATCGCTGACGTAGAAGAAGTTCTGTCTGGGACTCTCCTTCGCCTGGCCGGTGATGTAGGACAGCACGTTGAAGCCATCGATGTGGACTTTGAACGTCTTGTCCCCGGCTTTATGACCGGTCAACAGCTTCGTGCTTACATCCGGATCACCCGCAATCGCGAGCAACGTTGGCAGCATATCCTGGTGGGAAACGATGCCGTTCAGCACCGATCCCGCCTTGATCTTGCCCGGCCAGCGCATGAAGCAAGGAACGCGCCAGGCGCCTTCCCAATTCGTGTCCTTCTGGCTGCGGAACGGCGTGTTGGCGCCATCGGGCCAAGTGTCGTTCTCGGGGCCGTTGTCGGTGGAATACATGACGAACGTGTTGTCGGCGATTCCCAACTCGTCGAGCTTGTCGAGCATCTGGCCGATTTGCTCGTCGTGAGTGACCATGCGATCGCTGTAGTCGTCCTGACCGCTCTTGCCGCGGTTCTTGTCGGCAAGGTGAGTCCGGAAGTGCATTGCGGTCGAGTTGTACCAGAGGAAGAAGGGCTTGTTGGCTTTGGCTTGCTTTTCCATAAAGCCGAGAGCGCCTGCCGTAATTTCCTCATCGATGGTTTCCATGCGCTTCTTGGTCAGCGGACCGGTGTCCTTAACGGTCTGCTTCCCAACGCGTCCCCAGCGGGGATCGGTCGTTGCGTCATCCTTGTCAGACGCAAAAGAGTGCATCACGCCTCTGGGTCCAAAGGCGGCCAGGAACTTCGGGTCCTTCGGATAATCAGGGAGCTCCGGCTCTTCTTCCGCGTTCAGGTGGTAGAGATTGCCGAAGAACTCGTCAAATCCGTGTACGGTCGGCAGGTATTCATTGCGATCGCCGAGATGGTTCTTGCCGAACTGACCGGTAGCGTAGCCGAGCGGCTTGAGCAATTCCGCGATCGTGCAATCCTCCGCTTGAAGTCCGACGGTGGCGCCGGGCATCCCGACTTTGGTCAATCCGGTCCGGAGCGGGTTCTGGCCGCAGATGAATGCCGCACGTCCAGCGGTGCAACTCTGCTGCCCGTAATAGTCAGTGAAGGTGACGCCTTCGGTGGCGACGCGGTCGATGTTCGGCGTGCGGTAGCCCATCATGCCACGGCTAAAGTGGCTGATGTTCCAGGTGCCGATGTCATCGCCCCATAGAATCAGGATATTCGGTTGCTTTGTAGCCATGATTGTTCCATCCTTTACGTTTACGTTAAATTTGTGTTGAGGCCGAACCGATCCTTCGGGCAGCCCCCGTTGGTCGGCCAACGATCATCAGTCATTAGAGCTTGCGTACCGTCCTGGCGAGGGCAACGAACGCCACTCACAATCCCGGTTGATCCTGCAGCCCCAGAGTAGGCTTGCGCGCTGTACCCGAGTAACTGTCAAAACGTACAGGATTCACGATTGCGCGCCGGGAAAGACACAAAACAAAGCAAACGGACAGCCGTCTCTGCCGTGGCGATCCGCGGCAAGCGAGACTCTCAGTCGACGTTCGACCTGGAACTGACCCCCGAAAAGCGGCCCTGGAGTGAAGGCAAGAAAAGGAGGCGCGGAAATCCGCGCCTCCTGAAGTTCCGTGAGAAACCTACTCGCCCGAAACGCCCTTGTTGACCAGCAACTTTAGATCGACTCTGCGGTTTTCGGATCGTCCGTACGCATCCTCGTTTGATGCCACCGGATGCGCCTCACCCATCGCTCCCGGCGCGGCAATGTTCTTGGTGGGAACGTGACAGTTCTGGAGCAAATAGGCGACCACGGCTTGCGCGCGCTCCTTGCTGAGTTGCTGGTTGTCTGCAAGTTTGCCAGTCGAGTCGGCATAACCTCTGACTTCGATAACAAACCCGTTATAGGCCAGCGCCTGGTTTGCCAGGGCCGTGATCGCCGCCTGGTCGTCCTCCGAGATGGAGGATTCACCAATCCGGAAAAACACCCTTGCTTCACCCTTCACGTACCAGGTCGCCAAATCGGTGAAGCGCTGCTGGGTTGCTACCGCAACGTCGATGATGCCTTGTCGGTTGGCAACGACGCTCTGCTTGGTCGCCTCAATTTCCCGTTGATGAGCTGCGATGGCTGCCTTGCTGGCCGCAATCTCTGCATCGGTCATCTGCTTATTGGCTTGGTAGGTCGCCATGTTCTTGGCTTGTTGTTGAGCCGTCGGGTTCAAGCCGGCCTGGATCACTTTGGCTACGCTGAGATCATCTTGATCGAAGGTGATCGTTTCTGCCGTCACTTGGTTTTGATCGCCGGTTCCCTCGAACTTCAGTCTGAGCCCTGGTATCAGGACCTCTTGACCCACTTGCTTTTTCCGGGCGCCGAGCCCGATCGGATGTTGCACTTTCGTATCCGCCGTCACCGTCACGGTAGTGGTTCCCTCGTCAGTTTCCACGGTCAGTGTGTTTCCCGAGCGCAGGGTGATGACTCCTTTGCCTTTTACCTTATCGCTGGCAAAAGCCGAGCCCAAGCTTAAAAGGCACACTGCCAGGAGGCTCACCGAAATACGCATTCTTCTGCTAGTCATAAATCCTCCATCTCTTCTACGGGTCATAATTGCCCAATTTTCGTGCGTTCAGCGCGAACTGCTAAACACTTGCGGGCGCGGGCGCGTCGTAATACACCCTATCCATGGGGGAACTTAGCCACCACTGGCAGAAGTAACAGGCGTTTCTTGACTTCCGTGACGGTCTCGCCAAGCTTAATGTCCCCCCTCGCTAGCGGTAGACGTATGCCGCCAGCAGCGCACTGGCGACGATCGCGGCGAGGAACCATACCGTTACGATTGCGATGGGAGCAGCGACCGCGCGTACCCAACTCATTTCTTCCTTGCGGCGCATCTCGGCGGCATCGGCGAGTTCGCGACATTCGGCGAGCACGTCCGCCGGGGTAAGCCTTTGAAGCAGCTTTATCCCCACGAACAGAACCAGCACGTCGTCCAGAGTTCCGATCACTGGGATGAAGTTCGGTATGAGTTGAATCGGACTAAATACATATCCCGCAGCGCATGCTGCTACCAGCCTCGCGTACCAGCGCGTCCGCGGATGTTTGAAGACACAATAAAAGACATGCGCCTCTTTCTGGAGCCGCTGCGCCTGTCGCTTCCATCTCACGGCAAATCCAGGTTTGACAGATCCACGTTCAGAGCGCGCCATTCCTGTCGCCAGAGTTGTACTGGAGCTTTTCATTCGAACAGTATTCACCCGACGGTCTGTGCATAAGCTACGAACCGCTTCATGGCGCGGCAACTGGCAAATCTGACAGCGGGTGCGCTTACTTGAAAACGATTTTGACCAGAAGTTTCACCACGTCTGCGGCCGAATAGATGGTGAACAACAACGGCAACAGAGGCGCGGCGGTAGCGGCGGCGAGCCGCGTTATGTCTCCTGTTCCGAAGGGAATGAGGTGCATCTGCCGCACCCTGTCGTAGACACTTTCCATCGCAGCCACGGACCCGATGTCTGCATTGCCCAGTAGCGCGCTGGTTTCCGAAACGCCACCCGCGATCCACTTCTTCTCAAACGCGTCCAGTTGCCGATTGGCGATCAGGCCATATTCAGCCGAACCCTTCCGCTTAGTGCGGTCAAGCCGGGGAGTAAACATCACCAAGGGGCCCAGGATGACAAAGACGAAGAAGCTCACAAATCCGGCTGCCTCCATCTTGAAGGACATCAGAGCCTGTCCTTCATACAGGACCCGGCTGGCGATCAAGCCCGACAGGAGCGAGCCTTGGGCGAAGAGTATGGGCCCGAAGGCGTACGAACTTTTCCCCAGAAAGCCGATGCCACCGGCTTGATCCGGGTGGGCTGCAATCAGGTGCAGATTTAGTCTCGAAATCTTCCACAAAAGACGGAACCAGATCACGAGCCGCATGTACCATCGCAACAAAGTGAACTGAAAAATGGGGATACTCACGAAGACATACCAGTAACCGGCCACGGTGAGATTCAACTGCCCGGGTGTGGGGCTCGCGTACCAGGTGGGCTCGCCCAAGGCGAGCTGGCTTCGCCAGATCCACAGCCCCAGTGTATAGACCAGCATCAACAGCACGCCTTCAAGCGCAACAGAGTTGCGCACGCGAAGCGCTGAATCAACCGCCTCCTTGAATTTTGGCAGATCTTCGGTCACCACGATGCGCCTCTCGACGAAACGTCGTATCAACGGACTAACCCGCTGATGAACTACAAACTCCGCGATGATGAGCACCGGCAACGCGGCCAGGAATCGAACATGTGACTCCACGTCATACAAGAAAGGAATCTTCAAGCCTCCGCGGAGAGCGTGGCCGTCAAGCAGCGACAAGAACAGGAGTGGCAACCACGTGAAAACCGCGAAAACCAGCACTCGGCGGAGGAGCAACTCCAGAGCGTCCCCCGACAGATGCGTGCGCCGGCATAGTTGAAACAGAGGGCCGCCCAAAACCAAGGAAAAGTCAATTGGATGAGGGCGCAACAAACCATTGGATGGATTGGCTAGCGCAGCCTGCGGAATCTCGTCCGGCGTCAGACCTTCGCCGGGCGTGGGAATCGTCATCATTGTTGTCAGAATCGAGCGATGAGAAACAACACCTCAAACTTGCACTTCGCTCGGGTCTTCACTACTGGCAAATCTGACAGTTGAGTAGGGCCCTGACATTGTCGCCTCCATTAAAGGAATCGATTTGACTAGTTCTTGAGCCGGTCTTTTGCGGCAGGCTTGTAAGTTCTGACAGGTGCGGAGCCGTCCCGCTCCCTCTACAGTTTCTTGCAGTTGCGGATACGGAGAAGCGTGAAATGAACCTGCCCAGCTTTCCGAACATCGACTTGTTCTCCGCCGGCATCAACGCCCTATATGGTGTGCTCGTCGCTCGCCAGCCCTCGCACAACCGAGGCTATACGGCCGTAGGGCTGCTGATCATGGCTTTCTTCGGCGGTATCGGCGGCGGCGTGGCGCGCGACGTTCTGCTCAACGAGATCCCCGCTCCGATCAAAAACCCAGCCTACCTTCTGGTGTGCCTTCTGATGGGCTTGCTGGGGCTGGCGATTTATCACTATGCCGAGTCCATGGAGGAACGGTTCCGCACGCGGACGCTGGCCTTCTTCAAGTCTTTCACGCTGCCCTGGTTTGCGATCCTGGGCGCGCATAAGGCGCTTGAGCACAACCTGGGGATATTCGCCGCGATTGTCGTCGGGGTGATTGCCACCACTGCGGGCGGGGTGTTTATCGACCTCTTCTCAGGAGTCACCCCAGAGATTGTGAGGCCCTCGGAGCAACTGGTCGCAACTGCCGTGCTGTCGAGCACGGTCTACACGCTGATCGCGGTGTACTACAAGGGCTTGCACTTCTTTCCCGTGACGCTCATCGCCGTGCTGGCTGGATTCACCTTCCGAGTGTTTGCTGTACGGGAGCACTGGCCCTCGATCGTGCCGCTCGACGCTCCCGCCGAGGGCCCTGAGATTGTGCCGCGCGCTGTGGCTCCCGGATCGAGCAAGCGTGCATGAGTATCTGAAAGAGAAGGGACGCTATGGATAACACTTGGGTACGCTTTGCTACTCAGTTGGTGGCTCGCGTCAGCGGGCCGATGAAGTTCAGGCTGGTGCTTCAGCCGGTTATGGCATCGTTCTTCGCGATTCGCGCCGGGTTGGCAGATGCCAGAGCCGGCAAGACGCCGTATTTTTGGTGCCTTCTCTCAGATCCTGTCCAACGCGTCGACATGATCAAGGACGGATGGAAGAGTGTTGGCAAGGTCTTCGTCCTCGCGATGGTGCTGGACGCCGTGTATCAGATCATCGTGCTGCGTTTTGTATACGTGGGAGAAATGGTCGTCGTCGCTTTTATCCTGGCGATCCTGCCCTATCTGATTCTGCGCGGGCTAGTCACGCGTCTGGCGCGACGGAAGATTGCGGCAAAACCCGCGGCTGACGTCCCCCCTCTGAGGAATGTGTCGTGAGCTCCGTTGAAACACCCCCAAAAGATCGGGGAACGATTCTTGCCGAAGAGCGAACCGATCTGGCCATGCAACGCACGATTCTCGCTTCGGAACGAACGCTGATGGCATGGATCCGAACTGCAATTTCGATGATCGGATTCGGTTTCAGCATTTACAAGTTCTTTCAATACCAGGCCGAGGAAATTGCCGCCGGCACCGTGAAGCGTCCGCAGGCGCCGCGCAATCTCGGGATGACTCTCATTGCTCTGGGCACTCTGGGATTAGCGGCGGCAGCCTGGCAGCACCGAAGGTTTCTGAACGAGCTTGGAGCATCCCAGCATCGGCATGTGTGGTCAGTGTCCTTCGTGGTAGCGATTGCCGTGATCCTGATCGGAGTCATCACGTTTTACGGTGTCATAATGCGCCACGGTCCGTTTTAGGTGACGAGCGCGATCCAAACAAGCGCGATCCAAACAAATGACGTGCGTTCCAAGGTTGAATAATTTTGCCTTACCCGTACACCTTTTCGGCGGCGCTGCTGCTGGCCAGCGTCTATGTCTTCGGTCATAGACTGCGTCTCAAATCACACCGGCGGTGGTGGATTTCCATTGCCGGCGGTGTCTCTGTTTCCACGATCTTCATCGATCTCTTACCGGAAATTTCTGACAGGCAGGCAAAGTTTTCGGCCGCCGCTCACCATGGCGAGTCGCTTTTCCCGGAGCAGTCCATTTACATCGCGGCGCTCGCAGGATTCGTCCTCTTCTACGGGCTGGAATATTTTGTCGCTTCTTCGGCTTCACCGGAAGGTAGGCTCAGCGGTACTTTCTCCCTCTTCCGGATTGCCGCGTTTGCCGGATACAGCAGCCTTATCGCCTACCTCCTCGTTCACGAGGACTGGGATGGTGGACGATCCCTGGCGCTCTACGCCTTCGCGATGGCATTTCATTTGCTCATAGTGGACTACTCCCTCTCGGGGAGTCATTTTGGTTTGTATGAAAGCCATGGACGGTGGATTCTGGCCGTCGCCGTCTTGGCAGGTTGGGCCGCCGGAGCCTTCACCTCGATACCAGAGCAGTGGCTGGCCAGGATCACAGGGGTTGTTTCTGGAGGCGTCATCATGAACACCCTGGTGGTCGAATTGCCCGAAGGACGCGAAGGACGCTTTTGGCCTTTTGTGGTGGCCGCGGCCGCATATTCCCTCGTGCTCATCGCCGTTTTAGGCTGACGGGAAACAACTGAGCCAGATGCGCGCCGTCCGGCACGCAGGGTGCCTGTCACATTTGACAGTGCCTCTAACAGACATCGGGTGTCATAGTCCAAGGGTTATTTCGCTCTTGTGGGAGGGTTTATGTCTAAAAGACGCACATTCAGCAGTATGGGATTAGTTGCTCTCAGCCTTTTGGCGTTCGCCATGCTTCCGTCGCTAAGCCGAGCCCAGGCTCCTGTTTTCTCCATCACGCAGGACAACAGCATAATTAAGTTCCATGTGAAGGCTTCGGTCGCGATAGACGGCACCTTCGACAAGTGGGAATCCACCCTTACATTTACCTCTCCGGATGTCACGACCGGCGTTTTGGACATCAAGATTCAGGCAGACAGCGTACACACCGGAAGCGGTATGAAAGACGGCAAGCTAAAGGGTAAAGACTTCTTCTTCGTCAAAGAAAATCCGCTCATCACATTTCACTCGGACAAGATTGTGCAGACCGGTCCCAACACCTTTGATCTGCCTGGAACGTTTACCATTCGCGGGGTGTCTAAGCCCGAGACCCTGACGTTTACGGCTTCCGGCATCGGGACAGGCACTGGCGTGGTTAAAGGAACCATGGCCTTCGACCGCAAAGACTACGGGATGACCAAGGGTATTCCCTTCGTCACGATTGCCGACCGCATCGAGGTGACTGTCAATCTCACTGGGAAGCGAGTCAGCGGACCCCCATTGGCCTTCAAGCAATAGCCAACCTGCAAATTCTCCGGCTGCGCGACGCGAATAGCCGCTTCCAGGCGAGCCATCCGGTCAGGGCGTCGGCGGGCGGCGATTTTGTCTTCACGACAGCGTTTGGAAGAGAGATGCTCAAAGCCATTGTTCTCCCAAGCGTTGCCGCAATGATGAGAAAAGGCCCACCTGCGACACCCGTCTCAAATGAACTTCGGGTGTGGTTCTCATGTACTTGTGTGATCGGCTTAATAAACCAGAAACCTTGAACAAGGGTACCTGGCCCACCATCCGTTTGTGATCTCACTGCATTCGCCCCGGAGTCCTTTCGGGTGTGTGCTCCCCTTGGAAAAGCCTGTCGGTCGCTGCGTTTGCCCACATCATGGTTTTAAGGAGCCGGATGGTTTAAAGTTGAGGATTGTCCCGCTCTGAACAGACACCGCAAAGTAGGTCGACTAGGGAAGGCTAAATTCGTAATGTCATCGATCCGGGTTTTGGTAGTGGAGGACTACAAACCGTTTCGGCGATTAGTCTGCTCGACCCTGGGGAAACGGGAGGACTTGCAGGTGATCTGCGAAGTCTCCGACGGACTGGAAGCTGTTCGGAAGGCGGAAGAACTGAAACCGGATGTAGTTGTGCTCGATCTGGGACTCCCAACCCTCAATGGAATCGAAGCGGCTCGACAAATCCGCAGACTTGTCCCCGAATCCAAAATAGTCGTCGTGAGCCTGGAATCCTCGGCCGATGTGGTGCAAGAAGCCCTCAGTGTGGGGGCACACGGCTACGTCGCGAAAAAGGATGTAGCAACCGACCTGCTGGCCGCCGTGGAGGCGGTTCTTGAGGGCAGACAATATGTGAGCAGCGGTTTGATTGCTGGCGGCGCCAGCTAAGCAGCCGTCATGTGGTTCCTGACGGCATACTTGACGAGTTCAGCGCCGCTCTTGGCGCCGAGAACCTCCATCATGCGGTACTTGTGATAAGCAACCGTCCTGGTCGACATGTTCAGGATGCTGCTGACTTCCTTCATCACCTTCCCCTCGGCCAGCAATTGCAACACTTCCCGCTGCCTCTGAGTCAGGCGTTCATCCTCGTGGACCATCCTCTTATCCTGTTTCCGCAAGAAGTTGACCGTGTCTCGCGGCAAGGTCGCTGCCATATACGATTTTCCCCGCAACACCTCGCGAACGGCTAGCACCATCTCAGCAGCGGCACAGGTCTTAAGCAAGTATCCCGAGGCTCCGCACCGGAAGGCCTCGGCTGCCAGTTCGACATCCTGATTCATCGTCAAATACACCAGTTTCACGGCGGGCAGCATTTCCTTCACTTGCCTTCCTGCGTCCAAACCATTCAGTACGGGCATGGCAACATCGACCACGACCACGTCCGGTCTCAATTCGCCAGCAGCACGCACGAGAGCGCGGCCATCGCTCACGATTCCGACAACATCAAACTCCACGTCGAGAAGCCGCTTGCACAGTTCGGCGATCAAATTGTGATCGTCGGCAATTAGAACGCGGGGGCGGTTGGTCATAATCTCACCTCTCACAAAACACACACACAGAAGAGCTTACGCCGAAATACCCTTCTCGAGTACACGCAAGTCAGCTTCTGGAACCGCAAACCTCGTGGAACCGCAGCGGAAGCAGATCGCAAGCTTTGGGAAGACCGGGACAACGGGCTGGTCAAGGCCTTTTCGCCCGGGGAAATGGATAACCATCTCCGCGTTAAACTCCGCCTGTTCTTCCGATCCGCAGGATAAGCACGCCATAAACATCGTCTCCTCCTTCGAGATCTGCCTTTCAGTTCACTATTTGGACTCAGAAGGGCCTATGTCGATGTGTGCCACTCTGACGTGGATTTTGTGCCAGATTGACTAAAAATTCATCTTCGGCGGTTTGGCTGTAAACTTTCCTAAGACTCACTTTGCTTGTGAGCTGCAGAGAGCGTGTATCTGGATTCCATCAACCCCAAAGCTCGATCTGGTCAGCCCCTGTCGGTGGCGCAGCTACAGCGTCTATCTGACGAGCAGCTCATGTCCTGCCTGCAGGCAGGACAGACCGACGCCCTCGCCGTCCTCTTCGACCGCTACCAGAAGCTAGTCCTGAGCATTGCGCTGAAGATTGTCCGCGACCCTGGTGAAGCGGAGAACGTCACGCAAACTGTTTTCCTGGATGTTTATCGGGCCGTGGCACAATTCGACCCCGGCAAAGGCAATACTAAGGTGTGGCTGATGCAGTATGCGTACCACCGCGCCATCAGCCGCAGACAGCATCTTCAAGGCCGGGAGTTTTACAAAAACACGGAACTGGTGGAAGAAGTAGTGGACACGCGGCCGGTGGAAGCTCACGCAACCTTTGGCCTGAGTTCGCCAGAGACGAAGACACTCGTTCGCCAGAGTATGAGCACCTTGTCGGATGTGCAGAGGTCGGTCATCGAAATGGCCAGCTACGAAGGCCTTACCATGCGGGAAATCGCGGAGCGGACGGGGGACTCATTCGTCAATGTCCGCCATCATTATTATCGGGGGATCAAGAAGTTGCGCTCTTTTATATCGGGCGAAGGCAACAAGAAACCGAGTGCACAGGAAGGTAAACGTGCCTGACCGTTGGCAGAGCGGGGTGCCCGAGCACGAGCGGTATGAAGCGCTTTGTGCGCTTGCGGCTGGCGGCCTGTTGGAGGGCGGGGAGTTTGTCGATTTCGAGGCTCATATGACGGAATGCAGCGAATGCCGCTCGGATTACCAGGAGTTATCCAGCGTCGTCACTCGGGATTTGCCGCAAGCTCAGGGAGCATTCCGGCAGAAACTGGCTGAGATGAGGGCCAAGCCTCTGCCCTATTCACGGCAGCGCTTCCTTCGCCGCGCCAGAGCCGAAGGTGTGGTCTTCTCCCCCGAAGTTGACAGCCCCACCCGATCAAGCCGGTGGTACTTCCGTCCTGCCGTGTCGGCCGCTGTAGCGGCGCTAATCTTTGTTGCAGCCAGTTTCACGGTTTACCATTTCGGCGGCAAGGATACGGTGCGCGGCGGGGATGCTGCCGCGGCACAGATCGCCGAGCTTAAACGGGAGAACTCCGCCCTTGCCGCGAGCCTGTCTCAGTTGAACGAGTCGGTCGTTGCCGGTCAGCGAGAGATTAAGACCTTGCAATCGCAGCTACAGGCCGAGAGTCAGCGACGCAACGGTGAACCGGCGGGAGGAGATGTTGCACGATCCTCCAGCCAGACTGCGCAACTGCTGGAGGAATCCCGCAACCAGGAGAAGCTGCTGGCAGAGGCGAGAGACGAAGCGGCCCGTAGTAGTCAATTGCGCATTAACGACGAAGCTTCCCTGGTGGAGCAGCAAGTTCGCATCACGGAACTCACGAATAAGTTGCGAATCGCGAGTGCTACTCTCGATCAGGAACGGCAACTCGCTGCGGCGGGTAAGGATATCCGGGAGCTTATGGCGTCGCGGCAGCTGCACGTCATTGATGTCCGCGACACTGACCCGAATGGTAACCCCAGCCAGGCCTTCGGACGCGTTTTCCTCACTGAAGGCAAAGCACTCTCCTTTTACGCCTTCGATTTGAATGAAGAGAGTGTGCTGGATGCGAAGCGTTTCCAGGTCTGGGCCGTGCCCGAAGCAGGAAAGAACCCGCGCAGCCTGGGCTTCCTGCGCCTGGATGCCAAAGCGCACGGGCGTTGGGTATTGAAAGTGGAAAACCCAGAACTGGTGAAGGAGATCGGTTCCGTATTTGTCACGGTCGAGCCCTCGGCCGGCGGCAAACAACCCGACGGACAGAAGATGCTCTACGCTTACCTGGGCGAGGCCAATCACCCATAACCTCGTGAGAAAGGGCTTTTGTAAGGACGGGTGCCTTCGCCCGTCCAGGCCTCGGCGAAGCCCGGCCGCATGCAGCCCGCGCTTTAGCGCCCGCACTACCTAACTGGCGCAGCACTTCCAGCGCTGTGATCAACCCTGCCAAGATCGCGGGTTCAGCCGCGCTGTAACTCCCGCAGAATCAATACCGCCTTCAGCCGCCCGGGAACGCACCCTTTCGAACCGACCCACCCCCGGCTTGAATCCCACCCACCCACAAGGGTATTCTTCCTTGCGCTGGAGCAAGGAGCCCACCCAGTTGCGACCTATCACACACTAGGAGAGTTGTGATGAAGTGCCCTGTGCTCGTCCTGATTCTTCTTGCGAGCACTGGAGCCTTCGCGCAGACAGAAACCGCCCGGATTTCCGGCAGGATGACAGACCAGTCTGGCGCCGTGATCGTCGGCGCCGAATGTAAAATCACGAACATCGAGACCAATGTTTCGGCCACTACGACTACCAACCAGGATGGAATCTACGTCATCCCCGACCTGCGCCCGGCCACCTACCGGCTGACCGTTCAGAAGGAAGGCTTTCGCACCGTGATTCAGCCCAGCCTGCAGCTCTACGTGCAGGATGCGGTCAACGAGAATTTCACGCTCGCCATCGGTTCCATGTCGGAAAGCGTGACCGTCGAATCTTTCGGGTTACAGACCGATTCGGCGTCTGTGAGCACTGTGGTGGACGACCAGTTCGTGCAGAACATGCCTCTGAATGGCCGCAGTTTCCAGTCGCTGATCGCGCTGGTGCCGGGCATAGTGTTCACATCCTCGGGCGTCGAGGGGCCCGGTCAGTTCAGCGTGAACGGACAGCGCACCGACGCGAACTATTTCACGGTGGATGGCGTCAGTGCGAATTTTAGTTCTGCGCCCCAGTGTTGCCTGGGTCAGAGTCTGGGTGGTGCAATTCCGGGATGGACCTCGGGAGGCGGCACGAACGCCTTGGTATCCGTCGATGCCATGCAGGAGTTCCGGATCCAGACCTCTTCCTATGCGGCGGAATTCGGGCGCACCCCTGGAGCACAGATCTCGATTGTCACAAAATCAGGCACCAATCAATTCCACGGCGTTGCCTTCGACTATCTAAGAAATGACTTCTTCGATGCCCGAAATTATTTTGACGCGCCGCCGCAGATCAAACCCCCGCTCCGGCAGAATGACTTTGGTGGGGTGCTGGGCGGTCCGATTATCAAGAACAAGACCTTCTTTTTCTTTTCTTACGAAGGCTTGCGGCTGACGCAACCGCAGACGGCCCAAGGCACCTTTTATACGGCGTCCGCGAGGGCAGCGGTTGCACCGGTCTACCGGCCGATCATCGATGCCCTGCCGCTTCCGACCGGGCCCCCAATTGCCCGCTGCGATAACTTCGCCATTCCATGCATGGCGAATCTCACCGCAGATTTTTCCAATCCTTCCAACATCAATGCCACCAGCATCCGCATCGACCACAGCGTAAACAGCAGGATCACTCTGTTTGCACGCTACAACCACGCTCCGTCGTATGATGCCGACCGGGATTGGGAGGATGTGGTCTATGACAACGTGGATACGGACACGTTGACCGCGGGGGCAACCATCACCTTGGCTCCGACCGAGTTGAACGATTTCCGCGCCAACTGGAGCCGAAGCACGGGCACCAACACTAACGTCATTACCAACTTCGATGGCGGCGTCGCTCCAGCCAGTTCCGTCTTTTTTCCGCCGGGCTCTCCCTACAGTTTCGATCACAGCCAAGCCGTCATCGCTGGCGCCTTCGATGGGACCCTCTATTCCAATGTCCAACGGCAACTCAATTTCGTGGACACCTTCTCCTGGGTTGTCGGAGTGCACCAGTTGAAGTTCGGCGTCGATTATCGCCGTCTAAACCCCACGGGCGGGGAAAGTACCAATTACGTTGCGGGTCTAGGTTTTGGTCAAGCTGAATTCCGGAATCTGGTGCTGGGGAACGTGAGAGTCATCGGCGTGGGCGACAAATATCCTCTTTCGGTAAACATCAATAGTTACTCGCTTTTTGCTCAGGACACCTGGAGGATGACGAATCACCTTACGCTGACCTACGGGTTGAGGTGGGAGATCAATCCTGCGCCGGAGTCGGCGACATCCGGCGAGCCGCTCTACGCGGTACAAGGAATCTTCGATTCAAATCCGCTCGCGTTGGTGCGGGAAGCTCCCTGGCGTACGAGGTTTGGCAATTTCGCTCCACGTATAGGCGCTGCCTGGCAGGTCACCCCCAAGACAGTGGTGCGTGGAGGCTTTGGTCTCTTCTATGATCTAGGCTACGGGAATGTCGGCGATGCCGCAGGCACCTATCCTTACTTTCGAACTGACTTCAACTTCCTGCCAGCACCTGTGCCTTTCGATTTGAATAGCCCAGCCTTCCAGCCTATTCCATTTTCGACAACCGTCACTGCGAACACTGGCGGCCTCATAGCGACCGATCCGAACTTGCAGCTTCCCTTCACGATGGAGTGGAATGCCGCCGTTGAGCGGGAACTGGGGGCGAACCAACGATTCACGGCAACCTACGTTGGAGCGGACGCGCGGCGACTTCTGCGCGAAGACACGATTGCTCCGCAAGGAATCAATGGCCCATCTGATTCGGCGATATGGAATGGCGGGTACGGCCACTATGAGGCTTTACAAGTACAGTTCCAGCGTCGCATGTCGCACGGCCTGCAGGCACTGGTGTCCTACACTTTGGCGAAGGCAAGCGATGTCTCTTCCAGCGATGCTACCGGCTTTGTGGTGCCGAGCGTGAGCCAGATCGTGCTGCCACCGCTGGCACCCTCTGACTTTGACATACGGAATTCCATCGCCGGGGCCGTTTCCTACGAGGTGCCAGCGCCTGCCTGGGGTCGCCCAGGCAACGCGATCCTGAAAGGCTGGGCCGTGGACGGACTGGTGCGCGCGAGTTCCCCTCCGCCACTCAATGTAGTAGTTAGCAACGAAGACGGCGCCGCCGGCGACATTTTGGCTTTGGCTAACGTCGTGCCCGCTCAGCCCTACTGGATCGCCGATCCGACGCAACCGGCCGGCAGGGCGCTGAATCCGGCGGCCTTTTCGTTGCCCCCCACTGGAGTGCAGGGAAATTACCCGCGGAATAGTATTCGCAGCCCCTACGGGATCGACCAGACTGATCTCGCGCTGCGCCGCCGTTTCAACCTGACCGAACGGGTCAAGCTCGATTTCCGCGCTGAATATTTCAATGTGTTTAACCATCCAATGTTCGGAGCCCCGGGAGGGACTGAGCCTTACAGCGGGTTAGAGGGGTTTGTGCCGTTTGGCAAGGTAGCGGCCACGACAAACGAGACCCTGGGCGGGGGTGGAACCGTTGGCGGGCAGAGCACACTGTACGGATTAGGTGGTCCGCGCTCCGCACAGTTCACCCTGAAGGTGATCTTCTAGTCGAACTTCTTAGCCGAACTGGCACCCGAAGCAGGATGTGCCCGACCGCGCTATAGGGAGCCGCTATGATGCGTGGGCCTTGTCGAGCCTTTCGCGAAAGCCCTTCGCCCACGCCTTAAATGCGGCATCAACATCTCCCCATTTCTCGTAGGCCTTAAGCCCACTGAAATACCTGCGGCCGCTCTTGCTGGTCATAAATGCCACCATTACTTCCCCGGAGACCGAATCCACGATCTCGCCCTCAATCGCAACTTGACCAACGCTGAGCCTGGGCACCAACAAGGCGGCGCCTGGAGCTACCGCATGGGTAGCAGCGATTTCGGCACCCTTTAAGGCCGCATTCTCCTTGCCGCGGTCGGGCTCCACATTCGTAATTGCTACTCGCAAGACCATAACGCCCGGTCCAGGCTGGGTCACCAGATCGTAGTGTCCGGACTTGAGTTCGTCTTTGATGGCCTTAGTAAAGTATTGAGTCAGCTTAGCCAACTGCTCGGGGTCAATGCCGCGCTGCTGAGCTTCGGGAAGCAGATAAACGATTACCGGCTCGAGGATGAACTTGCCAGAATCCTTCAAAACGTCCGGATTCTTCCAGTAGGTCAGCAGATCGGAGTTCGCGGGATCGGGCTGCAGTTTGGAGTAGTAGTCACCTAAAAAGCCGGACTCATGGCTCAGTAGTTGCTCTTGCTGCTTCGTGTCTTGCGCTTCCGCAGTAAGGGCCATAACCAGCAGCGAACTCACCAGCAGACTGAGACCGAAGAGCGGCAAAAGGGATGACCCTCGTGTCGCGCGGCAGTTCTGCGATTGGGCCCTTCTGGGTGCCCGAAGACTCGGTTTCCGAAAGATGGGTGTCCGAAGACGCACTGTAGCGATGGCCAGGCTGCGCTCAATCAGATTGTTTCCGTTCATGGGTCCCTCCGATCGGTTTTTCGCATTTCAGCGCAACAACCGCCGAAGACGCTCTTTGTCCGACAGGCGGAAAGCTAACAGTGTCGGGGTGCACGGGTAACTGCCAGAATTGACAGTGAGCAACGCGAAGTCGTCGGCGCGTTCCACGACTCAGTTACATTTCTCGATGAAAGGCCCTTCCACTTCGGTGATTTTGAAGCTCCGGCGAAACGCTGTATACTCGTCAATCTACAGGGATAACGTAAGAATTCTTAGCTATGACTTTCTCGCGACATGTTTCAATGCTCTCTCGCAGCCGATTTAGCCGTTCTCCAGAGTTCCGATGGGCGAATTGCGTCGTTGGGACGTTTCAAGCAGCCATCGCTTTGCTAGTGCTGTTGTCGCTGGTGTATCCATGGCGGGCCCTCGCGGCGAATCCTGACCTGGAGAATGTTCTGACTGGCTCGCGCCAGCGTATTGAGAAATTGGACTACCGCGCCACCGGGCAAATCACACGGGTGGCAGCCGACGGCAAGCGCACGAGCTACAAGTTTGTCGCCAAGGCACACTGGTTCCCGGATGGTCTGCGTCTGCTATGCGAGATTTCCGGGCCTGGCTCAGAGAAGACGAGCCTTCTTCTGCATATGAGCGTGAGTGGGAGCGTGACCATCGAGGCGCAACTTCCTGGCGAGAAGGGCGCTCATGTGTTGCCGTTCGAGCGTTGGAACGACCCACTCGTGGGAACAGACTTCTCCTACGAAGACATGATAGAAAGCCAGTTCTTCTGGAAGAATCAGGAACTCACGACAACGGAGAAATACGGCGCACGGGATTGCTTTGTCCTTAAGAGCACGTCCGGCCCTCAGGATCGGACTTACTATAGTTCGGCAACATCGTGGATCGACCGCAGCATTTTGTACCCTGTGCATGTAGTGAAAACGTTTCGCGGTAGCGGGCAGCAGAAGGAATTCGTTTATTACGGGCTGCGGAAGGTCGGCGGCGATTGGTCTGCGTCACAAGTGGAGGCACGGCCGCAGGGCAAGACGGGTTCCTCGATTATGGCAATCGAAGGTGGTTCGGGAAAGGCAAATCTCGGACGCAAGGACTTCGATATGGGCCAGTCCAGCGCTTCAGAAGGGAACGTGAAGTAAGTCGAATCACTTGACTTGGAACTGAATCCACTGTCATTCCGGGTGACACCAACCATGTTGACTGCAAGACGAACTACAGTTCCGTGCATTTCCTTGTTATTAAGCCTGTCATTGAGCCTGACTTCCGCCGCTCAGCAAAAGCCGACTCCGCTTTCGCCCTATATTAAGGAAGATGCGCCGGTGCTGGTGCTGGAGCATGTGCGCCTGATCGACGGCACGGGCTCTGCGCCGCAGGAAGATATGCGCATCGACATCGCCGGCGGCAAGATCACCGCTGTCCAAGCCGCCAGGGCGCGCGACGCTTATCATCCCAGCTCTTATCCTCCCAATGCCAAGGTGCTGGACATGACGGGAAAGACGGTGATTCCCGGCTTGGTCGGCATGCACGAACATCTTTTCTATCCCGCGCCGCAGGCACCTCCTGGTGGCGTAGCGCTCTATGGCGAGGCAGCGGACAGCGCTCCGCGTCTTTACCTGGCCGGCGGCGTAACCACTGCGCGGACTGCGGGCAGTATGGAGACTTACACCGACCTGGAATTGAAGCGAGAGATCGACGCCGGGTTGCTGCCCGGACCCAAGCTCGACGTGACTGGGCCCTACCTCGAGGGCAAAGGCAGCTTCGCGATCCAGATGCACACGCTTGCGGATGCGGCTGACGCTGCGCGCACGGTGGATTATTGGGCGGCCGAGGGAGTCACCTCATTCAAGGCATACAACTACCTCACGGCGGATGAACTGAAAGCGGCCATCGACCACGCTCATGCCCGCGGGCTCAAACTCACCGGGCATCTTTGCTCCATTGGATTCAGGCAGGCGGCCGCGCTCGGCATCGACAACCTGGAACATGGGCTGGTGGTGGATACCGAGTTTTTCCCGGGGAAGAAACCGGACGAGTGCCCAGGCTTCATGTCGAATCTCACCTACTTCGAAAAGACCCTGGATGTGGAGGGGCCTGAGGTACGGGAGATGATTCGCGATCTGGTAGCGCACCACGTGGCGATTACCTCGACCCTCGCCGTGTTTGAAACCTTTGGCCCGAATCGCCCACCGATGGAACGGGAGGCTGCGGCGCTCAAGACGCTCTCGTTGGCGTCCGCCAGAGACTATTTGATGGGTCGCTCGGCTTCCGCCGCCGGAGTTGGCGGCCCTGGCCTGGCAAAAGAGATGCGCTTTGAGCGCGAGTTTGTGGCCGCGGGCGGACTGCTGATGGAAGGTTGCGATCCCACCGGCTATGGCGGCGTGGTGCCGGGCTTCGGCGACCAGCGCAATATTGAATTGCTGGTGGAGGCCGGGTTTTCACCGGTCGAAGCGATCCGCGTTGCCACACTGAACGGGGCAATCTACATGGGCAGAGACGCGAACATCGGATCGATTGCGCCGGGCAAGGCCGCCGATTTGGTGGTGTTGGGCGCGAACCCGGCGGAGAAGATTGAAAACATCGAGAAGGTTGAGCTGGTCTTCAAAGATGGCGTGGGTTTCGATGCTGCGAAGCTGGTTCAATCCGTCACAGGGCTGGTGGGCTTGCGGTGATTTGCGGATGGCGGAACCGGGATTTGTTCTGATATCTTTCTGACGGCACTGGAGCATCCAAGCTCTTGCCGTCATGGGATGGGCGCCTTTTCAGACGTTGCCGGAGCTCCGGATAAGCCAAAGGGCCACCAATTCCAATCGCCGGCAAGTTTTAAGAGTGCCGGCCCGACCACCATCCGCACTACTGTGGCGTCAATGAGCACCGCCACAGCCAGCGTAAAGCCCAGCATTTGGACAACCAGAAAGCTTCCCAGAGTGAATGCGGTGAATACGGCGATCATAATTGCCGCGGCGCTGGTGATGAGCCCGGCCGTCCGCGCCAGGCCCTCGATTACCGCTGCTCTCTCGGATAATCCGCGCCGCCGTTCTTCGAGGACTCGGGTGACCAGGAAAACTTCATAGTCCATGCTCAATCCGAAGACGATGGCAAACGCGAGAATGGGGACGATCGGGTATACGCTGCCGGTCGGTCCGCCGAGCCCAAAGAGTTTGCTGCCATGGCCTTCCTGAAAGACGACAACTAGCGCGCCAAATGAAGCGCCGACGGAGAGCAGGTTGAGCAGAATTGCTTTGATAGCCGCAAATAGACAACGTAACCCGATCAGGAGCGCCAGCAAGCTTCCCAAAATGACGCCAAGGACCACCTTCGGCAACCGCTCTTTTACTACCGAATCGTAATCTGCTTCGAGGGCGGGAACGCCTCCAACGCGCAGCACAGCGCCGGGCATGCCGGTGATCGCCGCAACGTTGGTGGAACGAACATCTCGTACCCATCGCACCTGTTCGTTGGGCAAAAGCGCGGCGGTAGGCAGCAACTCAATCAAGGTAGCCTGGCCATCGCTGCGAATAAAACTCTTGCGGATTGGCTCGGGCACATCGGTGACAGCATCCGCAGTGTCGGACATGCCCGTGAGCGTCGGAAGAGACAAGATCTCTTGCGCTCGAGGATCGCTTTGGAAGCGTTGCGTCAAGCGACTGATGGCAAGCCAGCCGGCCGGCGATAGCGGCGGAGACTGCGGCGGCAACTCCACCACCACCCGGAGGGACTGCACAATACCCGACCGCCCCATGCCTTGAAGCGTGTGCAGTGCTTGCACCGACTCGGCTGCGGCGGGGAGCGAGTCATGGTCAGGAATCCCGGGAGAGATTCTCCGTGCCTGGAGTGCGAGGATCAGTAGCGGAGTCCCGGCGACCAGCAGAGCCGTCCAGGGCCGGCGGGTTATGATGCTGCCCCACCGCACCCACCGCTCACTCGCCGCGCACAGGCTCTCCCGGGTTTTGAATTGTTTGGCTCGACGCACTCTGGAGGCATCGATGCGATGCCCTAGCAGACCAAGAACCCAGGGCAAAACGAATGTGCAAAGCATGACACTCAAGAGGGTTACCAGCAGGCCGGCGATCCCAATGGAGCGCAGTTCGCTGATGGGCACAGTTAGTAGCGCTGAAAATCCGATGGCAACTGTTGTGGCCGAGATGATCAGCGTCTTTCCCGCCTGCTCGGCAGCAATATCGGCAGCGCAGCCGGCATCACATCCCTCGTTCAACGCTTCGCGGAACCGGCTCACCATCAGTAGTGCGTAGTCGATGCCCAGGCCCAGGCCGAGCATCGTTGCCAGATTCTGCACTAGAATCGAAAGCTGCAGATAATGCGCGAGCAGCGCTGCCGCGCCCAGCGCCATCGAGATGGAGAGTAGTCCAACTCCCAGCGGCAACAGCGCGGCCACAAGACTGCCGAAAGCGAGCAACAGCAGCACGAGCGTTATCGGCATCGCTCGTTCCTCGGCATGGCGGACGTCGTCTGCACTGACCTTGCGAAGATCGAAGTTTATTGGCGTTTCACCCGTAATCTGCAGTTTGATATTGGGGTATTGCGATCTAAGCTGACCTTCCATCCAGTCTGCTTTTGCCCTAAGTTTGGGCACCAACGCCTCGACAGTTTCGTCGTGAGGATCCAACCCGACGATGATCAAGGCGCCGCCATTGCTCCCAGTGAATAGCGGATCTGGCCAATCCAAACTCGAGACGGCGCCCGACACTCCCGGCACACTCCGCAATGAATTGGTTAGGAAGCCGAGTGCGTCTGCAGCTTTGGCTGAATCCGGATCGGGAACACCGCTGATCACCAGAACCAGCCGGTGAGCGTAGGGAGACTGGAAACGCTGCGCCAGTTCCCGGTCAACTTTTTCGGATTCTCCACCCTTGATGTGAACTACCGTCTCCAGGCGGCGTTCGACTTTGTAGGAAAAGGGCAGCAGCGCAAGCGCCATGGCAAACCCCGCCATCGCCAACCAGAATCGGCGGCGAGTAGCACCGGGGCCAGTCTTCAAGCTTGGCATTACCATGAAAAATCGACGTTATTGCTGATTCGCCTCATGCTGATTCGCCTCATGCCGATTCGCGTCATGCTGGTTGGCCTCAGAGCAATCGACGACTTCGGTGATCGGGCATGTCCATAATATAAATATAGAGTCAAAGTGCAATTCTGAGGGGGTCAGTCTTGGTTCCTTCGTCGAGGGCGGAAAACTTCGGCTTATCCGGTGACTCGGGCAAAACCAGGGGAGCGTTTCCTTTCAGCCGATTGATGAAGCTTGGCTCATCTTAAACGACCACCGCCTCACTCAATACATACATGCTTCCCCTGTGGGCTGGAACCGTCAAAGTTGACAGCGCAGGCATCCGCGATACCGACAAAAGTCAACTCGCTATCGCCCCGTCCCCGGTTTCTGAATATGATGTAGACACCATCTTTGTGATGTTCAGTTTCGCCATTGACCATTGCATACTGAGGCTTGAGGCGACCCTTGGACTGGTAAGCAGCCTTACAGTACCGCCTCTTGCCGTCGGCGGTCGTGATGCGGATATATAGCGTATGCGGTGGACGGGTTGGCGATCTCCTCGCAGTCGCCGTGTTGCTTTGTTGGTGAGAACTCTCCCATTACGAACCGAGGTGCCTTCTTACGCGGACTTCTTCTGAGCGGCTTTCACCTTCGCCCATCTCGCTCGTTGGGCTGCGGCAATTTTTCTTCGCGCGGCGGCTGACATCCCTGGTGAGGAAGCGTTCCAGGTTTCCGACCAGACGCCGCCGTTGAAGGACCCGGTGACCCCGCCGCCGGCAGCATTCGCGTTTAGCATCCTGCCGGAATAGGTCGCGGTATTTCCAGCGGAGGAGCCCGAAGGATCGATACGCGCAAGCACGATCGCATCCGCTTCCCACCTGACCACGGAAATGACCGAAACAGCGCCGTTACTCCACACCGCGTTGTAATGCGCGCCGTCCCAGGTCCATGTCGCGCAGCCGCCCTGCTCGCATACATTCAGCGCGGCAGGCACCGCCGGCCCGGAAGCCGGGGGCGGCATGGCTGCCAAGTCGGCATACGCCGCCTGCAGATTCGCGGCGATTAGATAGTCCGTCAGCCAGAACGCCGGTCCCGCATAAAGAGGATAAGGCGTGAAGCCGTAATAGCCATACCACGGCGCGCCGGCCCAGCCCCATGCTGCTGCGCCAAACGAAACAGAGCCCGGCCACGGGCCTGACGCCCAGCCGTAGAATGCCGGGTGATAGTACGCTGGGGGCTGGTAGCCGTAGTAAGTCCTGCCTCTGAACGCATAGCCGCGATACACGCCACTTCTTGCGACGCCATGATCATAGGAAGTGCGCGCGTAGTAAGAACGGCCGCCGCGATTGACATAGGGACGCTGCACATATCCGCCCTGCCCGCCCGTGGTCACGACGCGCTTCCCGCCCCGCTCGCTCACAGTCGTCCTCCCGCCGTGCAGGTTGTGCTCAATGTGCATTCCGCCCCGATCAAGCGAGCGAATCTGGCCGTCAGGACGGACCTGCGCCTTGCCGCCGTCCCTGAGCGAGACCTGCTTCATGCCGGGCTTTTCTGCGGCTCCGGGTTTTCCTTCAGTTCCCGGCTTTGCGGCAACGGTTGCCGCTGTCTTGACGGGAGGCGCGCCGGGCCTGGCATGTCCAGGCAGCTTATTCAGTATGCCTGGCTTGTGGGCGGGCAGGCTCGGCGTTTTTTTCTCCTCCTGGCCCGAGGCGAGCGTCTGTGCGCTAGTCAGGAGCAGAACCAGAACGAACTTCCGTGGGATGTTCTCAAAGCCCTTGCTGAGGTTCATTTTGCCCTCCCAAATCGTGGTTTTCCGGGCGATCCCAATGCTACGATCACTTGGTTATAATAATCAAGTATTTATTTATAATAATCAGTCTTTTGGGAGTTAAAGCGCCCCCATGTTAGGGTTCGCTGTTGAAACTCACAAATGGAAGACAGCTAAGGGCAGCCCGCGTCCTGCTCGGATGGAATCAGGCGAAGCTCGCAAAGTCCGCGCGCGTGGCAATCGGCACCATACGCCGGATGGAATCCTTCGAAGGCTCCATCAACTCACAGACTGGAACTTTATATAAGGTGCAGGTCGCTCTGGAGCGTGGCGGGATTGAATTCCTGAACGATGACCGCCCCGGCGTGAGATTGCGCTCCCTCTCCCGCTGATATCCGAACCCAAGTCCACGACCCCGATACTCCTAATATTTCCGGCGAAGCAAACCCGCGCTTTCAAAAGAGCGCTGCAGGGTTTGCGCAGCCGCATTGGGGGGCGATACTCACGCCGCCAGCCACACCTTGAAAAGCCCCCTCGTCCTCGTCGCATGAGGGCAGAATGCTGTCCGCCGCCAAGGCTTGGCGTGCAACGTCCTAAGCTGTACGTTCATAAATCTTGATTTTTGCAAGTACGGGATTTTTGCCTCTTCCGTGTCGAGGTGACTTTCGGTAGAGTCCGGCGAGTTTAATGACCGAGGGGCAAAAGAATGGCAGAAGATGAAACGAGCCTTGCGGCGTGGGCGCTGTTTTGTACTGCCCTCGCAATTCTGAGCGCAACCGTAGGAGGCTACATGCTTGCGGGCGCCGGCGGCGCACTATTAGCCTTCGGGTTTGCTTTGCCTGTTTCACTTTTTGTGTTTTTCCACTAAACGCGAAGCCTGATCTTCCTCCGGCGAAGCAAACCCGCGCATTCAAAAGAGCGCTGGAGGGTTTGCGCAGCCGCATTAGGCTCCCTTGAGAAACTCGCGGTCTTCATAGTGACGGACCTGCTTGCAGCGTTGCAGCTTGCTCTCAACCAGCAGCATTTGCTCGCTCTTCGGCAGCTTGAGCAATTCATCGGCGGAAATCCCGCCTATGACATTCGCAAGATCCTGCGCCATCCGGTAGTTTTGGATTCCGAAGATCTGGACGACGCCGGCATTGTCGAGGAGCGTATTCGCCTGGGAGCCGTAAATCTGAAGCTGCGCCGCGTTCTGCCAGAACGACCACACGGTAAGTCCCCCGCCCGCCAGCAGCGTTGTCGCCATGAGCAGCGCCTCCAGCCGCCCGAGATTTCCGATTTCATCGCAAAGCATCAGCGTGCGCTCCTTCGGGGGATGCCTGCGCTGCGTTAGCAGCAGGAGCAAACCCGAAAGCCACAGCCGTAAGAGCGGACGATAGGCACTGAGGCGAAAGGGCGGCACGATGATGTAGAGCGTCATAGGCTTTCCCGCGAGGAAGCCGTCAAGATCCATCGTGGTAGTGTCCGTAAGCCTTCTGGTCAGATCGCTGTCGAACAACCTTAAATGCGTTTGCACCGAACCAAGAACGCTCGGGCGCGTGTTCTGGTCGGCCAATTGAAGGAAAGAGGCAAACGCCGCTCGGGCAGCGCGGTTCGGCACTTTCTTTTGGTCCAGCATCACGGCCAGCCGGTACGTAACATCATCTTCCGTAAACAGGTCGAACAGCCTGGAGAGTCGCCGTTCTTCCGGAGGGCAGTCAGCGAGCAGCCATGCGGTCCCGCCAGCGATCATCGTTTCCGACCAGTCGTTCCAGAACCTGTCCCGCTCATCCATGCCGCGTTCGATGAGTTCCGCCGCGAAGCTGCGTGCCGTCGCAGCGGGATCGGTCCCGCAGCGAGCAGCCAGATCAAGGGGATTGAGTGAACCGCTTTCGCTGCCGTCGCGAAGATCCACCACGCATACTTCCTGTCCCATTGCGCGTCTCGCCTGCGCGGTAGCGGCGAAGACCTCACCTTTCATGTCAAGGACGATAAGCTGCCCCGGATGCGTAAGCGCATTGGTAATAACGGGTCCCGATGTCTTGCCTGTCCGGGTAGGGGCAAAAGTGATCAGATGACCGTCGCCCGAATATGTCACCAGCTCTCCCGCAGTGGCGTAAGCCTGCGCAGCGAAACCCATGCCACGCGACGCAGCAATACTGCGCCCCAGAATCAGTTTGGACATCGCACCCTCTTCATTGGATTTGTGCCTGGGTCCTGGATTTCTCTGCGGAGGAACCTGCGGGGCTAAAAAAACGGATCGAAGAGTTTAGATCGAAGTTCCCGGAAAAGCCAAAACTCTATTTCCTTGCGAATGTGATCGTTAACCTCACGCTTCTGTTCACGAGGAAAATGCGAGCAGTATTTTGCTGATCTTCACACCAGAGTTTTGTAAAATTCGCTCAGCGTCCGAGGTTTGCCATGACCGTGAGGAAGCCGCTGAAATCGCGCACGAGTTATTACGCATGGGAAGGCGACGCCTGCCGCCTGCATGAAAAGAAAAACGGCGATCAGGTGGCGGATGTTTACCGGGGCGGCAAAGGACTCCTGCCCATCAACCCAGCCGACCTCATGTTTTGCGCGAGACAAATTGGTCCCGCCGAGTATCGAGATCTGGTGCATGAGGAAAAAGCCCTGCACGAAAGTAAAAGCCTCAAATCCTGAATGCTGGCGGCCTACCCCGAGCGTTTCCGCTTTTCAAGGTCAGCGAGGATATCCGCTTCGATCTCCGCGCCCCATTTCTCAAGAGCGATATTACGCGGCTTTCCCTTCAGCACTTCGTCATGCTCTCGCTTCAGTATGTCGCGCAGGTGCGGCACCGCGCTTCTTTCCTGCGCGGCTTCGATTGCGGCTTCCTCGTCGAGTGAGTCTTCCGGGTCAGATATCGTTTTATCGTGCATCGTGGGTTCTTCTGTTACTGCTACTGCCTACCTCAGCTTTGCGATAATGGCAATGCATGATTGCCGGAGGAGCCGCATCCTTGACCGACGTGGAAAAGCTTCAGCGAGCCAGCCGCCGCCGGCCCACGTCAGCGGAAGAAGAGAATCTCCTGCTCGAAGTCCTGGAAGACAGTCGTTTGCGCGGTATCGGCATAGATCCGGACGGAGATTCGGTCGATATCATCGTGGAGCTTATGCGGCGAATGAAAATCCTCGAAGCAGAATCCAACAGACCTGACCAGATTGAAGAGTAACCTTCCCCAGCGCGCGCACCGTGTTTCCCCGGGCTATTCCTGCCACATCTGACTGCCTTTCAAGTTGCGCACCTGACCTTCCCACTCGCGTTGTAGCCCCTGCTCTCTTTTGAATGCGGCCCTGTTCCCTCAAGTCCGGTCACACCGAACTGTTTGCCTCGACCCTGACCGTGCGCGGCGTCCTGTCAACGGCGCTGCCCGCTCCATTCGCTTCGCTCCCGTGTTGGCCGTTCCCCTTCGGTGACAGGCCGCCTTGTTGCGCCCGGCCTTTTGGTCCTCGGCGGTTCGGATTGACCGGACCCAAAAAGGAGAACAGGACCATGAATAACGAGAGACAGGATGTTTACACGCGCGTCACCGGCAAAATCATCGCGGACCTTGAGCAAGGCGTTCGCACCTGGATGAAACCCTGGAATGCGGGGAACACGGCGGGGAGGATCATGAGGCCGCTCAGGCACAACGGCGCGCCCTATTCCGGTATCAATATCCTGATGCTCTGGGCCGAAGCCGTCTCGCAGGGCTTCAACGCTCCCATCTGGATGACGTTCCGCCAGGCATCCGAACTGAATGCCCATGTCAGGAAAGGCGAGAAAGGCTCGCTGGTGGTCTATGCGAATTCCATCACCAGGACCGAAGCAGGACGGCGCCGGCGAAGAATCCGAGCGGGAGATCCACTTCATGAAAGGCTACACGGTTTTCAATGTCGAGCAGATTGAAGGCCTGCCTGAACTCTATTACGCAAAGCCCGAAGTAAAGACGACACCGGTCGAGCGTATCAGCCACGCCGAGGAATTCTTCAAAGCGACAAAAGCCGATGTCCGCTATCGTGGCGACCGCGCCTATTACGCCGCCGAGGCCGACTACATCCAGATGCCGGCTATCGAGGCATTCCGCGACGCCGAGAGCATTCTATGCGACGCTCGCGCATGAGTCAGCCCACTGGACGAAACATCCATCGCGCCTTGACCGCGATTTCGGCCGCAAGCAGTGGGGTGACGAAGGCTATGCACGCGAGGAACTGGTTGCAGAACTCTCCAGCGCTTTCCTGTGCGCCGATCTTGGCATTACGCCCGAGGTCATGCCGGACCATGCCTCTTATATTGCCAACTGGCTAACCGTTCTGAAAAATGACAAGCGCGCTATCTTCAGCGCCGCCGCACATGCACAGAAGGCCGCGGATTATCTCCACGGCATGAAGGCTACCGAAGCCGAGGCCGCGTGAGCGGCCTGCACGCAATGTCGTGACCTCTTTGGTTTCCGAGTTCGCGCCAGGTGCTCCCGCATCTGGCGCCTTTTCTTGTGGCCCTTCAACACGATAGAAAATCCTGCTGACTTTCTAAACCAAAAGTGTATGGGTAACAGACCAACGCTTAAGAGCCGTCCAGCCTCTCGCCTTGCACACCTTCAGATAAAAAACAGAACCACTCAACAGGGAGCACCGTATGCGCGCAAACCACGAAGGCCGCAGGCACAGCCGTCTTCATTTCATTTCCGCCCTGCGCTGGATAAGCCCCGTATTTATAGTGGCCTGCGTGTTTTACTTTGCCGCGCAGAATACGGCGCAGTCGCAGATCAGCAGCCGGCAGACTTCCGCCCCGAATTTTTCTTCGCCATCGCATACCAGCGAAAAACCGGTCGTGCCCAAAGCACCGGTGCGGGTGGCCTTGCCGCCGCAACCGCCGATGAAAATTTTCCCAGGAATGGCGGAGCCGCTCGTGGCGACGGGTCCGGTGACGGAGGAGGAAGGCAGGGATCTTGACGCCGCACTCAAGGAGTTTCACGATGCGCCCGCCAAGGCTGGGCCGGGGGGCGATTACGACGATTACGCAAAGCCGCTGCTTGCCTTTATCGCGGCGCATCCGCAATCAAACTGGAACGCGGCGATCAACCTTGATCTCGGCCTTGGCTATTACCACGCGGGCTATTACAGCCGCACTTTTGGCTATTACGAAAAAGCCTGGCAGCTTGGGCGCAATGCCACTTCGGTGCCTGCGCGCCGCATGATCGACCGCGCAGTGGGGGAACTCGCGGAAATGCATGCGCGGCTGGGGCACGCGGAGGAGCTTGAAGCGCTGTTTGCTGATATGGGCAAAAGGCCGATTGGGGGCTCCGCAGTCTATCTGATTGAAGGCGCGCGCGAGGGGCTGGGGGCGTTCCACGGCAATCAGGGCATTGCCTATCTGTGCGGACCCGCCGCGCTTAAAAACATCCTGCGCGTGCAGAAAGCAGGCCCTAAGCAAATCAAGGTCGCCGAGGATGCGCGCTCCGGTCCGCACGGCTTCTCGCTTGAGCAGCTGGCGGCGCTCGCCGACAAGGCGAAGTTCAAGTACAAGCTGATCCGCCGCGAGGCCGGCCAGCCCATCCCGTTTCCCGCCATCATCAACTGGGATGTCCATCACTACGCCGCCATTGTCGGCATGCAGGGGGAAAAGTACCAGCTGCAGGACCCGACGTTCGGCAATGGGACAGGCGTGGTCACTGGCAAGGCGATCGATGCCGGCGGCACCGGATATTTCCTCGTGCCGGCAAGCGTCATTGCGGCCAATCCGAAGGCGGGCTGGCACGTTGTGAACGCACATTCCCCCGAGGCGAAAACCGTCTACGGGATGGGCAGTTCAAACAATATCAAGGGCGGTCCGGTAACGCCCTGCGACCTGGGCACCAGCACCCAGGGCGGCACACAGCCGAGCGGCAGCGCCTCCTCATGCGGATGCGGCACTTCCTGCCCTCCGCTGCCGATGGCGATTGCCAGCGCAAGAATGGCGTCGGTGAGCCTGACGCTGACGGATACGCCGGTGGGCTACAAGCCGCAGAAAGGACTCCCTTCGTACGAAACGCTGACCTACAATTCGCAGGACGGGGATCAGCCCGCCAATTTCACCTTTTCCAACGTCAGCGCGCAGTGGACCCACAGCTGGCAGACGTACGTCCAGGACGATCCGACGACTCCGGGCAATAACGTGACCCGCATCATTTCCGGCGGCGGCGGGTTCGACTATGCCGTAAACCAGAGCCAGGGCGCCGGTTATTTTGACCCGACGACGGGCGCCTTCATCGGGGAGATCTACGATTATTCCCAGCTGGTGCGCAATCCCGCGACCGGTTCCGCAACCTCCTACACGCGTTACCTGCCCGACGGGTCCCTTGAAACCTACGGCCTGTCGAACGGCGCCACGACGTTCCCAAGGCTCATGTTCCTGACTTCCGTGGCCGACCCGCAGGGCAACACCACGACACTCACCTACGACAGCCAGTTCCGCCTCACCACCGTGACCGACGCGATGGGCCGCAATACCACCTTCACTTATGGGCTTACCGGCTCGCCGCTTCTCATCACCAAGATCACCGATCCGTTCGGCCGCTTCGCAACACTCACCTATAACGCGGGGCTACAGCTGGCCTCGATCACGGACCCGATCGGCATCACCTCCAGCTTCACCTATTCCGCGATCGCGCCGACGACGTTCATCACACAGCTTACGACGCCCTACGGCGTGTCCAAATTCTCCGACATCCCGAATCCTCATGACTACACATGCTGCGGCTACGTCGACCGCTCGCTGGCCATGACCGATCCGCTGGGCAATGCGGAGCTTCTGTATCTGTACCAGCAGAGCGGGGTCACCTTCACGCCCGCTACCGAGGCCGTCGTGCCCACCGGGGGGGCCGGAGGGGGCATAACGACCGACAACGGCCTGCTTGAATGGCGGAATACCTATTACTGGGACCGGCATGCGGCCGCGGGCGGCAATGTGACGACGGATTCAAACGGCAATCCCATCGCCGAGGTATTCGGCAATCCGACTTCGGTCCCGACCATCTATCACTGGCTCCATCTATGCTGCACGACGAATTACGTATCCAATCAGCTGGGAAGCCTCAAAAAGCCGCTGGAGGAATACCGGCAATGGTTCAATTATCCCGAGCAGCCTCTTCCGCCCTACCAGTACCTTAGCAGCGCGCTCAGCAAGCCGGCCTTTATCGGCCGGGTGCTGGACGACGGCTCGACACAGCTCTCGCAGGCGACCTATAACGACCCCAACGACATCCCGCCTCCTTATACCGGCCCGGGCAACATGCTCTCCTCTATCGATCCCATTGGCCGCACGACGCAGTACGCTTACGCCACGAACAGCATCGATCTTCTCACCGTGCAGCAGCTGACCGCGCCTTCCACCTACACCACCATTGCGACATTCGGGAACTACAACACGCAGCACGAGCCGCAGACCTATACCGGGGCGGACGGGCAGGCGTGGAACTACACCTACAATCCAGCGGGCCAGCTTGCCACGGTCACCGATCCCAATTCCGGCGTCACCACCTATACCTACGACGTTACGACGGGCCACACGAACGGGCGTCTGCTGAACGTCAAGGACGCCAATAATGACACCGTGCTCACGCTCACCTACGACACTTCGGACCGCGTGCACACGCGCAAGGACAGCCAGGGCTACATACTCACCTATGCCTACGACAATATTGACCGGATCACGAGCATCACCTACCCCGACGCCACGACCGATCTTTATGACTACACGTTCCAGAGCGGCCCCAACATGGGCGATCCGAGCCTTGATCTTCGCAAACACACCGACCGGCTGGGGCGCGTCACCACCTACGACTACGACGCCGACCGGCGCCTGACCAGCGTGGTCGAGCCCACATCCGGCACCGCGACGCGCACGACGCAATACGACTACTACGAGAACGGGACGCTGAAGGACATCATCGACGCGAACGGCAACGACACGCGCTGGGCTGTCGATCTTCAGAGCCGGCCCACATCCAAGACCTACGGCTTCGGCGGCACCAGCCCGCAGACGGAGACCTACGCCTATGAAATGACCAACAGCCGCCTGCACTCCATCACCGACGCGCTGGGGCAGACCAAGACCTTCACCTACGCGCATGACGACCGCATCACGAGCATCACCTATACGGGCAGCGTGAATGCGACACCGAACGTCACGCTGACGTGGGACCCGTACTTCCCGCGCCTCGCCAGCATGACGGACGGGCTCGGCACAACGAATTACACCTACACGCCCATCGGCAGCCTGGGCGCGCTGAAGCTGGCCTCGGTGGACGAGACGGCGTTTAGCAACGACACCATTGGCCTGACCTATGACGCGCTCGGGCGGCTCGCGGGACGCACGATCACCGGCGGCAACGAGACGTTCGCTTATGACCCCATCTCGCGCCTGATCACGCATGTGGACCCGCTGGGCTCCTTCACCTATACCTATCTCGGCCAGACGGACCAGACGGCCAAGCGCACGGTCACGAACGGCACGAAGACGTTCTCCACGACCTGGACCTATGACACCAACGCCAACGACCGCCGCCTCATCAGCATCACGAACACCGGCGTGACGCGCAGCTACACGCTGTCGTACCTGAACGGCACGGCGCAGTGACCCGTACGACATCATGAGCATCACCGACACGGCGGCGACGGGCCATCCGTGGGCGACGCAGACGCACGATTACACCTATGACCTCATCGACCGGCTGCTGACGGCCTCGGCCACGACGCCCGGCAACGACACGTACGGCTACGACAACCTCGACAACGCCACCACCTATGACACGCCCGGCAAGCAGCCTGAGCCCGACCTATAACGGCTTCAACCAGATCAAGAACTGGGGCACGCTGACCTACGCCTATGACAATGACGGCAACCTGCTCAGCGGCGACGGGGTCAAGACCTATAAATGGGACGCGGAGAATCGCCTCATCGAGATCGACTATGTCGGCACCAGCAACAAATCCGTGTTCTCGTATGACGGCATGGGCCACAGGACCGTCGATGCCGAAACCGTCTCCGGCACGACAACGACCACGCGCTACCTGTGGTGCGGCTCCTCCATCTGCCAGACGCGCAACGGGTCCGACACCGTGCTGCGCCGCGACCTCGACGAAGGCGAGTATCAACATATCCACGAGCCAGAAGCTCATCTACATGCCCGACCAGCTCGGCTCCGCACGGGACGTGCTCGACGGCACCACGAATACGCTGGTGGATGCCTTCGACTACACCCCCTACGGCGCACCCGCCCAGACCTACGGCACCACGCCGCTCGATTACCACTTCGCCGGCCTGTTCCTGCATACCCAGAGCGGGTTGAACTTCTCTGCCACACGGTTTCTGGACGGAGCGACCGGGAGGTGGCCAACCAGAGATCCGATTAAGGAAACGGGAGGCTTTAATCTCTACGCATATGTTGGGGCACAACCCACGAATCTAGGCGACCGCTTGGGGCTTTGGGCTCCATGGGATGATCCGAAGCTAAACAATCCCGCATTTAATAGCCCAACTCTTCAAGGGCATGGTTCTGTTAGTTGCTCTGACACTGTCTCTATTTGGCTATGTACTCGGGCACTTGGCGGCCAACAGGGAGATGTACCCTATATTTGCCCAGCCTGTCACGAGTTTGTTGCATGTGACGATCCCAGTACAACCCCCCCGACCCAGATACGTGCATTTGGCAAACAACCCAGAGCTCTTAATCCAGACGGCTCATCTCCGCCTGGCTCATCTATATCTGGTTCCGGGTATGTATCCCCAGAACAATACAAGTCAGAACCCGGAGATTTCTCAAACTGCACAGAGAAAAAGGTTTGCCAAAGCGAGAAAACACGAATGTGTCAGGCTGCGCCGACTGCAGATCCCTATTTCACATTCAACCCAATGCTCAATTGCCAAGGATGGGCAAATGGGAGATCGCAATGAATCGTATTCCGGCATCTATCAGTGCGGTACTCCTTCTGATTCTCGGCTGTAACGCAGGGTGTAGCGCATCCCCTAATTTATTGACAGTTTCCAAAGAAGGTATCCGCGGGCAAGGCTCTATTTCTAGCAAGGGGGAACAAATTGAGAGTATAGAAATTCATCCCGATCAGCTTTCATCGACTGAAGGTCAAGACTTATGGATCAGATTCTCATCAGGAAAACAGGTGCCTCTCCGATCTATAACCGAAGATCTTTTAAAAGCAATTGCAACCCCTGCGTCGTACTATTATTCAGCTCCCCGCAACCCGAGCTATTACGTGGACGGGTACGACTTTGAGTTTGAGAACGGGCATTTTACGAAGCTATTGATAAATTTATACGGCTGGCCACCAAGGGATATTACCGCATTTGTTAGCATAGGCTCACGCGAAGGTGCTTCATTAACGCTTCCCTGCTCTATAAGTAATTTTGAGAAACTATTCGGAAAAGTAAAGATCGGCCGCGCATATTATGAGTGATGAGTGACACCTTTTCAATTCCGAAACCCAGCCTCAGCAATAGGGAGAATGAAATGAAACGCAGCCACTTATTGCTGATGGTCACAGCGTTTTGTGATTGTAGGGTATAGCCCTCAGCCCCCCCGTGTTTCGCCTCCTTTAAATCTCCCTTGCGACGCCCCTGCTCTCTTCGCTTTATGACGGCGACGTGAGCGTGCGGCGCTCGCGCGTCAATGACGAATTTTCCCCTGTCCCCGCAGAAGGAACGGGGCCATTCCTCGCGAAAGCCAAAATTCTAATGACCCGCTCGCTGATTCCGCCCGCTTTTGGCGCGCCGTCAGCGAGATCGCATGGTGCGGTCTCCCCAACTCAAAAGGAGACTAAGTTATGTCTATAGTTGCAACTTTGAAATCGACGGCGAACGGCTATGCGGGTAGCGCAAACTCCATCGCATCGATACCTCTTAATAAGCTCACAGCCTGGGACGGCAACGTGCGCAAGACCGGAGCAAGCGAAGGCCTGTCCGAGCTTACGGCTTCAATCGCCGCACACGGCGTCCTGCAGTCGCTGGTCGTACGGAAGACCAATCGCGGCAAGTTCGCGGTTATGGCGGGACGCCGGCGGCTCCTTGCACTATCCGCCCTCGCCGAAGGCGGGACCATCACCCCCGATGCCCCGGTGCCGTGCCGCGTGATTGCCGGCTCCGCCGACGCCACGGAAATCTCCCTTACTGAAAACGTCGTGCGCGCACCGATGCATCCGGCGGACCAGTTCGAGGCTTTCCGCGAATTGATTGATGGCGGTTCCACGCCCGCCGATATCGCAGCGCGTTTCGGCATCAGCGAGGTTGCGGTGAAGAAGCGCCTGAAGCTCGCGCGCGTCAGCCCCGTGGTTTTCGAGGCGTACCGAAGTGGCACCCTGTCACTGGACGAGGTGCAGGCGTTCGCCATCAGCGACGACCACGCGGCGCAGGAGCGCGTGCTTGCCGATTTTGACGAGCAGAGCAACGATGCGGACGACATCCGCAGCGCGCTCACGCAGGATAAGATCGCGGCCACCGACAAGCGCGCCCGGCTTGTCACCGTTTCCGCATACGAGGAAGCGGGTGGCGCTGTGACCCGTGACCTCTTTGACGAGAGCGATGGCGGGACTTTCCTGCTCGACTCCCCGCTTCTCGACCGCCTCGCGCTTGAGAAGCTTGAGGCCGCAGCGGAAGAGGTGCGCAAGGAAGGCTGGAAATGGGTCGAGTTTCACCCTGAGTTCGATTACGAGGCCAAGTCGCAATTTCAGCGTCTCTACCCGCAGCTTCTGCCACTTTCCGAAGACGATGCCGCCGAAGAAAAGCGGCTGTCCGAGGAATATGAGGTGCTCTTTGACGCGGTGCAAGAGGATGACGAGGAGAGCCAGGCGCGGCTTGACGCTATCGAGGCCCGCATAGCCGAGCTTGAGCAGCGCGAGTACGCGTACACGCCGGAGACCTTCGCCATCGCCGGAGCGGTTCTTACCATCAGCCATAACGGCGAGGTGGAAGCCGTGCGCGGCCTCGTCCGGCCCGAGGACGCCCCTGCGAAAACCGCGAAGCCGAAAGCCACGAATCCCGACGGCACACCGGCATTCTCCGCACCGCTCATGCAAAGCCTGACGGAGCAGAAGACAGCGGCGATAGGAGCATCGTTAAGCCAGCATCCCGACATCGCGCTGGCTGCCGTTGTTCATGCACTCGCTTCCAGAATCTTCCATACCTACGGCAATGACAGCAGCCTGCAGATTACCGGGAAGCTGACGCACTTCCGCGAAACCGGCACAGGTGCGGAGGCGATGGACGAGGCCCACGCGAAATGGAGCAGTGAGATCCCGTCCGATGAAATCGCGCTGTGGCCGTGGTGCCTGTCGCAGGAGCAGGACACGTTGCTTAAGCTGCTTGCCTTCTGCGCAGGCTGCACCGTCAACGCCGTGCAGGCGAAGAGCGACCGTCCGGATTGCGAACGCATCTGTCATGCGAACGCACTTTCTGCCGCCCTTGGTCTCGACATGAGGGACTGGTTCACGCCCACGGCGGAGAATTTCTTCAGCCGGGTCAGCCGGACAGAAATCCTCTCCGCACTCACCGAAGCCAAAGGCGCTCCTGCTAAACGCTCATGGGACAAGCTGAAGAAATCCGAGTTTGCCGCACTTGCCGAGCGCGAGATCAAAGGCACCGGCTGGCTCCCGAAGCTCCTCAAGGCGTAAAGGAGGACATAACCATGAACACGAACATTGATTCTCTTTTCGACCTTGGCCAGATTGTCTCCACGCCCGGCGCGCTTAGCGCGCTGGGCAAGGAAGGCATCGATGCCAGCAGCTTGCTTGACCGCCATGCCAATGGCGACTGGGGCAAGATCAGTGAGGACGACAGGCGAGAGAACAACCTTGCCGCCACGGAGGGTTTTCGCATTCTCTCTGCGTACACGCTCCCGCGCACCCGCGTGAAGCTCTGGGTCATCACCGAAGCCGACCGCTCCGCAACCACGTTGCTCTTGCCCGATGAATACTGACTGCTTATTGTTTCCGCGTTCCCGGTCTCTTAAGGAGGCTGCAGCCGGTGCCCCCATCAGTTCGCAGCCTCCACACCGGATTTTCCGGGCGTTGCTTTTCATTCCGTCCCCGGTAATCTTGCCGGGTTACACTCCTCGCCGCCCACCGTGTTTCCCGCCGCTTTTGCCTGTTCCTGATACCCCGCCATGACTCTCCTTTTCAAAACATATTTGAGACGCCCTTTGCCGACTCGCTTTTAACCGGCCAATGTGCGACCGGCGCTCCTTGGCGTCAATGGCGCATTTTCCCCTGCGCTGCCCATTAAGAAAGAACGGGCGCGCATTCCTCGCGAGACAAAATGCTAATGACGCAGTCGCTTAACCGGATCGCTGGTACATGGCCGTAAGCGAGGCCGCAATGGGCGGCCTTGCACAACATGAAAAGGAGACTAAGTTATGGCTAGCATCGGAACTTTCAAAAAAGACGGCGCAGGATACGAGGGCAGTATCGAGACGCTCACCCTCAAGGCGAAGATCACCTTCAGGCCGGCCGACAAGAAAAGCGACAACGCCCCGGACTTCCGGGTGTTCCATATCGCCGAAGGGTTTGGGTTCACTTCAGAGATCGGCGCAGCCTGGAAGAAGACCTCGAAGGAAGGCGCGGAGTACCTCTCGGTCAGCATCGACGATCCGAGCTTTGCGGAGCGCATCTACTGCCGGCTGGTGAAAACCGGCAGCGAGCAGGGCCACACGCTCTACTGGGAGCGCGACCGTCCGCAGAACGGAAAGTAAATCCTGGGCTTACCGGGGCGGCTCGAAAGAGCCGCCCCTTTTTTTGTCGATTGCCATTGACTCGCCTCGCTCAAAAACAAGCTTGTAAAATCTACATCTATGGTTAGAGTGAGGGCCGAACCACAACCCGTAGAAAACTGGCACCATGCCGCAGGCCCCGCATTACTCCGCAACGAACAGAACCCTGCAGCTGCCCCGTCAGGCCTTTCACAATCCGCATACCTCGTATGGCGCGGGCCACTGGATAAAGACAGCGGGCATACTTGCGCCGCTCGTTATCGGAGAACTTGTGAAAGACCCCGATCAACGCTGGCGCTTCATTCGCATCGCCGCCGTTTCCACGGCGCTCCTCTCCGAGGGAATGTACACGCACCGGATAAGAAAAGAGCGCGAACAAGCGCGCGAGCGAGCACGCGAATGCTTTGAGCGGGCTTGAGCCACCTCTTTCCGTGTAGCACGATTCAATCCCTGGGCTCATCAAGATCAATCCGCGTGACTACGGTTGCGCCGGGGCCTGAAGCCGGAGCGTACCGCTCAGGGTCGAAGACATGCACCGTCCGTACCGCGAGATACTCAAAGCTCCTAAGCAGCGGGTCCAGCCGTTCCCCGTTGATATAAAACGTGCTCATGCGATGCTTCAGCACGATCTGCGTGCCGTTCCATCCGGCGCAGTAAAGATACGCATAAGGAAGCACCACCACATCGTCGTGCGCGAAAACAAATGTAAATGTCGGCGAGTACGCGCCGTCTGTGGTGAAGGCGGTGTACCGGCCCAGGGTTTTAAGCGCAATGACTGACATATTTCATAAGACTCCTACAAAAAACACGCTGACTGATCAAGGGTTGAGTGATGCCGGCTTCCTGACCGGCAATGCCACGTTATCGTTCGCAGGCTCGGGCCTCTCGATGGCTTTTCCGCCGTCCCGTTCCAGCTCGCGCAGCCAGTTCGGCTTCTGGCCTTTGGCATTCCACACGAGATCGGGCCTGGCTGGATGCTGGTAATGATGCCCGCCTCGGTAGGATGCCGCGCGTTTCGCGCTTTTGCCGGCAACGTCCTTGAGGCTCAGCCCCACGGATGAAAGCAGCGTGCGCGCCTGCTCTAGCGCATGTTCCTTGCGCTCACGGTCATGGGATTTCAGCAGTTCCTGTGCGTGTGCGATGACACCGCGCAATTCGTCGTCGTTAAGCGCGTCGAGCATGTCGTTTTTCATGTTGTTCTTCTTCTCCTTTGATCGAAGCCAGCAGTTCCGGGAAGGGCGGGAATGTTTCGATGGAAACGATGATGGGGTCCTCGCCCTCGATGGCCAGCATGGATTCAACCTGCGCTTTTGTATGCTCGCGGATAGACGAGCATTTCCCCACGCTCAAATCGTGGTCAAGGACCGCAAAACGATAGCCCCGCACGACGCATCCGCGCTCCCCGAAGAGCATGGCGATGGTTTCCATATCGCCGTCGTCCGTCCATTCATGGCCGCCATACATCGACCACGGAAAGCTCTGCCGCATGCGCGGATTCTTCCAGGCGACGCTTAAGGAGAAGGGCTGTGCATTGGTCTGGCGCTCGCGCGTCAGTGCCGCTTCAGCCTCCTCCTTCTTGCCCGTCAGCCTTTGCAGCAATTCCTCGCCCGCGCGTTTAGCCTCTGCCATAGCCCATGCTCCTTTGTGCATCTTTCTGGCTGCGCCAGTAGTCGGCCACAGCGTCCGTCCGGTCTTTTAAGAAACGCGCGACACGGTTGCGCTCCAGCGTTTTTTTCAGCCGCACGCGCCAGTTCTCGCGGATGCGCGTCTTTGTCAGCTCCACGGCCGACATGCGTTCCGTTCCCTTGGCGATGGCGTTCCTTACGTCGTCCTTGCTGTCCACATAAACTTTCACCTGCTCCCGGCCCCGCGAAAGCGATACGTACCATTGCTGCTGGTTCGGTCGCGCCGCGCGACTCATTGCCCACGGCGATGAACACGCGGTCCACCGTCTTGCCCTGGCTGGCGTAGCTGGTATCGACATAGCCGAGTCGTAAAATGCCCGTAGTCTTTCGGCAGCAGCTTGCCCTTTTCAAGGCGGATGTCGCCTTCCTTTGTAAAGCCCTCGACGGTGAAGATGTCGCCGTTATTGATCTGTGTGCCCTTGGCCTGGCTTGTCCGACCTTCAGCGTGCCGTTTTTCGTGATGCGGATGCGGTCGCCCTTGCCGACGGCAATTGCAAACGGGCGGTACACCTCGAAATGCTCCTGGCTTCCTTGAGGAAGCTGCGCCTGCGTGCCGTCACGCTTCAGCAGCTGAACCTCTTTACCGCCACGCACGACGACGGCTTTATCGCCCTTAGTGAAGCCTTTGACGTTCTGGCTGAACTCGACGATCATGCCGGGCTGGAAATTGCGGCCGTCACCTTTTTGCGCCTCGGTCCAGCCCGTGCCTTTTCGCACCATGAAGCCCCTCTCCTTGCCGATAACGCCGCGCGCTTTTAACCTCTCGCGCAATTCCTCTGTCAGGCGTTCGCCTTCGGCATGCGTCGGAGCGATAATGAGCGCCGTCTTTTTGTCATCGATCGCCTTCAAGTAATCGGTGACGAGCATCTGATGCCTTTCATCGCCAGATGCCTCGACGATTGCACCCATTTTGTCGAGCCGGTCGAAGCCTTTTTGCGCGCCTTTGGCGGTGCCTTTGCTGATCTCAACAATGGCTTTTTTGTACTCAGGGTCTTTCTGCCGGTGGATCTCTTTCAGCTCCGCCAGCCTGACGCCCGCTTCCGATTCCAGCAGCCGGAAGGCGTCACCCGCTTCGACCGATGCGTGCTGCCGGTAATCGCCGGAGAGTACGATGCGGTTGCCGCCTTTCTTCGCCACATCAAAGAGCCGTTTCATATCGACGCTGGACACGAGCCCCGCTTCATCGACCCAGAGCACGCCGCCGCGCGTCTGCTGCTGGAGCTTTTCGTTGCGAAGCAGCATCTCCAGCGTTTCCGCGCCTGCAAATCCGTCCTCCTTAAGGACCTTGCGCGAGGCCTGCGCCGAAGGCGCGAATACGAAGACCTCGCGCTTCTGCTTGCCGTTTTCCATCGCGGCAATGGTCGATTTCATCATCGTCGTCTTGCCGGTGCCTGCGCCGCCTCTTACGCCCACGACCCGGTCGCGGCTCTTGAGGATCAGGCGTGCCGCGCGCTGCTGTTCTTCCGACAAGCCCGGCAATTCCATTGAAGGATCGCCAAGCGGGGAGTATTTGCCGTGGCCGTCCTGCGCGAACTGGAGCATTGCCACTTCCGCATCCAGTGTCTTCTGTGTCGTGACCATCACCTGGCCTTTCACGTTTTTAGCGATGACGCCTTCGTTTTTCGTGAGGCCCGCGACTTCTTCAGGCAGTACCGACCCCACTCCGTAACGCAGCGCCTCGGCCTGAAGGCGCTTTTCTGAAACGGCCGACGCTTTCTCAAAGGAATGCTCCAGCGAATAATCGATGGCCTGCTGCGGGCTTATCGGCCCGTCACCACCGCCGTTATCGCCAGCCATGACGCGGTTAAGAGCGGCTTTTTCCTCGTCCGAGAGCCGCGCATTCCATTGCTGGCGCAGCGTGCCTTTGGCCACATCCTTTTGTTTGGGCTCGCGGATCTTTGTCTTGAGGGCCTGCTTGCCACTGTCGCTGGTGACGCCTTTTTCCGCCGCCATCTTTTCAACCTGGTTGCGGCGCAATGAGAACTTGTCGGTGATGGAGAGCGGCAGTCCCGCGAGCCTGAAGCTGCTGCCGTCTTTCTCCGTCGCAATCCCTAAGTCATTTAAGCGTTTGGCGAAGCGTGCATGAAACGCCGCCTCCCAGTAATCGGCGTCGCGCTTCAAATCTCCCTGCTGCGAAGCTTTCCAGCGATTTTCTACAGCATCGAATGTGGTGTTGAAAACCACGCAGTGAGCATGCAGGTGCGGATCGATTTGCCCCTCGACCGGACGCGCCGTAAAATGCAGGAACTCCGCGCCGACGAGATTGCCGGTTGTGCGATCCTCATCCTTGCCGCCTGTCCGCACCCGCGTCTTCATCTCGGCTTCGGCGTCCTGCATCGTTTCCCTGACGCTCTTGCGGAACTCACCCAGGATGCGTTCATCGCCGGAATATTCGTAAAGGACGGAGATGTCCTTCGGTGCTGAAAATGTCCAGTCGTACATCGGTCTTCTGTTCGTTTTCTGGCGGGGCGTCAACTGCTCATGGGTCTCAGGATGCAAATTGTCGCAAAGCGCGAAATAACTCTGCTGATCGACCTGCCCATGAAGCCCCAATTGCTGAACCCCCTTGCCGAACCACTGCCCGGCGACTTCCTGATCGCGCGTGTAGTAATCGTCGCGTTTCAGGCTTTCGCCGAAGTAGCGTTTTGCCCGTTCCGAGGAGATGCTTGGTGTGACACTCAGCATTTGTCGTCCGTCTGTTTACTCACAACCTGTAGAGGTGGAAGATCACCTGCATACCCCATACCTAGTAGCAAAATCCAAAATCCATGCAACCGTAATTTGTGCTACCTAACTCTCCCCTAAGCTCTGCTTGAGGGCAAAACATCCTGTTTTGCTGAGGGGCTTACTGGCGCCGGCGCCAATGCGTTTTCTTGTGGTGTGCATGCGTGCTCTCTTTGTCACAACAACGCCAGCAGAAATGTCACAGCCCTGCCTCCGCCGTGATTCCAAATCCCGTTTCTTCGCTTGGCTGACGCCATCCGTTTGGCTAGCGGTGCGGTTTGCCATGAGATTCCCTTGAATCCAAATACTGCGAATCAGGGAACTCTCACGATTTTTAGTAACCGGAACCGCTCAAAAATAGTAACCAGTGCGCGGAACCCGCATTTTTGGCTGCGATTTGAAAACTGGCGGAGAGAGTGGGACCCACCAAAGGTTTTCCGAAACCCTCGTAAACACTGGCTAAAACACTGCATATCCAAGACCTCGTATTGGCCCTGCTTTGAATTTCCCAGTTGAACTGGGTGCTTTTTCTTGGCTAAAACGGCCACTTTAGGTAGCCGATTAGGTAGCCGTAACTTAAGCCCAACGAACACAGGAAGTAAAGCGCGTTCAGGATGTAGGCGAACAAAAGGCGAATCTGCTATAGTGGCAACGTGGACGAGGGGCGCAAGCGCGTTCTGTTGATCGCGGCGAGCATCCTCGCTGCGCGCAAGCTGGCACAGTTCGACGGCGGCAAGAGATTTTCGGCGACCATGAGCGCAATCGCGGACGCGGTGCGGTGGGCTGAGGAGATCTTGAAGGCCATTGACGACCGATGGCCCGGTGGTAGATGAGGCTCTGAGTTCAGCCCCGTGGTTCCGCGGTAGAACCCGGCGCAGATTTCCGTCGTTGAGTCGCTCCTAGAACCACACCGCCCTGCCTCAGAGATGCCGCGAGAGGCATGATCGTGGTCCGCGGGACCCGTAACCAATGCAGGGCAAGAGGGCCAGCATCAAAGCGTGCCGCCGGTGCCGGGAAGCGTTTTCCCGATCGCAGCTGCGACTAAGACCTGTTGAGCGGGCAAGAGTGGGCTCGCCTTTAAATGCTGAACCAACCATAAACCGCTCTCACGAATTTGCGGCTTCGGCGAATGGTTTCCAAGCCACTGAGCTGAAGGTCGGCACTCGCGACACCTTGCCAGTGTGCCAATCAACGCCCGCTCAAGCCCCTCACTACCTATCCGGGTGGCCTCGTCGGCAACCTCAATACACTTGAAGGAAAAGTTCTCGCGCAAGATTCGTGTGACCTCTCTTTCAATCCCCACCTCTTTGCCGATGTCCCGCAATTGGCGATATTTCTCGCACACCGCTCGCTTCATGAAGTCTAGTTCCCAGACGGAGAGGTAACAGTCTCCGGCACGATTGAGCAGCGAACGTCCGATGTTCTTGCGGAAGATACTGCGATCGTGTGGTGCGGATTGATCTCGGGTGAATGCCATCTTCCGTTCGTCCAACAGAAAATGCTCTGCGTGGGCCGCAAGCCGCGCACGCAAAATATCGGCCTCGAAAAAACCAAGATCAAGCCCGATCGCGAATTCATCAAGACCGATTCCTGGATGCAAACCGCCGAACCCGGCGTGTACGCCGTTTAGGCAAACTATTGATTCTAGAACAGCACGCCAAAGGCCTCGAATTCCTGATGAAGAAAAACAAAGTCGAGACCGTGAAAGGCTACGGCAAGCTCACCATGCGCGGAAAGGGGAAGTTCACATGACCTAGGACAAGCTCTCCGCCCTTGCTCCCCTTGAGTCCAGCGCGGCGGCTGTGCTTTCCCACGTCATTGAACTTCAGGAGCCGTATCCCCTCTTCTGCGAAGTCGTGGTGGAACTCCGGGAGGCCGTCAACCAGGTAGATGAACGCTGTGCTACCGTCCTCAAACTTGCCCCAGACACTCTCAGTGGGACACAAGTCAAAGTCGGCGCGGCTCAGATAACGACCCTTGAATTTCTTCTCCGCTTCTTCCCGATCAAGCGTGGGCCGCACGACTATTTGCTTGATCGGTTCCTGTATCGGATGTCCGTGTTCGTTGGTGCGCATGTGGCCTCTTCTTTGCTGCTGCAATCACTGTGTCAAAAATCAGTTTCTCTGCGTCCGCTCCAAGGGTCGCCATTGCCTCGATGAACTGCTCCTGCTCTGCTTCCGTGGCGACCCAACTGACCTGAATCGTGACCTTGCCGTCCACGGTCTTGGTGCTCTGTTTCGGACGACTTTTGGTCATTTGTCTAAAGGTTTTCAGACCATGCTTGCGGGCATACTCATCGGCCCAGCGGTCCGCCGTGCGGCGACTGATGTCAAGATGCTTCTCGCACCAGACGCCGAATCCTTCGCCCTTCTTTCCTTGCGCCTTGATCTTGGTCCGCAGCTGATAGAGCAGCGGTGCCATTGCTGAACGAGAGCGACGGGCGACACGGATGAGTCGGGACTTGAGTTGTGTAATCGTGAGACTGGAAACTGTGGACATGAATCTCCCCGGTTCTATTCTTCGTCGAAGGCGAGCGGCCCGGTAGATAACCTAGGTCACGAAGTCGCCGCGTCCTCTTCGCGTTGTGCTCCTAAAGTATTAGCCCTTCGGAGCTCGACTATCAGTTTTGAGGCGCTGGAATGTCCTGTAGACGCCACCGAGGCCGGAGATTCGTGCTTGAATTTTCCTGACCTACCTACGCCGTGGCAATTGCGGCCAAGGTTTCACCGAACGCACGATTGATCTGATTCTGAGCGTGTTCACCTTGCTCCGGTGCGAGGTAGCGTTGCGTCATGCTGATGTCCGCGTGCCCCAGCCAGTGCTGAACCGTGCGGATGTCTACGCCGCGCCGTAATGACCAAGTGGCGAACGTGTCCCGGCATTTGTGAAGCCAGAAGTTCGTCTCATCCTGACCGGACTTCTTCGCATATTCCTTCATGGTCCGCAAGAAATGCGCTTCAATCTCCCTTTTCGCTGTCGGAAATACCAGACGTGACGCCTTGTTTCCTGCGTGCCACGCTGCCAACTTCTCAGCCAACCCGCGCTCCAGCGGAACCACACGGGACTTCCCGGTCTTAGTTCTGAACCCTTGTTTGGTCTGGAACTTGACGGTGGGATTGGTGCCGAGGTCCAAGTCCGTCCACTCAAGGTAGGTCATTTCCCGCTCTCGCGCCCCGGTTTTCAGCAGGAACTCAAATGCCAGTGCGTCCCGCTCACTGGTAATGACGAACATGAGCTTGCTCCACTCCTGCATCGTGTACGCCTGCGGGGTCTCCTCCACAGGCGTAGGCCGCTCGCATTGTGGCAATAGCTTCTTGTGATCCACTCCGGAAAACATGAGGAAAGCCGCAACGCTGTCGTACAGGTTGCAAACGGTGCGGTGGCTGACAGCCTTCCGCTTTCTAGCCGGGTCGCCTTGCCGGAGTTTCATCATCCAGTCCTTCAAATCCTGCTTGGTGACCTCCGAGGGGAGGGTCCGCTTGATCGTGTCCAGGAAGCCTCTTGTAACGACTTCAAAGGAACGAATTGTGTTTGGATGTAAGGGCGTGCCGTCCTTCTTGATAGTGGTTCTCTTGTCGTGGATAAATGCTGTTCGAAGCTCCTCTAGCGTCTTGGGTGCGGCGGGGGATGGTTTGGGCTGGGTAGCTTCGTCCTTGGTCAGAACCAGGAGCTCCTGCTCCTTGTGGCCTCGCGCCGCGCTAGCGGCATTCAAGTCGGTTCCAACGCTCAGCCACTTGCGCTTCCCTTTCTCGTAAAAGTGAAGGCAATAGGCATCTCTCGATCCGCACACTTGAGGGTTCCTGCGGCGGATTCGCTCATAGCGCCGACGGCCTTTTTCGTCGGTGATGCGGATGTACAGGCTAACTGATGGCAGACTCTTCACGGCTCAACTCCTCGAAGAGCCGATACGGGGGTCTACAATGGGCAGCGGTTTTTAGGTAGCCGGGATCTAACGGAAATAGGTAGCCGGACTCGCTAGGCTCCTATTTTCAAGGGATTAGAAAATCTGGCGGAGAGAGTGGGATACGAGGCCCGGAGGGGTCGATTTTGCCAGTGTTATGGGTAAATTTCACTCTTACAATCACTTACGACTGCTGCAAGAGGGTTCGTTTAGGCACATCTGACCCCAGTTCGCCCCCAATTTTAGTACGGAATAGTACAGCGAAAAGGCGGAAATTCGCGGGCTCCTTTGTGACGCTCGTTGGCTCGATGGCCGAAATCGAATCGGACTTATACAGCCACCGTGCCCGCGAGGAGTATGAAGTGAGTGAGCGGCGGGCGTGCCGAGTGGTGAGGCAGTGGCGAGGGACACAACGCTATGTGCCACTGCGGCGCACTGACGAAGATCAGGCGATCCTGACCCTGCAGGCAGCCAGAGCATTCTTGGGCATCTTGCCAGACGGCAGGGTGCCCTTTTCTTTTGCTTCGGCAGAATCCCAGTCAATCGGAGCCTCAGTGATTTGGTTTTTTGGCACATACCGCACCATGCTGAGCTAGGTATGCCGAAGTCTCTGGAATAGAAAAAGTATTACCGAAGGTTCGGTAGCACTTCGCATAGTCTAGGGCAGCGTATCCGCCGGTATCAGTTGAATTTACATCCGCTCCCGACTCGGTAAGCAATTTCACGATTTGAAGATCAACGTCATCCGGCGATTTCAGGGTGTTGACCGCAACAGCCATAGCTGATACAAGAGGTGCCCTGCCATACGAACCGGGGTTGTTAATAAATCCTTTTAATCCTTGTTTGTCCGCACCGAAATGCTTCCTTACGAGGGGCAGCAGAAATTCAAGCATCGGCAACTTGGGATTGTTCGCCCAACTATTGAGTACGTTGCCACCGCCGTCGCCCTCAGCGGTCAGGTCAGCGCCGTTCTTTAAAAGCACTTCAACGACATCTGAGTGCTCATATCGAATAGCAATTGATATGAGTGTCTCTCCCCGAATTTTATCGTTCGCCTCGACGTAAGGCGTTTTAAGGAGTTTCCCTACTCGATCCGCATCTCCCTCAACAAGGGCTAGGTACATTAGGCCCTGATGCTGCTTGAAAGGATCGTTCTGACCAGTGGCTATGTTATTCGGCAAAAACATTGACAAGCCAAGGGCGAGAATTAAAGCCCAAATCTTCATGGACGGCAGACTACTCCGACCTGAACCGACTGTCACTCCAATAATCTAGAGAGCTTCCCCGGAACCCCAAGTGAACAGAGTTAGCATCCTGCCTCCGTGGAAAGCAGAAATTCATGAGCGATTCTGTTCATTTGCCGTGGGGGCACACTGCCGCTCCGAAAAGGACCTGTTCCGTAAAGATAAGAACTCAAACCCTTCGTCACTTTCTCCGTTCGGTGCTTTTGAAATAGTCGCACTCGTCAGTCACTTTGCACACCTTACAGCGCGGTTTGAACTTGTCACCCAAACATATTCCTCGCTCAAGCCCAATGTCGCTGCTCTTTACCTGCCCATAGCATACGAACACGATATCGATGTACCGGATGGGATGCCCCGTGGCGGCTGCAAAGTGTTCTCCTTGTTGCACCACGGCCTCAGCGTCCGAATCATTTTTGATCTCTTCGCGAGGAATGAGTCCAAGCCGGTAGAAGATTCGGGACACCACAATGTCCGGTTTCATCACTGGTAGTCCTACATCCATCATGAAGTGGTATGGGGTGATTAGAGCGAATCGTGCGAAACGCGCCCGAAGGTCATTCTTCAACCGGAGCGAGTTGCCGCTGCTGTGTTGAGCGTTAAATGAATCAACGTAATCGTGGAACGAACCATACTGCTTGACGACTTTCTTGAACTCGCGTGCGTTCAGGATGCAGGCTCTGGCCTTGTCTTCGAACTTAATCATGTCGGGGTCCGCGAGGATCTCCTTTAGCTTGGCCTCATCATATTCCGCGACCACGGTGAAATTCGGGAACCACTTGTTTATCGTGGGGATTTTCTTGGTGACCGTGTTGGCCGTGAAGCCAGCGTAGTAGATGATATGAACCAGCTTCTGATAGCACTCGTTGTCCGAAAAACGCTTGCCCTCAACATGCTTGAATTCATCCAACGCTGCTTGTACCTCGGCACGCGGCATCAAACGTGAGGCCTCGTCCAGAAGACTACTTTCCACCCGCTCGAATATGCTCTTGTAATCGCGCATCGAGCCTCGTGTCACTTTCACGACGGCTGCGGATTCGGGTTTGGTCACAGAAGCAAAGTCATTCAGAGCACTTGTCACCTGCTCCAGCTCTTTCTCTAACGCCATCTTCCTCGATTTCAGCGCTTCCACGATCTGATCGGCCGTTGTCTTGCGCGGCATGTCTCACGCCTTTCAACTGCTCCGTGTCGTTGGCAAGTTTACTATGCTTCTTGATGATGCCGCAGGGCTTACCAATGCTCCGATGTTCGTCTTGCGCAGGCAAGAATTGCGCGATCGAAACAGAGCGTGCTACCGTGTTAAGAATGGTTCGGCAAGATTCTTCCAGCCAGCAATTTCTTCGCTTTACTTTCGCCAGCAGTCCGGTTTATGGTTCGTCGTTGAGCACGTCCTACAGATTTCGAGGAACTAGTTTTGGTAACGGAGTCCTATGAATAGAGCGATCGTTGAAAAGCGTCTGGAATTCTGCGAACAGGTACTCGGAAGAGCAGATTACAGTTGTGCTGGCGTTCGCCTCTACAACGCCGACTGTTTGAGTACGATGAAGCGAATGAAGGACTGCTGCGTTGATCTTACCGTCACTTCACCGCCGTACAACATCGGCAAGGAATACGAACAGCCGCTCGAGCTTGAACAATATCTTCAGTGGTGCGGAAGTTGGATTTCGGAAGTTTACCGACTCACATCCGAGACTGGCGCATTCTGGCTCAATCTGGGCTACGTCGAAAAGCCGGGCAAGGCAAAAGCAATACCGTTACCCTATTTGCTTTGGGAACGGGTGCCGTTTCTTCTGGTTCAAGAGATCGTCTGGAATTATGGGGCTGGCGTCGCAGCGCGAACGAGCTTTTCGCCCCGAAACGAAAAATTCCTGTGGTACGCAAAAGACCTTGACCATTACACGTTAAACTTGGACGATGTCCGTGACCCGAACGTCAAGTACCCCAATCAGAAGAAGAACGGAAAGTTGAAGTGTAATCCTCTTGGGAAGAATCCTTCAGATGTTTGGAACTTCCCGAAAGTTACCTCGGGGACGAACCGAGCATCGGTAGAGCGAACCCCTCACCCTGCTCAGTTTCCAGTAGCGGTGATAGAACGAATTGTGAAAGCATGCAGCAACTCCGGGGACTTGGTACTCGACCCCTTCGTAGGGTCTGGTACCACGGCGGTTGTCGCATTGAGTCTCAACCGCCCGGTGATCGGCTTCGAAATCTCCGAAAAATACTTGCAGATAGCGATCCAGCGAATTGAAAACCACTTGAAAGATCGTGAAGCCGCTGAATCACAGGGTGCGCTCTTCGTGACGGCGGATCTCTAGATCAACCTTAAGCCCCGATCCCTTGTGTTCGTAGAGTGTGAGCAGTTTGAAATTGTCAGATGCGGTCTTGAGGTGCGCTTGCTGACCAGTTGCAGCGGCTTGCCCGACCCAATCCGAGTGATCGAGCCAACCGAAGCGAATCTGAGTGATTTCAGGTCTGACATCAGACGAGAATTTCCCAAAATTCGCTGTTAAGTAGAAGCCGGACTTGCTTTTCTTACCCGCCGTTTCCGCCTGTGCGTAGCTGCGATTCCCAAATATCTTTCCCTTGGCAGATGATGTTTTCAGCTCAATCGAGTAGAGTTCATCGGGGATGTAGACAATGTCCTTGTCTGATCCGGTCTTCTCGCCGCGCCATTTTCCCGGATAGAGAGCGGCAAACTCAAGCGGAATCAATTCGTGGAGAAGGAAGCCCATTATCTGGGGCTTTGGAAGAATATCTTTCCCGATCCGAAACCCTTTCTTGCCGATACTCGTTTCAAAAATATCGTTCCAACTTTGCAACACGGTCTTGACGATGACGTCACTCGGGAGTGGATGGTTAGCGATCAGTTTTTTCGTCTTGTCCAGCCACTTATTTTCCGGAAGATCTTTGTATGGAGAATCAGCCACTTGCCCAATCCTTTTTGAGATCAGGCGGTATGGTAGTCTTCAGGGAGCCTTGCTGTCCAGCAAAGGGATTCTGGGTTTACGCCCAACACGGGCACCACGCACTGCACGCGGGGATTGCCGAGCTACTGTGTTTACTGAGACATTTCAAGATAGCGGCAAAACGCATTCGCGAGTTCGATTTGACGCGGAGTCTTGCATTGGACTCGGAATAAAGCTGGACTAGCAACAACCACCGCAACACATCGTGCGCGAGAACTTGCAACGTTCAACCGATTGAGACTGTAAAGGAACTCCATGCCTCTTGGGGCGTCTTCGGGGGTTGACGTTGCCATAGAGTAGAAAACGAGAGGAGCCTCCTGCCCCTGAAATTTGTCCACGGTCCCTATCCTTGCCCCGGCAGGAAGCCGCTGAGCCAGAGCCGAGACTTGAGCATTGTAGGGGGTCACTATCAAGATGTCTTCGAGGCTGAGCGAGAGCGTTTCACCTTTCTTGTTTGTCCAAGTCGTTCCTGCCCGCAATAATCCGTCAACTAATGCAGCAACTCGCTCAACCTCTTCCAGAGACTCATTCTGGTTGCCAAAGTGTTCGACTGGCACGAACCGTAAGCCCGTGCCATCAAGCGTGCCTTGGGTGTTCAGGCGCTGTTTCTTGTTTTCGGGGCTAGGCGCAAGCCGCCCATCGTAAAAAAGCTCTGACGTGAAAGCGCAAACATCAGGAGGTAGACGACGAGTTTCGGCAAGAAACAATCCTTCATCACTACCAATTGTCGCCCGCCCGTTCAAAAGATGACCGAGCGCCGAGACCTCCGCACCCGGTGGATGAACACCTCGCTGAGGCTGGTCGAGTTGTTGTGGGTCACCGAGTAAGACGACACTCGTTGCTCCTTGCGAAATCGCCAACGTGTTGGCAAGCGCCATCTGCGCCGCCTCGTCCACAATCAGAGACGTCTACTGATCGAGCCATTTCAGCACGCGCCCACAGCCATGTTGTTCCCGCCGCCACCTGTGTCCCACTAGACAGAGCGGCAAGAACAGCTTGATTGTTTTTCGCTTGCACTACCATCGGATTCTGGCACTCATCTCCCTCATTTGACTTCTGCACTGCTCGCAGGGGCACTCCAATCTCGGCAGCGGCTCTGCACATCTCGTTCAGAAGATTGCTAATCACTTTGTGACTAACCGCAGTGATACCGACCCTTCGGCCCTGTTTTACCAGCTCAACAATCATCCGCGCCCCAGTGAACGTCTTTCCTGTACCGGGAGGCCCTTGAATGGGAAGCACCGAAGCCTCATCAGAGAGCTGTCGCACAAGATCCTTTGCAGCTTCCGTCAAGCGCCCATTCTCGCCAATCAGTGATTTCAGAGGCCTTTTCAGAGCGCGAGGGCGCTCACGAAGGAGGAGGTCTCGTGCGGCTTGAAGTCGGCCCGGTCCGGTGATGCCGTGGTCGGCGACTTCGGTGGCAAGACGAAGCAGACTGCTCTGCATAGCATCTGGCTCGACAAGGTTTAGAGGAATGAGTGCTGTGGGGTGCGGCACGGCGGACGAGGCTGCACGTGTAATGTCGATGGTACGTTTCCCGCTGTCGATTCCTACGATCTCACCTACACCCTTTTTCGTCCTAGGATCGTGGACTTTGAGTGCCCGATCTATCGTGTGATCCTGCGGGGGAAAGCGATACCGATGAATGATCGACCGCTTAATTCGCCCGACTTCTCCAACATAGGCAAGCCCGCCGAGCGCATCATCGTCTTGTTGCAATTCCTCATCGGAGAGGTCGCAGAGACGGAAGTAGTCCCACCAAGCAGACTTCTCCTCTCGGCGATGCCACTCCAACATCTGAGCAAGAAGCCAGCATGCCCGCTGCACTTCTGTCCACAATGTCTCGTCAGTCGGAAGCGGATTAAGCAGACGAGCCTTAAGCTCACCAACTTCATCGAGGGCGGCTGCCAGCTCCAGTCCCGGCTTGCCCGACTTGGCCGCAGGACGCGGCAGCGTTTTGTTTGTCTTCTTCTCAAGCTCCCTACGTCGATCTTCGAGCCACGACCTCAGCTTGAACGCCGAAACACAGTCATCTTGGTTGTAGCCTTCGACGGTCTTGAGCAGGTCGCCCAATTCCGCGGGGGCGTCACTTATCGCCAATGCAGCTTCAAGAGACCCTAGAGCGGCGTTGGCATCACGAAGGGGCACGGTCCGAGCAAAACCGTAGAGCGGCTCGAGCTTCTTGATAGAATAGCTCTCAACCGATGCACGGAGGCCTTGGCGCACCACGTGGTACAGGTCCACAAAAACGCCTGCCCTGAGTAATTCGTCTACCTCATCGACGCATGTACCGTGCCGGCCAGCGAGCCGTTTGATTGCCGTCGGTTCGTAGGGCGCGTAATGATAGATGTGCATGGACGGGTCTTGCTGCCAGCGATCCATCACCTTCGCTATGAGAGCTTCAAACGCCGTCTTTTCTTCTCCACGGTCAAATGCCCACAGAGACTCATAACCGGGTTCAACATCTGGATTAGGAGGAAGTGTAAGGAATCCAATCAGGTACTCCAGACCTTGATCTAAGACGTATGGATTTGATTCGAGGTCAAGGAACATGTCTCCGGGCGAAGGCAAAGGCAACACGCAAAGGCCCCTGTCGGCCTCCGCTGGTTCCAGCAGCTCGTAAACAAGGTGCCCATCTTCCCGGCCCCTTACTTGGATACGGGCCTGCTCATGGATTCGTACGAGGGTGGCATCTCCTATACGTTCGATCTTCGGTTGGAAAGGTAGCGCGAGGTTCGCTAGGCTAACGACGGTGCTGATCCCGCGGTCGCCCAACTGCTTGCGTTGATTGCGCGTGATTCCCGCGACAAGCGACAAGTAGTCATCGCTTCGCCAACGTTCGTCACAGACGGGAGACCAAGAGCAAACATTGCAGTGTTCGACTGGTTCTGGATACGTCTGCGTATCGAGCTTCTGCGCCTTTTCGAACTCGATTCTGACTTTGCGGAAATAGGCGACGTAGTGCTGGACGGGGAATCGCTCGGGCAAGGCCCCACCTCCAAGCACGACGTGCATCAGCTGCGGTTCCACACCTTGGATGCGCGACAGCAAGTCCGAGTAAAAGCAGAGTTGGACTATGGCACCAGCCTTGGTGCTACGAGCAAGTTTTGTTTCTACGACTTCGTAGGACCATGCTCCGAGGGAACTGGGTTTGTTGACGCGAACGAGAAAGTCAGATCGGCCTCCCCACGGCCCGTCAAGAAAAGTAGCTTGGTAGATAGCATCCGCGCCCCGGCGGATTGCTTGAACCGTCTCGGCAGCAGCAGCGTCCCAAGAACTGCTGACGTTGATCTGGACGACGGTAAGGCTATTCTTCTCAGATAGCTGACGAAGATATTGCCGCTCGTGGTCAAGTCCCAGCTTGCGCAGCAAATCGATTGTAGGGTCATTGAAGAAAGGCTTGGTGACTTCTTTTCTTTCCTCGGCACGGTCAAGCGTCGCAATGTGTTGACAGGCAAGAAAATTCGCTATCGCAGTCGCGGAGAACATGTTCAAGAACCTAATCCTATTTGATACGCACGCAACTAGTGGTCGTTCAGTCGCTCAGAAGCCAACGCGAAGAGTCGCGCCGTACAAAGCCGAGCCGTCTGCTTTAGCAGACGCGTGAACTCGTCGAGCATCAAAATTAGTGAGTCGAGGCATATCCCTATTCAACACCACTCGGCGGATTGTAAACGAAAGGTTCGCGGAAGGCAGTGTTGGTGGACACGTGGAACGCTCCCGCTACTTGTTCGCCACCTTTTTGTAACGACGGATCTCGTACATACGGACCGTGATGTTTACGAAGGAAAGCGACACATGTTGAAGCTCCGCGATCTGCTTGTAGGTCAGTTCAGGATGCTTCTTGAGGAGATCACGGACCTTTGCCCGCTTGCTGCGCCAGATCAATGCGATACGATCTTGTACAGTTGTCATTTTAACTTTCCCCTGCATTCGCCGATTGCAGCATTTCTTTTCGCAACCCGCAAGCCATGCGAGATGCTTATGATAAAGCTCGTTTCCGGTTTGTGGTCGGGTAATTGTTTAGGCTCGCCAAAGGCGTGAGGGTCGGCATCAAAATGATGGACATCATGGTGAGCGGATCGATAGCGTCCCGAGCGGAAATCTGTAGATTCCCGCTCATCAAAGCACCCGCGCTTAACGGCTTTGAATCCGTGGGGTGCCGGGTGGGTTCGACGGTGGGGATTTTAGCTCACCTGCCGGAGCCGGGTCCTAACGGTTCCGTACCCGATTCCCAACTTTTCAGCAATCTGCCGTAGACTCGCACCCTCAGCCTTAAGCCGAATGATGTCCTCCTGATTTACGATTCGACGCGGACGGCCCAGTTCCTTGCCGCAGGCCCGGGCATTCCGTACACCTGCGCTCACCCGCTCCCGGATCAGGTCACGCTCCAGTTGAGCGACGGCCGACACAATTGTGAAAAGTGCCTGCCCCAACGGGCTGCTCGTGTCGATGTTCTCTTGGTAGCTGACGAACTGAATACCGAGCGAACGAAACTCCTCCAGTGCCAGCAGGAGGTGTTTGGTGGAACGGGCGAAACGGTCAAAGCGCCAAACCAAGATTGAATCAAACTTCCGTTTACGGGCGTCCGCCATCAGTTCGTTAAGTTGCGGACGCGAGTCCTTCGCCCCGGACTGGCCGATGTCGATGTACTCGCGGATGATGGTGAAGCCGCGAGCGGCGCAGTACGCTCGGACATCACGCATCTGCATCTCACAACTTTGGTCCTTGGTGCTCACTCGGGCGTAGATTGCAGCTCGCATATTTGGTCACCTCAGGCGTTGTTGGCTTCGCACTCCCAGCGCATGTTCTGGTCATCCCAGCTAATGTGCTTGCGATCAATCATGAGTACATTCTTGCTCCACAACACAACCAGAACCTCTCTGTCACCAGTTTGCTCGACCACTGCGATTCCGCGACCGAGCACTGCCACGCGGTCGCCCTTTTTCACTGTGTGCTCCCGTTGGCGGCGAACGTAATACTCCTTGCGTGTCTTTATTAGGTAGTCCAATCCCGCCACATCCAAGCCTGAGCCGTGCGTCCACAGCGCAACTCTCTCGTGATCGCGTAGCAAGAAAACATCCGTACCAAACTCGGTCAGAGCCTTGAGCCGAACGTTAATCCCTGAAAGCGAGAATGGGATCGTGCTGGGCACAAGAAAGAAGGTTTTAGGGTAGGCGAACTGGGCACGCCAACCTCGTTCGTGCTCCACGACTGTGCCCCACAGGTAGACCTCGCCGCGGACTCCGAACTTCTTGTAGCCGCACTGGTGCAGGTGCTCAATCGTCTTCGCGGCGTAGACGCCACAAGTGCATTTGAGGTACGGCAACTCGTCAGGATTGTGAGTGGCTTTAGAAAGACCTGAGACGGAACCGCATGCACCTGCTCTACACACGGCAGAGAGCGGCTGATGGGCAAACCACTTCTCGCCGTTGAGCGACTTGAGGCCCGCAGCATCCCAGTTCCAGACGCGGTGTCCAGTGAGGCACGATGTGTAGTCCGGAATGATCACTGGGTGACTGGAGCCTCCGCTGGCTCTGGCTCATTCGCAGGTTCCGGTTCGGCTTTCGGCTCCTGTATCGGGAGTTCAAGGGGTTCCACGACAATGGTTCGAATCGGTTTGCCGATCTGCATATTTGCCCTCCTATTCGCTTAGCCTCTCCGCTTCGCGTCTCCGTAGTTTCGAAGCATGAGAGACGTTGCTGTTTTGCCACCGGTCAAAGCCACGGTCCGAGCCGCCCTGCTGAGCCTCGCCGCCTACACAGAAATTCCCACTGAGCAACTCATCGCGGCGGCTCGCGCCCTGCCCGGCGGGACCAAGGTCCATTGCCCAGATCGCCTCACCGCGATTGTTCTCCTGTTGGGAACCCGCCTTGTGGAGTTGAACTAATGGCAGACCCTCGGCAGGAATTGGAATCCGCACTATCGCCGCTGGCGTGGATCCTGAACTTCATTTGGGACACTTTCCGATTGATGTTCTGGTTCTTCATGTCACCCATTTTGATCATCACTTGGTGCTTCCACCACCCGGTCGAGGCCCGTCTCTATGCCGTCAGCGCGATTCCTCTCCTCTGGAACGGCAATTGGGGTACTCGTGGACTCTTGGTTTTCTTCGTGCTTCTCATCGCGTCCCTGTTTGGGAAGACCATGCACAAGATCTGTTGGGGGATCATCAGGCTTGCTCTCGTTGCTGGCTTGATCTGGTACATCTATATGGTCTTCAAGCTGGCGTAATTCTCACGCCTCCTTGATCATGTGCTCGCGGAAAAGTTGATGAATCTCCCGGAACTGTTCCCTGACTTCAAACTCCTCGTACCGAGACACGCCATGTTTCTTGCAGAACCGCCGGAAGGCGCGGTTGGTCAACTGCGACCAGTGACCCGCATCAATGAGTACCGCGCAACGGTCGCACGCGGCCCACGCTCCGATGGACTCGTGCTGAAATACCGCGTGCTTCGTGCGGGGGACGATGAAGTTCCGGCAGGCATAAAGGCGGGCTGTGGGAGATGCGGAACAGAAATCGCACATCTCCCTTCCCGGCGGAGCGTCGAACGTGAACACCTGCCAAGCCATCGTTACCGCCCCGACTGCTTAGCTGCCAACGCGGCTTGGAACTTCTCGGCGGGTACTCCGGCTTTCGCTCGCTGCTCCCAAGTCATCTTGGGTCCATTTGGGCCATAGACTTTCACGAAGTCTTGCTGGCTGGGCCGTCCCGCGAGCGCGAACAGGCGGATGCCTTCGGAACGACTCTTGCCAGCTGACGTGCTTTTCTTGCGGGCCTGCGGTTTCACCGCCTTGCTTGTCGTAATTCTCGTGCGGGCTGACTTGCCCTTTGGTTTTGCGTTCTTGCTTCGTGGCATAGTTCTCCTCCTTCTCGAATCTACGGAGTGTTGCGGGCTGTTCGGGTAGATCGAACCCGTTCAGCACTTGCAAGAGGAAATGAAAGCTCGCAGGGTTACGGCTTCCAGATAGTCGGTTTGAGTGTCTTGGGAAGGTATAGAGGGTGACAGGGCGTACCGTCTTTGCCGAGACGGAGGACGTGCGGCGTGATACCTGCCTTTTGAATCAGTAGGTCTACTAGCGAGCGACCACGTGAACGCAATTGCTTGTATCGCGGCTTTCCATAAGCGTAGATCACGACGGCAGCTTTCTTCGCCATTTCTATGATGTGCTTATCGTTGTCCGGCCCAATTGGATCAGCAGATTCCAGCAGGCGCTTCTGATCGGTACATCGATATGCGAATGTGTTGGCGGCGAGAATACCCCCAAATCCCCACTCTTTCGCAAAGCGGCAACATTTTGCGATAGTCGGGTCATCATTGTTGGGATCTGCCGTACTCGGGTTCATCAGCACGAATAGTACATAGGGTTTGTCTGCCTCCCACGTCCGGCTGAGGCCGTAGCGGTATTCATTGTTCGCGCCTCCAAAGTGAGCAGTCCCGACGATGCCGTCCTTCAGGACGAGTTTGACCTTGCCACCTGGATCGTGAGGCCGTGATTTTTTTGGCATGCGGGATACATTGTAATGTCATCGGGCGGGACACTCGTGTCCGACACCAGAACCATGCCGACGCCGTCCGCAAGCCGTGAGTTCAAGCTGCTACAGCTCAGGCTTCACCAAATCATCCCAGCAGTCCCACATCGCCTGCTCGAAATCACGGTCGTTTGGAACCCAGTGTGGCCTACCCTCCGCCAGCATTTCGATCCTGCGCTCATCGATCCAGTCGAAAATGCGAAGTTGGTTCGCAATGCAGGCGTGGTAGGCGGGGTGCTGGCGGCAGAATCGGAGGTATTCGATGAAGGACGCGAGATCGTTCTGCTTTTGATCTTTTCGACTCAGAGCGCGGCTTATTCGTAGCACAGACTCACCAAGCCGGGGACTGTTGCTCATAGTTCAAGATGTCAATTCCAGCTGCTATCGCTGCCTGATGAGCTGCACCAGGGGCATTCTCAGCCGACATTTGTGCAAGATGCGTAGAAGGCCAATCGCTAGCGAATCGCTCAGCGGGATCGTTCGTTGTCCATTCGACAAAGAGAAAGTGACGATACCAAGTTTCGTAGCGGTGATGCGGCCTCTGTCGATTATGGAGACCTAGCACCTCCTCAAGGCGCTTGTCGATTGCGGTGTGCAGCATTTGGGAGATAGTGTTCAATTCGACGAGGTACTCAGGTTCCGGATACCGCCTCCCATGAAAAACATAGTTTCTCGCCTTGCTCCAGATCCTGTTGTTAAATTCTTGGTCTGTCGTGTTTGGGTGGGCTGCTTGAAAGATCTCACGGGCTGATATCTTGCTTGAGCTTCGGTGGCTAACGAGACTTCCACAGTGCTCTACTTCCTCTCGGCACTTCGGGCAGCGAGTTGTAACGTCAGCGTCACCAGCAAGAGCTTCAAACGCAAGCCAGTTGAAAACGAATTGCTCGTGGGCCAACTGCCTATCGAGAGCGTATCGGTGCCAGCAAAGAGGTAATCGAACGTCCGTTCCGTCAGCAAGGATCTTGTTCATTTCATCAGTTTCGACAGCACCGAAGGGAACGCGCTCTGGAACGTGCCTGTGACCGACATAGATTGCGCGCCTAGTTGCGCTGCCTGACTCATTTTTCAGAATAAGTTCACAGTCTCGGAGTAGCAGAGGGGTTCCGGTCGCAAAGGACAGCGAATCAATGATCGGGGGTAGTAACGAGCTAGCGACCTCGGTCCAGGCCTCCCGGTTGTTCGGCGCTTCCATCTCCACTTGGGCGATTACATGCTTGTCATCAGCCGTTTTCTTGGAGAACAGAAACACCGGGTGAGACCCTCTGAACTCTACAGCCAAGTCTTCCTGCTTTGTCAGGCACGTCTCTACCTTGAAACGGAGCAAGTATAGTGACATTCCACTCATTCTCCAGCTAAAGCGATCAGAATCGGGGAAGCCTTGCCATCAGAGATAGCCGTTGTCATTGGATAATATCCCATTCGGACAACCGCGAGAGGCAGTCCGCGAGCTGATCCTTGCCGTGAATCTCGCAGTTGGCGCGGTGCTCGACATCCACCGATCCGTCTTCCTGCGGATGACGCTCCTCGGCGATGTAGACGGCGTCACGAAAACAGTTGTTACGCTCACACTTGATTGGTTGGTTCATCGGAGTTTCCTTTCTCACATTCTGTGGTGATACCGTAAATGAGCTGAAGCGCGGAGTTCGGCAAGAGCCTTCTCGTCGCCGCTCTGCCACGGCTCGACAAATGGTTCGCCCCGGCGATCTCGCAGCGCCGCGATGAAACCCAGCGGGCGCTCACCCTGCTGTAAGAGTGTCTCGACTTCCGCGAGAGGGTCCGGTGCCCAGTCGGTGGTGCTCACGCAAGACAAGTCCGAGAAGATCAATTGGGGAACTCCGTAGCCACGGTAATAGAGCAACCGGACCACTTCGTTCAGTCTTTGAATAATGCATTCTGCTTCGGTCATATTGAAATTCCCCCTTTGGTTGGCAAATCTACTGTCGTGCAGGCCAGGCAGGGCCTCGTGCTGATCAATGGAGCGTCCCGCGTTTGCCCTGCCCCTAACTTGGGTCGGGTAGCTGCCAAACTTGTGCCCAGCCTCCCTCGATGGTCCCCAAGTCATTCGTTCTCAATGGGTTAGTTGAATCGATAATGAACGCCAAGTTTGGCGACTACCTGACCCAGAAGTAGGAGGGCTTCAAACAATGCCAAGAATAAAGAGAGTTTCAGCAGGAATGCGAGTCGGAATCGTGGCCGCTGTCAAAGCGGAACCGGAGAAACCCTACCGAGTCATCGGAGATGAATTTGGCCTGAGTGAATGGTTCGTTTGCCAACTGGCAGTTGCGAACGGTCTACAGCGCCCGCGTGGTGGTGTGCGTAAGCGCGGGCCGAAGAGCAAGAAGCCCGCAGGAGTCTGACATGAAGCCAAACGGAAGAGACGAAACGACGAAGCTCCACAGCTGTGCGGTGCTTCGCTACATGACGAAAGGCGTTCCGAAAGAGATCAGCCCATCGGATATGTCCACCCTCACTGGGCTACTCTCGTATCTGAACCTGAGCAACCACACCGAAGACGATCTCACTTCAGATTTCTTCGTCACGGGATCGGCATCGCTCGGACAGATCATGGACATGACCCACTATGCGGAATCCCAACAGAAGCTCAAGCTGAACTTCTGGCGGGGTCTCGGATATGTGGACTGGACGAAGCGGTCTGACAACAACGGATGTAACTACATTGTCTACGCTACTCCACAGGATGACGTGAAGAAGAAGGCTGCGCCGGACAAGGAGTTGTCTGAACGGGGCAAGAGAGGCGCGGAGGCAGCTCGTCAGAAAAGGTCAGCCGACCTGGAAGGCCGGAATGGCGAACGCCAAGGCGTCGCAATCAATTCGCCAGAAGGTCAGCCGATTCAGACAGCCGGGTCAGCCGATCTGGACATCCAAGGTCAGCCGAATCGGAAAGCAAGGTCAGCCGATTCAGAAGCAACTCGGCCTTCCAGATCGGCTACTCTGGAACTTCGATCTGGAACTGGATCTGGAACTGTGGATCTGGAACTGTTAACTGGTAATGGAGGAAACCAAGCAGACAAAGCACAGACTACGTCTGACAGATCAAAGTCCAAAACAACCCCAAAACCAAGATCCGCTTCCTCGGGACTTCGCCCCGATCCCCATCGGGAGTTTACGGAAACTCCCGAACCCACCCGGCACCCCGAGGGGAAAGCACCGCTTCGCGGATCGGGAGAGACTTCCGCCACCGCGCCACGGCGCACACAGGCCGAACTGGACCGGATTCTTGAGGAACGGAAGAAGGCTGTTCACAGAGCCGCAGCTCGTCTTCCTCGTGATCCGAGTTCCGATGGGGAGAAAGGCTACGACGACACCTGTCCTCGTTGTGGCTTCCTCGGTGAGCCTTGCTCTCTTCATGGCGGAAAGAACCGGAGTTTCGTTTGACACTGGTCCACGAGGCCACCAGGGGACTCCGTCACCATTCAACTTCAGGACTTCTCGCCCTCCCGAAACGCTTCGCTCCCACCCCGGCAGGGATCTGACGATCCGAGAGGATTACGGAGAGTCCCCGCCCGCCGCGCCTAAATTTTCTTTTTCGTATTGATCTTCTACTGCACGGCGGCGGACCTTCTGTTGCTCTTCCGACTCTTGATGCCGAGGCTGGTAATAACAGATGACGCTGTACTTGGTCCCCACTACGGGATCAACATTGTAGTGCCACTCTCGCGAGGACTGAGCAATGAACATGTCGCCTGGACCCACGGGTATCTTGATGCCGTACTCCAGAAAGCATAACCGCCCGCCTTTGAATCCAGAACCCAGAGACGTGAAGCAGGCGAAGTTGTGCAAGTTCCGGCGTGCGTTCTTGTCTTTATGAACAGAAGCGGGACAACTGCGTAGCAACGTGATGGTAGAAAAGGACGATAGTCCGAACCTCATCCAATCCTGAATCCCAGTAGCTTTCTCTCCCGGACCCGCAGGGGTTCTGCGCTCTGGATTGAGATGAACAACCCCACTCGAGTTCTGCATCCCAAAGTAGTTCGGCAGCACACGAGCAAAGCAGGCGGTCATGTGGTTGGTCAGCTTAAACAGAACCTGTAAGTGTTCCTCGTGCTGCTTCTTTGTGTTGGCGCTCAATCGCGCACTTTTTTCGTGCCGAGCCTTTGAGAGACCCAGAGTCAACTCTCTAGGAGTGACGATGTTGCCCTTTTGACGATCCTCTGCTGTTTTCGTTTCGGGACGGCCTGGAGCACGCCACCACATTTGCTCCATCACAGCGTAGACTTCGTCCTGTAGCGACTGCGGAATGACTTTCTTGAGGAACACCCCGGCGATTTCGCGCTGCTCACCTTTGTACAGAACGTGTGGGAAGTATTTATGCGCCTTCGCGGGGTACCAGAACAGCGTTGAGTCTGCGATGGTAGGAAAGAGGCGCTCGGGGTCTTCTGGAAAGTATTTGTACTGCCACTTCGTTTCAATTTGGCGACTCGGCAGGAAACTCCCTGGCTCTAATGTGACCTCTTTCAGCCGGAGATGCTCAGGTAGCTTCTCGGGATGATCCAGCATCTTCTTCCACTGGATGAGGGTTTTCTGGATTCGCACGCATTCTGTAGCGACATCTGTCATCACTGACCTGCCTTCTTCGGGTTCCCCCACATTGGGATGCCAGAATCAGTATGGTGGGCGCGCAGCGTGGCGGCTACGTTACGGATGTAATTGGATCACTTGTTCAGATCGGGGATCTCTTGTCGAGGGGACGTTGTAACCTACTCCGTGGACGCGGACACGACGACGCTCGCATCAGACGCCGACACAGCGATGTTGCCATCCGGCAGAACCGTTGCGACCGGAAAGAGTGTAGAAATCTTCTTCTTCCACACTCTGTTTAGCTTTTCTTTGATGATGTCGTTAGTGGCCGGGGCCAGATACCTCATGGTGCTTTGAACGTCTTTGTGGCCTAGCAAGTACTGCACGGTTGGAACATCAAAGCCGGAGCGCAGGCAAGCCGTCGCATAGGTTGATCTGAATTTGTGCAGGTAGAACTTCTTTTCATCCAGCTTTGCTCTTTTCGCAATTTCCTTGCACCAACGCAGTAGCTTCTCATTCGGACGCCCGCGTTTCGTCGGGAAGACGAGATTGTGTTGCCCGCCGCGTGACTTCTTCGACCTGTGCTCCAAGGAGCGCATCAAATCATCTGGGATCGGAATCTCGCGTTCCGAATTTGTCTTGGGCCTCCAGCCATACAGGGGCTTCGCGCTTACCCGCAACGTGCTCTCTTTGAAGTTCAAATCGGACCATTCCAGATGGATAAGCTCTTTTTCTCGCAGCCCAGTTTTCAGGAACACGGAGAAGATCAACGATTCCGTCGGGTCACAGGCCGCAAAAAATGCGTCAAGCTCCTCCTGTGTGTAGACCTCGGGCATCTCCTCAACATACTTGGGCGCGTCCCGCCCGGTCACGAGCTTGATGCCTAGGGATTTCAGGAACGAGTGGACGGTCAGAAATTTGTCGGCAGCGGTCCGGGACGAAAGGCGCTGTTTCTTCTGGAGCCACTCCCCATACTTGAGCACGTCCATCCGGGTGACATCCTTCAGGTCGGCACGCTTACATTGATCCCGAAACTCTTCGACGATCTGCTTCGTTTTGGCGTAGGAGTTATCGCTGTGTGTCAGCCGATACTCCTCCAGATAGCCATGGATTGCCGCAGAGAGGAGCAGAGAGGCACGATCAGGCTCCTTGACGCCGATACCCAGCCGTTTTGCGTTCAGGATGCTGCTCTGGATCTCGGCTTGGTTCGTGGCGTCAGCGGCATTCTTACACTTCTGCGTCCGCTGCTTGTCGCCCTCGTACCACTTGATGATGTAGTCGGAGCCGGGGTGATGCTCAGTGTGCCCGTTGACGTGGCAGAAATCTGGCTTGATCTTGTGATTCCGACCCGTGACGGGCCTGTAGTAGGACCAGATGCCGTTCACTTTTGCGGATTGATAAACGGCTACCCGGCGGTTCGCCATAAGGCGAACCATACCTCAAAACCATACAGTCTTAGTACAACCGCCCGTAACCCTATGCAGACTAAAGTAATGGCGGAGAGAGTGGGATTGTGTTCCGCCCAATTTCAGAAATCACAGCAACAATGGAAAAATCGTTCTATCCCTTTGCAATCGCAGATACTTTTAGGATTGCTGCCATGAAGTTCGACGGTGGTTAACGAAGCCCACGACAGCCAAAACTGGACGAATTATACGCGAAAAAAGTAACAAAATAGTAACAAGAACTAGAAAACCTCAGCCGTTCGCGACAGCAATCTACGCGGTCTTCTCTGACGAACCGCTGCGGCGACGGAGCCAAGCGTTAAGCTCCGGCGATCCCCAGAGGTATCGGCGATGCTTGCCCAGCCGGAAGATAGGAATTGGGTCGGCGATTCGGGAGCGTTTGCTCTGGTCAACGACCCAGCTTTCCTTTACCTTCAGACGCTCGGCAAGCTCCGCTGTGGTTAACACCTCGTAAGGAAAGGCTGAGGCCGACTCTGGCTGTTCACGGTTCTTCATTTGCGACCTCTACTGGATGGAACAAGGTTTGTTCATGCGAACCACGACTGTTGGTTTCGAATGTACCATCCATGATGCAGCGCTGGTTGCCGCATGACGCATCGACAACCCGACCTTCAGGCACCGTACCGTGGGCTTCGATCCAGTTGCGCCGACGACGACCGTAGGCAGTGGACGGGTTGGCAACCTCCTCGCAGTCGCCGTGTTGCTTTGTTGCTGAGAATTTTCCCATTGCTACTGGCGGCACAGCCTCGTCATGGGACGTCACAAGAACCATTCCGCCCTGAGTTGCGTTTCATTGCTTCGTCAGGTTGAATCGCGCAAATGGTTTGGCTTCGCCTTTGACTACATTGTCGAGTCGGTTGTCCCAAGTATTGGTTTTAGCGTCGTAGATGAAGGTGTTGGTGAAACTTTTTTCGCCCTGCTCGGTCGTGAAGACAAACCCAAGTTCATTTTCTTTGGGCATTGCGACCCCAATCGACTCCACAGTCAGCCCGCCATATACATCCAGCCACACGCAGGCGTATTGCTTAATCTTGTCATTCCAGCCGATAAACACCGTGGCGTCATAGTTTGGTTCCCCTTTTTCATTCTTGTCTCGTGAAGTTTCGTGGAAGCGCAGGTAATGGTGTTGGAGTACCCACTCCGCATCGAAGTCATGCGTCTCGGCTCGCTTGCCCACGGTTCCCTGCATCACCCACTTGCCAGCGAGATGGTCGAGCAGAGGCGAATTGACTGGCGGCTGCTGCGCCATCGCGACCAGAGACGCAAATATCGTCATCACGAGGACTAGTTGCTTCATCTTTGATCTCCTGCAAAGCCACAACTTCGGTACGCGACACAGGTCTATTTCTTAGCAGCCTTCACCTTCGCCCATCTCGCCCGTTGTGCGGCGGCAATCTTCCTCCGAGCGGCGGCTGACATCGTCTTCCTCTTGGGCACGCTGACGACGCTCTGCTTCTGCTTGCCATTGCCCCGCACCCTTGCCCAACGTGCTCTCTGGGCAGCGACGATCCTCGCCCTTCCTGCTGCTGAAATGTTGCGCCTAGTTCCAGTTCGTCTTCCGTATGAGCCGCCATCGAGCGCGGCGAGTGCCGCGTCGAGTTGCTGGACAGTTCGCGCAGCCTGATGCCGTTCCTTCCGCAACTGCTGGACAACACCAGCCAAGTTCATTGAATTCTCCTCGCGGGGATTGTATCAAGCCTCACTCGCTGCAACTCGCGGTATAGTTGGGCGCATGCCCACAAATCCCATGCCACTCGGCGTCGCGGAACTTTGCTTCCGAGGACGGAATGCCTGTCCGGTGCGCGAGTGCGTCGAGGCAAGCCCCTGTCCGATCCATCACATCGTGGTGCATTCTACTCGCGGTGGTTACACCTACGTGTATGACGAGCCGTTGCGGAATCTTCTGTGGACTGATGCGGACGACCAAGAACGTCTTGATGCGATCCTGCGCGGGAAGCGGGAATCACGCATGGGGCATGAGCATTCGGAAGACGCTGTCACTTGGAACGTCTTCCGGTTCTTCGAGCGCCACGAGTGCCTTGCGCCAGCGATGAGGACGATTTGCCCGCGCCCTGAAAGCGAGCCGCTCACTATTTTCTGGACGACCCACGAAGATCGCCTGTGGGAACCTTACCGCCTCTGTTCTGACCAAATCCCTGAAAAGGCAACGGCTCGCTCCGAGTCCGATCTCATTTTGCTGTGGGAACACAAGCTGCTCGTCATAGTCGAGGCGAAATTTCGCTCGCCCAACCGCTCAGACAAAGCGAAACGCGAAGACGAACTGCGCAAATCCCGACCGTACATCGCGCACGCCTCGCGCTACCTCAACCGGGAAGGCGCGGAAGACGCGGTGCGCTGCGGGTGGTACGAACTCTTGCGGAACTGGGCGCTGGGCACCACGCTGAAGGATACTCTGGGTTGTGAGGCGTTCGTTCTGGTCAACCTTGTTAGAAAACGCCACGAGAAAGAACATGGCGAGAATCCCAGACGAGATTTCGCCGAGAGTGCGTGTGCGCTGACGCCAGACAGCCGATTCGTGGTCGCCTATTGGGAAGACTTGGTCGCTGCCGCACCTTCGATCTGCGACCACCCGAATTCAGGGCTGCTGGTCAAGTGGGCAAAGAATAAGTCGGAACTGTTGGGCAAGCCCGCATTCGAGTTCTCAGGGGATGCGGTAGAGAGCGACGTGCAGCTTGCTGCGTTGAGTCCGTGCCCCAGTGAGCTTGGCACGCATGGCGCGGTTGACCTTCCCAGATCAGCAGCAGGACTTGCAGAACGCAGCGGAGTCCAGTTTAGCAACCGAATGTGACGGGAGTGTTAAGTCTCCCAGACGGGCTGTGGAAGCCGATTCTGGGACGATTTGGCTGCCTGATAGGGGTTCGGGTCGGGTGGGGCGGTTCAGAGGTGCAGGCAGCCTTTGTGACCACCACAGCCACGACGCCTAACAACGAACGCTCGGTGCCTATGCGTTGGCTGGCTGAGGTAACCACACTCAATCCTGAAGGTCTCTCCGTACATCGACTTGCCGTGGACCTCACCCGCTTCGCCCGTAGCATCGAAATCGAATCCAGCACCGAGTAGGAATACGCTCACAGTACAATTCTACGGCTGAGCGAAAACAGACCGAGTTGCTAAACTTTCCCTGTGGACGAAGGCCCAGCCCCAAGGAAGAGAGTAACTTGAATGGAATTCCGCCTACTCTATGAGGGCAATTTACCGCCATCCGCGAATAGACCTCGCCCGAGAGAGAAGCATGCTATTCGTCGCGCCTTTCATCCTCAGTTGCGTCGTCTGTGGAGCGTAAGACCAAACTTGCGTTCTTATGCTGATCGCGTGTTTTGTGAATCTATAGAGTCACGTCCGAAGCCTGCTGTTCCTGAGACCCCCGAAGAGCGTTTTCAAATCGGCCTTAAGGAATTGGGCCGCCGTTACGCCAAAGCGGGATATGAGCTAGTTCCTATCGTTGTTCCAGAATTCGCTCTGCAATGCAGTATAGACATCCTTTTACTCAGGCCAGAACAAAACGAAGTGCTCGGCGAGTGGGGGGATATTGACGGGCAAGTGAAAACTGTATTGGATGCCTTGCGAATACCAGATGCTACACAAGAAACAGGAGAAGCTAAGCCTGAGGAAGACGAGCACCCACTTTTTGCTTGCTGCAAGATGATAAATTGATTTCCGAGGTGAAAATCACGGCAGATAAGCTGTTGATGCTCCCCGCATTACCAAAGGCAGAATTGCAAAAACGGAATGAGGCGACAGGAATACTCAATTTGCTGCTTGAAGATCAGCACTGTAAATGGAATTTTTCGCAGGATGAAAAAACCGCATTGTCACTAGCTAGGGAAGCTCTTCGATCACGCGGAGAAACCACTCCCAATGACGCCTTTGTTGTAGTGCATGTCAGATTGAATCATCGGGATGCACGAACATTCGATAACTATTTCGGGTGAGGGAGCCGAGATTTCAAACCGTCTGGTTTTCCTGAACGAAGAAACGTCAGATTTTCGGCTCAAAGAGCGACAGTGTATCGCCCTTGCTGGACGCCACAACCAGAAAGCCATCCCACTTGTTCGAGTAAGGCTCCTCACCCCGAAAATCACCGTACTCGAAGACGCAATTGGAGAGGCGAAACTTGATTTGATCGGACTCATTGTCATCCTCACCGACGACAAGCCGAGGCACGCCCTCAGCGATAGAGATGCGAATCATGCCTGTCACTCTGGCGACTGAAACCGAGGGAGTCACAAGAGCAGCAAACACAGGTGTTCGTTCTTCCACGTACTTGTTGAGTAGGGACAGTGCGGCGTCTTGCGTGATCTTCATGGTTTGCGTCTCAGTTTTTCTACGGGGTCAGTTTATTGTGGCACTGCCGCAGCATTTCTTGTACTTCTTCCCCGATCCGCAGGGGCACAGTTCATTTCGCCCGACCTTGGAAGTGCTGCTCCGTCGCTCAGGAAAATCGGCACCCGAGTCTGCCTGCCGCTGCTCCCTGAAATAGCGATACGCTCACACAACTCCTGCCGCCATGTGCAGGATGATCTCACCCCGCTGTTGTGGGGTGATTGGCTTGGGACGCATCTTGGGGTCTTCGTCGTTTTCGTGATAAAGCGCGAACATCGGAACCAAGTATCCGCCGTGCTTCTCGTCGTTCACCAATTCAGCCCAGCCATCGTGCCGCATGTTCATGCCACGCATGAAACCCCGTGCCCAATCGTTGGCGTGCGCTATCCCGTCCTTATCCTTCAGGAGGATCGGCAGGTAGCCTTCACCCTTGAGCAACGTCCCAGCAATATTGTTCCAGTGCCGCGTCAGCAACCCCAAGATTTCTTTAGCTTCGTCGAGATCGGCGAACTCGCAGGCATCATCGCCGCCGAACACTTCACGGTTGTACTCGCTCGGCATCACGACATCTGGGCCTGCGATCAAGGCGGCGAAGAAACCGTCCAGTTGCTCGACGTTCATCGCCCTCCCGCCCTTGCAGCAATCGAGGAAGTCTCCGAGGCGGTCGAGTTCGGCTTCGGTCAGCGGCTCGGGCTTTATGAAGGGTATCAACGACAAATCCTCACGACGGTTTAACATAGCACTTTGGCAGGCTGAGCCGAACCGTCGTCTAAGGGAAATTCGCTTGTCATGACTACGGCACGAGATGAACTGAGACGCACTGCGTCACATGAAGCGGGACATGCGGCAACATCAGTGCATCTAGGTTTGCGCTTTCATCCAATCACCATTCACGTCTATGGAATGTACGACGGCTCAGTCGAACCTGACCTTAGTGGTGAAGATTCTGAGAATAAGTCACGAGTCGATGAGATTGCACGCAAGCAGGTCATCGTCGCATACGCAGGTGCGGAAGCACAGCGGATGCTCCACCCAGAGCAACCAGAAATTGAAATTGCTGGGAGCGCGAATGATGACTACTGCAAAATCACGAATATCGCGGAAGAGTGCAAACTAAGCGATGCCGACTTGCAACATGCAAAGCGGGAAGCCGCGATGCTCGTACAGCAGCTTCGGGGCGTGATTCAGGCGATGGCAGAAGTCCTGTGGCAAAACCGATGCTTGACTTACGCAGAGGCAAAGGAAATTTACGAGGCGAGATTGTAATGACCTCTGACGAATTCCGCCAATCGCTCACCGCGACCGAGCCGCCCTTGGGCAGAAATCCGTGTCGCTCCTCATCGCATCGCCGTCACTTCCAGCGTGTGTTCCATGCCGTCCGATCCCTCGACATGCACGGACACGCTGCCGCCTCGCGAAAGATGCTCAAAGAGATCGGTGACGACCTGTTGCGCTGCTTCCTCCGGCGTGGCGTTGAACGCCTGACACACCCAGAGCACCTGCACGGTTAGCATTGTGCTCTTTGGTTCGACAGCTTCGGACTTGGCGCGTTCATTCTTTGCTGGCTCTGTCACAGTTGTCTCCAGAGTTGCGAAATTCTCGTTGAGCAACTCACAATAAGGGAATCGACAGCGGGTATTTTCAGAATGACTTTGGACGATTTTCGCCAATCGCTCACCGCAAGCGAGCCGTCAGCCGGACACGCACGCTCTCGCCCTGTGGCTTTTGAACTCTGCTGAGATTGCGGACAGGGGTAACTTGTACTTGTCCGCCCTTGCCGAGAGGCTAGCTGAAACAACACGTTGTAAAACGGCGTATGATGACCCGAAGCAAAGGAGGGGATGATGGGGCAACTGGCAATCACAGTATTCTGCCCGACATGCGGGAAGCAGATCGAAGCCGAATACGTCGGCAAGTACAAAGAACTTTTGAGGAAGATTCTTCAACGTGCTGGGCATCAACCCGGAGACACATCCTACTCCGAAATTATGAAAAAAATAAACTTTCCCGGAGAATAATCGCGTCCGTCCGACTTGCAAATGGCGAAATTTGGTCTTCATGCTGAGATGGAGCGGCATAACTACGAACCAGCAAATTAGCCCTCCAAAATGTCCAAAAGGCGGTATTAAAGCCTTGGAGGTTCACGTTGTGTTTCAAGACAAGACAGTCGAGGCGTTGTTTGAATTGGCGATACGGATGGAGAGCAAGCATGAGGAGGCATTGCGGGCGCTGGGAAGGGCTGGGCAGATTGCCGAAGTGTACCTTGGACGGCATCAGAGCACCGGAGAGGACTTTTTCAAGTGGCTACGCGAGCCAGACGAAAGTTCCATGACAACTATGAACGGCGGTGGGGAACTGCCGAAGATGGGCGCTGAGTAAAATTGGACGATTCTCCATCCTTGCTTTGCCAGAGCGTTAACAGCTTCTTGCAGGCGGGTGAGGTCTTTCTCCTCCACAAACTTGTATTCGACTCGTGAGGCAGCCATTAGGCCTAAATTGTAATGCGTCGGCAGATAGGCTGCATAACAAATCTCAGTCCTGCATAAGAAATCGTCACCGACCGATCCCGCGACAATCTGAGCCATTGCCGATTCGATGGGCTGAGCGGATCATGGAGGAGATCGACCAACGGCACCCGCCCCGTTAATTGTGGTCCGAAACGCACTATAATCTCCAGTCCGGGGAGAATCGGCATGGAGTTGGAAGCCAACGATCTTGCGCGACTACGGTCTCAAGTGTCCCGTGGTGAACTCATCCTGTTCACCGGAGCAGGATTCTCCATCGGGGCGAAGGATCATTCGGGACGCCCGATACCTTCGGTCAGCGAACTCAAAAAGGAACTCTGGCAGTTGCTCTATCCCGGCGAACCTTACGACGCGTACAGTTCAATCGGCGATCTTTACGGCGCTGCGATGCGCCAGAAGAAAGCTGACCTCACCAACCTCCTGCAATCGCGGTTGACTGTCAGACCTGAAGACCTTCCCGAATACTATCTCCCGCTGTTCAATTTTCCGTGGTTCAGGTGTTACACGCTGAACGTCGATGACCTCGAATCGGCGGTCGGAAGACGTTTCGAGTTGCAACGCCAGCCGATCACCATCTCGGCGAGAGACCCAGCAGATCATCTCCCCGGCGTTCCATCTGCTCAGGGTCTCGAAGTCATTCATCTCAACGGTGTCGTGCCCAGTCCACCGGAAGGTTTGACATTCTCTGAGACGCAGTATGCTGAACGAATCGGCAATCAGGAGCCGTGGTACTCACGCTGTGTAGTCGAACTCACATCGCGTCCTGTGATCTTCATCGGCACCGTCCTGAGCGAATCGCTCCTGTGGCATCACATGGAACTCAGGAAGCGGCGGGAAAATCTTGGACGCGATCTGCGACCCACTTCGATTCTGGTGACGAAGGAATTGTCGTTGCCTCGCCGGGATATTCTTCGCGATCTGAGAATCAATTGGGTCCAAGGGACTGCGGAGGAGTTCGCAACCGAGATTCTGCCTCAGTTGCACAACGAAGCGACAAAGGGCTTCAGCTTCATTCGACAATATGCGGAGAGTCGCCCGTCTACTCCAGTCCCTCTGGTGAGTCAAATCCTCGACGACCTCCCGGCGATGCAGACTGAGTACCTGCTTGGAGATGAACCGCAGTGGGCTGATCTTCTCAACGGGAAAGCGATTGAGCGTGCCCATGACGAGGCGTTACTTGAGACCGCGACTCAGATTCTCGATGGGAAGTTGCCTGCGACGGCGCTGGCTCTGACGGGAACTGCTGGCACAGGAAAATCGACCGCACTGATGAGTTTGGCGTTGAAGCTGTCCGGTAGTGGTGTCCCTGTCATCTGGGTAGACAAAGAATCTGACGCGAGTCCGATGCGGATGAGACAGCGAGTCCGCGAGTTCAAGGACAAAGTTGTCCTCGCGATTGATGATGCTGATATGTACGGCAGGGAGTTACTTGCGTTGCTGCATGACCTCGTCCCGCATACGCCGAACTTTCTGTTCGCATTCGCGGTGAGAGCCGGGAAGCTGGACCAGATCTCGGCTGCTATCCGTGGTCACGGGGATTTCAAGGTTCACGAGCACGTCGTTCCGCCTTTGACGGATGGTGACATCGACGCCTTGATTGATGTCTTGGACAGGAACAAACGTCTCGGCATTTTGACTGGAGCAAACCCGGAACAGCGGAGGGACGCATTCCGCAAACAGGCAGGACGGCAACTGCTCGTCGCCATGATTCAAGCGACGTCCGATGAGCACTTCGAGAAGAAAGCGCAAGACGAATATCTCGAATTGGAGGGGACACAGAAATATCCTTACGCGCTGATCGCTGTTGCGACGGCACTCCGATACTCGGTGACGAAGGACGAGATTCTGCTGGCACAGGGCGATGCTCACGAATCAGCACTCGTCGCGCTTGACCGACTGACTGCGCGGCATCTCGTGATATTCAATCCCCGACGTGCGGATTATCAATGTCGTCATCGGGTCATAGCCGACCTTGTATTCGACAAAGTGAAAGAGCAGGGCGAATTGAGCGAGGTTCTCACGGGGTTGACGTGGGCGTTGGCAACAAAGAGCGGAACCATAGATCGACACAGCCGGACTGGACGATTCTTGATCCGCGTCATCAACCACGAGTTCCTGATGGGCACCATCGGCTTTATGACGGCTCGTGACCTGTACACGCGGCTGGAAGCGATTCTCGGCGGAGATTACCACTACTGGCTGCAACGTGGATCACTCGAAGTCGAGAGCGGCGACATCCGCAAGGCTGAGAATTTTCTCGGCGCTGCGCGGTCTCTCGGTGCTGGAGACTTCCGAGTCGATACCGCTTACGGATACATGCTGATGCGGAAAGCGGTCGATACCGCCAGCGATTTACACGCGGAGGAATATCTCAACGCTGGCATCGAAGAACTTGAAAGTGTGATTGAGCGATCAGGACAGTACAGCAGCCACGCATATCACGTCCTCGGCAGCCAAGGCATCGCGTGGGTGCATCGGTGCGGTTGGACTACTGACAAGAAACGGGCATTCCTCAGCAGGCTCGTCGAGGTTGCAGAGGAAGGTCTCGAACACCATCCGACGAGTCAAGATTTGTTCCGGCTGCGGGACGACCTGAAGAGAGAAGTCTTGCTGACCGTCGTTGGCTCGAATCCAGCGCAAGCCGGATTATTCGAGACAAAAGGTGTCACCGGGCAGTAAGGTGGGGCGGGTGCCTTATCGGGTGCAGACTTGCGGTGTCTGCTGAAACATCTATGAGTGCGCCGTCACTCTTCTGAAGCGAAACCCAAAATGACCTTAGACGAATTCCGCCAATCGCTCTCCGCGGCCGAACCGCCAGCCGGACTCACGCTTGCCCTCGCCGGATTATGGTGGGATGCCAAAGGCGATTGGACGCGGGCGCACGAATCCGCTCAGCAGGACGAGGGTCGTGACGGCTCTTGGGTTCATGCCTACATCCATCGCAAAGAGGGAGATCAGGGCAATGCAGCCTATTGGTACAGCCGGGCGGGCAAGCCCGTATGCCGGGAGCCACTAGATGCGGAGTGGCTCAGCATCGTCAGAGATTTGCTCTCTACGCGGTAATCGCAATCTTCTTCGAAGAACGCTCGCCAGCTAAAACGAAGTAGTGAAGATCAAAATCTCATTTCGGGGGTCTCGGTTTTCGCAACCTATCTGCGTTTTTTAGCCCGATGTACGTTGGCGGTGGATCAATTTTTGGAATCGTAATGCCGCCGATGCCTCCCACTGACACATCAAACGGTCCCATTTTGAAGTGCATCGGCATTCCAGCGACAAGCACCGGACGCAGAATCAGGTCTCGGCCAACCACCCAAGGAGTGTGGGCTGCTGGAGAGCGGTTAAAACGATGTACCTCTTTTGGGAAGAATGTGATTCGCACACGCGGAAGAATTGAAGGCGGTGCGATGACTATACTCATGTAGTCTTGACCTACGAACTTCGGATTCGCCGATTCCCGAGTCGCCCTCACAAACGACTGCTCAGCGTGGTTAACAACCGTTTGTGGGTCAAATTTGTACTTACTGTCGTCTTGCTCTCTGATGGCGAGAAACTTTTGCCTGTCAGCATTGCTACCGGGCGTGACATACGAATGACCTGTTGACTTCAGGAACCACCAACGGGGCTGCCTCGACACATGCGTAAATGGACGACGAAGAACCCACATTATCGGCACAACACGTCTAAGCTGCTTACCACGCTGCCTCCATTTCCAGCCCACGATCACCATTTCAAAGGGTTCCGTCGCTTTGCCGACTTCGCTGTTTCGCAGCCCAACTAAGAGTTTATCGACTGCCTGTCCGATGTCGAACCACTTGGCTAGAACTTCTTTGCCCATCGTGACAGAATCCTTGGTCGGAAAGCGACCCATCAAGGTCGCCGCGATCCATTCATCCATCGGCATGTCTCCGACGAAAGCCAACCCCGTATAGCCGATTGAAACTATTGCGTCACGTGCCCAGAACACAACGCTCTTGTTGGAAAAGGGGTCGAAGGGCTTGATGACAGTCCCCCTCTTCTCTACAACCAGCCTGTCGGATATTTGAACCGCAAAAGCTGGGTGGATATGTGACGAAATCAACGTCATAGCAATCATTCTAGCTGCGACCTTGGTTTGTCCATCCACTCCGCTGTAGGTCATCATTAACGGCGAAGGGCATGGTTATCCACGGCTCCCTGTCTGCTTTTCCCATGTGACCAGAGTGCTACAATCCCTCGCATGACTCCCCGCATTAAACACTGCGTCGAACGTGCAACCCACTATCGGGAAGGAATCCTTCAGGAGGTCAGTAAGCAAAAGACCGCTGACAACAGTGACCGCTCTCGGGTAGCAACGGCATTCATCAGCATGGCTGCGGGAGACTTCAAAGCGATCCTCACGGAGATCGGAAACGAGAACAATGGCCCCGCACTCAAGCTATTTCGCTTCCTCTACGAGGACGTGATAAATGCTCTGTGGATACAGGCATTCGCCAAAGACGAACTCATCAAGGAACTGTTGCACGGAAAAAACGGACAAGTACCGGGCTATATGAAGGATCGGGCGAGGGAACTCGATACGATTTTCGCTCCCCCGCCTACCGTTCAGCCCAAAGAGACGTTGTTTGTAGACATTCAAGGCAAGCTGTGGAAAGCAGCGTGCAGCTATGCCCACGGCGGATCACTGGCGATCAACCGAGAACTCGCGGGACATGACGAGCAATCACTGTATGAAGTGCTCCGCACCAGCACAAATCTGTTCGTTCTGTTGATGAATGGGATGTACGAGTTGCATCACAACCACAAAAAGAACGATGTCTTGCGGGGCCTCGCCGATTCCTTCTTCGCGGAGAAGTGGTGACTGCGAAAAACCATCGAGTCCCGTTCTGTTGCTCCGATCCTACCGCTCCGAGACTACGGTTTCCAGCCCGAAGCTTTGATTACCTGCAAGAGACGCCCAACTTCCGAAGACGCCACGGTGGTGTCGGTCTTCTTGTACAGGTCACTCAACATCTCTTGCAGCGTGAGGATTTTGATGGGGTTTCCTCGGAGATTGTTCTTGAAGGGAGCGTATTCCTCCCAGAGTGAGGCGTCCCCTCTCAACTTTGTGACTGCGGTGATGTAGGTGAATTGAGTTGAACCTGTGAGGCTCTCCACTCGTGCCATCAAGCCATCAGCCCATTTTCTTTTGACCAGTTCACGGAACGCACGCCAAGCCTGCCTTCCCGAGACCACCTTCTCTCCCTCAATTCCAGCAATCTTCTCTCTGGGATCGAACCCAGCCTGCCAACTCTTGCAACTTACAACCCAAACGCGGCCGGTTCCTTCACGCATCGGATGGAATCCGATCACATCCACATCACTGGCAACACAGTCATCTCTCTTGATGTAATCGGGATCGGTCGCGGCAGGCTGGAACTTCACGTTGTGAACAGTGAAAAAGCCGTTGAATTTCAGGTAGTCATCGACGAGTTGTTCCAGTATGTCTTCCTTCATGCTTGACCGACAGCTAGTCGGCCTCCAGCCCATCAACAGAAGCGGCGGTTATGATCCCGCTTACTTCCGTCGTCTTCTTTGCGATACGGTATTCCCATCGACCGTAGCTGCCTTCCGCGTTTACCGCCGAAACCCACCGCTCGGCGGCGGCACGTTTCACATCTTCGAGTGGGTCGTATCCCTTGGTCTCCAAGATCATGTGAGCCGGAGAGTCCTCTTTCAATCGAATGATGAAATCAGGCATGTAGTCGTGCATCTGACCGTTGTGCAGGTACGGAATTGCAAATCCGAGACCTGCGTTTTTGACGAAGGAATAGACTGCATTGTGCTTGTCGATGTAATAGGCAGCAGACTGCTCCCATCTCTTCGTATCGGGCACGACGTAATTGACGTGGCTTCTCAAGACTTCCACTGTCTCTCGGCTTGTCCAGTAATCGACATCAGCCGTCGAGCCGGGGCCGCGTGTCGTTTCATAGCGAGGCACTTCAGGGGCTTCTCCCTCCGATGTATCGGGTCGCAACGCTTCAAGCAGAATTTCGACAAGCCAGCCGTAATACGGAGCCAAGAACAAATCTTTCAAGTCTGCTGGCGGGTGAACTTTGACCTTCTCATTTAAGTAACGCGAGACGATTTGGACTAGCTGAGGGAAGAGAACGTGACTTGGCACGGTGCAGTTCGGTTGAGCCAAGCAGTCCCGAGTGAACGATTTCGCCAGATCGAAGACCAGTTCTTGGAGCCGCCTTCCCTGACGAAACTCTTTCAGCGAGACATCGCTGGCACGCCCCGGACCACTGAGGGAGAGGCGTCCCATGTTGTTCACATTGAGACCCTTCATCTCGACTTCAGGCGGAATACGGTCAGGTTGCAGTTGTAGCGAAGGAACGCTTGTCCAATTGACCGTGATCTTGTTTCGGATCGCCTGCGTGTACCCTTCGACGCGAGGGAATCGGATTTCGTACTCCGCTCGATTCGGTAAGGCGTGGACATGGTAGCGTTTGATTCTCGGTGCCGACGCCCCGGCTTTACTTGCTTTGAATGGGATGACCTCGAACGGGACGCCGAAGACTTGAGCGATTTCTTCTGTGAACTTTCCGTCGTCATTCAACTCGTAGCTGGCACGCCGCAGGCCACGACCCACGACCTGCTCACAGAGCAACTGCGACATGAATGGCCGGAGTCCGACAATGTGTGTGACTGTGTTGCAGTCCCATCCTTCTGTGAGCATTCCGACGCTCACAATGCAGCGGACATCACGGCCCGGAGGGTAATGGTGTGGTCTCTCCAACTTCTTTGCTAGTTCCTCAAATCCATCGGGGAGGATCGGTCGCCCTTGTCGGTCACGCGGCCAATCCGTCTTTCCCACGGTGTCGAGGGTCAACCGCATCCATCGGGACTCGTCGCTCTTCGCCTCTCCCGTATCCGTTTCATGCACGACCTTGGAGTCAACGCGGATCGTGTTTATCTTCCCATCTCGATTGCGGAAGCCTTCGATCTTTGCGGGCGGAATGCCGATAGGTGCCACATCATTCGCAAACCAGTCGTAGAACACTTTTGCAATCGTCGTGTTCTTGCAAACGAGTATGAAGACTGGTGGACGCGGATCGCTACCGATTTTCGTCCACTCCTCCCGCATCGCTTCCCATCTCGCGCCTAAAATTGCGATGGGGTGGTGGGCGTATTTCAGGATAGCTTCCGGCTTTGGACTGCCTTTCTTGCCGCCACGTTCCGCAGGTGTCAACTGCGGCAGAATCCATTGCCAGATGTTGAAGTAGCCCGGTATCTCGGCTCCCGTCGTGTCGCGGACAGCCAACTGTGGAATCTTGACGAGTCCAGCTTCAATCGCGTCAATCAGGCCGAAGTCGCTGACCACCCACGGAAAAGGCTTGTTCGTTTCCAGCCCGACTCTGCCCAAGAAATAGGGAGTCGCTGATAGATCAATGCAGACGTTGATCCCGCGTAGCTTCTGGACTTTATCCAGACCATCAATCCAGATGGTCGCTTCCTGAAAGAACTCGTCAGCTTCTTCCGTCTCTCCAAACTCATCCTCCTCCCCCGGCTCCGGTTCGTCACGTCGAATCCGATATGCGTGGTGGGCTTCATCATTGAATACGAGGATGTTCTGCTTGCCCCCGACTTCACGTCCCAGAACACGGTTGAGGATGGAAGTGTCGCTTTCATAGTAGCGGGTAGATTCGACCTTGACTTTGTTAAGGTTGCCCTGCTTGTCCCGGTCTTCTTCAAGCACAACCAATATTCCAGCGGCTACTTGGTGTTCATAATCCTTCACCGTGAGGTATCGGCTACCGCGTGCAGTCGTTGTCTTGCTGCCTATGTTGATCGTCTCTTTCACGCGAACTGGCACGCCCGCCTTGATGACCTTTCCCCCGACTCCACCAGACTGCATCGACTGTGGCTCGAACACATGCCAGTTATTGACGAGCACCTTGCCCTGAGTGAGCAACGGCATGAGATGGGGCGGTACAAGATCGCGGGTGCGGTAGATACTGGCTTCTCCATTCTCAGGATTCAACTCAGCAAGCCGTTGGCGAATTGTGACGTTTGGACATACCACGAGCACAACGTCGGAAAATCTGGCATCACTCCGGTCGTTGACCTTGTTGAGAATGCTCCAAGAAGCCAGCATCCCCATCACCGTCGTCTTACCACCGCCTGTTGCCATCTTGCAGGCGTAACGCAGAAATCCCGCGTAGCCATCTGCTTTTCGGTCATCGCTAGGCTCATCGCGGGGGACTTCGATGCCTTGTAGAAAGTCGGCTCTCGCTTCGGTGAGAAAAATGATGCTCAACGCAGCTTCAATCTGGGCGAAGAACAACCTCTTCTCTCTGCCATCTCTCGTCCACCATTGCATCAGTTCCAGAGTCGTGCGGGTGACGCCGGGATAGCCTTGAGACTTCCACGATTCGACACGCTCACGAACAAGATTCACAAGAATTAGTTCGTACCCGGATGGATATTCTTTGGAGGGCCGGAGGAGTTTCTCGTCCGTCTTCCACGGCTCCTTTTGATCGCGTGGAGGGAACACAAAGGACGGACGACGACCGTCAGCAAGGACAGGGGTCTCGCCCTCTTTGATGTACCAGTAACGACTGGGCTTCTCAAACGGGCTGTTGAGGATCGGCTCGTTGACCTCTGGTGCAATGTAGACGCTCATGAGCTAATCACAACTTCCCCAGCAGGCCACGTCGTCAAGTGTCATGCAACGATTCAGGCGTGCCTCTGAGTAATTATGGTTACCGGAATGCACCGTTGCCCAACGCAGTGCCTCTAATTTCTGGCTACGGGTCATCGGACGCATGTCTTTAGCCATTCTTAGCAAGGAATCGTATAACTCTCTCCGTTTCCATCTATCCGAGATCTGAGAGAGGAGTTGTCGCAAGTCATCACGGCCAGCGATATTGATGTGGTTCATCACGGTGTCTCCGGTCTTGAGAACCGCGTATTCTGTTCTACCTTGAAGGCCGTTGTAGTCATCTCCATAGATTCTGGCGGCAGACTTGCAGATGTCTTCGTTAGGACCGATTACGGCTATCGACACGAATGTTCGACGGTATGGCAACTTCCCAGTCCTTCGGGAAAACTCTTCGATCCGACTGACCTCCTGTTCGGATTCGCAACAAAACGATTTTCCGTCAAGGATTAGCTTTTTGTCTTCAGTCTCCAAGAACACCACCAGTCGAAATCCCTCAACGACGCTGGTGTTCATCGTTTTGCCTCTTTGACAGACTTCACAATCAGGAGTTCGTTGCCCCGGTCGTCGATGACTTTGATCGCAACCTGTCCATGCTCTCCAAGCTCGAAGGGAGCACTCACGGTGCCCGCCAAATGATCCCAAACCGATTCTTCGTAATCACCCGTAAGTGCTTTCTTTAGGTTCTCCCATGCTCCCGTGCGTGGGAAAAACGCTTGTGATGCGTGGAAGCACAGTCCGTTGTAGTCCGCGTCCAAGAACCATGCGGGAACATCGTCACCCTTGCGATGACTGACTTCTAGTGTTGTGGGGTCAAAAACATCCATGCCGAGGAGTTCCACTTCGTATTTTGTAGGGCCGTCCTTCTCATTAGCTTTCATCTGTCGCAATTCCGCCTCGGGCATTCCGCAAACACTGAAGACTTGGCTAGAGCGGGTGTTCTTCAAAAGGTCACTCATTATCAAGTCTGCCGTTGCCTGAACGTAGGTTGCAGGGATGTTCACCACGCTGTTGCACTTCTCAATCAACTCCCGAGCATTAGGCTGAATCGCAAACCCGATGACATACAGATGGGTATAGTTCTTCGCCCGTGCTTCGCGGGCGGCTTCGTACACCAGCTTCTCACTGACGGCTCCGTTCTCTGGGCCGAAGACAAACGCTACGGGCTTTTCGGCTCCGTTTGCTATGACCGCCTCTGCGGACAATGAAAGGCTTTTCGCTGGGGGCCGAACGCTCTTCAGGGTAACGGTACGGTTGCCTTCGAGCCGGAGCACCGGCGTCTTTCGCAGAATTTCGATCATACGGTCAACGAACGAGTCGTCCGCCGCAGTCGTTGCCGAACCCGAGGCACTGCTGACCTCCTCCCAATCGCGAGGAGTGGGAATCGTTGCCTCCACACAAAGTGGCCCTGTGACACGAATGATTTTGGAGTCTGTCTCGGGGCGATCAACAAGAATCTCCTCGTCGGCGGGGTCGCTGTTAGCGATGGATTTCAGCGTGACGTGCGGCACAATCCCGCCCACTTCCTCGCCTTTGTTGTTCTGCCTACGGGTGTAGGTAAAGCCGACGGCTGGGCCGCGTGCCTCGTCCTTGAGTTCGTACCATGGATAAGTTGCGGTCAGCAGCCGTTGCCGTGCAAGGGCCAAGGGAACACGGCTGGTATCAATTGTGATCCACCGTCTGCCCCAATGTTCGGAACAGTATGCCGTAGTACCACTGCCGCAAGTGGGATCGACCACCAGATCACCGGGGTCTGTGGTTATCAGTATGCAGCGTGCGATGACTTTCGAGTTCGTTTGCACCACGTAAAATTTTTCTTCAACGAATCCGCCTGTACCAGTGTCCGCCCACAGTGTGCGAAGAGGATGCACGGGGAAGTCAGACGCGTACCGTACATAATAGAGACCGTCGCCAACAGCCATCAGTCTCCGCTCCGCCGCCAATTTCGCCATACCCTCAGGCGTCGTTCCCCACCACCGATTGCCCGGTTCGTACTTCCTGTTGCCGAACTGGAACTCGTACTTGCTACCGGGACCCGGCTTCGTCAAGTCCGAAATCCGAAAGACCTTTGATCCAGAAGGCAGTGCAGAACTACCCTCGCGTTCCTCTCGGGTCATGCTTCGGCGGTCACCACTGGGTAGTTCAAGGAATCCATACGGACTTCCCGGTTCGCCTGCATCGGTGCGTTGAGAAAATAGTGGTCGGAACTTTATCTGCGTTCTGTCTCTCGCGTACCACAGGAGGTAATCACAGGCAGTGGCCAGAGTGTCAGCGGTTGCAAGACCAGACGTTTTTACGAAATCTATAATCCCAGCCCTGTTCTCGACTCCAAAAATCTCATCCATTAGTTCGCGGACGTGATGAAGATTCTCTTCGCTGATCTGCACAAAGAGACTTCCGCTCGCTGAGAGTAATTCGCGTGCGACTAGCAGGCGATCACGAAGGTAAGTTAGGTATGAATGCAATCCTAGTTCCCACGTGTCCCGGTACGCTTGCACCATCTCGGGTTCGCGGGTCATGTCTTCATCGTCATTATGGCTCACGTCCCGCTTGCGAACAAAGGGCTGAAAATTCGAACCAAACTTCACTCCATACGGCGGGTCGATGTACATCATCTGAACCTGCCCGCCCAGATTCTCATAGTGCAGCAGCGAGTTCATCACAACCAGTGAGTCACCCAAGATCATTCGGTTGACCCATTTGTCCTTGTGTTCATAGGCACGCAGCACTTGGTCGGTGATCGAGTGCTGGGGATCGCCGAACAGCTCGAACATGTCCGTTTGCTTGTCCCGCTTGTGGCCTTTCAGCGTTTCGAGAATTGCCTTCGTGGACAGACGCTCGTGGATGAACAGGGGAAGCGTGGGCACATCGAATGAGAGGCGTTCCGCCTTGCCTGCCCAATTCAGAAACGGCTTGCTCATTGCCTTGAGTTCGCTCACGGCCTTCTGAGCCGCTTTGACGTGAGCAGCAGCATCCTTTGTTTCGGGCTTGCCGTTGAGCTTCTTTCGTGCCTCCGAAAGTTCTGCTTCGGCCTTGGCGATCCGGGCTTCGCCTCGCTCACGGGCCGGGTTCTGTCCATCCCACTCAAGAACAGGCGAGAGTGAATCATCGTAGCGGTACTTCTTTGGCGGCAACTTCTTCTTGAACTCAGATTGCGTGCCCACTTCTGGCCGCATCGGACTCTCAGACTCAGGATGCTTGTAGCTTTTTGCGGTTTTGCTTTTGGGCGAGACTGTGGCGGTGCGAGTACGAGCCATTCGACAGAACTCCGTACAAGATATAGGGGAAGAGAACCCGCTAGATTACACCACGAAGTGGATCATGCCTATTTTGAAAATCGCTCGTCGATCTTCGTCATAATTATTTCAGCCCATTGGATGCTGGCAGCGATCAGTTTGTCACTCCGTGGGCTTCCTTGCGGACCTCCGAACAGATCGTCAGCAGTCTGCATGTGCAGGCTCGTCAAAATTGCTGCCATGATCCCGATCACACGCTTCCTGCCTTCGTCCATCCCGGCATCCTAGCACATCCTTCGCCTTTGATTCGCTCATGATCTGTGCTACATTTCGGTCAGTCGAGGGAGAATCGCGGATGTATCAAGTGATGGGATTGCGGAAGATCGAGGATACGGACCCGCAAGAGTTCGAGATTCGATTGAAGGACAAGGAGAACACGAAGCCGGGGTACATGATGACGACCGATATTCGCACCGAGTCGGAGTTGCGGTCGAGGTTGAAGGAAGCCGGGATGCAGGAGCCTGACATAGAGAGGATATTCAAACAGGCATCGTAGTGTAATCCAATCCGCTCGGAGGTCACGATGGAAACTTTACTGTTGTTTAGCGAAGATGGAACTCGGCATCTTGCGTACGTGCATCAGGATCGCATCTCAACATCTACACTGGACGGGCCGAGTTCGATACCGGGGATGAAAACCTGCCAATTGGAAGATGGAACGCCTCTCAACTACGTCGATGAAAACACATTCAAAAACCCGATCACGGGAGAACTGCTCTCACGCAAGCCGTAGGAGCCAAGTAGAATGACATTCTGGGATGAAGTTCTTGCCATCTTCATCGGCGATGTTTTCGCAAGCGTGCTCCTCATCGTGTTGTACGTCGTGATTCAATGGTTCCTGCGGGCCACGGATGTCAAAGTTGCTTATAACTGGGGTTTCACAGGGCCAAACTTCTATCCGAATTTCGATATCAGAAACCGCTCCGGGTCTAGAACCTATCTGTTGGCGAACATCGCATACACGAGAGGCGACGGAAAGGAAAAAGTGTGGTTCGACAATGACTCGATCTTCGATAAGGAGTTGAAACCCGGAAGTATCCGAGGCCGCAACTTCAAGATCGCACCCGTCAAAGGCATCACTACTTCTCAAGAAGCACTGGGATTAGAGGTCACGGTTCGGCTACAGAACGGAAGGGCATTTTGGTTGAGAGGGGTTGGACCGGGTCAGATGAAGATGGGGCGAACTCAACGCATCGCATTCAGGTTGCGTGACACGTTCGAGAAAGCCGCAATGCCCCTAGAATAATTTCTCCCTTCGAGTGCGACTGAACTCGTGGAATCAGATCGAGACTAAACGAAGTCTCTCAAGAAGCCTGACGAGAGCGAGTGTGTCCTGTCCGCAATAATCTAGCAGAGCCTTCATTGTCCTGTCCCGCTCGGACTGATCCAGCCCGCCACGCACCAGCGACTCCCAAGCCAGCCCAGCAGTCCTGCCCATTCGCGACCTCCATGCCATCGTAGGTCATCTCAGGCACGAGCGCGGGCAAGACCGACTTGATGGAGTACGAGCCTGCGTATGCCGGATGATAAGTGTGCTCCCGCACGACAGGCAGCAGATCGAACAGGCGGGCTTGGATCGCGCTTGATCCGATCCGCGAACTCAGGAAACCAACTGGCAAGTTCGGAGAGCCGCTGCGACTCGAACGAGGAATACACGACGATGCTGCCGCTCTCGCCCAGCGCAGCGCACAGCGAGCTAGATGAACTCGCGCCGGGGATCGTTCGGCATCTGTGGCAAGGAACTCGTAGTGCTCCGGCTCTGCGCCCGGCTGCCGCTGGACATGCACCGACCACTGAAAAGGCAAATGGTCGTAAGGACGCATCCCTGCAAACGACGGAATCGCCGGGTTCACTGTTTCAAAGTCTGCGAAGTACAGCGGGTACTTCAGCCCATCCAAGCTCGCAGACAGTTCCGGGCTGTACCACGGCTCGCCCGATCTGCACGCAAGTTGCAGCCCGACGCTGAATGTCGCTCAACTCGAAGTCGTCAGGGATGTCGCGGATCGACTCGACGCCCATTCTTCAAGCTCCTCGGCGGCGCTCGCGTGCAATCTCGGCAGGTATCCGATGTGATCGTTCGGGCGCGGGATATTGCAGCGGTCGATAGAACTCGCAGGTGACGGGATCGGTGCAGTGCCGACCGGGAGCGATGTCCGGCGCTGTAGGCATGGCGAGCACGGTGAACTCCGATCGTAGCTGGAACGTGAGCTTGGGCTGCAATCGCTCGACCCGGCGTGTCAGGTTTCGTATCCGGAAGAATCGTTTCGCATCGGTCGATCTCGCCGCCCGGATAGACGTAATTCCTGTTGACGTGTGCCAAGCATGACCGATCGCCACATCCACCCCGGAGCGCGTAACCACTCGGTACTGGATTCGCGACATCCTCGTAATGGTGATCCTTAACGTCGCTCGTGGACTTGACTTCGATGAGACGCCAGCGGCCGTCGCGCCGTCGATGCAAAACGTCCACTTTCACGAGCACGCCGCCGTGCTCGAACACTCGCCTCGAAAATCGCCGGAACTTCGGGATTGGCGACTAGCTCGCGAGTTGCGCGGATCGCCTGATCGAGACTGCGCTCGCAGACTTCTACTCCACCGGGAAAAAGCTGCCGGGCGAGCATGCCGACCTCGTGTCCTTGCTCAATGATCGCCTCTGCGGCAGCATCGGGTCGCTGCCGCGAGTTCTGGCTGGTGAACCTGCAAGTAAAGGCGCTTCAGGCACTGCACGCCTGCGCAGAATTTGCTCTTGCTGATTCTCATGCTCATGGCAGCGCCTCCTCGTGCATTAAGGGCTTCATTTCAGTCCCGCTTTCACGACGCGCAAGTACAGCGCTTTCGCGTGATCAAATAAGCCCTTGCCTCATGTAAATGTCTGCCAGCAGTTCGAGGTTCTCCGGCGTCGGCTCCGTCTCGATCAGCTTGATCATCAGCCCTGCCGCGAAGACTGTCTTACCTTGAACTAAGTATGCCTTTGCCCGTTCGCTCATTGCCCCTCCTGCCTCTGCGACGCACCATTTCTCGAAGGTCGCGGAGGGCTTTGAACCAAATTCGATTGTTCGGCATCCTCGCGCCAGTCGCCCGCCACAACAAAAACGTCATATTCGTGCTCGACGCCTCTGTTTCGGTGATCTTCTGCTTCAAACAAATCAAACGTCACGGCGACATTCCGGCGTTTGACATCGCCATTTTCATCAATAGACAAGGACGTCAGCACAAACACATGGCAATAATCGTCCATCATCAATTCCTCCCCGTCATCATGACCCTGTTGTCAGTGCGCGTTCTGGCTGCGCATGCTCTTGGCTTGGAGCGAGATCGCATGCAACTTTTCCCGCAGTTCGCGGTCGCCCTTCGCCCGGCTGATGAAGTCCTCACGTTTCCTGCTCTCGCATCCAGCGGCGCAACAGCACCAACCAAACGGGCGCAAACACCGCGAACGGTGCCATTGCGAAGAACTCCAACCTACCTGTAGTGCTGTGGAGCAGGTTTCCTGCCGCACCGCAGAAAACGAAATTCCGCCAGTGCCGATGCCGAACCAACCCATTACCATGAACCCGATGGACTTTCCAACCGTGCAGAACCATTCCGCCTTCGCTATCGCGCCAATTCTCTAACCCGACCCTGCGCTTGCGCCAGACGCACAGTTTGCCAGTGGCAGATCGACAGTCATCCAGAACCCGCAAACGAACGGACCGATGAGCATGTAGATCAGTAGCCATATCCGCCACGCTCTTGTGCGTCAGGATGACCCAAAACGGCACGGTCACGTAGAGAAGGGGAGCCGAGGCGAAGAACAGAATCAACGCGATGTTAATAGCGACCAACCGAACGATGCTGCGGAAAAGGCTCTTTAGGATTTCCATTGTTTCCTCCGTTTTGTTATTGCCTAAGCGCCGCCGCAATGCTGCCGCCATGTTCCGACTTTGGAGGCGATCTTCGCCGCTGCGGCGGTATCGCAGAGTACCCGCAGCCGTTCCCTGTACTTCGCGGTCATCATCGAGACAGTCTCGATTGCCTTGGCTGCTTTCTTTAACTCGCGCTCGACCTCGTCAAGGTCAACGAACGTGCGGCGCACTTCTTCCGCCAGCGCGGAATTTTTCTGGAGGAAGTCCGCGCCTTCGGTTCTCATCCGCTCGAACACGGGTTTGAGCACTTCGAGGTCGCGGGGAAGCCATTGACGGGTCGTCCGCAGAATCCATACGCCTTCGTCCTGACCCCACCGCCGCTCGCGGTCGTGCTGCCGAAGTTGGCTTTCTTCCCTTGCGACGATGATTCCCACCGGGCAACGACGTTCTCTGGCATCGCGAATGAGCTTCCTAAGATCGCCCTCGGTGATAGAAGCCTTGTCCTTGTTGTCAACGATGATGCGCGGCTCCAGCGGAGTGCCGCTGGGATCGCGGTAGGCGAGAACGAAGTCCCCGTTTCGCGTAACTCGTTCGCTGACACAAAGCCCAGCCCAAGTTTGTGCTTCTTCAGCGAAACTCGATCTCCTCCTTCCGACCCACTCTCGCGACCTTCGCCATCTCCGCTTCCAACTGCTGATTCTGCTCGCGAAGCTGGACGACCTCCCTCAAGCAATCCTCGACTCGGCGAGCTGAGACTTTCCTTTTCGGATTGTGCCGGCGCAGTTCCTCGCTGAGGCTGTTCCCTTATCTCGGCTGTGCGCTTCACCAGTTCACCTTCAAAGCGCGACCACGCCGTCTGGTGCTCGCGGTCGTGCTTGTTCTGGAGTAGCCGGAATGCCTCCTCGGCAGAAAGCTGGGCGACACGGGCGAAATCGCTGAACGCCGAGGCGATCGAGAATCTCGGCGCGGCTGAGTTCACCCGCGCCGGAGCACAACGGGCATTCGATGGTTTCGGACGCGGACGGGACGGCGGCTGCTTTGCTAGACAAGACGACCTCCTGTAAAGAGTCTTAGTTTTCAGGGGAGGCACTTTTGCTGACGGGGGAGTCAGCTTCCTGCTCGGTCAAGGTACTCTTGGAGCGCCTGCTGGAGGATGTCCTGATTCGTGCGGCGCTCGGTAGCCCCCAACGTGCAGAGACGCACATAGGTCGCGTGATCGACCTTGAGCGTCAGAGCAACAGGCTTCTCGCCGCCTGTTTCGCCAGCCTTCTTCGCGCTAACCGCTCGCGAACGGGGACTGCGAGTTGGGGTCTTGCTTCTCACGTAATCTCGAATAAGCCCATTGTACACGTATTTACGTAACTGCGTACTACACCGTGGTGCCTTGGACGTGGCTCCTCTGTGCTATACGCATATACGTAGATACGTACTACAATGGGAGTCAATGGAGGAAACCAGCCGATGAAGCGAGCAGCCTTGTACGTCCGCGTTTCGACTCCCGACCAGCACGTGGAATCTCAGTTGTACGATCTTCGAGAGTTGGCGGCACAGCGAGGATTCGAGGTTATCCACGAATACGAAGACCGTGGTGTCTGTGGGAAGAAGGCACGCCGTCCGGGTCTCGACGCCCTCATGGCAGATGCTCGAAGGAAGAAGTTCTCGGTCGTGCTGGTCGCGGCTTTCGACCGTATCGCGAGGAGCACTAGGAACTTCCTGCAAGTAGTGGACGAACTGGACAGTCTGGGAATCGAGTTCATCAGCCGCAGAGAAGGTGTGGCGACGGGGGATGCGATGGGGCGTCTTTTCGTGACGATCATCTCGGCGATTGCTGAATTGGAACGCTCACTCGTCGTTGAACGCGTCAAAAGTGGAATGCGCCGGGCAAGGCTGGAGGGTCGTCAGATCGGGCGTGCGAGGCTCAACGTCAACCGCGAGCAAGTCCTCCAAGATCGCCGCTCCGGCATGTCCCTGACCGAAGTTGCCAATAAGCACCGCATCTCGCGGGCGTCCGTCTGCCGATTGATGAAAGAGGCGAGCACCAACCCAGATGTCGCGGTTCCCGCGCTCGCTGGGAGCTTGCCGGAGCAAGCCAGCGCTGTGAGCGACAGTCTATGAACAAAATGCAGATCGAAACGTTGGGAAAGGTCTTTGTAGTCGTCCGTGGCATGCGGCGATGTCTGATCTGCGACCGCGTGTTCACCCCGATGGAAGCAGCGGAACATGCGGCGACCATGTGTTTTCCGAGCAGCAGCGATGCTGTAGCACCTTGCATGGTGATGGTCAGCGGTTCTCAGACAATGCACTCCTGATCTCAAGTGCGATCTCTAGGAGCTTTGGGCTGTCCGTATTGTCCAACAGCACGATCAATTCCCTGTACTTGGGGATGCGCTCTATCAAAGATTGGAAACCAAATATCTCGCCGCCGTGCATGAGGATTGTTTCCCCTGCGTAGGGTGAACCCGATTTGGGTATGAGAATCGCCCAGCCGAACCCATAATTCTCCAGATTCGGCTTGAAAAGCAGATCGCGCAGGTTTGCAGGAAGGAGCCGCTCGCCATAGAGCGCCCGATCCCACAAGAGGAGATCGCCAACGGTGGAGTACAGCGCTCCAGCAGCGAATGGAATAGACATGTCATAGAACCGCGCATTCTGTAACCCACTGGTCGAACGCTCGTATCCAGCAGCACGGTGAGGAATGATGGTCTCGGTATGCGTGTAGCCAGAATCGTTCATGCTTAGTGGGGTAAAGATGCAGTCTTTCACAAGCTGCTCATACGACTTGCCGGAAACCTGCTCAAGAATCGCACCCAGCAGGAAATAACCTGAGTTGCTGTAGTTGAACCTCGTTCCCGGCTCGAACTCCAAGTTCTCGCTGCAATACTTTTTGTACGAAGTCTTTGACCGTGTATTTTGTTCGGCTGGCTGAGCCTTCCAGAAAACCGGGGGCATGTATAAAATTGGGAACACCCGAAGTGTGGGACAGCAACTCGCTTATGGTGATGCGATCTCCAACGTCCTTCCGGTAGTACGGCAGGTAGTCTGAGACGTGTCCATCGAGCTTGATCTTGCCTTCATTCACGAATTGCAGCACCAGCATAGACGTGAACTGCTTCGTTATTGAGCCGATTTCAAACTTCGTCTGCAAATCGTTCGGAATTTTCCATTCGAGGTTTGCGTACCCGAAGGAGTGTTCGTAAAGGATACGACCTTCGTGCGCGACTAGCACTGCGCCGCTGAAGTCTCCTGCTGCGGCACGAGCCTGCATGACTTGGTTTATTTGTTCGGCAGCCTTCGGCGGTGTTCGTTGCTGCGCGGAAGCGAACATAGTTGCCATGAGCAGAGCAAGGCAAAAGCTAGGCTTGAAAACTCTCATAAGGGTCTTGTCTACAATTTCAGTGATGCAAGCATGATAGCCGTTCCGCAGCTAGCCTGATCCGCGTCGATCAATTGGGGCGGCGCAAAATGGGGACGAGAAGTCGAGTTCGAACCGTTACACTTTGATCCGTGCTCTCCATGTCTCTTACCGCTAAACTCTTCGTCCTCACAGGGGCAGGCGTGAGCGCCGAAAGCGGGATACCGACCTTCGTTAGCGCGGGCGGGCTGTGGCGCAACTACCGGATCGAAGACCGTCTTTGGGCTTGGCTGGGGCGTTTCGGACTGGAAAGGAAAAACAAAGATGGTCGGCATGAACGGGTTAGAACTCTCGACTGCCGCGTTCCTGCGCTACCTGCCGGATTCGGGAGTCGGTGTGGTCTTGCTCTGTAACGCAGAGGGAGCGAAGGGACTCTCAGACATCGTGGATGCTTTGGTCGATACAACTATGAAGTGACAAGAGAAAGTCTCGTTCAATTCATTTTTCTGGAACTCGATTCCGCGAGCATCTTGCGTAAATACACGAAAGCCGAAAACCCGCCCGCCTGAGTCCCGTTCGAAAACAAGCCTTCCGAAGTCGCCAGCATCAAATTCGTCCTTCGCAATCGGAATCAATTTCTGGGGTGGGTTGTCATGGTTCCGCAGAGTCAAGACGCCCTTGTCGATTGACAAGCTGTAAACCGTGTCGAGTTCTGCGCTCCGAAATTGCCCTGTGTAGGAAGCCAGCACAGGCTCGCCCAGATGAAGCTCCTGAACCCTGCTACCCGAAAAGTAGGTCTCTCCCTTTAGATCGAGCTTCGCGTGAATGACGCCTTTTGACGGTTCAAACGTAATGACATCGCTTCCGAGATCGTAGAACTGGTTCGCGTTGATCCGTATCAGCACTGCTCCCCACGCCATCAGATTGCCATTCGATGCAGCGAACGTGTACATCAGGTGGGTTCGAGGATCGAGGTATTTCCCAGCGAACGTGGCGGGATCGGGGAAATTCCCCTTGCTTGAGGGATTGAGGGTGCTCGCGCCGGGTTGCAACTGGTCAGACAAGTAAATGTCGGCGACCTTTCGTGCAAGATTTTCCGGCACGGCACTGGCGATATTGCAAAGGCAGATCACGGAGAATTTCTGCTCTGGAAAGCGCAAAAGCTCAGTCCGGTATCCGAAGAGTGCTCCACCGTGCTCGACGATAGGCAAGCCTCGATAGTTCCCCAAGTCGAGTCCCATCGCATAACTGATCTTGTTGCCATTGTTGAGCACACCGGGCGTCTGCAACTCCTGTACGAGCGTTCCTTTGCCGAGTCGGTTCGCATAGAAATTCCTGTCCCAGAGAAGCAGGTCATCAACAGTGCTCATCAGACCACCCGCCCCGACCAGTTCAAACGTTGTAGACCAGTCCACGTGAAAGCTGTCGTGCCGGCCGGAATCGTACGCGGCAACTCGACCGGGTACCACGACCGTGTGGTCGTCATAGAAAAGCGTGTGAGACATGCCGAGAGGCGTAAAGATGTTCTCGGCAGCGAACTCGGCGAGCGACTTCTTGGTCGCCCGTTTTACGACGATGCCGAGCAGAAAGTAGTTGGTGTTGCTGTAAATCCACTCGTCTCCGGGGATGTTGTTCATCCCTCTTTGACGAACCACAATCTTGAAAGTCTCTTCTGGGGAATTGAAGTCCGCTGGATCGTGACCTGACAGACCGAGAAGCGTGTAGAAGTCTCGAAATCCGCTGGTTTGGTGGATCATCTGCCGCAAGGTAACGACATGACCATAGTCGGGAAGCTCCGGTACGTATTTATGCACGTCATCGTCGAGCGAAAGATAGCCCTGCTCTGCGGCGAGCACGACGGACGCGGCTGTGAACTGCTTCGACACCGAACCCATGTAGAAAACGGACTGCGGCGAAAGAGGAACTCCGAGTTCGAGAGTCGCCAGACCGTAGGCTTTCCGGTAAACGAATTCGCCGTCGCGAATCACCCCCAGTGAGCATCCCGGTGATCCCGGTTTGTCGTAGAGAGAGAAGATTTGATCCACTTTCTGGGCAGGAACATCCTGCGCAACGGCAGCCACATTGAGGAGCAGTCTGATCGCTAGACCTGCGAGGACGATTCGCGTTAGAGATCGCATCCGGGAATCCTAATCCAACAAGCAGAGGCTTGCTCGGCTGTTTCGGCGTACACCGCCGCGATCAGGGCTACGCTGACACCAAAGAGAACAGCCATTCCGAGTCGGTCGCTGGGTGCGATCTGCTATTGCAACTTCGCGTACTCGGCTTTGGCTTGCTTCAGGACGGTGATGTCGGGGTCGGCGTCTTTCCAGAGGGTGAGGAAATCCTTGTAGGCGGCGAGCGCCCGGACGCGGGCGGCATCGGCATCCGCTCCCTGCGAAGCTCTCGCTTGCAAGGCGTTGGCACGAGCCACTCCCAGATGCGCCAACGCTCCCGTCCAGCAGTTCCAGACGATGCCGCGACGTGGTAATTTGAGGCTATCTGAGAAAAGATCGACCCCGTATGCGTCGCTGGCTTTGCATCGTCGCTTTGAGCCTAGGTGTGCTGGTGATCCTGCTGGCTCTGGCAGGCGCATCCTATCAAGCTATCGCGACACGGCTGGATGCTCGCCGTTTTCCTGAAAACGGTCGGTTAGTCAATGTGGGCGGCTACCGTCTGATGCTTAATTGCACGGGAGCGGGCAGTCCAACGGTGATCCTAGAAGCTGGATGGGGCGATGTGTCTGTCGAGTGGAGGGCTGTCCAGCCAGAGATCGCGAAGTTTGCGCGAGTCTGCTCCTATGATCGTGCAGGCTATGGGGGCAGTGATCCGGGTTCAATGCCGCGTACCAGCCTTCAGATTGCGAGGGAGCTGCATGCACTTCTTAGAAATGCTGGTGAAATGCCGCCGTATGTGCTTGTCGGTCATTCCTTTGGTGGATATAACGTTCGTGTGCTTAATGGGCTATACCCAGACGAGGTGACGGGAATTGTGTTAGTTGACGCTACGCAAGAGGATCAGTATGAATTGCTACCGAAGGCGTGGAGCGCAATCAGCGCGGCGCTATTGAAGCACTGCGAGCGACAGCAACGGTATGCTTTCTTTCTTATCGACCTTGGCATTGGACGCCTCATGCTTCGAGCGCAGGGCGCAGACCACGGTGCCTATTTGATCCTCCAGACGAAGTACCTGAGAGCTAGAGCCAGCGAGCTTGAACAAATCCGGGTCAGCGCGGAGCAAGCGCGAGTTGCTGACCAGATCAGCGACAAGCCTCTTGTGGTACTGACCGCTGCTGAGAATACCGATGCCATACTAAGTAGTGGTCTCAGCAAGCAGGATTTCGACGAATTTCAGAGCATTTGGGTCGATGATCTCCAGATGCGATTGGCGCGTCTCTCCACTCGCGGCAGGCGCATCATGGTGTCGAGAAGCGGTCACGACATTCCTTCGGATCGCCCGGATGCCGTTGTGGACGCAGTCCGCGAAGTCCGCGTAGCAGCGACAACCCAGAATTAGGCTCTCCGACTCTTGCGTGCAGGGTGAACTGCCGCCGCGATAATGAGTGCAATCACCGATAACGCCTAAGAAGCCTTGACGCCGTGGATCAGCGAGTCTAATCGTGCCAGCCGTGATTGCCCCACTCAGTTATTGCAGTCTCGCGTATTCGTCCTTGGTTTGCTCCAGAGCCGGAGTCAGGCAGGCTTGCGGCGGTTCCGCGATGGCGAGCGGCGTGCCGCGTTCGCGGTCACAAACTTGTGAGCCATGCCGAGCAAGTCCCGCAGGACATCGGGTGAAATGTGGGACAGGCGAACTAGCACGGAGGTGTCGTTGAGATAGTGGTCGGTCACGTAGTAAACATCCGGGTCGGCTGCCAGCAGTTCGGCGCGGTCGTCGAAGCCGACGCGAACCACAAGCGAACCCGGCTCAGCCGAACGATGAGAAGGCACGCATGCCAAAAGTTTTCCGCGAACCTTGAGCGCGGGTGACCCGTAGGCTGTGCTCTCCACCACTCCGGGCAATGCCAAGCCGATCTTCCGTACGGCGTCGAAGTCGATTGTGCTCCCGTGTTTCTTCGAGGTTTTGATCTGCTTCGACGATCTTCCAGTCGCTTTTGATCCGGACTTCGACGTTCGTGCGCCCGGAATTTTGCCGATCCGAGGGTCTCCAGCCTGCACAAGCTCGCATGCCCGCAGTGCCGCTGATTCAAAGTCAGGCGCATCGACTGGGAGGACTTGCCAACCCGTTACGCGTTTGCCCAATACTTGAATGGATCGCATGTTCGGGAACTCACGCCGCAAGCTCTGGTGGTGTTCTTGGGTAGTGGCGAGCCATACTCCGTTATCCGCAGTGCTTTTAGGCTTGTCCCGTAGGATCAACACGATTTTGTCTTTTACATAGATTGCAAGGCAGCCAAACATAGGACGGGTGTACGGCGATAGTGTGGCAATCGCATCAAGAACGAACGCATGGGGAATAGGCTTGCGCTGCTTTGGCACCAAGCTCGCATCCTGAGCTTCTGGAGAGATGCGTTTTCTCTTAGTCATACCCGTGCGCCTCCAGCCTCGCCCGCACAATTGGTGAGAGTTTACAACCAAGAACTCTACCCAAAACAAGAGGGCGCTATTGTAGCTTCGCGTACTCGGCGTTCGCTTCTTTTAAGATGGGAATGTCGGAATCCGCGCGTTCGTCGCGATACCTCGAATCGACTCTACGGTCGTCGGCTCAAAGCCGCAATACATTCTTCACGGATCGCCCAAATGTCTGAGAGTGTCAGCCCGCCAAGACTTGGCGTAATGGTTATCCATTGGTGTAGGTAGCTCTTGTGGATGCCGATTTTGTATATCGTTATCTGACTCGGATCGATCTCCTCTTCATGGAGGAAATGGGATATTGGTTCCACATCGCCACGAGCACGTTGCCTCGTGACATCGATGCGTTTGTCTCCAACCCGGACGTAACAGTGAGCTTCAGGGATGGACTTTAAACCGTGTTCCCGCAAAACGGAGCCGACACCCGGCGTGTTGCGTTCATTCATCTCATAAATACCAAGAACGAGCACAAGATTGATTCCCTGTTCAATAGCGAGACGGCGGAGGAGCGCGTGCTTGGTACTGCACGTTCCGCGCTGTTCGGTTAGGACAGCCAGTGGATCGTCAGGGTAGCGATTTCGGGCATACGGCAACTCACACAGGTGCTGCCCAGCCGCCCGCAGATCATCCTTTCCGAGGCTCAGGAATGCAGTTGAGAACATTCCACTTGGTCTCAATCTAGACGGAAGGAGAGCTTCCCACGAATGCATAGGACGATTATCAGCCAACAATCAGCAGCGTGGAAGCTGAAGTCCAAGCTGTAGCTGTTGATATATCGCGATTACCGCTCTCATTTGACCCCACATTCGCGATCTCCTGACCGCACCAGCAGGCGAAATTTCTGGCGAAACCCAATGGAATCAATCGCTGGTCAAGAAGGGCTTCGCCACGGTAGCCACAAACCGATGAATCCATTAGCCCAGAATTTCGGATTTCGATGGTCAGCCCGGTATACCTTCTGAGGCGTTGACGACAGGACGCGGGCGGGACGAATCAAGCCGCAGGGTGACGACAAGGAAGGGCAATGATTGCTCCTCTTCCGGCTTGAGTCTTATAGTGTTTGAGTCCCATGACTGATTTACCACAGTGATGACAGAATATATCGGTGAAAACAATGAAAGTTAAATCGCTTTCTGTTATTCGCGTCTTCCTCTCGATCTGCTTCGCGGCATTTTTTGTTTCTGGTGCCATCTGCCAAGATAAAAGTGAATCAGACTGGCATGCGAGAAGCGTCCCCTTCCGCGTCTTGAACGCGACAAGCAGTGGTTCTTCTCTGTGGGTGTGTGGGACAGACGAGGCTGTAGCGGTGTCAACCGATGCTGGGGAACATTGGCAGGTGAAGCACACGACACCCGATGGGGCGGTTCTGCTGAATATCGGTTTTGCGAACGAGAAGTTCGGCTATGCGGCAGGGACAAGCGGTTTGTTTCTGATCACGGAAGATGGGGGTGAAACATGGTCTCCCCACACGGCAGGTAAGGATGCGATTTTGCAGGCTTCTTTTTCGGACGAAAAGCACGGGCTAATTCGAACATTCACGTCTTTGCTATTCACCATCGACGGAGGCGCGAACTGGGCGGTTGCGTCTGCCGGGCAAAATTCGGAGGACATCAAGCACTTTCCCTATACCTTTTCATTGGTCGCCCTCGATAGCTCTCACATGGCGGTCATGATGAAGGAAGGGTCCGCCCAGTACGAGGGGCAGCGCTTCTTGGTCACCGACGACTCAGGAAAATCTTGGAAGTTCGTAGCGATACCGAACACCACGCTCTACAGCTTTTTGCGTGTGTCGGGAAAATACTGGACGGTTGGGACTGAAGTAATCCACAAGGATCAGCCGGGCGGCGGATACGGTGTGCCAGTCGCACTCTACTCCTCGGATGGAGAGAAGTGGGACCATTCCAGCAACGACCTTTCTTCGTGCAAGCCGCAGATGTGCGTCGCCTGCACCAGCGTGGGCTGCCTCTCCTCGAACGGTACCATCACAGATGTTTTTTCCGATAAGACTTCTTACCGAGAGTTCCCGTCAAACCGGGAGTTGACGCCAAAATGGGCAGCCAACGGCTCAGCTATTTGCTATGTAGCGAACGGACTCCAGTGCGCACCTGTAAAATCCGTGGTCAAACCAACTCCGGGTGACATTCCCCTGCCCACGGCAGTAGGACCGGGGCCGCTCGGCGCACCTCAAACTGAAGGACCTCACTGCATCGTTTGCAGCATGGATCGGCTTCTCATCGACAAAAAGGCGCAGGGAGCTTACACGATTAAGTTGGCTGTCGAGATTGCCAAGAATGGAATGGTTAAAACCGTAGTTGCCGATGGTGCCCCAACACCAGAGATCAAGTCTCGCATCGAACAGCAAGCACAGGAATGGATATTCGAACCGTATTTGAAGGACGGTGTTGCGGTGAATGTCAAACTGAACACCAGCATCCGCGTGAACGTGATAAGACCACGATGAAGGAGACTGGCTTTCATGGAAGCCACAGAACCACCTTCCAAGGACACTTGCCGGGAAGAGCATCTGACTATTTCTTCGTAAATGCGGGATTCGTGTGTACGTGTGCGAGTTCCTCTTTCACGTCCGGTGCTGTGTCGGGCGATGATCTCAGCGCGTCTATGTAATCCGCGACCACACCATCATTTCGTGAGAGAGCGTTCAGCGACCAACCCGCAGCGGTGTAAACCACTCCGCGCATGATGCTCTCTGTCGCTTCGATTGGCTTCTGACCTGACTTCTGAATCTCCACGAACTTCTCATAGTCCCCTCGCCAAGCCAGCATAGAAGCTACTGCTTTCACTGGCTCGATACGTCCGGTTGCGAAGAAATACGCCCACAGCATGTCCATGCGGCTCGGCAACGTTCGATCCGGTTTCAAGTCGAAGGGGTCTGGCAGATGGACTGAATTTATTACTGTCCTCTCGTCTTCCTTGAATCCAGTTAGCAACGGACCAGTGGCGTAGCCCGCTTCTGACAACAACGGAATGCTATAAATCTGAACTGGTCGATCTTCATTTGGGAGTGCCCGGAGGAGGTCAGTTGCTGCCGCTGGACTAACCTTCAATGCCTCCACGAAAAACACCATGATGTTCGGCATGAACCTCGCCTTGTCGTCGGAAGCGACGATTCGCACTCCCGGCAGTAGTTCAGCAGGGTCCGGTGCCGCGTGATAATGCTGTAGCCACGGTCCAAATGTGCTCATATCCTTGAATGGAACATTCTTCCGCGAACTGTCGAAGGTCTTCAGGTCAATCTTCCGAGGGTTCAGAGAGAAGCTCTTACCGTCCGATGTTTCCACTGTTGCCTGAATAGTGGCAGTTCCGCCTTCGGTAGCAACGGGCATGCACCATTTCGCTTTAGACGCTGCGATGCTTGCCGTACTCAACATAGGGTTCTTGACACCTCCCGCTGCCAGTGCCTCAGTGACGAAGTCGCCGCCCTCAGGCTTGACCTGCTTCACCGCTTCTGGAGGTTCTGCTTCGAAAATCTGTGGAGCACCAGCAAGGCTAAACTCAAAGCGCAGTTTCGCAGAATGAAGTAATCGATCCTTGTCATCGCCTGAAGCAATGACGCCAAAACGAACGCATTGACCCGATTCAATCTGTTTCAGGTCTGATGGTGCGTTAATCAGATTCAGACTTGCTCTCCACTGGTCCTCCACGACCTGATTGTCGAGGACAAATAAGTCGGGAAATATCTTCGTCGCGACTGGTTTCTTTTCCGGGTACACTTGCTCCTGAGCACTTGCCACAAGCACGATTCCCAACAGAATGCCAGATAGGATTACTATGTGAGTGCCTCGCCGAACTGATCTAGGCATCACCATTCCGCTTCTTGCCATCGTCGCCAACCTGCTGCGACGTTCCAACGAAGAATTCATGATGGCACCAAGCTAATTGTTTGATGGGTTCCCTGCAAGTCCCCTGTCGGAATACTTCGCAACCGCGATGCTCGCAAAACTGGACAGCGACGAGATTGGCTGGTCGCGGATTCTGCCGAAGTAATCGAGAAACGATGAGATCGTTGTGACTTGCATGGGAGTCATGGTAGCGCACCCCGTATGCTTGCGTTTGACTGGTTCCCGCCTCGTGCCAGATGATTAGCACGCATGGACGTTGAACGCATTATTGACGACATCGAGCAGCTACAGGAAATGTTCGAAGCGCCGGACATTAGACCGCTCAGCGCAAGCGACATCTCTGCTGCAAATCGAAGGCACGACGAGACGTTAGCCCATTGCCCGTGGTTCCGGCTCTGGCAGCGATATGGCGTTTGTTGCCGACACGAATCCCCAGTGCTCAGACTAGGGGAATTGGAGCGCTAGAAACCCGTACAGATTCATCCACACATCCGGTTGATGTCCCGATTCTCAAGGACAGGTTTGGGAAAACGTCGCTTCGTTATGCTCAGCATGGCGCGACCTACGCATTCGGTCGTTGTCACGTAGTTCGGGAAAAGCACCTTCCACAACGGATAGAGGGGTCTCATCAAGGCGTAAGCCGCCCCATACCATCTGGTCTTTGTGCGAATTCCATGAAGCGGCTGAATGTAGGCAGGGCGAAACAGGAACACAGCCTTGAAGGGCATCTGCAATAGCGCGTTTTCCGTTCTGCCCTTCACCCGTGCCCACATGCTTCGCCCGCGCTCCGTGCTGTCGGTTCCTGCCCCAGACACGTAGATGAAGGTCATTGTCGGGTTGAGCTTGGCTAAGGCTTTTGCCACTGAGACCGTCAGATCGTATGTCACACGCCGATACGTCTCCTCTTTCATCCCTACTGACGAGACGCCGAGGCAAAAGAAACATGCGTCGTAGCCTGAGAGCTTGTCCTCAATCGCCGCGAGATCGTAAACATCTTGGTGTACGAGTTCGCGCAGTTTGTCATGCTGCGGCAGGCTGGCGTTGCGGACAACCGCGAGGACGCCCTCAACGTCAGGGTCAAGCAGACACTCGCGCAGGACGCCCTGCCCGACCATGCCCGTCGCTCCGAAGAGAACCACTTTCATTTTTTACTGGACTCTTTCCTCTTCGCCGAGGGTGCTTCGGTTCTTCCCGATTACGCGCACTTCTTTCCCTCGGAGACCTGCGTATTTAATCGCCATGCCGAGGAGCGTGTATTCGTCCTCTTGACAGTCGGCAGCAAACGCGTCTTGATGGAGCAACACCAGTTCCGCGTCATCCGCACACATTTTCGCGAAGTCGGGAAGACTCTTTCTGATGGTCGCGATCAGGCTGGACTCACGTTGCATGCGTTCGTCATTGGTCATCGTGCTAAGAGAATAGCTGATTCTGAGTCGGCGCGAATTTTACAGGTCGGGAACATTTCTCGTCGCCACTTAGCAAATAGAGGGAGAACTCCACGTTTCGTTAGGTGCCGCTTTCCACGACCGCCGCAAGCAGGAGCGGCACGTGCATCTGTACTCCGGCACGCCGAGGCGAACGGTGTGGGCGCAGTCGCGGCAGACGAACCGACCGTCCTTGTAGGCTATCATCGGTCTAAACTCGATTCCGATGAGGCAGTAGGGGCAACGGATGACCAAGGTTGTGTCAGGCAAAGTTGGCATCTAGGCTCCAGCACGAGAGCAAAGAGGAGTCGCACTTAGGATTCCATATACTCGACGCCACTCTGTGATGAAACCAAAGGATCGCTGGCTTGGCTCTCCCAAATTGGGAAGTCGATCTGCGCCGACATTTCGGCAGGGTGCCGATAGGACGGCAACAGGATACCGTCCAATTCGCGTGGCGGGGACTACTTGTCCGAAGCGACCAATCGGCGGTCGCGATGCGGATCGGTGCGGGGCTGACCAGTGCTAAGCTCACACCTTTCCCCCGGAGCAGCGCCACAAGTGGGGCAACGGACAGCAAGTACCTTTTTGGGGCTAAGTTCTCTCTTCACAGAAAGAAGATAACGCCCAACCGTTTACGTCGATGGTCAATTTTGATCAGTTTCGTGAATTGCTGCTTCGACCCCGTCGGTCCCCACGAGGAGGGAGCCAGCCCAAGGGTTCGTGATTGCGGGATGGCTTGGGAAATCGCTTCGCCCGGACTTACCCTCTTCAGCAGCAGTTGCAAGTCTTGCCGCGTATAGCCTCGCGACCCTCCCAAAGGATCAGCGGCAGAACCACCAAGGCAGCAATCGGGTCTGCCCACTTTACGTGCCAGATCGCGTTGATCGCCAGTCCCGCCAAGGCGATCAGCGACAAGTAAGCGCACAGCGCCGACTGAGCGGCATCCGCCCTCAACGCAGCACTGCCTGTAGGTCCTGAGAGCCGCCGCTTCTCTCTTGCCAGCCACGGCATGACGACGGCGGCGGCGATCAAAACGGCTATCCCTAGAATCGTGAGCTTAGGTTCGCTATAGCCCAGCAGACTCGCGACCGAAGTGATCACGACATATGCAGCCAGCGCGAACAACAAGGCTCCGGCTACACGGGCAGCCCGCCTTTCCGCGTCCTCGTGTGCATCTCTTGCACGAAATCTCCACAGCACTACGACCGCCGAGAAGAGTTCGATGGCGCTGTCTCCACCGAATGCGAGCAGCGCGGGACTACTCGCCCGCCACGCCGCGAAGAACGATACAGCAGCCTCCACACTCATCCACGCGATTGTGACGGTTTGCACGCGTCGAATTCGTCGGATAGCGTCTGGAGAAGCTATTTGCAGCACCGAAGCCATCACGACATTATGGCACCGTGGGGTCTGCGATTTCTTGGCGGATCGCGCTCACTGGATTTTCTCTTCCGCGCAGAGGCTGCTTCGATTCTTCCCAATTACGCGCACTTCTTTCCCACGCAGACCTGCGTACTTGATCGCCATGCCGAGGAGCGTGAATTCGTCCTCTTGGTAGTCGGCGGCAAACGCGTCTTGGTGGAGCAACACCAGTTCCGTGTCATCCGCACATGCTTTCGCGAAGTGGGGAAGGTTCTTCGTAATCGTAGCGATCAGGCTAGACTCTCGCTGCATCCGTTCGTCATTGGTCATCGTCCTATGAGAATAGCTGATTCTGGGCGGGCATAGATTCCACAGGTCGGCAGCATTCTTCCTTGTCGTTCGCCTGCAATGAAAGCCATCAATGACCTTCGTAATTTGGGCGCTGCTCGACACCGTGATGGAATTCAGGATGGGGAGAAGTGTCATGAAGAGAAGTATGTTGGCTGTATTGCTCGTGCTGGCAGTGGAAGTGTCAATCGGGTGCAACAGAACCAAGGACGAAGTAAAAGTAGAGCCGCTGTCGGTTAACAATAAAGCTGAAGAGCAGGCGTCACAGCAAACGAGACAAGAAGTCCTGCCCGCCAAGTCCGTGTCCGTGCAAACGGACGCCGAGCGACCGATCTTCCAGTGGGCGGGGATGGTAGCCATCGGGGACGACATCGCGCAGGTCAACGAGGCCCTGAAGCTTGCACACTACCCGCCGCTAGACTGCTCGCCGAACCGCTTCAAGTCAATCGCCACAACTTGCCACACAGCGAATGATGGCGGTCTGTTTACCGCGAATCTTGACGATGACGGACGCCTACTTTCTCTGGAAGACGCCGCCAAAGACCCGGAGCGCACGAACTATCGAACCTTCAAAAGCGCCATGACGCCCCTGCTGGGTGCGCCGAGGATCGACCGCAACAAGGGTATCGCCTACCTGACTTGGCACCAGCGAGAAGACGGGTCTAAGGTGACGCTTTTCTGGTTCAATGGGTCGTACTGCCTGTCTATGAGGAGCAAATCCCTTCCTGAGGGCTAGTTCGCGGAGATTGCAGGATTGGCGGGGCGTTACTCACGACGACCATGGTGGCGGTAGGAAGTGATCTTGCGGCGAGACTCCTGCTATCGTGCCAATCGGCAGTTATCGAACTGTTCCTCGATGATCTCCTTCCTCCGCGTCCGGTAGCGCCCGTCGGGAGATTATGGCAGATCAAGGCGGATTGCTGCTTCCCGCGACCACCAATCACCCCGACATTGATCTGGCGGTAGCGAGGAGTGCTCCACCCCAAGAAAGCCATCAATGACCTTGGTAATTTGGGTGCTCCCCGCCATCGTGTTGGAATTCAAAGTGGGGAGAAGTGTCTAGGGAGAAAAAGATGAACCGACTATTCGCAATCGCATTTCTGAGCCTGACACTAGTGGGCGCAGCCGTAGCGCAGAAGACAAACGGGACTCTAGTTGAAGTAGACAGTCAGCGGATAGCAGATGAGAACTGGGCCGACGCAGAATTTCAAACGGTAATGGCCGTTACTTTGTGGTCGAACTTACTGAGGTTGCTACCAAGAAAACTCATGTCATCGCCTGCCAAAAAGCAGAGAAAGACTGCGGTCTTGGAACTATTGACGGACGGATACCCAACCACTCACGCTACTTCATGAAGTACATCCAGTCCGCATACCCGGATAATGCGAGGCTGTTTGACGACGACGATTCCCGTTATCCGCTACAAGCGGGGAGTGGGGTGGAATTGACCGGAGCCGTTCAAGTCTTGGACGAAACGGTCGAACCCGCGCAGTGGGTGAAGATGACAGGAAAAACGATTGTCACCCATTTTTTTATCCTGAAGCAAAAACGGGCGATCAAGATATGCTCGGCGGCTGTTACGAAGAATGCGGCTGAAGGCAAGTGCACCCTAGAGAGGATTAGGATGGGGCTTCAATCAGAAGAAAGCTGTAGGTGCGATTTTGTTGACAGCACCCAGCCGTTGCCACTGGAGAAGCTGCCCTGCGAAGTGTGTAGTATTTCGAATGTCAGCTCTCCCAGTCCTTCCGACCCCAGCACCTACACTGTTCCTGCGCCCGATCCTTCCTCTTTGGTGCTTACGCCCGCGCAACAACTGCGACTGCGCACGATGCTTGTCACCTCGGTAACGTGGGGTATTCCAGCGAGCGCAGAAATGAAGGGCGATACGTACATCGTTCACAGCAAACTAGCTTCCTCCATCCTATTTCATCGATTCGTTGGTATGACGGCGCTTTTGAATGCGCTACTAAAAGCGCAGATCAGAGAATACGTGCTGACTAACGATGCTGGTTACACGGGGCACTACGACATGGGGTCGGGAAAAATCACGGAATAGCGCCCCGTCTCTTAAGTTCTGTGGTAAGAATCTTGCGAAACGGAAATACGGCAATGAGAAGTTTTGCGATTTTCACGGTTAGTTGGTTGGTTTGCGTGGCACTCTCCGGCAGGATGTTCGGAGAGGTCGGTTTTGCCGTGAGTGTTCTCTTCGGCTGGTTGCCCGGTTGTTTTGCAGTCATAATTGTAAACGGTTGGTTGGAAGCACGAGATGAACGCGAACCCCTCGTGAAATTGAAAGCCAAGATGGAAGCCGCGAGTCCGTCTGAACAGGCGGCCAAGGCCGCAGCCAAAGGGTTAGCCGAAAGCCGAGTCAGAACCGCAGAAGAAGCGGCCAAAAGAGCAGCAGAGAGGAAGCTGAGAAGCACGCCCGAGACGAAAATGCAAGCCGTGCAGGATTACTCGGCCGTGATCACCAAGTGCTCTGCCTTGGTGAAAGAACATATCCCCGTAGTGCAAGCACAAATTCGAAATATCAAGTACGGCCTAGAGCCGAGCCGGACGGATGCGGAGACACTAATAAAGTCCTGCGAGGAGATGAACCAGTGCCGCGAATCGCTGGTTTCGACTTGGGCAGCACTGCAAGCGGAACTCCAGCCGGAGGACGTGGCCCAATTCCCGCAAGGCACTGAGTTGCTCGGCGTCATGGGAACTTTAACAGAGCAAGTTAAAACGCTGGTCCAACGAGCCGTCCAAGCGCAAACCGCCGCCGAGCCGGACTTGTCTTCTTTGGAGTTTGCCTTAGACCGCCTGACGGACGTAGCATCGAGTGCTAACTTGAGCGGGGATTATGCCGTAAGCAAATATCAGATGCCGTTCGGAGGACCAGAGAAACTGATCGTGCGAAAGGTGTAGTGCGTTACCGATATTGTGGAAAGTGTGCTCATCGGCAGCGGTTGTCACAGAGAGAACAGCCTGCGCGATCTCCACAGGTCAAGAACAATCCTCGTCGTCCTTCGCAACGTGGTTGATCCGCGTGCTCACGGGATAGCTGCTCATCAAACGAGCATCGCAGGGCTTCAGCATTTCGGAGACCGCTGCGACATTCTGCATACCGGGGTCGAGCCACACGTCATAATCGTCCTTGCGGAGGATCACAGGCATCCGGTCGTGGATCGCCGAGGTCACTGCGTTGGGAGTGGTCGTCAGTATCGCGCATGACTTCACCCATTGCCCGCTCGGATCACGCCAGCGCTCCCAGAGTCCCGCAAAGGCAAACAGTCCACCGTCGCCGACCTCAAAGCAAAATGGCTGCTTGGTTTTGCCGTCTCGCTTCCATTCGTAAAATCCGTCCGCAGGGATCAGGCATCTCCTAGATTTCATCGCTTCACGGAACGCAGGCAAGGTGTGTACCGTCTCCGATCTGGCGTTGATCATCCTCGCTGCGCCAGACGTGTCCTTCGCCCATGACGGAATCAGTCCCCAGCGCATCAGCGACAACTCGCGGACAGGCTCTTTCGGATGCTGCCTGATCACCGGGACTGGCTGCGTGGGCGCGATGTTGTAGCGAGGCGACCAGTCATCGTCCCAAGGCTGGGTTTCAAACTGCTCCTCGATGATCTGCTTCCGTCGCGACAACCGGTATCTGCCGCACATGGGAGCATTATGGCAGCCTTTTCTTGGGCGCAGAAGCGCCGAAAATAAGCTGCTCAAGCTCGCGGACGGTGAATCCCGCTTGCCGCTCAGCCTTCATGTCGCTCGCACTCTTGATGTCAGTTGTCTTGTAATAGGTCGCGACCAAGTTCCGCATTGAGGCTGCGGAAACAGACCGCACATCCGCAGCCGTGACAGTCACTCTGGTCACAACTTTCTTCCCCGCGACCTCGTGGCGAACATCGAACGTAACCTTCGTTCCGCGAGACCTGCGTCCCGGCTTGCGTCTCCTGCTGTACTTCTTCGCGATGGCACAGAGAGTGGCGGGTGAGATGCCGAACTGCTTAGAAAGCTCGCGATACCCAGCTTCTGGATTTTCCGAAATGTACATTCCCACTTTCGCATTGAGCACCTCGCGGGCTTTCCCTAGCTCAGCGGGGTAGTTGAATGGACAATGCACATCGGCAAACGCGTCGTGCTTCATGCAGCCCTCTGGATGCCCGATTATGCCGCAAATTGTTCGCTTTTCTGAACAATTCTAACTAGGCCGCAATCAATTGGTTAAGAGCAGTTCCAGCCGATCTTGCTCGGTTTCCCATATACCGTGAACGTCCGGAAGCGACGAGTGGGGGCGCAGAGACGGGCGGATCAGCAAGGAGGGAACCAAAATGGCTGAACTCAAAGCGAAAGGCACTTGTGATTTCTGCGGCGAAGCATGCAACGCCGACATGCGGGGAGCGAAAGCATACGACTGTGCGGACTTCCCGATGGCGATGACAGGAGCGATGTCCCACGGCGCATGGGGCGCTTGCCCTGCCTGCGCGGCATTTGTCGACAGCGAAAACTGGGACGCCCTCGAAGCACGCATGACCGCGATTCAGCGCCGCCGCTTTGGCTTCTTGGCAGAACTGATGTCGCCCAGATTGCGGCTGATGCACGCCCAACAGATTCAACTGTTCCGACAACATCGCATTCTAAACGAAGAAGTAGGTCTGCACGGAACGTTTAGCCAAGGGGTGACACACTAATGTTCATTGACGAGATAGAGGCAATGCAGGAACGTGGCGAACAGCTTCGTAAGCTACGCGCCGAGGCGACCGACGAGGAGTTTGCGAACTTACAGCGTCAGTTGGCGTTGCTCGATGCCAAATGCCCTCGCTACGACGTTCACAACGTGTTCTCGGCGTTGAACCCGAAGCTCATTGAGAGCGACACCCCAGTCGCGGCGAAGAGGAACGCCGACCTGCTCGAACGGCGCAACGACCTCGTCAACTTGGCGGGCAAGGCACCGATGGGACCGCCTTGGTTCGCGTTCAGTCTTGAACACCGCCTTAATGAGCGGCAGCGTATAGCGTACCTCGTGCGTGCTGTTGATGAACACGACGAACCCGTTGCTGACCTGAAGCTCTGGCATCGCAGATTCGTGGCGACCGCGATGTTCGACTCGCTCGTCGTGTCCGGGCGCATCGAATACAACCCCAACGCGTTCGAAATCCTGCTCAACGACGACGATGAGTTCGCATCCTTTCAGTTCGACAAGTGGCTTTCAGACGCGAACCTTGACACGGCAAAACAAGGGGCTGAGTTGGTAAGGACGTGCATCCAGTTGCTGAACTGGGACAGGCAGGACGTGCCGACGCAAACGCTCGTCAACTCCAAACAGCAGAAGCAGAAGAGCGGCAAGAAGGATGGCAAGCCTCGGCCGAACAAGTCCGACCCCACTATCATCAAGTTCGAGCCGTTCCTCAAGTCAGCGAGGGCGGGCACCCATCGCGGCAGCAGCACTGGGGAGCACGAGTCTCCGGGCGAGCACTTGGTGAAGGGACACTACGTCAACGTCACGTATGCGCATCCGCTCTTCGGTCACAAGCCCGTGCTGGGGAAGACCTATGGGCGCATCTGGATTAAGCCCCACAAGCGTGGCAACCCAGAGCGCGGCAAGCTGCGAGCGCCACGGGGCGTCATCAGAATTGGGGATGTGGGGAACCCCGCCGCTTCGCAGCCCGTGATTCCGTTTCCAGCGCCGCCTCAACAGGACGGTACGGCAATTTAGAGATGTGGGTCTTGGTAGCTGAGCAGTGTATTTTTTCGCGAGTCGAGTGAATGAACAGGACAAGGAGGAGTAGCAATGACAGACCAAACACAAGATTTTGATCCGCCACGCATCATGCTGGTCAAAGAGGTCGATGGAAGATTCGATTTCGGCTTACTGCCGAGTGATTTTCGGCACTTCGGCAGGTTCCAGATGTTGTGCGCAGGCTTGGTGGTGCGTAGCGCAAGGGGGTTCGACCTCTTGACCTCGCATCGCTCTATGCTCCCTGCTGGCACTGGCGCAAAGGCTATGCAGGAGTGGCAGGAGCGTGCAATCCGCTTCGTCCAGAGCCAGTGGCAGACATATATAGAAAACGCCTCCAAACTGCACAGCAATCCGAAGCAGCAGGAAGCCTTCGACGAGATGCTGAACCACTCTATCCGCAATCTCGGCAGCGACATCATGAGCGAGGACGAAATCAAAAGCTTGGAAGCAACCTTGCATCGCGCTTTCATGGCGATGCTCGACCGTCAGATGGGATTACCGACCAAGGGAGGTCTTACTGGTCGATACGCGATGGGCGGTACTGCATGATTGCCCGCGAGTAGCAACACAATTTTTTCGCCAGTGTTCATGGGGGTGGAAGCCCGAAACATGGCAGCCCGCCCCGCATGGATGTTGGAGAGAGTGCGTGTTGCAAAGTTGAGAAAGTCGATTTCTACAATGATGACGGGGAACGGCGCAATTTGCGGCAAGTGAACTAGGAGCCTACAAAGGAGGGCGGCATGGCTGCAAGACGCGACTGGGTCGATGTTGACATGGACGGGCTGAGAAAGCTTCTGGAGCGCCGAGGCAAGGAGCTTGTGCTCTACGAACTCGTCCAGAACGCTTGGCACGAGCACGTGACCAAAGTCGAGGTCACGCTGACGCGCCCGGTGCAGATCGGAATTGGTGGTGACGGACGACTCGCCGGAAAGATGCTCGGATTCCTAGAGCCAAAGGACAGCCGCGAGATTGAAGCCATTCGTGAAGTTGTCCAATTCTCGCTATCTGGAGATGACGCTGTATTAACTAAACATATGAACCACTACTGCGAGTACACGCTCAAAGGCTGCCGCTGCGAAGGCGGCGTCCAAGAACCAGACTGCGACGAGGTGCGGTGCGATAAACCAGCCTCAATCAAAATTTATCAACAATGGTTTTGCGAAAAGCACGGCGACAGAGTGCAGGCGATCATAGACAGGCACGAAAAAGGTACTCCGTTGCCGCCAGACTTTTTTGAAAAGTAGTCCAAGTAAACCATTCCCGATCCGAGTGACTTGGCGGACGCGGCAATTACTTGCGTGATCTTGTGCGCGACCGGAAAGCCCGGCGACAATCTCGGACATGAGTGTCAAGAGTGTCTTTTACAGGATATACACGCAGGACATTCCTGCTTACCGCCAGAGGGTCATCCGCATCCTCAGAGAGCACGGCTTCCAAGATTTCACACTCTTCACCGGAGTTGGGTATTGGCATGGCGGGAAGGAAAGCTCGCTCATAATCGAGGTGGTCGTCAAACATCCCGGCAGGGACAGGGCAATAGAGTCTGCCACCAAGGAAATCGGCAGCAAAAACGGGAAGAAGGGGCAGCAGGCGATGCTGCTTGCACGCCATCCGGTGAAGCAGAGCTTCTTTGAAAAAGGGAAAGCTTATGCCTCCTACGCGGAGGGCGCGGTCATCTGCGAGGTCGGTGACCCTTGGGTTATGCCGGAACCGCCCAATCGCCCATACCGGGGCAGGATACTCTTTGCTCGCGGCGATTGGCAGAAGCTGCTGCCAGAAGGGGCGGAAAAGGTGAAGGGCAGGATGCTAGTGAGATACACCGCCACGCAATACTAAATCCCGCGAAAGCGCTTCAGTCCGCCGTTCCTTGCTGCTCGCTCAATGAGTCAGAAGCCGACCGACTCATCCACAAGCTCTGGTAGGTATGGCGAAGCTCCCGGCTCAAATCTCGGGCCGTCTCCAGCCCAAGCGGATCGCCTGCAAGAATGATGTCAATCGCGACAAGCATCACCCGCGCCAGCATGATCTCCCTGCGCCTGCGCTCCTCCGGGGAGGGCAGAGGAACGACCGCGAGCACTTCTGGTTCGTCGCTGTTCTCAAACTGTGGCATCAGAACACATCCGTTTCGCGCAAATTGTGGCGCTCCGCGAGCACACGGTGCTTCCGCACAAGGAACCAGTAGTTCCGCCGCGCTCGCCACTTCGGGCAGTTCGTTGTGGACGAGTATCTCGCCCTCGACAACCACTGCTTCATTTTCTGCACCAGTAAGGCGTCTTTAATTGCAGCCCCAGCATTCATTTTTCTGAAAATCCTCCGCGAAGGCGCTCGCGCCCCAGTTTAGGCAAGAATCGAGGAACGGCTCGCTGAAAGCAAAGAACTTGCCTCCTGTGCCGCCCCGAAAACTTCCTTCCTACCGTGAATTCGAAAGTCGGTGAACGTGCGATGGATGCAGATCAATGGCGTTGAAGATGGCGTTTGGCGGGGAAACTTCTGCGCGATGGACTTTTTCTTATTCATTCCAACCGCACCCCACTTTTGCGGTTGTGGTTCTTCTAGCAGCCCAATCAGATCCTCGGTATTTTTTAGCGAGCAAGTCAAAACCTCAAGGGTTTATTGACTGGAGACCAAGAACCTCGATCTGAACTCCTGAACTTCTGGTCTTCTGGACTCCTGTGGACAGGAAACCAGAAGACCAGAAGACCAGAAAACCTTTTATATATACTTGGACTCCTGTCCTCATAGCTCTTCGCCCGCCGCCAACGCCATACTGACCTGCTCACGCCCAACAACATCCGCAGGAAATGGTGCGCCCGGCGTCGAGGTCATCCAGTAGCCTTCGCGCTGATTTCTTCGGTCGATGTGGTCGCCGCCGATGTTCTTGAGGGCGCGTTTGACCGTTGTCTGGCCAAATTCCTGCATCTTGGCGGCGTCGTAGACATCTGGCGACCGCACAGGGCCTTTAGCCAAGTACGTCCGCAAGAACGCCTCGCACCGGGCAATCTGGCGGTCATCGTCGGGTTTGCGGCTGTTCTGCTTCACCAGCACGTCGTCGGCGGTCATGTTGCATTCTTCCTTTGACCAACTGATCTTGACGATGGGGATTTCCTTGCCGTTTTCGTCCTTCACGACGGCGGGCACCGTGGTGTATTTCATGCCCTTCTTGTTCCCCGTCAGGTTGCCCTTGATGATGGTCATCACATGGTCGTGATCGCCGTCCGAATCTGGGTCTTGGCTGAGCATGAACGCAGCGCGGCACTTTCCCGCTACCGCCGAACCGCCTGAAATCTTCTCGATGGCTGAGTTCGTCTGACGCTTCGGCGTGTGGCTGATGCCCACGAAGGTCAGCCCGCTCTGCTGGCATAGATCGACTAGCTCCTCAAGGATAGGGTTGACTTCCTCATCCTTGGTGATCTTCTTGCTGCCGAAGATACCAGTGATGGGATCGCAGATGAGCAGCTTGAAGTCCGGGTTAGCCTTGATTATCTGCATCAGCGTCTCCATGTCCTGACTCAGGTCGATGGAGCGCCCCGGCACCTTGGACTCACCCACGGTGCCACGGAAAGCCTTGCTGTCGAGGAAGCCTACATTTTCAAGGTTTGCGCCCGCAGCCATAAGGCGCGGGATGACGGTCGTAGCTAGGTCATCTTCGCCGCAGAACATAAGAACCTTCATGGGTCCGTTCGTGTTCTTCGAGCCATCTGGCCAATCTTTGCCTGTGGTAGCCGCTGCCGTGATCTCAATCGTCAGCAGGCTCTTGGCGTTGCCCGGCTGTCCGACGATCCACGTGATCGCGCCCTTGGGGATGCGATCCTGCCAGAGCCATTCCTGCGGGCGGGGTTTGATGCTTGTAGCCTTACGCATGACGACCTGTCGGGTCATCGTAAGCTGCTCACCGTCTTTGTCTTTGGTGCTAACCGGACCTCGCCACAGCTCGACTTCGCCGGGATTGAGCGTGAAGTTCGTCTCGGCTTTCTTCTTCTTGCAGTCATTGCACGTGAACTGTCCGGTGATGACCTTGCCGCATCCGCCTCGGCAGGGACCGCCCCAGTTTTCCTCGCATAGCTGTCGCGGTTTGGGCGCACGCTTCTTCAGCTTTGCCCTCTGTTGGTTATTCGGTTTGGGATTGTTGGCGAGGTGTGCAGCCTGCTGTTGTTGAGCGTTGAGCACGATCTCTGCCCTCCTGATCGCGAAGCACATCTCGCACATCCCGTCTTTTTCACTGCCGTAGGCGAACGGGCGCAGGTTGCATCTGGTGCAGTTGGTATTAACGCTCATCATGTCCCTCAATTTCGAGGGCGCATGAAAGTTCCAAATTGTGATTTCTGGTTCTCATAGCCGTTTTCTCTTAACGAGTTCACTGTCACGGGTTGGGTAGACCCGCATAGCCGTCTTGAGAAACTACGTGGGGGCTGACGCTATGACTTCAGCCCCCTTGATGTCTTGGCGACACCACCCAACTATGAATACGCAAAGTCAGCCGATTCTCGGCTTTTTGCCCGGCATCCACCTCTGGCGGCGCGGACCTCCGCCTCGCCGGGGCAATCCCATCTCATGCGCCCAGTTGCTGGCGGTGCGCAGGCTGATCTCAAGCTCCCTACAGATGTCCCTGTACAAGACCCCTGACAAGTGGCGCTCGCAGAACATCTGCCGTATCGCGTCAGACTTCATGCTTAAAGGTTTTCGTAGTCGGCGAATTGCAGCGATTGTTGCTTTCGAAATTGCCGCTACCAAACCCGTACTTAGGTGGACGTGGCAGACCGCGACCGCAAGTAGCAGGGTTGACCCTCGCAACTTCAACGCCCGCCAAAAAGAAAAGCCCCGGTGTCAGCCGGGGCGTGAGGTGTTTATGGATACAACGCTAGATACCAATACTCGATCCGGTCGGCTTGTGCGCAAAAACGGCATCCTTTATCGGGAATGCAACGGGCGGTACGAGGACTCGGACATGCCGACCGGGAATCCGCATATACCGTTTTTCAAGGTGTGGGTCGTGGACATGGTTCCAGTAGAAGAAACCGAGATTCAGCGCCCGCGCTGCGAACACAAAGGGTCAGTGCCGCATCCTGCAACCTGCGTGCTGGTCTGGGAACTGCTGTCGGGCCGTGTCGCCAAGGACTTTTGCGACGAGCACTCGCGGGATGCCCGCCCGCAGTCGTACTTCGTGTCGAAGTTGGTCGGTTATCACGAGCGGGCGAAAGCTGCGACTGAAGAAGAATGAAATGCTGATCAGTTGGAGGCGGACGTCATGGTCACGATCCAGCGCAAGTACTCGCTCGCAGAGGAATAGCCTGCACAGTCTGCTCACCCGAGAGTTGCCCATTAGCCCGAGGGGCGCTCCATGCCTTTTTTCGGTAGTTCATCTTGCCCTCTTCGGTGTCCTCTTCCACATCGATGAACTCGTCGCACTCTTGGCAAAACACCCCGGAGCCGTCGTCGCACTTCGCCTGCTGGCCGTCGGTCATGCCGCACTGCTTGCAAAAGACGGCGCTCATTGGATCAACCCCTCGACTTCCATGTCAGCAAGCTCCTCGGTGTCGAAGATGAGCTTTACGCCCTTGCGTTCAAGTTCGAGTTCTTCGTTTAGTGCATCGACCAGCGATTGGAAGTCGCCCACCACCGCCTGCCAGCGACCGTGTAGGATTTTCGCCGGGTCTGTGGACGGTATCGAGGTATGGTGACCCTGCGGGTCGTCTTTCATTCGTTTGAGCACCAGCAGCAGGTGCTCGACTTTTGCGATTGCGTATTTCATGTTCTCTATGTTCATTGTTTCTCCTTCAAAAATTCCGGGTCAGGCAGCATCACGGTGTTTATCTCAGGCTCAGCCTTCGCGGCTTCCTCTTCCTTGTCCATTTCCTTGATGTACCGCCAGATGGAGAAAAGCTCGTCCAGTTCGTGAACGCGGGCGTTAACCGCGTCGATCTGGTGCTTGACCCAGCCCTCGCCGTACTCAGCGTCTTCGTGCCATTTCTGGATCAGGTCGATTGCCCGGTCAAGGCTCCGCACCACCAGCTTGAACGCTTCATCCGGCGTCATCTCCGGCATGGCGGCTGCCGCGAAGTCCTTGAAGCGTGGAAAGTGCTCTTTCCATGCAGCGTCGGCATACTTGCCGTGCTCTCTGTAGAAGTCTCTGTCCGGCTCCGCCGTGGGGAAAACTTTGTGAACTCGCTGAAGGTCTTTGATTAGCTGGTCGCGAGTGCCGGACAGAAGTTTCTGCCCCTTGCCTGCCCCGCGATGGGATGTCTCTTTATTCTTTGCCATGTGATTCTTCATTTCCCAACCCCTTTGTGCCGTATTGCTCGTGCAGTCGGGCAGCAAACTCGCGACATACAGCCTCCTCTTTGGCGTTAGCTTCCCCGCTTCGAAACCACGCCTGTCGAGGAAACTCCATCAAGATTTCCTCGGTTGACGGATCAGAGATGATCATTGCTGTTGTTCCATCAAGGTGAAGCGATGCGAACATCGCCTTGCCGAAAAACTTTGCGAAAAACTGAAGTACACGACGTTTAATCGAACGTTTCATTTTGTAGTTCCTCCTCTACTCCTCTAATACCCATCTTCACAGCTTCGGCTGCCATTTCTTTATTCCGCTTGCGCGTGACAGCCGCCCGCTTCGCATCACGGCTGCGCTCGCCCGCCCATATCGTTTGCGTCTCGCGGTCGTCGATCACCAGCTTGCGGTAATCCGCTTCCGTCTTTCTTCTTTGCGTTTCGAGATCGCCGACCTCGCGCCGGGTCCTACACGGCATTTCTCGGACGCGGCCCTCTCTTCCAAGCCAGAAGCCCCACATCCTTCGGGTTGAGGAACTTAACGTAGCGATGCTTCCGCGACCGCTTCTTACGCTCTACATTCACACCAGCCCACGAGCGACGATTGCCGATTTTGTCGCCTTGCATCTTCTTCGGCACCGAACGGTGGTCCTTTCCCTCGATGGTGATGTCCACCCACGGCGAACTCAAGCCCGTGTAAATCCAGCCGCCCGCTTGGTAGACCACGCCCACGTGGTTCTTCTGCGTGACAGAGTTGGTGACAGAGCCGTCCGCATAAGAGATGAGGATTAGGTTGGGATTTTCCTTCTTGAGTTCACGCAGGCACCATGCAACGAACTTGGACTCGATGCAATGATCGGTCACGTCGTCGGCGATCCACAGACGGTTGAGTTCGAAAACATCTCGCCAACGTCCCTTGTTCTTCCTTACATCCGAAAGGGCACCACCAGTTACGCCGACTTGCACGGACCACATGGGTTTGCCGAACGTGCAGACACCCACGAGTTGGCTGTCGCGGATGATGCCGAATGCCCATGAGACGAGGGGCTTGCGGTGCAGATAGTGATGCTTAATGACAAGCTCGGTCGCCAGAGCCTTTTCGATTCGAACAAAATGGAGCGACGAGGTTGGGGTCGAACCACCATTTCCCAGTTGGACTGGGCGCTCTACCGTTGAGCTATCGTCGCAATGTATGTTGGAAACACCGTCAGGTTTTTCGGTCGTCCTCGCCGTACTCCGCTCTTCGCAAGCCGCGATCCCAGCAACACAAGACCAATCCCGATTAGTTCTCAGAGTGGCGTCATCGCCTTTAGCAAGCTCATCAACAGCCTCATCACTTTCGGCGTTATTGCTGCGCCGGGGATGCTCCGTAATAATCTTCCACCTCAAAGCATTGCGGAGCAGGCGCTTGGTGCGCCGGTCCCCGGCGAAATGAACGTAGCGGTGCTTGCTGCCCTCTTTCTCAAACGTGCAGCCCTGTTCGATCAGTAATTGCTTCTGCTCGGCGCGAGTTCTTTTGTGTTTCAGTTGTCCGTTTCTGCGGTCGCGGGTCAGACCATGGATTTGGCGTGTATTGTGGCGCTTCCCGTCCGGGTCTATGTAGCTCTCGGTCCCCTTCCTCATTCCGGTATAGAGAAAGTTGCACGCCTGATAGATCGTGCCGACCTCGCCGCCAGCGGGATCGCTGTAAGCGACGATGATGGGTTTGCCTTTCGCTGCCATCATGGCGCAGGCTCGGGGGATCAGATACGAGGCTGAGTGCTGGTGCGCCCAATGCTCAGTAGCACCGCGCACCAATACAGTGACTTTGTTCGCGTGTTCCGGGCCGCAAACAGACGCGGCTACCTTGGTGCCTGCGGTCGATCCGAAGCACACTACGCTTCCTAGATATTCGCCAAAGTACAAGCCGAAGCAATGAGAGGGTGACCCCATTGAACCAAGATACTCATTGGGAAGGATGACGTTTCTCGCAACGTTGTAAGAAATCTGTTCGACGCTTGCTTGGCTGAAATCCTTCGCCAGCTTGCGCTTCTTTTTAAGCAACGGGTCGGGGAGCTTAGCTCTTAGCTCGCGAACAAGACGCTGGTGGGCTTTCATCGTCCAGCCCCTTTCTCCAGCTTCGCGGCTAGAGACAAATAAGCCTTAGCGCGAGCCTTGAGCGCACGGATTAGCTCAGAACGAATCGCTGGATTTAACTGTTTGCGTTCTTTGACAGCCGATTGAAGGTTTTCAAGCTGCTTCTTCGATTCAACGTGCCGGATGGATGCTTTGGCGATGACGTTGATGTCCGGCTCCGGCTTCGGCTCGCGATACTCTTCCAGCCATCGCTGGACTTGCCGCAGACTGATGTCGAGTTGCAGGCGCTTCTCGAAATCGTCGAACCACTCTTCCCACCATGGGACTCCGGCGATGTTCAGCAGCTTGCGCAGTTTGCCGCGCTTGCTGAGCATGGATTGCATTCGGTCGAGCAGCGGGGTCAGCAGGTCTTTGATGTCGTTTGTAGCTTTGACTCTCTGCTCGACATAGGCGTCGAGATGAACGGTGATTTGCCCATTGAGTTCAAGGTAAGCGGCGTGGGCCTCGCCGGGTGTGAGTTCGGGTTCGCGACATGTGTCGCGAATTTCTTCAGCGACAGTTTCAGACGGTAATTCAGGAGAATTATTGGTTGGGTTCGCGTGGGCAGACACTTAGGCACGTCCTTCGAGCAAGACGTACCGTGTCTAGCCGCCTCGATCCCGGTATTCGCTTATTAGGCTACGGCTCATGCTCCCTTCTTGGCCCATTCACCGAATGGAACAAGAGGGAAGCATGCTCACGTAAATACTGCTCCGGTCGCTGCGGCTCGTCTTCTGGCTGCGTGTCGGTCGCCGTTGGGTGTCTGATCCTTTCTCGTTCCACTCTCTGAATGGAACGGGAAGGAATCAGAACAGAGCCACTGCGGGAACCGACATCACAGTGCTTCCTACAAAACCTTCGATGCAGGGGAAAGGGAAAATGATTCAGCAAACCCCGCTCTGGTCGGGCGTGTCGGGCGGGTCGTCTTTTGTTTAAGCCTCCGTTATCTTATTTGAGGTTTTCTCAGGCTCTGTAGCGCGGAGTTCGGAGCGGTCCTCCACAATACTTTAGATTTCCTGCCGGAGCAGCGTTAGAGAATCCAGATCAGGCTACCTCGCGGTGATCCAGCCAGTCGGCGACCTTGTCAGGGTCATAACGGTACTCGCGACCCATACGGTAGGCTGGAACCCGGCCCGCACGACTCCATTCCCGCAACGTCACTGGATGCACGTTGATCAATTCGCATAGTTCAGCAGAGGTCAAAGCAGTATTGCGGCTACGAAGGTAGTTAACGATGCTCACCTCTACAGTTACTCAGTCTGGACGAAAACCCTGAATTTTCACCCGATTCCGCTCAACGGCTCATCCCTACATCACTGCTGCGCTCGTAACTGGGGCTGTGGCGATCTGGGCATTCTTGAATTCACTGAACGTCTTCTCGACTGCCGCTCGTGTTTCAGGCGAATTCAAGTCAGCGATTCCGAGATAGCGCATCGTTGTCTTGATGTCCTTATGACCCAGCAAGTGTTGGATGGTCTGAATCTCTGTAGTGCCTGAAAACAGTGTCGCGTAGGTCCGCCGGAATGTGTGCAAGTCTGCGTGGAATGTACCGCCAGCACGTTTTGCGATTCGCTGCACGATGCGGAGCAGATGCTCATCAGGGTTCCCTGCACCATTTGGGAAAATGAGTTTGCAATCGGGATTCTCACGGTGGCGCTCCGCAATCGCTGTGATAAGGTCTTGCGGAATCGGGATACGGCGGATGTGCCAATGCTTGGGGTGCCACTTGAGATTCGGCTTGTCCACGATGTTTAGGAAGCCACTCTTCACGTCACTGTATTCTGCATGAGCGGCTTCGCCGTCACGAACACCGCTCTTCAGGAAATAGTCGAGCGTGAAGCGCTCGTCGTCGTTGCTCGCCGCAGCGTAAAGCGCCTTCACCTGCGCTGCCTCGTAATAAATTACGGGCTTTTCGGCGAACTTTGGATATTCGCTTTTCTTCAGCAGACGATTGATGCCGTGTGCGCTGAGAAAGATCACAACGTTGTTCACCTTGTTGAAGTATGTCCGATTGGGATCGCCAGACCTACGCGGCTTACGGGGTGTGCCGTCTTTCCGCAGTTTCGGCGGCTGCTTTCGAAGCCATCCCATGAAGTCAATCAAGTCCTGCCTGCCAATCTCGCTCAAAACTTTCTTGGTGCAAGACTTGCGAAACTCCTCGACTGCCACCTTGTAGGCGCGAATGGTCTTCGGGTCTTTCCCCTGAGAGTGAAGGTTCTTGTTGTACTGCTCGACCGCATGATCCATGCTCAGCTTACTTGTTTGCGGTTTCGAATTGACGAGTGTTTGAGGAACGACCTGCCGTTCCCGGTCCCGCAGCCATCGTTTCTTTTCCTCCAGCTTGTCCAATGCAACGTAAGGGTCTTTGCCAACCAGCACGAACTGCTGTTTGCCGCCATCCGCACCGAAGCGGACGTAGTAGACGCCATCTTTGTGATGCTCAGGTTCGCCATCGACCATCGCGTATTGAGGCTTGAGGCGACCCTTGGACTGGTAGACAGGCTTGCAGAACGAGCTTCTGCCGTTCTTGATGATGCGGATGTACAGCGTTGCGGTGCGGTTTGCCATGATATTCCCTTGAATCCAATACCGCGTGACAAGGGAATCTCACGATTTTTAGTAACAGGAACCGCTCAAAAATAGTAACAGGCTCGCGGAACCCGCATTCTTGGCTGTGATTTGAAAACTGGCGGAGAGAGTGGGATTCGAACCCACGTTACCCTTTCGAGTAAACACGCTTTCCAAGCGTGCGCCTTCAGCCACTCGGCCATCTCTCCGTCGAACCTGGGAAGGACGATAGCGCGGGAAGGCTATCGTGTCGCGCCCCGCCGGCTGGGATCCTCGCCGACTTGGTCTCGTTTCATTCTATGGACACAGGCCTACAAGCGCAAATCGCAAACGGTGGTATTCGTGCGGTGTTCTCACGATGGAGGGAACTAAAAAGCAGGACGCGTGGGATGCGAACCCACAGGAGTTTCCGATGCGGGAGTTCAGATGAAGAGTGTCCTCGCTGGGCGGCACGGCCTTCGTGGTTGAGATTTCGCAAACTGCTGCGCAACCGCCGGCAAATCGAGTCCGGCAAATCGAGACAGGCGGGAGGTTCAGCTCAGTTTCTGAGGTGGGATCGACGGGTTTGCGTTCGAAGTTACCGGTACGCCCGAACTGGTGACACCGGCAACCGCGCTGGCGGCGGATGCATTCACGGCATCGGGAGCGGGAGAAGCAGGGGCAGGAATCGGAGGCGGCTTGACGCCATCGACAACGTGATGGTTCAGGCAATAAAGCGCGAGTTCCAACCGGTCGGCGACTCCGAGCTTGTCATACACCTTGCGCAGATAATTTTTTACCACTTGTTCGGTGGTGCCGACGCGGACCGCAATTTCCTTGTTCTTCATGCCCTGCGTGACGCAGGAAACGATCAGCGTCTCTTTGGGTGTGAGTTGAACTTTCGGGCGCGCTCCGGATGGCCGCAAGGTATGGCCCCGGAAGGCTTCCATCACCCACTGAATGGCGTGGGTCTCGAGCCAGGGCTCGCCGGCGGCAACTTTGCGTAGGCACTCGACAAACACCTCGGGTTCCACCTCGCGCGACAGAATGCCGTGCGCTCCACGGCGGAACAGGTCGAGAGTGAGTTGTTCGTCGGAATCGGGCGTGACCACAACGATCTTCAGTTGCGGCGCCTGACGCAGAAGTTCGGTCACAGCTTCCACGGGATTGGGAGTGAGCGCCGATTCGAAAATCAGCACGTCGGCGGAAAACTTGCTGACAGCAGATTGCGTCTGCGGCAGAGTCTCGGCCTGGCCGACCACACGAATATCGTCTTCAAGGGCGAAAATCTTGCGCAAGCCCGCGCGGAAGATGGCTTGGGTATCGGCAAGAATCACGCGAATCAGCAGGCCATTGGCGCTGTTGGCGTGAACACCGTGATTTTCTCCCACGCTGACTGAAGTGCTCAACATCAGTTTCTGTGCACCTTATGCTCGCTCGAAATGGTATTCGTCAATAACAACGCCAACGCCACGCCGTCCCTGATCTTCGAAGCTGCGGACCACACGGCCATGGCAGTCAATTTGCACGTCGCTACGGGAACCCACAATGTCGCCGGGAAGCAGAATGGTAAAGTCGACCATCGAACCTACGGGCACGTCGCGGTCCATGGCGAAGAGCACGCCGTTGGCCGAGATGTTTTGCGTTTCCGCCGCACAGGCTCCGCTTTGCGACTTCACGCTTACCGGCAGATGCAACGGAAAGCGGGGAGCACTCTGCATTTCGGCATAGTGCTTGATCGCAGTTTGCGCCTGCGCTTCCACTTCGAATTGCTCTTCTGCTGATTCGCCCGACACCGTTCTGACGACCTCTTTCCGGTGCGCCTACGACACGCGTGCGTCCGGATTTTCTGCGGAACTTATGGGCAGCGTACACCCAGGAATCAGGTGTGCAAAGTTACTGAAGTCATGGAACAGGTGGGTGCTAAATGCTTGTGGATGAATACATTAGAGGCAATTCACGACAACGCCGAGGTCTAGAATGATCAGAACGTGCCGACCTTTAGAACTTCGTGACTTCGGTGAAATTAAAGTCTCGAATCTTCATGGCAGGCACGACCATGTCAAAAGACTCTTCGCCGCTGGAGCGTTGAGGCAGGCTCATGGCTTCGACATTGGAAAGCATCTGGATGAGACTCTGGTTGAAACGGAAGTTGCGCACGCCTCGCGTCACGCGTCCGTTTTCCACGAGGAACGTGCCGTCGCGAGTCATCCCGGTGACGATTTTTTCGTAGGGATCGACTTCGCGGATGTACCACAGCCGCGTGACCAGCACGCCGCGTTCGGTGGAGGCAATCATTTCAGCTACGGTCTGTGGGTTTTGCGGCGCCGCGAAAACAACATTCACCGGCATCTCGCCCATCTCATTCGGCAAAGGGAATCCATGACCGGTAGGTTCGATAGGGCCAACTTTGTCTTTGAATTCTGAATGCTTCATTCGCGCCGCGGTTCCACGCGCGTAGACCACTCGTTTCACGACTCCGCTCTCGACCAGCGGCACCGGCAGCCGCCGCATACCCTCGCCATCGAAAGGACAGCCGGTTTGCAGCGGGTGGGCAACGTCGTCCCAGATGGTGACGTTCGTGCCGAAGAGCTGGCTGCCGATGCGGCCGGTGAGAAACGAACGCTGATCGAAGATCGCCATGCCGGAGTAGTCCCAAAACATGAAACCGACAATATCGAGCGCGGCTGAGGGCTCAAGAATTACGGTGTACTTGCCGGCAGGAATCTCGGCGGGACGGGCAGCTTCGACCGCTTTTTGCGCCGCGATCTCAGCCATGCGGAGGGGATCGAGGTTGTCCACATCGGGCGAATTCAACTTCTGCCAACCGGAGGAGTCAGCGCCCAGCATTGTGATCGAGATTTCCGCCCAGAGTCTGGGTGTGCCAGTGGCTCAGCCCGCGAGAATTGAAGATGCCCTCGACAGATTCGGAGCTGGAAAAGATTCCGGCGGTGGTGAGCTTGTGCTTCTGCGCAACACCCACGATTTGTTTTACGGCATCGCCGCGAAGCTGCGGAGTAATGGCTGCGGTCTGCGAGAAATACCGCGAAGGCGAAGTGGTGCGGGCACCCCCATCTGAGTGGCCTCCAGCTTCCTGTGCATCCGGCATAGGCAAGAGATCCGGATCCGGATGCTGGACCCTGGCCAGGGATTCGGAGGATTCGACCACGCGTCGCAAGCCATCGTCGTCAAACCTATTGGTGGAAGCGCGAGCTGTGCGTCCGCCAAACACGGTGCGCACCGAGACGGTATGATTTTCGTCTTCGACGTTCTGGTGGATGGTATTGTTGGCAAAACGAGTCAGAGCGAAGCGGCCGCCAGAGAAAAGAACTTCAGTTTCATCCGCGGACGAGAGGCTGCGGATACGGTCGAAGATGTCGGCGGCGCGGTCCCTGGTTAGCATGTCCGGTTTGGCTTTTCTGTGTGCGTTTACATCCCTGCAGTGAATCAGCTTCCCTTGTAAGCGCTTCCTACCTTTATCCCGCGAAACCTTGACGGCGCGGCCCCGTGGCCGGTTCCCATGACTTGTTGCGGCTGGCCTTTGCCGCAATTCGGCGTACCCCAGAGCGTCCACTCGTCGCGCGAACAGATGGCATCGAGCGAATTCCAGAACTCGGTCGTGATGCCGGAATACGACGGATTTTTCACCATGCGCACGCGCTTGCCGTGTTTGATCTCCCAGCCGATCTCGCAACCAAATTGAAAATTGTATCGGCGATCATCGATCGACCAGGACCGGTTGGTTTGCATCAGAATGCCGTGATCAGTCGACGCAATCAGTTGCTCAAGTGTCAGCGGCTTCTCGCCCGGGAGCAGGCTGATGTTGGTCATGCGAATCATGGGCAAGCGGTTCCAGCTTTCGGCGCGCAACGTTCCGCCGGAGCGATTCTCGCCGATGGTGTGCGCCGTCTCGCGCGAGCTCAAATAGCCGGTGAACATTCCACCGGTAATGATGGGAGTGCACTGCGCGGGAACGCCTTCGTCGTCGAAGCCGAAAGTGCCGAGGCCCGGACCGTGCTCCTGGCGGGCGTCGGCGACAACGTTAACGATCTCACTGCCGTAGCGCAGCGTGCGCAACTTGTCGAGCGTTAAGAACGAAGTACCGGCGAAGTTTGCTTCCATGCCCAGCACGCGATCGAGTTCGATGGGATGGCCGATCGATTCGTGAATCTGCAAGCTCAACTGAGAACTGTCGAGAATGATGTCGAACGTACCTTCCGGGCACTGATCAGCATGGTGCAGGGCGACCGCCTCTTCTGCGATGCGGCGTGCGTTCTGCAGCAACTGCAACTCTTCGATCAGTTCATAGCCCTTGTTCTGCCATTGCCCGCCATAAGAGTTCGGATATGACCGCTTTTGAATTTCATTGCCGGCAAATGCGTATGCGGCATAGCCGGCTCCGGCCGAATACTTGGTCTGATGAATATCGGCGCCTTCCGACGATATGAACCACTGTTCCTCGCGATTGAAATTGAGGTTGGTTTCGGCGAGGGTAATGCCGGCCACCGAACGCAATTCGGTATCAATGTCTAACAACAAAGCAATGTTGCGCTCGACCGAAATCGTGAACGGATCGATCAAATGCGGCGTGGTCCACTCGGACGTCACGGGCTTCTCAACGGCCAGGCGGACGTTCTTGCTGCTTCACTTTGGCCGAGGCACGCGCAATCTCGACGGCGCGGGCGGCGGCGGCTTCCACTCCCGCGCGCGATAAATCTTCTGAAGCCGCGAATCCCCATGCACCATCAACCAGCACACGCACGCTCATTCCCATGGATTCAGCATCCGAAGCGCTGCCGACTTTGCCGTTCTTCGTGGTCAGCGCGCGGCTTCTCTGGCTGACAATGCGCGCGTCGGCGTAGCCAGCGCCACGCATCGCGGCGACGTTTAAAGCCCAGTTGGCGATCTGCTGCATGGGAGATTCAAATTTACCACGGAGACACAGAGACACGGAGAATGGCAAACGAGGATGTTTTACCTCTTGGTGTGCTAAGGCGTAGCGCGCGCCACATCCAACGCTTTCCTCACCGCCAGCAACTCCTTCAATAGTTCGCGCAGTTTGGTCGATTCGAACGCGTTCGCTCCGTCGGACATCGCTGCTTTGGGATTGTCATGCACTTCGAGGAAAACTCCATCCACACCCGCGGCCACCGCCGCACGAGCCAGTGCCGGGATGAACTCAGGCTGTCCTCCGCTAACCGCGGGGCCATGATCGTCGGCTTGCGCCGAAGGCAGTTGGACCGAATGGGTCGCATCGAAAACGACCGGCGCGAACTTGCGCATGATCGAGAGCGAGCGCATATCGACAACCAGATTGTTGTAGCCGAAGCTGGTGCCGCGCTCGGTCAGAAACACTTGCGAGTTGCCGGCCTCGCGGCATTTTTCCACGGCATGCCGCATGTCCCAGGGGGAAACGAATTGCCCTTTCTTGATGTTGACCGCGCGCCCGCTGAGCGCCGCCGCAACCACGAGGTCGGTCTGACGACACAGGAATGCCGGGATCTGCAGCACGTCAGCCACTTCCGCGACTCGCGCAACGTCGGATACTTCGTGGACATCGGTCAGAAGCGGCAACCGCACGTCGTCTTTTATTTTCCTCAAAATGCGCAAGCCTTCTTTGATGCCGGGCCCGCGAAAACTGCGGATCGATGTGCGGTTCGCTTTGTCGTAGCTGGCCTTGAAGATGAAAGGAAACCCAAGCGCCTTGGTCACGCCCTTGATGATCTCGGCCATGCGTATGGCGTGTTCTTCGCTCTCAATCACGCATGGACCGGCGATGAGGAAAAGATCGCCAGCACCGATGCGCACGTCGCCGACTTGGAAGGAGGAAATCAAGTGCGAAAGCCTTTCACCGCCGAGCACGCAGAGAGCGCCGAGACAAACTCGGACAAAACCGATTTAGCAATTGCTTTTCCCGGCGTACTCGGCGATCTCGGCGGTAAATATTCTTGCTTACCGGCGCGTTACTTTCTCCGGTCGATGAAACATCTCTACCGCTGCGACTTCTTTCTCCGCTCGGCGCTTCGACCCGTGCTCATAAGCCGCCGCAATGAAAGTGCTGAACAACGGATGCGGCTCCAGCGGCTTCGACTTGAACTCAGGATGAAACTGGCAGCCGATGAAATGTGGATGGTCCGGCAGTTCCACCATTTCCACATAGGTGCCGTCGGGCGTGGATCCGGAAATCCGCAGCCCCGCCGCCACCATCGGCTCTTCATATTCGCGATTGAATTCGTAGCGATGGCGATGACGCTCGCTGATTTCGAGCTTGCCGTAAATTCTGTTGGCGAGAGTGTCGGGCTCAATCTTGCAGGTCCAGGCGCCCAACCGCATGGTGCCGCCCAGTTCCTCGACACCGCGCAACTCGCGCAGTTTGTAGATCACGCGATGCGGCGTGGCCGGGTCAAACTCGCTCGAATTCGCTTCCGCCAGGCCGACCACGTTGCGGGCAAATTCCACGCAAGCGGTCTGCATCCCGAGGCAGATGCCGAAGTAAGGAACTTTATTTTCGCGCGCGTAACGGATCGCAACCAGCATCCCCTCGATGCCGCGCTTGCCGAAACCGCCGGGGACCAGGATTCCATCGTAGCCCTCGAGTTGAGCGTCGATGCTGTTCTGGTCGGCCGCCTCAAGCCCCTCGGCCTCGATCCAGTTCAATTGAAGTTTCAAATTGTGTGCCAGGGCGCCGTGAACCAGGGCCTCCTTCAGCGACTTGTAGGAATCTTCATATTCCACATACTTGCCGACGATTCCGATCGTCACCGTAGCTTTCGGGTTGTACACCCGGTGCACAATGTCTTCCCACTTGGAGAGGTCGCGGTCTTTCGCTTCCACGCGGAGATATTTCAGCACCAGCGTGTCCACGCCTTCGTTGGCGAACACCAGCGGCACTTCATACACGGATGCAACGTCTTTGGCGGTGATCACCGCCTCTTCCTGCACGTTGCAGAAGAGCGCGATCTTGGACTTCAATTCTTTTGCGAGAAAGCGGTCGGTGCGGCACAAAAGAATGTCCGGTTGGATCCCGATGCTGAGCAATTCTTTCACCGAGTGCTGGGTGGGTTTGGTCTTCAATTCCTGCGCGGCAGCGATGAACGGAACCAGGGTCACATGAACAAATAATGTGTCTTCGCGCCCGAGTTCCTGGCGCATCTGGCGGATGGCTTCCATGAAGGGCAAGGATTCGATATCACCGACCGTGCCGCCGATTTCCACAATCGCAACATCCACATCCTGCGCCACTTTTTTCATAGCGGCTTTGATTTCATTGGTCACGTGCGGAATCACCTGCACGGTCTTGCCCAGATAATCTCCGCGGCGCTCTTTGGCGATGATCTGCTCATAAAGGCGGCCCGTGGTCCAATTGTTGTCGCGGGAAAGTTTGGCGTGGGTAAAGCGTTCGTAGTGGCCGAGGTCAAGATCGGTTTCGGCGCCGTCGTCGGTCACAAAAACTTCGCCATGCTGAAACGGCGACATTGTCCCCGGGTCAACGTTGAGATAGGGATCGAATTTCATCAGGTTGACCTTCAACCCGCGGCTTTCCAGCAGGCAACCGATCGAAGCTGCGGCCAATCCCTTGCCCAGAGAAGACACAACTCCGCCCGTCACAAAGATGTACTTTGCTGGCATCTCTTCCTCGCTCTAAATTGTGTATGAAAGATTGTGCAGGTGGGGTGCACGATCAATTATGCCAGAAGGTGCCTGTGGAAACAAATAGGAGAAGAATCGGGTAGTGTCCTTAGGACATTACCAGAATCGGGCAGTGCTACATCAAACTGTAGCACTACCAAGAATCGGCGCGCGTTGACTATCCCAGCGATGTGGGCGAAAATGGATTTGGTACTTCTCCAATCCCGGCTCATCGGGCTTTAGGTACCTTCTGCTTCAATCGTGGGCCTGTGGTGCAGATGGGAGCGCGTCCCGGCCTGCCGGGAGGGTCGTTCGGTTCGAGTTTTTTAAAAGTGGGCCTGTGGCGCAGCTGGGAGCGCGCTTCCATGGCATGGAAGAGGTCGTCGGTTCGATCCCGACCAGGTCCACCAATTCTCCCGCTTTTATGCCTGCCGTTTACATTCTGCAAAGCCAGAGCAACAATCGGTTCTACATTGGTTGTGCTGAAGACCCAGTCTTCCGCCTGGCCGAGCACCGGCGTGGGCAGACTATTTCGACGCGTGGAAGAGGACCTTGGGTCTTGGTTTATCAAGAGCGCTTCGGTTCTCTTACCGAAGCGCGATCCCGCGAACGTCAACTAAAGAGTTGGAAATCACATCGTTCGATTCAGGAACTAATCGAGACATCGAAGACGCAGGGCTGAGCGCGCCCCGGCTTTGCCGGGGAGGTCGTCGGTTCGATCCCGACCAGGTCCACCAATTTCCCTGACGCCTGCCGTCTACATGCTCCAAGGTGAACGTACTCCGCCGCCAACTTCGGCGACAGTCTTCGTTACGATGTTGTCGGGGCGATCGAAGGAAGCGCCATTGATCGCAGACGTCCTGCGAACCGCGGGTCACTGCGCAGGCTGTCCCAATCCGGTGCGACCGCCAGGTGAACGAGTGCTGGATCGCGGTGCGCGATGGCCTGATCAAGGCAGTCGAACGCTTCATCGAGCCGGCCTGCTGCCCCATACAGAAGGGCACGAAAGAACGCCATCTTCAGCAAGATGTCGAAGTCCAGTTGCGGGTTCCTGATCTGATCCACCATGAATCTTCTCACCCCGGAGAGGCCGGCCGTCGTGTACACCTGCTGCATATCCGCGGTAACCTGCTTCATCACGGCCACCCTCTCCTCGGAAAAGCCCCACACGATGGCCTGGCTGACGATCCAGGTCGCGAATCTATCGACGTCCCCGATCTTCCAATAGACGTGCGTAATGAATTGGCTCGCCAGCACATGCTTCGGGTCGATCTCAAGAGCTCGCCGAGCCCAGACTTGCGTCTCGTCGTACTTCCGCTGATGCCAATACGAGATGGCGATCTGCACCAGAACGCCGGGCGATCGCGGATCGCGTGCGAGAGCCTGTTGCTTGCAACGCAGCCCATCGTCGAGCCGCCCCAATGCTTCCTGTAGCGACCCATACTGCAGGAGCGCCTCGGTGTGATCCGGATTGATCTCGAGCGCACGGCGCAGGCTGCGCTCCGCCGCCGTCCAGTCCCACTCGCTCAAAAAAAGGACGGTGCCAAGGGCAACTTGCGCGTCCGCCGAGCCGCTGTCCATCGCCAGCGCACGCAAGGCAGACGCTTTCGCCTCGGTAAACGCTTCCTGGTACGGCATCGCGCGAAACACTGCCTGCAGGCACTGTGCGCGCGCCAGGCCGGCGTGCGCCGGTGCATAGGTCGGATCGATCTCGATCGCGGAGCGAAAGGCGTCCACGGCGGCAGGCAGTTCGAAGTACGAGCCTGACAACAGATGAGACCGGCCGCGGCCGACAAGCTCGTAAAGTTCTACGGAACGAGCCACGGCGCTCGGTGTTAATGGCTTCTCGTGGGCCAGATCGCACTTGACTGCAGCGATGAAGCGGTACCCTGATCGCACCACCGTTTCGATGTAGGACGGAGGCCGCGTGTCGTCGCCGAGCGCCTTGCGCAGTGCTGCCACGTGAACATTGAGAATGCCTTCTTCGACAACCGACTCGGGCCAAACCTGCGCCAGCAATTCGTCCTTCGTGACCAACCGTCCCGACTGCCGCACCAACGCAACTAGCACATCATAGGCCTTCGGTGACAAGTGAACGGCTTCGGTGCCGCGCAGCAGCCGCCGCTCTCCCACGTCCAGCGCGAACTCGTCGAAATGAAATACTTCCTGGCTAGCCATTGAATTTCGGCCAATCTTAACAAATCCTTCGGGACAACCCACGGCCCGGCTGCTACTGTGCGCAGATTGAGGAGAATTCACGAAATGAGCTCACGATCGTCGCTCGCCGTCATTCTGATCTGCGGATTCACATCACTATTGCTCGCACAAGCTCCACCAGCGCCACCCAAGCCTGGTCTCGAACACAAGAAGTTGGAGTACTTCGTTGGCAAATGGACTTTGGAAGACGAGATTAGACCCAACGGTTATGCGCCGGCCGGTAAGACTGTCGGCACCGAAACAGATACATTGGGGCCGGGGGGATTCTATGTCGAGAGCCGCGCTGAAGGCGGCCAATTACCGACGAGATTCGGCTTCATGGCCTACGACAGCCATGCGAAGGTCTACACATCCTATTACGCCAACAGCGTTGGACTCGTGGGTACCGGCACAGGAACGGTTAACGGAAATATTTGGACGTGGATGGTGGAAGACAAGTTCGCCGGCGAAGCCGTCAAGGGAAGAACTACAGTCACGGAGTTATCACCCACTCAGTACACATTCAAGTATGAAATGGCCGACGAAAAGGGCGGTTACACAACCATCGTAGAAGGCAAAGCCACCAAAGACGATCGCTAGAGGAGCAGGCATCCAGAGCTTCGGCATGAAGCAGGAAACCTGTGAGTAAAGGATCTGACGGGCATCCCATTTTGCTTTGGTTTGATGGGCGATGTCGGTGACTTCATCTGTCCTCTGGGCGATGTGGTTGTTGGATTTCTAAATACGGGCTAAATGGCATGGAAGATGTCGTCGGTTCGATCCCGACCGGGTCCACCAGTTCTCTCAATTCCTGGTGATCGTCAGGGCTTAATATCAATTCGGGTTCCGTCGGGCACGGCCTTCCAGATCTCATCCATTTCCTCATCCGTAACGGCAATGCAGCCGGCGGTCCAGTCCTTCAGCCGGTGAGCAGAGCCGATGGCGCCAAACCCGTTCGGCAATCCGTGGATGAACACGTCTCCCCCAGGTGGCACGCCTTTCTGCCGCGCGATTGCGCGATCATGCTCGCCAGGATAGGAAATGTGGATCGCCTTGTAGAACCTGCTGTGAGCATTGCGAGAATCCAGAACATATGCGCCTTCGGGCGTCTTGTGATCTCCCTGTCGCGTCTTGGGGCCGACGGGCTCGCTTCCAAGCGCAACCTTGTAAGTTTTGATCACCTTGCCTTGGCTAAGCAACTGGAGCGTGCGCTCCTTCTTCAACACCACCACCCGATCAGCATGCAGCGGAGCTTGGGTAGCGAATTGTGCCGGCATCAGGGCTGAGAGCAACCCGACCAGCGCGGTAAACATTCCGGTGCGCATGCGCGGATTATAACCGGGTCTCACACGCAGGAATGCTAGGCTGTTACTGTGAACCGGCGGCTTGGTGCTCTCCTCTTTACTCGCTTCGCAATTGCTTTTCTGGCCGGGCCACTTCTCTCGGTTCCTCCAGCCCACGCCGCAAACTGGACCGTGCGCGCGCAGCCCACGCGCTTCGTGACTGGTGGGCCAATTCTATTTCAGGTTAAGGCTCCTGCCAGGCTGCGATCGTTGAAGGGAACATGGCTGGGACATGATGTGGTTTTCAGTTTCGATGCGAAGAGCAAGACATGGTTCACCTTGGCCGGGGTCAGCCTGGAAACCGCTCCCGGAACCTACTCACTTGAACTTACCGGCGAAACTGAAGCCGGGAAAGTTCCAGGCGAGAAAATATCCTTCAGCCGCAAGTTCGCCATCGCTAAAGGAAACTATCCCAAGATCGAAGTCAAGCTGAACGTCGAAAGCAAATTCACCGAACCAACACCCGAGCAGCAGAAAGAAATTGAGCAAGGCCAGATCGTGAAGAAGGACTATCTGAACCGGGTCACGCCGAATCGCGAGTGGTCAGGACAATTCACCGCCCCTGCCGATGCCGCGATTTCTGACGTCTTCGGGTCCGAGCGCATCTTCAATGGCAAAACGTCCAGCCCTCACCAGGGTCTGGATTTTCGCGTGCCGACTGGAACTCCGGTCGCGGCCATGAATGAGGGCACGGTACTGCTGGCGCGGCCCATGTATTTTGAGGGCAATTTCGTGGTGCTCGATCACGGCCAGGGCTTGCTCACTCTTTATCTTCATCTTTCCGAATTCAAAGTGAAGGAAGGCGATCACGTGAAGCGTGGGGAGATTGTTGGCCTCAGCGGCGGCACGGGCCGGGCGACAGGCCCGCACCTTCACGTGGCAGTCCGCTGGCAGGGTACGTATCTGGATCCGGCACGTCTGTTGCGCTTAAGTCTGCCGTAGCCACGGTCAGCGCGGCTGAATGTCGCGCAGCACGTCCTTGAGACCCTCTTTCAATTCGAGGTTGCGGATCAGCCGGTGCAGGTAATTGGGATGCACGCCCAGAATGCGGGCCGCGTCGGCGTAGTTGCCCTGCGTCTGCTCTATGGCATCGCGGAGGAGTTGCTTCTTCAATTTCTTGACCGCGGCGTGATATTTCGCCTCGGTCACTTCCAGCGCCGGAGTGCGATCTAAGAGAGAGTCGGGCAGGTCTTCGGGCAGAATCGTGTCTGAGGATCCCAGCACCAGCGCATGCTCAATGGCGTTTTCCAGCTCCCGCACATTGCCCGGCCAATCGTAATTGACCAGGCAGGCCTGGGCGTCGCGCGAAATGGGACGCGGCTTCACTTTGCAGCGCTTGGCATGTTTCTGCACAAAATGGCGCGCCAACAGGGGGATATCGTCACGGCGCTCACGCAGGGGCGGCATGGTGATTCGCAAGACGGCCAGGCGGTAATACAAGTCCTGGCGGAAATTGCCGTCGCGCACCTCCTGCTCCAGATTGCAGTTGGTGGCCGCAACCACGCGGACGTTTACCTTCAACGTCTCGTTCCCGCCGACCCGTTCGAACTCGCGCTCTTGCAACACGCGCAGCAATTTGGCCTGCAGGGCGGGCGCCAGTTCGCCAATCTCGTCGAGAAAGACCACGCCTCCGTCGGCCACCTCGAGCCGTCCTCTTTTGAGAGAAGTTGCCCCGGTGAAGGCTCCGCGCTCATGGCCGAACAGGTCGCTTTCCAGAAGCGCCTCGGGAATGGCGGAGCAGTTGATGGCCATAAACGGCTTGCCCGCCCGCGGGCTGTTGCAATGCAAAGCCCGCGCCACCAACTCTTTGCCGGTTCCACTCTCGCCCTGAATTAACACCGTCGAATCCGCGGGCGCCACGAGCTTTAGGAACTCATAAACCTCCTTCATGCGAACGCCTTCGCCTATCAGGCTGCGGTCCTGGCTGATCTCCACCGTCAGGCGCTCGTTCTCCTGCTCAAGCCAATTCAGGCGGCGGGCATTCTCGAGGGCCATCGCAGAGATACCGGCAATTGCGGTGACCAGTTCCAGGTGGTCCGCGTGAAGACAGGTGACGACGCTGTCGGTATCGAGATAAATGCACCCAATGACTCGTTGAAAGACCGTCAAGGGCACACACAAAAGCGAGCGGACATCCGATGACGCCAGGCTCTCGACTTCCCGCAATTGGTGGCTTGCCCTGATATCGCTGCCCAGAATCGCGATCCCCTGCTCCAGAACCTGCCGTGCGACGGTGCGGCTCACTTTGACCAACTGTGTCTGGCCAGCCTCGCGCATGCGCACGAACATGGAATTGAATCCCGACCCTTCTTCATCCGCCAACAAAATGGCGCCGCGCCCCGCCGGGACCACTTCGAAAATCAAGTCCAACAACTGTCCCTGCAGATCGTTGAGATCGCGGATAGCGTGCACGATGCGGCTGATTTTGAGCAGTGCGTTCAAGTTGCGGGCCACTTGCGAGGTGGCGGGCAATTCACGCGACAACCGGTCGGGCTGCAGGTAGACCACGTCCCGCGGATGGATGATCGTGGTCGCGGCGGTGAATTCATCTTCCTCGAATTCCACGCGCCCGGCATCGGCTGCAACGTCCTCTTCTTCGAGCAGGAATAAGAAAGAAGAGTCGCCGGCGGCGATCTGATCTCCGTGGTCCAGCCAACGCTCTTGCACCACCGTGCCGTTCACCAGTGTTCCGTTGCGGCTATCAAGGTCTTTGACGCGAAACTTCCCGTCCTGCCAGCTCAGCAGGCAATGTTTTCGCGAGACGGAGGGATCGACAACGGCGATGCCATTGGCCCCGTCCCGGCCGATGGTGATATCAGCCTCGAGCAGGAGAATGGTCGTGTCTTTCAGGGGCCCGGAAAGCACCAGGAGTCTGGGTCGCAAGCTCTTACCTCGCGCTTCTTCTTACCACACTTCCTTGCGAAATTCATTCCCGAGGGAAGGTTTTTCGATTATCCGAACGGATAGACGGCTATCCGATCAGATAGTGACCGGAGGCGATAGGTGAAACGCGAGGGGGGTGGTGGCCGGCTGTAGCGGGGAGGTAAGGGCTTTATCTAGAACCAGTTAGGTGGGGCAACCGCAGTTCTAAAAAAATCCTCAGCAACTGGCATTGCACATGCACTTGAGGAGGGTGCGCTTGTGCTCGGTAAAAAGCGATGGGGGAAGCGCTTTGAATCAGTTCGTACCGGGTGTTGCGCAACTCAGGGATCCGAGGGGCCCCCTCATCGGATCCTTGTTTTTTGGTTTCAACTCATCTCAGCTCATCTCAGAGTTAACTGGCCACAGCTTCATCGGCCGCAGCCCCGACCGCAGGCAAAGCAACCGCCGCCCCGCCTCGAAACGTAACGCTGTTGCCGGAAATTGCGGGCACGCGCTCTCCCGGGACCAGAATGCCCACCAGATTCAGCGGATCGGCGGCCGATAGTGTAACCGCACCTTGGGCGCTGTCGAGTTTGCGCATGGCGCGCACAGACTCCACAGCGACGGGCAGCGCGAACTGTTCGCCCAGAAATCCGTCCACAAAACGGCCACCGCGAATCTCGGCGCGATCCTCAAGCCGGCGAAAGGCCGTCAACAGTTCGCGCCAAGGCGGCAAGTTCGCCTCTCGCGCCAGCACATCGCGGATGACTATGCCATAGCGCCGCAGCAGCATCCAGCAGGCGGCTTCGACGGTGCGTGGCCTTTCGACAACTTCATCGGCGTGCAGCAGGGCCCAGCGTCCAGCGTTGTGCCGGGGACGCGTAGTGCGCCCGCTTCCCTGCCCGGCCCGGCGCTTGGGATCGATGAGCGAGCGCAGGTTGTCGAAACCATCGGCGGTCACCAGGCCTGCAGCCACCAGTTCCCAAAGCGCGGTCTCGACTTCCGCCTTCAGTTTCTCAGTGCCGCGAACGATATCGGCAAAGAATGATGCGCCGCGCTGCCGCAGAAAATCGAGCACCTTCTGCGCCCCGTGGCTGAGGCCGTTGTTTTCCGCCAGTTCGGCGCCGGGATGGCGCGGTGTCATCCACTCGGCATCTTCCCTAACAAAGAACGTGATGGGCGCGACGCTGGTGGGGATCACGCGGCGCTGACGGGTACCGGCAGCAGCATCCACTCCATGCTTCGGATTGGAGGACTCGATGGTCGCGGGATGCGGCGACAACCTGCCCCAACCCACGGCTCCAGTCAGACAAAGCTGGTCAAGCCATTTCGGATCGTAGTCCACGATGCGGCGCGCCAAGACCTGACGTTCCCATGCATTCGCCGGAATTTCAAATCCCTGCAGTTGCCGCAACACCTCGAGCGTGCCGCGCTCACCGGAAACCTGGGTCCCCGCAGCCACATGCTGCCAGCGCAGCAGCCACTGCATGAATTGTGCGGCGGTGACCGGTTCAATCTGCTTGCGCAGCGTAGCGACCGTCAGCCGGTGAATGCGAGCCAGCAGCCTCCGCTCGCACCACTCAATTTCGGCCCCTGGTGTGGGGACAGCGGCCCCCGGCTGTCCAGTCGAGCGAAGCTCGACAGGTCTACCACTGAAGGTTCCTCGCAGCACAGTCCCGCTGGCTTCCATGCGCAACAAAACATTCGAAATCTCGGACGCCGGAAGCCCCAAAGTCTCTCCGAGTTGGGTTGCGGTAGCAGGCCCCAGATGCCCCATCCACCCTGTCACCAACGTAAGTAAAGCATCATCATGAGAGGGAGCCGTCGCCTCGACCTCAGCCAAGTTCGCTTCAAATCGCGCATCGGGAAATAAAGCGGAAAAAGTCCGAATCCGCTCCGCCGCCACCCAATAAATCCGGCCGCCGCAAGCAGCCGATGTGGCACGTCCTTCGTTGACCAATCGCTCGAAATCGCCCGACCATTCGTTGTGGGGACAGGCAGCCGAGGGCAGTTGTCCCCACATAACCCGTGACAAATCCTCGGGCAGCGCTACAAGCGTGTGCAGCACATCGTGCAACTCATCGGCATCGCGCACATCGGGCCAAGCCTCCGCCCGCACCTGGGCGATCGCAGCCGGATCCAGGCCGCCCACTTCTTCGAGCACGGACTCCGGCAGCATGCGGCGCATCTGCACGGCGCGCGCCCGACGCTCCTCCAGTGGAGCGTCGTCGAGAAATGCGTACGGATTGGCGTTCAGAATCTCGTGCGAAAACTGCGACGGAACCGGAGTATCGACGGCGAGGCAACGAATGCTTCCGTCGGCGAGGCCGCTCAGAACATGTTTCAGTCCATCGAGATCCATGGCCTCGGTGAGCACATCCTTCATTACTTCGCCCACGAGGGGGTGATCGGGAATTTGGCGTTCGCCCTGGATATTCTCAAAACACGCAGCCGCATCCGGAAAAACCGAAGCCAGCAGATCGTCGGAGCGCATGCGCTGAATCTGCGCTGGAACCTTCTTGCCGTTCTGAAAACGCAGGAGGGCGAGCGCGCGGTTCGCATCCCAGCGCCAGCGCGTGGCGAAGATGGGAGAATCGAGCGAGGCCTGCTCCAAGAGCGGCTGCACCGTCGCAGCCTGCAGAAAATTGAAAACATCCGCCAGCGGAAAACTGTGCTGCTCGGCGAGCGCGATGTTCAGGCCATTGTCGGTGGCCGCGGCCTGCAACTCAAAGTTGAACCCGACGCAGAAACGCTTGCGCAGAGCCAGGCCCCAAGCCTTGTTGATGCGTCCGCCGAAGGGCGCGTGGATTACCAACTGCATCCCGCCGCCTTCGTCAAAGAACCGCTCTGCAATCACAGTCGTCTGTGTAGGCACGGCGCCAAGCACGGCGCGGCCCTGCAGAATGTACTCAATTGCCTGTTCCGCGCCGGAATCATCGAGCCCGCATTCCGCTTTCAGCCAGCTCACGGTTGCGGCCACAGCCGGCTGGGTGGCAGAGAATCCGACCGGCGAAGTGTGGGGCAACATCGCGCTGATGGTTTCCCGCAGGTTTCCTACGTGCCCAGAAAGTTCTTCGGTCCGGGCGGGCGCCTCTCCGCGCCAGAACGGAACGCTCGGCGGCGCGCCCTTCGCATCCTGCACCAGAACGCGCCCGGCGTTGGTCTCGATGCGGCGGATCATCCACGACGTGTTCCCGAGCAGCATGATGTCGCCGCGATTGCTCTCCACGGCGAAATCTTCATCCACGGTGCCCACCACCACGCCATCGGGCTCGGCGACTACCACATAGAGCGAGTTGTCTGGAATGGCCCCGCCGCTGGTGATCGCGGCCAGCCGCGCCCCGCGCCGGGCCCGCAACTTGCCATTCACGCGATCGCGATGAGCATAGGCGCCATAGCGCCCGCGCCGCGCAGCAATACCCTCGGAGAGCATCTCGAGAATCGCATCGAACGCCGCGCGCACCAGATTGCGATAGGGGTACGCGCGCCGCACCAGCGCGAACATCTCATCCTCGCCCCACTCTTCGGCAGCGCAAGCCGCCACAATCTGCTGCGCCAGAATATCCAGCGGCGCCTCCGGAATCATCAGCCGGTCCAGATCGCCTTGCCGGATGGCCCGCACTAGCGCCGCGCACTCGATGAGATCATCACGCGTGGTGCAAAACAAACGTCCCTTCGGAACCGCGCCACGCCAGTGACCCGACCGGCCGACACGCTGCAGCGTCACTGCAATGGCGCGCGGAGAATTGATCTGCACCACGAGATCGACCGTGCCCACATCAATGCCCAGTTCGAGCGACGCCGTCGCTACCAGCACCCTCACCTGGCCTTCTTTCAGTTTCTTCTCCGCCGCCAGGCGCAGCTTGCGCGAGAGGCTGCCATGGTGCGCGGCAACATTGTCTTCGCCGATCCGCTCTCCCAACTGATGGGCCACACGCTCGGCCATGCGCCGCGTGTTCACAAAAACCAGCGTCGAGCGATGCTGCTCCACCAGCGCCACCAGCCGGTCGTATACCTGGTCCCACATCTCGTTCGAAGCCACTGGCCCCAGCGGCATTGAGGGAACTTCGACCGCAAGATCGAGCTTGCGTTTGTGACCGATGTTGACGATGACGGGATCGGGCCGGGCACCCGTCAAAAAGCGCGCGACCTCTTCAATCGGCTTCTGGGTCGCGGAGAGTCCGATCCGCACTGGCGGTTTGAAAGTCAGAGCCTCCAGCCGTTCCAGCGACAGCGTCAGATGGGCTCCACGCTTGTCGTCAGCCACGGCGTGGATTTCGTCGACAATCACCGTCTCCACATCGCGCAGAATGGCGCGGCTTTTATCCGCCGTAAGCAGAATGTAGAGCGACTCAGGCGTGGTCACCAGAATGTGCGGCGGGCGTTTGAGCATGGCGCGGCGCTCGGCTGCGGGGGTGTCGCCGGTGCGAACCGCGGTGCGGATCTCCGGCATCAGCAGCCCGCGCTCGCCTGCCAAAGCGAGAATTTCGCCCAAAGGAACTTCCAAATTTTTCTGTATGTCGTTGCCCAGAGCCTTCAGCGGCGAGACGTAGAGCACTTCGGTGCGATTCGCGAGGTCGCCGGCCAGCGCCTTGCGCACCAATCTATCAATGCATGCCAGAAACGCAGCCAGGGTTTTGCCGGAACCGGTTGGGGCGGAAATCAGAGTGGTTCGACCGGCGAGAATATGCGGCCAGCCCTGCTCCTGAGGCTCGGTCGGAGTGTTGAAGCGCCGCACAAACCACTCCGCCACCAGAGGATGTGCCCAGGAAAGAGAGGCGGGGAGGGACGACATTGAGACATTGTAGCCGGAAGAGGAATATTCGCAAATTGTTCGCCTAGCATATTGAAACGAAAAGACTCCTTCTTGATCTGATTACATGAATGATTGTATGATCTTATAATTCATTCACAAAGGAGGCTTGTCATGAAGGTCGCTGATGAAGTTTGGACCTCAGTCGCTCTTCTTCACAGGGAGCATCCAGAAAGAACCGATTTCGCCGTTGAGGAGATTAAGGCGCGAGCACGAAGTGAAAACTGGCCAATCAGGCCGAGTTTTAGCGTCCACGCCTCTTATCACTGTTTGGCAAATAAACCGGCAAACCCCGCTAATCACCGAATGCTCTTCGAGGACTCGCGCGGCAGAAAACGGCTGTATCGACCGGGCGATCCATGCCACTCCGAGCGCCAAAACGGCAAGGTCCATCCCGACAAACTGGATCTTCTACCTGCGTACCAGTCGCTGGTCGATTGGTACAACGAGGTCTATGCCAAGCAATCGGCTACCGCTTTCCCGGGGATGGCCCCGGCCCCTGTGGCCCTCCCACACCAATATCCTCCGAAAGCAAACGATGGAAAGCGTGACCGAGGCGGCTTCGACGAAATGCGTTCGGCGACGGCCTTTGTGGGCCCTGGCGGAACTGTGGTCCTGCCAGATTGGTTGCAGCAGGAGATGGGCCTGAAAGAGGGCTCGTGTCTCAGCATCTTCCGCGACAAAGAACGAGTGGCGCTGCTGCCCATCACCGACGATCTCATCCGCAAGCTACGGGGCTCACTTAAGGGAGATTATTCACTCCTCGAAGACCGGGAGCGCGAACACCGGATCGAGAAACTACGATGAGGAGTTTTGTGCTCGACGCGAGCGCCGCCATTCAATATCTGCAAGCCGGCCCAGGAGCCGGCAAGTTTGAGCAATTGCTGGCGGATGCACGCCGCCAGCAATTGCTGCTGTTTATGTCGGTATTAAACCTCGGCGAAGTCTATTACCTAACCTGGCAAAGAACAGGCGAGGAAACAGCTCGTCAAGCCGTCGCCAACCTCTCCCATCTGCCGATCCAGGTCATTCCGGTTGATCTCCTGCAGTCTCTTAAGGCAGGCGAACTCAAGGCTGTGCACAAAATTCCTTACGTGGATTCCGTGGCCGCCGCCCTTGCTTTCCAGCAGCAAGCCACCTTGGTCACTTCGGATCGTGACTTCGAGAAACTCGGTCGTAACTTTCCGATCCTGTGGATCGCCCGCTCATAATCGACGACTCACGGCGAGTGCTAGAATTCCTGCGATGCCAAAACTTCCCACCCAAGCCCGCGCCCGCAAAATCAAACTCCTGCTGTTCGATGTGGATGGCGTGCTCACAGACGGCAAGCTCTTCTTTCTTCCATCTGCCTCAGGCTCGTCACAGATCGAGTTCAAGGGCTTTCATGCGCACGATGGAGCCTCGATTTCACTGGCGCGCCTGGGCGGCATCAAGACCGGGCTCATCACCAAGCGCAATTCAGACACCGTTGCACTTCGGGCCCGCGACCTGAAACTCGATTATGTCTATCAAGGCGTGGACGACAAACGCTCCTGCTTCGCAGCGATCGTCGAGAAAGCCGGACTGAAGCTGGAAGAAGCCGCATTCGTGGGCGATGATGTGATCGATCTTCCAGCCATGCGCGCCGGGGGGCTCGCCATCGCGGTTAAGAATGCGCGGGCTGGGGTGAAGCGGGAAGCTCACTACGTGACGCCTCACGCTGGCGGCGATGGAGCGCTGCGCGATGCCGTCGAGTTGATCCTGAAAGCTCAGGGCAAGTGGAAGCGCGTGGTGGAGCAGTACATTGGCGGGCAGAATCCGGAAAAAGCAGTTGGCAATTAGTAACTAGCAATCGGCATTGGGCTGGTTCCTAACTGCTGCTTACAAAGAAAAAACCCACCGGATGCTTGCTTGGGGCGTGCTCGGGTCAGCATCCGATGGGCTACCGTTTCTCCTTACTCACCCTGTTGTTTTCAGGAGTAATTGCAACGATTAAACCCAATAATGCGATCCCGTTACGTCTAATTTTGTAAAGCTTTGTAATAGTTGTCCATCCTCGCGCAATTTCACCCGCGCTCCATCGGGTAGATACTGTAGAGAGCGGGACTTATCAGGGCTCATCCTTATCCCCTACCTTAGTCCGTGATGACGGGCGCCTTCGAGGCCATGAGTTCGGTGAAGCGAGGGCTTTTCCGCAGTTCGGTGAACTCCACATCTTTGTATACGTTCTTCAAGTCTTTGTAGCCTGCCTCCATGGCCTTGCGCAAATACTCGAGCGATTGGTCGGACAAGCCCATCTTGGCGTACAGCTTGGCTACGACGTAATCGTAGCGGGCGCGATCCTCCGGGCTGGGCAGTTGCGCCTGCACGCCGTCCCGTGATGTTCGCTCAAACACGTCGGGATTCAACTCCAGCGCGTGCTCGTAAGCTTTGCCTCCCGGTTCGAACTCCCGCTTTGCGAAGTAGGCGGCGCCCAGATTGCTGTAGAACGAGGCCGCGGTATTATCTTCAGAAATCGCTTTCTCATACTGCTTGATGGCGGCACTGTATTTTTTGTTCTCGTAGAGCATCACGCCCAGATTGTTGTGGGCATCGGGAAAATCGCGGTCCGCGTGGATGGAGCGCTCGAAAGACTTCCGAGCCTCCTTGTATCGCCCCAACTTGATTTCCGTGATGCCGATCTTGTTCAGCACGCGCGCGTCATCCGGGTTTTTGGCGAGCGCAGCGTGGTAATAATCCAGAGCATCGAGAAAGAGCTTCTGCCCGCGCAGGCGGTCGCCTTGGGACTCCAGATCGGCGGCGCTGGCGTCCTGGGCAGGAGGGTCGACGGAGCGCATCAGGGGCGGAGCAATCTGCACCTGCTCGGAATGAGAGGTTTGCGCCCATGCGGCAGCGGAGAAAAATACGACCAGAAGAATCAGGCAGGCCTTTCGGCAGGACATAATCTGCACCCCCAAGCGACCGTTATGACCAGTGGTTTCCAGTTCCGAAGAACCAAACCCCAGAGCGTGATGGCAACCCACCCACGAGGCCATTCTGCCACAGTTCGGGCTTGGCATCGGAGAAATTTGCCCTAAGGGTGCGATGCATGACGGGAGCGTTTTGGTTGTGGACTCCCGCCAAAATTAAGTTGGAGGAGGGCTTTGGGCTGGGACGGGCCCGAAGGTACTTTGGTAACCCCTCCCCTGGGAGCCGATGAATGGGAGCCCTGCGAGGCCCCGGCCTCGAAGGACTTTTGGCTTCTGCTTTAAGATTAAGGATAGTAGATGTAGATACCTTGCGGCTCGCTCAAAAATCTCAGCGGTGTGAAGTTTAGAAACCGGAAAATGTCGAAAGAAAAAATCGTCTTTGCGTTAGCGGGCCTGTGCCTGGCGCTATGCCGTGTGGACCTTCGCGCACAGGACTTGTCGCAACCCTGCCCGCGCCCGGAAGCTGGCGGCGCGGTGATCGAACCGCAAGATCTGCGCAGTCACGACGGCGTGCTGAAGGTCGAACTGACCATCCGCAACTCGGGGCAAAGGGATGGATCGACTCGCTATTGCTACGTGGATGCCAACGGCAACGAGTCTCCCACCCTGCGAGTCAATCGCGGCGATCTCGTGATCTTGAGCTTGAGGAACGATCTCACGAATTTCGGCTCCGGCGCCGCGCCAGCGAACGCGGCCCAGCACACGCATGGCGAGAGCAGGGCGAACAGTGACTCGTGCACCAGCGGCCTGATGACGCGCGAGTCCACGAATCTTCATTTCCACGGCTTGACCATCCCTGCCGTCTGCCATCAGGATGATGTTCTCGAAGACGTCGATTCAGGCGGGCGATCCGCCGTTTGAGTACCGGTTCCGTATCCCCGAAAACGAACCCCCGGGATTGTATTGGTATCACCCGCACATTCACGGTTTCACTACAGAGCAAGTGCTGGGCGGCGCCTCGGGCGCCATCATCGTCGAAGGCATCGAGCGGGCGGACACAGCTGTGGCCGGCCTTCAGCAAAGGGTCTTGATCATTCGCGATCAGGAACTGCTGAACCCGAACGCGCCGCCTGCGAAGTCAGAGCCGGCGACCCCCAAAATGCTTTTCGATACTGACGGGGATGCCGCTAATAACGGCACGGGATACGGCCGGCCCGCTAAGGATCTTTCGATCAATTTTGTGCCCGTGCCGTATCCGGATTATCGGCCGGCGATCATCCAGATGAAGCCGGGCGAGCAACAACTGTGGCGCGTGATCAACGCCTCGGGAATCACCTACCTTGATCTCGAGCTTCAATTCGGCGGCACGGCGCAGCAACTCGGCCTGGTAGCCATGGATGGAGTGCCCCTGAACTTATCCGGCCTGGCGGCAGGTTATGTCGACTGGCGGACCCACCTTGCCGTGCCACCGGGCGCGCGCGTGGAATTTATCGTGAAGGGACCTCCCGTCGGGACTTCTGCCCTTCTGGTTACGCGTACCGTGGATACTGGCCCGAGCGGTGAGAACGATCCCAATCGCTCTCTGGCCTCGATCACGGCTTCTCCCGTGAATGAGACTGCTCCGGTTAGAGAGAATAAAGAGAGTAAGGGCGCGCCAGAGCGCCCCGCACTCGCTGCCTCGCCCAAGCAACTTTCACCTTCACAGCTACCGTGGCTTGGAAGCGTCGCTCCCGTACGCACTCGCAGGCTGTATTTCTCCGAGAAGCTTCTCGATCCCCGCAACCCCCACAGTGCAGTGCAATTTTATTTGACTGTAGACGGGAAAAAACCGGCGCCCTTCGACCCCAAATCCGGCGTGCCCAACATCATCGCCAAGCAGGGGACGGTCGAGGATTGGATCATCGAAAACCGCTCCAGTGAACTGCACGACTTCCACATCCATCAACTCCACTTCCTGTTGGTCGATTACCTCGGCAGGCCCGCGAATGAGCCGTTTCTTCGCGATACCGTCAACGTTCCTTACTACAACGGCAGGGGCCTTGAATACCCGAGTGTGAAACTTCGGATGGATTTTCGGGATCGCAACACTGTTGGCGACTTTCCCTATCACTGCCATCTTTTGGAACACGAAGACGGGGGAATGATGGGCCTGATTCGCGTCGAACCCTGAGTTCTGGGCGAAGATTTCTGGGCGCAAATCGGCACGACTGAAGTGGGTAGAAGACGACCACGGCGGGACGCCGGGTCAGAAGTCCCTGCGATGACGCTGGCTTTCGCCTTTGAAGTCGTTCCTTTCCGAACGTCTGAGCGAATTAATCGTCTTCGCCGTCGTTGGTGTCGCCTCGTTGCCGTGAGTGCAGGCGTTTGGAATCAGGTCTCACACGATCCGCGCCTGACACCCCTGTGCCATAAAGATAGTATTCCTGGGGATCGGTCCAGGCGTTGTCCAGGATCTCCAGGGTTGAATTCTGCGCAGCATCCTTGGTGGGAGTGAAGGTGATCTTGAAGGTGCATGATGCGCCTGCAGCCACGACCGAGCCGCAGGTGTTGGTTTGAGTGTATTCGGGCGCATTGACGAGGATGGCACTAATGTCAAGCGCGGCATCGCCCGTGTTTTGGAGGGTTTCGGTAATGGTCGAACTGGTGCCCACCGCTACGTCTCCAAATTCCACCTGGCTGTGCCCGAGGCTCACCACCGGGCCCGGATCCGGACACGTCTGGGTGTTCAGCACCAGAGGCGGCAGCGGCGCCTGGCTGAAGTTGAAGGATGCGGTCATATCGCTGGCATCGGCATCTCGGGCGGTCAGCGACGGCAGCCCAAAACGAGTTTCAATAAATTTCAGAACCGAGGAAAACTCGTATTCGGTGTGGTCGATGAAGCCGGGAATGGCGTAGGGAGAAATGATGATCATGGGAACCCGCGGCCCGAAGCCGTAATAGTCAGGATTTGCGGGGGCCGCATTATCGTAGAAGCCACCGAACTCATCATAGGTGAGGAAAATGGCGGTAGAACCCCAGTCTGGGCCCTGCATGATCGCGTTGATCTGTTGCACGGTCCAATTCTGCCCGGTGCAAAGGCTGTTGGGGGGATGCTCACTATCGGTCGCATCCGCGACCAGCCAGCTTACCGCCGGCAGATTGCCGCTCGTCGCATCGGAGATGAAGTTGTGCCAATCGACCACGTGCTCGGCCCACTGGTCGGTATTGCGGATCTGGTTGATGGCATTGTACGTGTTGTACACATACCCATTGGCGTTCAGAATCGGGGCGTAAGAAGTCCACGTGATATTGGCGTCGGTCAGCAGATCGCCCATCGTCGTGTTGTTAAAACACGGGAAGACGTCGTTCTGTACACCCTGGGGCGTCTGAGTGATAACGGTGGTTCCAGCCGCGGAATCGCAACCCCACGATGTGGCCTGAATGCCTCCCGGCCCCACTGGATTAAAGATTACCTCGGCGCTGTCGGCCATGATCGAATAGAGGCGATTGGGGAAGGTTTCGCCGTGGAGCGACGAGAACGTGGCGTCCGAAAGGGCAAAGGTTTGAGCATAAGTCCAGTAGTTGGGAAGGTCGGCTTGATGGTACTGGCTCATCGATTTGTAGTCGCCGTCGATGTTGCCCAGGTTCACCAGATCAAACTGATTCATTTTCCCATTGTTGATGGCGGTGAGCGCGTCAGTCCAATCGTGTCCCATGTCGCGGACTTCGTCGGTCAGGTGGTTGAGGGGGATGGTGGAACCATTTGACACCGGACCGCTGGTGGCTCCATTGACGCCGGGAAATGTGCCAAACAGGTTGTCGAAGCTGTGGTTCTCTTTCATGATGAAGACAATGTGCTGAATCTGGCCGATACCGGCGGTGATGCCGGTGCCACTGAGGCCGATGGTTTGCGGGCTGCCGCCGCCATTGTCGGCCATTGAGATCGTCGCCACCCTGGAACCTGTGGTGGTTGGGGAAAAGACGACAGTGATCGCGCAACTGCCGCCCGCCGGAACACTGGTGCCGCAGGTGTTGGCCTCGGTGAAGTCCCCCGGATTCGTTCCCGTCTTGGTGATGACGACACTGGCGATAGCGTTGGTGGGGCTCTTGTTGGTAACGGTAACGACTTGCGCGGAACTGGAAGTCCCGACGGTCTGGCTGCCGAAGGTCAAGGTGCTCGCCGAGAACTGCACGACGGTCCCGGTGCCGCTAAGGCTCACGGCTTGCGGGCTACCGGCTGCATTGTCGGTAATGGACAGGCTCGCGGTGCGTCCATTCTTGGCCAGAGGATAAAAGGTCACGCTGATGGTGCAGCTCGCACCCGCCGCCAGGGTCGCGCCACAAGTGTGGGTCTGACTGAAGTCGCCAGAGTTGGTCCCGGTGATGGTGAAACTTGTGATATTCAGAGTGCCCGACCCGCTGTTGGTTAGAGTGACATTCTGGGCTGGGCTGCTGGTATGGAAGACTTGAGTGGGAAAGGTGAGGCTGGTCGGGGATAGCGTGACGGCGGGAGCTCCATTGATCCCGGTTCCGGTGAGGCTGGCAGTTTGCGGGCTGCCGGTGGCGCTATCGGCAACCGTTACCTTGCCGGTAATCGTTCCCGTTGCGGTTGGAGCAAAACTTACGGTGAGGGTGCAACTGCCTCCCACCTTGAGTCCGGCGCCGCAGTTCTGGCTGAGAGTAAATTGGGCGCTGACCGTGATGCTCTTGAATTTGACCACCGCAGTTCCGGTGTTGGACAAAGTTATGTTCTGGCTCGGGCTCACGGTGCCGACCGATTGCGGGCCGAAGGTCAAACTCGTCGGCGACAACTTGACCGTTGCCGAGCCAGTGGCGAAGCAGGTAATAAGCAACACGCAAACCGGCACAAGAGCAAGCCTGAACGTTCTCATGAATCCCCCTAAATCGGCCGGTGATCGCCCTCAGCTTGGAGTGACTTCTACTTTCGCCCGAGGCAATGAACCCTGCAAAACTGAGCATCCCACGCGCCTTAGAGTGCGTCAAGATGAAGGATTTTGCGCAGTCGCCAATGCTGGCAATGCCTGCTTGGAACGTCAGTGTGGAGCGGGCTGGGTGTCTGGCGGCTTGGGGGGCGGAGATGATTTGTCGTCCTTGAAAATCCCGGCGATCTTCCCGAAGAACCCTTTCTTCTTGCCGGCCGTGTTTTGCGGATCGGTACTCTGCGGATCCTGCGTGTTGGCTTGCACCGGGGGTAGCGGCTTTTCTCCGGTGCCGAAGATGCGATTGAAGAATCCGGCTACGCCGGATTGCTGATCGCAGGTTTCGCGCGGCTCGGTGCCGGCGACGAAAGCCGCAGTGTAGTCGTCAGGACAGGTTGGCGTGGCCAGGCGGTTCGTGGCCTTGTCGAGTTGCACATCGACCACGCCGCTGGGCTGGGAGAATTCCTTCATACCGGAGTACTGCGGCAGGGCGCTGGCCTTCTTCATGAACTCGGTCCAGATGGGCGCCGCGGTCAAGGCGCCGCTCAAGCGGAGGTCGCTGTAGTCGTCGTAGCCCACCCAGACGATGCACAACAAATTCGAGGTATATCCCGCGAACCAGCCGTCGTGCGAACTGCCAGTCTTGCCGGCTGCCGGCAGAGTGAATCCGCGCAGGCGGACAGCGGTATATCCAAGGCCGTTATTGATGACGCCTTCCATCATATTGGTCATTACGTAGGCGATGCGGGGATCGAGAACCTGGCGCCGGTCCGTCTTGAAGTTGGCGATCACGTCGCCTTTGGCGTTGCGCACAGAGTTGACGAGAATGGGCGAGAGGCGTTCGCCGTTGTTGGTGAATGAGGTGTAGGCACCCGCCATATCGACTGGAGCGGCTTCGTAGGAGCCGAGCGCCATGGCCGGCGTGGCTTTCACGGAGGCGATTCCGGCGTTTTTGGCCAGATCGGCAACTTTCTCGTAGCCAACTTCTTCGGCGACTTTGACGGTGGCGTTGTTGAGCGACATGGCCAACGCGTAACGAAGCGAGACCTCGCCGTGGTACTCCTCTTTATAGTTGCGCGGCTCGTAGATCTGATCGCCGTAGGCAAAGCTGGAAGGTGCATCGTTTACGGTAGAGGCCGGAGTGATCACGGTTTGCGAGCCGTCGATCGCCGTATTCATGGCGGCGGCATAGACAAACGGCTTGAAAATCGACCCTGTGGGACGCTTTGCCAGGGCGTGATTCAACTGGCTGAAGCCGTAGTCGCGTCCGCCAACCAGCGCGAGAATTGCGCCCGTGTGCGGATCGAGCACCACCATCGCCACCTGCGCCTGCGGGCCGGAAGCGACTTGAGTTTCGATTTTCTTGCCGACCTTCACTTTCTTGGTGCGCATTTTGGTGACTTGATCGTCCACCAGCTTGATACCCATCTCGACGGCCTGTGCTGCGGCCCTTTGCAAGTCGGGATCGAGCGTGGTGTAGATGCGATAGGACTGGTCGTTCAGTTCATGCTCGCTGAATTTGTTGATCAGCGTATCGCGGACCATATCAACGAAGTAAGGAGCGTCGCTGGCTTCCACGTTCGGGGGTGCGAGCTTTAGCGGCGTGGCTTTTGCCTTCTCGGCCTGCTCCCGGGTGATGGAGTGGTTATCGACCATCTGATCCAGAACCAGGTTGCGGCGCTCGAGCGCGCGGTCGGGATGGCGGTAGGGCGACAAGCGGCTCGGGCCCTGGATGATGCCGGCCAGCAGCGCCGCCTCGGGCAGGCTGATATCTTTCAGGTCTTTATTGAAATAGGCTCGCGAGGCTTCGGCAAAGCCATTGATGGCAAACGATCCGCGCTGGCCCAGGTTTACCCAGTTGCCGTAGAACTCAAAAATCTGCTGCTTGCTGAATTTCTGTTCCAGCTCCTCGGCGATCAACATTTCGGTCAGCTTGCGCTTGACGGTTTTCTCGGGCGTCAGGAAGAAACCACGGGAAAGCTGCATGGTGAGAGTGGAACCGCCTTGCTCGTGGCGGGCGTGGGTCAGATCGATCCAGACCGCCTCGAACATGCGGACAAAGTTCACGCCGCTGTGCTCAAAGAATCGGCGGTCTTCGATGGCAAGCACAGCGTCGAGCATCACTTTGGGAATGTCGGAGTACTTCACGACCTGGCGCTTGGAGCGCTGGCCGGAGTCAAACAGGGCGGTCACGAGTTGCGGCTCAAGCTCGTAGGCGGAAAGATCGTTGCCTTTGCTGGTGATCTGGCTGACATGGCCGTCCTGGATGGCGATCTGCGCCGGCTCCGGGCTGTGATAGCTTTCGGGACCGGGCGTAATCTCGATTCCGTCTCGCACTACATGGAAGGTACCCAGGGGCGATTCGCCATCCTGCTCGGTGTAGCCCGCGCGGCGCAGGGACGCGGCGATTTCGCGGGCGTCGATTTTGTCACCGTTGTGCACCGCCTGAGGCAGGGCGTAGATTTTGGCGGAATTGCTGAAGACCGGGGAGCGGAAGCGTTGCTCGATGATGCGGTCGTACTTGATATAGAAATAGCAGAATGCTCCCCCAAAGCCCACCGCCAGGACCAGAAAGGTGATCAGCGCAGCCCGAATGACGGGGTCGCGGGGCAGGCCCCGGCGTCCCTTCCTTCCCCCGTCCTTCGGAATCTTGATCTTGATAGCCACAAGTAATTCGACGCCCGCTGAGTTCCATTGTACCGCTCCATCCGCCAACAAAAAGAGACCCGCAGCACAGGCGGGTCTCTAGGAGGTCAACACGAAGTCAGAAGTTGCTGGTTGCGGTCAAGTTATTGCGGATCGGTCACCACCCAGAAGCCCGGAGTCACCAAACTCAAAGTGGCAACCGGTTGAGTTAAAAGTCCGCTCGATGCCACATCGAGAGGCGCCAACTGCGTGACCAGAGTTCCGGTGCCCTCATTGATATAGCTGGCGTAATTCATCAGAAAGGCGCCGCTTTGATCGAACTGGCCCCAAGTTCCCTCCCCCACCCCGGTAAAGGGAGTTCCTCCCACCGGGCTGAGAGTCCCCGTGCTCGAAATCGAGTAACCCTCGGTTCCGTTGAAACCGGAACCGCTGTCGTTGATGCTGAAGGAATACACCAGGTTCGCATCTGCGTCAGACTGCACCGCGATATTAAGGGGCGAGAATTCGGTGGAGAACGGCGAGCCCTGCACCTGCGTGAGCGCTCCCGCATTGTTGCCCGATTGCGCGATGCTGAAAACATACAGGTGGTCGTCGTCAACCCCGCTAAAGCCGGTCACTGAGCTGTTGCCGCTGGTCCCAATCATGTAAGTCCCGGTGGGTTCGCCCTGCAGTTGCCACATCGGGTAAACGAACGGACTGCCCGTCACAGGCGTGAGCACGCCGGCGTTTGTGCCAGTGCCAATTGAGTAAGCTTCGATTTCTACTCCGGTATGCGTGGTGAAGTTGCCGTCGACGGCATAAAGATAATTTCCCAGCCCGTCGGTGGCCAAGTTCATGGGCCCGAACGGGACCGCGAAGGGCGATCCTGTGACCGCGTTCAAGACGCCGCCCGCGCCAATGGTGAATACGTAGATGACATCCTGCAAAGTATCGGAAATGAACAGCATCGTACCCGCAGGGTTGGTGATCATGTTGTTTTGCCCTACTCCCAATCCGTCATCAACCAGGAACGGCGCCGAGTACGGGCTGCCACTGATTGCGGTGAGGCTGCCACTGGAATTGATCGTCCATGCGTAGAGTTCCCCCACCTCGCCGAACCCGGCGTAAAGGAATTGTTGCTGGGCAACCACCATGCCTACGCCCCCGTTGTTCGGCGGAACCACAGGAGCCGTGTAATTGGTCGTCGTCGCAAACGTCCCGGCGGTAGTGTTCAAACTGTAACCGTCAATGGCGCCGCCCTGGTCGACGGCAAACACGTAAGCGCTCGATGACGAACCCCCACCCCCGCCGCCACCGCCGAAGGGACCGCTGCCATTTCCATTACCGGCGCCGCAAGGCAGGGCGCCAAAGCCACCGCATGAATATGAATTGCAATTGGCCAGGAACATTGTGGCCAACAGGACCAACAAGAAGAGTAGAACTCGAGATCTGATCTTCATGAACTGCCTCCACCTGAACTTCACTGCTTGCAGGCGCATTCAGTGCTGGGATCTGAATCGCCCACGCGGAAAACGAGTAAGGACACTCTTACTCTTCATTGTGATACTAGGTGGAGGGTAATAGGGTGGCAACGTTACGAATGTCACTGGCATATGCACAATATGGGACACACTAATTTCCGAGTTACAACGGCGACTGGCCAGTGTCTTACGATCGCCTCATTACATTCGCATGATGGGGTTACTCGCTTATGCCGCCGAGCAAGATCGATGAGGGGATGCTTCTGATGGCTGATTCTTCCGGGAGCGAAGTTAGGGAACATGCTCGAAACAGTTGCTACACAAGGCTATTGTAACTGGCTGCAGTATCCGCCGTTGCCCGCGCAGGTCGGCGTCGGCACTGTCTAATGCTCGTAGCACGCACTGACTAAGTGATCGTGAATGGCACCCTTTTGCGAAGTAACGTGACCATTGGACGTGACCCAACGATTGCATGGTAACCACACATTTCTCTTGCCTCCACTATTAGAAGCTGACAACATTCGGATTGAACTTTGTGGAGGATTCTTCCAGTGAAACCAACAAATATTCTCGCCGCATCGCTAGTCGCCCTGTCACTCATTATGAGTGGATGCGGTGGCACCACCGATTATGTGGAGTCGGTCCAGATCACGTCCAGCGGGACGAGCACCGGTGGCTTTTACAACCTGGTGGGCATTGATGGGACGCTTCAGCTCAACGTCAACGCCGTCTACCATAGCGGCAAAACGATCCCGGTTACGGCCTCAGCGACCTACACGGTCACGACCGTGGGCGTCGATGACACGGGCAACGCTCTACCGGCGTATGACTCGACTCCCGCACCCGTACCGATTGATCAGACGGGCTTAATGACGGCCGTGGCATCACTGTGCACATGGATTGACGCCGGCACGCCACCTCCGACGCCCCCGAAATACAACTGGGAATACACGGGATACTACCAGGTCGTAGCGAATTACAAGGGCATGGCATCGCAACCGATCGCTATCGGCGTGGGTTCACAGGCCAGTACCACAGCACCTGATGGAACCTGCGGCCCGCAGTAACATGGCAGCAGATTAGATTTTGACTTTCAAAGGCCCTCAGCATCCGCTGAGGGCCTTATTGTTTTGGTCCCTCGCATCGTTTTAGACCCTCGCATTCAAAGATCGAGCAAACGTGTGGGGCGCCGGGAAAGGCACGCGCTCCGTACCGCGCGGGGCATGGGAAAGAGTGCGGCCCTAGCCGCTAAACGTGTGCCTTTACTGCCGCTTGGCAGTGAGTTTTATTGTCTTCGGCGATGTAATCGGAGTTGGTCCGGAATTGAGCCGACGCAATCCAGCCTGCGGGCGAAACAGAGGTCTACATGCACTTAGTATCTCGCCTGAGTACCAAGTACTCAGGGGTGACTAGAGCGTGTTTCAAAAATAGGTTCGGCCTCACGTGAGGTACTTACGTGTGAGGCAGGTTATGGGCTGAGCTTCTGTCATGAAGGATCGACAGAAGCTGTTGAGCGATGAGCAATGGGAGTTGGTAGGTGCTTTTCTCCCTCCGCCACGGCAGCGCACGGATCGACGGGGCCGCCCGCGAGCCCCCAACCGAGCTTGTTTGGAGGGTATCTTGTGGATTCTCCAGACCGGGGCGGCATGGCGATTTCTGCCCGAGGAGTTTCCTTCGCCCTCCACCTGCTGGCGGCGTCTCAAGCAGTGGGAAGAGGAAGGTGTATGGCTGCATGCGTGGCGCGCATTGCTGGGAGGGTTGGACCAAGAGGGACTGTTGAAGTGGGACGAGACTTTTCTCGATGGCAGCTTCGCTTCCGCGAAAAAGGGGGCTCTGCAGTTGGGAAAACCAAGCGGGGCAAGGGCACGAAGTGGATGGTATTGGTCGACGGTCAAGGTCTTCCGCTGGGAGTTCGGCTGGAAAGTGCCTCCCCCAGTGAAGTTAACCTTGCGGAAGCCACGCTGGCCGAAGTCCGTGTCCCGCGAGCGAAAGGCCGCCCACGACAAAAGCCGGAGCGGGTGATTGCCGATCGCGGTTACGATTCCGATCCACTGCGCCAACGATTGCGCCGCCGCGGAATCGACCTGATCGTCCCCTATCGCCAGAACAACCGCCATCGGCGCTACGAAGACGGGCGCAAGCTGCGACGGTACAAGCGCCGCTGGATCGTGGAGCGGACCAACGCTTGGCTGGGACAATTTCGTCGGCTGCTGGTTCGTCATGAACATCTACTCTGTACTTACCGCGCCTTCTTCTATCTCGCCTGCTTCTGGATTACGCTGCGGAGGTGTTTTTGAAACACGCTCTACTCAAATCTTAAGTTCTACTTATTTCCGGTGTTAGGAGTGAAGTGCATGTCAAAGGAGTAGCCGGGAAGGTTGACGGGCACGGAGTAATCCGCGGAAATATACAGGGCGGAGATGCCGGGCGTATTGATTCGCTGCACCAAAACTTGTTGGGGCGTGATCGGCAGATCGTGCTCTTTGACTCTCCGCATGACATCAGTGCGGACTTCCTCATCCGTCTTCTGCATGTTCGAGCTATCCATCAGGGATACGTCCTTGAGATCGTCCTGAAAGCTGTAGTTGGCCATGAGGGGGGGAGCCACTTCAAAACAGGCCACTACGACCAGAATGATCGCCAGAAATCCGAGCAATGCTTTGATTGTTCCCATAGTCTCGAAATTGCGCCTCGCCAGGCGCCAATTTCAGGCCCGGGCTCGGAGCACCTCTTGAAAATAATCCACTACCGTCGCGATCTTAACATCGCGAACTTCGCGGGTCGAGCGTAGAACCACTTCGACAGTATCTTCGGTAACTTTCTTTCCTACGGTGATTCTAAAGGGGATACCGACTAAATCGGCGTCCTTGAACTTGACGCCGGGCCGTTCGTCGCGGTCGTCAAGGATCACGTCAAATCCTGCGGATTCGAGTTTGGCTGCGATGTCGACGGCCGCCTTCAATAGGGTTTCGTCCTTCACGTTGGTGGGGGTGACGACGATTTCGAACGGCGCGATCGAGGGGGGCAGCCAAAAACCGTTTTCGTCGTTTGACTGCTCCACCGCCGCGGTAAGAATGCGCTCGATGCCGATGCCGTAGCAGCCCATGATCGGCGCGACCTCTTTGCCATTTTTATCGAGCACGCGCGAACCCATCAATTCTGTGTAGCGGTAACCGAGTTTGAAGATGTGTCCGATCTCGACGGCGGTATCGATGCGCAGACTGTTTCCGCAGTTGGGACAGCCTTCGCCCGCGGTCACGGCGCGCAGGTCGGCATAGGCCGTGGGCGCGAAATCTTTTCCGGGCGTCAGGTTCTTGACGTGGTAGTCCTCTTTGTTGGCGCCGGCGATCAGATTGGAGCGGCCTTCGAGCGCCTTATCGACCAGGAGAAGGGGAAGCCCGGTATCTTTTTTCGAGTCCTTTGCCCACTCGATTCCGATCGGGCCCAGGTATCCTGCGGGAGATTTGAACAGGGCTTTGATTTCGACTTCGTCCATGGGCCGGGTCGAAACTGCGACTGTCGCGTTGAGTTTAGCTTCGTTCAACTGATGATCGCCACGCATCAGCACCACGATTCCACGCAACTTGAGTTTGCCGGTTTTTGCGTCTTTCTCCTCGGCCATCAGCGCCAGCGTCTTGATCTTGTTCTTGGCGGAGACGCCGAGAAAACGCGCCACATCTTCAATCGTTTTCTGGCCGGGAGTGTGCACTTCGAGCGGTCGGCCATCGCCTTCGGCTTTCAAGTCCTCGACCGCATCGAGTTTCGACGTGGCCTTCTCGATGTTGGCGGCGTAGTTGCAGCCGTCGCAGCTCACGATCAAGTCTTCGCCCGCGGGGGTGCGCACCATGAACTCGTGCGACTCCTTGCCGCCCATGGCTCCGGAATCGGCTTCGACCACCAAGTATTTCAGCCCGCAGCGGTCAAAGATGCGGCGATAGGTCTCGTAATGCTTCTTATAGGAAACATCGAGGCCGGCGGCGTCGATGTCGAACGAGTAGGCGTCCTTCATCATGAACTGGCGAACCCGCAGCAGGCCGGACTTGGGCCGCGGCTCGTCGCGAAACTTGGGGGCGATCTGGTACCAGATCTGGGGCAACTGCTTGTAGCTGCGCAGGTCTTTTATGGCGATGGAGGTCATCACCTCTTCTTCCGTCATTCCCAACACGAGCTCGGTACCCTTGCGGTCTTTCAGGCGAAACAGGTTCTCACCCATGAGGGCCGCGCGGCCGCTGTCTTCCCAGAGTTCGCGGGGATGCAGGGCCGGTAGAAAAAACTCCTGGCCGATCTTGTCCATCTCCTGGCGCACGATGGCCATGATCTTGTTGAACGAGCGGTTGCCGAGAAAAAGATAGGAGTAAATTCCAGCCGCGAGCTGACGGATGTAGCCTGCCCGCACCAGAAATTTGTGGCTGGCTACCTCGGCATCGGCCGGGGCCTCGCGGAGGGTGGGGATGAAGAGTTCTGACCATCTGTGCATAGAGTTTTAGTGACCGAGTACCGGGTTGCGAGTACCCGAGCGACCGGCGCACGCCGATCCCTCGGGGGAATTGATCATTGTAGCAGCGGTGGTGGCTCAATCCTGCCTTGCGCGACTGCGGGTAGTTGGGGAGAAAATTGCCTTCATGGTCGATTGGGTTGCTGTAGAAAATACGCCAGACGGGCGTCGCATACTCGATGCACTTAAGCTTGCGTTGAGAGGAATTCCCGGTCTCGGAGATCGCACGTGAGACCGGAATTCCGCGCCGATCTTTGGACGACATTCGAAAAAACGGAGCGTTCTCACATTCGAAATCGCGCGCGCGCAGCGGCGGGATAGATAATCTAGAGGACCTGCCCTATCTCGTCTGTCCAATTGCGACTAAGGGTCATCAGGAGTCGCATCGCACTTTCCTTGGGCAATCGGATAGAAACTTCTTCGTCCGCATTCCCGCTATCCACGGCGATGTAGATTGGGACTCGCATTCTTTCTTCGTCTTCGCGGTCGGCGAGTTCCCAATAAATGTGGACGCACTTGCCTTCACTTTCACCTAACCAGATCGAAGATCGAGTGCTCATAGTTTCCTCAAGGCTACTATCGGCAAAGAGACGAGCGGGCTTGCCCCCGGACAGCCGAGGGCGACTGTCCCCATATAAGCTTTGCAGCCTACCCCACCAGTTGCCGCAGAATCTCCTTCCCCAGATTCTGGGTCTCGCCGAAAAATTTCTGATATTCGATGAAGAGGCGGTTCAGCTCCAGAGACTTGTCGGCTGAGAGATGCTTACGTAGCATCATGTCTCGAACGTGGACGGGGTTGGGCAGGGTTGCGTCTTCGGTCAGCTCTTCCAGAGCAGTGTTGGGATCGTAGTGATACATAGGCCCTCAAATCATTGAGCGATCGGGCGATTGTGTCATTGAAAGTCAAAGCAATCGAACATTCCGCGGTCTTTCGGTCACCGATAGCCCGATCATCCAATTACTCAATTCTTACATCATCTCGGTTCCCCACAGGTCGTGCAGATGCACGATGCCTTCGAGTTTGCCGGTTTTGTCGACTACCATCAGGGATGTGATTTTCTTCTCTTCCATCAGAGCGAGCGCGGTTGCGGCAAATTCCCCGGCGGCGATGGTCTTTGGATTCTTTGTCATCGCCTCAGCCGCCGTCAGATCGAGCACGTCTTTGCCGCGCTTTTCGAGCAGGCGGCGCAAGTCTCCGTCGCTGATGATGCCTACGAGCTTCCTGGCTTTGAGCACCGCCGTTACGCCCATTTTCTTGCGCGACATTTCGTAGATCACGTCCGGCATTCTGGTCCCGGGCCCAACCTGGGGCAGGGCGTCTCCGGAATGCATCAGTGACTCCACGCGCGCCAAGCGCTTGCCTAGCTTCCCTCCGGGATGCAGGTTAGCGAAATCCTCTTCCTTGAAGCCGCGCTTTTCGCTGAGCGTGACGGCAAGGGCGTCCCCCAGGGCAAGCATGGTCGTCGTCGAGGCTGTGGGCGCCAGGCCCAGCGAGCAGGCTTCTTCTGCAATCGAGCAATCCAGCGCAACATCCGCGGCAGAAGCCAAAGTAGACGCTTGTGGGGAACTCATTCGTGTGGAGGGGGCGCTCTCGATCGCTGCTTTTGACATCGCTTTGGCTTTCAATTCAACTCGATCTGGAGACAATTTTCTGGCAGACTTCCCTGCTCCGCTAGAAACTTTGCTGCCGGCATTCGCGGGCGAGGGCGCCCGCGCCACACTGGTTGCGTCTCCAGTCATTGCAATCAGGGGCACACGCAGGCGCTTAATTGTCGCGAGCAAGGCAAGAATTTCTTCCGTCTCCCCGGAGGCGGACAGCGCCAGCACAACATCGCCGCGGACTACCATGCCTAAATCGCCATGCAGGGCTTCTACGGGATGAAGATACAGCGCAGGAGTGCCGGTCGAACTCAGCGTGGCTGCGATCTTGCGGGCGATCAGGCCGCTCTTGCCCAGTCCGGTTACGACTACGCGGCCCGCGCAGGAAAACATCAGGTCGACCGCGTGGCGGAATGCTGCCGCCATCGGGCCGGAAATGCGGTCTGCCAGCGCGCACAGGGCCTGGGCTTCGATTCGCACCACATTTTCGCCAACCACATTTTCGCCGATATGCTTCATGCGTACGCGATCTTAGCAGAGCGTCGAAATATTTCTCACCAGGGTTCAGGAAGCCATCGAGATTCACTAAAACTAGAAATGGTCGTCGCTGGCGGGGGGCATTGGCGGCTTCTGCCCCAGCACGGCCAGCCCCTTGGCCTGGATAATACGGTCCCAGGGTCCGGCCTGCCAGTTGTCCCTGATCTTCTCGGGATACTGCCATGGAGGCAGGGTAATCATCAGATTCCGCGCCGTCGAATGCACATAAGGTTCATACATGGAACGAAGTTTGGAAAGCTTCTGCCGCGCTTCGTCGGTGCTTCGCAATTTTAATCCAGCCGCGGCCAGGATCTGGCGCAACCTGTCGAAATCGGCGTCGGGCAAGCGCTCCACTTGCTGCGGGTCGTATTGCGCGTTCACCACCTGGGCCAGATCCACAGCCGCATGCCGCGCCATCGCGAAGGTCAACCGCGCCTGCCCCGGATGAATGCCTTCGATGCCGGTGAGCAACAGCGAAGTCACGTCCAGCATCGTCAGTAACGCCCCTGGCCACGACTGGTTGCTGTGCTGCGAACGGAAAAAACTCAACACCGGATAAGAAATGTGGCTCTCCAGCAACTCCGCCGCCCAGCGTTCCCAATCGTACAGAACTCCATCCAGCACGAGCTGTTCGATCGCCGGATTCTCCGAACTCCCCGCCAGCCGCACCAGCAACTCGCTCGCGGTGGGAGGCGATCCGGCCCGCGCATCCAGCATGGAGATCTGAATCTCGCGCCGGGAAAATGAAGCATAGACGACTGGCAGATAGCCGATGACCACGCCAAGAAAAGCAAAGCCCATGCCGGCTTCGAGCACCGAAAGGGCGCGCGCCAGGGGGGACGTAGGCACAATATCGCCGTAGCCCAGAGTGAAGAAGGTTTCGCCGCTGTGGTAGATGATGGCGCCGAAGGTCAGCGTTTCGTGGCCGAGCTGTTCGTGGCCGCCCATGCCGTATTGCAGCAGGGCAAAGCCAAAAATCAAACTCGCGGCCCAAAACGCCAGCAGCATGATCAGCGACAACGGGCCAAAGTATCCCAGAAAACTCTGCTGCCGTGAAAAAGTCCGGATGTGGCGAGCAATTCTCCGCCACGGAATCCAGGTGCGGCGGTAAAACCAGGCGGTGAGCCTGAAGTGGCGCGTGACACGACGCGGCAGCACCACGGTCTCAAACGCATCCAGCAGAACTATGCCGATGACGACAATGCCGGAGATAATCGCGAGAACGTTGGTATGAAAACCCATTTTTTCATTCTGTGATGCGGGCTTCTGGCTTTGGCCCCTGGATATGTGGCAAAACCCGCGCGCATTTGCAATTCCTGAAAAAACCGGAAAACAGGTTTTTCCTGACCGGGCCCAATAGCATGACCCTCTACTGCGGCCTGGGCTGTGCCGGCGGAGTCTGCGGCTGCGTTTTGGCCCCCGAAGTTGTCCCCGCCGCTGGCGTCGTCGACGCCTTTTTGGGCGTGGACTTTTTCTTCGCCGGAGGCTTGGGCGGCTCGGTGTCATCCACCACCACCTTTTTGGGAGGAGCCGCTGGAATCGCCGCTTGCGCCGCTTTCAAATCGGTGCGCAGGCGCACGATCTCCTGCTCTTTCGATGCCGTCAGGTTCGTCATGCGCTCCGCTAACTGCCTGCGGGTGGCTTCAAAGTTGTTCAGATCGGTGGCCAGCGCCTGGAGATCGTCTTTCGACCCAAACGCTCCCGTGGATTCCACCACGCTGCCGAGCACATCATAGAGAGCATCCAGGTTTCGGTAGAGTTTGAAAGTTGCGGGCATGTCTTCCGGAGCGCTACGCAGTTGCGCCAGCATCTCGGGCAAGGCATTCTCCAGGTTGCGCTGGATGGAATCGACGTTGCCCAGTGCCTGCTTCTTGGAGGTGCTATCGGTCTTCCAGTGCTCGATGCGGAGCTTGATCAGGTCGCCCTGCGTGGTCTTTGACGTGGCCTCGAGTTGAGCGAGCAAGCCGTTGAGTTGCGAGACTGACGCATAAGAAACCGCTGCGCCCTGCGGCGGCGGCGAGGCAGTCTGGCCCGAGCTGAAGGCCGCACCAAAAAGCAGGCATACAGCGAAGAAAGTCAGTTTATGGTTCATGGATTGTGGAGTCGGTGGCGATTTCGTGGTTCAGCATACTACAAGGGAGGGGTGGTTGTTGATCGGGTTCTTTGCTGGTGGCGAATCTTTGTCGGAGTTCCGATTCTAGCCCGATTTTCTTGCAGGCCTTAAAATAAGGCTTGAAAGAAGATCGTTTGGATCAGCCGATGCCTTTTCGAAACTTGCGCGCGCGATGGGATTGCTTTTTCCCGTTACTTCTTCTCAGTGCATTTTTGCCGTCGTTGCTGCCGGCGCATGCTGCCGCGCAGGAATTGTCCAAGCGGCTCATCCTCAAAGACGGCTCTTACCAGATGGTCACCAAATATGAAAAGCAGGGAGACCGCGTACGTTATCTCAGCGCCGAGCGCAACGAATGGGAGGAACTTCCAGCATCGTTGGTGGATTGGCCGGCCACGGAAAAATACGAGAAAGACCCCGCGACCAGCGCCATCCCGGAGGCCGTGGCGCTCGACAAAGAAACGGATGCCGAGCGCGCAGCCGCGGAGTCTCACTTGCCGGAAGTTGCGCCCGGGCTGCGCCTTCCGGAAGGTTCGGGCGTATTTCTGCTGGATAATTTTAAGGGAGAGCCGCAGTTGGTCGAACTGCAGCAGAGCGAAGGCGACGTTCGAGCGCAAGGCGCGGCCCAATATCTTTCGCGGGGTTACCGGCGGCAAGCAGAACGTCGAACTCGAGGGTGAGCACGCGACTGTACACTCGCACGTCACCGTGCCTGTGATTTACATCAATGTCGAAGATGGGGACCAGCCGCACGCGGGAGAGACTGCTTCACCCAACCCATCGCAACCGAGCCTGGACGCCCCCCGCGCGCGGCCGCAAGGCGCGCAGCAGCCACAGCAACCGCAACAGGCCGAGGGACCGGTCGTGCCGTTCGATCGTTTCCGGATCGTGCGCGCAAAAGTGAAAAGCGGAACTCGCGTGCTGGGCGATCTGAAGCGCAACGCCGCAGGAAAGGTCGCCCCGAACGATGATTTCGTAAAGACCACGATTGACCGAGCCGGGTCTGGGTGGTTCAAGTTGACCCCCGTCGCGGCGCTTGTCCCGGGCGAGTACGTACTGGTTGAAATGGAAGCCGAAGGCATGAACCTCTATGTGTGGGACTTCAACGTGGACCAGAATGCGCCTGCGAACGCGAATCCGTGGAAACCGGAGAAGGGAAATTGACATCTGGCGATCTGGTCATCGGGTGAAGATCCGGGTTCGCGATAGCGCGATAGCGCGATGGCCCGATGAGCCCAAAGCTCGATCACTCCGATTTCACTTCATCACTCCCCGTTGGGCAATTCCGATGTTGTCGCGGGTGGTGTTCTTGACCAGATACATCATTTCATCCGCCTGGCGAATGATGTCATGAGCGTCGCGCGCGTCGTGCGGATAAGTGGCCAGGCCGATGGAGGCCCGCACATTCAAATTCAGTCCTTCGGTGCGGCAGAAGTTGCTGGCGCGCATGGCATCACGCAGGCGCTTGGCCACGACCAGGGCCTGATCCTTGCTGGTTTGCGGAAGCAGTACCACGAACTCATCGCCGCCGTAGCGGAAGGCATAATCGATCAAGCGCAGTTGCGCTTTAACCAGATAGCCGATTTCGGCCAGGAGTTTGCTGCCGACCAGGTGCCCGTGGGTATCGTTTACAGACTTGAAGTGGTCCAGATCGATGAACAGTACGCTGAACTCGTAGCCGAAACGCGCGGAGCGGTAAACCTCGGTCTCCAGCGTCTTGTATAGATGCCGCGCGTTGTACAGTCCGGTGCAATCGTCGGTGATCGTGAGTTCCTGGATTTTTTCCACCCAGCGCGCGTTCTCAATGGCGATGGCGGCGTAGTCGCAAAGCGCCTGCAGGAAGAAGACTTCCGGCTCGTTGAATTGCGACAGATCAACGTTGACCAGCTGAATTACGCCCAGCACTCGCAGCCGCGACCGCAGCGGAATGCAGATCACCGAATGCGTTTGACACTGGGTGCGTTCATCCACCCGCTTGGCGAAGCGAGGGTCATTCGATACATCCGCCGAAATGACCTTCTCTCCGTGTTTCGCCACCCAGCCGGCAATCCCTTCGCCCAGCTTCAGGCGTTCATTCTTCAGCGCCTCGGCGGCCGCACCCACGGCAATGGCGAAGTAGAGGTCGTTATTTTTTTCGTCCACCATGAGCAACGACCAGGTATCGGGACGGAAGTATTCCGCCATTTTTTCCATGATGGTTTGCAGAATGGAGTCGAGATCCAGCGACGACGTCAGCGCCTTCGCCACGTCGTGGAAGATGGTCAGTTCCTGGCTCTGGCGCCTCAATTGTGTGCCGGTGGCCTCGGACATACTGGTTCCCTGATATCAGTTTCCTGATCGTGCTGGACGGAGTGACAGTTCCAAAAATTATAGGGCTGCACCCCCACTAGAGCAATGAACGTTGGTAACCAGAACCCCTAAAGCCAATGCCGCCTATCGAATACGTCCGAGGCGAAGCAGCAGCTTGCGGCTCCGAGCCTTCATCGCAGCCGTGCCCGTTCGCGGCGCCTCGCGCAGAATCTCAACCACCCCCGGTCGAAGATCAGGCGCGGTTTCGGCCAGGTCAGCCATTCCCTGAAGCGCGAAGGTCTTCACGATGGAACTACGGTCGTCCAGATATTCATTGAGCGACGAAATCGCCCTTTGCCGCTCATTCGCGCTTAGCGCCAGCCGCGGAATCATCACCGCCAGATGCCAGCGCAACTCCTGCTGCCCGGCTTCGGCCATCAGTCCCAGCAACTCCTTCTTATAGGGCTCGAGCCATTCATGATTCTTCCGCGTGACCTTCTCTGCCGCATCCGCAGCCCGCATTCGCACCAGCGGATCGTCCGCCCACAATCCCGCAATCAGCTCAGGAAAAAGTTTGGGATCGCGGCAAACCATTTTCGCCACCCGATCCGCCTGGCCGATCGTTCTTCGATCCCCTCCCTCCAACAGCACGAGAATGTCTTTTCGCTGCCGGTCGGTTTTCGATTGCCGCTTGCCGTTCATAGGATTGCGCCGGAGAGTATTCTCATCATTATGCGACTCACCACGTGCCATACTGCATTATCGCTCGCGTTTCTGCTGACGATGGTTCTTGTCCCGGCCCTGCCCGCTCAGAATGCCGTGCCAGCCAGCCCCCAAACCCCCGTCATCGATGGCGCCATCGGCCCCTGCTCGGCCGACCTCACCGTCAATGATTCCGCCGGCGCCCCGGTCTATGCCGCCACCATCCGCGTCCACATCGCCTACGGATTCATGTATCTCCGCAAGTTGGATCTTCAAGTCGGAACCGACTCCAGTGGTAAGGCGCGTTTCACGGGTCTCCCCGACCGTAGCAAGCAGGGATTATTCTTCCGCGCCACTGAAGGCGACCGCGAAGGCTCTGCCTTCGATGATCCGGCAAAGACCTGCAAGGCTGACTTCAGCATCCCGCTGCAGAAAAAACCAGAGTGAGCGGAAGCGGAACTTTTCCGCACCTTCGACCTCGGCTCAAATGCAGCCACTGGCTGGACATAGCTGAATAAAACTCCCAACCGAAGGGACGCCTGCTGCGTTCAAGATAAACAGCAGATAGTAACCAGGCGGCGCGATCTTGCTGTTGGAGGGCGAGGTCGCGGTGATCTCTCCAGTCTTGCCGTTGGCGGTAAAGTTCAGGCCGATCATTCTTTGATCCATGTTGAAAGCATGTGTGACCGCCGTGGGGCGTATCAGAACGACCGACTTGATGTTGGAAGCATTCGGCGCCTGGAAGGTGAAGGACTTGGCATAATTCACGGGGCCGGCAGGAACAGATTTAATGGTGGGGCGCGTGGCCAGAGTGCCGTTGGCATTGAACAAATACGCCGGCTGATAGAGTTCGATGCGGGTCTCATACGGCACGCTCGGCGGATTGCTGCCAGTAAGAATCACGGTCGCATCGGGCAGAAGGATGGCATTTGAGTGGTAGAGCCGGGGCACCGAATTTTTCCCTGCGGATGTGAACCTGCCGTAGTCCGGGTCGCTGGGATTGGGATGGTACAAATCCGCGTTGTAGCTGGCGGTGGCGGCATCTTCGCTGATTTCCGAGCCTCCCGTGACCAGGACATTGCCGGTAGGCAGGATCGTGGCATTCATGGCAATCCTCGCCTCCGTCATGTTCGGGCCACTCTTCCATTGCGGGTTCTTATCGGACAGGTCAATGATTTCCGTAGTATTTGTGGCGTCCGTAGTGGAATCAAATTCGCCGCCCCCGAAAATCATGACCTTTGGCTTAAAGTCGTTGGCCGGCGTCAAAGGCAATAGCACCGAGGAACCGTAGGTGCGAATATTCGGGTAGATCGTGTTGCAGCAAACCGACCAGGTCTGGGTTGTCAGATCATAGAATTCCGATGTGACCCCCGAGCCGGAGTAAAAAAGCCGTCCGTCGGGCAGAAGATGCAACCGGGGATAGAGCGGGGGCACCCAATTTGCCGTAACGGGAGTGCTCCACGTGCCCGTACCTGAATTCGCCGTGAAGATTTCGCTGGTATCGTTGGTATCGCCGGCAGCTTCCGATCCTGAAAACGCAAAAACCGTTCCATCACTCAGAACCGTGCCGGTCGGGTACCAGCGGCCGGCCGCCATGGATGCCTCCTCTGTGAAGAGGCCTGTGCTGGGGTCGAAGGCCGAGGCTTTATTTTGGCCATTATAGGGCGAGGGCTTGCCGCTGCCCGTCTGCACCGTGCCTCCGATCACGAACGGTCGCCCGTCCGGGAGGACCACCATGCCATTGCAAAACATGCTGTAAGCCATGGTGAAATTGGTCGCCGTCTGAGTTGCCGGATTCCACACTGCAGCCAGCGGATTCGAGGCCTTGCTGCCGTCAATAATCAATACCTGCCCGTTGTTCATCACGGCGGCATGGACAGGATTGAGCGACAACTGGTTGGTGAGTACCTGCCACTTGCCAATCGTGCTCGGACTGGGCGTTACCGCCTGCGCCGTCGCCATGGAGGCAGCCAGGAGAAATGCCGCAGCCACGGCTAGCCACGTTGGCCTCGTCGAGCGGCGATGAGAGCCGGACCTTGTGGTTACGATGGTGGAGCGATGGGTAGCAGAACGGTTCATATTTTCCTCTCTGTAGTTCAGAAGCCCAAGTTCACGTGGGCCTTACTTCTAATGATGCATCGCATGTGGAAGCATGTCCCACACTTGCCAGAACACCGCCATTTCTTCCGGCCGTCCGATGGAGACTCTCAGATACTGGTCGAGATTCGGAAAGCGCGGTCCAACCAGCACCCCGTTTTCGAGAAAATGTGCCATGACCTTCTCGATGGGATGATCCAGTTCCACTAACACGAAGTTTGTTTCAGAACCGCTGACCGGCGCATAGCGCACATTGGCATGATTGACGAACCGCTGCCGCTCGTCGGCGTTGACCTGTGCGCTGCGACGCACGTGATCGGTGTCATCCAGGGCAGCGATTGCAGCTGCAATCGCAACCGAGTTTTCGCCGAATTCCAGGCTGAACCGGGAAAGCCGCGGTGCCAACGCGAGTGGGACCACGGCGTATCCGATGCGCAACCCGGCGAGGCCGTAAATCGCCGAAAATGTTCGAGTCACGATCGTGCGTTCATCCTCCGTGGGCCGGTCGATGGGTGGCCGGTCGATGGGTGGCCGGTCGATGGGTGGCCGGTCAATGAACGATGCGTAGGAAGGACCCAGGGGCACATAGTGGTGGTAGGCCTCGTCGATCACCACGGGAATCGAGGGCGGCAATGCGCGAAGAAACTCGTCAATGTCCTTCCTGACGGTCACAGTTCCGGTTGGATTGTTGGGATTGCAGATATAGACCAGTCCCGTTGAACTGTCGCAGCGCGCCAGCATTTCATCGAGATCATGACGGCGGTCGCCACGCAGCGGGACTTCAATGACTTCCGCCTCTCGCTGCAGGGCATAGGATGCAAGGCGAGGGTAGGTGGGGGTCGCTACCACCAAATTCTTTCCGGGCCGCAAGAAGGCGTCCGCGACCATGCGCAGAACGTCGTCGGATCCATTTCCCAGCACAACCTGTTCGGCCTTGACTTTATGGCTGGCGGCGATCTTTTGACGCAGAACCTCGGCGGATCTGGGATACCGGTTGACTGAGGCCAGGCTGTCACGCATCGCCGAAGTCACTGACTCCGAAGGACCGTAAGGATTCTCGTTCCTGTCCAGCCGAATGGGGGTTGCCGGGTCCACGGTTGGGCTCAATGATCGGGCGAGGCCGGCAGGATCGCCGGCAGCAAGGGCCGGCAGCGCGGCAGCCGCGACGGCGCCGACACCGAGATCCAAGAGCAAATCGCGGCGGGAGATTGGCATACGATGCTCGGCTACTTCACTCGTCTCAAGCCCTTCACCAGATCACCCGGGTGGGCAGCGTCCCTGCTTCGTCTTGGTTGTCCCGGATGAGGCTCCTGTCGTGGGTTCTCACGCGGCTTCGCCGCTGACACGAAGCGTGGCGATTAGGCTAGTCTGGGTGGTGGCGGCTGTCAAGATGAAGGATTCTTCACACCGGAATCGGCCACGCGGGCGGTCGCGACGACCTCCCGCGACTACCCTCCCGCGTCGGCCTCCTGCACCCCTGGGTAATGTCAACCAGGCTTCGGCTTGTGACATCGACCCCCGCCTTCGCCTATCATTAGTCCCATCAACGATGCGCGGGGAAGGTTTATCCTCCGCCGGAGCCAGCCTTTGGGATCGTTCGGAGAAAAACTTCGCAAGCGGCGCGAGGAACGCGGCATCGAGCTCGACGCCATCTCCAATACCACCAAGATCAGTACCCGCATGCTGCGCGCCCTGGAAGACGAGCATTTCGACCAGCTTCCGGGCGGAGTCTTCAATAAAGGCTTCGTACGCGCCTACGCCCGCCAGATCGGCCTCGACGAAGAAGAGGCTGTCACCGACTATCTGGCTGCGCTGCGCGAGAGCCAAGTGCAGCAACAGTCGATTCTGCCCGATTTCCGCAGCCCCGCGGCAAAACCGGGAAATGACGCCGGCAAGCATGCCAGGCAACTTCAGGTGGAGAAACGCCAGAAGGAAGAGCGGCGCAACAATGAGCGGCGCAATGACGAGCGTCGAAGTGAACATCGTCGGAATGAGGTGCGACGCAATGAGGTGCGACGCAATGCCGATCATCTCATCGACGATCGGCCCAGTGACGATCATCCCATTGAAGATTGGGCCGGTGAAGATCGCCCTAGTGACGATGGGCCCAGTGACGATCGGCCGAGCCTGAGTCTTTCACCGCCGCCGGATAGGGCAGCTCGTCCTGCCGCGAATGCTGCTGTCGCGACGCCTCCTGCCGAGCGTTTTCCAAAGAAGTATCCTGCGGGAGACGCACCCCCCAGCGCCGCTCAGAGTAGCGCACCGATTCCGTGGGCGTGGATGGTGCTGGCACTGTTGCTGGTCGCTGTCGCGCTAGCCATCTGGAATGTCCGCCGACATCGCGAGCCTGCATCGGCAATGCAGGCAGCGGCTACCCCTGCCGCCACATCCCCGGAAACAGTCCCGGGGGCGGCCGCTCAGCCGCCCGCTTCCGCCGGCACCCCGCAGATCGGGCAAGGCTCGGCCGAGGCGGGACCGTCCTCGGAGAAATCCTCCGCCGGAACACCCTCCGAGGAAACGCCGCCAGCGGCGCCGAAGGCAGAAGCAATGCCGGCCGCCAACCACAGCGAAGCATCCGCACCAAGGGCCGGCAACGCCACACCGCCCGCAAGCATGACCAGCGCTCCCCTGGCTTCTAAATCAGAAGGTTCGCCCCCGCCTGCATCGGCCTCATCTACAACAGTCGCCGCTTCAACCGGCTCCGCCAGCAAGGCTCCGGGTAAGCTGGCCCCGGCCACAGCTTCCGCAGCCAAGGTCAAACCGGTGGTTCCGTTCAGGGTGACCATTCGCGCGGAAAAGACTACCTGGGTGCTGATCACGGCAGACGGCAAGCCGGTGGCCCAGGAAACCCTGATCGCGCCGGCGCACACCTCGGTGAGCGCCAGCCGTGAAGTTGTGGTGAAGGCGGGAAACGCCGCCGGAATCAGCTTCTTTTTCAATAACAAGGAAATACCTGCCCGGGGCGGCGAGGGCGAAGTGAGGACCTATGTCTTCGATGCGAATTCAGTTCGCGTAGTACCATCCACGCCGGCGGACGTTCCGAATCACTAGGGCGAGTTGCGGAAGACCCGGATCACATCCGCCTAGCCGCTTGCTGGTAGTAGAATGTCGCGGTACCAAGGGGCTCTCATGCGCGCTTACAGAGTTCAGCGTCCGAGTCATAAATTCTCTCAAGCCGAGGTGTCCTTCTATGTCCACTAGAGCCTTAGCGGATCTCCAGGCCAGCAGCATCGATTCCATTCTTCAGGAGCAGCGCAGCTTCCCTCCCCCGACGGAGTTCAGCAAACATGCCCACATCAAGAGCGTCGAAGAATACGAGCAACTCTACAAGGAATCGATGGACGATCCCGACAAATTCTGGGGCCGGATTGCGAGCGAACTGCACTGGTTCAGGAAGTGGGACAAAGTTCTCGAATGGAATTGCCCGTGGGCCAGGTGGTTTGTCGGCGGGCAGATTAACCTCTCTTACAACTGCCTCGACCGGCATGTACAGACGGCGCGCAAGAACAAGGCTGCCATCATCTGGGAAAGCGAGCCGGGCGAGGTCCGCACGCTTACTTATCAGCAATTGCATCGCGAAGTGCAGAAATTCGCCAATGTCCTGAAGGCACTTGGGGTGAAGAAGGGTGATCGCGTCGCCATTTACATGGGCATGACTTCCGAGTTGCCCGTGGCCATGCTGGCTTGCGCCCGCATCGGCGCTCCGCACACCGTCATCTTCGGCGGATTCGCCTCCAACGCCCTCGTCGACCGCATTCACGACTGCCAGGCTTCGGCGGTCATCACGCAGGATGGATCCTACCGGCGCGGCGCGGAGGTGAAACTTTTTCCTGCCGTTGAGGAAGCATTGAAATCCTGCCCCACCGTGAAGAGCGTCATTGTCTACAAGCGCACTGGAACCGCAATCAACATGCAGGCCGGGCGCGACCACTGGTGGCATGAACTCATGGCCACGGCTTCCGACATTTGCCCAGCCGAGCCGCTCGACGCCGAGCATCCGCTCTACATTCTTTATACGTCGGGAACCACCGGCAAACCCAAGGGCGTGGTACACACCACCGGCGGATATTCTGTAGGCACCTATCTCACCACCAAGTGGGTCTTCGACCTCAAAGAAGAAGATACGTACTGGTGCACGGCCGATATCGGTTGGGTAACCGGGCATAGCTACATTGTCTATGGCCCGCTGCAGAACGGCGCCACCATGCTGATGTATGAAGGCGCTCCAAACCAGCCCGAGCCGGACCGTTTCTGGTCCATCATCGCGCGCCACAAGGTAAATATTTTCTATACCGCTCCCACGGCGATCCGCACCTTCATCAAGTGGGGCGACGAGTGGCCGAAGAAACACGATATGAGCAGCCTGCGCTTGCTGGGCACAGTCGGCGAGCCGATCAACCCCGAGGCCTGGATGTGGTACCGCGAAACCATAGGGGGCAACCGCTGCCCGATCGTGGACACCTGGTGGCAGACGGAGACGGGCAACATCATGCTTTCGCCTCTTCCCGGAGCAATCGCGACCAAGCCGGGCTCGGCCACGCGACCTTTTCCCGGCGTCGCAGCCGAAATCGTCACCATGGAGGGCCAACCGGTTCCGCTCGGCTCCGGCGGATTCCTCGTTATCACCAAACCATGGCCGGGAATGCTGCGCACGGTGTACGGCGATCCGGATCGTTATGTGAAAAATTACTGGTCGCAGATTCCCGGCGTGTATTTCACCGGGGATGGAGCGCGCCGCGACAAGGACGGATATTTCTGGGTCATGGGTCGCGTGGATGACGTGCTCAACGTCAGCGGACACCGGCTCAGCACCATGGAAGTGGAATCGGCGCTGGTCGCGCACGAAGCGGTCGCGGAAGCCGCGGTGGTGGGACGTCCCGATGAGCTGAAAGGGCAGGCCATTTCGGCCTTTGTCACGCTCGAGCACGGACGCAAGCCCACGAAGGAGCTGAAAGAAGAACTTCGCAAGTGGGTGGCAAAAGAAATCGGAGCGCTGGCCAAGCCGGACGACATTCGATTCACTGACACTTTGCCGAAGACCCGCAGCGGTAAGATCATGCGGCGCCTGCTCCGCGAGCTGGCCAGCAGCGGCGAAGTGAAGGGCGACATGACCACGCTCGAGGATTTCGGCGTGATCGCGAAGTTGAAGGAGAGTGACGAAGTTTAGCTGGGGGCTGCACTCCGGTATTCTTCTTAGTGGAGTGGTTAGGTAGTGGAGTGGTTAGCTGCTGGTGTCGCTGCCTCCGTTTAACGCGCGCAGCTTCCCATCCAGCACGGCAATTCCGCAATTAAATTCATGCTCCGGCACTTTGGGGCAAAAGCATTGCATGGCGGGAGGGGCGTCTGTTAGCCTTTTGCTTGCGATAAATCGTTGCGACCGTGTGCCGCGCCCGCGGATCTCGCCCCGAAGCAGTCCAAAGCACTTTCTAAGGAGAACGAATCTTGTCCCCTAACAACCGCACTCTATTTACGTCCGAATCCGTGACGGAAGGCCATCCCGATAAGATCGCCGACCAGATTTCAGACGCCATTCTCGATGCCTGCCTGGCGGAAGACCCTTTGAGCCGCGTGGCCTGTGAGACCCTTACCGCAACCGGACTGGTCGTCATCGCCGGAGAAATTACCACCAAGGCGTATGTAGATTTTCAGGCGGTGGTTCGCGGGACGATGTCATCCATTGGGTACAATAACGCGCTTTACGGCTTCGATTCGAATACCTGCGCGGTGATCTCGAGCATCAACAAGCAATCGGGCGACATCGCCATGGGCGTGGATACAGGCGGCGCAGGCGACCAGGGCATGATGTTTGGCTACGCCTGCAATGAAAATGCGGATTTGATGCCGACGCCAATCTCGCTGGCGCACAAGCTGACCATGCGGCTCTCGGAAATGCGCAAACATGGGAAGCTTCCGTATCTCCGCCCGGATGGAAAATCCCAGGTGACCGTCGAATACGATGACAAAAAAGTCTGCGCGTGGATGCGGTCGTGATCTCAACGCAACATGCCGAGACCGTGGGCAATGACGAGTTGCGCGCTCGGACATTCTGAAACACGTGATCCAGGCCACGATTCCAGCAGAGCTGCTCGATGAAGACACCAAGTACCACATCAATCCGACGGGACGGTTCGTGATTGGCGGGCCCATGGGCGATACCGGCCTAACTGGACGCAAAATTATCGTGGATACCTACGGCGGCATGGGACGGCACGGCGGCGGAGCTTTCAGCGGCAAAGACCCGACGAAAGTAGACCGTTCCGCGGCCTACATGGCGCGGCACATCGCGAAGAATATTGTTGCGGCGAATTAGCCGAGCGCTGTGAGGTGCAGCTTGCCTATGCCATTGGTGTGGCCGAACCGGTAAGTGTTCGAGTGGATACGTTTGGCACCGCCAAGGTCGACCCGCAGATCATTCCGGATCTGGTGCGTGCGAATTTCAAGCTTACGCCCAGAGGAATCATCGAATCTCTCGACTTGCGGCGGCCGATCTATTGCAAGACTGCGGCTTACGGCCACTTTGGGCGGAATGACGCCGACTTTACCTGGGAATCCACGGACAAGACCGCAAAATTGGCAACCGACGCCGGCCTTCGTGAACCCGCGGCCGCGCGTAAATAGCCGGCCCACGATTTAGCAATTCCGCGGTTCATTCCCTGGGCATCCCACGTCTGGCAAAATGCGATACGCGGGGGACCAATTTTTTCGTTTGTCCTAACCAAAGTGCAACTGCGGAGATAGGCCGAACGTGCCACTCCCTAAAGGGAGCGATTCGGAGTTGCTGTCGTCGAAGCTGATTCGTGTATTCTGACATTGCAGGTTTCTTGAAATTTACCCGGTAATCAGTTAACCAAACACAATTTCCCGGAAGTGAAAGCGCCACAGGAGACGCATGTCAACAGCAGCACGACAACTTCATTGCGATATTAAAGCCATCGAGATGGCCGATCTCGGCAAGAAGCGCATTGACTGGGCGAACCAGTCGATGAAGGTTCTGCAGATTATCCGCAAAGAATTCATCAAGAACCAACCGCTGCGAGGGCATTCGCGTTTCGGCCTGCCTGCACGTCACCGCGGAAACCGCGAACCTTGCCATCTGCCTGCGCGATGGCGGAGCAGACGTCGTGTTGTGCGCCTCGAACCCGCTGTCCACCCAGGACGATGTTGCCGCCAGCCTGGTGCGCGATAATAACATTCCGGTTTTCGCCATCAAGGGCGAAGACAATGACACGTATTACAACCACATTCTCGCCGCGATTGATCACAAGCCGCACATCACCATGGATGATGGCGCTGACCTCGTCACCCTGCTGCATACCAAGCGCAAAGACGCTCTGGAAGGCGTGATTGGTGGCACCGAAGAGACCACGACCGGCGTGATCCGGCTGCGGGCCATGGCGAAGGAAGGCGTCTTGAAGTTTCCCATCGTGGCGGTGAATGATGCCGACACGAAGCATCTTTTCGATAATCGCTACGGCACGGGACAGTCCACCATTGACGGCATCATTCGCGCAACCAATTTTCTGCTGGCCGGCTCAAAGTTTGTGGTTGCCGGCTACGGGTGGTGCGGACGTGGGCTGGCCAGCCGCGCGCGCGGCAATGGCGCCGAAGTGATCATTACGGAAGTGGATCCCACCAAGGCGCTCGAAGCGGTGATGGATGGATTCCGCGTCATGTCGATGACCGAAGCGGCAAAATTAGGCGATGTGTTCTGCACGGTCACCGGCAACAAGAGCGTGCTCACCAAGGAACATTTCGATCTGATGAAAGATGGCGCCATCGTTTCGAACTCCGGGCACTTCAATGTGGAGATCGATATCCCGGCGCTCGAGAAAATGTCGTCTTCCAAGCGCACCACGCGCATCTTCGTCGACGAATACTCGTTGAAAGACGGACGCAAAATCAACCTGCTGGGCGAAGGTCGATTGATTAACCTGGCCGCGGCCGAGGGACATCCAGCGTCCGTGATGGACATGAGCTTCGCCGATCAGGCCCTTTCGGTCGAGTACATGGTGAAGAATTACAAGACCCTGGAGAAGAGGGTCTACAAAGTTCCCGATGAACTCGACAAGCGCGTGGCCAAGCTGAAGCTGGAATCGATGGGGATCAAGATCGACCGGCTCACGCCCGAACAGGAAGAGTATTTGGCGGGCTGGAGTGAGGGGACGTAGGCTTTGTGTAGAGTGGGCGCCCTCGCCCGCTGCTTTTTGACTTTGAAACGGGGCGGCGCAAGCCGCCCAGCTTTGTTTTTGGTTCATCTCCTGTCATCGAGACTTGGAGTATGTCAGCGGCTGAAGCCGCGCTCCGGATTCGGCGCTGATATGGCACGAGCGGAACTCGTGCCCTTCCCGACCAAAATCAAAGGCAGCGGGCAGGAGTGCCCGCTCCTCCACACAAACCCGGATGCCTTTCGCGCCGGCAAGGGTTGACAAACAAAAGGGACGGCTTACGCCGTCCCTTTTCAGCGTTAGGGGAGGACAACTTGAAGTCTCGGGACGGCTTGCGCCGTCCCGAGACCCGACGGGGGAAGGCCCGTGTATCCGGAGAAACTTCCTCTCCGGAATCTTTGTGCACAGAGCGGCTAGTAACGCTCCTGCTTGATCCAGAGGCGAACCTGCTCCTCGACCGAAAACCGGGCCGCGGGTGTGGCCACAAACCGTGACTCGAGAGCAAAGGCATGGGCTTCGAGAGGCACGGGGAAATGAACTTTGCTTTTCACGAACCCACGCACATAAAGCTCGGCGTAACGCCCGGCTCCGAGGACACCAACCTGCACCGCATGCACCAGGCCGTGAAACAGGGCACGTTCGGTGACGCGCTCGTTGAAGACGACGGTGTCGAGAAAAGTCACGCAGTGCATGTGAGTCAACTGGGGCAGGTTCAAAAAACCGAGAGCCTTGTACTCCTCGTAAAACGGCGGGTTGGGCAGGCGCGCTTTTCCTTCAAGAGCGACGATCCGGATGCCGTCGAGCAGAGGGGCTGAAAAATAGGCGTACATCACGGCCTTCTGATGCTTGTCGAGAGGAACTCCCCCGGAAAAATAGCGGTCGCGCTGCACCCGCAAATAGGAGGAGACGCGCTCGATTGCCTCAATGACGCGGTCCTCGGCAAGCGGGCCTGTTTCCGGGGAAACAGCGTCGCCGGCGGAAGCCTTCCTCTCGTGAGCTTTCTCTTCCGGTACGCAGCTTTCGATCGAGGCGTAATATTCGCTCAGGGCAGCGGCGGCGCGGACGGCCTTGCGCAGGATGTCGCGCTTGCCGAAGCGGGCCAGATCGTCGGCGGAATAGCGCAGGCGCAACTGGTCGGTGGCGCACTGGGCGCTGAGCAGCTCCAGTTGGGCATGCTGCAATTCCGAGTTCATCCGAGCGATAGCAACCCTGTCGCCAGGGTTATCCCACGAAAACATCTCGACAGACTCCTTAAGGTCTTGAGTGCCAGGGGCGGGGGATTAAGTGCGACTTATTAATAACGTATACAGTGTTACGTTTACGCTGTCAACATAATAATTCACACAATTGTAACAATTGGAAATGCCCATTTATTCCCTTTACATTGTTATGTTTACATTGTATACATAACCTGAAAGCTCGTTCTCACGGGAGGAACAACTTGCCGCGGCGACCGGACCCTGACCTGGAAAGCCACATTCTCGATGCAGCCCAGAAATTATGGAAGAAGGGAGGAGAGAAAGCGCTTACCATGCGTGCGGTGGCGCGAGCGGCCAAGACGAATACGCCGGCGGTGTACCGGCGCTTCCAGCACCGCGATGACGTGTTGCGCGGCATGCTGGACCGCATCCGGTTCGAGATTGCGGCGCGACTGGAGAAGGCCCTCTCTCCCGAAGAAGGGTGCGAGAGATATCTGGATTACGCCCTGAGTCACCCTCACGAATACGAATTGCTGTTCCGGCATGGATACGAATTGCTTTATCGCCCCGAGCGCTCGCGCCGGCGGCCGGGCGAGCCGCTGCGCCAACCGGCCAGGGATGTGATGCGGCGAAAGCTGACGGAGAACTTCGGGGAAACGGCCGACCAACACGAACGGCTACTGACCGCGTTGTGGATGACGGTACACGGGGCGGCGATGCTGCTGATCTCGAAGACCATCGAACCTCAAGACGCGGAAAATGCGCGCGTGATCTTTACCGCGTCAGTGGCGGCCTTATTGCGCCAGGGTGTATGAGGGCGAACGCAAATTTCCGGATGCGGCCAGAATCCGTCGGAGCGACCGGCGGCATCAAAGGCGGCAATAGTTTTACGCACACTCAGCCGCGACACGTCCGGCTGCGCGGGCGCATACTTGAGAGATAGTGCGGGTGGTGGTGGTGGTCTGCCGAGGAGACTACTCAACGATGAAGCTGCTGCTGGTAGAAGACAGCAAGTTCCTGCGCATGTCGACGGAGCGGGCGCTGATCAAGGCGGGTTACGAAGTAGTGACCGCGGCGGACGGGGACGAAGCCCTGCGCCTGGCCCGTGAGCACCTGCCCGCACTGGTGCTTCTGGACATCATGCTGCCCAAGAAAAGCGGTCCGGATGTGCTGAAGGCCCTGAAAGAGGACGCGGCAACGGCGGGGATTCCGGTAATGATGTTGACTAGCCTGTCGTCAAAGAATGCCGAGGCGCTGGAGAGGGATGGTGCGGCCGGGTTCTTTGAGAAGTCCGAACAGATGCTGGGGTCGGGGCCCGGATCGCTGGTGGGCGCGGTGCAGAAGATCTTGAGCAATCGGAAGTAGGTCCGCAGAACCCGTGTCGTCCTGACAACGGGTGTTAATAAAATCTCACAGATGACTTCAAGAGTGCGACGGCAGGCGCGTTTTTCTGATGCGAAACGCCGGAGTTGCCGATATGTGATGAGGAAGTGCGCTGAAGTTACAACCCAGGGCGAAGGATTGCGAGAGGGATGATTAAGATTTTGCTGGTCGAAGACAGCAAATTTCTCAGGCTGGCGACGGAGCGAGCTCTGGTGCGGGCGGGGTATGAATTGAGCAGCGCGGGCGACGGCGAGGAAGCGCTGCGGTTGGCGCGGGAGAAATTGCCCGACTTGATTCTGCTGGATATGTTGTTGCCCAAGATGAGCGGGCCGGATGTGCTGGCGGCGCTTAAGGGAGATGCAGCGACCCGGGCGATTCCGGTGGTGGTGATGACGGGAATGTCCCAGAAAAATGCGGGGCGGCTGGGGGAAGCTGGAGCGGTCGGGTTTTTAGAAAAATCTACGCTCGAGTTGGAGAAGGGATCGGGGAAATTGCTGGCGGCGGTGGGGGAGATTCTGGAAAAGCTGCCGAATCGGGCTGGGGCGACGTCGCGGTAAGGCGCGAGGACTCGTTCGTAACCTCCCTGAAGTGACTTTCTCGCAGTATTGGTCAACATTAAGAAGGGGTACGCCACCGCGCCTGCACGCCCCTTGCAAATAAATCATTTGCTGGCGGGAACCTGGAGGGGATGGGCGGAGTCTATGGTGAGTAGTGGGTCGGCTGGCAAGATGGTTTGGTGTCGATTTTTTTCGGTTCGGGATAGGGTGAACGCATCCTATAATCAGGTCTGAAGCACGAATGTGTAATGCCGGAGTGACCACTTGGGAGAGTTAGCCAGCGCGATTGGGGCACGGGCCGAGGAAGCGGCGATTGTCGCCGACCTCAAGGCTGGTTCCGAAGAAGCCTACGCATGGCTGATCGGGGAGTTTCAGCGTCCGGTGTATGGGCTGGTGTATCGCATGGTATGCGATCCGGCGGACGCGGCGGATACCACGCAGGATGTATTCCTGAAAGTGTTTCGCGGTATGAAAAATTTCCATGGCGAATCGAGCCTGAAGACTTGGATCTACCGGATCGCCCTGCATGAGGCGGCGAACCGGAAGCGCTGGTGGTTCCGGCACAAGGCACACGAGGCGTCGATTGAGCCGGTGGAATCGGATGGCTGGGCGAACGGGACGGGGTCGAATCAAAACACCGAGATTACGAACGCTTTGACGGACCGGAGCGAGTCGCCGTTCGATAACGTGGCCCACCGCGAGGTGCAACGGCGAGTGGATGCGGAACTGCGGCGCATGCCGGAACCGTATCGAACCACGCTGATTCTGCGCGACCTGGAAGACATGTCGTATGAGGAGATCGCGGACGTGCTGCAGATTTCGCTGGGAACCGTGAAATCGAGATTGACGCGCGGACGGCAGGCGCTAAAGGAGCGACTGGCTCCCTATGTGCGCGAGGTGGGCGCGGAACTGGGGTTGACAGCGCCGGACCTTATTGCGCCGGACCTCGAAGAAGATGAGGGTTTTGAGTCGCGGGTTGCTGGTGGGGGGAGAAGGGCCGAGGTGATGCCATGAAGTACGTGGCCTTGAAGACGGGTTCCACGGGGGCGATGAATTGCCGGCAGGCCAAGGGATTGCTGTCCTCTTACCTTGACGGAGCTGTCACGGGAACTCAGATGCAGGGCGTGCAGGAGCACATGGAAGATTGTTCCGCATGCCGGCATGAATACAAGATGTTGCGGCAAGCTCAACAATTGCTGATGAGCATGGGCCGGGTACAAGCACCAGCAGACCTGGGTTTGAAGTTGCGGCTCGCGATATCGCGGGAAGCGGCACAGGCTCGGCGTCCGCAATTTGAAGATCTGCGGCTGCGCGTGGAAAACACTTTAAAGGCATTCATGGTGCCGGCAACGGCGGGCTTGGCCTGCGCTGTGCTGATTTTTGGTCTGGTGACGGCAATTCTGGCAATGCCAGGGCAGGCCCAGGCCAATACTCAGGACGTTCCGACCATGTTGAATATCGGGCCGGAGTTACAGCAAAGCGCTTTCGGGATAAACCTGAGTTCCATGGACACGGACTCGCTGGTCATCGAAGCCTACGTGGACGAGAACGGGCGCGTGCAGGACTACAAAATTCTTTCCGATGCCGGGGCGTCACAGCAGATTCTGCCTCAGGTGAAGAGGATGCTGATCTTCACCACGTTCCGTCCAGCCATGAACATGGGCCGCGCCATCCCGTCGCGGGCCGTACTGTCGTTCTCGAGGATCAGTGTGCAAGGGTAACGGTCGGCCGTCGCTTCGGCGAACCTGGGGCGGCTAACTTGGGTAGCAAACCAGCCGTTCCTGGGAAATCATACCCGTCGCTTCCATCCTTATCTTCTCGAAATAACTAACCCGCACACGTGACCGGGACCCCCGGTTCTCGCAAAAGACGTGATACAAAGCGCGAGAAATAGGGCCCGGGCATCCTAAGAATGAGGGCGCATCCTAGCTAGTTAGTGAGCGCGCATTCTGCTCCTGAACTATTGCGGTTCAGCCGGCGGCGGCTGAGGTGGGGGCGGCGGCGTCGCCTGATAGGTTGCCCGATCTGTCCCAGGGTTCGGGGGTGGAGGGGTTGGCGGCGGAGCGGCAGGATGGTACGCGCTGCTCTCTACTTTGCTCGCCGAATTTGGTGGTTCCATCGAAACGACCTGGTAGGCCCGTTCTTTCCGATCTCCGCTGGATACTCTCAGGATTAGTTGGCCCTTCTTGATTTTGAATTCAGCTTCCTGGCCAATGGGAAGAACCTCTGCATGCTTCAAATCCAGAGGACGAATGTGGTAGTCCATTTCATCGGTCCGAAGCAGGTATTGCGGACACAACTGCTCGTGTGCGTCCACGTGTTCCACCCCTACCGACGCGAATACGCTCCCCAATCCCGTGAGCCCGCGCTCCTTGGCGCCGCAAGGAACGGATTGCATGCTCTCCAGCATGCCTCTCTGATTTAGTTTGTCCCTCCCTGCGGCGATGGGAGAAGCGGCTAGTACCAGCGAGAACGCAACCACTATCGATTTCAAATTCATGTCACCTCCTAGCATCATCGCCGTAACAGCACCTCCGAGGAGGCATAAACGTGAGGAATCTGCAGAAGTGGAGGCCCGGCGTTCGACCTCCAATTCTGCATGACTTTTCACAGCGACTTCTGTTCAATCCTCTGTTCAACCCGCGTCAGCGAGTCGAGTTATTGGTTCTTCGGCGTTCCGGCAGGCTTCGCGCTGAAAGTGCCATTTTTCTGCACAAAGTCCGAGCTCATCACTGCTTGCGGATTCTCTGCCAGCTGCTGACCCACGGTAGGATGGGCCTTCAGGTATTCATCCAGCTCGGGGTGCGATGCGAGATACTCCTTGTTGTTGGCCAATGTGGGATTGCTGGAGAGCTCGGCGGCCAGCGAGGTGTGGCCACCCAGGAATTGCCCGAAGCTTGCCAGTTCCCCACGATTGCGATCGTCCATACCGAAGGGATGCTCGCCATTTTGCCGGTCGTAGCGTTCCTCATCGCGCATGAAGACGCCGGGATCCGCGCGGAAAGCATCGGCGGCCTGGGGATGGCTTTGCAGAGTACTCCTGCAGAGCCGGATGGTCACTGACCCACTTGCGATTGTCGATCAGAGAAGGATCCTTGCGGAGCTGCTCGTTGATTTCCGGATGGCTTGCCAGGAAGCGACCCATTTCCGTGACATCGGCGCGCGTAATATCGTCGCGCATGTCCCGGTTCTCATCCTGCATGAAAGCCCCGGGATCCGCACGGAAAGCTGCGGTGATCTGGGGATGGTTTTGCAGGTACTCCTGCAAAGCCGGATGATTTGCAACCCAGTCGCGGTTGTCGATCAGCCGGGGATCTCTGCGGAGTTCTGCGGCAATTTCCGGATGGCTCTGCAAGAAGCGACTCATGTCGGCAACGTCCCGGTTGTAGCCGCCCTCATCCCGCATGAACAGGTTCGGGCTGGTACGGAACGCGTCGGCGACCCGGGGATGCTCCTGCAGGTATGCCTGCAGCGCCGGGTGATCCGCAACCCATCTCTGATTGTCCACCAGAGAAGGATCCTTGCGAAGCTGTTCGGCGATTTCCGGATGGCTGTCGAGGAACTGATTCATCTCCGCTACTTCTCGAGCGGTGATGTCGCCCGGCAATGGAGCGGGACGAGGCGTTGGGCCCACCGGCCGCGCTGTCGGCGGGGTCGGCAGCGGAGCCGGTTCTGCGGTCGGTGGATTCGCCGCCGGCGTGGTCTGCGCATTTCCCGCCGGCGTCACCCAGAGCATCATTGCCAGCGCGAGTAGGGTGGCCAGAGAAAAGCGGCCGCATAGTTTGGTTTTGATTGCCATGTTTCGATCCCTCCCATATGAGCTTGTAGCTCACCGATCAGAGGTGCACGCTGGCTGCCATGGAATTCGGCAGGAGCGCATCTCCGGCAGGGTCAGTGGTTTGCGAGAAGGAACATCTAGAAAATCCCAGAGAACGACCGGGCAATTTCTGCAATCTGGACGAAAATTAGCGATACGGGAACTACCCTACAAGTTTTCATGCAGGCGTTTGAGCGGCGCACCGGTCGCAGGTCGTCGTCAAGATCAAGATAAGGTACGCAGGAACCTGCATATGGCACATCTGTGGTCTTAGCAGCGCGAACCCCAAATGCTAAGCTGGGAGGGCGTTTTGAAGGTAGGAGTGTCTGTGTCCATGTCTTTATCGGCGATCCCTGCGGGGACGCGCTCGAAAAACCAAAGCACCGTTCTCCGTGGGGCCGTAGGCCGCATGTCCCGGATTTTGCTGGCCGGCAGCCGAAAAATCGGCGTTTCTGCCTGCGTGGCTTTGACCTTTCTAATTGCGGGATTCGTTCCGGTCACGGCCACTCGAGCGCTTGCTGCTCAAAACACCATTGGCACGGCAACACTCGCCTCGCGGACGTGCGAAAAGACAGGCCTTTCGGACGGAACCTGTTATCGAGCCGTGGTTTCAGATTGCCCCGAGGCCGAGGGTGAATTCGCGGCAGCCATCAAGATCAACGAGCCTCCCGACTTGAATCTCCTGAAGGGCACAGTTTTTTTCACGACAGGTGGCGGAGGCGACGCGCTCTACGACTACGACTCGGATTTTGTTGGGGACCCAAGCTGCGCTGAGTCCAACTGCGGGCTATTGGTAGTGCAGTCGATAAACTCGGCAAATTACCGGACGGTACAGGTCGACTTCATCGATCCGGAAAATCGGATTAAAGAACCGTCCGGCTGGCTAACCGGACCCGCTACTGACGGTCCGCGAGCCCTCGCATGCCGTTACGCGACATTGGTTCATGCCGTTTGGTCTGTTCTTCTTGAAAGCGATACCACACATCCGGTCTGCGCCACAGGAAACAGCGGGGGTGGAGCCTTGCTAGCCTACGCTATAACGCAATATGGGATGGGAAATAGTTCGGGCCCGGGCCCCATGTTTACCATGGTCGAGCCCACCTCCGGCCCGCCTTATGGCCGCATTGATCACGGCTGCGCGGGGAACGCTGCGCCGGTCTCAAGCGTGAACTGTCCCGCGAGAGCCACAATTTCCCAAGACTATGGCCTGGAAACCGCCGCCGACTTTGTCGACCCCGCTTACCCGACGGACGTTTGTACCGTGGATATTAACAGCGATGGAAAGGATGCCGATGCCAGCTTCCACCATGACAGTGTCCTCTCGGACGACTTTCCGGCGCCCAGTTACAAGACTGTCGTGAGGACCCTTTTCGGTAGCGACGATCTGAGCTCGGCGGTCGCACTCGGTCTTGAATGGTATGACGCCATAACCTCCACCAAGACAGGTGCGTGCATCGCCGGGGCACCCCATGAATTGCCCGAGAATTTTGACGGGGCTACAACGATCGTGAACGATGTGACCAGCCTTTGCACGAGCAATAAGAGGAGAATGAGGACACAGAATAGCAGCAGTGACTCCGGATACTCTTTCTCTCGCCCGTAGGATTTCCTCACCCTCTGAAAAGACGCCATCTACGGACGGCGGACTTTTTTTCCCTACCTCCTATCCTCCGGGCCGGTTTGACCCTCTGCCCCGAAGTCCTTACACTTAAATGTGTTCTCCGCTGATACAAGACCAATCCTGTGGAGGGTTTCCTGAGGTTGCGATTGCGAGGTTTGCTATTTGCGGCCGCATTGGGGCTGCTCGCAGGGGTGTGCGCGGGGCAGGACCCGGCGCAGGCGAACCAGCCCTCATCGAACCCGCCCCCATCAAATCAGTCCTCATCGAGCCAGTCCGCTCCGAACGAGACTGGACAGAATCAGGCTGGGCAAAACCAGCCGGCGCAGGATCAACCCGCTCAAGACCAGTCCGAGCCGGAGCAGCCGGCGAAGGGCAAGAACAAGAAGGCGACCAGCCAAGCAGCGAAGGATCCGGTTCCGCCAACCAAGCCTTCGCAAAATAAAGCTTTGCAGAATCTGCCGCAGGGGAATCCGGCGGCGATTACGCTGGATGGCAATGAGACGATTTTTTCTTTTCTCACCGCCCTCAACGCTTGTGGCTACGATCAGGACTTGACCATTTCGGACGCCACGCGAAGCAATGTTCGCGCCGAGTTGCAGAGGAACCTGCGGGAGTCAGAGGAAGCTGAGGCGGCGCGGTCGGCGGTGTGCGAGTTTGTGCAGGGTCACGTGGCATCGAAGGACGCGAACCGCAACCTGTCGCAATATATTTCGCTGGCGCTGTACGTGGATGGGCCTCCGCATTTCGTGCCGCGGGTGAAAGAAGAGGAACTGCCTCCGGATGCGGCGCAGATCACGCGCGTTCGGTACCCTGATGGAGCACTTCTACGACAAAGCGGGGCTGCACTCGATCTGGGAGCGGCACCGTAACGATTACGCGGCGGCGATGGTGCGGTATCACGCGCCGCTGGCCAAGATGGTGGCCGACACCGAGATTTATCTGAAGCAACCTTCGTCGCAGTATCTGGGACGCAGGTTCACGATTTATCTGGACTTCATGGGCTCACCGAATGAGACCGACGCGCGAAACTACGGATCGGACTACTACGTGGTCGTGTTCCCTGCCCCGAACACGAATTCGGGAGCGACACCGGCCGGCGCGCTGAAAATGGACCAGATCCGGCACACCTTTTTGCACTATGAATTAGATCCGCTGGCGGACAAGCATCCAACCGCGATCAAGCGGCTGGAACCGCTGCTGCAATCGGTGAAGCGCGCACCGCTCGAGGAGAGCTTCAAGACCGATATTTCGCTGCTGGTGACGGAATGCCTGGTGCGGGCCATCGAGATCCGCACTACGGGGAACAAGCAGACGGCGGAAGCGATGCGGACGCAGGCGGTGGATGACGCGGTGAAGCAAGGGTATATTCTGACGCGGTACTTCTATAACGCGATGGTGGCGTTTGAAAAGGATCCGGTGGGATTGCGGGGAGCCTATGGGGACTTTCTCGATGGCATCGACGTAAAGAAGGAAGAGAGAGCCGCGGCGGAAGTTCAGTTTGCCAGCGTGGCGTCGCCGGAACTGGTGCGGCTGTCGCGGCCGGAGGAGCGGCGGATGCTGGTGACGGCGGAAAAGCGGCTGGCCGCGGGCGACACCAAGGGCGCGCAGGAACTGGCGCAGCACGCAATGGACAAGAAGATCGGAGACCAGGGCCGGGCGCTGTTCATCCTGGCGGAAGTGGCCGTGGCCAATAAGAACGTGACGGCGCGCAGGATAATTTCCAGAAGGCGATTCGAGGCGACGAAGGAGCCGACAGTGGTGGGATGGTCGCACGTGTACCTGGGCAGGATTCTGGATATGAAGGAGGACCGCGAAGCCGCGGTGAAGGAGTACCAGGCCGCGCTGACTTCGGCGGCGAAATTGCCGGAGATCAAGGCGGCGGCGGAACGAGGGCTGGCCGCAGGCCTATGAGCCTCCGGCGAAACCTCAGGCCATAAGTTAGGAGGGAAATTTGTAATTCTGTAATCGGGTAATCCGGCAGGCTTTGACACCGCGGACCTTTGAAGTTACTCGATTACCAAATTGCAAAGTTGCCAAATGTCTAAGGAGAAAGCATGAAGCGAGCGGCGATGATTATCGCGATGCTGGGGATATCGGGATGGACTTTGGCGCAGAACTTCGCGCCGGAGCTTTGCGCAGAGTGGCGACAAACCTGCCGCGCAGAGCGCGCTAGCGGCGGGGCAGGCGGCAGCGCCCGCAGGGCAAGCGTCCACCACAGGCCAAAACGCAGGACGAGTTCGACGCCTATAAGGCGGCGATGGCTTTGACCGATACCTGCAGCGCAGGAGAAAGCGGCCAACGACTTTGCCACGAAGTTTCCCGACAGCGAGTTGCGCCCGTGGTCTACAAGTCGGCGATGCATGCCTATCTGCAGGCTAACAACGCCGACAAAGATGATCGAGATTGCGCAGAAAGTTCTGACTTTCGATCCGGACGATCCCGAGGCGTTGCTGGGTGTGGCGCAGGTGCTGGCCGAGCGGACGCGAGACACCGACCTGGACAAAGATCAGCGGCTGGCGGAAGCCAGAAAATATGCGCAGCGGGCGCTGGAAACGGTGGACACCGACGTTCCGAGTGCGGGCTATCCTCCGGAGCAATTGACTGCGTTATAAGGCGTTTCTACGCTCTGAGTCCTACGCGATCCTGGGTACGCTTGATTACAACGCCAAGGCGTGGGCGGACGCGGAAGGCAAATCTGCGGAAATCGATTGACGCGTTCCCGCAGCAGGTGGATCCGGTCGCGGTTCTCCGGCTGTCTCTGGCTCTGGATCAGCAGAACAGATATCCGGAGGCGCTCAAGTATGCCAATCAGGCGGTGGATTTGACCAAGGAAGGCACCACCGCCGGAGATGCGGCGCGCAAGGAGAAAGACCGCCTTACGCAATTGACCGGGCGGAGCGGCGCGTACGCCTAAAGAAGGACAAAAGCGATATTTCGCGCAGCCTGTCGGAGCTAGGCAGCGGCGGCGCATCGGCGGCTCGCCCAGGTCCTTCAGCGGGCAGGAACCGCCCGCTTCAGGATGACGAGTGATTGGATTACTGTCCGGCGATGCAATCATGAAAGAACGGGAAATCACGGCGCTGGAAACGGCGTTGGGCTACCACTTCCACCGCCGCGCGGTGATTGAGCAGGCCCTCACTCACAGCTCGCAGGCGCGGGAGCAGGAGTCGCAGCAGGCGGGCGAAAACAAGTACAAGGTCAGTGACAACGAGCAGTTGGAGTTTCTGGGCGACGCGATTTTGGCGCTGGTGACCAGCGAAGAATTGTTTCAGCGCTTTCCGCATTTTCGCGAGGGCGAACTCTCGAAGCTGCGCGCGCATCTGGTGAGTGAGAGGCATTTGATCCACGTAGCGCAACAACTGGAACTTGGCCATTATCTGCGCCTGGGACGCGGCGAAGAAAAAAGCGGCGGCCGCAGCAAGACGGCATTGCTGGTGGACGCGCTGGAAGCCATCCTGGCGGCGATCTACCTGGATGGCGGAATGGACCCGGCGCGCGAATTTATTGTGCGGGAGATCCTGGCGCCCGAACTGGAGCGGATGGAGCGCGAAGGCGGCACGCTGCCGATGACTGATTTCAAATCGGCATTGCAGGAAACTTTGCAAGGGCTGGGGATGGCCGCAGCCCTCGTATGTGCTGGTGCAGGAAGCGGGACCGGAGCACAAGCAAGACGTTTACGGTGGAAGTCCGTCTGAACATGAAGAACGGAGAAAGCCGCGCGGAGTTCGTGGGGCGGGCGCAAGGCTCCACCAAGAAAACGGCGGAGCAGGATGCGGCACGGCAACTGCTGGCTTATCTGGCTTCGCGGCCGCAATCGGAGGGTGCACGGCTGGCGCGAGGATCGCGGGCCGCAGAGCAGCCAGTAAGCGGCAGGTGAGTTGGAGTAGATGAATTCAGAAGAACATTTGTCGGATGCGCAACTAGCCGAGCCTAAGTGCCGAGTGCACGCTGCGCCAGAAGCGCAAGTCCCGAACGCGATTTTGCCCGATAGCCCGTTGCCGGAAAGCCGTTTGCCAAGGGACCGAGGGACGGCATTGCCGGCCGAGACGGGCATGGTCGGATCGTTGCAGTCTTTGCTGGGAACGGTGGTGATCGCGGTATTTGTGATCACATTCATCGTGCAAGCGTTTCAGATTCCTTCTCCTTCGATGGAGAACACGCTTACTCGTGGGCGACTATCTGCTGGTGGATAAGCTGTGCTACGGGGGAGGCAGCCTGGGAGACTTGTTGATGCCCTACCGGAGCGTGCGTCGGGGCGACATCGTGGTGTTTCATTATCCAGTAAACCCGGCGCAACATTTTGTGAAGCGCGTGATTGGCGTGCCTGGCGACCGGGTGCGAATGGTCAACAAGCAAGTGTTTGTAAATGGAGAGCCTCAGCAAGAGCCTTACGCGCACTTTACGCGTCCGGCGAATGACACTTACCGGGATAATTTTCCGCGGCTGGACGTGGCCCCCGGCGAGACTCCGGAATGGTGGTCGCAGTTGAGAAAGCTCGTCGACAACGGGCAGTTGATTGTTCCTCAGGGATATTATTTTGTGATGGGGGACAATCGCGATGACAGCTATGACAGCAGGTACTGGGGATTTGTGCCAAAGGCGAATATCATTGGGCGTCCGCTGGTGATCTACTGGTCGGTGCGCGGCGACGAGGGCGAGGCCGTCGCGTCAGCTTCCATGTGGGAGAAGTTGTATCACTTTGCCTACATGGCAACGCATATTTTTCAGATCACGCGCTGGAACCGGACGTTGCGGCTGGTACGCTGACCTGGTGCGCTGAACTTGGTGCGCTGAGAGGTACGAGGCGCGGGGCAAGGACGCAGTGTGACCCCAGTGCATAGAGCCAAAGCCGCAGATAATTAGATAATAAAGAGTCGGGCTATCGCGGCTCTGACGCGCAGCGAAACCCAAGGATTGTTGAGCTTTTCCGCAACCTGCACAAAGACTGGATGGATTGATCGCATTGGCCAAAAAAGATAACAAGACGAAAGAAAACAAAGTTCAGGACGAAGTGGAAGAGAAGCCGCGCGAGACCACCGTGGAGTTTCTGGCCTCACTGGCGGCGGTGCTGGTGACGGGATTGTTCATCATCACGTTTGTGGTGCAGGCGTTCGAGATCCCCTCCAGTTCGATGGAGGAAACTCTATTGATCGGGGACCACGTGTTCGTGAACCGCATTCAGTTCGCGCCGAAGACATCGTGGATCGGTCCACTGCTTCCCTATCGCGAGGTGCGGCGGGGCGACATTGTTGTGTTTTTGCACCCCGACGCCGCATACCTGGGGACCTATGTGGTGAAGCGCATCATGGGCGTGCCGGGTGACCGCATTCACCTGCGCGATGGCGTCGTTTATCGCAACGGCGAAAAACTCACCGAACCTTATGTGGATCACGACCGGGACGAACCCTCCGATTCCTACCGCAACGATTTTCCCTCCGTACCTCCGGACGACCCGAATATTTCCCCCGACGTGGCAGGGGCAGTTGGCTTCGCATATTCAGGGCGACGATCTGGTGGTTCCTCCCGGACACTATTTCGCCATGGGCGATCATCGCGGCGTGAGTCTCGACAGCCGCTATTGGGGATTCATCCCGCAGGAAAATGTTATTGGGCGGCCCATGTTTATTTACTGGTCGTTCGAGACGCCGGCCGACCAATACACGAGGACTGGGATGGCAGACCGCATTGGCTTTGTGGCGCATGTCGTGTTCCATTTTTTTGGTAAGACGAGGTGGGGGCGGACGCTAAGAGTGGTGCGGTGAGAATTTCCTTCTCCAAGCGCCGAGTGATGGCTGGGGCGGCAGTGATTCTGCTGATCTTATTCCTGGTGCGTCCTGGCGTCTCGCGGCTGAAGACGCGAATTGCGAACTCCGTCAGCTGGGCGGTCGCGCGTCCGGCGGAAATTGGTTCGGTCCACCTCCGATTCCTGCCGCAGCCTGGCTTCGATCTCGAAAACCTGGTCATCTACGAAGACCCCGCGTTCGGCGCCGAACCCATGCTGCGTGCACGCGAGGTCACCGCCGTTGTGCGATTGCGGTCGCTGCTGCGCGGGCGGCTGGACATCGCCCGCCTGGAACTGACCGAGCCCAGCCTGAATCTGGTGCGCCGGGCCGACGGGCGCTGGAACTGGGAGGATCTGCTGGAGCGCACGGAGCGGACGCCGCTTGCCCCAACATTGAAATCCAAATCGGAAGCGCGGCCGGGGTTTCCATATATTGAGGCCAGTTCGGGCCGCATCAACTTCAAGGACGGACAAGAAAAGAAAGCATATGCCCTGCTGAACGCGGATTTTGCCGTGTGGCAGGAATCGGAAGACACGTGGGGCACGCGGCTGAAAGCGGAACCCCTGCGCACCGACGTGAGCCTGAGCGACACCGGCCTGCTGCGATTGAACGGAACCTGGCGCCGCGCCGGAAGCCTGAGGCAAACACCGCTGCAATTCAGCCTGGAGTGGAACAGCGTGCAACTGGGTCAACTGACCAAGCTGGTATCCGGGAACGACAAAGGCTGGCGAGGAGAGGTGCGGTTGGATGCCATGCTGAACGGCGTTCCGGCGGCCATGCAGGTGGCGGTGGATGGATCAATCGACGACTTTCATCGCTATGACATTCCAAGCAGCAGCGGGCTGCGCCTCTCGGCGCACTGCGATGGCCAGTACAGTTCCGTGGAAGCCGTGATGCACTCGATTTTGTGCCGGGCCCCGGTGGCCGACGGCATGCTCACTCTCCACGGCGAGGCCGGGTTGCCCGGAGTCCACAAGGTGGATCTCGAGTTGAATATGGAGAATGTTCCTGTGAAGTCCGTGGTGGAACTGGCGAGGCGGGCAAAGAAGGACTTGCCGGCGGATCTTGTGTCTACGGGAAATATGCAGGGCAATTTCTCCATGAAAGAAGATGGGGCATCTGCCCCGGAGGATGAGTTTCAGGGCCGCGGCGAGATCAGCGACCTTCGGCTTCAGTCCGCAAATACCAAAGTGGAATTCACTGCGGAGAGCATACCGTTTGCGCTGAACTCCGGGCGGCAGAACCTGCAAGGTTCGTTCGCTCGTAAATCTGCCCGGCGATCAGTGGTTGCGGCCTTGCCGCCGTCTGAGGAATTGCATCTGGATTTCGGCCCCTTTGCCGTCGCGTTGGGTCGGCCGGTTGCGGCGCAGGCGCGAGCCTGGGTGGCGCAATCGGGCTATGGCGTGTCGCTCCGCGGAGAAGGCGAGGTATCGCACACGTTGCGATTGGCCGGGTTGCTGGGCTTACCCGCGGTCAAGGCCAGTGTGGAAGGCGTGGCGCAGATGGATTTGCAGATCGCGGGATCGTGGGCGGGAAATATATCCGGGACGCTTCTGGCTCTGGCTTTTCCGTGCCCCAGGTAACGGGAGGAGTGCAACTGCACAACGTGCGCGCCAGCGTGCGAGGCCTCAATGGGCCCATTGAAATTTCATCCGCGCAGCTGCTGCTGCTGCCCAATGAAGCACGCGTAGAAAAGTTGAGCGCGCGGGCCATCGATGCGCTCTGGACAGGAAGCGTAGTGTTGCCCCGCGGCTGTGGAGTGCCCGGCGCGTGCATGGCGCGATTCGATTTGAATACGGAAGAGATTGGAATGGACGAAATCTCCGAGTGGGTTGGTTCGCGACCGAGCGAGCGTTCGTGGTACCAGAGGCTGACCTCGGCCGAGCCTGCGGCGTCATCGTTTCTGAAGGATTTGCGGGCAACGGGGGGAGTGAACATTCATCGCTTGCGGATTCGAAATCTGGTTGCGGGCAACGTCTCCGCTGTGCTGAATCTCGATCGCGGCAAGGTGAAGGTGTCGGAATTGCAGGCCGACGTTCTGGGCGGGAAACAGCGGGGAGATTGGCAGTTGGATTTTGCCGCGCCGACTCCGACGTATACCGGAAGCGGCGCTCTGACCGGGATCTCGTTGCAGCAAGTCGCCGATGCGATGCATGACGAGTGGATTTCAGGAACCGCCGGAGGTACCTACCAGATCACGGCCTCGGGCGCGGATGCCACCGCATTCTGGCAATCGGCCGAAGGTGTGTTGCAATTTGACGTACGCAGCGCAGTTCTGTCGCACATTTCTCTGGGTAGCGACGAGGGTCCGGTGCGAGTCGCGCGCTGGCAGGGTCGCGCACAATTGCGCGGCGGGAAAATCGAGATCGACCAGGGGAAATTGAATTCGCCCGCGGGTGTGTATGAAATCGGCGGGACAGCTTCTTTGGGCCGGGTGCTGAATCTGAAGCTGACGCAGCCCGGGGACTCGAAGGCGGGTGCCGGCGTGTTAGTTTACGGCATCACAGGTACGGTAGCCGAGCCCCGCGTAGCGGTGACTCCATCGCCGCAGACACAGGCACGACTGAAACAGTAACAGCGATTCCCATCAAAAGCATCGCCGCGGGCACTCGCACACTTACGGAACATATCCCGGCCCACGCAAAACTTTTCCTGGCAGCGCTCCTGTCATTTTTCCCCTATCGATTACGGGGACGCCATTCACCAGAACGTACTCCATCCCCTCGGAAAGCTGATTGGGGTTGTCGAAAGTGGCAAGATCGCGCACGGATGCGGGATCAAAGATGACTACGTCAGCCCACATGCCTGACTTAAGAACGCCGCGATCGGTGAGGCGCAGCCGCTGGGCGGGCAGTTCGGACATTTTGCGAATTGCGTCCTCGAGGGTCAAAACTTTATCTTCGCGGACATACTTGCGCAGGACGCGCGGGAAAGTCCCGTAGGCTCGAGGCTGAGGATGCTCCTGGCCCAAAATACCCTCGGGCGAGGTGCCGGATGAATCGTTATCGAAGGCGACCCAGGGCTGCTGCATGGCCAGCGTGACATCTGGCTGGGACATGCCGAAGACGGCGACGCCGGTCTCAGGATCTTCGATGAGGAAATCGAAGAGTGCATCCATGGGGTCCTTGTTCCAAAGTTGCGCGATTTCCGAAATGCGCTTGCCTTGCAGCGGCACCAGCTTCGGATTCTGCACGATGCCGATCATCACGGCGTCAGGCGAAGGAATCTCCTGCCATTCGTTGTCCCAATCGTTGGAAGGCGTGAGCATATCCTTGCGAATGCGCTCGCGGGTGGCTGGGTCTTTGAGGCACTCAACAAGTTTCGCATCGCCGCCGTCGTGGGCCCACGGCGGAACGAAAGCCGAGAGACTGTTAAACCAGGCGGTGTAGGCATAGGTGTCGGCGCTAACATCGGCGCCGCCGGCGCGCGCGGCGTTGATTTTGGCAACAACTTCGGGCATGCGTCCCCAGTTATTCTTGCCAGCAACTTTGATGTGCCAGATCTCCACTGGAACGCGAGCTTCACGGCCGATGCGCAGAGCTTCGTCGATGGCTTCCAGCACGGAGTTGCTCTCGTCGCGCATGTGGGTGGAATAGATGCCGCCGAATTTTCCGCCCTCGGCGGCGAGAGCTATCAGCTCTTCTGTCTTTGCGTAGGGTGCGGGGGCGTATTCAAGAGCGGTGGAAACGCCAACTGCTCCGTCTTTCATGGCGTCGCGCACGAGCGCTTGCATTTGCTCGAGTTGTTCTGGAGTCGGCTGCTTGTTGTCGTCGCCGAGCACCATGCGGCGCACCTGCGTCGCGCCGACATAGCTGGCCAGGTTGATGCCCATGCCTTGCTTCTCGAGCCGCACGAAATATTGGCGGAAGGTTCGCCAGTCCGGATTGATGTGATAGTGATCGTAGCCGGGGCGATCGGATTGGATGATGGCATCATTCAGGGGCGCGATCGAGCCTCCTTCGCCGGTGATCTCCGTGGTGATGCCTTGATAGATTTTCGACGGCAGGCGCGGTTCGACCAGAATCGACAGTTCAGACTGGCCGAGCATATCGATAAAGCCGGGGGCAACGACTTTGCCCGCGGCGTCGATGGTGCGTTTTCGCGGCGCGGAACTCAGATTGCCGATGGCAGCGACTCTGCCGTCGCGGATGCCGAGGTCGCCCGAATACCAGGGAGAGCCGGTGCCGTCGATGATGTGGCCATTGGTGATGACGACGTCGAAACTGGAGGTTGATTGAGCGCGAAGCTCGCAGAGTGCAAGACAGAACAAAAACGTCACGAGCGCCAGGAACAGTCTGTAGAGTTTCATGAGCCTTCCTTGTGGCCGTGCGCGGCTAAAACTGCACACAAAATAATTCTCAGGTCGCCGCGCTGTGCTGCTTCACCCAAAAATCAAAAACGACGATGCGCGAATGCTCCCAACGCAACCCAAATCCCGAGCGCGAGCCATTCGTATATCGTGAAGTGGCCGGGAATGGCAGGCACCACTTTCATCAGCAGCATAGCAACCGCGACCAACAATCCAAAACCGGCAATGGACGCTTCGAGAGCCGAGATTTTCAATTGTCCTGCCTTCAACTGTCCAGCCAACGTGGCGGAGCGCCCCATGGCAAGATAGGCGGCGCATGTGGCAGCCCATCCGATCGCGCAGGCCACCGAGCCGACCTCGGTGATCGGCACCAGGATCGCATCTCCAAGAAGCATACATGCGGCAGTGGCTAGTCCAATGCGGAGAACCGCGGCCGATGGCGTTTGATGATGAGGGTGGATTTGTCCGGCACGCTCGTCGATCAGGCCGCGGCGCCCCAGCGCAAATACCATGCGGCTGGCGGCAATGAAATTTCCGTTGAAGCATTTGATCAGAGAAAGAAGAGCGGCTATGAGGATTACATTGACAATCCAGCGCGAGCCCACCGCACGCTCGAAGGCAACCGCGGTCATGAATTTCTCGCCTGTCAGTTCGCGCCAGGGAGCTACAAAGGCGACGGCGGCGATGACGACCGTATAGAACAAAATGCCGACCAGGAGAGCCATTGAGATTGCCTTGAGATATCCCTGACTGCGAAATTCCGGAGCAGATTCTTCCGCGGCTTTGCTCACCGATTCAAATCCGGTCATGAAGTAGGGAACGATCTGAACCACGAGCAGGAACGAAACCAACGGCGCGTGCGTAAAGAGCGGCGGAAAGTTGTGCGGCGATCCTTTGCTCACGCCGAGCGCGACAAAAACCAGGAATAGGGCGAGCGTGCCGAAGGCGGTCCAGTTCTGAAAGGTTGCGCTCAGGCGGATGCCGCGATAGTTCAGCGTTGTGAGCAATGCGGTGAGGCCGAGGCCGATGACGAGGTGCGGGAGATAGACCGGGCGTCCGGCGATACTGTAGAGTTCGAGCGAATCGAGCGACGGAACGATGTAGCCGGCGATGCGGCCAACGGCGACGGCCTCCCACGGGCAGACGATGAAGTAGGCGAGCATCATCATCCAGCCGGTGGAGAAGCTCACGGGGCGCGAGAAAGCGGCGGCGGTGTAGGCGATCTCGCCAGCAGCATCGGGCATGGCTGCAACCAGCTTGCCGTAGACCCAGCCGATTGGAAACAGGAGCGCACCGCCAATCGCGAAGCCGAGAAGCGCGCCCAGAGCTCCGCCGCGGAGCAGCCAATCGTCCATCACGACGAGCCAGCCAACGCCGATCATCGCACCCCAGGCTAGGCTGAAGTAGTCAGTGAAACGGAGTTTGCGCGCGAGTTGAGACATGCGGGCGAGTTCGATCCGGCAAGCGGATGGAGCGCGAATTATAAAGCATGCGGAGCGGGTTCAGCCGCCCTTCAAGGCGTTCCACTGCCGAAATCCGCAGGCTGCGTGATAGTATCGAGGTACCCTCGCGTGAACGCTGCAAGCTGGAATTTGGGCGCAGTGGTTCTGTTGTGCCTCGTTCCGACTCGTTGAAAACGGATGACGGTTTCGGCCAAATTGCGTAAGCGCGTGCTCAGCGGCATGCGCTCGACCGGAAAACTGCACCTCGGCAACTATGTCGGCGCGTTGCAGAACTGGGTCAAGATGCAGGATGAGTACGAATGTTTTTTTATGGTGGCGGACTGGCATGCGCTGACCACCGATTACGCCGACACCTCGAAGGTAAAAGAAAATTCGCTGGAGGTTACGCTCGACTGGCTGGCTGCCGGCCTCGATCCGGAGAAGAGCGTTATTTTTATTCAGTCGCATGTCCCGGCGCACGCCGAACTGCACCTGCTGTTTTCCATGATCACGCCCCTGGGCTGGCTGGAGCGGGTTCCCACGTACAAGGAGCAGCGCGAGAACATCAAGGATAAAGATCTGGGAACGTATGGATTTCTGGGATATCCCGTGCTGCAGTCGGCGGATATTCTGGTTTACAAGGCGGATGTAGTTCCGGTTGGCGAAGATCAGGTGGCGCATGTGGAGCTTACTCGGGAGATTGCGCGGCGCTTCAATGGATTTTACGGTGACGTGTTTCCCGAGCCGAAGTCTCTGCTCACGCCTGCGCCCAAGCTGCCAGGCACCGATGGCCGCAAGATGTCGAAGTCATACGGCAACACCATCATGCTCACCGATCCTGAGCCGGTGGTGCGGCAGAAGCTGAAGACCATGGTGACCGATCCGGCGCGGGTACGGCGCACCGATCCGGGGAATCCGGACGTTTGCCCGGTGGGCGATATCCATAAGATTTTCAGCAGCAAAGAAACCATGGAGAAAGTGAACGCCGGCTGCCGGTCGGCGGGCATTGGCTGCATCGAGTGCAAGAGCTGGGCGGCCGATGCGCTGGTGCAACTGCTGGTTCCCATGCAGGAGAAGCGCAAGAAATTCGAGCAGAATCCTCGGCTGGCTTGGGATATTCTTGAGGCAGGCACGGAGCGCGCGCGCCAGGCTGCGGCCAGGACCATGTGCGATGTGCGGGCGGCCATGGGAATGTCGCTCGAGTATGAGTCGCCGGCGGTGATGGATGGCAAGTAGCATGAAAGAAAACGTCGTGAGATCCGCGGACAGCGTCGTGCCGGAAGCCCTTGCTCCAATGCTGGTTTCGGCCCGCCCCGCGACCGAGAGGCCCGCAGCCCAAAAGGACGAAAGCGATTCTCCGTTCGCAGTGTCGGTTGCCGACGTTTACGAAGGCCCGCTGGACCTGCTGCTCGATCTGATTCGCAAGCAGGATATCGACATCTACGACATTCCGATCGCTCGCATCACCGAGCAGTATCTGGCGTATGTGGAAAAGATTCGAGAGCTGGACGTGAACGTTGCGGCCGATTTTATTTATATGGCCGCGGTGCTGATTCACATCAAATCGAAGATGTTGCTGCCGCGCGATCCCTCGGCCAAGGCGGAGGAGTTGGAAGATCCGCGTACGGAACTCGTCAACCGGTTGCTGGAGCACGAAAAGTTCAAGTCGGCGGCGCAGATGCTCTTGCAGAAGCAGCAGATTGAAGATGCGGTGCTGACCAATCCGGCGCTGAAGGAATTCATCGACGCCGAAGGCACCGAACCGGAGATCGCTGCGGACGTAATCGATCTGGTCAAAACATTTCAGCAAATTCTGGAACGCGTGCGCACGCGGCCCATGATCAACATCGACGAGGAAACGGTCACCGTGGGGCAGATGATCGATTATCTGAGGCGCCGGCTGGCGCTGGAATCGCGGCCGATCCGCTTAAAACAACTGCTCATGCGCGTGCCCTCGCGGCACGCGCTGGTGTGCATGTTTCTCGCATTGCTCGAAATGGTGCGGCTGCAGGCCATTCAAGTGCGGCAGGAAAAGATGTTCGGCGAAATCGCGGTGCGCAAGCATGTGGGGTTCGACGCCATCATGGCGGAGCAGGCTGCAGTGAGAGATGATTGGAGATGAAAAAAACAGGGATTAGGGATTAGGGATTTGTCCAACAAAACTGGGGATTTTCCTGGCCCCTAGTCTCTTACCCCTGAACTTTCTTATGAGTCTCAAAGCTCAACTTGAAGCCATTATTTATGCGGCGGAAACGCCGATCTCCCTGGAGCATATCACCCAGCTCGTCAAGGAGAGCGTGGTTGCCGCGGGCGCGGTCGACGATGCCGATGTGAAGTCGCGCGTGCGATCCGGACTCGAAGAACTGGCCGGCGAATATAACGGGCCGGACCACGGCATCGAGATCCGGCAGGTGGCCGGCGGGTACCGCATGTCCACCAAGCCCGAGCAGCACGAGATGGTACGCAGCTTTGCCAAGAGCTTGAAGCCGCCGGTGCGGCTGTCGCTGCCGGCGCTCGAGACCTTAGCCGTAATTGCCTATAAACAGCCTGCCACCGTGCCGGAAATCAACGAGATTCGCGGCGTGGATTCTGGCGGCGTGATCGCTACCCTGCTCGATCGCAAACTGATCACAACCGCGGGACGCAAGCAGGTAATCGGGCGTCCCATTCTCTACAAAACGACCAAAGAATTTCTTATGCGCTTTGGATTAAAGGATGTTGGCGAGTTGCCCAGCATGGAAGAGTTCGAAAAGCTGGTGGCAGAATCGTTTCAGGGAGAGTTGATTCCGGCAGAAGATGCGTCTGAGTCCAGCCAGACGGACGAGGTTGCAGAGCCTGCGGCTGAAAAAGAATCCGCGTAACGCCGTGACTGAAAGGAAGGTCTTACTTCGGCGCAAAGCGCTGCTCCACCCAAGATTCAGGATCAACGTAAGGATTGACCGCACACGCCCATGCCTGCCGAACGCTTACAAAAAATTATCGCCGCGGCTGGAATCGCTTCCCGCCGCAAAGCCGAAGAACTGATCAGCGCAGGCCACGTGAAGGTAAACGGCGCTGTGGTCACGGAGCTTGGGACCAAGGCTGACCCGGATATCGATCACATTCGGGTGGATGGCAAACTTCTGCAGGGCGCTCAAAACCATGTCTACCTGCTGCTCAATAAACCCAGAGGCTATGTAACCACCGTGACCGATCCGGAGAACCGTCCTACGGTAATGCAGTTGATTCGTGGCGTGAAGAAGCGCGTGTATCCCGTGGGAAGGCTCGACTACGCGAGCGAAGGCCTGCTGCTTCTTACTAATGACGGCACGCTGGCGAACAAGTTGATGAAGGCGGCTTCGCAGGTTTCGAAGGTTTATGTCGTGAAAATTGCCGGGGTACCCAGCCCCGCGGCCCTGGACAAACTGCGCAGTGGAGTTTCGATCCAAACCGAAGATGGCAGGCGGGTAAAGACGGCTCCGGCGGGGATTCGGCTGGTGAAAGATGCCGCGAATCCGTGGTATGAAGTCACGTTGATTGAAGGGCGCAATCGCGAGATCCGGCGCATGTTCGAAAAGGTGGGGCACCATGTGGAAAAGATCAAGCGCGTGCGCTACGGGCCTTTGACTCTCGACATTCCGCCGGGGCAATTCCGCGCCCTTACTTTGGCGGAGGTTGACCGCCTGCGCACGGCGTGCAACAAACCGGTAGCGTCCACAAAGCATTCCGTGGCATGATGGGCGGCGATGAGCCGTTTCTTCGACATTGTCTCCAAGCCCGCCCGCAGCCTGGGCACGAATTTCCCGCATCCAACCCCCGCTGCCCCGCAGCACCAGCCGCGCCTGATCAAACTTGATTCCAACGAAAATCCATTCGGGCCTTCAGCGGCTGCGGTCGATGCCATGCGCGGAGCACTGCACGCGGCTAATTTTTATCCGGATGACAGCTGCAGCGAGCTCGCGTCGAGGCTGGCAACCCATCACGAGGTTTCACCCGATCAAGTGCTGGTAACGGCGGGGTCAACTGCGCTGCTGGGTTTGCTTTGCCAGACGCTGCTGGCGCCGGGGCAGAATGCCGTGACCAGCGAGCGATCGTTCATTGTGTATTCCATGGCGGCGCAGGCGACTGGAGCGCGACTGATCGAAGTTCCGATGCGCGACGACAGTTTCGATCTCGATGCGATTCTCGCCGCAATCGACGCGAACACGCGCCTCGTGTTTTTGGCGAATCCCAACAATCCGACCGGCACCGTGCTCGAAAACCCGGTAGTGGAGCGCTTTCTGGCACAGCTTCCCGGCCATGTGGTGCTGGTTTTGGATGAGGCGTATTACGAGTTTGCGGAGCATTTTGCGTCATTGCGGAAAATCAAGTATTCGAACTCCCTTGAGCATGTGCGCGCGAGCGCAAGCGTGGTTGTGCTGAGAACTTTCTCCAAGGCGCATGGGCTCGCGGGATTACGTGTTGGTTACGGCCTAGGCCCGGCCGAATTGCTGGGATATTGCGCCCGCATGCGCAATACGTTTTCGGTTTCGTCAGTGGCGCAGGCGGCGGCTGTGGCTGCCATCAACGACACCGAGCATGTTCGGCGCGTAGTGGAGAACAATTTTCTGCAGGCGCGAGTTCTCAGCCAGGGATTGGCCGGGCTGGGATATCGCGTGGTCCCGACGGCGGCGAATTTTTTATTCTGCGATCTCGGAGAGGACGCAACTGCCGTCGTTAGTTTCTTGCAGGAGGAAGGCGTGGCTGTGAAGCCACTGAAGGATTGGGGAGCACCGAATTGCATTCGCGTGACCATTGGGACGCCAGAGCAGAATCAGGCGTTCCTGCAAGCGGTGAGGATGTTGGGCGGGCGCAACCAGGCTCGTGCGCTGCAAGCTTCAAGGACAGTCAGCTGAGTCCGCCGATGGGGTCCGGCGCAAGCCGCGCCCGTACTTCACAGCCGACTGGCGGAAATTCTACCCGGCCAGAAGCGGTGCGCGCGCAGCCCCATACAGTCCCGCGTCGCTTCCGAGCAGGGCGCGGGTGATGATGGTTTTTCGTTTCGTGCGGCTTTCGGCTTGCGCCGAAGCTCCTTCCTCATTTCCAATCGACTCGCTTCGCAGGGGATCCGCGGGAGCGGTTGCGGCGTAGACGATTGAGCGCTCACGCAGCTCCTTGAACATGTTGGGAGCGAATGCATTCCAACCGCTCGAAACGCCACCCCCGATCACGAACATTTCGAGGTTCAGGACGTTGACCAGACCGGCCATCAGGATGCCGAGCGAGCGTCCAAAGCTGCGGAAGATGCAGCGGGCGTGTTCGTCGCCCTGGATGGCAAGATTGTAGATCGACTGCGCGCCGAACTCGGCGCCGGAAGACGCGGCCTGAGCCAGCGCCGGCGCTTCGCCGCTGGCGATAGCTTCGCGGGCCATGCGGACGATCGCGCTGGCGGAGGCGTACTGTTCGGCGCATCCGCGATTGCCGCAGCCGCAGGCCTGGCCTTCGGGCTCGATGGTGACATGGCCGAACTCGCCGGCCATGCCGTTCATACCGTGCCAGATTTTTCCTTCGAGCACGATGCCGCCGCCGATGCCGGTGCCGAGCGTGATCACCGCCATATTCGGGACCCCCCGGGCCGCGCCCAGCCACTGCTCGCCGAGCGCTGCCACGTTGGCGTCGTTGTCGAGCACCACGCGTGCGTTCAAGCGGCGTTCGATTTCCCCGCGCACCGGATATTCTTCCCACCCCGGAAGATTGGCGGACTTACGCAGCATTCCGGTCGCCATGTCGATGATGCCGGGAACGCCGATACCTGCGCCGATAAGTTTCCCCGCTGCTTTGTATTTCGTAGAAAGACGCTGAATCGCTTCGCACATTTCGTTAATGACGTGGTCGCGACCGAGGGTCACTTTGGTGCCAAGCGTGATCTTTTCGAGCAAGTCCCCCGCGCTGGTGATAGCGGCGATGCGGAGGTTGGTGCCGCCGAGGTCGACGCCGATGGAAAAGTCGGGCATGGAGGAAAAGATATCAGAAGTAAGGACTTCAGTTTGCCGGCCGCGTCGCAAAACCGTCGAGCTTCGCTCGACCTGACAGCCGAGGGCGATTGTCCCCACATGAGTTGTGCAATTACTTCTGGCACTGCGGGCAATAGTGACTGCCACGGCCGGCGATCACGGTGCGCTTGATGGGAGTCTTGCAGATCAGGCAGGGCTCGCCTTCGCGGCCGTAGACGCGATGCTGCAGTTGAAAGAAGCCTTCCTCGCCGTCGGCATCGACGTAGTCGGAGATGGACGAGCCGCCGAGAGCGATCGCTTCCTTTAGAACCTCTTTCACCGCCGCTAGCAGTTTGGCTAACAGGTCGCGGGGAATTGTGGTCACACGGCGGCGGGGGCGGATTCCGGCGCGGAACAACGATTCATCGGCATAAATGTTGCCCACACCGCGGAGGAGTTTTTGATTCAGCAATGCGCTTTTGATGGGAGTCTTGCGGCCGCGGAATAGGGCGACGAAGCGGTCGAGATCGGCTTCCAGCGGCTCGATGCCGCCGGCATCGAAGCCACCGGCGCGGGCGACGCTCAGGCGTCCGAAGCGGCGGGGGTCAACGAAGCGCAGTTCCCTGCCCGAGGCCAGCTTCAGAATGGCGTGCGTGTGCTTGAGAATTTCTGACTGCGGCTCGCAGACCTGCAAGCGGCCGGTCATGCCGAGGTGGACAATCCACTGGGCTGTTGTAGGGCGGACGCTCTGGTCCGCCTCTGCACGAACTGTTGATGAAGGCCGTCCGGGCCTCACTCTAGATACCGAACGCGCCGGGTTACACTTCCTGGCTTTCGCGGGCGAGGGCGCCCGCGCCACACTATTTTGTTCGAGATCGAAAACGATGTGCTTGCCCATGCGCCTGACGGCAGCGATACGGGCGTGCTCTAGCGCGGCCGCGATTTCGCGCGCGGAAGATTTCAGCGGCTCCGGCTTCTCGCCGAGCCAAATCGATTCGATCACGTCTCCGTTGACACGTAGGGCCAGTCCGCGGGCGATGGTTTCAACTTCGGGGAGTTCGGGCATGATTCTTCAGTGTACAGGCGCTCCGGGGAGTGGCTAGCGGGGCCGATCTTGGTGCTTTGCGGAAAGCAACGCTCGGCGAACTCTCCAACGAAAAATAAGAAAGAAGATCACAAATACGACCAACATGATGGCCCAGTCGGCGAAAACCGGAACAATCCGTTCAAATGTGGATCCGGATGCAGCGAAGCGGAACTTCCGGGCTGCGTCGCTCCAGAAGATGGCGGCTAATGGGAGGAACATTAGGGCAATTGCGATAATCTGCACGATCGTGAGTTTCTGTTTTCCGCTCGCGAGATTGCGCCAAAGTCTTCCTTCGTTTTGGACGGTATCTGGAAATACGGTGTTGCGTTGCCGCGCGTTAATGTCTTGCACCCACTCTTCGCGTCCTCTGCGCATTAGGGAACCTCGTGGCTCCGACACCACTCACGACTTCGGATTATGGTACCAGAGCAGGACACTTCTTGATGTGGTGGGGGCTAGTCTTTCAACGGCACGACGGTTTGACCGTCGCGGCAGAGGGTTGCCACTTTTTGCAGATCGCCATTGGCCTGGGGCAGTGTCATGACTGGGCCGTAGCAGTAAACGGCGTGGCCGCTGGCAGCGAGGTACCATCTTCCGCCTTTGGAGCGATGCTCGAGATGGCCGACCGGGCGACGCTCCGGTTGCGGCTGTGGCTTCGCAATCGAGAAACTGAACAACAAGGCTAGGGTCAGAAACTTCATCGCCGCCGAATTTTTCTCCGCGCCCTGGGTGCGCGCGGCCTGCTGGGACTAGATCGTATTCAAAGCGCGCCGCCGGTCTACCAAATCTGAAGCAGGGGCGGGCGGAAGCTGGGTCTGGGGCTTCACCATTTTTCCTGCACGGTTTTGAATGTGGCGCTGCGGCGCCTGGGTCGACGGGTCCTGAGTTGAAGGAATCCGGGTCGAGGGAGCTTGCATCGACGGGGTCTGGGTGGACGGAGACTGGGATGACGGTGTCTTGACTGCCGGCGACTGCGTGCGGCCCTGCGCCAGCGCCATCTGCTGATCGCCCAGGGCCTTCCCTTTGGCGGCCCAAAATTGTGTGCTGTCACGCATCAGGACTTTGATCAAATTGCGCTGCGATTGGATGACCGAGCCTTGTTCCACGATGAGCAGCGTCATGAGTCCGTAGGAAAACAGGAACAGGACGGTGAGCACTGGGAGAAGGCTACGCTTCTTTCTTGAAGCCGCGATTGGCATGACCGCTGTGCTGGTATACCCAAACGACATCGACAAGTGGCACCCCACTTTGCCCCGTAAACACTGGCTGATGAGAGGATTGCAGCTTGGGAGCCAATAGAGCGGCAAGCCGTAACATATTGATTACAATTGAGTTAGCTTGATTTTCCGCTTGGCATTCTCGGACCGCGAGTGCAATCCGATGCACAAATTGAGCAACCGGAAATGCACCGGTCGCGGATGTCGCGGCGAGTCCTGGGTCTTAGGTGTTGAGCCTTAGGTTGGTTATCCAATTCCCTCGACCAGGAAGCATCACTGGCGAGTTTCTGGAACACCTTGCGGTTTACTTCGGACCCATCACCAGCTTGGCGATGGTCGCCAACTGCATGTTGGACGTGCCTTCGTAGATTTTGCCGATCTTGGCATCGCGCCAGTATTTCTCGACGGGATAATCTTTGGTGAAGCCGTAGCCGCCATAGATTTCGATGGCGAGCGAGGTCACGCGTTCCGCGACCTGCGAGGCGAAAAGTTTGGTCATGGCCGCTTCTTTGACGAAGTTCACGCCTGCGTCTTTCATGCGGGCCGCGTTGTAAACCATGAGGCGCGCGGCTTCAATCTCGGTGGCCATCTGCGCGATCTGAAACTGGATGCCTTGAAAATCGGCAATGGCCTTGCCGAATTGCTTGCGCTCCTGCGCGTATTTGGCGGCGAACTCCCACGCGCCGCGGGCCACGCCGATCATCTGCGCCCCAATTCCAATGCGGCCTTCGTTCAAAGTTTCGATCGCGATCTTGTAGCCTTTGCCGGGCTCGCCGATCACGTTTTCTTTGGGGACTTTGCAATCTTCCAGGATGAGTTCGCAGGTGGACGACGCGCGAATGCCGAGTTTGTCTTCCTTCTTGCCCACGGTAAATCCGGGGAAATCCTTTTCAACCAGAAACGCGGTGATGCCTCTGTATCCCGCGGCGGGATCGAGCGTGGCGAACAGGACAAATAATCCAGCTTCCTTGCCGTTGGTGATCCAGAGCTTGCGGCCGTTGAGCACGTATTCGCTGCCTTTGAGCACGGCGCGCGTCTGCAGGCCGAACGCGTCAGAGCCGGAACCGGCTTCGCTCAACGCGTAGGCGCCACAGGTATCCGCCGCCATCTTCGGCAAGTAGCGTTTCTTCTGATCAGCGTTGCCCCAGCGCAGAAGTGCGTTGTTGACCAGCGTGTTCTGCACGTCCACCACTACGCCCGCGGATGCGTCCACGCGCGACAGTTCTTCGACTGCCAGAATCGCTTCAAAGAACTTGGCGCCACTGCCGCCGTATTGCTCGGGGATTTCGATGCCCATGATTCCAAGCTGGAAGAACTCATGGATAAGATCCTTATCGAAGATACCTTTCTCGTCCATTTCCTTCACCAGCGGACGGATCTTGTCGTCGGCAAACTGGCGAATGTTGTCGCGGAAGAGGATCTCGTCGTCGGTGAGGGTGGTCAGCGGCGTGGGAGGGGCTTGGAGCATGGCTTCGGACATGAGACACCTTTAGAAATAAGAATCGCAGACGGGTGATTTTAACACTGCGAAGATAGTTAGTGCTTCCGATGAGTGACAGGGTGGGCCGGCGTCCGCTTGAAGCTTCCAACCTCGCCGATTTCGAGCTGATCCGAGCCCTAACGACGCCGCGAGTGGACCAGCTTCAGCGTGTCGGCCTGCAGAATGCGCTGGATCTGATTGCGGGCGTGCACTGACCACGGCCCGGTGGTATCAAGCTTCACATAGGCCTGCCAGTGTTTCAGCGCCTTGCGCGGCTCCCTGGTTTTTTCGAAGGCGAGCGCGAGGTTATAGTGCGCATCGGCGTAGGTGGGAGCGAGCTGGATCGCCATCTTGTACGTCTGAATCGCTTCCTGCACACGGCCGGTTTCGTCGAGAACGTTGCCCAGATCGAAATAGGCCAGAGCGTAACGGGGGTCAGACTGCATGGCGGCGCGGTAGTGCTTTTCCGCCAGCGTGAAGTCCTGCCGGTTGTAGTAAAGCGTCCCGAGGTTGATGTGCGCAGCCGCGTGCGTGGGCTCAAACTCGAGCACTTTCTGGTAGGCGGCCAGGGCTTCGGTCTGAGAGGCCGGATCCTCTTCGAGCGCGATTCCCCGGGCAAACCACCCGGCGGCTTCATTTTCCTGCGCGCCTGTGTCTGGTGTGGGAATCGGCGTGCTAGTGACAACTTTTTCGCGGGCGGCGAAGTCCATCACAAACTGTCCGGCGATCGGCTCCAGCAGCCGTCCTTCATGCCGGAAGGCGACGCGATGCTTGTTGGTGGAAGAGACCCCGGCATCGACCAATGGATTCGTCATGCCCGAAGCCTGCTGCTGCATGGCCTCAAGCGACTGCCGGATCACCGCCGGCCGCACCCGCATGGCGCAAAGATCGCGCACTTTCTTGACCTTCAGCACGTCGGAAAAAGAATAGGCCGGGGAAGCAACAATCAGCCCGGCGCGCTCCCAGTTGACCAACTGGCGCGGCGTGAGGTGAAGAATCCTAAGTAAATCGATTCGGCTATACACGACTGTGGCAACCCCTCGCGCTGTTCCGCGCAAGAACGTTACGCCGTTCATTATCCGCAACTTCCGGCTCAGAACGCAACAGTAAACACCTGTGGAAATCAAAGGAGAACCTGGTTGATTTACATGCAGCGGAAATGGTGCAAATTCGACGCAGGACGCCGGGGAATCTACGCTGTTACCGCGGCCTGATACTCCTCGTACGTTCCCTTGAAATCGGTGAGCCTGTGGTCACTTTCGAAGTGCCAAATCCTGGTTGCCACCTCGTCGATCAAGTCGTGATCGTGCGTTACGAGGAAGACCGTACCTTGATACCGTTGCAGAGAGATGTTCAGGGCGTTAATGGCTTCAAGGTCCAGGTGGTTCGTGGGTTCGTCGAGAATGAGGACATTCGGCTTCTGCAGCATGAGCTTGCAAAAGAGCAGCCGGGCGGCCTCACCGCCGGAAAGAACGTCGGTGGATTTCGTGGCTTCGTCGCGCTGAAACAGCATCTGCCCCAGCAAACCGCGAATTTCTTCACTGACTGCAGCCGGGTTCCACTGGTGCAGCCACTCCAGCACCGTGGTGCCGCCTTCGATCAGGCTGCGGTGGTCCTGCGCGAAGTATCCGATCGCCGCTTCGTGTCCCCAGAGCACCTTGCCGGAATCGACGAACGACCCGTCATAGCCGCTGGTCTTGCGCAACTCAGCTTCGGGCGTACTCGGCGAATTAGCAAGAAGAGCATTCACCAGCGTGGTCTTGCCTGCCCCGTTGCGGCCCATCAATGCTATTCTTTCGCCGCGCGTGATGCTGGCGGTGAAATTCCGGATGACCTGCTTCTCGCCGTAAGCCTTGCCCAGGTGCTCGACTTCCAGTATGTGCTTGCCGGAGGGCCGCTTCTGCTCGAATTTGATGTAAGGCCGCGCGATATTCGACCTGGCCAGTTCCGTCACCTGCAGGCGCTCCACTTCCTTGCGCCGCGACTGCACCTGGCTCGACCGCGTGCCCGCCGAGAATCGCGCAATGAATTCGTTCAATTGCGAAATCTTCTTTTCCCGCTGCGCGTTCTGCGATTCAATCTGCGAGCGCACCTGCGTTTTCGCTAAAACCATCTCGTCGTACGACCCGGTATAGGTAATGATGGTCTCGTAGTCGATATCGGCGATGTGGGTGCAGATGCTGTTGAGAAAATGGCGATCGTGCGAGATCGCGATGACCACGCCATCGTAGTCGTTTAGGAATGCTTGCAGCCAGTGGATTGAATCCAGGTCAAGATTGTTCGTAGGTTCATCGAGCAGCAGGGCCTGCGGATGGCCGAACAACGCCTGGGCCAGCAGCACTCGCACTTTCTGTCCGCCCTGAAGTTCGCTCATCTCGCGGCCGTGGAGTTCCTCCGGGATGTCGAGGCCAGCAAGCAGGATCGCGGCATCGCTCTCGGCGGTGTAGCCGTCTTCTTCGCCGACAATGCCTTCCAGTTCGCCCAGCTTCATGCCGTCTTCATCCGTCATTTCGTGCTTGGCGTAGATGGCATCGCGCTCGTGCATGGCTGCCCACAGGCGCTTGTTGCCCATGATGACGGTATCGATCGCGGTGTGGGCGTCGAAGGCAAACTGGTCCTGACTCAGAACTCCAACCTTGCGAGGACGAACGACCGTGCCTTTCTGTGGCTCCAGTTCCCCGCTGAGCAGCTTCATAAACGTGGACTTGCCCGAGCCGTTGGGCCCAGTCAAACCATAACGTTTGCCGGGCGTGAACGCCGTGGAAACTTCATCGAACAGAATTTTTGCGCCGTAGCGCATGGAAACGTTACTGACTGAAAGCATGATCTGGTTTCTTTCTACTGGGCTTTTTCTGGCTTCTTTGGGGAAGCTTCTCTTTAGGACTGCGAGGAATTTCCGCCAAAACGGTACGCAGCTGGAGTTGATAGAATATCATGCCGCGCGCCCTGCTTCATGTCTTAGACGGACGGTGGGGTCTAGCCCGAAGACCGCAGTAGTGCTATTGCTGGTCGAGTAGGCTGCGCACCTTGTGCGCCAGTATGTCTAAAGAGAAGGGCTTCTGCAGCACTTTGGTCTGGGTGCCAACGGTTGCACTGGGCAAGGCTGGGTGTTCTGGATATCCGGACATGAACAAGACCTTGATCTGCGGACGTACCTTCCGGAGGCAGTTTGCCAGTTCGCTGCCTCCCACGTTTGGCATGACAATATCGGTCACGAGCAGGTGGATCAGCTCTTCGTGGCCCTCGGCGATGCGCAGCGCTTCGTTTCCATCCATCGCGGTCAGCACCATGTATCCGCGGCCCTGAAGAAAGTCGGTGACCAATTCGCGAATGCCCACTTCGTCTTCGACGAGAAGAATCGTCTCCGTGCCCTTGGGTACGGCAGCAAGATTGAAGGGTTTGGCGGCCGCTACCGGAGCTTTGGCGGCTTCGGCACGCGGAAGATATATCTCAAACGTCGTGCCTAGCCCTGGCTTGGTGTCGACGTGAATCCATCCACCGATCTGTTTGACGACTCCATACACGATTGCAAGTCCCAGCCCCGTGCCCCTCCCAGGGTCTTTCGTGGTGAAGAAGGGCTCAAACATGTGCGCCCGAGTCTCGGAATCCATGCCCAGCCCGTTATCGCTGACCAGCAGTCTCACGTACTGGCCGGGGCGCACACCGTCACAAAGGCGCGGATGCGAGTCGCCGATGTCCTCATTTTGAGTCGCGATCAGCAGCTTCCCTCCCTGCGGCATCGCATCGCGGGCGTTAACGGCAAGGTTCATGATCAATTGCTCGACTTGTCCGGGATCGGCTTTAACGGGCCAAAGGTGGGGCGCAGGCTCCACTCGCAGCTGGATGTTTCTTTCGATCAGGCGGTCCAGCATCTTCGCCACTTCGGTCAGCGCCTCGTTCAAGTCCATGATTCTGGGCTGAAGGACTTGTTTGCGGCTGAAGGCGAGCAAGCGGCTGGTGAGGTTCGCTGCACGGGTCACTGCATGTTCGATCCCCAGAGATTCTTTCTGGGCAGCCGGGGCGCCGGGAACCAGCGCGCGCAGCCGCTCGTTGTGGGCCTGAATGAGCATGAGCAGGTTGTTGAAATCGTGAGCGACGCCCCCCGCCAATACTCCGACCGCTTCCATTTTCTGCGAATGACGGAGTTGATCTTCCAGGCGTTTGCGCTCGGTGATGTCATACATGACGCCTTGCATCAGGCATGGCTGATCGGCTGCGGCGGGCAACATGACGGCTTCGTCGCGGAACCACAGGATCTGGCCGTCTCGGGCCAGCATGCGGTATTCCGCTTGAAACAGGTCACGGTTTTTCTGGAAGTGCGCTTCCACCGCCAGCACGCTTTCGCGGTCTTCGTCGTGGATGCGGGTAATCCAATTCCCAGAATCGGAGAGCCACTCCGCCGGCGAGAACCCGATCATCGACTCGATCTGCGGACTCACATAATGCCAGCGGCCGTACGCGCCCATTTCGGCGACGTAGGTGATTGCGGGCAAACGCTCGACCAGCGTGCGATAGCGGTTCTCCGCGGCGCTGAGTTCCGCCTTGTCCCGTCCCCACTCCATCGCGAGGGCAGCCAGATTCGTGGCGTGAGCGATCAGTTGCAGATGCTCGGCATCCGGCAACCGGGGCTCGCGATAATACATCGCGAACGTTCCCAGGATGCTGCCGTTCTGCGAGGAAATCGGCGTCGACCAGCAGGCCCGCAGACCATGAGACAGCGCCACATGCCGGAAGTCGGCCCAGAGTGGATCGGTGGCAATGTCGGATACAAAGACTGGCTCGCGCCGGAAAGCGGCCGTGCCGCAAGATCCCACGCTGGCGCCGATCTGCACCCCGTCGATCGAATGGCTGTACTCCCCTGGAAGCGAGGGCGCTGCGCCGTGGCGGAGGGTCTTTCCGTCAGTATCCAGCAGGAGAACCGAGCACAATAAGCCGCGGTACTGCTTTTCAACATTCGTGCAAAGTGTATCCAGAACCTTGGAAAGCGGGGCATGGGCCATCACCATGGCCAGAATTTGCTCGTCAAGGTGCGCTAGGGCCTCCGGCAGCTTGCGAACGGAACTCTTTGCTTTTTGCGTTCCAGTAGACATACTGGTAGTCAGAGCTTCCTTTGAAGATTCTTGACGAAAACCATCCCCTGTTCGGCCGCTGACCGTGGCCGCCCCAAAGAGCATTATTGACGAGGATTTGTAAGGAAAGGCTGGATAAGGCGCTGATTCGGTTACATCAGTAACGGCGAGAGAGCGAGTCCAAGTGCGAATTACTAAAAGACGTGCGGATTAAGGTGAGGATTACTGGAGAAGATCTGCCACGGTCTCAGCCATCCGCGCTCTATTCGCCATTCGATTTGGAGGGTGAGTTCCGCGCCACACAAACTGCAAGCCCTGGTCAGTGGCCTCCGCTCAGTTCCCTTACAATCGCACCCACAAACTGTTTGGCGTCGCCGAACAACATCAGGTTGTTATCGAGGTAGTAGAGCGGGTTATCGATGCCTGCGAAGCCAGGGCTCATGCTGCGCTTGATCACCATGACGGTGTGGGCTTTATCGACATCGAGGATGGGCATGCCGAAGATGGGGCTGGTGGAATCGTTGCGCGCGGCCGGATTGGTGACGTCGTTGGCGCCGATTACCAGAGCCACGTCGGTCTGTGGGAAGTCGCCGTTGATTTCTTCCATCTCGATGAGGCGGTCGTAGGGAATATCGGCTTCTGCAAGAAGCACATTCATGTGGCCGGGCATGCGACCTGCGACAGGATGGATGGCGAAGCGGACGTTGATCCCCTTCTTGGTCAGAACGTCGTAAAGTTCGCGGACCTTGTGCTGCGCCTGCGCCACCGCCATGCCGTAGCCGGGCACGATAACCACCTTGTTTGCTGCGCTGAGAATAGCGGCGGCTTCCTCCGCCGTGGCGCTGCGTACCGGCTTGGCTTCCGCTCCGCCTACGGCGGCGGCCTGCACCTGGCCGAAGGCGCCGAACAGCACGTTGCTGAACGACCGGTTCATCGCCTTCGACATGATGACGGAAAGAATAAGTCCGGAAGAACCGTCGAGCGCGCCGGCGATGATCAGCAACTTATTTTGCAGGACGAACCCCATGGCCGCTGCGGATAATCCGGCATAGCCGTTCAACAGCGAGATGACGGTCGGCATGTCGGCTCCGCCGATGGGGATAATGAGCATTACGCCGAAGGCCACCGAAACACCAACAATCAACGGGAACAACTGCCGGGCTTCCGGATGCAGCACCAGGTAAACCGCACTGGAGACCGCGACGCCGAGCAGCAGAAAGTTGACGAGATTCTGCCCCTTAAAAGTGATGGGCCGCTGCGGCAGGATTTCCTGCAACTTTCCCGCCGCCATCAAACTGCCGGTGAACGTGAGCCCTCCGAGAATCACTTCCATGGAGAGCACCGACATCCCGAACTTCGAGTTGTTCTGCGTTCCCAGATAGAATTCCGCCGTACCCACCAGGGTGACGCACAATGCGCCGAAAGCGTGGCTGAGCGCGGTCCGCTGCGGGACAGCGGTCATCTGCACCATGCCGAGCGGGATGCCGATGCCGCTGCCCAGCACCAACCCGACAGCAATCCACTTGTAGTCGACGATGCCGTGATGCAGCAGAGTGCCGGCGATGGCCAGCAGCATACCGAATTCGCCGGCCCAAATTCCGTGGCGGGCGGTGGTGGGCGAACTCATCCACTTCAGCGACAGGATGAACAAAGCGCTGGCGATCAGGTAGATGGCTTCGATGACGTACTGGCTTGTGGCGAGCTCGTTCATGGTTATGTCAATCTGGCTTGTGCCAACTGGGGCCGTACGAAAACAGCTACGGCTTGCTCGGACGGCTACTCTTGAACATCTTCAGCATGCGGTCGGTGATCAAAAATCCGCCGACCACATTGCTGGTGGCGGCCACGATGGCAATTACGCCCAGCACGGTCGCGAACGTGCTCTTGCGCTCACCCACCAGCACGATCGCGCCTATGACGGCAATGGCGTCGAGAGCATTGGTCAGCGACATTAACGGAGTATGCAGCAGGGGCGAAACATGGCGGATGACTTCGAATCCGATAAAGCAGGCCAGCATGAAAATGAACAGAGAATCGACCAGGTTGGTACCCATCAGTTAACCTCGGCGGCTAAAGCCGCAATTCTTTCCTTGGCGCTGCGACGCGGACGAAGACGCGCCCTTTCAAAGCAAGTCTTGTCAACGCAACTCCGTCAAAGCAACTCCCGAGCGGACTGAAACCGGGTTAGCCGCCGGCCGTCACCAGCGCCGGGAGCTTAAAAAACTCGCGCACGCGCGCGTTCACGATTTCGCCGCCGCGGGTGACCATAGTCTCGCGGATGATTTCATCCTGCGTGTTCAATTGCAGCTTGCCTTCTTTCATCATGTAGGCCAGAAATGTGGTCACGTTGCGGGCGTACATCTGGCTGGCGTGGTACGGAACACTGCTGGCCAGGTTGATTGCGCCGATAATCGTCACGCCGTGCACTTGCACGGTCTGTCCAGTTTGCGTGAGTTCGCAGTTTCCCCCGCGCTCCGAGGCCAGGTCCACGATCACGGAGCCGGGGGCCATGGCTTTCACCATGTCGGCAGTAATCAGCACCGGCGATTTCTTGCCGGGAATCACGGCGGCGGTAATGACCACGTCGCTCTCCCCGACGACTCTGCCCAGCAGTTCGCGCTGGCGGGCGTAAAAAGTTTCGTCCTGCGCGGTGCCATAGCCGCGAGCGTCCTGGGCGTTCTGCGCCTCGATGGGCAACTCGACGAAGCGTCCACCCAGGCTCTGCACTTGTTCTTTGGCGGCGGGGCGCATGTCATACGCCGAGGCCACGGCGCCCAGCCGGCGTGCAGTGGAGATGGCTTGCAGTCCCGCAACTCCCGCCCCGATCACGAATACGCGCGCTGGCGTGATCGTTCCCGCGGCGGTCGTCATCATCGGGAAAAGCCGGATCGCCGTATCCGCCGCCAGGAGCACGGCCTTGTAACCGCAGATTGTACCCATGGAGGAAAGCGCATCCATGCTCTGCGCGCGCGTGGTGCGGGGCATCAGTTCAACCGAAAACGCGGTGACGCCAGCCGACGCGATCTGCTGAACCACCTCCGCGGAACCAAACGGTCGCAGAAAGCCGATCAGGACCTGATCCCGCCGGAGCAGCGGAAGGTCGGCCTTGCCGGTGACATCGTTCGAGCCGTAACTGAGCACCTGGACAATGATGTCCGCGCTGGAGAACACGGCCGCGCGGCTGGAAAGAATTTTCCCGCCCTTCTCCACATAGACTGAATCGGGATAACCCGCTTCTACGCCTGCGCCCGACTCGACCACCACCTCGAGGCCGGCCTTGGCGAGCAGGGGAAGAACTGCGGGGACGAGCGCTACCCTGCGCTCTCCGGGATAGCTTTCTTTCGGAACTCCGACAATCAAGCGCTTATCCTTTCCCCTGGAAAAGTCTTTGCGGGCAATCCGGCCACCCGTCACATTCTATGGGAAGCGGTACCCAGCGGACTCAAAACAGTATCAGAAAGGAGAAGCACTGAAAAGCGGCTCCGTCAACGGGAAGACTCAATGGGAAGAAAAGCGCAGTTCGATTTGCTGCCGTGTCTCACCGGCGGCGGGAGCAAACTTCCACTCTTTGACCGCGTTTTGCGCGGCCGGGATCAGCACCGGATTGCCGCCTACGGCCTCGACCGATTTCACTGACCCATTGGGGGCCACAACCGCAATCAGCTTGACCGCTCCGGTTATGCCCACTCTGCGGGCAAGATCGGGATATACAGGGGCAACTCTGTGGAGAATCTGGCGCTCAGGCCCTACTGCGGACTCCTGTGCAGTGGCGGCGGAGAGCGCCATGATCACCGCAAGAAGGATTGTAGACAAGCGCATGAGAAATTCCGTGACTCCAAAGAAGTGTAGGGCGGTACGAGCCTTCATTCGAGGTTACGAAGGTCATGCGATCACGGCGGGAATCGGTGCGATGGCCGATGTGGGAGTATGCGGTGCCTCACTCTTGTGGGCGGGGAGGGACGCGCTCAGCACCCCGCTTTGGCTCGGGAAAGGCATGAAATCTGGAGCCGACGAGCGGACTTGAACCGCTGACCTGCCGATTACGAATCGGCTGCTCTACCAACTGAGCTACGTCGGCTTTGACTACAGAATCAATCTCTTGCGAGGAATGGGTGATTGCGAGTGTCGCTTAGTTGTCACCTATTCTCGCAGCCATGGGCACGTCAGCAGGTCGCTGCTCGCACCACAGGCACAACAAGGATATCACGTCGAGCTCCGCCGACCGCTCGCCATCGGGCCAAGCACCGTCGTTATTGGGCTTCGTTCCACTCCCACTTGAAATCGGTTTCGATGGCCTTCGAATAGGGAAACGGAGTGTTGTTGAAAACGAGGTGATAGTTTGCCGGATTGTCGGGCAGGTGCAGGTCGACCGTGCCTCGCGAAACATCTCCACTGTTGTAAAGCGCCCGTGCGTTGGCTGGAGTAAAAGGTGTTGTATGGGGCTTCTGCCACTCCGCGTACTGGCTGTCGGTCAGCACCAGCACGTAAACCTTGCTGACGGTGCCGCCGGTCGCCCTGAAACTGCCGGCCAGATGAACATTCTTCACGCCTTCTCCGACGGCGAACGGGAAGTCCTGGAAGTTACCGGCGGGGACAACAAAGTGGCCGTCAGTGGCGGGCTGGGTCTGCGCGTCTTGCGCCATGCCGGCGGTCAGCAAAACACTAAAAACGATTAACAGCTTCGTGGCCGTTTTCATGGGTGTGTCACTCCATGCGTTTCTTGACGGCGTTCTTGACTCAGGATTTTATCAGACATCGCAGTCGCAACCCAATGGTCTTATGCTGCCGGCCGTGCAGCCACAAGAGCGTCATATTCCTGTTGCGACTGGGCGGGCAGAAGGACCCACAAGGTGTAGACACCAACCGCTGTGCCAATCGGAATGTGGAACAGCGAGATGAAGCCGAGAACCAGGGTCACAACTCGTGCCCAGGGTTCGCGATGCAACAAGCCCCAACCCGCCAGGAATCCACAGGCCGCTTTGGCCAGCACGAAAATGGCAATCACGCTTAGCAGCGGACGCAGAAACGCCATGGGAGCGTCCGGTGCAAACTCATGCAGATGAGCAAACAAGGTATTGGCCAGGACGTAAAGAATTATGCCGCCGATGGTGTTGAATGCGGAGATCGCCAGCCAGATGATGCCCAGCAGGTGAACATGGCCCTGCACCCGCCCGGGTCGCTGGGGCATCACCGCGACTGGCCCTACGATTTGTTTTCCGCACTTGCCGCAAAACGCCTGTCCCGCTTGCACCGCTGCGCCACAACCATCGCAAAACATTGATTTCCTCCTGCGCCGTTTCGCCCGCGAAGCAAAAGCACCAACAACACAGCGCTCAACACTTAATATCCAACAGATGATACGCAATCCGCGCGCAGGAGTTCATGCGAAAGTGATTCGCCCGGTAAATACCCTTTAATTTCGAGAAGTCTTGCCGCCGAGAAGTGTTGCTGCGATCATTCCGCGAAACGAAAAGGCCACCCGGCAACAGGGCGGCCTTTTCGTTTCAAGGGAGAATAGTTCCAACGGAAGGCAAATTCCGCCAAAACTTTCCTGGACAAAATCTTATGAGCCGAAAAAGGAGGGTGTCAAGCGATTTTTGGGAAATAAATGTCTTTAGTTTCAATTACTTACCGATTTCGCTAACAACCGGCCGAATTGTTTCGATTTGAGACAAAAGAGCCTCAAAAACACCTTAAGCCAATACTTCTTAAGGTACTTAAGAGCAGTCGGAGGGGTCCGAGGCAGCCCCAGGCTGAGCCGCTGACCCTCGTACCGGCGTCTCGGCGAGGTCGAGGGAAATGAATTCGTCCTGATCGGCGTGGCCAAAAACCGGCCCCGGAAAATAGCGTCGCAAGAGCACGCGGGCGCCACCAAAGGCCACTCCCACCGCCAAAGAGATCACGCCTACGATAATGCAGAGAAGAATGATATTGACCAGCAGGTTGGCAACGTTGTTTTTCTTGTCGAAGTACGTGTTCTCGTTCCAGGTGACGCTGGGGTCCCAATGGACCGCGCCCAACAGGGTCTGCGCATCGCTTTGAGAGAGTGGTCCGGCCACGACCGCGACAATCGGCCCTGTGCGCTTGTCGAAAAACGGTCCGACATTTTCTATGGCCGTAACTCCAGTCTGCGGTTGCGCAGCGTGATGGGCGGCATCGATGCGACGCAAATGTTCTGCCGCCAGCGCCGGAGTGGGATATTCGATCAACATCAGCGTCGCTTCCCCGCCCGGAGTAGTGTATTGCCCTACCGCGACCTCGGGGCTGTTGCTGAAGTCGACCAAATCCGCGGTAAGAGGAGACCCGATCGCAGCCAGGGCGAGCGGCCCTTCCGCATATTTCTCGGTGTTCGACTCGTAGCCGTGGTGGGGCATGAAGGCAAGGATTGGGGGCAGATTGCCGGCATTCCCTCCGGGCCTGGGCAGCAGGCCGGCCAGTTCGCGCAATCCCGCCGCCGACATTACCGACAACTGGCTGAATACGGCATCCATCAGAATGTTGCCGCGGTAGAACAACACTCGCTGATTGAGCGATGCCCCCTGGTCGCCAATTTCTTCCCGCGCCATGGCAGGCTGCAGGTAGAAACTGTACGCGCCGAACGCTCCGCTAGCATCGGTAAATCGCGCGGCCCGAATCTTGAGCGTGCGGCCGTCGTCGCTCTTATAAGTAGCCGCTTCGAAATCGGTGAACCCGTATTCCTTGAGCAGGGGTGCGTTGGTGGGGTCGGCGGCCGCAGGATCGCTGCTCGCCCGCAGTGAGCCTTCGATCTGCCATCCGGCGAACTGCTTGGGTAGGATCAGCTTGGGAACGATCAGCGGTTCGGTCGCGGCCGGAATCTGCCCGCTCGCAAGAACCGCGCTGATCAATAACAATAAGAAAACGGCAGCCAATATCACTGCCGATCTGGAGGCGCGCATGGATGAACGGCGAGGCACAGAATCCCCTTCCGTAATTAGACCACAGAGGAGAGGAAAAAGTTTCCCGTAAGGATATGGTGGGAGTCTACTGCCCGGCCGCCTTATCCATCTTGCTGGCGACTTTCACTCCGCTCAGCCCATCGGCATACTTAGCGATGCCCTGGTAGAGAGATTCGGCGATGCGCTGCCGGTATTCGCCGGTGGCGAGGCGATGCTCGTCGGTGGGATTGCTGACAAAAGAGACCTCGGCCAGGATCGACGGCATGTTGGCGCCAATCAGCACGATGAATGGCGCTTTCTTTACACCCCGATCGCGGATCGCAGGGGCCTTTAGCGCGAGGCCGCTATGCAGCGACTCTTGCACGTCCGCCGCAAATTCGCGCGATTCATCAATCTTCTCTTTGAGCGCGATCTTCTTCACTAGATCCTGCAATTCGTAGATCGATTTCTCCGAAACCGCATTCTCGCGTGCCGCCACTTCCAGCGCCTCGGGCGAAGAGGTGAAATTCAAGTAGTAGGTCTCGACGCCCCGCGCCGTTTCGTCGTGGCTCGAGTTGGCATGGATCGACACAAACAGATCGGCGCGCGCCTGGTTGGCGATCGCCGTGCGCGTCTCGAGCGGGATGAACGTGTCGTCCCTGCGCGTGTAAACGACTTCCGCGCCCAACCGGGTCTCGAGCAGCTTGCCCAGGCGCCGGCCTACGTCGAGGACGAGATCTTTTTCTTCGAGGCCATTGGGGCCGATGGTGCCGGTGTCGTGGCCGCCGTGGCCGGGGTCGATCACGATCTTGCCGATTTTCAGTCCCAGAGTGCGAATCAGCGAACGGTCGCCGCTCGCCGTGGGCCGGGCTTCCCGGATGATGGGATGCGAATCGCTTGCCCGCGTGGAAGTGGAAGATAAGGGGGAAGACGCGAGCGCGCGAGCCGCAGGCCTTAGCTTCGCCGGTTCGATCGTGGTTGCGCCGTTACCGCTATCGTCGTCATCGGCTTCTACGATCTTTTTTACGACCGGCTTCCTGCCCAGGGAAGCGGCCCCCGATGTCGCAGGCTTTGCAGAATGTGCGAGAACCGTGGGCGCGTCCTCGGGTGAATCGTCCTCGGCGTCGGCGCCAGAATCGGCTTTGGTTGAGGCCGTAGCATCCTCGCTGGCCAGAATGCTGCTATCCGGTTCCTTCGACTGCTTCGCCCGCGCACCCTTCCCGTGGATATCGATGATCAGGCGGTAGGGATCGGGCAGCAGGAACGCATCATAATCGGAAAGGTTATCGACCTCGAGCACCACGCGCGTGCGCCCCGGCGAAAACTGCGCCATCCGGACTTTCTTCAGGAAACCGTCGTCCACGTCGAAAGTCTTGCCCACCAGCGTGGATGCGAGCCGGGTATCGGGGAGATCGAAAACAATTCGCGCCGGGCTGTCAATGCGCTGGGAGACAAACTTCACGCCGCTCTCTACGTCGATGGCAACCCGTGTGTAGTCCGGAGTCGACCAGTGCCGCAGGCCGGTCACGCGCGCCATACGTCCGGAGCGCAACGGCTCGATGGATTCGTTCTCTGACTCTTTACCTGGCTCTTTGCCTGACTCCTTGCCGGAAGGATTATCCTCGGCGACGGCCCTCGCGCTGTTTTTGCCCTTTTTCTCCGATGGTTTCTTTTCCGCCAGCTTCTGTGCGGCCGCTTTCTCCGCCTGCGCTTCCTGATTCAATTCGACGATGGCGTTCCGCGCATCTTCGGCGAGTCGATTGTGGGGATAACGCCGCAGAAACTCCTGAAATGTGGCGCGCGCCGCGTCGGAGTCGTTGAGATCGTCCTTGTAAATCTCGCCGATGGTGAACAACCCGTCGAAGCGGTACTTGCTGCCGGGATACTCACGGCGCAGGAACTTGTATTGCTCGATGGCCTCGTGCAGGATTTTGTTGTCGTCGAAACGCCGCCCCATTTCCACCAGCGTCTCGGCCACGGCAACCACGCTGGGATCGGCTTTGGCGGAAGCGGGTGCGCCCATGTAGACGGACCGGTAGGCGTTCAACACCCGCTGGTAATCGCGCCGGTTGCGATCCGCCGGCGGCCTTCCGTTCAAGGCTTCGCGCATCCGCTCGGCGCTGGCGAAGTGCTCTCGCGCCCATGCCTCGGAGTGGCGCGCACGCGCCTGCGCCGCCGGAGCCGCGAGAACGCTTAGGCCCAACAGCACCACCCACAGACCACGCTGGCGAGATGATCGCTTCACAATAACCAGCTCGTGCCTTCGTCGCTAAGTTGTTGAACCAATACCTGGGTGCCAGAGAGAGAAAGTAAAGTACAGCATTGTGCGATTACACAATCTACAAACTTAGTCCGTGTTGCTGATGTAAAGCACGCCCCGGGCATCCCGCTGAACCGTGACCGGATCGTGCGACGCGCCGAAACGAAAAGCCGAGCCCAGATCGGATCCTCCGTAGTACAGATTGGTGATTTTCCGGACGTAGTTCTGGGTTTCGGCGTAGTGCGGAACGCCGGAACTGCGCGCCACCGCTCCCGCTCCCGCGTTGTAGGCGGCCAGGGTCAGGGTCACATCGCCGCCATAATTTTCCAGAAGCTGCTTCAAGTGTCGAACCCCGGCATCCACATTTTGTTCCGGATCGAACGGGTTCTTCACGTTCAACTGGCGCGCCGTGGCGGGCATCAACTGCATAAGGCCCATCGCACCCTTGCGCGAAACCGCGTTGGGGTTAAAGTTCGATTCCACTTTCACCACCGCCCGCACCAGGTTCGGGTCCACATTGTGACGGGCCGCGGCTTGCTCGATGGCGGAGTCAACGTCCACTGGCAAGGCCCGCGTAACATTCGAGTTGGAGTTGGCGGCTGCAATCCTGTGTGCGGCGGATTGGCTGGAATCCCGTCCTAGAGATTGATTGACTTCCGCCGCCGCCGATCGCGCAGCCCGCATTGAGGCCGTATTGGGCGCAGGCACAGGCTTCCAGCGATTTTCCTTCGAACTCCAGTACATCAGCTTTCGTCGCGGCGTATCCGATGCCTGGTCGCGGCGCGCCGGAGCATTTTCGAATGAATCGTTCACGTAGATGGTGCGACCGTGATCGTCCGTCGCCGTGATTTTCTCAGCGGGGCGGTCGCCACCATCGGCGGCACGGAGCTGGGGCAGGAGAAAAAGAGGTCGCGGCCACAGTGCTGGCCATCAGGGCGATTTGCAGGCTTTTTCGCATAACCGGGTGTTAATCCGTTTGGTCAGACTTGAGGACGAAAGACAAACCTCACCCTCGCATCTCGCTACCCGGAACCTGACGGAGAATTCTTAAACCAGAGTGAGACGATTATAGGCGCCGAGGAGGCCCGCGGCAACCTGTCTGAAGGTCGTAGAACCACCAGAGTAATCTCGGTAACAAACTGAAAACAATTGCCTTAGAGTGCAACATTGTTGCCGTGCGGCTGCAATCGTCCGGAAACTGTCATCCCGACCGGAGCGTCCGCTTCCGACAGGCAAGGCGACGGAGTGGAGGGACCTGACGTTCCGCATAGATCTTCAGCCCGCTTTTTCCAGCGCCAGACTGAAGCTATCAATCGAAAGCGACCGCAGCAGGTTGCGCCGCATCCCGCGCTCCACCTCGGCCAACCGGTCGGAGGCGGAAGCGATCCAGTCAAAATCCGCCGATTCAGCCAGCTTCGTGAGCTGGCCGTGAATGTCCGTGTTGCGAACCAGTTCGGGCGCTCCCGATCCCAAGAACATCAAGTCACGCAACAAGGAGTAGAGGGTGCGAAGAAGTTGCTCCGTCTTCTCCCGACCCTCAGCCCCTGCGCGATATGATTCCGTGATTTTGAACAGCTGAGTATGCTCGCCCCCGATCAGGGCCGAGTTCAGGATAGCGAGCGCGTCGGCGCGTGCGGCTATGTAGGCGTCCACATCGAAGCTGCGCGCGCGGCCCAGGGCGCCTTCGCTCAGTCTGGCAACCAGGCCACGTTGCGGCGGCTTCCATTCCGGACGTTGCTTGGCCAGGTAGTTCTCCACTTCTTCCGTCGGCAGGGCACTGAGCGCGAAGTTCATCGATCGCGACCGGATCGTCGGAAGCAACTCCCCCGCATTCTCGGATAACAGAAAGATCGTGGCGAATTCGGGAGGTTCTTCCAGCACCTTGAGCAGCGAATTCGCCGCCTCCTTCATGAAAGCCGAGTCAGTAAAAATGTAAACTCGCTCGCGCGCCTCGGCGGGACGGTAGTAGATGGTCTCGATCACCCGCCGCACCTGATCCACTTTGATCATCATCTGCGGAGGGTCGGGAGGGATGATCAGCACATCGGGATGTGTCTGCACGAAAAGGCGCGTATCTTTCTTGTCGGTTTCGCGCAGGCCTTCCCGCGCTTCAACCGCTTCGGCAAAGCGCGCATCGAGATCGGCCGAGAGCCCGATGCGCCGGCAGTTCGCGCATTGCCCGCAGAAATCCGGCAGGCCATCGGTTTCAGTTGGCGCTGAACAATTCAGCGCCTGCGCGAGCATCAGCGCCAGCGTGTACTTCCCTGCTCCGCGCGCGCCGGAAAGAATCACCGCGTGCGGAAATCGCCCTCGCGCCAGCATGTCGCGCAGGCGGTGGACGGTCTCGGTATTGCCGTGAAAATCAGAGAAGGGCATTACGGTTCTGCTTGCTCGCGCCGAGCGTCCTCGCGCCGTTCAGCGATCAACTCGTCCACGAGGGATATGGTCGGTGGAACATGCGTGCGCATGAGTTCCCGCGCATGCGCCAAACGCTGTTGCTGATCAGGACGTTGAGCTTCCGGGCATTCCATTGCAACCACCCAACACTGAGGGTGCCCCACCCTTGCGTTTTTTGCAAGGGTGGGCATAGCTAAGGCATACACTGAAGGCTCTCCTCAAGGGTGCCGTCGGCAGCGTTGCACGTAAAATCTAGACAGCATGAAACGGATTATCCCTTGTGCTTTGGAACGCTGGAATCCGTAGTTTCGGTCGGAAACAAGGACGTAAAATGCGACTCTTCACCCGGAGCGGAGTATGCCTGCAAGCCCGGACGAACGATCACGCTCAAAATTGCAACCACCAGTAACGTGGCTGGAATCCACATGACAAATCCAGAACCGAGCATAACCAGCCACGAAGCCCCACGACATAACAGAAAGTAAATGACAACGCAATCCCTATCCACGCCTTTATGCTCGAGCCTGAGCGCGAAAACTGGAATTGATTGGAGCAACCGGAACACGTCCAGGGCGGACTAGTCTTGAACTGATCCCTTCGGATCGTGTTACCACAAACCGGACATTTTGGCAGTCGCAATTGCATCGCCATTTATACCCCTGCGTTTTTCGCCCCCAGCTTCAGCTTCCTCCCCACAACCTCCACAATCCTCCCGTGCGTCTGCGCCGGCGTTCCGCTCGCATCCACCGCCACAACCCGTTGCGGCTCGCGCGCAGCAATGGCGCGGAAGCCTTCCCGCACGCGTCCGAAGAAAGCGCCAGCCTCCTGCTCGAAGCGATTCTCATCGGCGTGACGTTTCCCCGGATCCTTCTTCCCATGCGAAGCCCGCCGGTTCCTTCGCCGTGCCCGCCCTACGCTCATGGCGGGGTCTGAGTCGAGAAGGACCGTCAAATCCGGCTGCAGGTTTCCGCAAAAAATATGGTGCAGCTTGAGCACAACTTCACTGCCCAGCTTGCGCCCGCTGCCCTGATAGGCTTCGGTGGAATCTGTGAAGCGGTCGCAAAGCACAATCTGTCCGCGCTCGAGGGCCGGCTGAATCACTTCCACGATGTGTTGCGCGCGCGCGGCAAACATCAAAGCCATTTCCGCCATCGGCGAAAGATTCTCGGTCGCCGAATCCAGCAGCACGCGGCGCATCTTTTCTCCGCTCGGCGTCCCGCCGGGCTCGCGCGTTTCGATCACCTTGTGCCCGCCCGCGCGTAGAGCTGTCGCCAGTTTGCGCATCTGCGTGCTCTTGCCGGTTCCGTCGAGCCCTTCAAAGGTGATGAACTTCCCGCGCCGCGACATGGTGGAGATGATAGCAGCGGAGGTGCGTCTTTGTACCGCTGCCCTGACAGGGCTGCTATATTCTTAACATTGTGCAAGGTAATGCGGGGTTTTTCGCAGACACCTTAACCGTTTCATTGACGCCATAGGGAACTCAAAAATGAAGATCTCGAGATTGCTGGGAGTGGCCTGTCTTTTCCTCGGTCCGGTATTGAGTTGGTCCGCTACGCCTCCCACCGTCACCATTTTTGTGGACGCCACCTCGGCTCCGCGCAAGATCTTCCATGCCAGGCTCAAGATTCCCGCCACCGCGGGCGATCTTACGCTCTATTACCCGAAGTGGATTCCCGGCGAACATGCCCCCGACGGCCCGGTGATCGATCTGGCCGGACTGAAGTTCTTCGCTGGCGGCAAAACCCTGAAATGGCGGCGCGATCTGCTCGACGGATTCACCATCCACGTAGAAGTTCCCGCCGGCGAGAGTGAAGTGAGCGCTGAACTCGACTTCCTGTCTCCCGCAACCTTCGAGGGCGGATTCTCCGCTGGTTCTTCCGCCACCGACAAAATGGCGGTCATCAGTTGGAATCAGGTATTGCTCTATCCGAAGGGCTGGAAGTCCGACGACATCACCTACGTGGCCAGCCTGAAACTTCCCGCCAACTGGAAATATGGAACGCCTCTGCCCATTGCGTCGACCGGAGGCACTAACGGCGAGACGGAAATCACATTTCAGCCTGCATCCCTGACGACGCTGGTCGATTCGCCCGTGATCACCGGTGAGTTCCTCAAGGTAGTTAAGCTCGCCGACGATCCGCTCACCGAGATGGATATCGCCGCCGACAGCGCCGCCGCTCTCGCCCCGCCGCAGGAAGTTTGGGACCACTACAAGAATCTGGTCGAGCAAACGAACAAGCTTTTCGGCGCGCATCACTATCGCGATTACCACTTTCTACTCAGCTTGAGCGATCATGTGGCGCACTTCGGACTGGAACATCACGAGTCCGATGACAGCCGGATCGGCGAACGCGGCCTGGTCGACGACGGCTCGCGAAAAGTAGGAGCCGGCCTGCTTCCCCACGAGTATGTGCATTCGTGGAACGGAAAGTATCGCCGTCCCGCCGGCCTGGCCACGCCCGACTATCAGCAGCCGATGCAGGACGATCTCTTGTGGGTGTATGAGGGCCTCACCGAATACCTCGGAACCGTCCTCACGGCGCGCAGCGGACTGCACAGTTCCGATCAGGAGCGCGATGCGCTGGCCATCACCGCTGCCACGCTTGACCATACTCCCGGACGCGAGTGGCGCAATCTGCAGGACACCGCCGATGCCGCCCCGGAGCTTTACTTCTCTCCGCGCGCGTGGGAGTCATGGCGGCGATCGACTGACTTTTACGATGAGGACACCCTCAACTGGCTCTGGGTCGATGTGATCATCCGGCAGCAGAGCAAGGGCCAGAAAACTCTGGATGATTTCTGCAAGCTCTTCCACGGCGCTCCCAGCACCGGGCCAATGGTGAAGACTTATTCATTCGACGATGTCGTCAATACTCTGAGCCAGGTCGTCGCCTACGACTGGCGCGGCTTCTGGACCGAGCGCCTCACCAATCACGGCCCCGGCGCACCCCTGGGCGGAGTCGAAGGCAGCGGTTGGAAGCTGGTCTACGACGACGTTCAATCTGAAATGGAGCGCGCTGAGGAGGGCAACTACCATTTCGTCGACGCCGCCTATTCCATCGGCCTGCAACTGCGGGACGAGGGCATCATCAGTGACACCATCGAGGGGATGCCTGGCGCCCTTGCCGGAATCGGCCCCGGCATGAAGCTGATCGCGGTCAATGGCCGCCGTTACTCCCCCGAAGTCCTGCACGATGCCCTCAAAGCCGGAAAAACCAGTGCCGCTCCTCTTGAACTTCTAGTCGAGAACACCGAGTACTACAAGACCTACAAACTCGACTATCACGGGGGCGAGCGTTACCCGCATCTGGTGCGCGACGAATCGAAACCTGACTTGTTATCGGAGATATACAAAGCAAAGTAGCGAGTTTCAATGCAGGATTAGCTTTGCCCCGTGGATCCCGGCCCCCCGTGGTGAAGATTTTGATTTTAGCTAGAGAGTTTCTCTGGTCTTGCGAGGAGAGGTCGATCATGCGCCGGCACCAGCTCATGTTGCTTCCCACGATCACGCTCTGTCTTTCGATACTCTTGTTGCAGGCGCCGATCCCCGCTCAGGCCCAAACTTCTATTCTCGGCTTCACTCCCTCCGCAGCCGCGCATGAATCCGAAATCGAAAATAAATTCAAAGCCATTCCCTCGCCCGACGAAGAGCGCCGTCAGCATCACCTCTTTACCGCTGAGCCGCACGTTGCCGGTTCGGCGCGCAATAACGAACTGGCCCGCTACATCGCTGACCAGTGGCGCACGGAAGGATTAGAAGACGTCATCATCCGCCGCTATGACGTTTACGGCAGCAATCCCAAATCCACGTCTTTGGAAATGGTTTCGCCCGTGCACTATCGCGCTCTTCTGCGCGAGTTGCCGATTCCGGGAGATCCGGACTCGAAAAATAAGAGCATCAGTTCAGCATGGAGCGGAATGTCGGCTTCCGGTGAAGTGACAGCACCGCTTGTCTATGCTCACAGCGGCAATCCCGAAGACTACGACCTGCTGCGCAAGCAAGGCATCAACGTCAAGGGCAAGGTCGTTCTTGTCCGTTATTCCAATCCCTATAGCTATCGCGGATTCAAGGCGCTCACCGCCGAGCGCGAAGGGGCGGCGGCGATTCTCATCTATAGCGATCCCGCCGAGGACGGATACAAAAAAGGGAAAGTCGATCCCAACGGCCCGTGGGGATCTGAGTATCACATCCAGCGGGGTGCGATCACTTACGATTTCATGGTGCCCGGCGATCCGTTGACGCCGGGATGGGCTTCGGTTCCCGGAGCCAAGCGTATTCCCGTCGAAGAAGCAGTGTCGATTCCGAAGATCATGGCCCTGCCGCTTTCGTGGCACGACGCCAAACCTCTTCTCGCGAACATGGATGGACCGCTAGCTCCCGATGATTGGCAAGGCGGATTGCCGATCAAGTATCACCTCGGTGGCAAGCGCGTGCGCGTGCATGTGAAGATTCAGATGGATAACTCCACGCAACCTTACTACGTGGTGGAAGGCCACATCCGCGGCGCCGAGCTGCCCGATGAGTGGATCGTGCTCGGCAATCACCGCGATGCCTGGGTCTTCGGCGGCGTCGACCCGTCGAGCGGAACCGCGTCAATGATGGAGTTGACCCGCGCTCTGGGAAAAATGACGAAAGAAGGAATGCGTCCGCGTCGCACCATCGTGGTTTGCAGTTGGGACGGAGAAGAAGTCGGCCTCACCGGTTCGACCGAGTGGGGCGAGCAATTCGCCGATGAACTGCGCCAGAAAGCCGTCGCTTATATCAATGTCGATGAGGCGACTTCCGGGCCGGATTTCCACGGGCAGGCTGTCGCTTCGCTTGCACCCATGCTGGTCGAGACCACGCGCACGCTGAAAGATCCCTCCGGCAAAAACTTGTACGATGCATGGAAGGAATCTGCCGCGCGCGTGCGCCGGGAAGCCATGGATTCAGAGCAAGTCACCGACTTGAATCTGGCCGATACCCGCATCGGCAGCGGTTCCGACCACACCGTCTTTCTGAATTTCGTGGGCATGCCCGTACTGGGCCTCGGCTTTGAAGGCCCTTACGGCGTCTACCATTCCGCCTACGACGATTTTTTCTGGATGAACCGCTTCGGCGATCCCGGCTACCGTTATCACACGCTGATGTCGCAATTATGGGGAGTACTTGCATTGCGCCTGGCCAATGCGGAACTCGAACCCTTCGACTTCGCCAGCTACGGCGTGAACATCCGCCAGTTCGTGAATGATCTCGCGAAGGGAAAGGACCTGACTCAACTGGACCTAAAGCCCGTCCTCGATGCCGTGGACGAGTTCGAAGCGGCCGGCAAACGCCTGAATGATTCCGCATCTCACGCGCTAAGCTCCGGCGCGATCAATCCCAGGCTCGCCGCTACAATCAACCACGGCGCCATGCAAGTTGAACGCAACTGGCTCAATTCCGAAGGCATCCCCGGACGACCGTGGTTCAAACACATCCTCTATGGCGCTCGCTTCACGTATGCGCATCTGGAGTTGCCGGGACTAACCGAAGCCGTCGAGAAGCAGGATTGGGTGACAGCAAAGCAGCAGGCGGAAATTCTGCGCCGGGCGCTGGCCGACAACACCAAACTACTCGATCAGCTAAACTCCGATCTGACCGGCGCAAATTGATCTCCAACCGTTGCGGATTCTCCGCCAGGCTCACTCAGAAAGAGGCCGCCGCTGCTACTGCCGTGGGATGCATGGGAATGAGTTTATCCACGCTGGTCAGCATGAATACTTTTTCCACATGGTCCTGGGCCGCAGCCACGCGCAGTTCGCCTCCAGCCCGCTTCATTTGGCCGGCAACCATCACGATGATGCCGATGCCGGTGCTATCCACATGGGTCACGCCGGCCAGATCGAAAATGACTTTCTTGTGATTCTCGGTCACCAGTTTTTCCGCAGTCCATTCCAGATGTCTGCAATCGTTGCCCATTGTGATTTTTCCGGTCATCTCCAGAACAACAATGTCAGGCGGCAAGTGCTGCGTCTGAATATTCAGTGGCATAAGCAAGGCTCCTTTTGATTTCGTGAATGGCCTTAACGCAAACCCCCGAACATGACAACATTGGCTTTTGATTTCTATTCCGCCGGCGCCAGGATCGCGTCCAGCCGGTCCGGCGTTGACTCGACTCGCTCCAGGTGCGGATATCGCATTCCACCGTGGTAATCAAGAGTGACGATGGTAAATTCATCGCCACGCTTCAGCAAGAGGCGGATCGGATCCTTCGATTGCTCCGCTGCCCGGATGGTTTCGCGCAAGCCCGCAGCCGTATACTTCTGATCGTTCACGGCTAGCAGTTGCATATCCGGCGTGATGCCAGCCTTGAATGCGATGCTCTCCCACACCACGCCTTCCAGTCCGCCGTCCGGTTTTACAGAAAAACCCAGGGAGGTCTGAAAACTTGTCGAGCGAGTGGGGTCGCCTTTCTTCAGCCAATCCTGTTCGTGATCGTTATACACCAGACGGTAGCCGCCCTGCGTGAAGCCGTTCTCGGGTACGCTGGGGTTGACCTCGTACACTCGTGTGCGGAAAAATTCGGCCCAGTCGTAAGGTTGCACCGTGTTCAAGGCTTTCACCAGGTCCTCCAGCGTGTAACCGACGGTGACCCAGCTGCCATCGTCGATCCCGTAAAAGAGCTTGGCGAAATCATCGAGAGACTTCTTACCGCCGCTCAGTTCGCGAATCTTGGTATCGGCGTCGAGCCAGATCAGATCTGATTCCGGATAGTAGTCGTATCCACGCTGCCAGCTCGGCCAGGCACTCGGCATAGCCCCGTGCAACGAGATAATGGGCTCGTTCGTGGTGTCTTGCAGAGATCGCCAGGTGCGTCCCGCGCTGAATTCAAATGCCGCGGCAATCTGGGCCCACATGTCCCGGCCCTGCTCCGCCGTCCGCATGCCCGAGCGCGCGGTCAGCACATTGCCGTAATAATCCGTCAAACCCTCATACACCCAGAGCAGGTCGTTGCGCATGGGCACGTTGAAATTGGGGGTCCACAGGTCGGCGGGGCGCCGGAACTTGCCGTTCCACGAATGCGTGTATTCATGCGGCAGCAGTGCGCGGCCGCCAACTCCCGCACCCCAGTCCGTAAAGTAATTGGCGCGGGATCCATCCTCGCTCGATTGATGATGCTCCAGGCCTTTGCCGCCGACAGTGTCGCTAACGGAAAACAGGAAATCGTAATGGTCGTAGTGATGCGACTTGAAAAGTTTTTGCGCCTCAATCACCAGGTTCTTGTGATACTGCAACTCTTCCGGTGTCATCTCGAGGTCGGCAGGCTTGTCGGCGAAAATATCGAGATACACCGGGTTATCCGGCCCGCTCGAAAGGTCCACGCGCTTGAAGTTGACGCCCGCATAGAGGGGCGCGTCGATCAGCGTATTCAGCGTCGTTTCTTTGAACTGAACCAGGTCGCCGTTCTGCGAATTCAGCTCCAGCGCCGAGGCAAACTTCCATCCTGCAGGCAGACGCATCGAAGTTTCGAACCGGATGTCTCTCGAAAAATATCCCGCGGGATATAGCAGGACGCTGTTCCACGTGACGTCGGCAAACTTCGAGGAGATACGGCTTCGCTTCGAGTCCATCGCGCCCAAGAATTGGAAGTTCACATCCAGCGAAGTCACACCCTGCGGAATTTCCACACGGAACGCATACATGTCCACGCGGTCGCGCACCCAGGGAATACGTTTGCCACCAGCGGTAACGACCAGACCGGCAAGTTGCTCCACCGAATTCGACGGCGAGTGCGTCCCCGGAAGCCACTCGGGGTAGAGCAGCGTAATTTCATGGCCTTTGACCGGAATCGTCTCTTGCACGGTGAACACACGACGGGCAAAGTCGCTGACATCGACCAGCAGCGAAATCGATCCGGGATAGGGCGCATCGACGGGCGCAATAATGGGCGGAGTCGCCGGTGCAGACTGGGGTCCGTGCGTCTGTGCGGTCACGATCGTGCTAAGAGCAATGCATGCGGCCGCGAAAACGGCGAGGCGACGGAACAGAGAATTTGGCATATATGTCCTCGGGAATCTGCGCAAGATGGTTTGTCCAATCACTATCCGAAAATGTTACGTAGATCGAGCGGGCAGGTCAACGAAGGCAAGAGCTCCTGAAGGTGCTGTCGAAGGACTGCCCTCCCCCAAGCTGCCGGATGCTCGTGTACAGACTGCGTTTGGGCAAAAAGGTAATCAGTCGAACTCGAAAATTTCCTGCTCCGCGGGAGAACTCCATACCGGCGCAAACGACTGCCGGTGCAACGGCGTAGGCCCATACTCCAGCAACGCCGCCAGATGCTGCGGCGTGCTATACCCTTTGTGCGAAGCAAATCCATATTCGGGGAAGACCGCGTCCCACTCGCACATCATGCGATCGCGTTCCACTTTGGCGAGGATCGAAGCGGCCGCAATTGAGGCGGAAAGAGCATCGCCGTGGATGATGGCTTTTTGCGGCAGATCGCAATCGAGGCGCACGGCATCGATGAGCAAGTGATCGGCCGCAGGCTGCAGGCGCAGCACCGCCTCGCGCATGGCCAGCCGCGATGCCTGGTAGATATTGATCTGGTCGATGCGCGCCGCATCCACCGCCGCCACGGCCCATGCGACAGCATGGTCGCGAATGCGCGGCGCCAGCACTTCGCGACGCTCGGGTGGAAGCAACTTGGAGTCGCGCAGCCCGCGCACCCGGTAGCTGCGATCGAGTATCACCGCCGCCGCCACCACCGGGCCAAACAGCGATCCACGGCCCACCTCGTCCACTCCTGCCACCATCACCGCGCCCGATGCCCACGCACTTTTTTCGTAGCGCAGCGTGCAACGCAGCTTCTTCAGCAGGCGCAGCTTCAACGCCGAAGCAGAGAGGGAAAATTCAGGAGCATTCTGGGCACTCGGCATTGAGATTGAGACGAATCTCCCATCATCTTTACTTGGCGGGGGAGATTCGTGCAAGCGGGAAGCATTTCGGTAGTGTCCTAATTTCGTCTTTTTTCACCACGGAGGCACAGAATCACAGAGAAAACCTCGGATCGCATGACTGTGGCATCAAGGTAATGCCGCTTCAGTAATCACTCCTCCGATTACGACCGTACGTTGTCCGGCCGAACATTGGCTGGTACATTTGCCGCAGTTCCCACGCCCGAGGAGTCCTGTGAAAAACGAAGTCGTTCAATCGAGACCAGACGCTTCATCACGAATCGTCGCGCCGGTGGAAAAATCGATCCACCTGGCCCTGCCGGTGCGCCTCACCCACCTGCGGAATGGCAAACAGTCGCTGGAGATGGCTTGCACCTATGACATTCATCCGCGCGGCGCGCGCCTGCGCAGCGGCCGCGATGTAAAAGTTGGAGACTTGATTACGGTGGAGCGCGGACGCAATAAATCCGTTTGCCGGGTCGTGTGGACCGCCGAACCGGATTCCGCGCTGCATGGACAGTTTGCCGTGGAATGCGTCGAGGGCAGCAGGATTCCCTGGGAAGAAGAACTCGGGCGAATGGAGGAACAGTATTTGCCGGTCACGCCCGGTGCGAAGAGAAGGTCCGCGATGGATTCCGTCCGCAGGGGCCAGCAAAACCGGCGCCGCCGGCCGCGCTATGCGGTGAACGGAAACGCGGACATTGCCCAGATTGGCGGAGCAAAGATTGGCGCAGGAAAGATTGACGGAGAAAAAATTGGCGGCGAATCCTGCACCGCAGGCCGGTTGGAACAGATTTCTGAACAGGGCTGCCTGATTCGTGGAGGCGAGACTGTCAAAGCGGGAACCGCGCTAAGGCTGGTGCTGAATCTGTGCGACGTGACCGTCATACTACGCGGCCATGTGAAATATACGGCGGAGAATCACACCATGGGCGTGGAATTTGAGGAGATCCGGCAAGGCGACCGCCCTCTGCTCGATTATGTCCTAGACCGGCTAAAGAAGCCCAGGATCGAGGATTTCGCCGACCTTGAGGTGATTGTGGACGACCTCGAAGTTGCACGCTAATCCAGGTCTCAGGTCTTCGGTCTTCGGTCATCTGATCACCGAAGACCCATTCACGCTTGCCTCAGGCGGGTCTTTCAACATCGCGCAGGCGGGCAGCTTTGCCCTTGAGTCCGCGCAGATAATACAGCTTGGCGCGGCGCACCTTGGACGATCGCAGCAAATCCACCTTGTCGATCACCTTGGAGTGGACGGGAAAGATGCGCTCCACGCCCTGGCCGAAACTGATCTTGCGCACGGTAAAGCTGGCCTGCGGGCCGTTGTCGCGCTTGATGACCACGCCTTCAAACGCCTGAACGCGCTCCTTGTCGCCTTCTTTGATCTTCACGTGAACGCGGACGGTGTCGCCCGGGATGAAACGCCGGGAATGTCGGTGCGTTGAGTCTTGGCCAGCAGTTTTTCGATGATTAGGTTCGACATGATTTTCCTTCTCGAATCCTTCTCTAATTCTAATCTCTGAAATCGCGTTTTTGATCCCCGCCAGAAACTTGCTTTCTTCCTCGCTCAATTCCGCGCCTTCCAGCAAGTCGGGACGGTTGCGCAAAGTCTTCTCCAGCGCCCGTTGCCGCCGCCATCGCCGGATTTCTTCGTGATTGCCGGACATCAACGCTTCCGGCACCGCAATCCCTCGAAACTCCGCAGGCCGCGTGTAGTGCGGATAATCCAGCAATCCATTCGACCCACAAGTCGAATCCGCACCGCCCGAGTCTCTTCGCTGCCGAGTCAACTGTGAACGACTCCTGCCGGGTTGAAGCTTCGTTCCCTACCGCACCGGGGAGCAAGCCGCATCACCGCTTCCACGATCACGGCCGCGGCCATTTCTCCGCCGCTGAGAACATAGTCGCCGATTGAAAGCTCGCGGTCGGCAAGATGATCCGCCACTCGCTCATCCACGCCCTCGTACCGGCCGCAGATCAAAACTAATCCGGTCGAGCAACGCCAGTTCCGCCGCGACGCTCTGCGTGAACCGTTGCCCTTGCGCCGAGAGCAAAACTACTGACTTCTCGGGCGCGACCCGCAGGCGATCTTCCCGCGCGGCGCAACGCCCAGCGACTCCAAACATTCAAACAGCGGTTCCGGCTTCAGCACCATGCCTTCGCCGCCGCCGAAAGGCCGGTCGTCCACGGTGCGGTGACGATCGTGGGTAAACTCCCGCAGATCGTGGACCTTAATTTCCGCCAGCCCCATTTCCTGGGCCCGGCGAGTGATGCCGTAATCCAGCGGCCCGCGAAAGAAGTCCGGAAAGATCGTTACTATATCGGCCTTCATCGCGGAATCAAAACCTCTTAACACAGAAGACACACAGAGGCTACAAAGGTTTACGCCTGTGATCCCCTGTGTTTAATGCTTTTTTCTCAATCCCTGTCCCTGCTCCAGTTTCTCTTCCGCCGTGAGCGGAGCGTTCACTTCCAGCAAGCCTTCGGGCAACTTCATGCACACTTGCTTTGCCGCTACATCCACGCTGTCGAGATACGCTTCGGCGAACGGAACTTCCACCAGCTTTGCGGCTGCGTCGCGAACAATCAACAACGGCGCTTCGCCGGCCCCAAACTGAACGTCTTCAATTCGCCCGATCTCGCGCCCGTGTCAAGCAACGCACATCCTACCAGGTCGCTGACATAGTTCCAGCCCGCTTGCAACTTCGAACGCTGGCTGCGCGGCACCTGCAATTCGCATCCCACCAGCGTTTCCGCTTCGGAGATCGAATCCACTCCCGCGAACTTCAGCACTATCAGGCCCTTGTGCGGCCAGAGTTCTTCTACTTCCATTTCGCGGCGGATCTCGTTCGCCCCTCGGGGCAGCGCCAGCAATTTCATTCCGACGACGAATCGATCAGGAATGTCGCTGTAAATCTCGCCCGCAACTTCGCCGCGGCGGCCCTGCGTTTTCACCACGCGGGCCAGCGTAATGAACTCGAACTTGTTTCAGGATCGCGAATGGTCCGGTTCCCTCGCTACGCCGGATCGCCTAGATCGATGACTTCCAGCGTGTAGCGCTTGCGTGCGCTCGCACGCCCGCGGCGCTCAAAAGCGTGCGCAAGGCGCGGACATTGCGTCCCTGGCGGCCGATGATTTTGCCCACCTCATCCTCGGCAACTTCCAGTTCGATCACGTCGTCATCGAGATGATCCACGAAAACCTGGTCGGGAGCATCGACCATCCACTTTGCAATCTGCTCGATGAGAGCGCGCACGTCTCCGGTGTTTCAGTCATGGGGGCTTATGCCGCAGGAACTGCCGGGGCGGCTGGGGGCTTGGAGTAGAGCTTGCCCACCCGCTCCGACATCTGCGCGCCCTTTGAGACCCAGTAGTCCACGCGGTCGCGCTTGAAATCGACGCTGGCGGGATTGGTGCGGGGATTGTAAGTCCCGACAACTTCCACCGGCCGGCCGTTGCGCGCGCGCGCCTTCTCGATGACCACAATGCGGTAATGCGGTTGTTTACGCGCACCCATGCGCGACAGTCGAATCATTAACACAGATGTATATCCTTGTTCCGGAAGAGTCCGGCGAGGTCAGGACAAACACTTATTATGCCGGAGGTTAGCGGGAATGGCAATAGGCGGAAGCACGGTTGGACCGATATAATTTGCGTGAACAGGTGCGGCACCCACGCGGATGTTCAAAAACATTTAAGTTGCGTGACCCCCCCCTTTGTTACCATTGCGGTCGTCAATTGCAGCGCCCTTTGGCTCTCCCCCAGAGCCACGAGCAACTCGGAGATCCCATGCACAGAGCCTTAGCCCTAACCGTCACTCTTTTGTCTCCGTCGCTCTCAGCTCAGACCGCCGCACCCAATCACGCAGCGCAAAATCGCCCCAGCGCCCCGCAGATCGTCACGTTCGACCCGCCTGGTTCTATCGACACCTTTCCTTTGAGCATCAACGACGCGGGGCAAATCACCGGCACTTATTATGACGGCACAGCAGACCACGGTTTTGTTCGCGGTTCCACTGGCGTCATCACCGCCCTCAACGTCGCAGGTGCCGCAGACACGGATGCTTTCGGGATCAATGCCAGTGGGGAAATTGTGGGTTACTACACCGATTCGAGTAACGTGACTCACGGGTTTGTGCGAGGTCCGTCCGGAAGTGTCACTAGCTTCGACCCTCCCGGATCTACCCTAACTCAGGCGGTGACGATCAACAATTTGGGGCAAACCGCAGGCACCTGCTACGTCAACGGGGCACCCGAAGGCTTTGTGCGAGACCAGTTCGGAAACATTACCACCTTTACGGTTCCGGGAGCGGTAACCACAGTCGTCTTTTCTATCTCTGCGGATGGAAGCGTGACGGGCTACTACTACATTACGACGCATCAGGCCCTCATGGATACGTTCGGGACAGTTCGGGCGAAATCACAACGTTCGCTGCTCCCGGCGCGGGAGGAGCTGCCGGCCAGGGGACTGTCCCGGCCGCAATCAACCAAAACGGTCAAATCGTTGGCTATTACCAAACCAGCAGCTTTGCGTACCGCGGCTTTTCAAGGGATCAAGCTGGTGCCGTCACAACGATCAGCGACCCCAATGCGTATAAGGGTTCAGGCCTGTTTGGAACAGTGCCCACAGCTATCAACGGCGACGGCGAAATTGCAGGTGAGGTTCAGAACCCGACCGGCATTTCCGGCTTTTCAGTTGATGCATCTATGAACTACACATCATTTGCCGTTCCGGGAGCGGTGTCGGGAAACCCGTACTTCGGGACGCTTCCCACCGGCATCAACGACAGCGGGACAATCATTGGGAACTATCAAGATGTCAACCTCGTGACCCACGGATTCATACGGTATTAGCCGGCTGGCATTACCGGATCAAAGCATTAAATGGGTACATCGTCACCGTGAAGAAGACAAAAACCCGGGCCAGATTCAGCCCGGGGCATGAACCCGTCATGTTCCAAAATGATTATCGGCAACCGCGAGCCTGAAGTTGAGGCGACTTGAGGAGGTCCCCTGCCCGGAATCTGCTCATTCCTTCCCTAACAGCGAGGCGCACGGACACGATCATCCGCTATAGAAGCGACCCGTGGGCATGAAAGCTAAAGTGCGGTTGGCCACGGACGGCGTTGAAGGATTCTTAGCCGCGCTCGTGAACATGCCCGCAAATTGGACCGGGGCGAGACGTGGGAGCCCGAGACAGTCATTTCGTTCGAGGGTCCGCTGATATGACGAAGGGCAGGGACGTCAGAGCGCTTTCGTTGCGCCGCGTCAACACAAAGCTCCGACAGATCTCTGCGCTCATGCGCAGCCTAAAGCATGTAAGGTCGTCCGGCCACTACACTCGCGACGAGATGAACGAACGCTAGATTCCGTTCCCTGCCTGCCGATCCAGCATCTTTCCCCACCCTGCTAGACTCAAATGTTTTGGAGGCGACACTTTGCAGGCAGTCTACATTCTCTCCGCGGTGCGCACGCCGATTGGGAAGTTCGGGGGGTCGCTGGCTTCGCTGACGGCGGCGGACATGGGCGTCGTCGCCGCCAAGGCTGCGATCGAGCGCGCCGGAATCCAGCCCGAGCAGGTGGAAGAATCCATCTTCGGCAACGCGCGGCAGGCCGGCGGCGGACCGAACGTGGCGCGGCAGATTTCCATTCGCAGCGGCGTGCCGCAGGAAGTCGCCAGCGTTCACGGTGAACAAAGCTTGCGCTTCGGGGATGAAGTCGATCGCGCTGGCTTATCAGTCGATTCTGCTTGGCGATGCGAGTTGTATTCTGGCGGGCGGAACGGAATCCATGTCGCGCGTTCCTTACTATCTCGAAGCGCGCTGGGGATACCGACTGGGCAATCAGGAACTGGTCGACGGCATGTATCGCGACGGATTTTTTTGTCCGATGGCGAAAATGGTGATGGGCGAAACCGCCGAGGTGCTGGCGGAGCATTACAAGATCACGCGCGAAGAGCAGGATGAATTTGCGCTGATGTCGCAAACCCGCGCCGGGCGGGCGATTGCCGCTGGACGATTCGACGCCGAGCTTGCCCCGGTCACGATTGAAAGTAAGAAAGGCACGACCGTTTTCAGCCGCGACGAACATCCATTTGCGGACGCGAGCATGGAAAAGCTGGGGAAGCTGGCGCCGGTATTTTCGAAAACCGGAACGGTGACCGCAGGCAATTCTTCAGGAATTACTGACGGCGCTGCCGCCGTGGTCGTGGCCAGTGAACATTTCGTGAAGCACGCACAACTTGAAACCGCTGGCGCGCATTTCGGCGGTGACCTCGGCAGGAGTCGATCCGCGCACGATGGGGATTGGGCCCGTCCCGGCCCTGCGCAAGCTGGAAGAGAAGCACAACCTCAGGCTGCACGATTTCGGATTGATCGAATTGAACGAAGCTTTCGCGGCGCAGGTGCTTGCCTGCGACCGTGAATTGAATTTCAACCGCGACCGGCTCAACGTGAACGGCGGATCGATTGCGATCGGGCATCCCATCGGCTGCACGGGAACGCGCATCACCGTGACGTTGCTGCACGAGATGCTGAAACGCAATACCAGGCGCGGCGTGGCCACGCTTTGCGTCAGCGGCGGCTTGGGCATGGCGCTGGCTCTGGAGAATGTGGTTTAAGGGAAATTCCCCGGATGCATTCCGCCGCCGAGCGGTCTGCTATGCTTTCTTCGCTTTTTAATTGAAGGCGCAACGCACCGCTTGACCGGTGCGAAATATTTAAGGAGACTCACATGCTTCGATGCATCGCCCGCATTTCCTGTTTTCTCGTCCTCATGCTTGCCGCCAGCTTCGCTCTGGCGCAGGCGGAATTTTCCGCGGATATTGTCGATATGCAAAAGGCGGACTAGCCTGTGCAAGCTAAAATGTTTTTTGCCAAAGATAAACTTCGTATCGAAACCAGCGCGGGCGCTCATGGCGGAGGAGTGGTCATCATGAATTTCTCCACCCAGACTTCGATCGTCATGATGGCCCAGCAGCACATGTATATGGACATGCCCGTGCAGACGCAAAGCCAAAGGATGGGATATGCCTCTGCTTTCTTCCAGACGCCGGCGACGTGGAGAATGCGTGCGGCGACTGGCAGAAAATGGGGACAAACAGACCGGCAGTTGCCATAAGGTAGGCAATGAGACCGTCAATGGCCGCAACACGGTGAAATACGAGACCACCAATGCCAGCGGCGATGTCAAACACTTCTGGCTTGACCCCAAGTTGCGTTTTCCGGTGAAATGGGATGGCAAGAATAACGGCGGCGAACTGCGCAACATTCAGGAAGGCCCGCAACCTGCCAGTCTGTTTGAGATCCCGGCCGGATTCACCAAGATGGATATGGGCGGCATGATGCAGAAGCCGCACTGATTTTCGTCCACGCTCACGCACCAACCCGCATTGACGCTGTGAAAATGCGGTTTCTATACTAAGGCTATGCCTCTTTCCGCGGTAATCGTGGACGATGAGCAACTCGCCCGCGATGAACTCGCTTACCTGCTCAAGAGTACCGGCGATGTCAATGTGGTAGCGCAGGGTAAAAACGGCCTTGAGGCCATCAACCTCATCAAAGAACACACTCCCGACCTCGTCTTTCTCGATGTCCAGATGCCCGGACTCGATGGTTTCGGTGTCATCAAGAAGCTTCTCGACAAGAAAATTCCATCTGCCCAAGTCGTCTTCGCCACGGCGTTTGATCAGTATGCGGTGAAGGCGTTCGAGGTCAATGCAGTGGATTATCTGCTGAAGCCTTTCGACAAGAAACGTGTGGCGCAGTCGGTGCAGAAGGCACGCACCCAGCAGGGAGCGGAGGATATCCGGCGGAAAAAATCGACGCCCTGGTGCGGATGCTGCAGTCGCCAAAAACCAGACTTCGAAGATCCTGCTCAAGGCCCTGGGGCGAATGTTTCTGGTGGATCAGAAAGAAATCTGCTACGCCTCGATTGAGGATGGAGTGATCACCGTAGTGACGGCCGGTCCCTCCGGCATGGAGGGACATTCGAATTGCCGCACTCTGGAAGAACTGCTCGATAGCCTGGATCCCGGCTTGTTCTGGCGGGCTCATCGCTCCTATTTGGTGAACATCAATCGCATTCGCGAAGTCGTGCCCTGGTTCAAGAGTTCCTATCAGTTGCGAATGGATGATAAAAAACAAAGCGAGATTCCAGTGAGCCGGGCGCAGACCAAACGGCTGCGGGAGTTGTTCGGGCTGTGAACTGCCATATCTCGTCGCCTGAACTTCGCCACTCAAACCATCGGAGGGCAGATCAGCTTGACTGCCGCCCTCCGGGGTGGGGGAAAGGCTAGAGCGCAAGGGCCTGCAGACCGCTGCGATTGCGAATTATGAGGGTCGCTCCATCCTGCCGAATCAACCTCTTTTTCCTCAGATGCTCAAAGCCGCGTGACCGTTTCGCGCGAGGAGCCGATTCGCTGCGCCATCTCCTCATGAGTCATGGTGGAACGCAGATGCAGTTCCTCCACTCTCGAATCCCTTGCGGAGCACATGAAGACAACAACAATCTCGCCAGCTTTCCCGACGAGGAACGGGCCAGCACGAGATCATGAATATCGCGATACGCGCTCTGAAACTCCCGGCTCAGCCACAAGGCTGAGTGAACCCCCACTTCGCTCTGCGTGTGCAGCAGAGTCATGAAGTCGAGGCGGCCGATGAAATTCAACTGGCACGGCACGGCGGTTTCGGCTGACATTTCGTAGTTCGTGCCAGAAATGGCGGCGCTCATCCCCAATACTTCACCGGCCCGCGCCTGTTTCAGGATCAGCACTTTGCCTTCTTTTGAGGTTGTGACAGTTTCACTTTGCCCGAACACAGAAGAAACATGCCCCGCGGCGTCTGTCCTTCCACGAATAGCAGCGCCCCGGCAGGCATCACAGTGTGATGACTAGAGGCGTCAACCGCCGCAGCACGGGCGTGGAAAAGCGGCAAAAAAAGCCCTCCCGGCTCGCCTTGCAGCCCATGCAGCTTTCGATGATTTCCAAGACCGTAAGGTGTTCTCATGCTTGCCTCCGGGGTCGGACTTCGCAGGTCTGGCGCTCTTCTTCTGCGAATTTGTTCTGACGGTTGCGGCGCGATCTGCTGCGAACGTTCGAGCAAGGACCGGGCGTGGGCTCGCTGTGTCCGCGTCGGAACTGCGGGCGGCGGAAATGATTTCCCATGCCGCACTGGCATCTGCACGCCTCTCCCATTCCACCTGAGGCAAGCCAGCAAGTAGAGCGGATCTCTTGTCTCCGGATTGGGCGCGTGGAGGACTGCATTCTGTTTCTGCACTCTCGCTGACCTGCGGCGCCATTCCCGGCCTCGCTACATGCTGGCTGGGTGATGCGCCAGGCCACTTTCACTTCTCGCTTTCCGCACGGGCTTTATGGGAATCCTGGTTCGGCCGGCAGCAAGCGAACCAGATGGTTCGGCTGGTATTTCCTTGCGACTAACACGTTCACCCCGACCCGGATGCGGCTAGATGAGGACGAGTCTTGCGACTCGTCCCTCGCGTTCAGGAGAGCCCGCCCCGATGTGCTTCCGGATCAAGAAATTCATGCAATTGTCGTTCCAGAATGGTCTACTCGCGAAAAGGGCGTAACTTGCAGAAAAGAGAAGGTGGTGTTCCGATGGACGTTGACCCTTCATCGTGGTCCCGTGCCGACTGTTCGGCAAACGTCCGGCAAATCGGCACTTGCGCACGTCCTGGAACTATTTCTAGTCCGACTTCGGCCCTGAATAGTCTCGGCGTGTGATTCCCAGCCTGTGCATTTTCGACTGCAGGGTCGGTCCGCTTCAAACCCAGCCGCCGGGCTGCGCCCTTGGGCCCGGAGATGATTCCGCCACTCTCGCGCATCACGCGAACGATGTACTTCTCGCTCCGTTCCCTTCAGCGAGTGTTCGGAGACTCGGATCTCAGCCTGGAGCTCGGCCAGCGGCGAGCGCAACACAGTGCCGTCCGTGAGAATGACGGAGCGTTCAATGAAATTTTCCAGCTCTCGAACGTTGCCCGGCCAATGCCAATTGACGAGAGCATCCATGGTTTCGCGAGGGATGGTTTCGATGACGCGATCCATCGGTGGGAAAATTTCAGAACAAAGTAGCGGACCAGAAGCGGAATATCCTCCCGCCGCTCACGCAGAGACGGCATGCGAATGGGAAACACTTTCAAGCGATAGAACAAATCGCTGCGAAAATCTTTTTCGGCCACGCTCTTCACCAAATCGCGGTTGGTAGCGGCGATCAACCGCAAATCGACCTTGATCGTCCGCGTCCCGCCCAGTCGTTCAAACTCATGGTCCTGTAACACGCGAAGCAGCTTGGGCTGCAACTCCAGGGGAATTTCGCCGATCTCATCGAGAAAGACCGTTCCTTTGTCAGCCAGCTCCAGCCGTCCGATCTTCTGACTGACGGCCCCTGTAAACGCTCCCTTTTCGTGTCCGAACAATTCGCTTTCCAGCAGCCCGGTGGGGATTGCAGCGCAATTCAGGGTGAGGAAATTCCGCTCCTTGCGCTTGCTGGAGTGATGGATGGCGCGCGCGACAAGCCCTTTGCCAGTTCCGGTTTCTCCCAGGACTAAAACCGTCGCATCGCTGGGTGCGACGATCGCAACTTGTTGCAGAACGACCTTGAGGACGGGGCTCTCCCCGATGATCTCCTCAAAATGTGGCGGGCCGTGACCCTCACCTTCAACGTAGCGCTTCTCCTGCTCCAGGTGGCCCCTGAGTCGTTTGAGTTCGCGGGCTGACCGAGATATTCTCCAAAGCGATGGCCAGTTGTGCGGCGACCTGATTCACCAGTATGAGATCGTCGTCCTTGAAAGCTTCGGCCCGCGTACTGCCCAACACCAGCACCCCGAGAGCACCCTTAGGACGAAGCAAAGGCACGCAACAAAGCGACTGGAGCCCTTCAGCCAGCAAGGGTTTGCGTGGTTCCGGCGGGGAAACTCCGCATCTGGTCCCTGGTGAAAATCAAAGGCTCGCGCTCGCAGCAAGGCCTTCTCGCTTGGGTCGATTGCGGGCATCGACTTTCAGGATCGATGAAGAGCAGCCCCTTCCGTAGAGGAAAATCCATCGCCAGCCGGACCAATCTGCCCGCTCTGTTCATCGTGCAACGCGAGGGCTGCGTATTCCTGCCGCAGAATCCGGCGCAGATTAGCCGAAATCTGGGGAAAGACTTGACCTACATCCAGCTTTTCAGCCAGCACGCGGCTCACTTCGACCATAACCTGCAGCCGCTTCTTCTCCTCCCGCAACCGGTCAGATACGCCCTGGAGTGATTCCTCGAGTTTCTTTTGTTCGGTGACTTCGACCACGATTGCGGCGACCCGCTCGACCTCGCCGGTAGCGTCGCTGATGGGAATGTAATGACCAATCCATTGGCCGGGCTCGGACCCGGCGGGCGGTAGGCTGCTGACTTCGAAGTTCAGGACGGGTTGCCGGGTCTCGAGGGCACGCTTGATCTGCGGCTCGATCACTTCGGCAAACTCCCCGAGCACTTCGCGGAGGCCCCTGCCCAAGTGCTCTTCGGCGGGGATGCCATTCATTTCCGCCAAGGTTTGGTTAATCGGCAACGAAGCGGAGATTGTTATCCAGTATGGCGAGGCCAGTACGGGACGCGCTGAAATAGGGTGCCAGCAACTCTTGCGCTTCAAGGAGAGCTCCGGCGGGATCATTGCTCATGGACATGACATGAGCCATCCCTGACAGCGCAGTCGTGAGCGCTGCGCTTCCGGTTGCGAGCGTGACGAACTTGAGGGGTACACTAACACTTACTCCTGCCGGCGCCCCCCTCAAAGCGCGCCGCTTATATCGACTTACGCGACATTATAAGCACATATAGCTCGGGAATTGCCATTTTTTTCTGAGACTCCGGTATTCCGAACAATCCGTCCCGAGATGGGACTGGCGGCGGCCTGTCCACATCCCCTGCGGCCGAAAACGGGCCCGACAAGAAGCTATAATCGCCACATGGCCCGAGGTTGGGAGAGCAAGTCGGTCGAGGCGCAACAGGACGAGGCAGCGTCGAAGAATATCTCTGAAACGCCGCTCCTAACGCGCCAAGCTGCAGCCCGGCTACGCGAAAAAGAGAACGTTCGTCTGTCTCTGCAAAGTATTGTGCAACGGCTCGAGGGCTGCCATGATGTCCGTCACCGGGCCTTGCTTGAACGGGCGGCCGCCGATCTGCGGGCTAAACTGCAGAAATTGGGCCCCTAGGCTAGGCATCGAAGACCGATCCCGGATTGGCGAGCTATGTTCCGGCCCGCTTCGCCCGCGGCGTGGACTTCGCAACCCTTCCGTAACCTCTGACACGAAACGCCTGACGTATAATTAAGGTGTCCATGAAAGCCTACGTTTACGTTTCGCTCAAGAAGAGCGTCCTCGATCCCCAGGGCAAGACCATCCAGGGCGCGCTCAAGAAGATGGGCTATAAGGGTCTGGAAGAAGTGCGCCAGGGCAAGTACTTTGAACTCACGCTCGATGGCGGCCTGAGCCGGGAAGAGGCGCAGGCCGAGGTGGAGCGCATGGCCCGCGAAGTGCTTACCAACCCGGTGATTGAAGAGTTTCGCTACTCCCTCGCAGACTGAATTTCTGGAGCTATTCCATGTGCGGCATTGTTGGGTACGTCGGCAAGAAGGAAGTCGTCCCGGTCATCATCGATGGCCTGCGAAAGCTGGAGTATCGCGGCTATGACTCGGCCGGAATCGCTGTTGCCGGCAACGGCGATGGCCTGCAGATCCGGCGCGCCGAAGGCAAGCTGCGCAATCTGGAAGAAGTCATCCGGCTCAAGCCGCTCGAGGGTACCTACGGCATCGGCCACACGCGCTGGGCCACCCACGGCCGCCCCACGGAGGAAAACGCTCATCCCCATCGCGACTGCACCGGCAAGATCGTCGTCGTGCATAACGGCATTGTTGAAAACTATCTCACCCTGAAGAAAAAGCTGATCGAGGAAGGCCACAAGTTCTCCACTGAAACCGATACGGAGATCATCGCCCACCTGATTGAAAAGCATCTTTTCAACACCGGCAACGGACACCGGCCCAATCTCGAAGAAGCGGTTCGCAAGACCGTAAAGGAACTCAGAGGGGTGTTCGCCCTGGCCGTGATTTCCGTCGATGAACCGAACAAGATCGTGGCCGCACGCAACGGACCCCCTCTGGTCGTGGGCCTGGGCAATGAGGAGTATTTTGTCGCGTCTGACGTGCCTGCAATTCTTTATCACACCCGCGACATTTTCTTTTTGGCCGACGGCGATCTTGCCGTGGTCACCCCCCAGGGCGTCAAGCTGATGGATTTCGGTGGAAACCCCATTGAGCGTCAGGTTCAGCATGTGACCTGGGATCCCATCATGGCGGAAAAGGGCGGCTTCAAGCACTTTATGCTCAAGGAGATTTACGAGCAGCCACGCGCTGTCCGCGACACTACGCTGGGACGAATTTCGCTCGACACCGGCCACATCTTTCTCGACGAGATGCAGATCAGCGAAGCCGAATTCCGCGCCGCAAAAAAGATCAACATCGCAGCCTGCGGCACCAGTTGGCATTCCGGGCAGGCGGGCAAGTTCATGATCGAGAGCTTCGCACGGGTTCCGGTAGAAGTGGATTACGCGAGCGAGTGGCGTTACCGCGATCCCATCGTCGGCCCCGACACGATCACGCTTGTGATTTCGCAATCGGGCGAGACAGCCGATACCATCGCGGCCCAGCGCGAAGCTAAAACCAAAGGCTCGCAGACCCTGGCCATCTGCAACGTGGTCGGCTCCATGATCACCCGCGAAGCTGCTGGAACCATCTACACCCATGCGGGGCCGGAAATCGGCGTAGCCTCCACCAAGGCCTTCACCTGCCAACTCACCGCGCTTTATCTTTTTGCGCTGTACCTCGCGCAAGTCCGTGGCGTCATGACCCCGGCGCAAACTCGCAAAGCCGCCGAGGAACTTACGCTTATCCCCGGCAAGCTGGAGAACATTCTCACGCATGATGAAAAATGCGAAGACCTGGCCAAGCGCTTCCAGCGCGCCCAGGATTTTCTGTTCCTCGGCCGCGGCATTCACTACCCGATCGCGCTCGAAGGTGCGCTGAAGCTGAAGGAAATCTCCTACATCCATGCCGAGGGGTATCCCGCCGGCGAGATGAAGCACGGCCCCAACGCGCTGATCGATGAAAACCTTCCCGTAGTCGTCATCGCCACCCGCGACGCCAACAATCCCGGCTCCATGGTCCGCTACGAAAAGACCATGTCGAATCTGAAGGAAGTGAAGGCGCGCTCCGGCGTGGTCATCGCACTCGCTACCGAAGGCGACGAAGAGATCGAGGAAGCCGCCGATCACGTTCTATATGTCCCCGCCGCTCCTGAGGAGCTTTCTCCAATTCTCGAAATCGTTCCCCTGCAGTTGCTGGCCTATCACATCGCGGTGAGACGCGGATGCGACGTGGATCAGCCCAGAAATCTGGCCAAGTCAGTCACCGTCGAGTAATTCTCCTGGCTTCGCTCCCCGTACCTAAATCGCCGGGGATCCCTCTTCCGGTTACTTGTTTTCTCCCAGCCGGATGATCAAACCAGCCGCCACCCGAAGATTATTTTGGTGATCGTTCACTCCGTTATCGAAACGTGTCAGGTAATAGTCGGCTTCCAGGGCTCGCAACGCAATGTGGCGAGTGAGGCTGATATCCAGTCCTCCGCCGGCCGTGATGGCGAAAGCGTTGGCCGATCCGGGCAACCCGGAACTGCCTGGCGCCAGGGTTCCACTCGCATGCGCTCCGCCCAGAAGCGCTTGAACGAACGGGACGAGGTGGTGGCCCGCGGCCGTCCATCGATAGCGGGGACCCGCCAGATAAGACGTAAGAGTCAGGTCGGCGGCGCTACTGGAGATGTTCGAAGCATGCTGGCTGGCAATTTCGGCGACGATACCGACGGAGTGGCTGAAGTTGAATGCCACCCAGCCGCTGCCGCCGTTCAGGGCGAAACACCCGCAGCCCCCGGCCGGAAGGTTGATCCGTACATAGTTGTAGTCGACGCCCACATCCACCCGCGAACCACTCTGCGCCGCCGCCGGACGGGAAGCCATGGCAGCGGCTCCGAGAGCCAGCAGAAGAAAAGTGGCCGTCTTCATTGATGTTAATTTTCGCATTGGATTTATCCTCGTCCTTGTCCTTATCTTGTTCGCTGACTCTGGTTTACTGGCCTGGGTTGGTCGAGTTCGCGGCCTGAAAGGCATTCTCATTCCACCACCAGCGTTACCGTGGTTGAAGCCTGGAACGATCCGCTCGTCCCCGTAACCGTGACCGTGTAGTTTCCGGCCGGCGTGGAGGGAGTATTCGCGAAACCGCCCCCGCAGCCGGTGACCACCAGAGTGCTAACCCCCAGGACTCCGAGCGCCAGACCCAGCGCCAGCGCCCGTGGAATGCGCTTGCGTCCCAGCACCGCGCCAAACACGGCGAACCCCAAGGTGAACGGCGCCAGCGGCAGTCCTTTGCGGCGGCCCGGAAGGTCGCGGGCTGAATTGCTCGCGGCTGAATTGCCAGCGGCAAGAGTTGCCAGCTGTATGGTCATCACCGTCGGCGAGCCGGCGATCCCCGGCGTAACTGTTGGAGGATTGAACGTTGCGGTCGCGCCCGGCGGAAGCCCCGTGGCCGAGAGCGTGACTACGCTGTCGAATGCGCCTCCAAGCGGCGGCACCGTAAGGTCGAAGGTTGCCGCCCCTCCGGGCGCGACCGGAACCGGATTGGTGGGACCGCTCACGGTAAAAGCTGTGTTTACGATCTCGCCGACGGCGGACGAAGTGGATGCGGCGAAACTGGCATTGCCCGGATACACCGACGTAAGGCTGTCGGTGCCAACCACCAGGCTGCTGGTGGTGAACGTCGCCACTCCGGAAGAGTTGAGCGTGCCGGTACCGAGCAAAGTAGTTCCGCTGTAGAAACTGACGATGCCCGCGGGCGTTCCGGTGGGCGCTGGAGTCACGGTCGCGGTAAGCGTTGCAGGTTGCCCGTCGGCCAGCGGATTAGGGGAGGCTGTGAGTGTAGTGCTGGTTGCAGTGGTTGCAGGCACCGTCACCGTTTCGGCAAGCACCGAACTGGTCAGCGCCGAGAAGTTACTGTCCCCGCCGTAGGCCGCTGTAATCGAGTGCGCGCCCACAGTGAGGCTCGACGTGGTATAGGCCGCCACTCCCAAAGCCAGCGTCCTCGGGCCCAGCAATGTAGTGCCGTCATAGAAGCTGACTGAACCGCTGGGTGTGCCCGCCGAGGAAGAAACCGTCGCCGTGAAGGTAACTGGGGCAGCCACCACCGCCGGATTGACGGAGGCCACTAGAGCTACCCCCGGCACCGCCTTGGCAACCGTCAGAGACACAGTGGCACTCGCCGAGGCGTAGATGGTGGTATCGGTCGGCGTGAAGGTGGCCGCGAGCGTATAGCTCGCCGCGCCCAGCACGGTGGTGCCGGTCACTGCACCGGCGCTGCCGCCCTGGGGCGTAGCGGTGTAAGCGAAACTGCCGGGCACCGCGGTCGATCCGCTGACCGCGGAAGCGTTCAGAACGCCGCTCAGCGTGGCTCCATACGTAATTGGCGCAGGCGGGGTCCAGTCGATGGTCGGTGTAATCAGGCCGACGACTACCGCGACAGTGGTCGCGGCGACGCTGGCGGCGTAATTGCTGTCGCCGCCATAAGTCACACTCACCGTGTAGCTTCCGGGAGTGAGGGAACTGGACAGGGGGACGGTGGCGGTGGAGGCGGTCTCACCGGCGGTCAGCGTTGCCGTTCCCGACGCCACGCTGACGCTCAAGGAATTCAGAACCGTGTAAGTCACGGATCCGGTGGGCGCCGCGACCACGCTCACGCTATAAGGTCCAGTCACTGTCACCGGCACCGAACCGGCCGTGCCGCTTGGCACCTGCACCGGCTGCGTCACCGGCCCTGCCAGGACCGCCGTGTCTTTGCCGACGGTCAGCGTGGTGACATTGCTGCTGGCCGCGAACGATCCGGTCACGCCCGCATAGTTGGCAGTGATGGTGTGTGTGCCCGCGCCCGCCAGCGTGACTCCGGTAAGAATCGCAGTACCTGCCCCGTTGAGCGTGACCGGAGCGCCACCGTTGAGCGAGATCGTCGTCGATCCCACCGTATCCATGAACGTAACGCCGCCGGTGGGGATGGTTGAACCATGTCCCGCCGCCGTGTCGGTCACGATGGCCGTGACGGTAAGCGGCTGTCCAATGTTTGCAGCCGTCGGGTTTGTGGACACTGCCACCGCCGTGGTATCCGCGACGACAATGCCGGTGCCGCTCACCGCGACGTTTTCGGTCGTCCCGGCCACGTTCAGACTGTTATTGGTGACCACGATGCCGGCGCTCAGGCTTCCCGCCGATTGCGGTGTGAACTCGACCGAGACGTCGCAGAGGGTTCCGCCAGCCAGCGATGTGCCAAGCGCGCACAGGTTCTCGTCCCCGGTGTCTTCGGAGAAATTCGCCGTATAGGTTGGAACCGTGGCAAAAACTAAGGGCTGGTCGCCGAGGTTCGCTACGGTTGCGGTCTGCGGGGTGCTGGCCGAGCCCACATCCGTGCTGGGAAACGCCAGGCTGGTGGCGCTCACGTTCACGAACACGATGCGATTGTTGCTCCAGTCGGGAATATAAAGGTTTCCCCAGGGATCGAGCGTTACTCCAAAGAGTGCGCTGCCCAGACTCGATGGAGCTGGCAGTCCGCTGATGCCGAGGGCAGAGGCCACGCCCGCCGTCGTCAGTCTCACAATTCGCTTGTTGCCGGAGTCCACAACGTAGACGTTTCCCATCGCGTCTACGGCGACGCCTTGGGGACCGCTGATTGCAGGCGTGATGCCCGGGAAACTCAGCTCCGAGGCCACGCCCGCCGTCGTGACCTTGATGATGCTGCTGCTGTTCTCGGTGCGGGCTGCGATGTAGATATTTCCCTGGGCATCCACCGTCACACCGGAGAGCGTGCTGATGCCGAAGGTAAAGGCGCCCGTCCCCAGGGCCACTCCAAGACCGCTGGAAGTCGATCCCGCGACCACGAGAGTGGACACGCGAACCACCCGGCCACTGCCGTAGTCGGCAATATACAGATTTCCAGCGGCGTCAAAAGCCAACGCGGTGGGGAGTTCGATGGCCGGGTTGAGGCCGTTAATTGTCAGTACGGAAACGACGCCCCCCGGCGTGACCACCAGGATGCGGCTATTTATATGATCTCCGATGAAAAGATTGCCTGCCCCATCGACGGCTACTCCGGTAATGCTCTGCGGGGCTGTGCCGCCCGGAGTTCCCAGAGGTACCGCGGTGCCGCTGCCGCCACCGGCCGGAATTCTGATCACATTCGAGTTGCCGTAATCGCCGACATAAATATTCCCCGCGCCGTCCAGCGCAACCTGAAACGGATCGGAAAGGGAGACGCCACCGATGCTGACTACAAGTCCTGGGTTGGGGCTCAGAGCGGCCACCGGGGCATCGCCCCATCCGTAGAGGGGAACGGTGAGGATCGGATTCATGCCCGTGTCATAGAGCACCACCGAGCCATTGCGCAGGCCGGGAGCCGTGGGCAGAAACGACACTTCCACCGTGCATTCGGTGCTGGGGCCCGTCGAACTGTTGCAGGTCGTATCCGTGCCCGAGGTAAAGTCCAGGCTCTGTATGCCGGAGGCAAACACCGCGACAGCGCCCAGACCGCTCGAGCCGCCCGTGGTGAAAGTCAGCGTCAGGGTCACTGGGGTCGAGCTGCCCATTTGGACGTGGCCAAAACCTACGGCCGTTTTGTTCAGCGAATAGGTTGTGTCGCTGGAGGTGAGATCCCCGTTGACCGGAGGGTCGACGACCAGGACACGGTTGTCGCCGTAATCGGCGATATAGACCGTGCCGAACACGTCCAGCGCGACCCCCAACGGGTTGTTGAGCGTGACCGAGTCGGTATACAACACGGTTCCATTGGAGCTGGTGTCGATCTCGGCGATACGGCTGTTGCCAGTATCGGCGATGAAGACGTTGCCGATGTGATCGACCGTGACCGCCTTAGGACAGGCCAGGGTCACGCCACCGAGAATCGAGGCAACCACGCCGGTGGTCGAACCCGCCGCCACGGTGACGATGCGGTTATTGCCGCAGTCGGCGATGTAGAGTTTGCCGGTCACGCCCACGGCCAGACCTTTAGAGTCGCTCAGCGTCGCGGAGCCGGAGGAGACAGCAATGGAGAGGACCGCGGCTGCGCCACCGGAGGTGACTTCGACGATGCGGTTGTTGCCCGTATCTGAGATGAAGATGTCCCCGGATTGGTCCAGAGCCACGCCTTGCGGCTCGCTGAGAGTCACAGTGGGGGTGCTGATCACCGAACCTGCCCCCGCCGCCGTGATCTCCACCACCCGGTTGTTGCCCGAATCCGCAACGTAGAGGTTGCCCGATCCGTCGATTGTGATTGCGGCTGGTTCGCTTAGCGCCGGACTCAGGCCGGTGATGGTGACCACCGATGCCACGCCCTGCGCATTCACCTCCACGATGCGGTTGCTGTTTGCATCCAAGATGTAGACGTCCCCCGCCGTATCCACGACCACACCCGCGGGCCCGCTCAAGGTGATGCCTGCGGTGGCGAGCACCTGCACCAGGCCCTGAAAGGTCAGGCTGAAGCTGGCCCAGGACGACCCGCATCCCAGCAGCACCAGCAGCGCCGGCGCCGCATAGCGCAACATCCTTCGCTTCCCCGGTGTGCCACGCCGCCGGCTTTTCCCCCAGCCCATTCCGGCGATCGTCACAATCAGAACCAGAACTACAAAAAGAGAGGAGACAATGCTATTCGCGGCCAGACGCGCACAGAACCACCGGGCAAAAGCGAAAACGCAGGCGACGACGAGCAGGCTGACAATCGCGGTTGTTGCTTTGGGCATACATACTTTCGGCATGGTTGCTTCGACCTCGAATGGAATCGGAAGATTTTTGTTGGCTGAGAGCGTTCTTAGAAACGTCGCTTACTCGGGTTGGCAATATGCATCTGAGATTCCAGACATTGCGTCTGGATTTGAATTTGGTCAAGGCAGCGATTTACGAAAGGTCGGAGCCATTCGGAAGGCGGGCGCACTCCAACCCTAACCGCCCGAGAACCCAGCCCAAAGCCGCAATCGCCGATCCCCAGACAGCAAACGCCGCATCCACCACCCACGTCGGCGCCACTCCAACTCTGCGCAGCAGAAACGGCAGAAAATTCCAGGTCGTAATGTGAACGTAATCCCAGGGGTCGTACGTCATGGAGTCGTTGTTCAATCCCCACGCCTCCATTTTGCCGAGAGCAAAAGCGGCGATGTTCTTGAAGCGAAGAGCAGATCACGAACGTGGGGTGGCCGAGCGTATCCATCTGGTAGATCTCGAGCGGCAGCCAGAAAGCCAGCGAGGCCAGTTGAATGGCGAGGCTGGCAACGACCAGCAGCACTCCGCCCCGCCAGACCGATGCGCTTATATCCTCGCGATAGCGCAGCAGCAACGGCACGGCCAGCAACGTCGCCAGTTCCACCGAGGTCGAGACGTAACGATCGCCCCAGGCAAAATCTCCCGCCCAATAGGTGTACCTGGCGTAGAAACTGATGTAGGCGAACAGCAGCAAGAGCGAGGCCACGGCATACGCGCGAACTTCGGGCAGCAGTCGCTTCCACAGAACTGCCAGCAGCAGAATCGCCAGCGCCAGCAGAGGGTCGAAAAGAAAAATCGATTTCTCGGGTTTGAACAAGGGCCCGAGGAAGCCCTCGCGAAAGGGCGTGCTCCAGGGGAAGTTCGCGGGCAGAGTGGGATCGATCAACCGCTGCTCTTTGGCGAACAATGAAACATACGTATTGGTAAACGATCCGAAACGGTAGAACTGGTAGAGCCGGTCAATCAGCAGGAAGAAGGCATATACTGGCGCCGTGACCTTGCAATAACCCACAAACCGTTGCCGCAAGTCCCTGCCGCGCACCGGTTCGAAGAAAAGCACAAGCAGGATAAAAACACCTGCGGCGATCAGGTCGAGGCCCGTAGTCAGACGCGTGAGCAGGTTCAGTCCTAATGCGGCGCTTCCCGCGCAGAGCGCTCGCCTGTTTCCCGTACGCAGCCATTCGTATTGGAAAGAAAATCCGGTCAGCGTCAGCAGCATGATGTAGTTGTTCTCCATCATGTTCTGCGTGTAATGCAGGTGGGTCGTGCAGAACATCAACGCCAGCACGCCCAGCACAGACTCCCTCACGCTGAATCGCAGCTGGCGAAGCAGGCGAAAGGCGAGCAGCGCGGTGAGGACGTTCACCAGGATGTTAGTGCTGTAGCTGACCACGATGCTGCGCACTGCCAGGATCGTCGCCGTATCCGGAGAAAATTTCCCAGTGCGCAATCCATGTGCCCACCAGATCGGCGGGCAACATCAGCAGAGACTGGCCGATGCCGTACCAGCTATAAAGCCGGCCGCCGCGGCCGTGCAGTCCGAACTCAGGATATTCATTGGGAAAAACCTGCGGCTCGGAAGTCCACAGCCAGTGCGTGGTCTGCAGCCGATGCGTGGTATCGGATGTACCCAGTTCGCCCGATTGCACCACGAACGCCAGCAGGCCCGCGGTCAGGCACAGAAGAAAAAGCGGATCACGCAGCCAGCGGCCGAGGGTTGAAGTCATCGTTGGATGGTAATACAGCACCTCCCGCGCTGGACGTTCTGTATCTTATGCAGTTGCTCCGGCGATTGTTCCTCGTCAAGGGCTCGACAACATTAGAAAAACAGCCCACGCGGAACAAGTTTGCTTCTAAAGCGTAAACTGTATCGGGAAAAGTCATGTCTGTCTGTCCATCCTGTGGCACCTGATGTACCCGAGGCCTCTCGCTTCTGCTCGGCCTGCGGGGCGCCCGCCGGCGAAAGCCCTTTTGTCGAACAGCGGCGACGACCTGGCCACGCTCGATTTCGTGGCCACCGCCCCGGCAGCGTCGCCGCGCCCGGTTTCGGGATCTTCGTCGCGATCCCCTTCGCGCACTTCTACGCGGACCTCGAGTTCAGCCGAATATCTGTAGCGAAGGCCGCTTCCTGCCCGGCCGCTTGCTGGCCAGCCGCTACCGCATCATTGCCCTGCTCGGAAAAGGCGGCATGGGCGAAGTGTACCGCGCCGACGACCTCACGCTCGGCCAAGCAAGTAGCGCTGAAATTTCTTGCCCGACGAAGCCGCCCGCGATGAAGGCCTGCTGGAGCGTTTCAACAACGAAGTGCGGATCGCGCGGCGGGTCTCTCATCCCAACGTTTGCCGCGTCTACGATGTGGGCGATGTCGAGGGCCATACCTACTTCACCATGGAATATGTCGATGGCGAAGACCTCGGCTTCCCTGCTGCGCCGCATCGGCCGCCTGCCCGAGGATAAGGCCCTCGATATCGCGCGCCAACTTTGCGCCGGCTTGTCCGCCGCCCACACTAAAGGCGTCCTGCATCGCGATCTGAAGCCCGCAAACATCATGCTCGATGGACGCGGCCAGGTCGTGATCACCGATTTCGGGCTGGCTGGAGTCGCCGACCAGATCCAGGGAGCAGAAGTGCGCAGCGGCACTCCGGCCTACATGGCGCCCGAGCAGCTTTCGGGCAAAGAGGTCAGCACGCGCAGCGACATTTTCTCGCTGGGTCTGGTGTTGTACGAAATATTTACCGGCAAGCGCGCCTTCGCCCCGAAAATCGGCGGGAAGCCGCCTAGCGACGGTGACCGCGAGATAAGCCGTCCGTCGTCGGTGGTGAAGGATCTCAATCCTGTAATCGAACGCGTCATCCTGCGCTGCCTCGAGACCGAGCCTTCGGCGCGTCCGGCGAATGTTCTCAGTGTGGCTGCTGCGCTGCCCGGAGGCGACCCGCTGGCCGCGGCTCTTGCCGCGGGTGAAACGCCATCGCCGCAACTGGTAGCCGCTTCGGGTGAAACCGCGGGCCTACGGCCGCGCGTGGCCGTCATCTGCCTGGCTGCGTTTCTGCTGGCCCTCGGTCTCAACACGTTCCTGGATATCCACTACAGCCCCGTCGACAAAATTCACCCGGAGTTGACTCCGGAAGTGCTTACCCAGAGGACGCACGAGATGATTTCCCGCTTCGGCTATCCCGAGCGGCCCCTCGATAGCGGCTACGGTCTCCACTATGACAATGACTTCCAAGAGTATGTAGAGCAACACGACAAGCCGCGGCCGGACTGGGACGCTGTGCTCGCCGGACGCCCCTCCATCCTGACCTACTGGTACCGCCAGAGTCCGGATTACATGATCCCGAACGACCTGCACGATTGGTTCAGTCCCGGCGTTCTCGACCAGGGGACGCCACCGCCTACGCTGTCAGGGATGATTAGCGTAGATCTCGATACCCAGGGGCAACTGATCCATTTTGAGGCGATACCACCGCAAAAGGAATCCGCGGGCGGCCCAGCGCCGGCGGTCGATTGGAATGTGCTGTTTGCCGCAGCCGGCCTCGATGCCGCCCAATTTCAGAAAGCCGAACCAGAGTGGAACTCGCTAGCAGATTCGGACACGCGCATGGCGTGGACTGGAACCATGCCGGGAAGCGCGCGGCCCATACGAATTGAAGCCGGCGCAAGGCGCGGCAAGCCGGTTTTCTTCTCGATCATCGGCGAGTGGACCAAACCCGACCGCGTGAAGACTCCAGAGGGTTCGACCGCGAAAAAGATCTTCGGGCGGCTTGGACTGCTAATCGTTCTTGCGGCCCTGGTTGGGGCCATTATTTTGGCACGACGGAATTTTCGGCGGGCACGGGGAGACCGGGAAGGCGCTTTCCGCCTGGCCTCGGTGATGTTCGTCCTCGAAATTCTGCTGTGGCTGTGCCACGGGCACTTGGTGCCAAACCCCCTTACATTTTTCCTATTGATGGTCACAGTGAGCGTTGGACTTTTTGTTTCCGGTCTCACCTGGGTGATGTATATGGCGCTCGAGCCCTGGGTGCGTCGGCGTTGGCCGCAGGCCATCATCGCCTGGAGCCGGTTGCTGTCGGGTCAGTTTCGCGACCCTCTGGTCGGTCGCGACATTTTGTTCGGTGTGATGCTGGGGATGGGGTGGATTGTACTGTTTCAAATCCGCTACGTCTTTCTAAGCCGCCTGGGAGCTTCGCCAGACCTTGGTTCAGCCGCCTTCTTAATGGGGGGACGAGTGGCCCTTGGCAGCTGGCTAAAGCAGATACCGAATTCGATTCTGGCGACGCTCCAATTCTTCTTTCTTCTATTCGGCCTCAAGAGTCTGCTGCGCAAGGATTGGCTGGCCGCCATAGTGTTTGTCGGCATCTTCGCCCTGCCGCAGGGGCTTTCCGGCTCTTACGTTGAGGTGGAGCTGCCGGCGATGATCCTGGTCTATGCTGTCGCGGTTCTCATCGTGTACCGCTTCGGCCTGGTGCCCCTGGCCTGCGCCGTCTTCACCATCAATATGCTGGGCAATCTCCCGGTCAGCGCCGACTTCACTGCCTGGTATATGACCCCGACAATTCTCGCGTTGCTCAGCGTGGTGGCGTTGGCGGGCTGGGGCTTTTATCACTCTTTGGGGGGAGAGCCCCTATGGCGGCCGGAAGAGGGCGATTAGCGGTGTGGGAAAATAGGGTCGAGCGGCGAATCGGAATACCGCGTCAGCAGCAGAGAATTTTTATGCTCAACGAAAAAGCCCCACTCCCCGCAAAAAAGAACGCGAGAAATGGGGCTTCAAGTGCAGTAATGCTATAGAGCCTATTGGAAGCTGATCTTCAGAATCTGACCGTTGTTGCCCACGAACCACCCATGCTGCGGGTCGGCAAACGCGAGCCCCCAGTAGCCGCTGGCGGAACGCAGCGAGTACCAGGTTTGGCCCTCATCCGGGCTCCAGGCAGCCGCACCCGAATCGTAGTTCGGCGCAGTCTCGGCCGTGACCACCACGGTCTGGCTGTAATCTGTGTTGCTTTTTTTCCGGCTGCCGTCGGGCAAACCGTTCGCGTAGGCAAGACAGAAGATGGCTCCCTTTACCGGCGGGTCGTTGGTCAGCGTCCAGGTTTGGCCGCCATCGCCCGAGGTAGCAGTCTGGGCGTGGTCGGGATCGTTCTGGGCCAGGTCGCCCCCGCCTACGATGCCATTCGAAGCGTCACGGAAGGCCACGGAAAATCCGCCCGCCTCGATATTGCTCTCAAGCGGAGTGTCATAAGCGTTCCAGCTATTGCCTCCATCCGTGGTAGCCAGGATCCGCGCCGCTGTGGAACCACCGGTGGTGATCCAGGCGTTATTGTCTCCCTGCGTGGTGATGCAGGTTCCGCTCGAGGAAAAGGAGGCTTCCCCGGGCAATGCCAGCGGCATGTCGGCGCCGATCGACTGCCAGGTCGCGCCGTCGGTGGTGCGAAGATCGGGAAAATGTCCGTGGACCGAATCGCTGTGCGCGATGCCGCGGTCCGGCGTCCAGAAAGCAAAGCAATCGTAGAAAGCTAGCGTAGCTTCATTCTTGAACTGCAGGTCCCAGGTGGCGCCACCGTCGGTGGTCTTGTAGATGCGGAACTGGTCCGGGTCGTTCCCGATGGACATCAGGTAAGCGATCTGATCGCTTACGCCGTGCACGGCACGGAACTGCAGCTGGTCGGTTCCCGGCACGACACCGGCCCTCCAGGTGTTTCCGCCATCGGTGGTGACCACGTAGGTGCCGCCGGTGCCGAGGCCCAAACCACGTTCGAATTTACCGGACTGACGGCAATCAGGAGTTGTGTGGTTCCGCTGTGTTGCGGCGTGAGCGTAGGTGGATTCACTTGAGCAAAGCCAAGGGTTGCACATGCGGAAATCAGGAGAACTGCAAAGGAGCGCTTCGTCATGGGAGAGTCCTTTCTGGACGGGCGTTCTGAGGCGTGAAGAAGTATAGGAGCGGCGGAAACCCTTGTCAATCGGGCAGTTTGCCCGAGCCCTTCCGTTTGCGGCGGGGTGGAATGTAATGAAATCGAATCAGATAGATGTTGTTCCCCTTGCCGTGCTTTGCCACCTTGAGCAGATCAAGCACTCCGAGGAAGCCTGATTCTCGGGCCAGTTCCGGAGTGATATCGGGAAACCCGATCGGTGTGACCGACTCGATTTCGATCTCGCCGTCTCCCATGCGATAGCGGCAGCCTTCTGTGACATGGGGCCGCATCCAAATCCTGACGCTGCAAGTGATATCGCCGCGAACCACCCCTTCACGAAGCCGCTTGGCAAAGACCATGATTCCTCTTACCGATAGCAGCGTCCGATTATAGCCGGTGATTTCTCTGCCGAAAGGCGGGCGGTTCACTCGTGCGACTTTTCCGACGTACCTGAGGCCAACGCCGTGATCCGTCAGCACACGCAAATCCGAACCGTATTCTCCGTGATGCTAGACGACGATGTTTACGGCATGCGGCGAATCACCAAGTTTTCGAGGGCGAAAGTGGGGGCGAAAACATGTATTTACATGCTGCTGAGATTTTTTAAGTGCTTTCTTTTCAACGCGAGTTTACCGGTTTGTTACTCCCCCACCCCCACCCCGCCTCTTTTAGAATCAGTGGCTTACATGGGGTACCAGCATGCAAATTCGGGAGCCCATTGGACTTAGAGGTAAATTCCGCAGCCTAAAGGAGTTAGGTAGGGCATGTTGCACGTCCTCAGTGATCGGACGCGACGAGGCTATCGTGGGCCGTGGAATCCCACGTTTCGCAAAGTACGCGAAACATGGGGCACCCATTTTTCGTGGAGCGGGACGGGAGAAGCAGGCCACCCGCCTACTAGAGGCGGCGGCTTGGAGTTGCTTTCGGATTCTGGCCTCCAAGGATGCGTCGCGGATTTCTATGGTCATCGGGTCTCCTCGAGACATTTCTCTACTGCCGAGATGATCCTCTCCGCTGATTGCTGGATCGTCTCTTCGGGATCCTTGAATCCGAATTCTGTAAAGAAGTCGAGCATACTGCTTAGGCCGGCCCTCGCAATTCTTATCTGCGCACGCACGCGAGGGCGCCGAGCGTTTCTCGACGTAGACGGGCAAGAGGGCCCGTCCCTAATATGGTCTAAATCGCCGCAACTTCCTTCCTTCCCACAGCATCTAAACCTTGACAACGCTCCACTCAGGTCTTAGGATGGGAGCGTTGGCAATCATCAGCGTATTGATTACAAAGCACTTATTTTATTAAAAGTAAGTAGAGGAGGCTGTTATGGCCAAGATTATCGGAATTGACCTTGGAACCACCAATTCTTGCGTGGCGGTGATGGAGGGCGGCGAGCCCAAAGTGATCGCCAATGAAGAAGGAGGGCGAACTACGCCTTCCGTGGTTGGGTTTACCAAGACTGGAGAACGGTTGGTGGGGCAGGTCGCGAAGCGGCAGGCTATTACCAATCCCGAGAACACGATTTATTCGATCAAGCGCTTTATGGGACGGCGCTTTGATGAGGTGACGGAAGAGATCAAGATGGTTCCCTATAAGGTCGTGAAGTCTGGCGACCACGTGGCCGTGCTGGCGCAGGGCAAGGAGCACACGCCTCCGCAGATTTCGGCGCTGATTCTGCAGAAGCTGAAGAAGGCGGCGGAAGACTATCTCGGCGAGAAAGTGACCGAGGCGGTGATCACCGTGCCCGCGTACTTTAACGACGCGCAGCGGCAAGCCACCAAAGATGCCGGGCAGATTGCCGGCCTCGAAGTGAAGCGCATTATCAACGAGCCCACGGCGGCCGCGCTGGCTTATGGGCTCGACAAGACGAAGGACGAAATGATCGCCGTCTACGACTTTGGCGGCGGAACTTTTGATATCTCGATCCTCGAAGTTGGCGAGGGTGTGATTGAAGTCAAAGCCACCAACGGCGACACGCACCTGGGCGGCGACAACTTGGATCAGCGCATCGTCGACTGGCTCATCGATGAATTCAAGAAGGACGAAGGCCTCGACCTGCGCGGCAAAGGCAACGAGATGGCTTTGCAGCGGCTGCGCGATGCGGCCGAACGGGCGAAGATTGAGCTTTCCACCACCATGGAGACCGAAATCAATCTGCCGTTCATCACGGCGGACGCCAGCGGCCCGAAGCACCTGGTCAAGAAGCTGACGCGGGCGAAGCTCGAAGGGATGGTGGAAGACATCATCTCTAAGTCGGTGGGGCCGTGCAAGCAGTGCATGAAGGATGCGGGCGTGGATGCCAGCAAGATCAATGAAGTGGTGCTGGTCGGCGGGCAGACGCGTATGCCGCGGATTCAGGCGCTGGTGAAGGAATTGTTTGGCAAGGAAGGCCACAAGGGAGTCAACCCTGACGAAGTCGTAGCGATTGGCGCGGCGATTCAGGGTGGCGTGTTGGGCGGCGAAGTGAAAGACCTGCTGCTGCTGGACGTGACTCCGCTGTCTTTGTCGATTGAGACTTTGGGCGGCGTGGCTACGCCGATGATTCCGCGGAACACTACGATTCCGACTAAGAAAACGGAAACGTTCTCGACCGCGGCGGATAACCAGACCTCGGTTGAGGTGCATGTGCTGCAGGGCGAGCGTCCGATGGCGGCGCAGAACCGGACTCTGGGCAAGTTCCACTTGACCGGAATTCCGACGGCTCCGCGCGGCGTGCCGCAGATCGAAGTCACGTTCGACATTGACGCCAACGGCATCCTGAACGTGACCGCGAAAGATACGGCCACGGGTAAGGACCAGAAGATCCAGATCACCTCGTCCTCTGGATTGTCGAAGGAAGAAGTCGAGCGGATGGCCAAGGAAGCGGACGCGCACTCGGCTGAGGACAAGGCACAGCGGGAGGCGATCGACGCCAAGAACCAGCTCGACAGCATGCTCTATAACGTCGAGAAGATGCTGCGCGAGAACGGGGACAAGATCTCTGGCTCCGAGCGCGGCGATGTTGAGAATGCCGTGGCCGACGCCAAGAAAGCGCTCGAATCAAATGACAAGGCGCAGATGGATAAGGCTCGCGAGACGCTGACCAAGGCTTCGCACAAGCTGGCCGAAGAGATGTACAAAGCGGCGCAGGCGAAAGGTCCAGAGGCGGGTGGACCGGGCGGTGCGGCTCCGACGGACGGAGCTGGAGCGGGCGCGAATGGCGGCGGTCAGAAGAAAGACGAGGGCGTGATCGACGCCGAGTACGTGGACGTAGAAGATAAGAAATAAGCTGTCAGCTCTCAGCTTTCAGCTTGAACCGGGTGGCGCGGGCAGTTTGCCCGCGTCATCCGTTTGTATACCGATCGAAAGTGGGGAGAGATGGATTTCCAGGTTCATGAGAACACTTATTTCCTCAACCTAGCTGAGGATGAAAAGCGGTGGGAAGTTTTTGTCGCCACACCCGACGGGCCGCGGGCGGTGCCGGTGTATGTGGATGCGGCGGAATCGGAGCCCCTGGTCGTGATACAAGAGACGAAAGAGAAACGGAGAATACCGAACTAGAATACTGCGTTGCCGTCCGCTAATCGCGGACGGCAAGTTCGCTCAGGAAGACAAAACGTAAGCGACTAAATGGCGACCACTCCTAAGAAAGACTATTACGAGATCCTCGGTGTGAAGAAGTCCGCCTCGGCGGAAGACATTCGCAAGGCGTTTCGCAAGCTGGCGCGGAAATACCATCCTGACGTTAATCCAGGGGACAAGTCGGCGGAGGAGAAGTTTAAGACGCTCTCCGAGGCCAACGACGTTCTTAGCGATCCCAAGAAGCGAAAAATCTACGACCAGGTCGGGTTCTATTCCGACAATATCGATCCCGCCACGGCCGAGGCCTATGCGCGCGGAGGCGGCCAGGGAGGCTTTGCCGGAGGAAGCGGCGCGCCGGGAGGATTCCCTGGAGGCGGGCAACCCGGCGGACAAGGCGTCCCGTTTGATTTCAGTGGATTCGATTTTTCCGACCTGGCCGATGCCGGTGGCCGGGGCCGCCGAAGCGGCGGCAGCGGAGGATTCCGCGATATTTTTTCCGGTATGTTCGGCGGCGGCCGCGGCGGGGCGGTCGAACCCGAGAGCGAAGCAGGCGCCGACCTCGAATATCAGGTGAATGTGCCGTTCTGGATGGCTATCCGCGGCGGCGTGATGAAACTCAACATCACGCGCCAGGATGTTTGCCCCACTTGTCATGGCCGGGGTTACATCGAAAAGCCGGGCAACTGTCCGGAGTGTGAGGGCAAGGGACAGGTCACGCAGACCGGCGGTCGCATGAAGTTCAACGTGGCGTGCCCGCACTGCCAGGGCACGGGTAAGAACAATACTACCTGCCCTACCTGTCACGGCGAGGGCACAGTCAGCCGCACGGAGCCGCTCGAGGTGCGCATTAAGGCGGGAACACGCGATGGGCAGCGCATCCGCCTCGCGGGCAAGGGCAATGCTGGGGCTCATGGCGCGGCGGCGGGAGATCTTTACGTGATCATCCGCATCGAACCACACCCGCTCTTCCGCCGCGATGGGGATGATATTTACCTGACGGTTCCGGTCAGCGCCGCGGAGGCTGCATTAGGCGCAAAGATTGAAGTGCCGACCATCGATGGGCGGGCGCTGTTGAAGATCCCTCCCGGAACGCAGTCCGGACAAAAGCTGCGGCTACGCGAAAAAGGTGTGCCTTCGGCCACAAAGGAAGGCGTTCGCGGGGATGAGATCGTGGAGATCACGGTGACCGTCCCCATGCCCCGGGACGAGCGAACAAAAGAACTACTCCGGGAGTTGGCCAAGCTGAACCCGGAAGATCCTCGGGAAGAGTTGTGGAAGAAGGTCTAGCATGCCGGTTCGGAACTAAACCCAAAATCTTTACCACAGAGGTCACAGAGATCACAGAGAAAAGCCTCCTGGTATGCAGTGGGGATGGCTACTTCTGCTTACGGACGGAACGTTCGGGTAAATCAAGTTACAGGATCAATCATCTCGGCTGCCATGCAAGTTCACTCGCTGCTCGGGCCTGGGTTACTTGAGAGTGCTTACCAGGCGTGCTTGGCTCATGAATTGAGAAAACGCGGCCATGAGGTGGCCAGCCAAGTCGGGCTGCCGGTCGTCTACGACGGAGAGAAGATGGAACTCGGTTACCGGATCGACCTGGTCGTAGAAAATCTCGTTATCGTAGAGCTAAAGTGCGTCGAGGCGATCCATCCGGTGCACCAAGCCCAGTTACTTTCCTACATGCGGCTGAGCAACATCAGGGTCGGGCTGCTCATTAACTTCTACGTGATTCACCTGCGGGATGGGATAAAACGGATGGTGGACGGCAAGGACTGGGAAAAATAGTCCTCAGCGTATTCTCTGTGTCCCCTGTGGTTAGGAGTTTTCGGGCCTGGCCACCATGCCGGACCCGAGCACTTCACTTCTTTGGGGTGGGATCGTCCGCCGGGTTGATGTAGTTGAACTTGACCGGCGACTGGCCGTGAATCTGGATGATGGTCTCCCCCGAAGCCGCGGCATAGTGATGCATGCTGGGGTCGAGGTAGGCGAAGCTGCCGGCCCCGAAACCCATCATCTTGCTGGCGTCGAACTGATCTCCCATGCCGACTTTCAGAGTACCGGAGATCACGGTCACGTTTTCCCGTAGGGGATGAGTGTGTGGCGCGATCTTGTAGCCATCCGGCATCTTGAGGCGGATGGTGTAATCGCCGGATGAGGCCATGGGATCGCCTTCCAGAACAGCCAATTGCGCTCCGGCGGCCAAGAATGGCGGAGCAGGTCCCCACTTCACCTGATCGGGAGTGAAAGTATTTTGAGCTTGCGCGGGGTATACGACAAATGCCACAGCCAAACCTAAGGCAAGAATAACGAGAAACGATTGTCTCATCGGATCCGCCTCCAGGGCGGTGGCAGAATCATACATCGTCGTTTGAATGACTGAAGAAAATAGCGCACGTTACTGTGTGCGCCCTGCGCCTCCGCGCCAAAGATTTTGACTCGGCTCCGGGCAAACTTTTTTCCAAAAAATCGAACATTTTTCTTGCATCTGTGGAAATTTCCCGTAATCTCACAAATGCGAACTAACTCCAGCGGAATTTCTGGAATCTAACCAAACCAGAAAGCTCGAGCACGCTTTCGATTTCGCTTTCGAAAGAAGTCCAGCCCGCTGCGGAGTAGCTGAGAGTGAGTCGCTTGAGGAGGAATACATAGAAATTGGCAACAGCTAGCGCCCCGCGTCAACAATTCGAGAGCCCTCAACCTCTCGGCGTCATTCCTGGTAAGACCCCCAACCGGAAACAATTCGTCCGTCTCACGCTGTGGCCACTGGTCGCCGCCACCTTCTTTATGGTGTCAGGCGGAACTTATGGCACGGAAGACATTGTTCACGGCGCAGGCTATGGCCGCGCGATTCTGATTCTGCTGCTCACCCCGCTGCTCTGGAGCCTGCCTACGGCTTTCATGATCGGCGAACTCTCAAGCGCGCTGCCCTATGAAGGCGGCTACTACGCCTGGGTGCGCCGCGCCATGGGAAACTTCTGGGGATTTCAGGAAGCCTGGCTGTCGCTGGTCGCCTCGATTTTCGATATGGCGATTTATCCCACGCTGTTCGTGGCCTACCTGACGCGCATGTTCCCGTATTTCCAGCAAAACAATCGCGGATGGTGGGTCGCGCTGGCCGTTGTGGTTGCCTGCGCGATCATGAACATTGCCGGCGTAAAGGTGGTTTCGCTCACGTCCTTGTGGCTGTTCTTCGCGCTCTCCGCGCCGTTTTTGGCGATCGTGTTGATAGCTCCGTTCAAGATCGGGGCGCTGGCGAACGCCGTGACCAAGCCGACCACTTCGAGCGTCGACATTCTCGGCGGCCTGCTGATTTGCATGTGGAACTACATGGGATGGGACAATGCCTCAACCATCGCCACCGAGGTCGAGAAACCACAGCGGACCTACCCGCGCGCCATGCTGGTGGCCGTGGCGATTGTCGCCCTCAGCTACGTGCTTCCCTTCGCGGCCATGTGGATGACGGGACTGACTCCCACCGCGTGGGAGACAGGCTCGTGGGCGGACATTGCCGGACTGCTGGGCGGACCGTTACTGCGCATCGGCGTGGTTCTCGGCGGCGTGATCAGCGCGTTCGGCATGTTCAATGCGCTGGTGATGAGCTATTCGCGCCTGCCGTTAGCCATGGCACAGGATGGCATGCTGCCCGGGGTCTTCGCCAAGCTGCAGAAGAAATCGCGAGCGCCGTGGGTGGCGATTCTGGCGCTGGCGGCATGCTGGGCGATGTGCCTCGGCCTGGGCTTTGCCCGGCTGGTTACACTCGACATCCTTCTCTACGGCGCGAGCCTGCTCCTGGAATTTGTTGCGCTGGCGGTGTTGCGCTATCGCGAGCCGAACTTGGTGCGTCCCTTCCGAGTCCCCGGCGGATGGTTTGGGGCAATCGCCATCGGCATTCCGCCTGCCCTTCTGCTCGGGTTTGCGGTGGCGCGCGCCGATCAGGAGTCGATCCTGGGTATGAGTTCGTTCGCCTTCGGGATGATTTTGATCGTGGCGGGAGTAGTGGCTTATGGAGTCAATCATTTATTGAAGCCGCAGGGATGGGCTCGCGCCCAACAGAAAGCCGAACCCGCGGCCTAGCAGGTTCGTTGGCCACGGATTTACACGGATAAACACGGATATGGCCTTCTTGATCCGTGTGAATCTGTGATGATCCGTGGCCGACTTGTTTTTGTTGTAAATTGAAGACAGCAGGAGTTCAGGATCGATTTCTTGAGATAATGACCAAGCGTAAATCCAAAGGCGCGTACATGATCTCGGCCGTGGCCGAGATGTACGGCATTCATCCCCAGACTTTGCGCCTCTATGAACGCGAGGGCCTGCTCAAACCTTCGCGCACCGAGGGCAACACCCGCCTTTACACCGACGAAGACCTGCAGCGGCTGGAGTTCATCCTGACCCTGGCCCGCGATCTGGCGGTAAACATCAGCGGCATTGCCATCATCCTGCAAATGCGCGAGCGCATGGAAGAGATGCAGCGCCAGACCCAGGACTTCGTGCAGTATATCCAGCAGGAAGTGCTCGCCCGGGCCCATGCCGCGGCCGATCCGTCGAAGGGCGCGATCGTGCCGGTGCGCCGCGCGCTGGTAGTGCCGGCCGCGCAGCCGGGGAAAAAACGGTGACGGAGCCAGCAATCAGCAATTGGTAATTAGCAGTCCCGCGTTTGGGCATCGCTGATTGCCAATTGCCATTCTCCGAATGCTCCCATGCTTCCATTCAAACTTATCTACAGCGACGCATATTTCCTGCCCATCGGCGAGCACGTCTTCCCTGCCGAGAAATACAAACGCGTCCGCGACCGTTTGCTGGCGTCCGGCGTGGCCGAAGCCAGCGATTTTCTGCAGCCCGAGCCAGCCACCGATCAGGATATTTTGCTCGTCCACACGCCCGAATATGTGCGCAAGCTCAAGACAGGCACGCTCAGCCCGCGCGAGGAGATGGAACTTGAAGTTCCCTTTTCTCCTGAACTGGTGAAGGCATTTTGGCTGGCGGCGGGGGGATCGATCCTGGCGGCGCGACAGGCTCTGACTGACGGTGTCGGCATCAGCATTGGCGGCGGCTTTCATCATGCGTTCCCCGACCACGGCGAGGGATTCTGCATGATCCACGACGTGGCCGTTGCCATTGGCGACTGCAACGCGATGACAAGATTCAGACGGCGATGACCGTGGATTGTGACGTGCATCAAGGCAACGGCACCGCAGCAATTTTTGCCGGGACTCGCACCGCCAGCGCGCTGCTGCCTTCGGCGGGGGCTTCCACTTTAGATTCTTCAGCGTTGAATCCGGCGCTGCCGGGCAAAATACGCGGGGCGCATGCGGGAGAAGTCTTCACTATCTCACTCCACCAGCACAACAACTATCCGATGTGGAAGCCGCCTTCGTCGATTGATGTGGACCTGCCCGATGGCGTCGGCGACGACGATTACCTGGCCTGGCTCGACAACGCGCTCAGTTCGGGATTGCGGCAGTTCGAACCGGATTTGATCTGCTACATCGCCGGCGCCGATCCCTACTGCGAGGATCAGCTTGGCGGACTCTCGCTCACCATGGAAGGTTTGAAGCGCCGCGATGAACTGGTCTTCCGCGTAGCGCACGCGCGCAATATTCCAATCATGGTGACCTACGCCGGCGGCTACGCGCGAAACGTGGAGGACACTGTCACCATTCACTGCAACACGATCATCGCGGCGAAGGAAGTGTTCAGGACACGAACATAAGGCCCGGACGTGGCAGCCGAGCCTTATCTTCCAGCAGCGCAGTCGCCCCGCCCCAACGTTCAATACGCATCCCGAAATGCGAGCATCTGTGCAAGCCTCTGTTCATGATCTTCGGGAAAGCCGCACTGCGCAGCAAACTCGTCCGTGTCCCGAAAGGTGCCGAATAGCCGGTCCCACCAGGTAATGTCACCGTAATTGAAGGAGTGGAGATCGCACTGATGGTGAATCGAATGATGTTCAGGCCGCTGCAAGAAGTAACCTCCCCAATGCGGCGTCCGTAAATTGCTGTGATAGAAATACTCGCCAATGGTCGCGAACACATTGAACCACGCGGCACCGGCCGGGGACGCACCCAGCACCAATAGCAGCAGGGCGCTGGAAATAATCGAATCAGCGGCAATCTCGACCGGGTGCTTGTAGAAAGCAGTCAGCAACTCGATGCGAGAGGGGCTGTGGTGGACTTGGTGGAAAACTCGCCAGAGCAGGTCCGAATCGTGGCGCATGCGATGCCACCAGTAGAAAACGAACGTTCCGACGAACCAGCCGATCGCACCCTGCGCAAGCGCAGGCAAATCCGACAAGTGAAACAACGAGTGACCCTGGAACCACCGGCCCCAGGCGACCGCTGCGAGAACGACAATTCCGAGCTGGCAGCCGTTCAGGAAGGCGGCGCGTAGTTACCAGCCGGGCGCTTCGGGCAGTTCCCGCCCTGGCAATACGTGCTCAAGAACAAAAAACACGACGGTTGCGGCGACAATGCATGCGACCTGGATCATATCTTCCTCCTCGACTTGTCTCAATCAATCTAAGCCGGACACTCAGGAGAGTACTTCGGAAGCGAACAGGCTCGCGACAGTCCCAGTGATGCTTTCTATAACTGTCACACGGGGGTGTGTTGAGCCTGCTGACGCCGGTTGGGCTCTGGGCCAACCGAAAATAAGGATAGAATGCAGTGAAAATCACCATGCAGGTTTCGCTCAACAAGCAAAGCGATGTTCCCCTCCACCAGCAGCTCGCTGAGCAACTTGTGTTCCTGATCACTACCAGGAAGTTGCAGGCTGGAGAGCAGTTGCCCAGCGTGCGCACGTTCGCGAGGCAGCTTGGAATTCACCACAACACGGTCAGTAAAAGCTACCAGGATCTTGTTGAGCGCGGGTGGCTGAAGCGGCACCGTGGCAGCCGCTTGTGCGTGCAATCCGCACCATCCTCGCGAACCCCTGCAAGCCATGTCGATCTCGATGAACTTATCAACCAGACGATTCGGCGGGCCAGCGAATTAGGGTATTCGCTGCAGGAAGTACGCTCTCAGGCACTGGAGCGCCTTCGCGCGCAGCCTCCCGATCACATCCTGGTGGTCGAGCAGGAGCCAGAGCTTCGCCAGGTGATATGCGCTGAGATTTGTTCGAAAATCGGCAAGCGCGTCGAGTCCTGTACCGAAGACGAATTATCTGCATCGCCAGAACTAGCGCTCGGATCTCAGGTGGTCGCACCGGAACGCCGAGTGCATGCGATAAACCCGTTGCTTTCTTCTAAACTCCCATGCATCGCTCTCGCATTTTCGAGCCCTCAGGAACATTTGGAGTTGATTCGGGGGCTTACCAAACCTTCGACGATTGGCGTCGCATCGATCAGCACGACTTTTCTTAAGATCGCGCGCAGCCTGCTTGCAGGCGTGGTGGGACGGCGTCATGTGATGGAGATGTTTCTTCTTTCTCCAGACCGTCGGATTGCTCTCGACGCCATGGACCTCATATTTTGCGACGCGGTGACCATGCCCCTGGTTCGTGGCCGTCGGAAGATTCAGTATCGCGTGATCTCCGAGAAGTGCCTGGAAGACATTGCAGTGAGCTTGAAGCCTCCTATTCCATCCGAAAGCTAGCTTGCGAGGCAAGATGCCCTGTGCAGGCGCAAGTGCGGCCGAGTGGTCCTAAGCGCAAGCTACACTCGATGCGATGATCGTCAGCCCGTCCGATCTTCACAGAGACCTTTACAGCCGGCGGCTACGCGCGAAACGTCGAGGACACGGTCACCAATCACTCGAACACGGTGGTTGCAGCAAAAGAAGTGTACGCCGCTAAAGCCAACTCCTATGCCAGGCCCTCCACAAGCGCTGCCTGCGGTTCCTCCGGTGGCAGCATTAGCAGGAGCTTGTAGTCAGTGACTGCATGGAGCACGGCCGACGGCAGCAAACTGCCGCTCAGTACGTAGAAAAGAGCAAAAATAATCCCGCCAAGTCCCGTGCTGAGCACTCCTTTCCACCCTTGATACAAATGCCCAAACCCAAAGATGAGGGAGGTCAGCAGCACCTTTTCCGGCACGTTCACATGGGGAACGTTGGCGCTCACGTAATACATGAGAAATCCGCGATATACCAGTTCTTCAGAAATCCCCGCCCCGATGCTGATTCCTCCGAACCAGCGGCGGTCCTGGTTGGAATCCGGGAACAGCGTGGCCAGCGAGTCTTTATAACGTTGGCGAATCTTCTCTGCTTTCGAGCGAAGTTTGGCCGAGGACCAAAGGAGATAGGAAGAGAGCGCCGCGACCACAGCGGTGCTCCAAATCCAGTGACGCGGCGTATTGAGGCCGAGGCTGGGTGCAGAAATCGCGCCGGAAAGCCAGAGCCATAGCACGATTCCGGTAGTGCAGACCTGCTCAGCCACGATTTCGCGATAAAACCTGACTTTAGCCAGCCGGTCCCCAGCCTGGATGCGCCTCCGCGCCTTCTGGAAACTGAGACGGCCCAGCCACGGGCCCACCAGGACGGCGTAAGAAACCAAGAGATGCGAAAGAATGACGGTCACGAGGCGCCTCCTGTAAACATTGAATGTAAATGTATATTCACATTTACATTATGTCAAACCTTTTTGTAGAATCTTTCCATGCCCAAAACCACCCTGCCCGCGCACCAGGCTCGCAGCCGCGAATCCCTCGTGCGCCTGCTCAAAGCGGCCGCGGATGTACTGAATAAAAACGGCCTGGAAGGAGCGACCATCCCTCGCATCGCCGCCCATGCCGGCCTGTCCCCCGGAACTGTTTATCGCCGCTTTCCTGACAAAGACGCGCTGCTGCGCGAAGTCTGCCTTCGCCTGCTTGAAGAAAACTATCGGGGGAGCAGAAAACTCTTGGGTTCCGAGCAATGGAAAAAGATGTCTCTGGTGGAAATGTCGCGCACCATGATTGCCATCACTTTGAAGGGCCACCACTCTCACCGCGGCCTGCTGCGCGCCTACCTTCTTTTCTCGCTGCAGCATCCCGATACCGCGTTCATTCGAGAATGCGAGCAACTGGAGTGGAAGACTCTGCACGATGTCGGCGAACTCCTGCTCACGCGCCGCAGCGAAATCCGTCATCCCGATCCTGAAGCGGCCGTGAAGCTCGGCCTGCTGATGGTCGGCATTGCCGCTTCTGGGATTTTCATCTTGCCCCAGCACGCCAACGATTACGACCGCTTCCTGCCGAATTTCGAGGCTCGGCTCAATTGCGAACTGCCGAGAATGTTTCTGCGGTATTTGGGAGTGGAGGAGCCAGGGTGAAACGTACCCGGCACTGCCGTGCCTTCGGCACTAGAGCATCGAGCGCGGTATGTCATTGTTCTCCTGCTAAAATCGTACTTACCCTATGTTCGAGAATCTTCAGGAAAAACTGCAACGCGCTTTCAAGTCGCTTCGTGGGCAGGCTCGCCTGTCCGAGGAAAACATTGCCGACGCCCTGCGCGAAATTCGCCTCGCGCTGCTCGAAGCCGACGTCAACTTCAAAGTGGTCAAGGAACTGATCGACCGCATCCAGGCCAAGGCCGTGGGCCAAGAGGTGCTCACCGCGCTTTCCCCCGGCGAGCAGGTCATCAAGATCGTGCGCGACGAACTGGTCGAAACTCTGGGCAAAGACACGGCGCGCATGAAGTTCGCTTCGCAGCCGCCCACGGTTGTGCTCATGGCTGGACTGCAGGGTTCCGGCAAGACTACTACGTCAGGCAAGCTGGCGCACTGGTTCAAGGCGGGGGGGCATCGTCCGCTGCTGGTTTCTGTCGACGTGTACCGCCCAGCGGCGCGCGAGCAGTTGAAAGTTGTGGCCGATAGCGTAAAGGCGCAGATCTACGAAGGCTCGGTAGGCGATGCGACCACGCCCGAGCAGCTTACACAGGCGGTCGAGAGGTTAGTAAAGGAAGCCCGGCGCGAGGCGGTTGTTTCCGGTTGCGACGTGCTCATCGTCGATACCGCCGGACGCCTGCACATCGACGATGAACTCATGAGCGAAATGCAATCGCTCAAGAAGCTGCTGAATCCGTCGGAGATTTTGTTCGTCGCCGATGCCATGACCGGGCAGGACGCGGTGCGCTCCGCCGATGAGTTTCACAAGAAGCTGTCACTCACCGGTGTGATCCTCACCAAGATGGATGGCGACGCCCGCGGCGGCGCGGCACTATCTATTCGCCAAGTTACAGGCCAGCCCATCAAGTTCATCGGCGTGGGCGAAAAGTACGATGCGCTGGAGCCGTTTCATCCCGACCGAATCGTCTCGCGCATTCTCGGCATGGGCGACATTCTCTCGCTGATCGAGCGCGCCGAATCGCAGATCGACAAGAAAAAAGCGCAGGAGATGGCCACCAAGGCCCTCACCGGCGACGGCTTCTCGCTCGACGATTTTCGCGATCAGTTGCGGCAGGTAAAGAAGATGGGATCGATCAAGAGCCTGATCGGAATGATGCCGAGCATCGGCCCGTTCTCCGGCCTGCAAAAAGCCGCTGACAACGTGGACGAAAAGCAGATCAACCGTGTCGAAGCCATCATCAACTCGATGACGGCACACGAACGCAATCACCACGAGGTAATCAACGGCAGCCGCCGCAAACGTATCTCCCGCGGATCGGGCACTACGGTGCAGGAAGTAAATAATCTTCTCCGCCAGTACGCGCAGATGAAAAAGATGTTCAAGCAGATGGGCAAGCCCAGCTTCGCGCGGCGACTGGCGGGGATGAAGATGCCGGGAATGTAGAGAGATATGGGGCGATTGTAGTGACGGCTTTTCCGAGGAGATGTCGTGGGGTTTTTCGTCGACGGGATCGTAGGTTATATCGCCAGGTCGATACGTAATGGCTGGAGGGCCGGAAGCGGCGGCAATTGGCCCCTGGTGGAGGCAATCGTGACCGCGGACCCGACCACCTCAAGCGGTTATGGCGGCGCAACCGTGGAGATCCCTTATTCATACCGGTATCGGGGCGAGCTATACACAGGTCTGCACGAAGAGCCGTGTTCGCTTTTCGGATCTGAGTACATGAAACGGTTTCCGAAAAGAAAACGCTTCGTGGTGCGTATCAAGCCAGAGGAGCCCGAGGTGTCAGTGATGCGCGAGGCCGACCAAACTGACGAAATCATGAAACGGCTTGACCGAATTGATGAGCGGCACAAGGGCGACGTACCCCGAAGCTAAAGTCATGAAATGGCGCTCGTTGGAAGAATCCGTCGCTCCCACAGACCTACGCTCCCTTAGCGAGATCTTCGCCGAGCGCATGGAACTGATCGCGAAGTATGTTCCGGCTGAAACGCAGGCGATCCATGTTCGCGCAGTCGCAGAACTGAAGCGACAACGCTTAGCCGCGAATATTCTGCCTGTCGGCTCGAAGATTCCAGAATTCCAACTTCAAGATCACGACGGCAAGATCGTTTCCTGCTCCGCTCTATTGGCCAAGGGACGGCTGGTGCTCTGCTTCATCCGTGGGCGCTGGTGCCCATTCTGCGTCGCGCAGATGGAAGCCATGAATATTATCCTCCCAGAGATTGAGCGCGCTGGCGCGACCCTCGCCGCCATTTCTCCGCAGACCGTGCAGCAGTCTTTCTTCATGCGCGACCAGCACAAGCTGCGGTTTCCGCTGCTTTCCGATGCTGGTAACAAAGTTGCGTGGCAGGTCGGACTGGCCTACCGCGTTCCCGACGAACAAGAGGCGATCTATCGAAGAGCTTTCGTCAACCTGCCCTTCGTCAATGGAGACGCCAGTTGGGAGTTGCCGATTCCTGCGACTTACATCATCGACCGCGACGGCACCGTGCTCTACGCTTTCGCGAATGAGGATTATACGGATCGTCCGGAACCGGTGGACATCGTCCGCTTCCTGGCCAGCCAGCCCGCGGATTGACGCACGCGGGCGGGGGCGCCCGCGCCACGCCTCGGCTTCCGTTACACTTAATACTTCATGAACTATATCTATGGCATCAACGCCGTCACCGAGGCGCTCAAGGCCCGTGGACGCGCTTTTCAATGGGTGGGCATGGCGAAGGAACGGCATGACATCCGCCTGCAACGCATGATTGAAGACTGCCGGCGACTCGGCGTCCCGGTGAAGTTTCTAACCCGCACCGAGCTCGATGAAATGGCTGGCCGGGCCGCGCATCAGGGAGTTTGCGCCGTCACCTCGGCCAAGCAATACAGCAACCTCGACGACGTAGTTGACGCCAAACGTGGACGTTACTCTTTCGTGATCGTCCTGGACGGCGTGGAAGACCCCCACAATTTGGGTGCGCTCATTCGCACTGCCGACGCCGCTGGCGCCGACGGGGTAGTCATTCCAGAACGACGCGCTGCCCCGGTCACCGGCACCGTAACGAAAACCTCCGCCGGAGCCAGCGAGTACCTGCCTATCGCGAAAGTCACCAACATCGCGCGCACGGTAGAAGAGTTAAAAACGCGCAACGTCTGGACCGTCGGCCTCGACGAGCGCGGCCCACAGACCTACGATGCGCTCGACTACAACATGGATTGCGCGCTGGTTTTGGGCGCCGAGGGCAAAGGCCTGCACGATCTGGTCAAGAAGAAATGTGACTTCCTGGTTTCGATTCCGATGCTGGGAAAAGTGCCGTCGCTGAATGTGTCAGTGGCAGGGGCGGTTGTGATGTACGAAATTGTGCGGCAAAGACGCACGCACGACAAATCACAAAGCAAAGAAGTGTCTTCGAGTGTGAAATGACGTGGCGCAGCCTGCGGCTCTGCATCCTTTGTTGTCTCTATGCCTCTTTCGCACACGCCTTCTCCCTCGATCGCGAAGCGTTCAGCTTTACCAAATACGACCTCGAAGTCCGCGTCGAGCCTGACCAGCAGCGCCTCGGAGCCCGCGGCACTATCACGATCAGGAACGATTCTGCCACACCGCAGAAGATTGCCGTTCTGCAAGTTTCCTCTTCGCTGAGTTGGCGGTCGATCCGCGCGGGTGGCAAACAGTTGCAGTTTGTCTCGCAGCCCTACAACTCCGATATCGACCACACGGGAGTTCTTTCCGAAGCCATTGTGACTCTGCCGGAAGCCGTTCCGCCCGAGGCCACCATCGATCTCGAAATTGCTTATGAAGGCGTGATCGTTCTCGATGCGACACGGCTCACCAACATTGGGACGCCGGACTCCACGGCTCGCAGCACGGATTGGGACCAGATCAGCGCGAAGTTCACTGGTGTCCGCGGCGCAGGATATGTGGCCTGGTATCCCATTGCGACCGAGGCGGCCGATCTTTCCGAAGGTTCGGACCTGTCCAACGTCTTAGGCCGGTGGAAGGCGCGCGAAATCGCTTCTTCTATGCATTTGCAGGTGAAGGTGCCGCGCGATGAAGGGGAACCTCCCGAGCTTTTGGTCAATGCCACAACCTGCCCGTCGGCGGCCGAGGTGGAACATCAGTTTGTGGCCGATTGCAAATACCAATCGGTGGGGTTGGCGTTGCCTATTCTCTTGATTGCCGACTATGAGGTCGTCGACCGTTCGGCGATCGAAGTTCATTACTTCCGCGGCCACGACGCCGCCGCGACAGCCTACGCCGATGCCGCTGAGAAAGCGGTGCCGCTGATTGCCGAGTGGTTTGGCTCGGGGCACAAGGCTCAAACCGCCGACCTGGGCGATGCGAGCGCGGCGCCCTTTGAGAGCGGATCTCTTCTTTTGACGCCGCTGGCGGGCATCGATCCCAAACTGGCGGGCTTGATCGCCGCCCACCAACTGACCCATGCGGCAATTTCGTCGCCGCGAGCGTGGATCAATGAAGGGCTCGCTCACTTTGCGCAAGCGCTGTACCTGGAACACCAGACCGGACGGCAGGCTGCGCTCGATTACATGGGATCGCATCGGTCCGTACTGAGCGCGGTTGAAAGCGATAAGGCAAAGCAAGCTACCCCGCCGCGCTCCGAAGATGAAGTGAACCGTTCCTTGATCAACAACGCCGACGAGGAACTCTACCGCAGCAAAGCCATGTGCGTCTGGTGGATGCTGCGCGACATGATTGGCGATGCTGCGCTGAAGAAAGCGCTCGCCTCCTACCGCGCCGACCTGGATAAGGAACCCTCCTACTTGCAGCGCCTGATTCAGGCGCAGACGCAGCGCGATGTGGAATGGTTTTTCGAAGACTGGGTTTACCGCGACCGCGGCCTGCCCGATTTTAAGGTCGAGTCTGCATTCACGCGCGCAACTTTACCGGAAGGATTCATGCTTACCATCACGGTCGCGAACGCGGGCGCGGCGGGCGCGGAAGTTCCACTCACGGTGAAGTTTGCCGGCGGCGAAGTCACGAAGCGCCTCGTCGTGCGCGGCAAGAGTAGCGCGGTGGTTCGCATCGAGGTTCCGAAAGCGCCGGAGGAAATTGTAATCAACGACGGCAGCGTGCCCGAGGGCGACATGGCGAACAATGTGCTCAAGATCGAGGGCGAGGCCGCGAAGTGATTGGAATCAGTGGTCAGTAGGCAGTGATCAGTGGTCAGTAGGCAGTGATCAGTGGTCAGTAGGCAGTGATCAGTGGTCAGTAGGCAGTGATCAGTGGTCAGTGGGCAGTCGCGCCTACGGTCGCTGATCATTGATCGCTGATCACTGGCCACTGCCCACTTGTTTGGTAAGACTTGCCAGCGCAGCCAGCTTTGCGGCCGCCGCGCCCGAATCGATCGAGTGTGCGGCCATTGGAATTCCATCCGCGAGATGATCGGCGCGGCCCGCCGCTACGAGAGCCGCGGCGGAGTTCAGCACAACCACATCGCGGCGCGCGGATTTCTTTCCACTTAGCACTTCACGAATGATGGCTGCATTTTCCGACGCGTCCCCGCCAGAAATATCTTCGAGCGCGGCCCGCTTCATGCCGAACTCCTCGGGATCCACTTCATAAGTCCGCACCAACCCGTCGCGTGCTTCGGCCACACGCGTCCGCCCGGTGATGGTGATCTCGTCAAGACCGTCGAGTCCATGCACAACTAAAGCCCGATGCAGCCCCAACATGCTGAGCGCTTCGGCAAGCTTTTCCACCAGGTCGAGCGCGTACACGCCGACAACTTGTCCCGAGGCGTGGGCGGGATTGGTGAGCGGGCCGAGCAGGTTAAACATCGTGCGCAGGCGCAGTTCGCGCCGCACCTTCTGCACTTGCTTCATGGAAGAATGCAGGTCGGGAGCGTAAAGAAAACAGATTCCAATTTCGCGCAGGCACTTCGCCGCTTGTTCCGGAGTCAACTGGATGTTGACGCCGAGAGCTTCCATCACGTCGGCCGAGCCGCATTTTGAGCTGATCCTGCGGTTGCCGTGCTTGGCCACGCGCACGCCGGCTCCCGCCGTAACGAATGCGGTGGCCGTTGAGATGTTGAAAGTTCCACTTGCATCGCCGCCGGTGCCGCTGGTGTCAACCAAAGCTGACTCGAGGAGCGCGTCGCGTCCAGTGCCGCTCAAATCGAGCGCGCCCGAGTCAGCACCACCCCCAACCAGCGCATGCGGAAAGGGCGTTGCCGCAGACCGGATCGCTTCGGCGAACCCGACGATCTCTTCGACTGTTTCTCCCTTCATGTGCAAAGCCATAAGGAGCGCCGCGATTTGCGCGTCCGTGCAGTTTCCCGCGAGCACCTCCACCATCACTTCGCGTGCTTCCGCGCGCGTGAGGGGTTGGCCGAGATTGGCGATGCGATTGAGGGCGTCAAGGATCATCTCACTCGGAATTGTAAGGGATAACGGCCTGCCTGATGAGAAAGTACACGCGGCTACGTGTTAGCGGCGGTGTGGTTCAGTCTGGGCAAAAAGTATTCACGCCAGTCCTCCGGCAGTCCAGCCGTCGCGATCGCCTTCTGCAACAGATCGCGATTGTATTTCTCCCGAAGGAATAGTCGATTCATTTCGGCGATGGTGATGCCTTCGTGATTCCGTGCGATAGGTTCCAACGAATCTCCCACGCCAACTTCGCCTTCCTCTTCCACAGAAAAATAAAACCCGCTTCGTCCGCTGACCAAGAATCGCTCGATCATGTCATCGCGTCGAAATTTGGCCGCCAGTTTGTAACAAGGCATGCGCGGCTGGCGTACCATGATCGTGGCGGTGCCGATTCGAAAACGGTCGCCCACGTGAAGGTCATCCTCGTTCAAACCTTCCGTCGTAAGATTCTCGCCAAATGCTCCCCACGGCAAATCCATCCTTGGCAGTTCCTGCCGCCAGAATCCATAGTGCTTGGATGGATAAGCGTAAACCGCCTTGTAGGGTCCGCCGTGAACGCTGAGGTCGGCCTGCTGGTTGCCGTCGAGGTTTAGCGCACGCAACTTAATCCGTCCTGATACCGGCTTTTTGAAGATGCCGGTGTTGATGGTTGCTCCCTTATATACCATCAGACGCGGCTTCCCGACGTTTAGTGAAATCACTTTCATGTCTCGTGCCGTCATTCCACTCGCAACATCGCCCTAGTCTCCGTGCTGACACTTAGATGTACTCCCAATCGAAAGGACGCGGAGGTCTCGTTTGCTCTAATCATGCGCCCTTCTATAAAATCAAGAGTTTGCTGCCCTCGGTCGATAGCCGCAAGCAGTGCCTTCCGATTCTTAACTGACGAGCGCCATTATGAAAATCCATGAGTACCAGGGAAAAGCGATCCTAAAGAAATATGGTGTGACGGTTCCACGCGGAACCATGGCGAGTTCGCAGGAGGAAGCCGAAGCCGCGGCCAGAGACCTGTTCAGCGCGGGCGCGACGGGGGTGGTAGTAAAGGCGCAGATTCACGCCGGCGGGCGCGGCAAAGGCGGAGGCGTAAAGATCGCCAAGTCGGTCAACGAGGCGGGCGAACTTGCCGGCAAGATGCTGGGCATGAAGCTGATCACGCACCAGACGGGCCCGGAAGGCCGCATCGTGCGCCGCCTTCTGATTGAAGAAACTCTGCCCATCGAGAAAGAGTTGTACCTCGGCATATTAGTGGATCGCGCCGAGGGCAAGCCGGTGTTCATGGCTTCGGCCGCCGGCGGGATGGAAATCGAGCAGGTGGCCGCGGAAAATCCCGATGCCATTCTGAAGCAGCACATGGATCCCGGCATGGGCGTGGAAGCATTTCAGGCGCGCAAAATGGCGTTCAAGCTGGGACTGAACGCGAAGCAGATCACCCCCGCGGTGCAGTTTCTCTCGAATCTTTACAAGGCCTTTCTCGATACCGACGCGTCGCTGGTCGAAATCAATCCTTTCATTACCACCACTGACGGCCGGCTCTTCGCGCTCGACGCCAAGATGACCTTCGACGATAACGCGCTTTTCCGCCATCCCGACATTCGCGAACTGCGCGACATTACGGAGGAAGATCCACTTGAGGTTGAGGCTTCGAAGTACAGCCTGAACTACATCAAGCTCGATGGCAGCGTGGGCTGCATGGTGAACGGCGCCGGACTGGCCATGGCCACGATGGATATCATCAAGTACGCCGGCGGTATGCCCGCTAACTTTCTCGACGTGGGCGGCGGCGCCAACGCCGAGCAGGTGGCACACGCATTCGAAATTCTGCTCAGTGACAAGAGTGTAAAGGCTGTGCTGATCAACATTTTTGGCGGCATTCTTCGCGTGGATACGCTGGCAACCGGCGTGGTTGAGGCCGCAAAGAAGACCAACATCCAACTGCCCGTGGTGTTGCGCCTGGAAGGCACGAACGTAAACGAAGGCAAGAAGATTCTGATGGAATCCGGCTTCAACTTCGTGGTGTGCGACACCATGAAAGAGGCCGCCGATAGAGTTGTGGCCGCGGCGCGATAGTCGAGCGCGGCAAGACGGCGAGGCATCTTAACTTATGGCAATCCTGGTTAACAAGAAAACTCGATTGATCGTGCAGGGCCTGACTGGACGTGAAGGCACCTTTCACGCCAAGGCCTGCGCGGCTTACGGAACGCGGGTGATGGGTGGAGTAACGCCGGGCAAAGGCGGCACCACGCACGAAGGCTGGCCGATCTTCAACACGGTGCAGGAGGCGGCCGAGAAAACTGGCGCGGACGCGACCATGATTTTTGTTCCGCCGCCGTTCGCCGCCGACGCCATCATGGAAGCAGCCGACGCAGAAATCGACCTCATTGTCTGCATCACCGAGGGCATCCCTACGCTCGACATGGTCAAGGCCTGGGAGTTTCTCCAGAACCGCCGCTCGCGGCTCATCGGCCCGAATTGCCCCGGCATCATCTCGCCGGGCAAGTGCAAGGTTGGCATTATGCCGGGGTCGATTCACAGAGAAGGTTCGATCGGCATCGTCTCGCGCTCGGGCACGCTCACTTACGAGGCGGTGCATCAGCTTACGCAGCGTGGCATTGGGCAATCGACCGCCATCGGCATTGGCGGCGATCCGATCATCGGAACCAACTTTCTCGACGCGCTCGATCTATTCAATCGCGATCCTGAAACCGAAGCCGTCATTATGATTGGCGAAATTGGCGGCGATGCCGAAGAGACTGCAGCGGAGTTTGTGAAAGCAAAAATGAAGAAGCCTGTGGTCGGCTTTATTGCCGGGCAAACCGCGCCCCCCGGACGCCGCATGGGCCATGCCGGCGCGATCATTTCCGGAGGAAAGGGAACGGCAGCAGAAAAGATCAAGGCCATGGAAGCGGCCGGGATCCGCGTAGCGAAATCTCCCGCGGACATGGGAGAGACCCTGGTGGCGGTGCTGGGAGTGAAGGTCTAGTACCTAGTACCGAGTTGCCAGTGCCGAGCACCTCGAAGGCATACAGACCGACGACGGATGGCCGACGACCAACGACCAAAAAACATCACTTAAGGACGAACGACCAACTACCCTATGAAAACTCTACAGCGCACTCTTACTATCGTGAAACCTGACGCTGTCGCCAAGAATGCGGTCGGCGACATCATTGAACAGTTCGAGAAGAATGGCTTTCGCATCCTCGCCATGAAAATGCTGGAAATTTCCAAGCATCAGGCTGAGCAGTTCTATGCCGTACACGCGAGCCGACCGTTCTACGGTTCGCTCACCGATTTCATGTCGAGCGGCCCCATCGTAACTCTGGCGCTCGAAAAGGAAAACGCCATCGCCGACTTGCGCAAGCTGATGGGCGCCACCAACCCCGCGAGTGCGGAGGAAGGGACCATCCGCAAGAAGTGGGCATCGAGCATTGAGCACAACGCGATTCACGGCTCCGACGCCGAGGATACGGCACGCTTTGAATTGAGTTTCTTTTTTGCGGGATACGAGTTGGCGAAATAGCGTAACAGCCGGCATCCTGCCGGCTGGCGTGCGGGCGCGTCCCGCCCTCACACTGCCCGCTGAGACGGCTGGCGCTACTTATCCAAGGGTCCGGTTCGCGGGGGGTCCGGTTCGCGGGCGAGGGCGCCCGCGCCACACCCCCTACCCCAGCGGTTCGAACAGATTGCCTTCTACGCGGTCCGCGACTTTAGGCAATTCTTTGCGGGCATATAACAAGAAGTGCGCAGTCGAACGGTGGGCTTCAAGCGCAGCTTCATCCTGGTATTGTTCGTAGATGAAGAACCGCCGCGGCTCGGTCTTATGCCGGTGCACCTGGAACATGAGAACGCCCGGTTCCTTGCGAGATTCTTCCGTCAGCTTCGCAAAAATTGGGACCACATCGCCGTCGTGCCCTGCCTTCGCCATCCACGTCACCGCCAGAACCACCATCGTGCGCTCCTTACGTAGAGTAGTCAGTAGTCTGAGTGCCTGAGGGAGTGGAAGTCAAGACTAGATTTACCGGGGTACTGGAGCAGTTTGATAAGGAAGCGAGCCAGACGCGCGATTACTGCGTCGCAAAGAACGCGACGCTTCGCGCGGCGCGCCCAGATCCCCTTCGACTTCGCTCAGGGCAAGCTTTCACTGCACAAAGGACGCTTGTTCAGGATGACAATCCAAACCGCCCACTACCTTTACCGGCGAGAGCTTGCCTTCATTTCGTTGGCAAATTCGTCCATGAAGATGATCTGGTCGCGGTCCGGCCCGGTCGAGATCATGCCGATCTTCGCCCCGGCTTCTTTCTCCACGAACGTCAGATATTCGCGGGCAGCCTTGGGCAGTTGATCGAATTTTGTCACACCCTGCGTGGAAGTTCGCCAGCCCGGCATTTTCTTGTAAACACATTCCAGCCTGTCGTAACCGCTGGCTTGTGCGGGGATCTCCATGGTTTTCTTTCCATCCACCATGTAGCCGACGCAGACCGGAATCTCCGCCAGTTCGTCGAGCACGTCGAGCTTGGTCACCACCAGCCAGGAGATGCCGTTGATCATCCCGGCATAGCGCAGCAGTGGGATGTCGAGCCAACCCGTTCGCCGCGGACGCCCCGTGACCGCGCCGAATTCGTTCCCCCGCTTGCGTAAGTCTTCTCCGAATACGCCCTTTTCTTCACTGGGGAACGGGCCTTCGCCGACGCGGGTGCAATAGGCCTTGGTGATGCCGATCACGGATTGAATCGCATTGGGAGCCACGCCCGTGCCGATGGCAGCTCCGCCGGAAGTAGCGCTGGACGACGTAACAAAGGGATAAGTACCGTGATCGATATCGAGCATCGTGCCCTGAGCGCCTTCGAACAAGATGGCCTCGCCGTCGGCAAGCGCCTGGTTCAACAGGACAGCCGTGTCGCAAACGAAGGGCGCAATCTTTCCCGCCGCAGCGGCGTATTCCGCATACATTTTGTCGGCGTCGAGCGGTTCGGAATTGAATAGCGCGTGGGCGATCATGTTTTTCTCGCGCACCGCGTTTTCGATGTGCTTCTTCAGCAGTTGCAGATCGAGCAGGTCAGCCACGCGCAGACCGCGGCGGCCCATCTTATCTTCATAGGCTGGACCGATTCCGCGCGATGTGGTGCCGATTTTCACACGTCCGGGGGCGTTCTCCGCCGCCAGTTCGATCATGCGATGGTAGGGCAGAATCACCTGAGCGCGGTTGGAAACAAAAAGACTGCCATCGACACGGACTCCCGCAGCGCGCAGCGCCCCGGTTTCCTTCAGAAAGGCCATGGGGTCGAGCACCACGCCGTTGCCGATCACGCTGCGGCAGGCCGTGCGCAACACTCCGCAAGGCACCAATTGCAGGATGAATTTTTTGCCGTTGATGATGACTGTATGGCCGGCGTTGTGGCCGCCGGCGTAGCGGGCAACCACGGAAAAATTCTCCGATAAAACGTCGACAATCTTCCCTTTGCCTTCGTCGCCCCACTGGGCGCCCACGATTACTGCGGTCTTGCCGTGTTTCAATGCCTTCTCCGTAGCCGGAATTTGCGGACGCACAACCACGCCGCACATGTTTCAAGCACATCAGGATCGCACACGCCTTGCCGCGGCAAATACTTCAACGGATAACAGGGATAAGAGCGGGGAAGATGTGTACTCGTTATCTTATCGCGCCCGAGCGGCGAATAGCAACGAGAGGAAGCCTACCAAACCGCCACCCGGTTCCTCTCGAATCGGCTATTCTGGATTTGGAAATCCGTTTCCGTGTCCTATGCCTAAATTCGAACGTCACATCTTTATCTGCGGCAATCAGCGCCCACCGGAACATCCGCGGGGATGCTGCGATCCCACAGGCCAGGCGAAACTGCAAAAACTATTCAAGCAAAAACTGGCAGAGCACGGCCTGAAGGGAAAAGTGCGGGCAAATCAAGCTGGCTGTCTCGATCAATGCGAGCACGGTCCCAATCTCGTCGTCTATCCGGATGCTGTCTGGTATGGGTATGTCACCGAGGCCGACGTCGACGAAATCGTCGAGTCCCACATCCTAGGCGGAAAGCCGGTCGAACGCCTGATGCTGGCCGATTCTTGTTTGAATACCAAAATGTGCGAGCACCGGAAAAGCAGCGGTTCGTGATTCGCCGGGCGGGGCTACTTTGAATTTTGTTTCGGAAAAAGAAAATGAGCCAGCAGGCCAAACAAGGCTATGGAAAGAACTGCGAGCCACCAAGGATGGAAAATGATAGGGGAAAGAACGAAGAAAATGGCGAATACGACCCATTGCCACGTTCGATCTTCTGTCATTTACACCGTCCTTTTCTGCACCAGCCTCTTCGTCGCTCAATCATCCCACTAACTTGCCGGCGAGCCAGTAATCGACACTAAACTTTCCCGGACCAGAGCTGATCAGCCAGGCAAAGAAGAGCACGTACAAGACTTCCGGAAGGTAGAGGAAGTCGTCGAGCCAGTTCAAAGGCGAGAGCCCTTTCGGCAGAGTGGAAACCGCGCTGGTCAGGGTGGCAACAGCCATATCGATCAATAAAGCCGTACAGGCGACGCTCGAAAGAAACCCCACGGTCAGCAGGGATCCGCCAACGAACTCGACACTCGCGACGAAATAAGCCGTCTGGCGGGGAAACGGGACTTTCGCCTTGACGAGCGTGTCGTAAACAGGCTTGGTGCCGCCCGGGACGAACAATTTGTTTCCGCCTGAGATTGCGAAGAACAGCCCGATCGAAACCCGCACCAGCAGGATGGCGTATTGTTCCAACTCACTGCTCCCCTGCAGCGCAAACTGGATCAACCATTTCCAATCCATCTCTTGTCCTTCCGTCCGAGGATGTGCTGTAACGATACCCCATACCCTTCATCCCGACCGAACTGGAATCGTCTGCTACCAACGACGAGCCGGAGCGGCGCCATCCACGTGGAGTATCTCTCCGCTCACATGACCTGCCTGTGCCAGATAAAGAACGGCATCGACGATCTCCTTCACCGTCGCCCTGTTCCTGGTCGGCTGCAACGTAGAGTCTTTGGGATCATTGCTGTGCATCGGTGAATCCACCTCGCCAGGAGCTACTGCATTAAAGCGAATGCCGTCCTTTGCGTACTCGGTTGCGAGATTCTGGGTCGCTGAATTCAAGCCACCTTTTGTGATCATCGAAACGGAGCCATTTACGCCAGCGATTGGCCGATCGGCCAGCGCCGCGGTGATCGTCACAACGCACCCCGATTTCTGTTTCAACATCTCCTTCACAGCGCGCTGAGTAATGTGGAAGAACCCCAGCAGATTAACGGAGACCAGGGCATCGAAATCCTCGATCGTGAAATCAGTGAAGGGCCTGGTCAGGAAGATGCCGGCGTTATTCACCAAAACATCGACCGTCCCGAAGCTCTTGATTGCCGCCTCGACGGCATCGGCAGCGGTTTGCTGCTTGCCGATATCACCATCGAGCAGAACGAGGCTAGCTGAGGCAGTCAGCTTTCGACTGGCATCACGAGAGGTTCCGACGACGTTATAGCCTTCCTCCAGAAATCCCCGGACTAAAGCCGCGCCGATCCCTCCCGATGCCCCGGTAATGATTACAGTTTTTTTGCCAGGCATAGACGACCTTTTCGATCTAGGCGGCCACCTTTCCCGCCGATCGCGCCTTGTGCGGCGGGCCAACGTACGGGAACGACGTGAGCAGGTCCTTGTGCGGCCCGACCTTATCTTGCGTCACCTTTCCATTGGTAAGGAGAGGAAGGAAAAAATCTACGACGTCGTCGGTGAGTGCCCGGCCATTCTCCGGGTAGGACGCCGGCCGCGTGGGAACGTAGCGGAGGATATCCGGCAGCATGGTCCCGGCGACGCGCGTTGCATCCGCCCGCGTGTACCCGCCCGCGTGCTCGAGCGCGTGCACGAAGACTGGGATGAAACTGGCATCACCCGCCGGCTCCGCAGCGAGATATGCGGCGTTCGCCTCGCCGGCAAGGAAGGGAGTTTGATTTGACCGTGCACCGCGATCGGCTTGGACCCACTTTCCGGCTGCACCGTCCAGCGTGCGAGCCCACAAGCCCACCTTTTTAGAACCCAGAGCAGAGTTGGGCATCTCCAGCACGATGCTGCAGACGTCCTTGTCGGTGAAGTAATCGTCACCGGTGAACTGCAGGTTGTTCAGGGCTCCATTTACATCGAAGAAAAAAGGATCGCTGCGCCAGCCCGCGAAGAAGCGGTAGTTGCCAGCCTCCGTCACCTTTGTATCCAGCCCGGTCGAGACCGGCGCACCCTCGACAATCACTTGCCCGTCGTCGCCCATCCCGGCGGCCTGCGCGCCCTCGACGCGGCGAAGTGTCGCAGTCTGCAGCCCGCTTTTGTCTGAGGCGAAACGGATTCGATAAGCGATATCGGCGACGGCATCGCCGTTGGTATCAATCCTGAGTTCATAGACGGCCTCAGTCGCGAAGGGAACATCGGTCGTAGGCCCCGGCGGATTCACACCGGCCGACGGATGCACGTTCATAATCAGGATCGACTTGCTGGCATCCCCAGGCTTCGGGAAGACGTACAAGTCAGTAAAATCGAGGCGGGCGTCCCCGTGGGGAAAGCCAAAGTCCGGACCGGAGTAATGATGCGACATAAACTATTTTCTCCTAGATGTTGCCAGATTTTCGTGTGCTGCCTTCATTTTTCAGTCAATTTTTACATCGTCAAAACCACGCGAAACTCTGCTTTGCCGCTCATCATGCGCGCGTAAGCTTCGGCGGCCCGTTCCAGCGGATAGGTTTCGATCATGGGACGCACCCCGCTCAGTTCGGCGAAGTTCAGGGTGTCCTCGGAATCTGCTGGCGTTCCCGAGGCCCAGCCCTGAATCGTTCGACTTCCGTTAATGAGTTGTAGCGGCGTGACCTCGATGGGATCAGCGCTCGCACCGACTACCATGAGCTCGCCATTCGGGCCGAGGCCGTCGATCAGTTCAGACATTGCCTTCGAGTTTGGCGCCGTCGCTAGAATCACCCGCGCCCCGCCCAGCTTCTGCAATGCTTCGGCAGCCTTGGTCGCGCTGCTATCGATGTAGACACTCGCTCCCAGCTTCTTCGCGAGCGCCGTGTTTTCAGATCCGCGCCCGATCGCGGCGACCCTATAACCAAACTTGTTCGCGAACTGAATTCCAAGATGACCCAGGCCGCCGATCCCCTGCACCGCAACCAGATCGCCGGGAAGCGCACCACTGTGCCGCAATGCGTTGTAGGTCGTAATGCCGGCGCACAGCAGCGGCGCGGCATCAACATCGTGTAAACCATCGGGTATCGACACCAGCGCCTCCACCGAAGCAACCATGTATTGCTGGTAGCCTCCGTCGTAGCTGATGCCACAAATTTTCAGGTTCCGGCAATTGCGAAAATCTCCGCGCCGGCACTCCCGGCATGTGTTGTCCTGGCCGCCGTGCCAGCCCACACCGACGCGCTGCCCTTTCTTCCACGCGGAAACGCCGGCACCCACTTCATCGATGATGCCAGCCACTTCGTGTCCTGGAACGCGGGGATACTGAATTCCAGGCCACAAGCCTTCCTTGGTAAGCACATCACTGTGGCAAACGCCGCAGGCCTGCACCTTGATGCGGACCTGCCCTGCATCCGGCTCAGGAATCTCGCGCTCCACAATCTCAAAATCCGCTCCAGGTCTAGAAACCTGCGCAACCTTCATCCGCGCCAGCTTCATGGGTACTACTCTTTCCGTTGCCATAAGTCTTCCTCCCACTTATTGGATCATTGCCGAAGCCTTTCGGTTCAGCATTAGGGTGCGTAATGGGTGAAGACAAGGTCGGTCGCTTTGGTCTTCTCGTGGCATGGGAAGCAGCTTTTCATAAATGCCGCGTCGCCAGATTTTCCGTCCGCGAAGTGACCAAACCCCCATCCGCCGGTTGCGGCGTACTTTGTCGAGTCCTTCACCATAAACTGAATGTTCGTGGGGGCACCGGGAACGAAAGATTGGGCTTGGCCAAAGATCTTATTGTTTTCCGCTGATGGGACGTTACGGTAATGCAAAGCAGCTAGGATTGTGCCGTCCGGGTATGGAAGCTTCCCTTCCCGGAAAGCCTTGATCGCTACATCATTGCCCAGGAGGGCGCCTAAACTGTTGAGGTTGCCTGCTTCATGGGCCGAGGAAATCCATCTCCAGTCACGATATCCTTGAGGGATTTCGGTAACGTAGGGGGTGGGCTGCCCATCCGCGTGGCCTGGGGCAGGGGCAATGAGGATGAGAAGGCCGGCCATGGTTACAACTGCAACCAACAGAAACGTGAAGCGTTTCATAATCGTTTCCTCCATTCGGTATGGTTTTGTGAACTGAAATCCTAACTTCGCCTTAAACCTGATGTCGTCTGCCTAAGTCCCGGTTGTGACGATTTATGATCGAGTTCGATCGACGCAAAACATCAGAACAGAAGCCTGGAAGATAAACAATTGGACGATAGTATTGACTGCCGAGCTTCAGATTTTCTCTTTGGGCGCTAGCGCCGTCCGCTCGCCCATCGCGATGACCGAATCTATTGGACGCACGTATCGGTGCCGGCAAAAGCGGACTGGGAATATGAGTACAAACCGGCGCGTGTCTCATTTCTCCAGGCCCAATGCATTCAGGTATCGCTAATACCATCGTCCTATTGAATCACCGGAGCACTTCGGGTGTAATTTATAGAAAGCAAGCAACTAAGCGATGGTCCTCAACATCAATTCGGCACCACGCAACCCCGCCAAGAGCGAAGACCGGATGCAACAGACCGAGCCACTGACCGATTTTTATGGAGAGGACCGTCATGAACTCGTGCAGAAAGTCGCTTACCAGCTCTGGGAAAAAAGAGGCTCTCCGCTGGGTTCGCCTGAGATGGATTGGCTTGCAGCCGAAGAGATCGTGCGCGCCTACCTGTTGGCTTCAGGAATTGAGCTTGAGTCAGGCGAGACGCTCTACTCTGAGTAGCTTTGAACCTTGAATACAAACACCTCCTCGTGAAAAACTGAGGCCCATCTTATGAGCACCAATCGCGTCGTGACCTCGAGTTCCGCAAGAGTCGCTCCCGTTACTAGCGTGGTGAAGACCAGCGCAACCAATGTCTCAGATGTTCTCGAACAACACGGGTACGGCGCGATGCCGTTTATCGGGACGGAAAACGCCTCTTATGAACGGCACCTGGTTTTTGATAGAGCGATCGATCCGAAAGTAGCGAGTGCTCGTGAGCGCTTTGAGGCGTTCTCCTCTTCCGTGCGAGACCTTCTCGCCCAGCGTTGGGTGCTCACCAAAAACACTTATGAACGGCAAAACGCCAAACGCATTTATTACCTCTCCATGGAGTTTCTCATCGGACGTTCGTTGGCCAACAACATCACCAACCTGTTGCTCGACCCGCTTCTGCCGGATGCAGCTCGACAGAACGGGATCGACTGGCTTGAACTGGTCGAGCAGGAACCAGATGCCGGGTTGGGCAACGGCGGCCTGGGCCGCCTCGCGGCGTGCTTTCTCGACTCGATGGCGACCATGCAACTGCCCGGCACCGGCTACGGTTTGCGCTATGAGTACGGCATGTTCAAGCAAACGATCGTAGACGGCTGGCAAAAAGAGAATCCTGACAACTGGCTTCGCTATGGCGATCCCTGGGAAATTTCGCGGCTTCACGAGAACGTAGAGGTGAAGTTGAACGTCTCGTTCAAGTTGCAGGGAGGTAATTTTCAAGTCATTCCCGACCGGCCTTCGAGTCTGATCGGTATCCCGTTTGACCGTCCTGTGGTGGGCTACGGTGGAAAGACGATTAACACGCTCCGGCTCTGGGCCGCGGCGGCGCCTGAATATTTCGATTTAGAGAAGTTTGGCACCGGAGATTTCGTGGGCGCACTCGGAGAAACTCTCCAGGCCGAGTCACTGACCCGCGTGCTATATCCCGACGATTCCACGACGAAGGGACAGGGGCTGCGCTTTCTGCAGGAGTATTTCCTGGTCGCGTGTTCCATGGCCGACCTGGTGCGCCGTTTCCTGCGCCACAACTCGGATTGGGAAAAGTTTCCGGAGAAAGCCGCGATTCAACTCAATGATACTCATCCTTCCATGTCGGTCCCTGAACTGCTGCGAATCTTGCTCGACGATGCGCACCTGGGATGGGACCAGGCCTGGGACCTGACCAAGAAGACACTCGGGTACACAAATCACACCTTGCTGCCTGAGGCTCTGGAGAAATGGCCGGTAGCGTGGTTTGAGAAACTGCTTCCTCGTCACCTGGAGCTCATTTACGAGATCAACCGCCGGCTGCTCGACGAAGTTCGCGCTCGCTTCCCCGGCGACGAGGGGCGCGTGCAGCGCATCAGCCTGGTGGAAGAAGGAAGCCAGCGCAAAATCCGGATGGCCAACCTTGCCATCGTTGGCTCGCATAGCACCAACGGGGTATCTGCTATCCATTCCAAGCTGCTGCGAACCACCACGGTCAAGGATCTCGCGGAAATGTTTCCCGAGCGCTTTAACAACAAGACTAACGGAGTGACGCCCCGGCGCTGGTTGCTCGAGGCCAATCCCGCGCTCGCCCGCGCCATCACACAAGCCATCGGAGATCGCTGGATTACGGATCTTAGCCTGCTCAAGCAGCTCAAACCATTCGCCGAGGATTCCAGCGCTCGCGAGCGCCTGCTCTCGTCCAAGCGGGAGGCCAAAGCGCAGTTTGCCGATTGGCTCAAGTCAACGTCGGGGCGTGTCGTGGACCCCGATACCATCTTCGACTGCCATATCAAGCGTATTCACGAATATAAAAGGCAATTGATGAATGCGTTGCGCATTGTGATCGTTTATAACCGGCTGCGTCAAAATCCCGCCATGAAGATGGTGCCTCGAACATTTTTCTTCGCCGGTAAAGCCGCGCCGGCTTACACACTAGCCAAGCTCATCATAAAGTTCATCAACAACCTGGCGGCCACGATTGACGCCGACCCTGTGGCGCACGGCCGGCTGAACGTCGTCTTTCTCCCTGAGTACAACGTTTCGTTGGCGGAGCGGCTGATTCCAGCCAGCGATGTCTCCAACCAGATCTCGACCGCAGGCTACGAGGCCAGTGGAACCAGTAACATGAAATTTATGATGAACGGAGCCTTAACCGTCGGAACCCGCGACGGCGCGACCATCGAAATGGCGGAGGAGGCCGGAGAAGAAAACATGTTCCTGTTCGGCCTCACGGTGGAGCAGGTCGAGAACAGCCGCGCTTCGTACAACCCGAACTGGCATTATGAACATGAGCCGGAAACGCGAGCCGCTCTCGACCTGATTTTCTCTGACTACTTCAGCCGTAATGAGCCCGGAGTATTCGCTTCCTTGCGCGATGCGCTTCTGACCCAGGGCGATCACTATATGAATCTTGCGGACCTGACCTCCTATTGCAACGCACAAGACCGGTTGGGCGCGCTCTATGCTGAACCCGCCGCATGGGCGCAGAAAGCCATTCTGAACGTCGCCAGCTCCGGGAAGTTTTCGAGCGATCGCTCGATTGCGGAATATGCCAGCGAGATTTGGAAGGTGGAACCATGCCCAGTACCTTAGAAACACAGTCCCAGCCAGGTGAAAGGATTTCTCCGCTGGCCGGCAAACCAGCGCCGAAAGACTTGCTGGTGGATGTGGCTCGCCTGCAAAAGGAATATTTCGAGCGGCGTCCCGACCTGGACGATCCCAACCAGCTAGTCAGCTTCGGCACCAGCGGACACCGGGGCTCGCCTTTGCGCGGCACATTTAACGAAGCGCACATTCTGGCGATCACCCAGGCCATCTGCGAGTACCGGCGCGCCCACGGAACCGACGGCCCGCTCTACATGGGGAAGGACACCCACGCGGTCTCCGAGCCCGCGCAGCGCACCGCCCTCGAAGTGCTGGCGGCAAATAGTGTAGAGACGATCATTCAGCAAGACGACGGGATCACTCCGACGCCGGTGATCTCGCGAGCGATTCTGGTTTACAACCGCGGCCGCAAGCAGAAAGACCATCTCGCCGACGGCATCGTCGTTACCCCGTCGCACAATCCCCCCGGGGATGGAGGCTTCAAGTACAACCCGCCCAACGGCGGCCCGGCTGATACCGACGTGACCGGCTGGGTGCAGAATCGCGCGAACGAATTGTTGCGAGCCGGGAATGCTGCGGTCAAGCGAATTCCGTTTGCCAAGGCGATCCAGTCCGCGACCACTCACCAGCAGGATTTCGTCCTGCCATACGTTCGTGACCTTAAGAATGTCGTCGACATGGAAGCGATTCGTGGCGCCCACCTCAAACTTGGCGTGGACCCTCTGGGCGGGGCTTCATTGCCTTATTGGGAACCGATCAACTCGATTTACGGGCTGGACATCGTTGTCACCAACAAAATCATCGACCCGACATTTTCGTTTATGACCGTTGACCACGACGGCAAGATTCGCATGGACTGCTCCAGTCCCTATGCGATGGCCAGGCTCGTCGCTTTAAAAGATCAGTACCAGGTGGCTTTCGGAAACGACACCGACGCCGATCGGCACGGGATCGTCACTCCTGTCGCGGGCTTGATGAACCCGAATCATTACCTTGCCGTTGCGATTCAGTACTTGCTCACGCACCGGCCCCAGTGGCGTGACACAGTTGCGGTGGGAAAAACTCTGGTGAGCAGCAGCATGATTGACCGGGTCGTCAAAAAGCTTGGCCGCAAGCTCAACGAAGTACCGGTGGGATTCAAGTGGTTTGTGCCGGGCCTGGTCGATGGCTCCTACTGTTTTGGCGGAGAAGAAAGCGCTGGAGCGAGTTTTCTTCGTCTTGACGGCACAGTATGGACGACCGACAAGGACGGGCCAATCATGGACTTGCTGGCAGCGGAGATTACCGCGCGCACCGGCAAGAATCCCGGAGAACATTACCGCGAACTGACGGCGGAGTTCGGCACTCCGTACTACACGCGTATCGACGCGCCCGCCACGCCCGAGCAGAAAGCAAAGTTAGCGAAACTCACGCCGGACGCCGTAAAAGAGTCAGACCTGGCGGGTGAGCCAATCACCGCCAAGCTGACCAAAGCCCCGGGCAATAATGCCCCGATCGGCGGCTTGAAAGTTGTCGCGGAGAGCGGTTGGTTTGCAGCGCGGCCTTCCGGTACCGAGAATATTTACAAGATCTACGCCGAGAGTTTCAAGAGCCAGACCCATCTGAACGCGATCCTTACCCAGGCGGAGCAGATGGTGAATAATGCGCTGGGATCGTAAGAAGTCAGTTCCTGAGCGCAGTCAGTTCCTGAGCGGGATTTGACGGAGAGTTCAAAGTGCGCAGGCCCTGCAACATCCGTCAGCGAGCAAGCGGACCGTGGATGAGCGACCGCTCAAATCTGGAAACAAACGGAAGGTTAGCGTGGTGATTCAAGTTGCCAAGAGTATTCTCCTGGTGGTGAGCGCGCTCTTTCCGATCGTGGATCCGATCGGAGGCGCTCCGGTCTTTCTGCTGCTGACGCGAGACTACGCGGCCGAAACGCGACGAGTGCTGGCTCGCCGAATTGCGGTAGATAGTTTCATACTGCTGATCGCGTCCTTTGCCCTCGGGGCGCACGTGCTCTCCTTCTTTGGGATTTCGCTCCCGGTGGTGCAGGTCGGCGGTGGGCTGATTGTGATTTCAGCGGGCTGGGCGATGCTGAATCAGAAAGAGGCGAGCGATCAAGGCTCAGCCAGGCGAACGGTTACTTGCGCGGATGCTCTGAGCCAGGCGTTCTACCCGCTGACGCTTCCCTTGACAGTCGGTCCCGGCTCCATTTCGATTGCGATCACTTTGGGCGCGAATGCGCCGCAGCACCTGGGCTCAAACCTGCTCGCAATTCTCGCGGCGGCGATTGGTTCCGCTTTCATTGCAGTAACCATTTATCTCTGCTATGGCTACGCCGATCGGCTCGCGAGCAAGCTAGGCGCAACGGGGACGAACGTAATTTTGAAACTCACCGCGTTCCTGCTGGTATGCATCGGAGTGCAAATATTTTGGAACGGCGCGAGCAAATTGCTCAGTTCGTTGCCGCAGTTTGGCGGAGTGGTAGCGCTGCCACATTGAGATTCAACATTGAGCGCGAAGCGAGTGATTGGAGTGCATGGAGAGGGGCAGTGAAGAGTTCGAACGTTAACGTACTCGCCAACACGGACGGTCCGTCCAAGCCTGTCAACAGCGCTGCCGCCCGACCCACCAAGAGACCGACATGGGAGCAGGCTGAGGGCAACCCATTGCCGCTCGGCGTCAACTGGATCGAAAAGGAGCAGGCGTTCAATTTTTCCGTCCACTCGGAACACGCGGATAGCGTCGCTCTATTGCTCTATTCTCCAGCCGACTTAGTGAATCCTCTCCTGAGGCTTCAACTGGATTTCCTGCACAACAAGTCGGGGCAGATTTGGCACTGCCGCGTCCCAGTCTCAAAAATTCCTGACGCTCGCTACTACGCATACTCCGTCTCGGGAGAGACCATTCCTCAACTCCACAGTTTCGACCCGCAGAAGGTTCTCCTCGATCCTTACGCGAAGTGCATTTTCTTCCCGCCCGGTTTTGATCGCAACCTGGCCATGCGAGAAGGATCCAATGCGGGCCGCGCGCCCTTGGGGGTGCTGATGGATCATCGACCGACATTTGACTGGTCGGGGGTTCGGTCTCCATCTCATGAGTCGGATGCAGTCATCTACGAACTTCACGTCAGAGGTTTCACCAAGAACCCAAACTCAGGTGTCGACCCATCGCGTGCCGGCACATTCGCCGGTCTCGTGGAAAAGATCCCCTATCTAAAGGAACTTGGGGTGACGGTCGTGGAACTGATGCCGGTTTTTCAGCGTGATCCACAAGAAGGCGATTACTGGGGCTATATGCCTTTGAATTTTTTCGCGCCTCATGGTCAGTACGCAAGCACACCTCGTGCTGAAGAACAGCTTCTTGAATTCAAGACTATGGTGAAGGCGTTTCATCAAGCGGATATCAGCGTCGTGCTGGACGTTGTATACAACCACACTTGCGAAGGCGACTCCAACGGTCCCATCTACAGCTTCAAGGGTTTGGACAGCGCCGGTTATTACATGCTCTCCTCCGATCCGGCAAACCCGTACGCTAATTACTCCGGCACGGGCAATACCTTGAATTTCGGCCAGGCCCACGTGCGCAAGATGGTGATTGACAGTCTGCGTTATTGGAAGCGTGGGATGCATATCGATGGATTCCGCTTCGATCTGGCGTCGGTATTCAGCCGCAATGCAGATGGATCGCTCAACTGGCGCGAAGCGCCCATCTTCAGTGAAATTGCGGCGGACCCGGAATTGGGGCCCGTACGTCTAATTGCTGAACCTTGGGACACAGCCGCTTATCAACTCGGCCGTGGATTCCCGGGCCTGACCTGGCTCCAGTGGAACGGGCGGTTTCGCGACGATATTCGCCGCTTCGTCAAGGGCGACGCCGGCATGGTTCCCGAGGTAATGCAGCGTATCTATGGCAGCGCTGACTTGTTTCCCGACACCCTTGCAGACGCTTATCACGCATATCAGAGCGTGAATTATGTTACGTCCCACGACGGCTTCACGCTCTACGATCTTGTCTCTTATGACCGCAAGCACAATTTGCCAAACGGAAATAACAATCAGGACGGCACCGACGCGAACTACAGCTGGAATTGCGGACAAGAGGGGGATGAAGCTCTCTCCCCGTCAGTCCGCGCGTTGCGCCGAAAGCAGGTAAAGAATTTCTGCTGTCTGCTCTTCTTATCCAACGGTACGCCGATGTTTCGGGCCGGCGACGAGTTCCTCAATACACAATTCGGCAACAACAATCCCTACAACCAGGACAACGAAACCGGATGGCTCGACTGGAATCAACTCCGATCCAATAAGGACATTTTGCAGTTCTTCAAGAAGATGATTGCGTTCCGGAAAATGCATCCCTCGTTAAGCCGGAGCCGGTTCTGGCGGGAGGATGTTTCCTGGTACGGCGTCGGACCCACGGCCGATTTGTCCTATGACTCGCACAGCCTGGCATTCTGCCTACACGGCGCTTCTCAAGGTGACGATGACATCTACGCGATGATCAATGCGTACTGGGAAGAGTTGGATTTCAATGTGCAAGAGGGAACCGCACAGGAGTGGAAAAGAATCGTGGACACTTCTTTGCCCAGTCCAGATGATTTCGCGGACGACGGAATCCCCTTAGAGCGGACGACTTACCTGCTGGCTCCAAGATCGATCGTGGTCTTATGTCGACCCAAAAAAGGAGACATAAAAATTAGCTAGTGAGGTCAACGCAATAGCATGGTAGGCGCGGCAGGAATCGAACCTGCAACCGCCGGATTAGAAATCCGGTGCTCTATCCAGTTGAGCTACGCGCCCTCGCTTCAGATTTTAACGCGTCTCTCGGCTCCTAGAACGTGAATCTGGCTGCCAGTTGCCCAATGCGGGGCGCGGGCCCGCGGAAGCTACCCGTGCTGGTGATCTGTCCAAACGTCGAACCATTGATGTTGGTGGCCCCGTCCGCCACCGTAGGCTGCGCGAACTCCGGATGATTCAGCACGTTGAAAAACTCCACACGCAGTTCCATGCTGACGCGCTCCGTGATCGCGGTAGTCTTGGCCAGCGCCACGTCAAAATTCGTCAGATGCGGCCCCCGCAGCACGTTGCGGCCCAGGCCGTAGGTGCGGTCCGCCGGATTATTCACCGGATCGAGCTCCGGGAAGCACGGATTGTCGCCCCCGTAATAAGAATTGTTCTGCAGCGGAATATTCGAAAAACTGTTGGGGTCAAAAATGAAGTGACCCGTGATTGGTTGGCCGGTTGTGATTTGGCAAGCGCCGGTGTGGAGGTCCGTGCCGTACACAGTCGGATAGATCGTGGTCACGTTACGAGGATTGAGCGTGCGTATGGGCGCGACCAGGGCGGCGTGGGAAAGAATCGGGTCGCCGGCGCCAGAAGTTCCGTAGTTGTAGGGATCAGAGGTATCGCCCAACCCCGCAGGAATGTCAAAGGGAAAGCCCGTACGCCAGGTCACGATGGGATAGATGCTCCACCCTTTGGTAAGGCGTTTCGGCGCCCCGGCCCACACCCGATCAAGAGGCAGGTCCCAGCCTCCGCTGAAGCTGATGCGCTGGCGGACATCGCTGTCCCCGGAAGCGTAGAACAAGTCCGGGCTATAAGTCGGCACCTGGAAGTTGCGCTGCTGAAATCCGGATACGTTGTCCAGATTGTGACCGTAGGTGTAGGCAAAAGTGTAATAAGCCGTGCCCAGCTTGGAACTCTTGGGCTGCCGGGTAAGGCTGGCCTCGAGAGCGTTGTAATTTGCATTCGACACATTCTGGAATTCAGGGAGTTGCCCGTAACAGATCACACGGTAGTGTTCGCAGGTGCCATTGGCGTTATTGAGCAGTCGATTCGTGCTCCCCAGCACCATCGGATTGATGTCTCTCAGCGACGTTAATCCATGGCCGGAACTGCCCACGTAGTTTGCCTCCAGCACGGTGTCGGCGAATAGATTGCGTTGCAGGCTCAGGTTGTATTGGTAGACGTAGGGTGTGCGCAGGTGCGGGTCGACCAGGTATACGGCGCCGCTGGAGTTGATGGGAAGGAATTGATCGAAGCCCACATCGGCCGTCGGCGAAGTGGAAGGAAATGGATTCGTGGCTCCAACCGATTGATACGGCTGACTAAGATAACCCGGCGGCCCGTTAGCAACGTTGTTGAAGTACAGGCCCGGCTCGGCATAAAACGGAACTTCCCCGTTGAATTGCAGATTATCTTCCCCCTTAAGAATGTCGTAGAAAAGCCCGAAGCCGCCACGCACGCTGGTCTTCCCGTCGCCCTTGGGGTCCCAGGCGAAGCCGAAGCGCGGTGCAAAGTTTTTCTTGTCTGGAAAATTTACTCCGGTTGGAGCGCCCGGATCGCCGGGAAATACCATACCCGGGGGCGCGTTCACAAATCGCTGCGACTGTAGTCCCGGGATCACCGAAAAGCTGCGCCCCTCGGTGTCAGCCTTGGGCGTGTTGTACTCGTACCGCAGGCCCACGGTTAGCACCAGATTCTTGCGTGCGTGCCACTCGTCCTGGGCAAACACATAGGTGCTCTTGCTGCGAATATTGGAAGCCGCGAGCGGCCCCTGAAAGAAGGCGGACGCGCCGCCCAGTAAGAAGTCGGCGTACGGATTTCCGGAAGCGGTGGAACCGCTAGTGGAGTAGAAGTCAAATTCCCCGTTAGTGTAATAGTCGAACAGCAGGTTCTCCTGATACGGGGAGAATCCGGCCCCGAACTTCAGGTTGTGCTTGCCCCGAGTCCAGGAGAGCGCATCGGTCCATGAAAAAGTATTTTCCACATAACGCGTGGGTCCCTGCTCGCTGGGACCAAACTGAAAGCCAGTGTCGAAGAAAATATTGGTGGGCCCGGTGGCGAGATCCGGCGTAATGCCAATGCCGAGGCCGGGTCCGGAGGGCAACTGCGCGACCACACCGTCGGCAAGATAATTACTGCGATGTGTCACGAAGTGAAACTCATTCACCAGCGTAGGGGAAGCTACATGGGTATAGCCGATGTTCGTGAAGTAGTAGTTTGCCGGGGTGCGGCTGGGAAATCCCGGCACCGTGGAATAGGGGAACGGGTTCAGGAACAGCGTGCGATTCGCCCCGATGGTAGCGGAAATTTTGTCTTTCGTGCTCAGGTTGAAATCGAATTTCGTGGTCAATTCGTCCGCGTTATTCGTCTGCTCCAGCGAAGTGGAGAACACCCCGCTGCAAATCCCGGTGGTGTTGCAAGCCGTCTGGTTAGTCGGAGAAGTTTGGATCAGGCCGGCTTTGATGTATGCCTGAGCCACCGGGTCGATCTTGGTGGGGTCGATAATCGCCAGCGCCGCATTGCCATTCGGCGATGCGAAGTAGGGATTGCTCTCGAGGAACGCGGCCACAAGGGGATCCGGGCCGCCATTCGCAGACTGGGAGAAATTTCCCTGCAGTTGCTGCGGCGTGTACACCGGAATATCAACGTCCGGTACCGCCTGAACTTGCCGGGTTCCCTGGTAAGCCAGAAAGAAAAATATCTTCTCCTTGCGAATGGCGCCGCCCAGGGTGCCGCCGAACTGGTTCCGTTTCAGATCGAGCCGCGGAATGCCTAGTGGAATGTTGAAATAGTCGTTGGCGTCGAAAACCTGGTTGCGTAGGAACTCAAAAGCGCTGCCATGCAACTGGTTGGTGCCGGATTTCGTCACGACGCTGATGATGCCTCCGCCGTTGCGGCCGTATTCCGCAGTGTAGTTGCTGGTAAGTAAACGGAATTCCGCAATAGAATCCGGGTTCGGGTCAAGAAGATTGCTGTTGTCGAGCAGATCGTTGTTCAGTCCGCCGTCCAGCAGAAAGGTCACGGAATCGGTACGTCCGCCCGCAATGCTGTAACCCCCAGCCCCGGTGTTATCGTCGTTGCTCTCGGTTACGCCAGGCTGCAGAAGCGCCAGATCAAGCGTGTCCCGGCCGTTGAGCGGCATGTTGGTGAGCGTGCGTCCGGTCACGGATTGGCCAAGGGTCGGATTCACAGTTTCGACCGGCGCGGCTTCCGCGCCCACATCCACGGTTTGCGTGGTGGCGCCTACCTCCATGCGAATGTCGATGCGCAGCGCCTGGTTGATGAGCAGTTTATTTTCGGGGCTGATGACGGTGCGAAAGCCCTCGTGCTCTGCCGTTAATTTGTAATTGCCAATCGGCAGGGCGAGCAACTGATAGGAACCGTCATGATCGGTGGTGGTTTTGCGGCTCGCATGGGTGGCAGTGTTGGTCACGGTCACCTGCACCCCCGGGACGACGGCTCCCTGCTGATCGGAAATCGTGCCCGTGATCCGGCCTGTCGCATCCTGGGCAAAGCAGAAGGCTGGCAGAAGTATTATCGTTGCTAGTAAGGCTGGCAGGGACATCCGTTTCATCGTGGTCCTCCACTCTGAGTTGCCATCGGCACGTCCACTTCCGTATCCACAAAACTTGCACTGGCAGCGATGCGGCCAGCGCTCTCAGCCTGGTTCGCAAAGACCCTGGTTGACCAAAGCATGATCCCCGAAAGGATACACCTGCCCCGCAAGCGAAGGGTCCTTTACGACCGCTTCCACCAGCCGATTGTCCCTCGCGACTAGCCCTCGCGATTGTCCCTGACAAGATGCGCTTGGGCGGACAATTTTTCGAACCGGTAGAGTATCATGCGTTGTCCCATTGACCTCCGCCGCTCCATCCCGGCTGGCTTACATCGATTGGATGCGCGGCTTGGCCTGCGTTCTGATGTTTCAGACGCACTGCTACGATGCCTGGCTCAGCCCCGCGGCGCGCCAGAGCAAGTTCTTCATGTACTCGCAACTGGGAGGAACTTTCCCGGCCCCGTTGTTCTTGTTTCTCGCGGGCATCTCATTCGCTTTAGTCACAGAAAAGCTCTGGATGAAGAACCTGCCGCCGGCGCAGATCGCGCGAACTACCATTCGCCGCGGGGCAGAGATATTCGCCTTTGGCCTGCTCTTTCGCTTGCAGGAATATGTAATCGCCTGGGGATGGGCGCCGTTGAGCGACCTCCTGCGTGTCGATGTGCTCAACACCATCGGCGTCTCGATGATGCTCATGGGCGTGCTCTGCTGGCTGGTACTGTCGATTCATCGCGGAGCGCGAGCCAGAGTCGGTCTGGTGCTCGCCTCGGCTGCAGCGGCCCTGGCAATCTCTCTACTCACGCCTCCGCTGTGGACAACCTGGCGCCCGGACTGGCTGCCCTGGCCGCTCGAATCCTACATCAACGGTGTCCACAATCTGGGTACGCCGCAAGCCTGGCTCTTTCCAATCTTTCCCTGGACCGCGTTTGCCTTCGCCGGACTGGCCGCTGGATTTATTCTGCAAAGTCAGTGGGCCCGCGAACGCCAATCCCTGATTTTCGCCCTGCTGGGCGCGGCCGGATTAATCTTCGTGCAAGCCTCGCGCTGGCTCGATGCTCAGCCCCGCCAGCTTTACTCGGTCTACGACTATTGGCACACCAGCCCAGACTTCTTTCTGATTCGTCTAGGCATGTTGCTGCTGATTCTGGCGGCGAGCTACGCCTGGTGCCGCTGGGGTTTCGGACAAAAGCCCGCCGGACTGTGGGGCTTCAGCCCACTGATTCAGTTGGGCCAGGCTTCCCTGCTCGTCTATTGGGTACATCTCGAATTCGTCTACGGACGTTTCTCGATTTTGCCCAAGCATAGCCAGAGCATCCGGAGCGCATCGTGGGGGTTGCTGATAATCACGGTCGCGATGCTGATCCTTGCATTCCTGCGGACGCAATGGAAGGGACGCGGAGCCGGCATCCTGGCCTGGGGTCGCAGGTGACGAGGTCGCAGTTGACCATCCGGCGCAGGCACTCCCGCTAAGGCCCCCTCGCTATCGGAACTGCTTGGCAAACTCCGCGACTTCTCGTTCGGCCCAGTGACCGTCATAGTTAGAGTCGCCATCGCGCGCTCCGATAAAAGCGCAGTGCCCGCCATCTTCCGTTTCCGCGTAGGTAATGTGGGGGTTTGAGAGCAGCCCCTGCCGCGTCTCCGGCAAAATACGCACGAAAGGATCGTTGCGCGCGTGGATCACCAGCGTTGGACGCGCGACCCTTCCGATCCCATGAGCGGCGGAAGCCCGGTCATAGTAGTCATCGGCGCCTTGGAAACCGCAATAGTGAGCTGTGATGCGATCATCAAATTGACGCAAGGTCTTCACTCCGTGCAAGCGCGAAACGTCGTAACTGGCGGGGAACAGCTGCACCTTGCGGCGAAAGCGCGCAAACAACTGCAGCAGAAAATAGTATTCGTAGATCCGGTTGGCGGGTTCGTGCAGCGCATCGGCTCCCGCCGCCAGATTCACCGCCGGACAAACCGCCGCCACCCCGCGAAATTGCGCCGGCCCATTGCTCCCCCATTCTCCGGCCAGCTTCAGAACCAGATTGCCGCCCATGGAAAACCCAATGAGCACGAAGCCCGGAACTCCATCGCGCTCGACCAGGTTTTGCGCAACCGCCGCCACATCCGCCGAACGGCTGGAGTTGTACAGCGTGGGCGCACAGTGGTCCATGCCGCCACAGTTGCGTTGGTTCATGCGCACCACGTTCATGCCGGCGGCCAAGCCGTTGCGCGCGATCCCCAACATGTATTGAGACTCGCTCGACCCCTCGAGGCCGTGCACCACAATCAGCGTCAATGCGCGCCGATCCTTCTGCCAGTGGCAGCGGCAGAGTACCGGGATGCCGGGCTCCACTTCTATCAGACGATTTTCCGGGGCGGGTAGATCGATTCGCCGCGAGAGAAAAAATGAAGCCAGCGTCTGCACGTGTCCGCCCTTCAGCCAGGAGTGCGGCCGAAAGGTCGAAGGCACGAAGCTGGCCGTCTCTTGCGCCGCATCGTCTCCGAGCTCAGTCTTGGAATCGGCAGGCCTCAGGCGACACCGCGAGTTTGCGAAGTTTCCACGAATTGATTCTAATAGGAACAGTTAGTTCCACGGAGTGATCCTCATGCCAATTTTTGAATACATCTGCCAGCAATGCCAGCATGAATTTGAGACTCTGGTCTTCGGCCACGACAAGGCTAAGTGCCCAAAATGTCAAAGCCTGAAGCTCAGCCCACAACTGAGTGTTTTTGCCATGTCGACCAAAGGCTCCGCTTCCACATCCGCGTCGACGGGCGGGTGCGGTTCCTGCGGCGATCCTCGCGGTCCCGGCGCCTGCTCGCTGGGGGACATGAACTAACAGGCCGTTTTCGCGCCCTGCCAATCGGTAACCAAACTTTCGACACAGCCCCCTCTGTGACCGTGGTGACCTTTGTTTGCCCGGCCCTCCCCCCTACCATGCCTGAACCTGTTTCAAATCGCTGCCTTAAAACCAAGGAGCAACGCATGGACCGGCGCCGTCAGTCGCGCGTTTTCGTTGACCTTCCCGTGCAAATCTGGGGCATGGACGCTCATTCCCGACCCTTCACCCAGCCCGCCAGCCTGCGCACTATCAGCGGCCGGGGGGCCACGCTCCAGTGCGTGGACGCTGTATTGAAGCCGGGAGATGTTGTCGACGTTCTGTATCTGGGAACGAAAGCGCAGTTCCGCATCGTGTGGTGCGGCAAGCCTGGAACTCAAATGGCGGGCGAAGTAGGAGTGGAAAACATGTCCGGTGATGCCAAGCTCTGGGATGTCGATCCGTTGCGCTGCGCAGCCTCTGCCGGCCAGACCTAGAAAACCCAGCCCTAGGAAACATGGAACCGGGGAGGGCCGGGAGGAGGGCTGAAACCCGCGTCGTGCGAGCCCTTCGAGTATGCAGCGGTAATGGTGCAAAGGCAAGAAGAAACCGCCTCCCCAAGGGCGATTCTCGCCCCACAGCAGAGAAAAACGCAGAGAATTTCACACTTGCCGCAAGTCATCTGAGAAACGTTGCAAGTTCTGTCACCTTGCCGCGCTCTAAGCGATCTCCACGACGCAAAACCACGGCTTCGGCCCTCTGGCCCCTCGAAGTTACCTCCGGCCGCAGGCCCAGGCTGTAAACTCACCAGAGATGCAAGTCAAGATTCTTGGCTCCGCAGCCGGAGGAGCGTTTCCGCAGTGGAACTGCGCCTGCCCCAATTGCCGCTCTGTAAGAGCCGGCACGTTTCGCGGCAAGCCGCGCTCGCAAACCCAGGTCGCGATCAGTCAAGATGGCCGCGCATGGTTTTTGCTGGGCGCGTCTCCCGATCTGCGGGCCCAAATCGAAGCCACTCCCGAATTGCATCCCCGCGATGACCTGCGTCAATCGCCGATCGCGGGCGTGGCACTGGCCAATGCCGATCTCGACCACGTCCTCGGACTTCTCTTATTGCGCGAACTTCAGCCCCTGCGCGTTCATGCCACGTCTTCGGTACGCCGCATTCTCCGCGAGGACAATTCAATGTTCGGCATGCTGCAGCGCATCCCGCAACAAGTGATCTGGACTGACTTCGAACCACGGCGGAGTTTCCCCTGTCTGACGCTGGGGGCAAAGATTCCGGCTTACGCGTGCCGCGCTTTGTCGTTGAGTACACACTATCCCGCCTATGTCACGGACCAACGCCAGCGCCGAGCTCACGCCCGGCGAAGCCTCTCTGGGGTTTCTCATCGAATCGCCTTCGGGCTCGCGCCTGGCGTATATGCCCGCCGTCCCTGCAGCTCGATGACGCACTGCTCCAGCAACTCGACGCGCCGACCTGTTGCTCTTCGATGGCACGTTCTGGAGCGACGACGAACTGATTCGCGTGCAGGGCGGCGGCACAAACCGCGCGGCAGATGGGCCACGTCCCGGTCGAGGACAGCGCTCGACAAGTTGGCGGGATTGCGCCGCCCGCGTAAAATATTTTTGCACATCAATAACACCAACCCCATGCTGGATGAGGCGAGCCTCAGCATCGCCAGGTGCGCGACGCGGGTTGGGAAATTGCGGAGGATGGATGGCAGTTCGATCTGTAGATTCGGAAGCCGCTGCAGGCCCGCCTGCTTTCGCTCGAAGAATTGCGTGCGCAATTCCAGGCAACGGGCGAGGAGCGCTATCATCACAAGCATCCTTTTCACTTGTTGATGCACGAAGGCAAGCTCAGCCGCGGGCAACTGCAGGCCTGGGCGCTGAACCGCTACTACTACCAGTCCACCATTCCGGTAAAAGATTCGATCATTCTCTCGCGCGGCCCTGACCCGGTTTTCCGCCGCGCCTGGCGCAAGCGCGTAGTCGATCATGATGGCGACGCCACCAGCGAGGGCGGCATCAAGCGCTGGATCAAGCTGGCGGAAGCAACCGGGCTCGATGCCGAGCAGGTCCGCGCCGGCAAGTGCATTCTTCCCGCGACCCGCTTCGCCGTCAACGAATACTTGAATATCGTTCGCAATCGCTCGCTGCTCGAGGCGGTCGCTTCCTCGTTGACGGAATTGTTTTCCACCAGGCTGATTACTCTGCGCGTGGAAAAGTTGCGCCAGCACTATCCCTGGCTCTCGGGAGGCCTGGATTATTTCGAGGCCCGGCTTTATCAGGCGCCGGAAGATTCGCAGTTCGCCGTGAACTATGTTTACGACAACGCGAAAACGCGCGCCGAGCAGGAGTTGGCAATCCAGGCCCTGCGCGACAAGTGTGACATCCTATGGGCCCAGCTCGACGCGCTCTATTTCGCCTACGTGCAGCCAGGATGGCCCCCGCCGGGCGCGTTCCGCATCGAGGCCAGCTAGCATGAATCAGGAATCCAGCTCGAATCTTGTCATTCCGACCGGAGCATTGCGAATTGGCTTATCAAGCGCAATGTGGAGTGCCACAACTGCCCGCGTTTTGCATGCGGCGTTTGGCGCTCCAGGAGACGGACCACTAACATGCCCCCTCCCGAAGATTCCAGCCAGCCCCGTCTGGCCGCCGGTTGCCGCTGGGGTGCGGAGAACCGGAGCAGGGGGATAAGCCCGGCACAGAGCGCGTGATCCTGTTTCCCGAAGGCGCAATCAAGCTTGCATGGCACAGGCCGCTCAGTCTCGAGAACGTGCGACGGCCAGCGCACCTTCGGCCAGATCATAGCGGAACTGCAGGCTCAGTTCAGCGACGCCGACCCCGCCAAGATTCGCACCGACATCAGCCAGTTCCTCGAGCAACTGCGGCATAAGCGGATTGTCGACTATTAGACAGATCTGCAGAAGTGGAGAGCAGCTTGTCCATGCGTGCCGGAGACGCCTAGTCGGCCAACTGCTCCCAGCCCACACCAAGCGCAGCACCCAGCTTCTTCCATGTGCTGACCGACCCGGTCTTGCGCTTAGTCTCAATCGCCGCGATCAGCGCGCGAGAGACCTTCGCCTTCTTCGCCAGCCGCTCCTGGGTAAGCTTCCGGTACTCGCGCCAAATGCGCAGCGCGGCCTCGCCCCTCAGCCTGCGCTCGGTGATCTCCAGCGGAATGAGTTCGTCCTCGCCACTCTCAAGACGCGCTTTTGCCGCATCGTACGCCTTCACATCGGCAAGCATTTCGGCATCTTCCATCAGTTTCTCCAGATGCTTCACCGGGATCACGGCAAATTCCCTGCCCCTGCGCGTAATAGTTTCGACACGCATCAATAGATCCCTCCTCTCGCTCCCACTTCCAAAGCCCACAATTCAAGACGGTCGTCATGCAATTCGTAAATGACGCGCCAGTCGCCAATTCTCAGCCGGTAGCCCTCGCGCCCTTGGAGCTTGGTTACGTTCCTGTGCCTGCCATAGGGATCGGCAGCAACTTCCTTGATCTTCTCCACAATCCGCCTCTGCCAGTTCACCGGAAGCCGGAAAAGCGCCTTAGCGAATGATCTTGTAGTAACGACCGCGTACACTACTTAATTGTTACTCATAGTAACAATGCCAGTCAAGCATATAATTGGAGCTGCGAAGAACATTGTCCAGTGTTCAGGGTCAGAGCTAGCCTCCGGCCACTGCCCACAGGCCGCCGCCAATCGATGATCCCCAACCCGCTCGCCCTCATCGCCGAGATCACGCACCGCTGCCCGCTGCATTGCGTCTACTGCTCGAATCCTCTGGAGCTTGCCGCGGCAAGTTCAGAACTTTCCACCAAAGAATGGATCGACGTTTTCCAGCAGTGCGGCAAGCTGGGCATGCTGCACGCGCACTTCACCGGCGGCGAACCGCTGGCGCGCCCCGATCTCACGGAACTCATAGCCGGCGCGCATTCCGCAGGCCTCTACACCAATCTCATCACTTCCGGCCTCGGCCTTGCCGAAGCCCGGCTCCAGGCACTGGTCGACGCCGGCCTCGATCACATCCAGATCAGCTTCCAGGATTCGCGCGAAGAAGCCGCCAACTGGATCGCCGGCGCCAAAGCGCATGCGCACAAGATCGAACTTTCGCGCTTGATCCGCCAGCACAAAATTGCGTTCACCGTGAATCTTGTCGTTCACCGGCAGAACATCGACCACATCGACGAGATGATCGCTTTCATCGAGCAACTCGCCCCCGAGCGCATGGAGATCGCCCACACCCAGTATTACGGCTGGGCCCTGCAGAACCGCGCCGCGCTGCTGCCAACGCGCGCCCAGCTTGAAAAAGCGGTAGCAACAGTTGCGGCCGCGGAAAAGCGCCTCACCGGGCGCATCCGCATCGATTCGGTGGTCCCCGATTATTACGCGCGCTTTCCCAAGGCCTGCATGGGTGGATGGGGACGTAAATTGATGCTCATCAATCCCGCAGGCAAGGTTCTTCCCTGCCACGCCGCGGAAGTGATTCCCGGTCTCACCTTCGAAAATGTCCGCGAGCACACGCTCGATTTCATCTGGCGCGAATCCCCTTCATTCCATGCGTTTTCGGGGAGAAGAATGGATGCCGGAACCCTGCCGCAGTTGCGAGCAGCGCACCGTGGATTTTGGCGGATGCCGCTGCCAGGCGCTGCTGCTCACCGGCGACGCGCAGGCGACCGATCCGGCCTGCTCGCTCGCGCCCGCGCACGGCGTCGATCGAGGCCGCATTAGTTGAAGCAAACTCCAGCGCAGCGGTTTCCGAGCCCGTTACCGCCTCATCCTTCGTGCAGTTGCAGCGCGCCGAAAATCTCTGGAGCTACCGAACCAATCCTGAGTAGCCCGCCTGATAATCCGCCTGCCTTGCCCGGGGCTTCCCTACCAGCGAAAACCGATGGTGATGGGATGAAAATCGGTTGTCGTGCTGTCCCCTGATTCGTGGACGAAACGGATCTCCGCGTAAAGTTCAACCCCGCTCGGCATTTTCCGCGTCGCCCCCACTCCGAAGTCGTATCCGAACTGGTTCAGGCTGGAGTGAACAAAATCGCCGCTGAGAGGAATGCTGGAATTCGTGCACGAGCCCCACCATGTCCAGAAAGCATTGCACGCCGAACCTGGGACCGTCGAATCCGAATCCAGATGCCCGCTGCGATGGGTGAAGGCAGGACCGAACAGGACATACGCGCCGTAAAGCTTGGTGATCTGGACATTGATGACCGGGCCCACCGTGACCGAGTATGCGTTGTTGCTGGCTCCCGTCGCCTGTGCCAGTTGCTGGGTGGAGTCGCGCAGCGGCAGGTTGGCAAAAATAAAATCGGCGCGCAGCCCCAGATATTTGTTGGCATTGCGGGCCACGCCGGCCGTGCCCACAAAGCCGCCGCCGCGCACGTAAGTCTGCGTTTTGCCGCTGTTCAGGTTCGCTCCCGCGCCCGCGTCGTAGGACCAGTTCTTGTAATCATGCACACGCTTTCGCCGCGAAGTGGATTCTTCATCTGCCGGCTCCTGCCCGCTATCGGGCTTTTGGGCGGCCGGTGCCGGCGCCGCGGGTGCGCCGCGGGCGCTGCTGCTCGGCAGGCGGCGTCGCGGGTGCCTGCCCGGCGGGCGCTTCTTGCGCGAGCCCCCGCGCTCCCAAAACAATGGTCAGAACCAGCATGCTCAACATCAGCCGCTTCGGCCCACCGGCAATCGCGAGCTTTCCTATCATCCATCCTCCTCCCATAACCGGGCGTCGTGGCGGACCGTAGCGCTCGGCATGAGAGAGGCGCCGTTGGTAAGGGTTCCGCTTGTGATTCCTCGCAGGAAAGCGTTCCCTGGTTGCGGCGGGATCGCACTATCGTACCAACTTTGATGCCGACTCTGCGCGACGAGCCGCCTGGGCGTGCGGCTCGCTTACGGATGCGGCTTCTTGGGCCAGTCGGACCCGCGCACTCAGTTCCTTCGATTCTCGCTGGAACCTACGTGCTGCTGTAGGCTCTCAAACAGGTCGGGCAGCCGCTCATTCCACTGCCTCCAGTCGTGACCTCCTTGGGCAGAATGAAACTCATACCGAAAATGGCGTTGCGCAAGGAGCACTGCAAATTCTCGGTTCGGAGGCAGCAGGCTCTCTTGTTCACCGCAAGAGAGAAAAAGGTAGGGTGCTTTCTCAGTATCCGCTGACCGGGCGAGGACGAACGGGTCGCTGTCGCGGCGCGTCTGACTCCCGGAAGGCCCGAAAATCGAATTGTAATGGAGAGACTGTTGAAGCCTTCTTATGGAGAACGGGCGGCGCGGAACATCAATGGCGGGGCTGAGTCCTCCCGCAAAAGCGAAGAGTTCAGGATGACGCAAGACCCAGCATCACTGCACCAAAGCCTCCCATCGAAACGCCTACGATGGCGCGGTCTGATCGATGCGCAGTGACCGGGAATCTGCTTCAACGTCGGCGATGAGATCGCGCACGATGTAATCCTCATAGTGATCCCGCGGCGGGGCAACGGCATTGGTGTAGTAGGAGGAGTTGCCTTCCGGCATGACAAGAATGAATCCTCGCTCGGCAAACTGGGCAACGTCAGAATAGTTCGACCAGTCTCGAAAGGCGCCGCCCCCGCCGTGCAGCAAATAGATAGCTGGTAGTCTTTGACCCACCGCGATAACCGCCGGGAGCACAACACGGTATGGTATGGCATGTCATGATCGAGGGCGACGCTGTGGAAGTTGACATCGCGCATCGCCACCTTCGATGTGAGCCGGGGATGGTCGGCCTGGGGCCCCTGATCCTTATTACAAGCAGCCAACAGCAACAGGGCGCCGCCGACGCACGCTGCGGCAACGAGTGAATGCGCTGCTGTCTTCATCGAGGAGCGATCATAACCCAAGGATCGTAGTCAGCTAAGCTACCAGGTTGCCAGAGTGGGTTCGCGGTCAGTCTTTGCCGCTTACCGTTCACGAACGGCGTGTTCTGCAAGTATTATGGATGGAGGCGTATTTCTTTCACGAGAATAAATCTTGCCTAATAAAGCCTCGAAACCCACCATGGACGAGGCCGTCCCGCGCACGGTTGCGCTCGTCGGCTTCGGCACCGTAGGCCGCGCCGTGGCCGCCATTCTCTGTAAACGCACCGACGGATTGTTGCGCCTGACCCACATTTTTAATCGCAACTTCGAACCCAAGAAACAGCGCTGGGGTGCGGAGCTTGCGATACCGGGTGACGTAATCTGGACCGATGACCTCCATGCCATTCTCAACTCCGACGTTGACATCGTCATCGAACTGATCGGCGGCTTGTCGCCGGCGGAAGAACTGGTGCGCGGCGCCTTGAGCGCCGGCAAGTCGGTAGTGACGGCCAACAAACAACTGATCGCGCGCCACGGCCCCGACCTGCTACAACTTGCCGGAGCCAACGGCTGCCAGCTCGAGTTTGGAGCCTCTGTCGCCGGCGGTGTTCCGGTTCTTCCCTCGCTCCGCACCGGACTCTGCGGAGACCACTTGCACGGTATTTCCGGCATTCTGAACGGCACCTGCAACTACATTCTCAGCCGCATCGAGACAGCGCACATCCCGTTCAGCGAAGCTCTCGAAGAGGCGCAGGCCAAGGGCTACGCCGAAGCTGACGCCAGCGAAGACCTCGATGGTGGCGACGCCCGCGCCAAACTTTCCATTCTCGCGCTCGCCGGTTTGAAAGTTCGCGTTTCCCCGGAAGACATCCGCGCCCGCACCATTCGCCCCGTCGACTCGGTCGATTTCGATTACGCGGCCGAGCTCGGCTGCACCATCCGCCAGATTTCACGCGCCGATCTGAAAGGGCCCACGTTATTCGCCGAGGTTGGCCCCAGCCTGGTTCCCACAGCGTCCCCGTTCGGACGTGTGCAGCGTAACCTGAACCTGGTTTTGACCTCAGGAGAATACGGCGGCGACATGGCTTTTCTGGGCGCCGGCGCGGGAGGAAATCCCACGGCGGTTGCGGTGGTTTCGGACTTGATGTTTGTCGCGGAAAGCCTCGCCGCCGGCCCCCGCTCTCGCCGCCCCCTCCAGCTTGCAACCCCGCAGGTGAGCTGCGACTTTGAGACGCCGTGGTACCTGCGCCTCGTGGTGAAAGATCAGCCCGGCATTATCGCCAGCCTGGCCGCGATTCTCTCGCATCATCGGCTCAATATCGACTCCGTGCTGCAAAAGCCGGGCTTCGACAAGAACGCTCTGCCTTTCGTGATCACTCTCGAACCCTGCCACGACGCGCAATTGCGTCCCGCTCTGCAGGAAATGTCCGCGTCGCCATTTGCATTGAAACCCTGCCTCTGTCTGCCGATCTTGCGATAAACGTCGTGTCATATTAGTTTTGTTATCCGGAGCGAAGCAATCGAAGGATGCCTACTTTCCTTGCCACGGATTTGCACGGATGAACACGGATGAAAAGCAAACTCCTAATTTCTTCATCCTTGAATATCCGTGTGATCCGCGGCTGATTTGCGCACCGGACAAAACTGCTACGATTGAAGCTGCAAAACCTCTTTAAACAACTGAACTCATCCTAGAGGAAGACTTCCTATGAAATACCGTAAGCTCGGCCGTACCGGTTTCGACATCAGCGACGTCGCCTATGGACTCTGGGGTATGAGCGGCTGGAGCGGCTCCGACGACCAGCAGTCGCTCGATTCGCTGCAGCTCGCCGTCGATTCAGGCTGCAATTTTTTCGACACAGCCTGGGCCTACGGTGAAGGCAAGAGTGACGGCATGCTCGGAGAAATCATGACGCGCAACTCGAACAAACGCCTCTATGCCGCGTCGAAAATTCCTCCCGCCAACGGCAAATGGCCTGCGCTTCCGAAATACAAGTACAGCGACGTGTTTCCCGCGGAACACGTTTTGAAATACGCCGACCTGATCCGCAAGAAGCTTCGCGTCGACTCGATTGACCTGCTGCAATTTCATGTCTGGGACGACAGTTGGACGGATGATCCCGAATTCCGCTCCACCGTCGAAAAGTTAAAGGATGGCGGTTGGATTCGCCGCTTCGGCCTCAGTCTGAATCGCTGGGAGCCGGAAAATGGCATCAAGGCTCTGCGCACCGGATTGGTCGACGTTGTGCAGGTGATCTACAACATCTTCGATCAGGCGCCCGAAGACAAACTGTTCCCGATCTGCCAGGAACTCAATGTCGGCGTGATCGCGCGTGTGCCGCTCGATGAAGGCTGCCTCGGCGGCAAGATGACTCTCGCAACCACCTTTCCAAAAAATGACTGGCGCTCCGGCTACTTTGGGCCGGAGAATCTGGCCAATACGATCGGGCGCGTCGACAAACTAAAGCAAATCCTGCCTGCGGGTATGACCCTTCCGGAAATGTCGCTGCGCTTCATTCTTTCCCATCCCGCAGTGAGCACGACCATTGTCGGCATGCGTACCCCGGAGCACGTGCGCGAGAACGTCGCCGCCAGTGACGCCGGCCCGCTCGATTCCGCCTTGCTTGCCGGGATAACAAAACATCGCTGGGACCGCACTCCGAAGCGCTGGTCGGATTAGGCCTTCAGCGCCTCATGCGTTTCTACGACCTCTGGTAGTATCGAGCGCCCCGATCTACTCTGCCTGTTCCCCGCAAGGGTAATCTCGCACACGCGGTCGCACCCCGACATGAAATCAAATTCGCACCGAATCGCATTCACTCTGGCGCTTTTCGCCATCGTATTCGCTACCAGCCTCTACGCTCAGAACTCGCGCGGGTCGCTTCGCGGCGCAGTGCAGGATGCTACCGGCGCCCGCATCACTACCGCGAAAGTGGTTGCCCAACTGGCCGACTCCTCGGTTGAGCGCCGCGCCAGCAGCGAGGACCGCGGCGAGTTTCGTCTTGACGACCTGCTGCCCGGCAGATACAGCGTCACCATCACCGCCGCCGGTTTTGCCCCGGCCCAGGCGGATGTCGTAATCACGGTCACCACCGTTCGCGATATTACGGTCACGCTGAAGCCGGCAAACGCGAGAGCGACCGTCAACGTGCAGGCGAGCGCTTCCTCCATCACCACCGAAACAATTGACACCGCCAGCGCCGTGCGCGGAGGAGTGGTCGGCAGTCGGGATCTCGAGTCACTTCCGCTGCCGGCGCGCAGTTTCGCCAACATCGCCTACCTCGTGCCGGGTACCGAACCGGTCGAGCCCTCCGACCCCACCAAGGCCCGCATCACCGCCGTCTCCACCGGAGGAAGCTCCGGCCTGAACAACGAACTTTCCGTCGATGGCGCCGATAACTCCGACGATTGGATTGGCGGCTTCCTGCAGAATTTCTCGCCCGATGGAATCCAGGAGTTCGCCGTGCGCACCTCGAATGAAGATGCCGACACCGGCTGGACCACCGCCGGATCGGTCGTGATCACTACCAAGCACGGAACGAATGACTGGCATGGAGACGCCGCCTTCTACGAGCGCGCGGCCGATCTTAATGCCCGCTTCCCCATCGAGAATCCGGCGCAGACTTGCACCGATACCGGCTGTGTGAACAACCCCAAGCAGCCCTTCTCGCGCCAGAACTATGTCGCCACTATCGGTGGCCCGGTCGTCAAAAACAAAGTGTGGTTCTTTACCTCATTCGAGGCCGTGCATGAGGATGCCAGCATCAACTACAGCCCGGCCAGCGCCGCTCAATTCAATGCCCTGGCGCAACTGGCCGCAGACGGTCTCATCCCAGGCGTTCCTTCGATCGCCGTGCCGCCAAACGTACCCATCCCCTTCCGCGACTACGTCAGCTCGTTGCGCCTTGACTGGGCGCAGTCTCCGAAGTCGCAGTGGTTCCTTCGCGCGTCGTCCGATAGCTATCTCACGCACAACGCGCTGGTGCAGCAGGCAACGCTGCCCTCAACCGGGCTGACCACGCACAACAACTACTGGAACACCGCCATCAGCAACACTTACATCTTCAGCCCCACCTGGCTCGGCACGCTGGTGCTCGATGCCAGCCTGCTGCATCTGACTCAGACCCGCAACTCCGATCTCGGTTTCGCGCTGCAATTTCCCTTCAGCGTTACCGCGCTCACCGTCTCCGGCTTTGAAACCTACGGCGACAATCAATTCGCCACGCCCATCGCGCTTTTCCCTGACCTGCGCAATCAGGACAAATATCAGGTCCGCTACGATGTAAGCCACGTCGTAAAAGATCACGCGATCCGATTCGGAATCGATTTCATTCACGAACCCGTGCTCGGCGGCGCATTTGCCTCGAACCAGGAGACGCTCTACAGCTTTCCGCAGAATCCGACGTACTACATCGCCAACCCCGCCCAATTTCCTATCGACTATGCGGCAGGAGCGGCAACCACTCCGGCCGGCGATGGAACCTTCTCGCAAAACGTACAACGCCTCGCGTTCTACGCCGAGGATTCATGGCGGATCACGCAGCACCTCACCGTCAACTACGGCCTGCGCTATCAGACCACCTTTGGCCTATTCACGGGCGAGGGCCGAACTCAGCTGCAGAACCCCGCCTATCTCACCCTGCAAGCGTTAGATATTCCAATTGCGCCCACCGTACCGACCGATTACCGCAAGCAGTTCGCCCCCCGTCTGGGCTTCGCATATTCGCCCGGCAGCAGCGCGAACACCGTATTTCGCGGAGGCTTCGGCATGTTCTATGACGACTTGGCGCAGAATGGCTGGGCCACCGCGTTTCAGAGCATCAACAACTCCAGCTATGCGACCGGCCCGTGTACTTTCAGCGGAAGCCCTGGAAGTTATGCCTTGACCGGTGCCGGCTGTTTGCAAGGTGGCAGCGGCGCCACCGGCAACCTCATCGGCTCCAACTACAAAACGCCTTATTCGATCCACGTAACAGGCGGCGTGCAGCACGCGTTCAACCAGCACTGGTTGGTCAGCGCGGATTACATTCACGAGCAAGGCAACCACGGCTACCGCGCCTTCCCCTATGCCAGCGGCATCAATCCTGCCACTCCTAACTTGCCGCCTACCATCACGTCCCCGCTAATTCCGGCGTCCGACATCGCCGATCAGACCGCTCTTGTTCCGAACGTCAACGTATTCGAGTCCGACAACCGCTCCAGCTACAACGCCCTGATGCTGCACCTGCAGACCAACGCGCGCCGATTCAGCGTAGTAGCAAACTACACCCTCTCGAAGGCAAAGACCTGGGGATGCCTGCTCGGCGAACTCTTTGACTACGTCGATGGCGTCTGCAGAAATCCCAACACCGGATTGCTCGACGCTTTCGGACCCGGCGACTATGGCCCGTCCGGAGAAGACGTTACCGATCGCTTTGTGCTCGCCGGCACGCTGCACCTCCCCGGTGGTTTTGAATTGAGCACTATCACGCAGGTCGAGAGCGCGCGCCCCATCACCATCACCGACGAGGCCAATGCCGGACGCATTTACGTGAACGGAGCCTACACCAGCCTCGACCAATTCCGCGGCACGCCTTATATTCAGTCGGATCTCCGCGTCACGCGTCCCTTCAAGATCCACGATCGCTGGGAGGTTCTGCCCTTCGCCGAGTTCTTCAACATCTTCAACCGCAACAATCCCGGCGCAAACTTCGCCGTCAACGTGGCCCAGCTTCCCGTACCCGCGGCCCAGATGCTGCCCAATGCAAACGGCATCACCAATGTCACCAGTATCTGCACCAATGCCAGTTGCAGTCAGACCACGCCCATCACCAGCCTCAAACAACTTGAGATTCCTGAAGGCGCGCTGGGAGATTTCTTCGGCCCCGGCACTACGGTCGGAATTCCGTTCGCCGCGCAGCTCGGCGTGCGCGTGACTTTCTAGGGAGAATTTAAGAGCCAGAGTAAGGATGAGAGGTGGAAGCCTGGAAAGTTGAAGCTGGAAACTCGGCGCCTCAGGGCCGCGCAAAGTTCCCCATCATGCGGGCCTCCCAGTCTAAGATCAGCCCGCTACCGCACCAGCCACTCGGTCGCGGCATGTACCTGCACCAGCAATTGGCTGTAGGTCACGGCCAAAGCGCCCGCGACCGCGATCGCGGCGCACAGCGCATATCCCCATGAATACTTTGGAGCGGCCGTCGGACGCCGTTCCGTCCACGCCAGCAATCTCTCCACGCGGGCATGCAAAGACTCAGCCGGGCTGTTCACCAATGCAGTAGTCAGCTCCGCCGGCGGCTGCAGAGGAACCAGGCGCGACAACTTGATCACCGCCGCCGCCAGATCCAGGGCCTCTAAGGCGCTCGAAACCGAGGCATCGTCAGCGGCCATTTCACCCGCTTCGCGCCACGCGCATTCGAGGCCGGTCATTCCGGGAAATGCCACGAAACGCAGAATCAGTTTTCTCAAATTGTCGCGACGGCCTATGTGCGCAACTTCGTGCCGCAGCGCGCACTGCAATTCCCGCTCGCTCAGCACAAATTCCGCCGCCCGCGATAACCACACTCTGGGGCGCAGGATGCCGGCCGCAGTCAGCGGTGGCACCGCTCCCGAAAACCGCTGCACAACAACCAAATCACCGCACCCGAATTGGCCGGGCTCGGCCGCCGGTGCTTCGCGCGACCAGCGCGCAACCGTTTGCGAAGCCCGCACCAACGCCGTTGCGGCCTGCCACATTCCCGCCAGCAGCACGGCCATACCGCACAGGCCCAGCAGCACGGGCACGGTGCCGAAGGGTTCATCCACCGCGCGTGGTTCCAGCAATAGAAACGAGGGTACCGCCACGGCAAGCGTGACCCCCATTGCGGCCACGAACGGAATCAGGCGAAAGGCGAAGAGGAAATCTGCCGAGCGTCTCGCCGAAGACCGCTGGGCGCGCACCCACACCTGGCGCCACACACAGCAAACCGCCACAGAAAGCCCAACGTAGAACAAGGCAAAAATTGAGAAAGCAATGGCGAGCCCGCGCAGCGCGAACATTATCTTTTCTCCTTGCGCGCGGGTTGCTGCAAGTCGGCTTCTCGCTGGCTCAATTCGCGGCGCTTGCGTTCCACCAGTTCGCGCAAATCGTCGAGCAGTTGCGCGTCGCGCTCGCCCAGAATCTCCACCAGAAACGATAGCGGCAAGGTAGACGCCGGACTGGCATCCAACAACTGCCGCAACGCCTGTCCCGCCGCCTCGCGCTGCAACTCTTCCCGGCTGCACCGGGGCGCATAGCGGAACGCCCGCCCTTCCTCTGACCGCGTCAGCACGCCTTTTTTGAACAGCCGGTCAAGCGTGGTCATCACCGTCGTGTAGGCCAGGTCGTCGCAGCCGCCCTCCACCAATTCCCGGACGGTCGCGCTGCCCCGTGCCCACAGCCCGTCAAGCATCCGTTGCTCCAGCGGGCCGAGCTCCCGCGCAGCGCTGCGAAATGGATGAAAGATGCGGTTCATAAGCGGTTATGGCTGAAAGCGATATTCTACCGCGCGCCCCGGCAATACACTAGGGGATTCCCGAGCTGACTCGATCAGCGGATTCGGCAGCAACAACACTACCTGCGATTGAATCTTTCTAACCTAATCTTTCGAACCTTGGGAAGAAACCGGCGAGTGTAGGCACAACCATCAAAAGGAAAATCTGGGGTGGGAAACGGGAATCGAACCCGCAACCGTCGGAGCCACAGTCCGGTGCTCTGCCAGTTGAGCTATTCCCACCGCCAAAGTGATTATACAACCGTCGAGGACCGGCGTATCGGATCACTCCTCAGGTAAGAAACGGGTGCACCAGGGAACTCAGCAGGTGGGTAAGGCTGGAAAATGACAGGCAGAAGAACACAAAAGAAAAACTGTCGAGAATCCCAGAGACCGTATCGGAAATGCGGCTTGACAGTGGCAGGTGCCCAGCTTGCGGCGCGGAAGTGACGAGATTTTCGCTCACATGTTCGTTCACAAGATTCGTATCAGGGCATGCCTTGAAACGTGCGATGTAGTGACCTTCTTGAGGAAGCCTTCAGGCGCCGCCTTTTACAGACCCCTGGCCCTGACCCCTAGCCCCCTGACTCTATCCCCGCCCCACGCCGACGTACTCAAATCCCATAGCGCGCAGCCGCACCGAATCCAGCAGGTTCTTGGTATCCACGATGACAGGCTTTTTGAGCAGGCGCTTGATGCGGTCGAAATCGAGCGCGCGGAACTCTGGCCAGGCCGTGCCCACAACCAGTGCATCCATACCCTCTGCCGCGGCGTAGGCCGATTCGCAATAGCGAACCGAACCATCGAGCCGGACCTTGGCCTCCGAGGTTGCAACCGGATCGTAAGCCCGCACCCGCGCGCCTTTGGCCACCAGCGTTTCGGCCAGACGCACCGCGGACGAGCCCGCCACCGAATTCGTATTCGGCTTGAACGCCAGCCCGAGAATTCCCACGTCTTTGTTCTCCACCGAATTAAGTGCCAGGGCGATCTTATCGACGAGACGATCAGCCAGCGTAAGGTTCACATCCCTCGCCGCGCCCAGCACCTTCAGTGGAATGCCATTGGCCCGTGCCAACTCTGCCAGCGAATCCAGGTCCGACTCTGCGAACACGCCGCCCATGCCCGCTCCCGGCTGCAAACACCGCGGAGCAATTTTCTTGTCGAGGCCGAGGGCCAGCGCCAGGCTCACCGCGTCGGCGCCCACGCGCTCGCACAACGCCGCAACTTCGTTGATAAAGGAAATCTTCGTCGCCACAAACGCCGTCGCCGATTCCCGCACCAGTTCCGCCGTCGACGGATTGGTCACAATCACCGGCACTCCCCGCATCACCAGGGGATGGAAAATCTGTTTCAGTATCTGCACCGCTTCGTTCGAACTCGATCCCAGAATCAGCCGGTCGGGCCAGTTAAAGTCTTCGACCGCGCAACCGTCGGTAAAAAACATGGGCTGCGAGACGATCGTGCCGTGCAGGCCCGCATCCTTCAGCGATTTCTCGAGCGCGATGGCCGTGCCCACCGATACCGGCGTCACGATGGTCAGTATCGGAGGCTTAGGCGCCAACCGCGCGATCCGCAACGCCACGTCGGCCAGGTTGTCGGCTCCATCTTCCGCCAGGAAAACGACCTGTGTCTTCCGCGCGAAAGATTCGATGTCGGTGGAATAGGCGAGCCGTCCTGCCCGCACGTTGCGCCGGATGATCTCTTTCAGGTTCTTCTCAAAAAATGGAATGTTGCCCTGCGCCATTTCGACCATGCGCGTGCGGTCGGGATGACAACAGGTAACGGGAGTGCCAAAATCCGCCAGACAAGCCGAAATCACCGTTCCCAGATACCCCGAACCGTAGACCCCGATCTGCATGCGTGCCCTCCGGCAGGTCTGAAAATCCACGCCCCAAGCGGCTTCCGGCGCTGGCTTCAGTCGAATCCTTACTCTTCTGTTTACAGCCCTCAAGCGGGCTGCGCAACGCACGGGAGGGAAATGTACCAGGGGCCATGCACGGCAGGATGGAGTAACCTGCTGCCGGAGTACCGGCGTGTTTTCAAATGGCGAATATCTCTAGTGGGAAACCAAACTCCCGCCGAGCGGCACCGGGGCTAGGTCCACCCAGAGGTTGGGCGCGTCTTCACGCACAAATGTGAGCCGGTCGAGCAGAAGACGGCGGCTTCCGGCAAACTGCCGCCAGCGGTCGCGGGAAATTCGCAAAGCCTGTTCCGCTGATGCTCCCGTGGTCATGGTCCCGATGGTCAGGTGCGGCACATAGGGCCACTCTTCGGCAAAAGCCAGCGCATCCATATTGAGCCGGGCGTGCAACTCCTCAAGACGCGCAGCGCCATGCAGCACCGAAATGTAAACCGTGAATGTGGTGGGGACGAACGATTCCATCTCGCCCAGGGTCACTTCCAAAGGCTCGGTCTGGCCACAAACCCGCGCCAGCATCTGCAATGCCGCGCTCTCTGTTCCCTGCAGCGGACGCGGCGGCAGCAGCGTGATATGGGCCGCCAGATGCGGCAAGTCGGGATGCAGCTCCCGCCGGAGGTTCTCGACGAACCCTCCCACCGGACCCTTCACGTACGCCACTACGCATACCGCAGGCTCTGCATACCAGCTAAAAATTATAGCGCGTTCCGTCGTCTATAATGGTGCAGTCGTTGATTCACAACTTGTCTTGATAAAGTCGGGGCGTAGCGCAGCCTGGTAGCGCACCTGCCTTGGGCGCAGGGGGTCCGCGGTTCAAATCCGCGCGCCCCGACCAATGTTTTTCTTTTTCATCCGTGCGACGCCCTGTCGCGCATGCCAAACTGCAACCACTCATCCCGCACTGGTGCGCCATCAATGGTTTGGATATACTTCTCCAGCTATCGCATTACTCCGACGCGACGAGACAGTTGCTCCAGCTAGCCAAGGGGAAAGCAGTTGAAGCCAGCAAATAGGGTGGTATGCCTGTCTCACCAATCCAACCCGCTCTCCCCGTTTCGGTCGCGCGCGTTTACCTTCTCTCTGTGTCTGCTCGCATTGGTTGCCCTCGCCTGCAACGGTGTGGCCCAAACCCCGGCCGCAACTCCCACCCCAGCTCCCACCCCAGGTCCCAATAAGGATTACCTGGTCTACGTAGTGTGCGAAGCTGCCGACAAAGTCGTGCTGATTCGCTTTGGCCCCGGCGGCGCTCGCATCGAAAACCAAAGCCGCATCGGCCTCATGCCCACGGATGTCAACGGCCCGCACGGCGTCGCTGTCTCTCCCGATAAACAATATTTCTACGTGGCCCTGGGTCATGGCCGCCCTGACGGATCGCTTTGGAAACTCCAGGCCGGCACCAACTCGGTGATCAAATACACCAGCCTGGGATTATTCCCCGCCACTACGGATATTTCTCCCGACGGCAGCTTCGTCTACGTCGCCAACGCCAATTTTCATGGCGATATGGTTCCATCGTCGATTTCGGTCGTCGCCACCGATCAGATGATCGAAGTCAAGCGCATCACCACCTGCACCATGCCCCACGGCTCGCGCCTCAACCATGCCGGAACCAAACACTACTCGGCCTGCATGATGGACGACATGATGGTCGAGATTGACACCAGAAAGTTCGCCGTGGACCGTTACTTTATGCTGGCCCCGGGCAAAGAAATGGGTATAACCGGCGCTCCTTTCCCGCAAACCGTCTCTGACGGAAAAACGCCTGGCTCGAAAATGGCTGACGGGAAGATGTCCGATGCCGACATGGGCGGCCACAATGCCATGGAGCACAAACCGGTTTGCACGCCCACCTGGGCGCAGCCCTCGAATGACGGTTCGACCATTTACGTGGCCTGCAATCAGTCCAACGACATCGTCGCCATCAACACCGCCATGTGGACTCTCGCCCGCCGCTTCCCGGCCGGGAACGGTGTCTACAATCTGGCCATGGCCAAAGACGGTCGTTTGATCGCCACCAACAAGCGTGGTCAATCAGTTTCGATTTTCGACCCCATCAGCGGAAAGGAACTGGCCAGGATTCCAACCAGGAGAAAGGTCGTGCACGGGGCCGTCGTGACTCCCGACGATCATTACGCATTTATTTCGGTCGAGGGAGTCGGGTCCGAACCCGGCACGGTCGAAGTGATCGATTTGCAAAGTTTGAAGACTGTCGCCACCGTCGATGTTCCGCCGCAGGCGGCGGGTATAGATTTCTGGAAAACAGAAGCGAGCAAGCCGTAAAACCGTCGTTAGCCGTTGGTCGTTCGCCAAAACGTCGAATGACCGCCGCAAATTCAAGTTTCGGCAGTTTTGCCAACGACTAGCGACCGACGACTAACGACGATTTCTCAGCCCGGAGGGCGCATGTCCAAACACAGTTTTTTCAAGTACATCCTTCTTATATTGGCCGCCGTCACCATTTGTTCTGCCCGCGCCGCATGGTCGCAGGACGCCCCAGGTAAAAAAGACGAAGCCAAGCAGGAAGCTCCGACTTCTTCGGTAGCTCCCGCCGTCGTCGAAATCACTCCCAAAACTCTCGAAGTTCACGTGGGAGAAAAGGCCAAATTCAGCGCATCCGCCAAGGACGCAGCCGGCAACGCGATCGACGAAAAGCCGCAAGTGTGGTTTGCCGCTCCCTTCGATCTCGCTGGCGCGGATGAGTCCGGTGAAGTTACTTTCCACGCGCCCGGAGTGGTGACCGTCGGCGCCGTGATCGCGGGCAAGGCCGGCTACGCCACGGTCAACGTGAAGAATTCAAAAATTACGGCAGTCCAGGTCGAAGCGCCGGCCTATCCGGTCGTCGCCGGGAGCTCGGAAAAGCTCACCGCCATCGCGCGCACGGTCGACGGCAATCCGCGAACCGATGCATCCATAAAATGGTCGTCGGAGAAACCCGCGGTCGCAAGCGTCGATGCCGCCGGACTGGTCACCGGCCTCGCGCCGGGCAGCGCCACCATCAAAGCAACATCAGAAGGGGCAACCGGCTCGGTTACTTTCCAGGTGGTGCGCGATTCCGTCCGCAAGCTAACGGTCACACCGGCCACCACGGACGCCCGCACTGGCGATGTGGTTCACTTCAGCGCCGCCGCGGTCGATCCCGTGGGCGCTCACTCGAAACAGCCTCCAGTGCGTTGGACCACCAGCGGTGAAGGCGCTTCTGTTTACCCCGATGGCGGGTTCGTGGCCGAGAAAGCCGGCACCTATGTAGTCACGGCCAGCAGCGGCCAGCACAGCGCCTCCGCGTCTGTCGTCGTCCGCCCGCGCAACGTTGAGCGCGAAATGGAAGTGGTCGCGCATGTCCCCATGCCCGACCTGCAGATGTCGGAAGAGTGGATCATTGGCCATCACGCCTACCTCGCCACCATCGACGATAAAGTCTTCACCTACGATATTTCCGATCCTGCCAGCCCCAAGCTTCTGGACACGCTTAAAGTCGACGCCCGCATCATCAACGACATCAGCACCACGCCCGACGAGAAAATTGGAGTCTTCACCCGCGAAGGCGCCTCCAATCGCAAGAACGGAATCGTCTTCCTCGACACCACTGACGCCGCTCATTTGAAAGTTCTTTCCGAATACACCGCCACCGTCACCGGCGGCGTGCACAGCGCCTACGTCGACGGCCACGACGTTTACCTCACCGACGATGCCACCGGTTCCATGCGCGTCATCGATTTCCAGGACCCGAAACATCCCAAAGAAGTGGCTCGCTGGCAAACCGAAAACCCCACCGCGGTCACCTTCGACACCAAGCACGGAACCGTCACCAGCGGCCGTTATCTGCACGACCTGCAGGTAAAGGATGGCCTCGCTTACCTCGCCTACTGGCGCGATGGATTGATCATTCTCGATGTCGGCAACGGCATGGCCGGCGGCAGCCCGGAGAATCCCAAGCTCGTCAGCCAGTATCGCTTCAACCATTACGAACTTTACGGAGATGGCTGGCTCGCCGGCACGCACAGCGTATTCCGTTACAAGAATTATCTTTTGTCGGCGACGAAGTCTTCCCCGCCATGTTCGAACTCGACAACCGAGACCGCATTCCCGTACGCGCCATCTGCCATGTCATGGATGTTTCCGACATCAAGCATCCGCGCGAAGTCGCGCAATATGAAGTGCCCGAAGGTGGCTCGCATAATTTCTGGGCGGCCAACGACATGCTCTACGAGGGCTATTACAGCGGCGGCGGGCGCGTGCTCGATATCTCCGGCGAACTGCGCGGCGATCTCTACCGCCAGGGCCGCGAAATCGCCCGCTTCTGGACTGGCGACGCCAAAGGCTACCGTCCCAATCTGCCCTTCACCTGGGGAGGTCAACCTTGCTCGGTGAAGTGTGACAGCGATCTGCTCAACAGCCTGATGTATTTCAATGACATCCACTCCGGCCTGTGGATTACAAAACTGGGCGAGCCCAAATTCGAAGGCTCAACCAGTTCCCCCGCAGTCCGCAAAACCGACCAAGCCATTCATTAATCCCCGGCCCCGGACAAGCCCGTCCGGGGCCAAAAAGTTTGAGCAGTACGGTGCCGGAAATTGGGACAACGGCACGAACACTGAGTTTCGCAAATTCACAAAAGGGGCAGGCAGATGCTTCATGGATCCGCCAAGTCAATAAAGGCGACGCTAGAAGAGGTCTTAACGTAGAGGAAAACACAAATGGACACCGTGCACTTACTTTGGCACTCTCATCCTACGGGTGCTAACGAGGGCAACGAAAAACTCATAGGAGTCTACTCATCCGACGACAAAGCGAAGTCTGCACAAGAACGGCTTGCCAAACAACCCGGGTTTAGAGACTACCTAGAGGGGTTTGAAATTGCTGAGCGTATTGTAGACAAAGACAGTTGGACGGAGGGCTACTTTACTGAGTGAGTCTCGGGGGAAAATGCGAGTGTGATACTGCGGGGACAGACGGGACTGGGGGGCTGGCCTAGCCTTGCCCGGCGCCATCTTAACCGAGGCTGTCCCAGCTATTGCTTCCAACCTTTGCAAACGATATGACTGAAAAGATAGCCCTCGTCACCGGCGCCAACGGCGGTCTCGGAAACTACGTCACCAAAGAGCTGTTGGATGCGAACTTCACCGTCGCCGGAGTTTCGCCTCACATCAGGCAGTCCGATTTCAACCATCCAAGTTTCATTGCATTTCCCGCCACGGTTAACAGCCTCGATGAGGCACGGAATGTGGTTGCCGCCATCGTCGCCCGTTGCGGCACCATCGATGTGCTGGCGCATCTGGTCGGCGACTTCACCGGCGGCCAGGCCGTCGCCGATACCGACGACGCCACCTGGCGGCAGATGTTTGACGCAAATCTGAACGCCGCATTCCACATCCTGCGCGCCGTCATTCCTGTCATGCGCAAAGCCGCCATGGGACGCATCATCGCCATCGCCAGCCGCCAAGCCGAAGAGCCCGCGCCCGCAATCGGCGCATACAGCGCATCCAAAGCCGCGCTGGTCTCGCTGATCAAGACGGTCGCGCTCGAAAACAAAAGCGCGGGCATCACCGCCAACGTGATCCTGCCCGCAACCATGGACACGCCCGGCAATCGCAAAGACATGCCGGACGCCGATATCTCCCAGTGGGTGCAGCCATCCTCGGTAGCCAGCCTGATCGTCTGGCTCGCAGGCGACGCCGGCAGAGACATCAACGGAGCCGCCATTCCGGTCTACGGCCGCGCACTCTAGCCCCCCGAGCGCACCAGCCGAATTGGACACCCTTACCACTTTGGTAATCCGACTCATGCACACTTTTTGTTGCACGTTAACATTCTTGTAATATCTTTCAACTAACATGGTGAGACGAGGCCTCATGGGTTCGCTGCGCATTGCCAGGTCATTGCCGTTGCAAGTCGCTGCAGTCTGTTACCGCAAGCGTGGCGCAAGTGTGGAATTCCTGCTGGTCAACACCAACGGCGGAAACAAGTGGACATTCCCCAAAGGCTCGCCCGAACCGCGCATTTCTCATAGCCAATCCGCTGCCCTGGAAGCCGCCGAAGAAGCCGGCGCCATCGGCGCTATCGAGCCCCGCCACTTTCATCTCTACATTCACTCGAAGGGCGTGTTCTGGCAACCGGGCGGCGTTCAGGAATTCGTGGTCAAAACCTTTCTCATGGAGATCACCCAGCTTCGCCGCGCCGATGAACCGATGCGCCATCCCACCTGGTTCAGTCCCGAAGAAGCCCGCCAGCGCCTGGCCAAAGGCCGCGAAGTAAAGTACGCCCACGAACTCGAAGCCGTAATCGGCCGCGCCCTCGAACGCATCCAGTTCCACAGCCAGTTGTGGGGCAAATATCCCGAAAGCCGCAACGGCCGCGCCAGCGCGCACTCCTAAGCCACGAGCTTCGAGCCACGACCTTCGAACACCAATCCCAAGCCGAACTCCGCGCCCATGCACTCGATCAGTAGCAACTCCTACCTCGCAGCCCGTAGCTCGCAGCTCGAAGCTATTTATGAGACGATAAACCCAGCCCATGATCCAGCTTTCCGGCGCCGGAAAACGCTTCGGCCACAAACTTCTCTTTGAAAACACCGACTGGCTCATCACCGCCCGCGACCGCGTCGGTCTGGTGGGCGCGAACGGCACCGGCAAATCCACGCTGATGAAGGTTCTCGCAGGCCTCGACTCCTTCGACTACGGCTCGCTCATCGTCGCCAAAGGCACCACCGCCGGATATCTTCCCCAGGACGGCCTCTCGCTTTCCGGCCGCACCGTGTTTGCCGAGTGCATGTCGGTGTTTGACGATCTGCGCGTCATGGAGCAGGAGATGGAAACTCTGCTTCACAAATTCGCCGAACTGGACCACGAAAGCCCCGAATACGCCGCGGTTGCCGACCGCTACCACGGCCTGGAGCACGAATTTCAAACCCGTGGCGGATATTCGATTGAAGCCGAAGTTGGCCGCGTTCTCATGGGCCTGGGTTTTGGCAAAGAAGACTGGCAACGCCAGACCGAGGAATTCTCCGGCGGCTGGCAAATGCGCCTCGCGCTCGCCAAGCTTCTGTTGCAAAAGCCCAACCTGCTCCTGCTCGACGAACCCACCAACCATCTCGACCTTGAAGCCCGCAACTGGCTGGAAGAATACCTGCGCGACTATCCCCACGCCCTTGTCCTCATCTCCCACGACCGTTATTTTCTTGACGTGGTGGTCAACAAGATCGCGGAAATATGGAATAAACGCTTCTGGTTCTACGTCGGAAATTACGACAAATTCCTGGCGCAGAAAACGCAGCGCAACGAGCAGTTGCAGGCCGCATACAAAAACCAGCGCGACCGCATCGAGCAACTGGAAGTCTTCATCAACCGCTTCCGCTATCAGGCCACCAAAGCCAAGCAGGTGCAGAGCCGCATCAAGGAACTGGAAAAGATCGAGCGCATCGAGATTCCTCCCGAGGAAAAAACGATTCACTTTTCCTTCCCGCAGCCGAAGCCGAGCGGCCGCATCGTCGCCGAATTCGCGGGCGTCGCCAAAACTTATCCCGCCCGCGCCGACGGCCGCAGCGGCGGAAAAGAGGTTTTCCGCGACGTGAACTTCCTGATCGAGAAGGGTGACCGCATCGCGCTGGTCGGCGTAAACGGCGCCGGCAAATCCACCCTGATCAAGCTTCTCGCCGGCACCGAGAGGGCGACCCGCGGCGAATACAAATTAGGCTATAACGTCGAGGCCGACTACTTCGCCCAGGATCAATACAAGGAACTCGACGCCGGCGCCAGCCTGATCGATGATCTCGGCGCCGCCTCCCCGCGTTCCACCCAAACCGAACTGCGCAGCCTGCTCGGCTGCTTTCTGTTCTCCGAAGATGACGTCTTCAAAAAAATCGGCGTGCTTTCGGGCGGCGAGCGCGGCCGCTACGCCCTGCTGCGCCTGCTGCTGCATCCGGCGAATTTCCTGCTGCTCGATGAACCCACCAACCACCTCGATCTGCGCGCCAAAGACGTTCTGCTCGATGCGCTCGTCGACTACACCGGCACCGTCGTCTTCGTCTCCCATGATCGTTACTTCATCGACAAGCTGGCGACGCGCGTTTTCGAAATTGGTGACGGCAAGGTCGAAGTCCATCCCGGCAACTATGAAGACTATCTCTGGCGCAAGCACGGTGGCAGCGCCAAACAGAATGAAACCATCCGCCGGGAATTGAGCAAGCCCGTGCCACCTCCAGCGCCATCCAACGGCAATCAATCTGCGGTCGACACCGGACCATCTGCATCTCACGCCAAACGATTGAATCCCATCAAGCGCAAGAAGATGGAAGACCGGCTGAAGGAATTGGAAACGGAAATCGGTCGCGCCGAAGACGCCATCGCCCGCTGCGAAACTGCCTTGCAGGATTTCGTCAGCGCCGCCGAAACCCAGCGTCAGGCGGAGAAACTCGATCAGCAGAAGACCGCGCACGCCGCCTTTATTAAGGAGTGGGAAGAATTGTCGGAGCAGTTGCAGGAATCGTAATCGTGCTTCATCGCGGACAACCGGACTTGGGAGTTTGCATCCAACCTTTTTGTAGCCGCCAGTTACGCTATAGAATCGAATGACGCGGGGCGACCGATGTCAATTGTCAGAAACAGCGCAGTCCGGCTCACCGTTACAGCAGTGATTCTCTGCGGCTGTTCACTCGCCCAGGATCAAGACTCGAACGTGGCGCACGCGGAACTTGGACAACTCTGCCTTCTTGATTGGCTATCGACGCCTTACGATGTCGCATCCGACTTCTCCGCAACGCTCTCGTTCCGTCAGGCACCGCTTCCAGGGATTCGAGTCGTGCTCACTGCTACCGGAGAATCGACAGAGGCAAATGGGCATACCAGGGCTCCGGTCACTGCCGTGACCGATTCCTCCGGGACGGCGCACTTCTTAGCGGTGCCGGCCGGAAAGTATGACGCCAGCGCGAAGAATGGCCTGTTCTTCCCCTCCAACGAAGTTACAATCCACGCAGACGGGGATTTTGACCGGGAAATAGAGATCGAGTGGCCTTTAGATTTGGAGGAACTGCCGGTTCGCGCCCTGCGCGGCAAATTAATTTTGTCAGGCGAGGCTGCCGGGCCAGACCGACCACTTCAGCACACCACTGTTAAGCTCTTGGACTTGCGCTCCTCGCGAGTCATTGAAACAACGCGCACACTCGACAACGGCTCGTACCAGTTTTCTACAACTGAGCCTGGCCTCTACGTTGTCCAGGTCATTCCGCCCGCCAAAGGCAACAAAGAGGAGCCTGCAGGCGGTGACCTTGCCGTCGAGCTGGATCCTACTGCGCGGGAATCTACAATCGCCGAGATCGAGGTCCAGCAGTCGGATTGCGCGGGCGTTCAACTCCTGCCCAGAACCGCGAAGGATCAACAGGAAGCTCACTAGGTTTTAGGCGCTACTGCCGCCCGCGAGCAGCGCACATACGCCCGCGCACTCCCTCCCATCCGTACACTATCGTCCGTAATCTCGGAAGATTACTTACCTGTGTGCAATATTGAGCGTGGCCTGTGGTACACGCACCAGCCGGAGGCCAAATTCAGACCCAGCGCACGCCGCCGGCAAGACGAACTGCGCGGGCACGAAGGAAGGTCACCATGTTGCAGTCTTCAGAGTACCCCTACAACGGGAAGTCAGCTCCGGATACCAATCCCAATCCCGTCCGAACCACCAACGTGCCGGTCGAACAGGCCACCATCGGCCGGTCCCTCGTGATCAAAGGGGAAGTGAATGGAACCGAGTCGCTCTACATTGATGGTCGCATCGAAGGCAAAGTCAGTCTGCCCGACAACCGCGTCACCATCGGCCGCAATGGCAGCGTGCAGGCCAACATCAACGCTCGCGAGGTTGTGGTCATGGGCAAAGTCATCGGTAATATCGAGTGCACCGACCGCTTCGATATCCGCAGCGAAGGTTCGGTCACCGGAGACGTTACCACCGCCCGCATCAGCGTGGAAGATGGCGCCGTGCTCAAAGGCGGAATCCAGGTAAAGAGCGGGCAGAAACAGCAATCGGCGCAGCCTCAAGCAAAGACCGGGGATTCGCTCAAGTCAACCGCCGCGGAACCGCCGAAAACGATGGCCACAACCGCCAGCGCGTAAAGACCGATCAAGGCAGCCACGGATTCTCGCGGATTTACACAGATAACCCAGATAACGATAACCCAGGAATTGATTTATCTGATGATTCGTGTAATCCGTGGCTGAGCTTTCTTACTTTTTCTCGTTATCCTTCGGTTTCAAATCCAGCGCCGCGGAATTCATGCAATAGCGCAACCCGGTCGGCTGCGGACCATCCTCAAACACATGCCCCAGGTGAGCGCCGCACTTCGCGCAACGGGCCTCCGTGCGCACCATTCCGTAGCTGGAATCCTTGTGTTCTTCCACTTTATTCTCAGCCGCGGGACTGTAGAAGCTCGGCCAACCCGTCCCCGAATCGAACTTCGTCGAAGCGTCGAACAACGACTCCCCGCAGCAAACGCAGTGATACGTCCCTGCATCCTTGGTCTTCCAATACTTCCCGGTAAAGGCCGGTTCGGTCCCCGCTTCGCGCGTCACGCGGTACTGTTCCGGTGTAAGTTTCTGCTTCCACTCCGCTTCAGTTTTCGCAATCTTATCTGTCATGAAAGTACGCTCCGAAAATCAGTCGTCAGTGGCCAGTGGTCAGTAAAGCTCGAAGGCCCGCCTCTCTCCGGGTTTCACTGGTCACTGCCCACAGGACGCTGCCCACTGCGCTTTAGATGTTCGAAAACCGCAAAAGTGGCGGACACCCGGTCACGCGTTAGCCATAGGTTTTACTGGCCACTGGACACCGCCCACTAGCCACGGCCCACTGCTTTGTGACATCCGTCACACCGACCTTGTGACATCCGCCCTTGTCCCAAACCCGCCCGTCAGGCAAATATAGTTGAAACGTCTGCGAGTCCCGCTGGCCCGCCGCTCCCCTCAGGGGCGACGGGCCGTCTTTTCCCGCCTCGCCGCTTCCTTCCGGGTCTTGCGGTAATTTCCCCGGAAAAACAGCAGCGGTTCGCCGGAACGGACCACCACATCTTCCACTTCAGCAATAAAGATGGTGTGGTCGCCCGCCGTCTTCGCCGATTGCAGCCTGCACTCCAGATAGGCCAGCGCTCCGTGCAGCATGGGTGTTCCTTTTTCTGTGCGGTCAAAACGCGCTTCCTCTTCGGCGCGTTCGTGGCTGCGCACCGGCCGCGCATAGTATTCGGAAATCACGCGCTGATTCTGCGCCAGAACGTTGACCCCGAAGCGCTTCTTGGCATGGAGATGGGCATGAGTGCGTGCGCTGTGGTCCACGCAAACCAGCACCAGCGGCGGGTCGAGCGACACCGAAGCGAACGCGTTGGCGGTCATGCCATGCACATCGCCCTCCAGATCGAGAGTGAGGATGGTCACCCCTGTGGCAAAACATCCCATCGCCTTTCGAAATTCGGTTGGACTGAGGGTCATGTCGTGCTGGACGCTTTTCCGCGTGCGACTGCTTACATTACCACGGCGGTGGCCCGCCTTGTTGCGATGGGAGTAAGCCTGCTCACAGCAGTTACCAAGACAACGCCGCAAGGAATGGCCGGCGATTGGTCGCGGCAACTCGCCTCCGACCAAAGCCGTAGAGCGTTGAGGGCTACCTTGCCTTCTAGGTAATCGTCAGAACAAGGGCGCCGCTGGTTCCACCGCTGCTACAGCCCAAATCTCCCGAGTTCCCGCTCGGAGTGCTGACCGTCACACTGGCCGTTCCCGGGGCGGAGATTACGGCAGTCGTAACTGTGACCTGCAACTGCGTACTGCTTGTGACCACAGTGCTTAGCTGCGTCCCGTTGATGAGCACGATAGAGGACGAAACAAACTTGGCACCATACACATCGAGCACATAGCCCGGCTGCAAGTCAGCGAAGGGAATCGTAGTGGCAGAAAGAGATCCAATGATTGGGGCCGGCCGAGCACTTCCACACAAGGGATTGACTGCGTTGCAGCCTTGGAAGACGATCGAGGCGAGCAGAAGCGCAGTGAAAGGCAGCACGAAGGAACTGATTCTCTTCATAAGGGACTGTACCATTTTCGACTGAGGTGCATTAGGAATCCGTGTAGGCTGTCCCCTGCTGAGTTCGCATTTCTCGCCCGGGTCGCCGACACAAGCCGGGCATTGAACAGATTGTCCCCTGACCACTGTTGTATCATTCGATGCATCAAGCACGCCTCGTTAATCGAGCTTTGTGACTGCAACCTCCATCACGACAGCGGCCAGGGAGCACAACTCCTGCGCAGCAGACCTCGCTGACTTTCAGTTCGGTGCGCCCATCTCCCGCGACCTGGCCCTGCGTCTGATCCGCTGCAGCGACGACGACCTTCCCGCGCTGCTCGCCGCCGCACGCGCCGCAAGAGAAGATTTTAGGCCCGGCCTCATCACCTACTCCCGGAAAGTTTTCCTGCCGCTCACCAATCTTTGCCGCGACTACTGCGGCTACTGCGTGTTCCGCCGCGACCCCTCAGACCCCGGCGCGCACACCATGACTCCCGACGAAGTTCTGGCCGTAGCCCGCGCCGGCGAAAAGCTGGGATGCACCGAAGCTCTCTTCAGCCTCGGCGACAAACCCGAGCTGCTTTTTCCCGAGATGCGCGAAACCCTGCGCCATCTCGGCTATAAATCCACGCTGCATTATCTCGAAGCCATGTGCGAACTCGTGCTGCGCGAAACCAGCCTGCTGCCGCATCCCAATCCCGGCCTGCTCAGCACCGAATGGATCGCCCGCCTCGCCGCCGTTTCCCCCAGCATGGGTCTGATGCTTGAAACCACCAGCAACGCCCTGCTCGCTCCCGGCGCAGCCCACGACAATGCGCCCGACAAGGTCCCCTCCAAACGCCTGCGCACCATCGAAGATGCTGGAAGACAAAAAGTCCCCTTCACCACCGGCCTGCTCATCGGCATCGGCGAGACTCCCGAAGACCGCGTCGATACGCTACTCGCGATCCGCGAAGTGAACGACCGCTATGGCCACATTCAGGAAGTGATCGTGCAAAACTTCCGTGCCAAGCCCGCCATTCCAATGGCGCAGGTGCCCGAACCCAGCCGCGGCGATATGCTGCGCGCCGTGGCCGTGGCTCGTCTGCTCATGCCCGGCGTCAACATTCAAGCTCCTCCCAACCTCAACGCGCCGTATTATGAGGACCTCCTCGAGGCCGGCATCAACGACTGGGGCGGCGTCTCGCCTCTCACCCCCGACTTCATAAATCCCGAAAAACCCTGGCCCCATCTCGATCAACTCCGCCTCCGCACCGAGGCCAAAGGATTCCAGTTGCGCCAGCGTTTGCCGGTCTACCCGGAATTCCTGCCCGCCCTCACGTTGAAACCCGGACTACTCTCAGAAAAACTCAAATCCGCCCGCGACCGCGAAGGCTTCGCCGCGGAAACGAGGGCCGCATGATCTGCGTCCTCACCGGCGGCACCGGAGGCGCCAAGTTCGTAGACGGCCTGCGGCAGGTTATCCCGCAAGAAGAAATTACGCTGATCGTCAACACGGGCGACGACCTGCTCTGGTGGGGTCTTTACGTTTCTCCAGATCTCGACTCCATCACCTACGTTCTCTCCGGCCTGCTCAGCCGCGAACGCGGTTGGGGCGTAACGGGCGATACGTTTCTCTGCCTGCAAGCCATGGAGAGACTCGGCGAGCCCGCCTGGTTCAAGACCGGCGACCGCGATCTTGCCGCCCACCTGCTGCGCTCGCGCCTGCTGGCCGAAGGAAAAACGCTTGCCGAGGCCACATCCATCCTCTGCGGCAAACTCAGCGTCACCGCGCGCATTCTTCCCATGAGCAACTCGCGTATCGAAACCTGCGTCGACACGCCTTCCGGAGAATTGAGTTTCGAGGAATATTTCGTGAAGCGCCGATTTCAGGATCCCGTAAATTCCGTGCGCTTCGCCGGCGCAGCCGCTGCCAGGCCCGCGCCCGGAGTAATCGAAGCCATCGAATCCGCAGCCGCCGTGCTGATCGCTCCCAGCAATCCCATCACCAGCATCGGCCCGATTCTCGCCGTGCCCGGCATTCGCGACGCTCTGTGCCGCGCGCGCGGCCAGGTCGCCGCCGTGAGTCCAATCATAGAAGGCGCTCCCGTCGCCGGTCCCGCGGGCATTCTCATGACTGCCCACGGACTGCCCTGCTCCATCGCCGGCGTGGCCAGAGCCTATGGAGATTTTCTCGATCTTCTCGTGTGCGATGAACGCGATGCCGGCGCGGCCGAAGCGCTTCGCAACACGGGTCTGCGCGTGGAGTGCACTCAAACCCTCATGCGCTCTCCCGAAGACCGGACGGCGCTCGCCCGAACCGTTCTCTCGGGGGCAAGCAAGGTTTCTTCCGTGCCCGCTCCCGAAGCTCTGGCGGTGCCGACCGCCTGCGAGCAGCCGTGATCCTCATCCCCGTCAAGAATCTGTCGACGGCCAAGCAGCGCCTCGCCGCAGTGCTTGATCAGCCGAAGCGCACGGAATTGGCGCAGGCCATGCTGCAGGATGTCGTCTCGGCCATTGCCGCCTTGCCCAACCGTCCGCCCTGCGCGCTGGTCACGGGCGATCCGTTTGCGACCGAACTCGCGCGTTCACACAATTTCGAAATCATTCCCGATCCCGCGAATCCCGGCGAAACCGGCGCGATCGAAATGGCCACCGAGTTTTGCCTGTCGCGCGGCGCCGCTTTCACCCTCGTGATCCCCGCCGACATTCCGCTGGTCCAGGCCCGCGAACTCGAGCAGATATTCGCGCAGGCGCCCCGACCAAGGCTCGGTGCTCGCGCCAGCCGCCGACGGCCGCGGAACCAACGCCGCCCTTCGCCGCCCCGCAAATCTGTTCCCCCTGCGCTTCGGCAACGACAGCTTCAAACCGCATCTCGCTGCCGCCCGCGCCACCGGCAAGCCCTGCATCGTGCTGCAATTACCTGGTATCGGCATCGACGTTGACAATCCGGAAGACCTGCAACGGCTTCTCGCGCATCCCGGGCGAAACCCGCGCCCAGAGCCTGCTTCGCCGCTGGAAGCTGACGGCTGCCTGTCGCGTGGAGATCAGAGACCCTGTGAGCACGAGCCATCGCGCGTCCAAACGACCAGCCGCGAAGCGCCGAAAGAATGCAGCCCACGGTGCAAGCCGTGGGTCAGCGCCGACACAAGCCCAGCCCCGAAGGTGCGAAAGAGGACTCCGCCCTGACCAACGACTTGCTCATCCCGCATCCCTCTCGCCGACGAAATCGGCCCCGGCGATTCGATCGCCGACAAACTCCTGCAATCGCTTCGCAAAAATAAACTCTCCTTCACGCCCGGCGACATTCTCGTCGTCAAACACAAGATCGTTTCCAAAGCGGAAGGCCGCATCGTCGATCTTGCAACGATTAAACCATCTGCCGCACTCGCCGCCTGGGCGAAGAAATATCACCTCGATGCCCGCGTCATCGAACTCGCTCTGCGCGAAAGCCGCGCCGTCATCCGCCGCAAGAACGGCGTGCTCATCACCGAGACCCATCACGGCTTCATCTGCGCCAACAGCGGCGTGGATGTTTCCAACGTCGATGGCGGCCGCCACGCCCTGCTGCTTCCCATCGATCCCGACCGCTCCGCGCGCAATCTTCACCGCGCAACTCAAGAAGCGCACCAGGCTCAGCATCCCCGTTCTCATCACCGACACTTTCGGCCGGCCCTGGCGCGAAGGCCTGAGTCGACTTCTGCATTGGCATCGCGGGAATGAAAGCTCTGCGCGACGATCGTGGCCGCCGCGATCCGCACGGCTACTACTCTTCACGCCAGCGTCGAAGCCGTCGCCGACGAACTGGCCGCGCCGCCGCATTGGTTTGCGGCAAGCTCAACCGCACCCCGGCCTGCATCATTCGCGGATTCCGCTACGAACCAGCCCGCGGCAAGAACACGCGACCTGCTTCGGCCCGCAGCAAATGACTTGTTCCGCTAGACTAGTCTCGGGTTCCGACTTTCGGGTGGCGCAGCGCTTTAGCGCTGCGAAAAAGCCTGATCCGTGGAACTGGAATTTTAGCCCCTGAGGTCGGAGGAACTCGTGCCACGCGAACTCTCAACTTCGGAACTGGAAAACTTCCCCGCCCTCGACTGGTCCGACGTTGCGCCGCGAGTTACGCCAGAGCTGCGCTCCTCGCTCGAACGAATTCTCGAAACGCAAAACGGCGACGCCATTTCGCAAGAAGAGGCCTGCGCCCTCGCCCACGCCGAAGGCGACGATCTGCTCGGCCTGCTGGCCGCCGCCAACCTGCTGCGCGCCGAACTCTGCCGGCAACCTCGTCACCTACGTCGTGAATCGCAACATCAATTTCACCAACATCTGTTTTGTGGGATGCAAGTTCTGCGCCTTCAGCCGCGGCCCGCGCGAGTCCGACACATATTTTCTCGAGCCCGAGCAAGTCGCGCAAAAGGCCGTCGAAGCCTGGCAGCTCGGCGCCACCGAAGTCTGCATTCAAGGCGGACTGCCGCACGGCCTGCCTCCGTTTTACTATCGCGACATTCTGCGCGCCGTGAAGAGTGCCGTGCCGGCAATGCACATCCACGCCTTCTCGCCGATGGAAATCGTCTACGGCGTCGAACTCACCGGCATGCCGCTCGCCGACTATCTCTCCATGCTGCGCGATAACGGCCTCGACACGCTGCCCGGCACCGCCGCCGAAATTCTCGACGACGAGATCCGCCACATTCTTTCCGCCAACAAGCTTTCCACCGCGCAGTGGATCGAAGTCATCCGCACCGCGCACCGCGCTCGGCATCCGCTCCACTTCCACCATGATGTACGGACACACGGAAACGCCCGAGCATTGGGTACGCCAGATGCTCCTGCTGCGCGAAATTCAGGACGAAACCGGCGGCTTCACCGAATTCGTTCCGCTCGGCTTTGTGCATCAGAACACGCTGCTCTTTCAGCAGGGCCTGGCGCGCACCGGGCCCACTCTGGCCGAGCATCTGAAAGTGCACGCGCTGGCGCGCGTTTGCTGCTCGCCGGATCCATCAACAACATTCAGGTTTCGTGGGTAAAGTTGAATCGCGCGCATCTCGCAACTCTGCCTGCACGCGGGCGCCAACGATTACGGCGGCACGCTGATGGAAGAAAACATTTCGCGCGAAGCCGGAGCCACCGCCGGACAATACACCAGCCCGGAAGATTTTCAGTCGCTGATTCTGGAAATCGGCCGCATCCCCGCCGAGCGCAACACCGTCTACACGCGTATCAAACTGAAGCTGCCGCTGGAACGAACTCACCGCAGAAGAAGCGCTGGAGCCGGAATTTGCCTGAGTCGATCGCGACTAGCCAGCGTCCCTATCGCAATCCTGGGCGGCACCGGACCGGCAGGCATGGGCCTTGCATTGCGCTGGGCGCGCGCCGGAGAAACCATCATCATCGGCTCCCGCGACGCGCAGCGCGCGCAAGACGCCGCCGACAAAATCAAACAGAAAGCCGGAGACCAAGCGCAATGTTTCCGGCATGGAAAACTCCGCTGCCTGTGCCGCCGCGGATATTCTGGTGCTCACCGTTCCCTTCGAAGGCCAGGCCGCGCTGCTCAAGCAACTCAAGCCCGCGATTCGTCCCGGCAGCATTCTGATTGATGCCACGGTCGCGCTCGCCGCCAGAGTCGGCGGACGCGCCTCGCGCACCCTCGGCGTCTGGCAAGGCTCGGCCGCGCAGCAAGCCGCCGAACTCGTCCCCAAGGGCGTGAGTGTGGCCGCCGCGTTTCACAATCTTGTCCGCCGAATTGCTGAATGGAGATGAAAGCTCTCGATTGCGATGTGATCGTTTGCAGCGACGATGCCGAACGCCATCAACTCACGCGCACTCTCGCCGCGAAATTCCCGGCGTCCGCGCCATCGATGGCGGCAAACTGGAAAATGCCCGCATCCTCGAGCAGATCACGGCTCTGCTGATCGGCCTCAATATCCGCCACAAAGGCCACGGCGGAATCCGCATCACCGGATTGCCGCCGGAAGCCTATCGAGTTGAAGCCCTAATCAGTTTGGACGCTTACGGCGCGACTGAAGCCGTGTCCTGAACGAATCTCTGCGGGCAAAATTGAGATGCCACTGATGCAATCCCTGCAGCTAGATCAGGATCAGGATCGACGCCGCCTAATCCTCTACTGCCTGCGCCGTCATCTCCGCTGGTTCCCCGCCGGCGGAGGCCTGGGCCACGATCAAACGCCGCGCTTCCACTCGAATCTTCGGCAGTTGCGACCGAACCAGCCACGCCCCCAGCAAGCGATGCCGCTCCCCCAATCGCCACCGTGAGCGGCGCGCCCAGGCGCTCGGCCAGCGCGCCGCCCAGCAATGCCCCGATCGGCGCCATGCCCATGAACATCATCGAGTACACTGCCATCACCCGACCGCGCAGCGCGTCCGGCACCATCACCTGAATCAACGTGTTCGAAGCAAGCCATCTGCAGCATCATGCAGTAGCCCACCGGCAGCAGCAGCAGCACGGAAAGCCAGAACCTGTGCGAGAGCGCGAACACCACCAGACTGGCGCCGAAACCGGCGCAGCACCATGCCACCCAGCGCCCCAGGCCTTTCACGCCCTCTGCGGAAAGCCAGAGTCAGCGCGCCAAACAGCGCGCCCACGCCGGTCGCGCCCATCAGGATGCCCAGCCCCCGCGCCCCGCCGTGCAGAATCTGGTCGGCGAAAATCGGCATCAGGCACCACGTATAGGCATTCCCGACCAGGCTCACCAATCCCAACAGCAACAGCAGCGCTCGGATCGGCGCAGTGCGGTTCGACGAAGCGGAATCCCTCCATCATGTGCTCCAGCGGAGACGGCATCGCCGCGCCGCACCGGGCTGTGCACTTGCATCAGCAGCAACCCGATGATCACGGCGATGTAGCTCACTCCGTTGGCGAAGAAGCACCAGCCCTCGCCGATCCTCGCCACCAGAATCCCCGCGATCGCTGGCCCGATCACGCGCGCGCCGTTGAACATCGAAGAATTCAGCGCGATCGCGTTCATCAAATCCTCCCGGCCCACCATCTCCACCAGGAACGATTGCCGTCCGGGAATGTCGAACGCGTTCACCACGCCCAGCAGACTCGCCAGCACAAACACATGCCAGACCTGAACCCTGATGGCATAGCGTCAGCGCCGCCAGAATGAACGCCAGCAGCATCGACGCCACTTGCGTGCCGATCACAATGTGCCGCCGGTTGAAGCGGTCGGCCGCGATCCCGCCCAGCGGCGCAAACAGAAACACCGGAATCTGGCTGGCGAATCCCACCGACCCCAGCAGCAGCGCCGATCCCGTCAGCCGGTAGACCAGCCACGACTGCGCGACGCTCTGCATCCACGTGCCGATGAGCGAGATCAGTTGTCCGCTGAAGAAGAGCTGGAAGTTGCGGTGACGCAGCGCCCGCCCGGCCGCCTGCCAGCGCGATTCCCGCGCGGCTGCCGCCATCCGCGCCGTTCACACCCGCATTTTCCAGTATTGGGACTTTCGATTCAGACACGATCGTTTCTTTGGATGACGCCATTCCCCTTAGCACTACTATAACTTGCATGCCCTGCCGACCGCTCAGGCCGCCAGTTTTCTCACAGATCAAACTTCTGTGCTGGCGCTTCCTGCTCCAACATTTAACTTCCCAGACCGCCGGGACTGCGCTACAGTGGCAATTGCTTCCTTTCCGGCGATTTGCTAAGGAAGTGACACGACCATGACTACTCCTCCGGTTGGTGTTGAACGTCGCATTGGACAACGCTTCCCATTTAACCTTCCCGTTTCCTTGCGCGATATTGCTACCGCTACCGAAGGACTCGGCTTCACCCAGGATCTCAGTTCCCGCGGCGCTTTCTTCTTCACCGACATGGCCCTCGCCGAAGGCGCAGAAGTCGAACTTACGCTGAAAATGCCCTCCGAGATCACGCTCGGCGAAAGCATGCGCGTCCGTTGCAGCGGCCGTGTTCTGCGCGTCGTAAAAAGAGAACGGATGGAAGCCCGCCGTCAGCCGTGATACCCGAGTTCTGGGTCTGCCGAAACAAGTATGGCCGCAACCAAGATCGGCGTGGCCGTCTGTCTGAAAGGCTACGAATACCTTCCCGCCACCGAAGAAGGTTCGGCCGACTACCGCCGCGTCTCCGCACTGCACCAGCCCGGAGAGCCTGAACCTTCCGACGAACCGGCTCCATCGAGTCCCCGCGCCGCCGCCCACTAACCCACGCCCGGCTGCGACTCCGAGCAAATTCCCTTCTGGGGACTAAAGCCTCACCCCACCAGTTTCACCCCGCTCTGGACTCTTTTTCACGCCCCATTGGCTTCGACACCTATGCAATCTCTCCGGCTTGCCTTAGAATGCCTTTAACCTGCGTTGAGCGTTCCTGTTTGTACATATCGATCGGTTTTCTTTTGTTTTTGCGGACCGCTGCGCTTCCCCCTCCGCTGCGAGCTGTGCGCACATATCGTCTCACGCGGTTACCTGGTCACTTGGCGAAGAGTACTTTCTCTTTCTAACATGCAAACACCGAGAGAAATCAGCGAGAACCGCGCCATGCATGGGATTGCCGTAGCCCTCCTGACCGAGGACCGTCAACGTTTGTCAGATCTGCAGAATCGCGTCGAAGCCACGCGCTTCGCCCATGCTGTGTTCAGCAATGTCGGCTTTCCCACTAGCCCTACCGATTCCATCCTGCGCCAGATTCAGGATCTCCGCGCAGAGGTTGTCCTGGTGGATATTCCTGCCGCCAATCCTCAGCCCGCAATCAAAGCCATCGAACTGATTCAAGCCAACACGCTCCAACTCGCCATCTTCGCCAATGGCGGCATGCAGCAGCCCACCACCATCGTGGCCAGCATGCGCGCCGGTGCGGGAGAGTATCTCGACGATAGCGCCGGCTCCGAGGCTCTGCTCGAAGCTCTCACCCGCTTCAGCTCCAACCGCACTCGTACTCGCGGCGGCGCGGGCAAAGCCCGCATTTTCACTTTTCTCAGCGCCAAAGGCGGCGCCGGAGCCACCACCGCCGCCGTCAACACCGCGCTCGCGTTGCAGCAATCCCACGGCAACGTGGTTCTGGTCGATTTCGCTCCCGTCGGCCACGCCCAACTTCATCTCAACCTGCGCCCCAGCTTCGGCGTCCCCGACGCGCTCGAGAACCTGCACCGCCTTGACGCTTCCCTGCTCGATGGCCTCATGACCGTGGCCAAGGACGGCTTGCATCTGCTCGCCGGCCCGCAGCAGCCTTATCCCGCCGCGCCCACGCCCGCCGAACTCGCACGCCTCTTCGATCTGCTGGTCAATCACTATCGCTTCGTCGTGGTCGATGCCTCCAGCCGCCTCGATTCCACCACGCGCCTGCTTTCCGACCTTTCCAATGCCGTGCTCATGGTCGCGCAAACCGATGTCGTCACCGCTGTGGAGCGCCGGCCGCATTCATGCCTTCCTCGAAGAAGGCGGCGGACGCAACCGCCTGCGCATCGTTCTCAATCGCTACAAAAAGATTCCCGGCTTCACTGACGAGGACATCGAACAGGCCACACACTGCAAAGTCCTGTGGAAGGTTCCCAACGCATTTCAGGCAGTCTCACCCGCCATCGATCAGGGCACGCCCGTGGTTCTGCAGGAAAATCTGGAAGTGAGCCGCTCCTTTCGTGCCCTGGCCACCGCGCTCGCCGAAGCCTCCACCACTCACGAAGGCGGGCTCGATCTGGCCTACAGCCAGGAAAAGCTCGACAAAAAGAAAGCCCCCGGCCGCCTGGTAATCACCCCAGCCCGCGCCGGACAATAACAACGACCTCCTGACCTAGGCGAAAATACCCAGAGTCCAAACCGCAGTTTCACGCGTCAAAACTCACAGCTCGATTACTCGTGACTCGACGCTCGTAGCTCGAACCTCGAGCCCGGAGACACCATGACCGACCTGCGCTACCCCATTGGCAAGTTCCACTTCGACGGCCCGCCCCACCGCAGAACAGAAAGATAAGCTCATCGACCAGATCGCCCAGGCCCCCGCGAACCTGCGCGTAGCCGTGAAAAACCTGTCGCCGCAGCAACTGGACACTCCTTATCGCCCCGAAGGCTGGACCGTGCGCCAAGTCGCTCACCATGTCCCAGACAGCCATCTCAACGCCTATGTGCGCTTCAAACTTGCGCTCACCGAAGACGAGCCGACGATCAAGCCTTATGCGGAAGACCGCTGGGCCAAACTCGCCGATACGGGAGCCACTCCCATCGAAGTCTCGCTGGCCATGCTCGATTCCCTGCACGACCGCTGGGTGCGCCTGCTGCGCTCGCTCGGGCCCGAAGACTGGAAACGATCCTTCCGCCATCCCGACCTGGGCCCGGTGAGCCTGGAAAAAAATCTGGCACTCTACGCCTGGCACGGACGCCATCACGTCGCACACATCACCGCGCTGCGCGAACGCAGCGGCTGGTAGGCAGCATCTGGTAGAACGAACGACCTCAAAGTCCTGTGACTTTGGTCATCTTTCCCGCCCCTCGCCCAGCGGGGAAAATTCAGCGTGGCGTTGGTTTCTTCACGATGGTTGGATTCCTGGCAGAACCTGCCGCGAGTCGCCTGTGTCTGGGCGCTGCTCGTCTCGGCTGGCTTCGCGCAGCAGTCGCCCGTTGCTCCAGCCGTTCCAGAACCCACATCCACCGGCACCGAGCAGCCTCTCGGAACCGTAGCCCGCAATTCCAAAAAACAAACCGATACTCACGCGAAGAAAGTCATTACCGAAGACAACATCAACGCCATGCCGCTGCCAACGCTGCGCATGGAAAGCGCCGAGAACTCCGACGAGATCATCGCGGCGATCATTGAGTATAGAAGAAGCCACACTCCAGAAGAGACCGAAGCAGCCGTAAGAACCTGGTATGAGCGCTACGATCAGGATCTGGCCGCAGCCATTCAGCAGAACCAGGTCGTGAACACGCTGCGCGAGGAAAACTCCAGCAACGGATACGAGATGTGCCGCGAAAGCGGAGACTGGCAGAAGTGCGAAGGCCGCCGCCGCGCCGAATATACGGGCGTTCGTCACGATCAAGCCACAATCATGCGCAACGCGGCGCTGGAAACGCGAATTCAGCACGCCTTCATGAAAGTGCGCAACGGCATGGCCCGCTACAACCTCCGCTACGACTGGTTCAGGATTCGCACCACCAACGGCATCGACACCTTCTAACCGAACCGCGGCAGTTCGTACGCAAATTGCCACGACGTGTTTGCGCTCACATGATCCCGACTTTCCACAGCAAATAGCTGCACGCTTCCCGCAGAACCGCATACGCGCGCTGCACCGCGCTGTGCGGCCTCGAGTCCGGTCTCGGCGCCACATACACCGGTTCGATCCCTTCGTGCTCCAGCAGCTTCTTGATGCGAAACACGTGATAGGCATCGCTGACGGCCACGCAACTGCGCAGCCCGTTGGCGCGCATGATCACGGCCACGCGCACCGCCGATTGCGCCGTGTCCGAACCCTGCGTCTCGGCGATCAGGTTACGCTCGGGGATTCCACGGTGCTCGAGATAATCGCGGCTCACGCCGCCTTCGCTGAAGCTGGGGTCCGACGCCGCCCCTCCGGTCGTGATCACAACCGGCGCCAGCCCCTGGTGAAACAGGTCGTAGGCATGATCGAGCCGGGCCCGCAGCACCGGAGAGGGATGGCCCGCATACTCGGCCGCGCCGAACACCACGATTGCATCCGCCGCATGCAGTTCCTGCAGCCTGCCTTCCCGCACAATGCGAACCCCAGTCAGCGCGAGAAATGCGGCCAATGCCGCCAGCACCAGCGCCGCAAACCGCGGCAGCCAGCCGTGTCGCCGCCGGTTGGCAGAATCGACAGTCATCTTTTGGTAAGACTCATCCGTTGGCGAAAAAGGTGGAAATCTCATCGGCGGGAATCGCGCCTTCGCGGATGACGCGCCAGCGCGTCCCTTCGTCGCTCAGATCAATAATGGTCGAGGCCACGTCGCGAGGCGAGGTGCCGCCGTCGACGATAATGTTGATCCGCCCCTGCAACTGGTCGCGCACCTGCTCGGCGCTGGTGCATTCCGTGGCCCCGCTCAGATTCGCCGAAGTGGCCGTGATGGGAATGGCCGCCGCCGCCACCACCGCCAGCGGAATCTTCGCATGCGGCACGCGCAAGGCCACATTGCCCGTATTGGCGGTCACCTTCAGCGGCAAACGCGATCCAGCCTTCACGATGATCGTCAGCGGCCCCGGCCAGTATTTTCGCGCCAGGGCATAAAACTCCTCGGGCAGGGCTTTGGCCAGTTCTTCGGCCTGGTCCACGCTCTCGATGAGCAACGAGAGAGGTTTGTGCCGGGAGCGGGTCTTGATGTCATACACGCGATCCACCGCGCGCAGGTTGAACGGATCGGCAGCCAGACCGTAAAACGTGTCGGTCGGCATGCCCAGCACTTCGCCGGCACGAATCTGGTCGGCGGCATACTTTACCAGCGAAACCTCAGGATTATCACAGTTGATTTTTAGGATCTCTGCGCGCACGGCGCTCCTTTTCTGACTGTTCCGCTTGAAGAATTTCGTGAGTGGAACCTACCATAATACGGCAAAGAGCGGCAATGCGGGTGGGCGGCGTATCATGCTGATTCAGCCCTGCGATTCCAATGAAGAAAACCTCAGAAGCTGTTCTCGGCGCTCAGCAACGCCTTCGCCGCGTGGAAGGACGCCACAACCCGCTGGTCAAGCAACTGCGCCAGGCGTTTTCCCGTGCGGAACTTACCGACAGCGGCGACTGCGCCATTGAGGGTCTGCGCATTCTGGAGGAGGCAATCCGCAGCGGCTTGCGCTTCAGCGCAGTCTTCTTTCGCGAGTCCGCACAAGACCGCGCCGACCGTCTGTTGCCGCAGATCGCCGCCCAGGTGGACACCTTGCTGCTTCCCGACAAATTATTCGACAGCCTCGTGCCCAGCGAGTCCCCGCAAGGCGTGGCCGCGCTGGTGCGGCTCAAGGACTTTTCCCTGGACGACGTAATGGAACGCCTGCAAGTCGGCCCCATCGTCGTCCTCGCTGGACTGCAGGACCCCGGCAACCTCGGCACCATTCTCCGCTCCTCCGAGGCTTTTGGCAGCGCGGGCATGGTCTTTGGCGAAGGTACGGTCAGCCCGTTCAACTCGAAAGTTGTACGCGCCTCGGCAGGATCGGTGTTTCGCTTGCCCATGATTCACAATCATGGAAAGTCGACGTCCACCAAATTTGAGGAAGTTTTCGCCAGCTTGCGGGCGAAGGGAATCCGACTGATCGCGACCTCCTCGCACAAGGGAACACCGCTGGATCAGGCAGACTTGAAGGGCTCGACCGCCATCTTTTTCGGAAACGAAGGCGCCGGCCTGCCCCGCGATGTGATGGCCAACATGGATGAATTCATCTCCATCCCGCATACAACGCAGGTGGAATCGCTCAACGCCGGCGTGGCCGCGAGCATCGTATTGTATGAAGCCGCAAGGCAAAGAAAGCTCTTGGCTTTTAGCCTCTAGCTTTGAGCTAGGAGCTAGAAGCTCCTTATGGGATTGTTTCAGCCAACTCCGAACGCTGACACCACCACGGACCGCACCCGGCCGCTGGCGGACCGCATGCGTCCGCGCACGCTCGAGGAGTATGCCGGCCAGGAACATCTGATCGGTCCTGGCAAACCACTGCGCACCCAGATCGAGCGCGACGATACCGGCTCGCTCATCTTCTGGGGACCACCGGGAACGGGCAAAACCACTCTGGCGAAAATCATCGCAAGCCTGACCCAAGCCGAGTTCATCGAGTTCTCCGCCGTGCTCGCCGGGATCAAAGAGATCAAGCAGGTCATGGCCGATGCCGAGCGCGCCCGCCAATACGGCACCCGTACCATCGTTTTCATCGATGAGATTCACCGCTTCAACAAAGCCCAGCAGGACGCTTTCCTGCCTCACGTGGAAAAAGGCAACATCCGACTGATCGGCGCGACCACTGAGAATCCGTCATTTGAGATCAACGGCGCTTTGCTGTCGCGCTGCCGCGTTTACGTATTGAATCCGCTCACGGAAGATCAGATCGTGCACCTGCTGAAGCGCGCCCTGGCCGATGAAGAACGCGGCCTCGGCGCAATGAAGTTGACGCGCTCCGACGAAGTTCTAAGACGAATCGCGAGCTACACCAGCGGCGATGCGCGCAGTGCCTACAACGTGCTGGAGGTTGCCGCTGGACTGGCGCAGTCGGCGGGAGCCGAGCCTCCGGAAATTTCCGATGACATCGTTCGCGATGCGCTGCAGAAGCGCACGCTTCGCTACGACAAGGCTGGCGAAGAACACTACAACCTGATTTCGGCGCTGCACAAATCCGTGCGCAACAGCGATCCTGACGCCGCTCTCCACTGGCTTGGGCGCATGATGGAAGCCGGAGAAGATCCGCTCTATATTGCGCGCCGTGTCGTACGCATGGCCGTCGAAGATATCGGCCTGGCCGATCCCAACGCGCTTTCGCTGTGCATGGCCGCTCGCGACGCGGTCGATTTCATCGGCATGCCGGAGGGCAACCTCGCCCTGGCGCAAGCCGTGGTCTATCTCTCGGTCGCTCCCAAATCGAATGCGCTCTATACCGCCTACGGCGCCGTGCAACAGGATATTGAACGAACCGTGGCCGAACCCGTGCCGCTGCATCTGCGCAACGCACCTACGGGACTGATGAAAGGCCTGGGCTACGGCCGCGATTATCAGTATGCGCACGATGTCGAAGGCAAAGTTGCCAACATGCAGTGCCTGCCGGAAAACTTGCAAGATCGCGTTTACTACCGTCCGACGAATGAGGGCATCGAGAAACGCATTCGCGAGCGGATGGAAGAAATCCGAAACCTTCGCTCGCCAAAGCCGGCCGGGAAATCGTAGCGCGCGAATGAGACACGAAATAATTAGGAGACGAAATGCAAACCACTCATAGTCTGATTCTCCGTCGATCAAGCGTTTTTGTTGCGATCATCATGCTCGGCCTGTCTGGCCTCGCCTCGAGCCAGGCCGCAAACCCGGAAGCAGCGGTCGTTGAACAGGGCAAGTTCCGTCTGCACAAGTTCGAGCAGCCCATCGGCGAAGAGACTTACCAGATGACTCGGGATGGGAACTCGCTCGCAGTCAAAATCGATTTCAAGTTCACCGACCGCGGCACCGCCGTCCCTCTGGCTGTCACTTTCCGCGGCGCTCCGGACCTGACTCCGCAGGCCTTCGAAATCAAGGGCAAAACTGCGCGGTCGGTCGAGATCGATCAAGCCGTGGACGTGCAGCCCAATGCGATTCGGTTGCGCAACCGCACGGAGTGGAAGGACATGGCCGTCCCCAGTCAGTTCTTCACGATCGCCGGCTACGCTCCGGCGGCCATGCAGATGCTCATGGTGCGCTTCTGGGCAGCACATGGAAAACCAGCGGAATTGGCGACGATTCCGCAAGGCAAAGTGAAGATCGAACCGCGCGGCCAGAATAAGGTCACGATCAACGGCAAGAGCGAAACTCTTGACCGCTATCTGGTCGAAGGACTTATCTGGGGGCGTGAAACCTTGTGGTTTGACTCCAGTTTCAACCTGGTCGCCCTGGTCACGCTCGACGCCGAATTTGACCACTTCGAGGCCATTCGCGAGGGCTATGAAGAGGCTCTCGGAACTTTCGTTGGGTATGCCGGGGCCGACGGCATGGCCGCACTCGCTGACCTTTCCAAGAAAATTTCTCGAAGCCAGAGTAAAGCGATTGCCCTCATCGGTGGAAATCTGATCGACGGCACCGGCGCCCCGACCGTGCCTGATTCCACCGTCATCATAAAGAAAGGACGCATCACCGCCGCCGGACCGCGCGCCGGCGTCAAGATTCCCCGGCATGCAACCGTCGTCGATGTAACCGGAAAAACGATTCTTCCCGGCCTGTGGGATATGCATGCCCACTTCGAGCAGGTGGAATGGGGTCCCGTCTATCTTGCGGCCGGCGTCACCACAGCACGCGATTGCGGCAACGAATTCGAGTTCATCACCGCCGTGCGAGATGCCATCGCCAACGGTCGCGGCTTCGGCCCTCGTCTGCTGCTGGCCGGGATTGTCGATGGTACAGGTCCCCTCGCGATCGGCGTACAACGCGTCGACACGCCGGAGCAGGCGCAGGAGTGGGTTCATCGCTATCACGATGCCCACTTTCAGCAGATGAAGATTTACAGCTCCGTAAAACTTGAAGAATTGAAAATTGTGGCCGACGAGGCCCATCGCCTCGGCATGACCGTAACCGGCCACATCCCCGAAGGTCTCGACGCATACCAGGCCGTCGCCGCGGGGCAGGACCAGATCAATCACATCGGCTACATCGCCGACATCATGCACGCGCCTCTGCCCGCCGACGCAAAAAGGATCGACCGCATCAAGGCGGCGTTGGATATTGATGTCAATTCCGTGGAATCGCGAAAGGCCATTGCGTTTCTGAAAGAGCACCACACTGTCGTCGATCCAACGATTGCCCTCAGCGAGTTTTTCACCGCCACTTCCGCCAAGCCGCCCGCCAGCTTCGAACCCGGCGTCAAGGATGTGGCCCCGGAATTGATCGAGCAACTTGAAGACGTAGGGCCGCCGACGGAACGATCCAATCTTTTGAGCAAGATATTTGAAAAAGATATCGCGATCGTCGGAGCGCTGCATCGCGCCGGCATTCCGATCGTCGCCGGCACCGACCAGACGGTACCCGGCCACAGTCTGCATCGCGAAATCGAGCTTTATGTGCAGGCTGGATTTACGCCCATGGAAGCCATTCAGGCAGCCACTCTCATTCCAGCGCGCGTGATGGGAGTCGAGAAGGAAGTCGGTACGATTGAAGCCGGAAAACGCGCTGACGTGATCGTCGTAGATGGAGATCCGCTGGCCGACATTCGCAACACGCGCAACGTGGAACTCACGATCACTGCCGGAAGAATGTACACCTCCGCCGATCTTTGGCGCAGCGTTGGCTTCAAACCGTGGACAAAATCGGACCTTCCCGGAAATGCCGGGAACTAAACGCCGGGAACTAGACGGTGCGCCCCGCAGCATCTCTAGCGTGAGTGCGCGGCAAAGTAAGAACGATGATAAGGCTCACCAGTGCAAGAGTCGCGAGGATGTAGATGCTGCCTTCGGGGCCAGTGGTGCCGCCGCTGAGGATGGGCTTCCCGACCGGATGCGTGGCAAAAAGATGATGCTGGACCATGGTTCCGCTGTCAGGAACGCCGTAAAGAAATGATTGGCCCCAGTCCCATGAAGTGTGAAAGCCAATGGCCCACCACAACGAACCCGTGCGCCAGAGGCTAAGGCAAAAAACAAAGCCCGCGATGCCAGCAGAAAGTTCTCCGATGGGAGACTCGCCCGCATTGCTGCTGTGCCCCAGTCCAAAAAGAATGGAAAAGATAAGCGCTGACGTCCAGAATCCCAACTCCGCACTGTAGCGGGTTTTAAAGATCGACTGGTAGAGTCCGGCGAGACCGCGAGTAAGCGTGTACTGAAGGTAGCCGCGAGTCAGGTACTCCTCGAGCAGGCCCACCAGCAAGAAACCCAGCAGCCACATCAAGCCGTAAAGCAAAATGTCACGGCCAAACAGCAGGCGGCTGTCGAAGACGAGAAGCCCGGTCTTCCAGAGAACCAGAATCAAAGCAGAGAGGCTGATCAATCCCCAAACCAGGCCGGCGAAAAAGCGCGCACCTTTTCGGCTATCACCGAAGCCGTAGACGCCGACCGGGCGGCGCTCAATCTTCGACATGATCCAGGTAACGATGAGGACCAGGGCGAAAGGAAGCCCCTCGCCGACGAACCCGAACAGCGGACTTATCTCCGGATTAGCGTTTGCAGATTTTGGACCCGGCGGGTGCAGCTTGTGGCCGATCAGATTCGCGCTTATAGCGAGTGCGGCGAGGATAGCAAAATAGATCAGCAGGCTCCAACCGGCGCGAAGGCCGTCTTTGCCGATGAAAATCCTGCGGAGCGTCGAAGGCTGCGCCGGTGGAATCGGTTCGGTGGGCGTCAGCGTCGCGGCATCTTCCAAGGGGCACCTCGTGGGGCGAGTCTACCATGTCCCTTCTCCGGTTCACCGGAGTCGCGCCCGATGCTCTACCAGGATGCAGCGGTCCATCACCACCAGAATGCCGGCCCGGTGCGCCTTCTCGGCAGCCCGTTCGTGGATAACACCTTCCTGCATCCAGATTGCCGGAACCGTCAGGGAAATAGCCTGATCCACCACGTCTTCCACAAATTCCGAGCGCCGGAAGATATTTACAATGTCGATCTTCTCCCGCACATCGCGCAGGGAAGCGTACGCCCTTTCCCCCAGACATGAATCGATCTGCGGATTCACTGGAACGATGCGATATCCCTGGCTCTGCATGTAGGCGGAAACGCCATGGCTGGGGCGAAGCGGATTGCAGGAGAGCCCGACCACGGCGATCGTCTTTGCGTTGCGTAACAGTTCGGTAACAGGATCAGCCTGCGAGAAAGAAGCCATCTTGGTTGTCATCCTGAGAGAGCGCAAGCGACCAAAGGGCGCGTTTGGCTCGCTTCCTCTATTTCTTGTTCGCGGCATCCAGTTTCTGTTTGTACATCTTAAGAGCCAGCTTGCGCACCGTCTCAGAGACTTCCTTATTGGCGGAAACATTCTTCAAATCCTGGGTTTGCAGGTGCTTCATCAGGCCCAATCCAAGATCGAGGGGGGTGCGCGGATTCGAAACCAGATTGCGCACCACAAAATAATTCTTCATGAAACGGCGCTTGAGCGGAATCTGGCGCAGCACGGCTTCCAGCACATTTTTCTGCAGGGCAAACTTTTCCACTTCTCCATCCGAGATTTTAGGCGCCTCCAGAACCGCCAGCGCCACCACCTTGGTACCGTCGCGGATCAGAATCGAGCGCTCTTCCTTATTGCCTTTCATCGCCAGCTGGATGCGGCCCTTCACGTCAAGCTTGTTGATTTTCTGCACCGTGTTATCGCGCTGCCCCGGCTTCGGGGCCACGACCGGCTTGGATCGCGCCACTGCTGCCGCTGCTGCGGTCGGGCTGGCCGCAGCCGCAGCTCTCTCCTCGTTGCCTGCGATTTCCGCCATCGATTTATTTTCCGATACAGGGAAATAATCCGCCCCCAGCAACTCGACGATGCCGCCAACCGGCTGAAATGGCTTGTCCTTTTCCGCGACAATCTCTGTTGCATGCTCGGCCAGGTAGACGGAAATCGCTTCGTCCGGAACTTCTGCGGCGTCGTCGCTTGCGTCCGTCGAATCTTGGACTGGTTCAACGGATTGGACCGGTTCAACAGCTTGGGCGACAATAGATTGGGCGATAGCAGGTCCGTCCGCTTCCGGGGCCTTCTCGGCGCCAGTGGCGATCGGCGCCACCGGCGGGCTCGCATTCAGCAAACTGGAAATCTCAGCAACCTGGTCAGCCTTCAGGTAGGGATTCGAGCGGAGAACATCGAGGACCGCCGCCGAAGCCCTGATCCGCGCGCTCTTCAGCATGATCGCGATTCCTTCAGCCGATGCTGAGATAGCAAACCGGGCCAGTTCTCCATCGGCAACCGACGGATTTTCCACCAGCGCCGCCAACAGTTTCGGCCGTAGATTCTCCGGCGAGATCATGTAATCGAGCACTTCGTGCGGAGTCTTTGGATCGGAGGCTGCGGCCAGCGAAGCTTTCTCATCCCAACCCGCCAGAGTCATGCGGGCAAGATCGCCAAATATCTTATTGTGTTTGGCGAGGTGGACGAGAATTTCGATGTTTTCGTCCGCCGGAACCGAGAGCGCACCCTTGGCCGCAAACTGCATCATGTTCGACGGCAGCTTGGAGGCGCGAATTAGATCGATGGTTCTTGACACGTTCACCTCCCGGAACTCTGAGGAGTCGCCCGAACCGCTGCGGCTTCAAGTTCTCCGACTGCCAGCTCCAACTCCCGCATTAAATGGTTCGGCTGGCCTCGCAAAAATTCCTTCACCAAGGCACGATAGTACCAAAGAGTACCGTCGCGTCCCCCGTTAAACCGTGCCCAGACACCTTCTCCGACTGCCCGGTAATCGGAAAGAATCGCTCGCACATTGTGCAGTTTGTCCGCCGCGGAAACCAACCGTGTGTCCGCGTCGGCCGTCCTTAGATGACGGATGTACTTTTCTTTTCGCTCGCGCCATGGCGGCTTGGGGATGGTGTCGGCATCCGTGCAGCCATCGACAATCTTCGCCACCCGGCTTCCAAACCGCCGCCGAATTTCTCTGAGCATGGGTGCGCCGCCGCAGTCTTCGACTACATCATGGAACAGCGCGGCGATCGCCAGATCCTCATCGCCGCCGAACTCCAGAACCAGCGATGCGACTCCCATCAAATGTGCAATGTATGGAATCGTCGATGCCTTGCGCGCCTGTCCCGCGTGCTTCTCCGCCGCAAAGCGAAATGCGCGCAGGAAGCGTGGCCCAACATTGATGGGCTTGAGTTTCGCCGTCGTCGTTTTCTTCGCAGGCGTTTTCTTGCCCGTCGTTTTCACTGTCACTCTATTTCTCCCCGCGCCGCGCTACCAGGTAAGCGTGAATGAACGGTTGCAAGTCCCCATCGAGCACGCGATCCACGTCGCCGACTTCGGTCTTTGTGCGATGATCCTTGATCATGCGGTAGGGCTGCAGCACATAGGAACGAATCTGCGAGCCAAAGTCATTGTCGAGTTTCGAATCTTCAATTTTCTTCGTAGCCGCGCGCTTTTTCTCCATTTCAAATTCATAAAGCTTGGATCGCAGCATGCTCATGGCGCGCTCCCGGTTCTTATGCTGCGAGCGCTCGTTCTGGCAACTGGCCACCAGGCCGGTCGCGATGTGCGTAATGCGCACCGCCGAATCCGTCGTGTTCACGTGCTGCCCGCCCTTGCCGCTCGAACGGTAGGTGTCGGTGCGAATGTCTTCCGGCTTGATCACCACTTCAATGCTATCGTCAATTTCCGGCGAAACATAAACGCTGGCAAATGAAGTGTGCCGCCGCTTGGCCTGGTCGAAAGGCGAAATCCTCACCAGTCGGTGCACGCCGATCTCGCTGCTGAGCAGTCCAAAGGCATGCTCGCCATTCACCGCGAAAGTCGCCGATTTCAAGCCTGCTTCTTCGCCCGGTTGGTAATCGTAGAGAACAGTTTCGAAACCCTGCCGCTCGGCCCAGCGCAGATACATGCGCAGCAACATGTCGGCCCAGTCCTGCGATTCCGTCCCGCCCGCTCCGGGATGAATGGTCACGATCGCATTGAGTGGGTCGTTGTCTCCAGAGAGCAGCGTTTCAGTTTCAAGCTTGTCCACCAAGGCGCGCAGCGAATCGATCTCGCGCCCCAGGTCGGCGTCGACATTTTCGCCTTCCCCTGCCAAATCGAAATAGGCTGCAATGTCTTCGCTGCGGCGGGCCAGATCGGCGTCAGTCGCGAGCAAGTATTCCAGACGCTTTTTCTCGCGCATCACCTGCTTGGAACGTGGCGGATCGGACCACAGATTGGGGTCGGCGGACAGCTTCTCGATTTCGTTTAGCTGCGGACGGAGCTTCGCCGCGTCAAAGATACTCCCGGAGTTCGTGCACTTTCTTGCTGAGGGACCCGTATGCCTGTTCTAGTTCTTGATTCATGAGGATGATTCCTCTTTCTCCGCTTTCCTGAACAGCGCAACCCGTGCCAGCAGCGCGCCTACGGAAATTATCGCACACAGCCACGCGAACCAATCGCCGTGCCGCGTGTAGAACGTGGTTACCGGGGTGAGCGCGTAGGGTGCAACCAGCGCCCCCATTTCCTTGCGAGGAAGCCGTGCCACCGGTCGTCCGTAGGGATCGATCGAAGCCGTCACTCCGGTATCGGTTGCGCTCAGAATCCACCGGTCGTTCTCGATGGCGCGCATTCGCGTCTGGTTCAGGTGTTGCGCATAGGCGCCGCTGTCGCCATACCAGCCGTCGTTTGAAAGATTCACCAGCACTTGCGCGCCCTGGTCCGCGAACTCACGCACTTCGCCAGGAAACACAGATTCGTAGCAGATGAACACTCCCAGCCTGTGCTGCCTGCGTCGAGCGACGCGCGCGACTTCCCCGGAGTAAATTCTCCAACCTCTTTCGCCAGTCCTCCAGCAAACGACAATAGCTTAGGGAAAGGCAGGTATTCTCCAAAAGGCACCAGGTGCACTTTGTCGTAACGCGCAGTCCACTTCACCTGTCCGGGCTGATCACGGCAGCGGAATTGAAAACCTGCGATGCTGGGCTTGCCATCCTGCCGCGCGGGATTATTTCCGATGCCGCCCGTCACCACCCAACTGTGGGCCGCGCGAGCCATGTCGCTCACCGGTCCGCGAAACAAAGGGTCGGTCGCGAAAGAACGGCGCGGGAGATTCTGGCCAAACGATCAAATCGATTTTGGATCGGAGCCCGCACCCGCCGATGCGCTGGCCGCAGCCGCACTCTTCACGCTTAGATCAGTCAGTTCATGCAGTGTGCGCTGAAAACCGACCGCTTCCAAACCGCATCCACTGCAATGTTCTGTTGCACGAGCAGCGCGGCATGATCGGTCACCAGCGCCGGAGCATCTACCAGCCTTCCCGCTTGAAGCACCGCTGCCGCAATCAATGCAGCGAGCAACAGCGTGTTGCGCTTTCTTCGCGGAACAGAAATGCCGCAGCCACCGCCACGTTGACCAGCATGATCTCAAACGAGACCCCATAGACCCCGGTGAACGTTGCGATCCGGCTGAGTGAGATGTTATCCACTTGCGCCGTACCGGCCAGGTTCCAGGGGAAACCGGTGACCAGGGTCCGCGCCAACTCCACTGCGACCCATAGAAACGGCGCGGCAACCAGGGCGATGCGATTATCGCGGCCCGGCCCCGCCGCCAGGCTCAAAAGTAGCCCGAAGAGCCCGTGATAAAGCCCAAGATAGAGGCAGAACAGAAATAGCGCCAGGAGGGCAAGCGGCGCGCTCAAGCCCCCATATTGGTGCATCGTGTTATATATCCAGTAACACGTGCCCGCATACCACAGAATTCCCGAAACGTAGGCCAGCAGAAATGCCTGCGCGGGCTTGGCCGCCCGCAGATGAACGGAACCGGCCATCTCCAGCACCCCCGCGGGCCGCGCGCGCAAGACCGCCACGATCAGCGGAGCAAATGCCACCCACGAGAGGGCATAAACCCGGGAAGGGGAAAAATGAGCACCTGCAGCAGGGATGAGAGAATATCAACAACCAGGCGCTGGGATGAATTTGCCGCACTCGGAAGGATAACAAAAGCCTTCTCAGTTTTCGAAGCGCCTGGGATCTGCCGCCACTTCGCTGATACGACCACGCACGTAGTTCGACGATTTCTGCTGTCACATAAGGCGGTGGCGTTATGCGAAACACTGGCTGTTCCGCCACAGGCTTTAAAGAGACGCCCTGCCAGGCCGATCCCCGGCTGTCGGACATTCGTGAATGATCACCGCGCTCGCGCGGTCCAGAAACTCGCGCGCCGAATTCTTGAAGTCTTCCGTACCGGATCGAGCACAGTCAGATATAAATTCGGACGCAGGAATCTTCAATACGCTGTTCGATTCCACGATCACGTTCGCGCCGGTTCGAGCCGCTGGCGCAGCGCCGGCATCGCTTCCGCCAGCCTGCCCTGTTCCGTGCGCACCCATAGCGCCTGACCGCGCCCGCAAGCAGAAAGCGAGATGTGTCCGTCTGCTTTTCCTCCGACGCTTTTCTCTTCGGAGATCGCCCAGTGTGGTCAGCCGTTGCGCAATCGCACGGCGCCCGTTGGCGGAGCACACTCCATGTCCATATTGTGTAATTTTCACGGCAGTCCAGTCGCATTCGCGCAATGCCGAAATCAGTCCGGCAACGACGCTGGTCTTTCCCAACGCTTCGCGAATGCCCGCCAATGACCACGATCGCCACCGCTACCGCTTCTTCTCTTTCGTCCTCTTGCCCCAACCGCGCGAAGGCCGCCAACTGCTTCAGATACTGGCGCACCGGCTGCGCTGGAGTTCCCCAGAAGGCTACGCCCTTGCCGCGCAGCACTTTATTGGGCAGCACACCACCCTGCCCGCCCAGCATCACTCCTTCTTCGATGCGCGCATGTTCGCCAATGCCGACCTGCCCTCCGAGCACTACGTTGTTCTCGATCACGATGCTGCCGGAAAGTCCAGTCTGCGCCGCGATCACCACATTCTCACCCAGGCGGCAGTTGTGACCGATGTGCACGAGGTTGTCGATCTTCGTTCCCTGGCCGATGCGCGTTTCGTCGAGGGCCCCGCGGTCGATCGTAGTGTTGGCGCCGATCTCCACGTCGTCTTCGATCACCAGCCTGCCCGCCTGGGGAAACTTTTCATAGCGCCCGCTCTTCGCATCGCGCACATACCCGAAGCCATCGCTGCCCAGAACTGCGCCAGCATGCACGATTACGCGCGCGCCCAGGGTGGTTCCCGCATAGATCGTGACGTTCGGGGTAAATCTCGCACTCCTGCCCGATCGTCACTTCCCGCCCAATGGCGCAGCCAGTGCCGATCCTCGTACCCTCGCCGATTTCCGTTCCCTCCGCAATTGCCGCATGCGCTTCCACCACCACGCGGGGGGCCAGACGAACTGAAGCATGCACCACCGCGGTCGCGTGCACCCCGGCATCCCTTCCCTCTCGATTTTGAAGAAAACGCGCCGCCCGCGCGAAGGCCAACTTGGGATGGCGGCTGAGAAGCAGCGGTTTGCCACCGGAACCCGCGGCGAATTCCCCCGCGATCACAGCGCCGGCAGCCGACTCCAGCGCTCGCACAAAATATTTCTCATCCTCCACAAACACCAGATCGCCAGCTGAGGCCGATTCCATGCTGGCCACGCCCTCGACTTCCACACTTCCATCCCCTTGCAGGCGGGCCTCAATTGCCTCGGCAATCTGGCGCAGCGAACGCTTCATGGTCCCGGCTCCGCTCTCACTCTATAGCAGGCCAGCTCCGGCAAACCAGACGTGACGAAAGTGCTGACCCGAAAGCTCTGCTGCCCTTCTGCCACCCGCGAACCTACAATGATTCTATGGAAAAGAAAATCTTCTGGATGGTCTTCACCATACTCGGCCTGCTGGCTGATTTTCTGCTGCCCATCTGGTGGGGTCTGGCGGCAACCATTCCCATCCTTTTTTTCTCATGGTGGGTCGCCTACCGCAGCGATTGGTTCTGAGAGGTGGTGCTTGCCGATTGGGTCATGGTGAAACTGCCGCCCGTCGGATCGGTGCATCCACTGGAACCTGTCAGCGTCCAAGTCCCGGTGATCATGCCGTCGATAAGCTGCGTCCCGGTGGTCCCATTCTCCGTTCCGGTCACGGTTCCATTCAGCGTAAGCGTGTTGATGCCCGAAACAACCGTAAATAGAAAGGGGCCCGTCACCGCAAATGTATCCGGGTTGACGGTCAAAATCATATTTCCATTGATCGTCCCCCCGTCAATGGGGAAGCATGGACCGGCAGTCAGGAATTGAAAGCTATCAATGGTCAGGCTCCCGCCGGCGCCGGTCACGTCGAACTCGGTGATAAAGCTGAACCCGGACGCCCCCGAACTGCCCCCGAGCATCTGCGACTCCCAGGTGCCGCCGACCGCTGATTGCACATCCGAGGAACCGCTGCCGCAGCCGTTCAGTACCAGCGCCAGCAGCAATAGAATTGCAACTTGCTTCATGAACCACCCTTATGCCTGGAATCTTGCCCGATTGCCAATGCCAACGACAATGGCGCTGATTTTCAGTACTTAAGACTACAGAGATGCGGGCTGGGCGGTCAATGGATGCAACCCCACATCGACTTCCCACCCAGCTCCCGCGCCTGGCTTAAGCCAATGCTTTCGCCTGAATGCGATTACCGCCATGCGAGTGCCGTCGTCACCGCGATCACTTCTTCCTTAGCTCCGCCGTCCAGTTCTGCACCAGGTTCAGCGTCTGCGAACTGCCTTCACTGGGAGCGATGGCGATGAAGCGCTGACCATCGCGGCTGGGGGCGTATTGATGGCCAAGATATTGCACGGACGACAGGAACAGCTTCCTGCTGTTCCCGACCTGGAACGCAGAACCAGTGCCGTTGACTTCAACGGCGATCAGGCTGGTGAAATCGTGATAGTAGAGCTCCTTGCCGTCAGCCCGCCAATGGGGTTCCTGGCCAGTACCGTTGGAGATTTGCCACTTCGCTCCCGTCCATGGAAACGGAGCTACGAAAATCGCGGGATTCCCGCTCTCGTCCGGGGCCCCATAGGCAATCCAGCGGCCATCGGGTGAAAACTCGCCATGGTACTGGGCCGACTGCCCATATCGAAATGGCTTGTGATCGCCAAACAGCGGAAGCACCCAAAGGTCAAGGTTGAGTGCCCGCCCCTGGGAATACAACAAATAACGTCCGTCTCGCGACCAGTTTTCCAGCCCCGCGTCAGCTGTGGCGAGAAGAACCTCGGCAGGGACGCCGCTATCGATCGTCTGCACCGAAATGTTGGCCTGCTGATTGGAGGCAAAGGCAACTTTGCGTCCGTCGGGCGACCAAATCGGTGTCCGTTGCACCCCGCCGTTGAAGCTAAGCCGCGTTTTTAGTTTGCTGCTCAGGTCGTGAATCCAGATGGTCGCGGTGGCGGAGTTTGCGTCGGCTACCGCAAGCTTCTTTTCGTCGGGAGATAGCGCAAGCTCATAGAACGCGCCCAACTCGCCCACCGTGCCCAGCACTTTTCCACTGCGGTCATACCAGGTGACTATCTGGTTCCCCGTGGCAACGCCGGAAGCATAAATCAGCGTGCCGCCGGTGGATGCGCTCAGGTTCGCCCGCCACAAACCAGCATCGAGTTGCACGTTCTCCATCAGCTGTTGGGGATCGCCGGTAAATTTCCCTGCGGCTGGGTCGAACGGTTGCGCCACCAGAGAATTGTCGCGCATGAACAGCAGGTGTCCGGAGGCAAAGATCGCGTTTGACAGAGTGTGGAACAGAAGCCGGTCTTCCTTGCCGTCCAGCGATGCCATGAACACCCCGGTCTCGGGGCTTGACGGAGCTGCATGGTTGATCGCGATATACAGGAAATGTTTGCCGTCGGGCAGGAACGAGGGCCAGCGGTGCGACGAGTAGGTGACATTATCCACCTTCGTGAGGGCCGTCGGCGTCCCTCCGCTGGCCGGTACTCGCGAAATCCCCGTGTTGTAGGACAATGCAGCTACGATGGTGCCGTCCGGACCCCAACTGCCGCCGCGTCCCAGCGTGGAATCACAGATGGTGACCGGCGCGGCGCCGCCGCCTATCTCGATTCGCTTCAATTTGTCCTGCGTGAAGAAGGCAATGGAGCGGCTGTCGGGCGACCAGAAGGGATAACCCGCGCCCTGCGTGCCCGGCAGCGGATCGGAAGCAAGTGCTTCGAGACCGCGCAGGTAAAGTTGCGTAACCCCAAGGCTGGTGGCTGAGAACACAATGTAGCGTCCGTCGGGTGAAATCATCGCCGGGCCGGCGGTGTCACCAGACAGGTTGAACTGCGTTTTTGGCGGCGGATCGATCACGACCCGCAGGACCGGAAGCTGCTTCTGGTTGGCAAGGTAAGCCATCACCAGTGCGACCATGGCAACCGCGCCTAAAATCGCCGCCACGCCCCAGGGCAATGGATTGCTTCGCTTGCGAGGTGGGGCCGCCAGCGCAGGAGCGCTGGTCTGCGATCCGCCTTCGGCAATCTGCTTGAGTTGCAGCTTGACGTCGTGCGCCGTCTGCCAGCGCTCATCCGGATCTTTCGCCAGGCAGATCTTGACCAGCCGCTCGAACGCCGGCGGAGTCATCGGCTGCATGGAAGAAATCGGCGCCGGGTCGCGTTCCAGCACCGCAGCCATTACGCTGGCCGCAGTCTTGCCTTCAAACGCGCGCTTGCCGCTCGCCATCTCATAGAGCACAGCGCCAAGCGCGAATATGTCCGAGCGCGCGTCGGCCTCTTTGCCTTCCACCTGCTCCGGGGCCATGTACTGAAACGTCCCCAGTACGGAGCCTTGCACCGTCAGTGGATGGCTCCCCATCGGAGTCGACATCGTCACCGTCATGCTGCTCGACGATCCTGGAACCACGCTCACCACCGAAGCCTTGGCCAGGCCAAAATCCATCAGCTTGGCTCCGGTCTTGGTGAGCATGACGTTACCGGGTTTCAGATCGCGATGCACCACGCCGCTGCGATGCGCCTTATCCAGCCCTTCGCAGATTTCGATCCCATATTTGAAAACCTGCTCCATCGGCAGCGGCCCTTTGCGTAAACGGTCCGCCAGAGTCTCGCCTTCCAGGTATTCCATCACCAGAAAATCGGTTCCATCCTGGTGGCCCACATCAAATAGCGTGCATACGTTGGGATGGTTCAGCGAAGAAATGGTGCGCGCTTCCCGATCGAAGCGCTGCTTGGCCTCGGCGTTTTCGGAGAGGTGCGATGGAAGAATCTTGATGGCTACGGTGCGATCAAGCCGCGTATCCCGCGCCCGATACACCTCGCCCATACCGCCTGCGCCCAGCGGCGATTGAATCTCGTAGGGGCCAAGCTTGGTGCCGGAGGGGAGGGCCATAGCTGGCAGAATTATAGACGAAGCTCATCCAGGGAGCGGACATTGGCCGCCCCGCGTCGTCCACAAAGATCAAGAAATGTATGACCCGTCATTTCAGGGGTAGCGCCTAGAGGCCCGCTTCGATGCGGGCCCGCGGATCAAGATAGTCGCGCAGCGCGTCTCCGATGAAGTTGAATGAGAGCACGGCCAGCATCACGGCGAGCGCGGGAAAAAGCACGAGATGGGGCGCGTCGAACAGGTGCGCGCGGCCGTCATTGAGCATCGTCCCCCAGCTGGCCGTTGGCGGAGGCACTCCGAGTCCAAGAAAGCTCATCGTCGCTTCCGCGAGAATGGCTCCTGCCATGCCGATCGCAGCCTGCACGATGACAGGCTGAATAATATTCGGCAGAATGTGGCGGACGATGATGCGCAGGTCGCTGGCGCCGAGGGCGCGGGCGGCTTCGACGAATTCACGCTCGCGGGCGGCCAGCACCTGTCCGCGAACCAGGCGGGCATAGCCAACCCATCCCCCGAGCGACAGCGCAAAGACCAGATTGAAAATGCCGGGACCGCGGAAAGCGACGAAGGCTATGGCCAGCAGAATCCCGGGAAAAGACAGAAACGCATTCATCACGACAATGTTGACGAAGCGGTCGATGCCTCCGCCGTAGTAGCCGGCAATCGAACCAATGATCAGTCCCAGGGCAAGCGAGGCGGCGACCACACAGCTGCCGACCAGCATCGAGATGCGCGCGCCGTAGATGATTCGCGAGAGAATGTCGCGGCCAAGCTCATCGGTGCCGAACCAGTGCGCGTGCGACGGAGTTTCGAGGCGCGCCGGAAGATTGATGACGGCAGGATCCTGCGGGGCGATCCATGGTGCAAAAAGCGCGAAGATGACGAAGAGGACGACCAGGACAACACCGGCCGCAGCCAGCGGGTTGTGCCGGGCTGTGCCCACAACCGAGCGGCGGAACGAGATCGCGTTCGTTGCCATATTGAAATAATAACCGGTGGAATAATAACCGGTGCAGGAGCAGAGATGCTCCACGTCGTTTACGCGTTTGTCATCGGGACCCGGCCTTTCAGCGTGGCGGGGAGTCATTACGCGAAGGACCTATGCAGTTGGGCGCGCGCCAGTGGTGTGCCGGAGCGGGGGGCGATTGAGTTGGTTTGGGAGTTACAGTTTTTCGCCCGCCGCGGTCTGGCCAGGAAGAAGAAATGTCTTGGGATACTCACCCTCGCCGCAGATTTTGAACGAGCCGAAATCCTTGAGCCAGCGTCCTTCGGGGACGTTCGGCCTCGTCTCCAGCCAAACCCGGAGTTGGTTCAGGTCATCGAGGCTGATGTTGCGATCATGCATGCGCTCGACCAAATGGTCGCGAATTGCTGCGGGGATGCGCGGCCAAGTTTCGATCGGGGGCATTACTCACCAAAAACCAAACGGCCCAAATCGTCGCCTAGGCGCTTGGCCTGTTGGGGATCGCTCTCGGCGCGAAATCGTTCGGCCAGTTCGAAGAAGGCTTTCTCTTTCTGCTTCCGCGCTTCGATGCCGAGTTCGATGAGCTCCACCAGGACGCGGTTGTCGCTCAAGCGCTGGCTCTTGGCCATGCTCTCCACCTGTTTGGCGATGGGTGTGGGGAGCGACACGCTTCGACGGACGTGCTTCGTGGTGGGCATGGCACCATTATACACCAAATTGGTGTAAACGACAGTCCATCCGGCGGCATCATGTCGTAGGGACTTGTCTTTACATCGATGTCGCTAGAATAGCGGTTGCCACCGCCCCGCCGGGCCATTTCCGAATTCTGCGTCTGGCGGCAACAGCACGTTCTTTAGAAAGGTAACCTCGACGACCCTACTCCGTATTCGCGGAAAGTCGCAGGCCTTCGCGAAGGTCTTTGGGCCGCGAGGCGACTTTTTCCCGTTTGCGGTGCGCGGTGCGCCCGAGTTGTACGGACAAAACAGGGGCTCGGTGGAGGGATTCGAGGATAGCAGCGACTGAAACCTGCAGCGAAACATTACAGGGCCTTCGCTTTCATAGCGCGCGAAATGTCTCTTGCCTGACGGAACTGGTCCGTCACTCTTGCCAGGCCAGAAGAATACCCGTGCGTTCAATGCTTGAACGAAGTCTTCAAAGGTGAACCCTCCCACCAATTCGATGTTCCCGCTACGCAGGGGCTTTTGATCGCGTAGCAGAACTCTCGATCCTTTGATTTCGACTGGTTCGTGGTTCTGACGCCGCGTTCGAAGCAGACCATTCCGACCACCTTGCCTCATAAGATTGGCGGCACAAAAGAGGGTTCTCGTCCTCCGAACCGAATCAAGATTTGATCGATCCGATAAGTGATAAAGGTAAGGGAGCATTTCTGAATATCGATTCACGTCCATATGCACCTACGGGGGGGGCTACTGCCTGATCCTCGGGTTCGCCACCGAATACAGCACATCCGTCAGAAAGTTCACCGCGACATACGTCAGCCCAATCGCCAGGATGCATCCCTGCACCAGATAGTAATCGCGGTTCGAGATGGCTTGAATCGTCAGGCGGCCGATGCCGGGCCAGGAGAAAATCGTCTCCGTGACAATTGCGCCGGCCAGGAGTGCGCCGAATTGCAGCCCCAGCACCGTGATGATCGGAATCATCGCGTTGCGCAGCGCGTGGCGGTAGACTACGGTGCGCTCGGGCAGGCCTTTGGCGCGGGCGGTGCGAATGTAATCCTGGCTGAGTTCTTCCAGCATCGACGTGCGCACCATGCGAGTCAGGATCGCAGCCAGCGCCCCGCCCATGGTGATGGCGGGCAGGATCAGGTTGGCGAATGAACCCGCGCCGGAGACGGGGAGCCATCCCAGTTTGATGGCGAACAATAGAATCAGAATTGGGCCCAGCGCGAAGTTTGGAAAGCTGAGGCCGAAAAGGCTGATTACCGAGAGCAGGCGGTCGTCCCAGCGGTTGCGGCGCTGCGCCGACCGCACCCCGGCCGGGATCGACAAAATGATTGCAACCAATAGCGCCGCCAGCGTGAGTTGCAGCGTGTAGGGATAGCGCTGGGAAAGCAGGCGCGTCACGCTTTGGTTGTAGCGGAACGAGGGGCCGAGGTCGCCGTGCAGCACTCCTTTCCAATAGTGGAGGTATTGCTCGCCGAGCGGGGCGTCCAGCCCGTAAAGATGGCGTGTGGCGGCAATATCGGCGGGTGGCGCGCCTTCGCCGAGCATCTGCTGAATGGGATCACCCGGAACGAGATGGATCAGTAGAAAGACCAGCGATACCACCAGCCAGAGCACCGGCAGCGTGTAGAGGACGCGTTGGAGTAGAAGTTTCAGTTGCCAGTACCCAATTGCCAGTTGCCAGTTTCGCCCAGACTCGGAATACGCTTCGAAGGCACACTCAATCTCCGACCTGCTTAGCAGGTTCGACTTTACCCTCAGTGTTTTCCATTTTCTCGATCTTCACTTTTGCGATGCGGTGCCCTTCCATTTCTTCGACGGTATAACGGTGGCTGTCGAACTCGAACGATTCGCCGAGAAACGGTATGCGCTGCAGGCGGGCGAGCACAAATCCGCCTAGGGTTTCGAAGCCGGCGTCGCGGGGCAGAATCAATCCGTGCTGTGTCTCCAGGTCGCGAATGTTTACCGAGCCTTCCAACAGAAGCACGGATTCGTCCGCCAGCGCGGGCTCGGGAACGGAAACGTCGAATTCATCTTCGATGTCGCCCACCAGTTGTTCGAGAATGTCTTCCACCGTGATTACCCCCGCGGTTGAGCCGAATTCGTCTACTACGACCGCAAGGTGACGGCGGCGCTCTTTGAATTCGGCCAGCAATTCGGCGAGGACCTTGGTTTCGGGCACGACCAGAACATCGTGCATGATCTGGCCGATCTGCGTACGCGCAATCCGGGAGGCTACGGGCTGGCCCATGTTGATCAGTCGCAAGCGCACCCAGCGCACGAGTTCTTTGTAATAAAGGACGCCGACAATGTGCTCGGGACCGCGTTGCGGGTCATAGACCGGGATGCGCGAGTGCTGGCCTTCGACCACGCGGTTGAGGGCTTCGTCGAGCGTGAGATCGGAGGGCAGGGAAAAAATATCGGGGCGCGCCACCATGACCTCGCGAACGGTGATGCTGTCGAGTTCGATGGCATTGTGGATCATTTCTTCCTGCGACTCGGGAATCTGGCCGAACTGGCGGCTGGCGGTCACGATCAGCTTCAGTTCGTCCGGAGAGTGCACTGCGCCGCCGCGGCGTGTCTCGCGCGCGCCAAATAAGCGCAGCACCAAACCTCCGGAACGGCGCATGAAAAACAGCACCGGGCGCGTCACTGTGAGAAAGGCTTCCATGGGAGCGGCCACGGCCAGCGCGATCTGCTCCGCCCGCTGCAGCGCCAGAGTTTTCGGCACAAGTTCGCCGAGCAGGACGTGAAGGTAGGTAATCAGGCTGAAGGCGATCACGATGGCGATGCCGTGGGCGTAAACCGCGGCGTGGGGAACTTCCTGCACGAAACGAAGAGCTTCCACCAGGCGGGCGACCATGGGCTCGCCAATCCAGCCCAGAGTCAGGCTGACCATGGTGATGCCGAGCTGAACTCCGTTCACCACCTCGTCGAGATGCTGGTGTAGGCGCTGAACGTTGCGGGCGCCGATGCGGCCGGATTCGATAAGCTGTTGAATGCGGGTGTCGCGGACACTGATCAGCGAAAACTCCGCAGCCGCGAAAAATGCATTCGCCGCCACCAGGAAAAGGATCAAAAGCACGCGGAGCAGCACGAAGGCGATCATTTAGGGGCAATTCTGATGGGCCAATTCTAGCATTCTGAAGGCAATTGCCAGGGGCCAGCCGCCGGTTTCTAGTTTGGCCGGAAAAGGCATTCGTTGCCGGATTGGGTTCGGCAACCGTGATCCCGGCACAAAAAGTGGTTCCTGGAGCTACCTTTTTTCCATAAGGATGGTCTAACTGTTAGATGGATGGTTGTTTACGTGGCGTAATCATTCTGGCTCGACCCAAAATCTCTGGAACAAACACGGGTTCGGCTGCGTACAACTTAATGAGAGAGCAGGACGGGTCTATTTTCAGGATCCATTTTAGGAGGGGTTGTGAACGGAAACGGAAATAATAATAAGAAGAAGCGCCGCAGAATAGTGATCTGGAGTTCGGTGGCCGTTGTCATCGTGGTCTTGATTGCTGGCGGTGTGTTCGCGGCGAAAGCCAGCGGCACCAAGATTGATCCCTCCAAGCTGGCCAAGGTGGAAAAGGGCGACCTGGCGAAGAGCGTCGTGGCCACAGGCAAGGTTACGCCGATTACCAAGGTCGAGGTAAAGTCCAAGGCCAGCGGAATTGTAAAGAAGCTGCTGGTGGATTACGGCGACACCGTCAAGAAGGGGCAGTTGCTGGCGCAGCTCGACAAGGTGGAGATCGAGGCGCAGGTGGCGCAGTCACGCGCGGCTTTGGACGCAGCCGTGGCCAACCTGACCAGTTCACAGGCGGACTTCGAACGCGCCAAGGTGGATGCTGAAGGTCCGGATGTGCCGTTGCTGAAGCGCGCCTATGACCGGGCGCAAGGAATGGCAAAGGATGGCGTGGTGTCGGCCTCGGCTCTCGATGATGCCGAGAAGAATTATGAAATGTCACTGAACAAGCAGAATGTGTCCAAGGCGCAGGTGACGGTGCTGAAGGCCAAGATTGCGCAGTCCAAGGCACAGGTAGCACAGGATCAGGCCAACCTTACGCAGTTGGAGGAGCAGTTGAGCTATACCGATATTGTCTCGCCCATCGATGGCATCGTTCTCTCCCGCGATGTGGAAATGGGCGATGCCGTCAGTTCCATCCTGGTGTTGGGTTCTTCCGCCACGCTGGTGATGACGCTCGGCGATACCAGCGAAGTCTATGTGAAGGGCAAGGTGGATGAGAGCGACATCGGCAAGGTGTATCTGGGCCAGCCGGCGCGCATCAAAGTGGAATCTTTCAAGGACAAGACGTTTACCGGCAAGGTCACGAAGATTTCTCCCATGGGCGTGGAGAAAGACAACGTCACCACTTTTGAAGTGCGTGTTTCCATCCAGAACCCGGGCGGCGAACTCAAGGCAGAGATGACCGCAAACGCGGAAATCATCCTGGAAGAGCACAAGAACGTCCTGCAGATTCCCGAAGGCGCGATCTTGTACGACAAGGACAAGAAGGCTTCCGTCGAGATTCCTGATTCGAAGGCCAAAGACGGCAAGGATAAGCTTGCGGTCAACATCGGAATCTCAAACGGAGCCAAGACGGAAGTGTTAAGCGGGCTAAAGGAAGGCGATCAGGTAGTGCTGCAGTAGCAGGGGAGCATAGGGCCCTTAAGGTTCTGGGCACGTGGCCTGAGCGAGCCTGGGGGCAGGGGCTGGTCGACTGAGCCTAATGCCGAAGGCCCTAGGCCCTAGCCCCTAGCCCCACGACCCTAGTTCCAAGACCCATGCTCAAAGACCGAAGCCACAAGACCCACGATCTAAAAAACTTTGGAGCCGAATCCATGAATAGCCAAAGCCTCTCGCGTATCCCGGCACGAGCGTCATTTGTGGCAATCGCGCTGGTTGTGCTGCTGGCGTCCAGCTTTGCGGCCGCTTCTACTCCGCAGGGAACGTTCGAGAAAACGTTCCAGGTGAGCGGGCCGGTCGATCTCGAAGTTCAAACCCACTCCGGCGACATCATTGTGCGCAGCGGCCCCTCCGGTTCGGTCACTGTTCGCGGAAAGATTTACGTTGGAGATCACTGGCTGTTCGGGAGCCGGCACGCCGATGTCAGCGACATCGAGCAGCATCCTCCGCTGCGGCAGGAGGGCAACAGCATCCGCATTGACTACGTGACCACGCGCGACATTTCGGTGGATTACGAAATCACCGTGCCTGAGGACACTGCCGTCCGCGCCCACAGCGGCTCCGGCGACCAGACCATCGAAGGCACCCGTGGCAACGCCGACCTCGAAAGCGGGTCGGGCGACTTGCGGCTGGAGCGCCTTACCGGAGAAATTCGTATGCATACCGGCTCGGGCGACGTGCGGGCGCGCGAAATCTCCGGCCCCGTGCGCGGAGGCACGGGCAGCGGCGATGTTGAAATCGAAGAGACTGGAACCGGCGATATCGACTTGCACACCGGCTCGGGCAACATCAGGGTTCATGGTATTCAAGGCGCATTCCATGGCGACACCGGCAGCGGCGACGTTACCGCCGAGGGCACGCAGACCGGTGCATGGGAGATTCACACTGGATCGGGCAACGTGCATGTCCGTCTGCCGGCGAACGCGGCCTTCGATGCCAACTTTTCTACCAGCTCGGGCTCGTTGGATGTGGGTCCCGCGATTACCATGACCGTGCAGGGGCGGGTACCGGAAACGCGCAAGCATATCGAAGGCAAAGTCCGCGGCGGCGGCCCGCTGCTGACCGTGCGCACTTCCTCGGGCGACATTCAGATCGAATAGCAGAAAAGCAGTGGTTAGTGGTCAGTAAAACCAACTCAGAAGCGAACAGGGTTTTGCCGATCACTGATCACTGACCCCGACTTCTGACCCCTGACCCCTGGTCACTGACCACTTTCGTATTACTTCCGTGCCTTGACTCCGCGATACCCAGCAATTACTTTCGATTTACTGGGAATACTCTGTCTTCACGCGAGGAAACTTTGGCACACCATCCGATCATTACTCTGACTACCGACTTCGGCAGCAACGATCACTTCGTCGGCGCTATGAAGGGCGTCATTCTGGATATCGTGCCCGAGGCTCAGATTGTCGATATTTCCCACGCCGTCCAGGCCTTTGACGTGCTCGATGGCGCGCTCATGATTTCGCAGGCTTATTCTTATTTCCCCACCCGCACAGTGCACGTGGTTGTAGTCGATCCCGGCGTGGGCACGCAGCGGCGTCCCATCGTGGCCTCGTGCGATAAATATCACTTCGTTGCGCCCGATAACGGCGTGCTCTCGCTGGTGTATGCGCGCGAGCCGCGCATGCACGTGCGCCACATCACCGCCGAGCATTATTATTTGCAGCCGGTGAGCAACACCTTCCATGCCCGCGATATTTTCGCGCCTGTGGCGGCGTACCTGGCCAAAGAGGTCGACTCGCTGAAGTTCGGAGACGAAGTGGAAGATTTCGTAAAATTCACGGCGCCCAGGCCAAAAGCCGCCGACGGCAACCGCCTGCGTGGCGTCGTGCTCAAGGTGGATCGTTTCGGTAATCTGGTCACCAACATCACTCCGCAGGATGCTCCCTCGCTTTTCGGCGCTGACGGTCAGGCCTTTAAGATCGTGGTCGGTAGCCGCGAGATTACTGAGATCCACAAGTCTTACGCCGAGGGAGCACCCGGCGAGGTGTTCGGCATTTTCGGAAGCATGGGCTTCCTTGAGATCGCCACCAATCGCGGCGCCGCGGCGCAATTGACCGGCGCTGCCAAGGGCGCCGATGTGAGCATCGTTCTGGGCTCTGCTGCCGCCACCGGCAAGGGAGCGTAGGAGCAAGATTTCAAAGTTTCAGAGTTTCAAGGTCGGAATGACCCTGGGATGGGTCTTTGAAACGTTGCAACCTGCCTCATTAGCTCTTCGGCTTTGGATGAGCGTACCGGTCCATTTCGGCCGTCCACATCAGAAAGCGCCAGAGATTCACGCGCTCCCCCCAAAGAAATTCCCAATATTCAAGAAAACCGATTTGCGTCATCTTGACGCCGCAGTAGGTCTCGATCCGCCACAACAGGTAGGGACTACGCCACGGCGCCAGGCGATGGCCTTTGGTCGCGTTCCAGAGAAAGCGGAAGGAATGGCGCATGGAAGCATGATAACGACAATCGGCGCTCTAGACTACATGCATCAAGGTCCCACGCCCTTACAGATTGTCATCCCGAGCAACGCGAGGGATCTTGGTCTTGCCTACATCGTTTGTGCCCCCGTCGGGATCCAAGATCGTGCGGGGCGGCCATCCGGAGTGAGGTAGCATGTTAAAATCCTGACTCCGCTCGGGACTTTTCATTCATGTCTGACGCAAATGCCCGCCAGAAGGCCGAAGACCACTACTATGCCGCGCTCGATCTGATGGCCGAAGGCAAGCTCGAAGAGGCGGTTGCGGCTTACCGGGAATCGCTGGCCACCGACCCTGCCTTTACCGACGCCATGCATGGGCTAACACGGGCGCTGCAGGATTTGCAGCGCTACGACGATGCCATCGCCGTGGCGCAACGGATTACGGAGCTCGATCCGGACGACGTGCTGGCGCGAACCAGTTTGTCTGTGCTCTACCAGAAAAAAGGGATGATTCCGGAGGCCGAGGCCGAGGGAGCGAAGGCGCGGGTGTTGGGCTGGAAGCAGCAGTTGAGGAAGGGCAGCTCCTAGCTGCGAGCTATCAGCTGCGAGCCATCAGCTGCGAGCCATGAGCTGCGAGCTATAAGCTTCGAGCAACCGGTTCCTCTTCACACGAAGCGATTTCTCGCGGCTCGGTGCCCGCAACTCGCAGCTACAGTTCATACTTCTTCATCAAATGCCGGAAGGAACGGTAGGAAATTCCTAAGAGATCGGCGGCTTTGGTTTGCACGCCATTCGAGCGGTTGAGAGCGCTCTGCAGTAACGTGCGTTCGATGCTGGCAACGTAGTTCTCCATGCCCACCCCTTCGGGCAGCACTGCTCCCGTTTCCATCTCTGACACGCCCGACGCTCCCGCGCCCGCCGCGGCGGCGCGCGCTTTGGGGCGTTCCGCAGGCAACTCAACGCGCAGTTCGTCGGTCGTTTCAAGGGCGACGGCGCGCTCGACGGTGTTTTCCAGTTGCCGCACATTGCCTGGCCACTCGTAATCGCACAGAGTGTTGAGCGAATTCTGATTGAGACGCAGGATGCTGCGGCCGGCAGCGGCGGCGTACTTTTTCAGGAAGTGATTGGCCAGCAGCGGAATATCTTCGCGGCGCTCGCGCAGGTTCGGCACGCGGATCGGAATCACGTTGAGGCGATAGTAAAGATCTTCACGAAACAGATTTTCAGCGACCGCTTTGTCGAGATCGCGATTGGTGGCCGCGATCACGCGCACATCGATCGGAATTTCGCTGGTCCCGCCCACCGGACGCACGCTGCGCTCCTGCAGCACTCGCAGCAGTTTCACCTGCATGGCCAGCGTCATTTCGCTGATTTCGTCGAGAAAAATTGTCCCGCCCCCGGCCACTTCGAACAGTCCACGCTTGTTTTGCGTCGCCCCCGTGAATGCTCCCTTCAAGTAGCCAAATAGTTCGCTTTCGAGCAAAGACTCAGGAAAGGCTCCGCAGTTCACCGAGACGAACGGGTCGGTCGCGCGCGGCGAACAGATATGCAGGGCGCGAGCTACCAGCTCTTTGCCGGTACCGCTTTCGCCGTGAATCAGGACCGTGCTCGCCGTCGAAGCCACGGTGCGCACGGTTTGCTTCAATTTTTCCATGGCCCCGCTCGAGCCGATGATGTTGTCCAGCGAGTTGTGAGCGGCGTTATCGCGGCGCAGCGCGAAATTCTGTTTGCTCAGCGCCAGTTTTTCGAGCACGCGGTTGATGGCGAGTTTAATTTCATCCACCAGGCCGGGGCTCTTGCGAATGTAGTCGGATGCTCCTCCGGCTTTTACGGCTTCCACTGCGGCTTCGTAGTCGTCGACGGCGGTGATGAGGATGACCGGAGAATCAGGCGACACGCGATGAGCATGCTTCAGCACTTCGATGCCGTCGATGTTTGGCATCTTGATATCGGTGATGATCAGGTCGTATAGATTCCCGTCGATCTTGCTCTTGGCGGCCTGGCCTGAATTCACCGTCTCGACGCGGTGGCCGTCGCGGCGCAGCGCAATGTCGAGCATTTCACAGATCGAGCGCTCATCGTCGCAAACCAGAATGTTAGCCACGCTGCCTCCCTTCCCCGGCAGCGGCCGCCAGTTGCGCGGGTGCAGGCGCGGTCAGAACGGATGCGGTAACGGCTTCCCGGGCGGACGCGGTTGAGTATCCTTCCGCGCAGCTTTTTTCTGCTTCGAGACGCCGCAGCCTCAAGATGAAGATTGTCCCCTGGCCTTGCCGCGAACGTGCCCACACTTTGCCCTCGTGGGCCTGCATGATCTGGTAGACAACCGCCAGGCCAAGGCCGGTACCGCCCTCGAAATTCGATTGGAAGGGCTCGAAGATCTTCTCCGTCTGTTGCGGAGTCATGCCAACGCCCGTATCCGCAAAACTAATTTGCCACTCGTCGCCCAGGGCTTCGATGCCCACTTTCATGCTCCCGCCGCCGCTCATGGCGCGGATCGCGTTCTGAGCGACATTCCAGAAAACTTGCTTGAGTCTGTCGCCGTCGGCCAGCACCCATGCCTCCGGAACCGCATGGCCGCTCTCAATGGTGATGCCGGTATTTTCCGCAGTCATGCGGTGCCGCATGAGCGTAAGCGTATCTTCCAGCAAGGGTACGAGATTGGTCTTCTCGAAGCGATACTGCTTGCCCCGCGAGTACGCAAGAAAGTCTGTGATGATCGCGTTCAAACGCTGCGATTCGCGCGTGACGATATCGAGCAGGTGGCGATGTTCCTCACTCATCTCGGGCGCACCCGAAAGCATGCTGACCGAACCGGCGATCGAGGTCAGAGGATTGCGGATCTCATGGGCAATCGCGGCCGCCAGCCGTCCCACTGCCGCCAGCCTGTCCTGGATGCGGACTTCGCGCTCCAGTCGCCGAATCTCAGTCAGGTCGTCGAACGCATACACATAACCCAGCGCGCCCCGGCCGGGCACGTTCAACGCGGCCACTCTTACCCGGACGGTCTTGCGAAACGCTTTCAGCGAGTCGAAGCGAACTTCGGCGTGGGTCTGGGATTCGGAGTTGGGCAACGGGTCGAGAAACAGTTGCGCGACCGATTGTCCCAGCAAATCGGACGGCGTACACTCCAGAAGTTTCTGCGCGGCGCTGTTGACCAGCGTAATTCGCCCGTCGAGGCTGGTCGTGATCAATCCGCTGCTGATGGATTCGATAATGTTCTCGTGCAGGATCTGAAGATCCTCGAGAGCGCCGCTGGTGTGCTTCAGTTGCACCCGCGCCTGGCGCAGCTTGGCGACCAGCTGGCCGGCAAGGTAGGCGACAGCCAGAAAGGCAAACAGGTTTACAAAGATAATTCCCTGCAGCGCCTTCAGTTCGGGGTGCGTGGTGCAGTAGGAATGCACCACCCCGTAGTAGTTGAGTTCGAGGACCGTGCCGTAAAGAATGAAGGCGAGGGCGGCGACCAGATGCGCCCATACACGCGGCAGCAGGATTCCGGCCACGATGATCACCAGGGGATAGAGAAAGTTCAGCGAACTGTCCCAGCCTCCGGTCTCGTGTACCACCATGCTGACCAGGATCAGATCGGTCAGCACCTGCAAGGATGCCTGCAAGCGGTGCTCGTGCCAAATCGACATCAGCACGGCGAAGAATAGCGACACGGTGTACCACAGCAGCATGGTGCTGAGGAACAGCCGCATCGGCAGATGCGTGGGCGTAAGCTCCGCCACCGCCAACTGAATTGCGAGCAGGAAAGTAAGGATCAGGATCCTTACTTTGACCAGCCAGGCCAGCCAATTCCGCTCGTCAAATGTCGATTGCATGGTCAATCCAAGTTTCAAAGTTTCAGAGGTTCAAGGTTTCAAAGCATTTCGCGAGTAGCTCTCTTTGAAACCTTGGAACCCTTTTCAACCTTGAAACCTCGCCTTTAGCCAGCCAGTTTTGCGATCATGGCGAATAGCGGCATGTAGAGCGAGATGACGATTCCGCCGATGGTCAGACCCAGCATGCCGATGATCGCGGGCTCCAGCATGGCCAACATGTCTCGGTGGCTGCATCCACTTCGTCTTCGTAGAAGTCCGCGATCTTCTGCAGCATGCTGTCCATCGCGCCCGTGGCTTCGCCAACGCCGATCATCTGCGTCACCATGTTGGGGAACACGCCGCATTCCCGCAGCGGATCGACGATGGTGCGGCCTTCTTCGATGGCTTTGCGCACCTTCATCAGCGCTTCTTCGAGCACGGCATTTCCTGACGTGCGCGCCGTGATCGACAGACCTTCGAGAATGGGAACGCCCGAGGTGATCAACGTACCCAGTGTGCGCGTAAATCGGCCCACGGCGATCTTGCGCAGCAGCGATGCCCATAATCGGCAGGTTGAGCAGCACTTTGTCGAAGTAATAGCGGCCTCGCTGGCTCTTGCGAATCTGTTTGATGCCGAAGACCACGCCGACTCCGCCTCCGATGAAGAACCACCAGAAGTGCCCGATGAACGCGCTCATTCCGATCACGATCCGGGTGGGCAGCGGCAGGGCCACACCCAGGCCGGCAAACAGGTTGGCAAAAATGGGCACCACCCACTTGAGCAGTGCCCCCACGATCAGCCCGGCGATGGAGACCACGGCAACCGGATAAATCAATGCCGATTTGACAGCGGCGCTTCAGGCGAACCGCTTTTTCCACGTAGTGGCCAACCGTTGCAGGATGATGTCCAGAATACCGCCGGTTTCGCCGGCCTCAATCATGTTGGTGGTGAGATCGTCGAAAACCTTGGGATAGCAGCGCATGGCATTGGCCAGGGTTGCCCCGCCTTCCACCGTGGTCCGGACGCCGTCGAGGATCTTCCGGAATGACTGGTTCTCCTGATTGGCGGCCAGAATTTCCAGGCACTGCACCAGCGGCAACCCGGCATCGATCATGACCGAGAACTGGCGAAAGAAGATTGCGATCTCCTTGACCTTGACCTTGCCCGACCCGAACGTGGGCATGACAAATTCTTTGCCCTTTTCCCGGACCGCGCCCGGCGTAATTCGTTCGCGCGCGCAATTGCTGCTGCAGGGCTGCCTTGTTTGGCGGCTGTGCGCTCTCCGCTGAATCTTTCTCGCCCGGAGGCAGTCTTTGCCCGAAAATGTGAAAACCGGCATGGTTTAGCTTCTCCTTCTCTTCGCTGCGGTTCATCTCTTGCCCTTCAAAGCTGTCGCGCCTCGTCCACCGCGCCATTCGCTGCGCTATGCGGTTGTCCGCTTTAATGCTTGGTCGGCGTAGCGCCTTTGGCCATCGTCGATCCAGCGGTTCGCCCCGGGTCAACAGGCTGGCGCCACGGTTGATCATTTCCTGCAGTTCGTCCTGATTGCTGGAGCGCGGCAGCGCCACCTCCAGCGATATCTGCTTCTGGAAATAGGCTGTGGCCAGCGACTGGTTGAACGTCTGCATGCCGAACTTCTCCTGGCCGGACTGCATGGAAGAATAGATCTGGTGAATCTTGTCTTCGCGGATCAGATTGCGCACGGCGGCGTTGGGAACGAGGATTTCCATGCATCATCGCGCGGCCCTTCCGTTGATGCGTCGGCAGCAGGGTTTGGCACATGATGCCTTCGAGCACCAGCGAAAGCTGGGCGCGAATCTGCGACTGCTGGTGCGCCGGGAACACGTCGATGATGCGGTTGATGGTGGAAGACGCCGAGTTGGTGTGCAGCGTACCAAAGGTCAAGTGGCCTGTTTCGGCGATACGCAGAGCCGACTCGATGGTTTCAAGGTCGCGCATTTCGCCGATCAGCACCACATCCGGATCTTCACGAAGCGCGGCGCGCAAAGCGTCGGTAAAGCTCTTGGTATCGGCGTGCAATTCGCGCTGGTTGACCAGGCAGTTCTTGTTCATGTGCACGAACTCGATCGGATCCTCGATGGTGAGGATGTGTTCGTGGCGCTCGCTGTTGATCTTGTCGATCATGGCCGCCAGCGTCGTGGACTTGCCCGAGCCGGTTGGTCCGGTGACCAGAACCAGTCCGCGCGGTTTGTCGCACAGCTTGCTGACCACGGCCGGCAACCCAGCTGATGGAATGACTTGATCTCGAACGGAATCAGACGGAAGACGCAAGCCGAAGCGCCGCGCTGATTGAAGACGTTGGCACGGAAGCGAGCCAGCCCTTTTAATCCGAAGGAGAAGTCGAGTTCGAGGCGTCTCTTCGAAGCGGTGCTTCTGCGAGTCGGTCATCACGCTGTACGCCAATTGCTTGGTTTCGGCGGGCGTCAACTGGGGCAGATCGAGCGGCACCAGGTGGCCGTGCACGCGGATTTGCGGCGGCGAGTTGGTGGTGATGTGAAGATCGCTTCCATTCATCTCCAGCATGCGGCGGAGCAAATCGCTGAGTGAGAGTGCCATAATTTTTCGTCTTTCCGTTGCTGTTTCGGTCGTTCGTCGTTAGTCGTTCGTCGTTCGCTATCCGTTGTCCAAGCCCAGCGAAAAGCGACCAACGACGTCTCTAGTGAATCGTTTCGCGAGCCACTTCTTCCAAAGTGGTCCAGCCCTGCGCGACCTTGATTAGCCCGCTGCGTCGCAGGGTAATCATGCCGCGCTCAATCGCTTTTTTCTTCAGTTCGACCGCAGAAGCGCCCACCAGCACCAGTTCCCGGATCTCGTCGTCCACTTCCATCACTTCGTACAAGCCGGTGCGGCCCTTGTAGCCAGTCTTGTTGCAGGTGGCGCAGCCTTTGCCCTTCATGATCTTGACTGTTTTCGCCTCTTCCGGCGTGTAGCCCTCATCGATCAGGGCCTGGACCGGAACCTCCACCGGCTCGGCGCATTCCTTGCAGATACGGCGAATCAGTCGCTGGGCACAGATCAGATGAACAGAAGTCGCAACCAGGAAAGGCTCGATTCCCATGTTCATGAGGCGGGTAATAGTTTCCGGCGCGCCGTTGGTGTGCAGCGTGGATAAACACGAGGTGGCCAGTAAGTGCGGCTTTGATGGCGATTTCGGCAGTTTCAAAGTCTCGGATTTCGCCGACCAGAATGATGTTGGGATCCTGCCGCAGAAAAGCGCGCAGGGCCGCGGCAAAATTCAAGCCAATCTGCTCCTTCATCTGCACCTGGTTGACGCCGCCCAACTGAAATTCGACCGGATCTTCGGCGGTCATGATGTTGGTATCGGGCTGGTTGAGCTGCGAAATCGAGGAATAGAGAGTGTTGGTTTTACCCGATCCCGTGGGCCCGGTGACCAGCACCATGCCGTAGGGCTTGAGAATCGCCCTTTCGAACTTGTCCAGAGACTCCTGCTCGAAGCCGAGCTTGGTCATATCGAGGCGCAGATTTTCTTTGTCGAGCAACCGGAGCACGATTTTTTCGCCCCAAAGCGTCGGCAGAGTGGAAACGCGGAAATCAAGCTGCTTTTTCTTGCCGCCAATCTGCATCTTCAGCATGATGCGGCCGTCTTGCGGCAACCGCTTTTCGCTGATGTCGAGCTTGGCCATGATCTTGAGGCGCGAAGTGATCGCGTCCTTCAATTTCAACGGCGGATTCATGATCAACTGCAGAACACCGTCTATACGGAAGCGGACACGAAATTCTTTTTCGTAGGGCTCCATGTGGATGTCGCTGGCGCCGCGCTTCACGGCATCGGTAAGCACCAGGTTCACGAGCTTGACGATAGGAGCTTCGTCAGCCGCTTTCTCCAGCTCTTTGAGTTCGAGCTCCTGTTCCTCAGTCTGCACTTCGACGTCGGCTTCACCGGCATCGTTCATCGACTGCATGACCTGCTCAAGCTCTTCTTCCTTCGAAGTGCCGTAAGCCTTGTCGATGCCCTCGATGATCGAACTTTCCGAGGCCACGACGGGCTCGATATTGAAGCCGGTCATGAACTTGATATCGTCCATGGCAAAGACGTTGGTCGGGTCCACCATGGCGATGGTGAGCGAAGCGCCCACGCGGCTGAGCGGCAGAATCTGATAACGCTTTGCGGTTTCGTAAGGAATCAGCTTGACGACAACGGGGTCGATTTCAAAGTAAGAAAGATTGATGGCGGGCACGCCATACTGGCGCGACAGAAAATTGGTGACGTCTTCATCAGAGAGGAATCCCAACTTCACCAACGCCGAGGCGAGGCGAGTGTGGGAGTCTTTCTGAAGCTTGGTCGCCTCTTGTAACTGCTCTGGGGTGATGACCTTTTCTTTAACGAGCAGGTCACCGAGCCGCTGAGACATATCTCTCCTGTGATTCCCACGTGAATCCGGGGTCGAAGCGTAGCCGCTGATTTCAGGGGGGGATCAGCCAGCGTGCTTTTGTACTGACACAAATTGTCAACCCAATGGGAATTCCGCAAAAGTAACTTAGGTACCTGTACTCCCCGGTAAGTGCCGTTTATGCCTGCTATTGGCGGCATTTCTCCCAGAAATTGGCCGCATTCGCAAGACGGCCACGCGGCCGATCATGTTCTTCGGTGTTTACTGCTGGTCGCTGGTCGTTCGTCGATGGTCGTTCGCGGTTCGTCATCTCTGCGAAAGCAGGTTTGCCCGTTGACGACTATCGACGAACGACCATCGACGGCTCCCAATAACGTCACGAACACAGTGTGACCTGCGTCCTTTGCAGAAATTTCTGCCTGAGACAAAATGAGTCGGTCGGGAGTGATTGAATGAAATCGCGTATGGTTCTTGCTTTGGCGATCGCAGTTTTCTTCAATGGATTTGCGGCCGAAATCCTAAGCAGTCATTGCGCGAGGCCGCTCAAGTTTCTGGATTGCTCATCGGCGCGGCAGTCAGGCCAGCTCATCTTTCGGAAGCGGCCTATGCGTTCACGCTCGCGCACGAATTCAACATGCTGGAGCCGGAAGACGCGATGAAGTGGGAAGTCGTGCATCCCGAGCCGCAGCTTACGATTTTCCCCAGGGCGACAAGTTGGTTCGCTTCGCACAGGCCCATCAGATGAAAGTCCGCGGCCATTGGCTGGTCTGGAGCAGCACAATCCAGATTGGCTAACACAAGGTCACTTTACTTCCAGCAACTGTCCGGCTTTTGCTCGAACACATCAAGGGTGTGGTGGAGCACTATCGGGGCCAGATATTTGCGTGGGATGTGGTCAACGAAGCATTGGATGAATACGGAAACGTTCGCGATACGATCTGGTACAACCAGCCCGGCATCGGATTGCGCAGGCAAAGGAACGACCTACATCGAGCAGGTTTCCGCTGGGCGCATGAAGCCGACCCGCACGCGCTACTGTTTTACAACGATGCCGAGGGCGAGAGGATTGAGCCTCAAGTCGGACGCGATCTATGCCATGATCAGGGACTTCAAGCGCCGCGGCGTTCCCATCGATGGCGTGGGACTGCAAATGCACATCCCGCCCTGCACTCCGATTCCGGCCTCTCGCAGCCAACATCGAACGGTTTACCGCCTTGGGGTTGCAAGTCCATATCACCGAGATGGATGTCTCTTTGCCGCTCGATTGCAGACGGGCATCCGCAGTCCGACGACTCGCAACGCCAGGCCGATGTCTACCGCGGCGTCCGTGAGTGCCTGGTTAACATTCCGGGTGCACCGCGATCCAGACCTGGGGATTCACGGACAAATACTCCTGGATCGGATCGCATTCCCGCGGAACGCGCGGGCACGCGCTGCCCTTTGATCGCGACTACCAGCCCAAGCCCGCTTACAGCGCACTGTTGCTGGAGCTCACGGCCGGACGGACGCCGCCACGCTGATGCTGTCCGTTGCGTCGCGGCGCCGTCTGACCGAATGCGTCGTCCACCGCGTCGGCCTCCATCTATAATGATTTCGCGTGCCGCAGACTGCTCCAACTCGACCTCGCAAGATGTCGAACCGCAAGCAATACATCATCCTGCTGGCGGTGGCCGTACTGTCTCTGCTCGCGATTCTGGTTTCGCAGACGGCGTTTAATGAAACCATACTGACCCCCGGCACCAACCAGCAGTTCGTGGTTTTCTATGCGCTCTCGCTGCTGATTTCTCTTCTGTTTGTTGCCCTCACGTTTGTGCTGTCGCGCAATCTGCTCAAACTTCTCGCCGAGCGTCGACTGGGAGTGCTGGGCTCAAAGTTCCGCACGCGCATGGTGGCCGGCGCTCTGCTGCTCTCTTTCGTCCCCGTCCTGGTCATGTATTGGTTCGCCTACGGGCTGATGAATCGCTCGATCGACAAGTGGTTTTCCGCGCCCGTGGAGGAGGTGCGCGCCGATACCGATGCCATGGCTTCGCTGCTCGCCAACTACGCGGCGCAGAACGCGCGCTCGGAAGCGGTTACCATTGCCGCCTCGCCTGAGACCAAGCGCGCCTTCGAAGGCCACGGTTCTCCACTGCGGTCGAGGAGTTTCGCCGCCACGAACCCACTCTGCAAGGTGGATTTGTCGTCGCCATACAAAACGGAATCGCGGAGGCCAGCCTCGATCTGCCGGCGCCCTGGGCAACTTTGAAGGACAGACTGCCCACCGTGCAGGCGGCCGCAGGCCAGCCCGCACCTTTTACCTGGGGCCAGACCGAGTACACGCTCGGCAGCGCGCCGGTCGGCGAGGAGGGATCGATTCTCGTGGCCATGCCGCTGCCGCCGAGTTTTCCCAGACCGTCCGGCAGATCGAAGCCAGCCAGCAGCGCTATCTTCAGCTCAGCCTTGAGCGCCAGCATGTGCGCCAGACCTACATGGGGCTGCTCTTGCTGCTCACCATGATGGTGCTGTTTGTCAGCACATGGCTGGCGCTTTTTCTCTCCAAGCTCGTCACCCGGCCGCTGGCTGCGTTGGCGGAAGCCACGCAGGAGATTTCTCGCGGCCGCCTTGACTATCGCATCGACGTGAGCGCACGCGATGAAATCGGCGACCTGGTGCGTTCGTTCAACCGCATGGCGGAGGAACTGGAAGCCAGCCGGAGGCAGATCGAAGCTTCCAGCCACGACGCCAGCGCCGCCAATGCCGAACTTGATCAACGCCGCCGCCAAATGGAGACCATCCTCGAAAGCATTCCCACCGGCGTGCTTTCTCTCGACGCCGCGCGCTGCGTCACCCATGCCAATCAGGCGCTGCTGCGCATGTTTCATCCCGAAGGCTTTGCCGACGGACAGCACATGTTGCGCGGAGCGCGCTCTGGCCGACGTTTTCCCCCGGAAGTTCTCGAGGACCTGGAACCGCTGCTGCGCCGGGCCGATCGCATGGGCATGACCACCAGCCAGATGGAGACGCAGTTACAGCGCGCATCTCTGAACGTGGCCGTCACGGTGGCCACTCTGCGCCATCAGGGGGAGCGATCGGGATATGTGATCGTGTTCGAAGATCTTTCCGATCTTCTGAAGGCTCAAAAGCAGGCAGCGTGGCGCGAAGTGGCGCGGCGGGTCGCGCATGAGATCAAGAATCCTCTGACGCCGATCGCGCTTTCCGCCGAACGCATTCAGCGCCATTTGGAACGCCCCACGCCTCCTGACAAGTCCTCTCTGGATATCGTCCGAGGGTGCGCTCAAACCATTGCCAGCGCCGTCGAAACCGTGCGCCGTCTGGTGGACGATTTTTCCGTGCTGGCCCGGTTTCCGGCTTCCAATCCCCATCCGTCCGATATCAATGAGGTCATCGAGAGCGCGCTTTCGCATATTCGCCGGCAGGCTCGACGGCATCGGCATCCATAAATCGCTCGCTCCCGACCTGCCCAAGGTCATGGCCGACGCGGAAGCCATCAAGCGCGCTATCGCCAACCTGGTGGACAATGCCGCCGAAGCGATGCACGATTTGGTGGTGCGCGAAATTCAGATTTCTACCGCGCTAGTGGCCAGCCGCGACGCCGTCGAAATTTCCGTCGCGGATACGGGCCACGGCGTCACTCGTGAATTGAAAGAAAAACTTTTCTTGCCCTATTTCTCAACTCAGAAAGCGCGGAACCGGCCTCGGGCTGGCCATCGTGAGCCGCGTCATCGAAGAACACCATGGGTCGATTCGCGTGGAGGAAAACCAGCCGGTAGGCGCGCGCTTCATCGTGGAATTGCCCATCGTTCCCGAGCCCGCACTCACCCCGGCGACAGTTCAGCATGCATAAAATTCTCATTGTTGACGACGAAACTGGCATCCGCGAATCGCTCCACGGAGTGCTGGCCGATGAGGGTTATGACGCCGTCGCGGTCGAGAGCGGCGAAGAATGCCTCAAACTGCTGCGCCGCGAGCACAGCTTCGAAGTGGTGCTGCTCGATATCTGGATGCCCGGCATCGACGGCCTGGAAACGCTCGAAACCATTCGCGAAATGGACAACCCTCCCGAAGTCATTATGATCTCAGGCCACGGCACCATCGAAACCGCCGTGCGGGCCACCAAACTCGGCGCGTATGACTTTCTGGAAAAACCTCTCTCCATCGACAAGACTCTCATCCTGGTCAAAAACGCAATCGAATCGAAAAAGCTGCGCCACGAAAATGTCGACCTGAAAAAACAGCTTCACGCCAAGAGCGTGATTGTTGGCGATAGCATCCCCATGAAGGCGCTGCGCCAGCAGATTGCGCTGATGGCGCCCACCAACGGCCGCGTTCTCATCTACGGCGAATCCGGCACGGGCAAGGAGCTGGTCGCTCATGCCATCCATGCCCAGAGCCTGCGCAAGGACGAAACTTTTGTCGAGGTCAACTGCGCCGCAATTCCCGAAGATCTTATCGAGAGCGAATTGTTCGGCCACTACAAAGGATCGTTTCCGGGAGCGGCCACCGACAAGGACGGCAAGTTTCAGAAAGCGAACGGAGGAACGCTGTTTCTCGATGAAGTCGGCGACATGAGCCTGAAGACGCAGTCGAAAGTTCTGCGAACCCTCGAAGAACAGCGCGTGGCTCCTCTCGGCAGCGACGAAACCATCATAGTCGATGCGCGCATCATTGCCTCGACCAATAAGGATCTGGAAGAGGAAATCTCGCGCGGAAATTTTCGCGAAGATCTTGTTCTACCGCCTGAACGTGATTCCCTTTTTCGTGCCCCCGCTGCGCGACCGGAAGGAAGATATTCCCCTGTTTGCCCGGCATTTTCTGAAGGACCTGGCTGCGACTTACGGCACGGCGCCCCCGCGAAATTACAGACGATGCCGTCGAGGCCCTGATGCGCTATTCCTGGCCGGGCAACGTACGCGAATTGCGCAATGTGATTGAGCGCATCGTGATCATGAATCCCATGACCACGCGTTTCGACCGCAAGCACCTGCCTCCACTGGTTTACCGCGACGGCCACCGGCGCGCGGCGCGGAGCGAGTTCTCAACCCTGCACCAGGCGCGCGACGCTTACGAGCGCGATTTTATTCTCAAGAAGCTAGATGAAAATCACGGCAACGTCACCCGTGCCGCCGAAGTGCTGGGCCTGGAGCGCAGCCATCTCTACCGGAAGATGAAGGCGCTGGGCATTGCGGTGAAGGAGATAGCGCTAGCGCTTCACCATGCGGATTTCAGTGCCGTTCTTGCGGAACTCCACTTTGTCCATGAGCTGGTTGATGAGAAAAATCCCGCGGCCGTGATTGGAATAAACATTTTCTCCCACCGTGCAAACCGGAATCGCTTCGGGATTAAAACCAGTGCCCGGATCGCGCACCACGATGAGCACGCCGCTGCCCTCATCCGTGCTCACCAGGCACTCCACTGTTTTGTTTGGATCTTCTTTGGCGCCGTGCACCACCGCATTCGCCAGCGCTTCTTGCAGCGATAACTCAATATCATCTTCCTTGCCGTCTACGCCCTTCATCCGGCGGACCAGGGCCATGATTTCCTGCACCACGGGATCGACCGTCCTGCGGTCCGCAGCAAGCGTTACGCGGAGAAGCAAGTGCAGCTTGTCCGGATCAAAGTCTTTTTCGGGAAGCATGTCGTCGGGATCATCCGCCGGTGGCATGTTTTGGCTCGCGTTCGCTGGTTGCAGGCTGCGCCCATATGATTCTACAGTGAGCGATGTCGCGTCTAGCGTCCCTGCTTTTTTGGCGTATTTCGGTCTTTCGGAAGATTTCGCGCTTGCTCGCCTCGCCATCCGTCAGATGCTCCAATTGCCGTCTCCAGTCGAGTTCTTCCACGAAGCCGCGCGATTCGCGCCAGTTGGCCTGCACCTTGACGTAGAGTTCGAGAAAAACTTTCGTCCCCATCATTCGTTCGATTTGCAGGCGCGCCGAAGTCCCGATTCGCTTCAGCATCTGTCCTTTTTTCCCGATCAAGATTCCCTTCTGGCCTTCGCGCTCGCAATAGATCGTGGCGGAAATGCGGGTCAGCCTCGCGCCCTCCTCGAAATTGTCCACGATCACAGCGGTTGCGTAAGGCAATTCTTCTTCGGTCTCCATGAGCACTCGTTCGCGAATGATTTCCCCGGCCATGAAGCGTGCCGGCTGGTCGGTGATCTGATCTTCCGGAAAGTACGGCGGCCCGGCAGGCAGCGCGGCCGTCACTGCCTTCAGCAGTATGTCGAGGCCATCCTTTCTCAACGCGGAGATTGGGATGATCTCGTGGAACTGGTGCAGCTTCTTGTATTCCTCGATCAGCGGCAGAAGTTTGTCTTTTCCGCTTCGTGAGCAGATCGATCTTGTTAAGGATCAGGCAGACTTTGGTCGGTGAATGCTTCAGCATTTGAATGGCAAATTCGTCGCGCTGATCGAGTTTGCGCGTCGCGTCCATGATCAAAAGAACCAGGTCACAACCTTCCAGCGCCTCGCGCACTTCGACCATCATCTTGCGGCCGAGGGAACTATCCGGCTTGTGAACGCCGGGAGTGTCGAGCAAAACGATCTGGGCCGCATCTGTCCTTTGGCCTTGGGCAGGTTGACGATGCCCTGGATTCGATTGCGCGTGGTCTGCGGCTTGGGCGAGATGATCGCGAGCTTTTCATTCACCAGCGCATTGAGCAGCGTGGACTTGCCCGCGTTGGGGCGCCCGAGGATGCAAACAAAACCGGAGCGAAAAGGCATAAGAGAGCTGCGAGTTTCGAGCTTCGGGCTACGAGCAAAGCACGATGGACGTACTATCAGTATTTCACGAATCCCGCGAAGCAAACGGGTCTTGAGCTGCAAGGCTCGTAGCTCAGAAGCTAGCGGTAGCCGTCTCATATCAGCTTCAACTGCCGCGGCTGCACGGCGGTGATTCGCACGCGCTCAACTTTGCGATCAGTGGACTCCAGTACTTCGAAGCGCAGGCCGTCGTCATCCACGGTTTCGCCGCGCTGCGGAATGTGTCCGCCAGTTCGCTGACCAGGCCCGCGACCGTCGCCGATTCCCTGCCTTCCGGTTTTGTGCCGAACAGTTCGGCAAGGCGATCCACGTCCATGCCGCCGGAAACGATGTAGGACTGATCATTCTCGCGAACAATCTCCGGCTTCTCGTGCTCGTCACGTATTTCGCCGACGATTTCTTCCACCAGATCTTCGATCGTCACCAGGCCGGCCACGCCACCGTATTCATCCACCACGATCGCCATGCGGATATTATTTTTCTGCATCTCGCGCAGCAGATCGCTGCCCAGCTTGCTCTCGGGAACGAAGTACACATCGCGCCGCATCAGTGTCTCGAGAGTTCGCCTGGAGGCTTCGCTGTCCGGAACCTGCAACACGTCCTGCGCGTAGACGATGCCCTTGATGTTGTGGATGCTCTCCGCGTACACCGGCACGCGCGAGTAGTGCTTCTCGCCCAGCATCTGATGAACCGCTCCACCGTCGTTTCCACCGGCACGGCAAACATATCGGGACGCGGCTTCATGGCTTCGCGCACCGTCTTGCCGCTGAATTCCACCACCGACTGAATCAGCTCGCGGTCCCCTTCCTGAATAATGCCTTCCTCCTGGCCGGCCTCGATCAGCGCGTCCACCGCTTCGGCGGCGGTTTCCGGTTGCTCGCGTGTGTTCTCGTTGGTCAGCGACGCTACCGATTGCAGAAAGCCCAGAACGATCGTCACCGGCAGCACCACATAAATCAGCGCTGTCAAAAGCCAGGTCCAGCGGATGAGCCACTCCCCCTTGGTGCGCGAGAAAAAAACGAACGGAAGAAACTGATTGAAGACGATGACGATCAGGACCAGGCTGACCGCGGCCTGCGAAATTTCATAAATGCTCCAGCGCTGGTCGCCGAAAACCACGAACCCCACCAGCAAGGCAATGGTCGCTGTGGTCAATTGCTTGAGCACCGACATGGACAGCGACGCGCGGGCGCGGCTGACGCGCAGGTTGGGTTCGACCCTCTGCTCGAAGACGTCAATGTTGTCCTGAAATTCGCGCGAAAGAAATTTGCCGATCTCCTGGTAGACGCGGTCCACGTAGGAAGCCAGCGCCAGCAGTGCCAGCAGCGGGATCAGCGCCAGTGCGACGCCCCAGTTCATGCCGATTCTCCGCCGGGCGCGACGGCCTTGCGGTTGCGCGGCTGCGTTCTCTCGATCAATCCAGCCTCCAACTTCAATTGCCGCCGCAGCCGCGCTTTCCTTGCGCGCCATCTCGCCATTATCGCTGCTCGTGATCGAAGCCCGCCAGATGCAGCATGCCGTGCAGCGCCAGAATCTTTATTTCATCCGCCACCGAATGGCCCAAGCGGTCGCGCATTCTTGCGGGCAATGTCGGCCGAGATCGCTACTTCGCCGGCGATGCGCCTGGCCTGGCTTTTCGACCGGCGGCGATGCAAATGACAACACATCCGTGGCTTTGTCCGTCCCCGCGGAATCGCCGGTTGAGGGCCCGCAACTCGGCGCTGTTGGTCACCAGAACATTCACCGTTCCTTGCAAATGGAGCGCCTTCCTCGCCCGCAACACAAAGCGTTCGAGCGTTGAGCGGCTCAGCCCAGCGATTCTTTTGCGGAGAATCATCACTTTTTGTTGGTCGCGCTCGCGAACAAGCTGTGCAAAACAAGCCATACAAAATAAACAGGAGGGCCGGTTTTTCGGGCCCTCCCCGCTGATTACACGTTTATTCTCCCGACGCTTCTTTGGGCCTTTCGTTCGCGCTGCTCACTGCCGGGCTATTCGCATCGGCAATCTTCGCTTCCGCGCCTTTACCCCGGGGAACCAGCAGCATCTGCTGCTCGGCCGTGTGATTTTTGTGCTCGTCGTAGGCGCGAATGATGCGCTGCACCAGATGATGGCGCACCACATCGGATTCATCGAAGTGAACGAACGTCAGGCCTTCGACGCTTTTCAATATGTCCATGGCTTCGAGCAGGCCGCTGCGACGCGCATTGGGCAAATCGATCTGCGTGATGTCGCCAGTGATCACGGCTTTGGAGTTGAATCCAAGTCGGGTGACGAACATCTTCATCTGCTCCGAAGTCGTGTTCTGCGCCTCGTCAAGAATCACGAATGAATCGTTCAGCGTGCGTCCGCGCATGAAGGCGATGGGCGCGATTTCGATGACGCTTTTCTCCAGATAGCGGTCCACTTTTTCCGGGTCGAGCATGTCATAGAGCGCGTCGTAGAGCGGGCGCAAATAAGGATCGATTTTGTCCTGTAGCGTGCCCGGCAAAAATCCCAGGCGCTCGCCCGCTTCCACCGCCGGACGCGCCAGAATGATGCGATTCACGCGCTTGGCCAGCAGCGCGGAAATCGCCATGGCCACGGCAAGATATGTCTTGCCCGTTCCCGCCGGGCCAATGCCAAAGACCATGTCGTGCTTCTCGATGGCCTCAACGTAACGCCGCTGATTCACGCTCTTGGGCTGCACCATGCGGCGTCCCAGCGATCGCTGCTTGCCAGCATCCGCCAGTCCGCGCAGGGTTGCGCTCGAATCCGCCGTAAGCACGCGCAGCATGCTGTTCAAATCGCCGTTGTTGAAGCTGTAGCCGGAGCGCTGCAGGCTCTCGTAATCGGCAAAAACCTGCTCGGCGCGGGCAACGTCGCGCGCCGCTCCCTCAAGCTCGATCGCGTTCGAGCGCAGGTCAATGGTGATGTTCAGGCCGTCTTCCAGCACGCGCACATTCTCGTCGCGCGTGCCAAACAGGGTCTCGATGTTGGAACTAATCCCGATGCTTTTTTTCATTCAGTTTTCTTCAAAGAACCATGTTTAACAAACAATGTTTAACGAACCATGTTTAACGGACCATGCTAACGAACCATGTAGAGACAGGAACGAAACATATCGAGACAGCCGCCTCGGCTGTCCGCCAAAGCGAAGCGAGGCGCCCCGACCACAACTCTCTCCAGAAATGGACACACTTAATCCACTTCGCGGACAAAACAGGATTACGCTTCGAGACGGGACCGAACGGGATGCGCATGCCCACAGGGCAAGTCACTACCATTGCTCAAAGCCTACCCCGCGCCGCAGGTGGGAGTCAATGGGACCGCGACAATACCCGCGATGCTGGTGCGGGGAGTCCGCCCCTGGGCGTCAAGCGGGTGTGGGGACAGCCTCCCTCGGCTGTCCGTCGAGCGCAGATCGACCCCTTTCTTCAACCGCCGGCCGCCTGGGACCAGACATCAACTGTTTGACCAGTCAAGAGTGAGTCCCGTAGAATGATGTATTCGGTACCCACCGGAATATCTCGCTGTATACGCAAAGGGTAAGAATCACACATGGCTAACCATTTTTCGGCGCTCAAACGCGCCCGTCAGACCACGAAACGCACTGCCACCAACCGCGCCAACAGCTCCCGCCTGCGCACCGCGCTGCGCAACCTGCGCGAGACCATCGAAGCAGGCGACAAGGCCGCCGCCGAGAAGACTTACCGCGAGACGGTATCGGCGCTCGACAAAGCCATCCAGAAGGGCACGCTTCACGGCAATACGGCGTCGCGCTACAAATCGCGGCTCGGCAAGCGCGTTACCGCCATGAAGTAAGGGAAGATCGTTACTATATCGGCCTTCATCGCAGATGAAAACCCCTTCAACCTAGAAGACGCGGGAAGACACAGAGGTCTACCCTGTGTTCAATGCTTTTTTCTCAATCCCTGCCCCTGATCCAGTTCTTATTTCCGCAGTGAGCGGGACATTTACTTCCAACTGTTGGCGGATTAGCTAGACCGGCAACTGTTCCTGCATCCAGCCCGGTGCTTCGAGCTTCGTTTCGGTGGTCAGATCCATGACCAGGCGTTCCAGCACCATGCGTTTGCTCACGGGGTTGGAACGCAGCGCCAGATCGGCTTTGGCCACCAGGCGGATGGCTCGCGTCAGATCGCGCCGGGATTTGTAGCGGCGCGCCTGTTTGATGATGTCCTCGGCGGCGAAGGGAGGAACGCGGAAACCGTGCCACAGCGCGGCCCACAACATCCGCTGATCGCGCACGTTGCGCTCGAGAATCACCAGCATCTGGCGAAAGGTCTTGGCCAGCATGTAAATGTGTCCGATGGCGGCCTCTTCGCCCTCGCCCGAACTGAGCATCGCATCCAGCACTTCGAGCGCGCGCACGCGATCCCTGGATGAGATCGCGTCCGTGAGTTCATACAGCGAACGCTGCTTGGCCGCCAGCACCATGGTTTCGACATCGCCCAGCGTGATGCGGTTGCGGGCGCCGACGTAGAGCGTGAGCTTCTCGAGTTCATTCGAGATCATCATCATGTCGCCGCCGAGAGCGTCGACCAGTTCGCGGGCGCCATCGGGATCGATCTTTACCGGCACCTCGCGGCTGGTGCAGTAATCGGATATCCAGCGCACGGCTTCGCCTTCTTCGACCCGCGCCAGTTCGACGATGCCGCAGTACTGGCCCATGGTTTCGCGGATGCGCTGGTAGCGCTCTTTGTCCTGCATCTCCATGCGGCGAACGTCGGCGGGAATGCTGATGTGGTCAGCCACAAAGACCACGAGCGCATCCGGATTTGGGTTCTTGCAGTAGGCTTCAATGGCGGCGAGTTTTTCTTCGTTCGAGCCGCGGCCAAAAAGAGTTTTCACGCCGCGCACGAAGAAAACCTGAAAGGGCGCCATCAGAGAGGGCGTGCGGGCGCGGTCCAGAACCTCGGCCAGATCAGTTTCCGCCAGATCGAATTCGAAGATGCTGAAGTCGCGCAGGTCCGCCGGAACCATGTGCTCGAGAATGGCGTCGCGGAAGCGTTTACGGAAGAAGGCTTCATCGCCTACGAACACGTAGGCCGGTCGCAGCTTGCGCGATTCAAGCTCGCTGACAAAGCGGTCGGCCTGGGCGAAAGCGCGCATCAGTAATTATCCGTCACGGCGGGTGTCTTTTTCGACTCTAGCATTGCGAACGCGATTCGCAAAGACTTGTCATCCATGCAATCACTGGCTATTTAGAAACTCCAGCATGTCGGGCGCTGTCCAGTTGGTGGGACCGACGATCTTTCGCAATAGCACGCCGTGGCGGTCAATGATATAGGTCTCAGGCCAGCCCGACGTGCCATACATGGAACTGATCCTCTGTTCGGGATCTCGGACCGTCAGAAAGTTGACGTTTCGTTGTATGAGAAAGCGGTGGTAGGCGTCGCTATCCACGTCGATACTGACGCCGAGCACCATTACGCCCTTGCTTCTCATGCGATCCTGCATGGAGATCAAGGATGGCAACTCCGCCTCACAAGGCGGACACCACGTGGCCCAAAAATTCAGAAGGACAACTTGGCCGCGAAACTGGCTGAGAATGACTTTCCGATCGGAGTCCTGCAGGGTGAAGTCGGGCGCCATCGCGCCGATACGGTTCGGGCGCGAACGGCTGTAGCAAGCGAAGTTGAGCGCGACCGCGAGGAGCGCGGAAAGCAGAAAAAATCTCCGCACCATCTAGAAGCCCTCCAGAATATTGGAGACCAGAGTGCGGGCGAAATCCTGGGAGAGGCGCCGGAAGGCGGGAGAATCCTCTTCAAAAAAACTCGCCAGGTCCTGGGAAACCTCGTACTGCTCGCGAAACAGATACGAAGGATTCTGGTAGAGCACTTTTCCCTGGCGGTCGGTGAGCGACACTTTCATGCTCACGACCACGAGGACGCTGATCGCCTGTCCCGTAGCGGTGTTATAGGTCAGCGGCGATGCTGAGGTGGAGAGCACTGTGCCGTGCAGCGTAGCATCGGCGGCGTCGCTGGCAGTGTTGAGAATGTGATAACGCGTCCGCGTGGTGAACTCGCGCACCACCGACGAAGTCAGCGCCTGTTCGATGCGGTACGTGCTGGTTTCGTTGGCGAAAGCCGGGACGGCAATCGTCTTAACATTTTCCGGAAGTTGCACGTTGTGGCTGGCAGTGTGGTATCCGCAGCCGGTGGCTGTGAACAAGGCCAGCCAAAGCGGCCAGCAGGACTTCATTGGATTTTTCCCATGGGCCGGGTAGCGATCATGCTCTCGGCGCATTCCACAGCCGTGATGGCTGCGATGCGCAGGTTGTCACCGGCGGCCCATAGCCAGATTCCGTTGGGTCGCGAGGCTTCGCTCTTGAGCGAGACCAGGATGTTGGCCTGGCCCGCCGTATTCACGTTGCTGGGATGCGAATCGTCATCGGCACCCGCTAGAGTAATGTGATCTCCAGCGAGGGCCTGCGACAGCCGTTGCCGGTCTACCGCATGCTCCATCTCCAGAAAAATGGCCAGCGCATGGCCGTGAAAAACGGGAGGTTGAAGAACCATCATGGCGGGCTGGGGAGCATTCGCACCGGCAATTTTCTGATAGTGCCGCCGCACGCGCGCTTCGAGTAAGTCGACAGAGAGCTGCGAATTCGGGCCGTAGCGGGCAAGCATGTTAAATGCGACCTGCTCATCGAACACATCCTTGGGCAGCGGCTGAAACGAGAGCAGATTCACGGTTTGCTGGTGCAGTTCGTCCATGCCTTTCTGTCCCTGTTCAGACGCAGGCTCGAAGATCAGTAGCCACGGCGCTACGGATGGCACCCGCCTTGCGCGCCCGCAGCAAGCAGCAGCGCCAGAGTCACGGCAGCAGGATGGGCAACCACGCACGGAGCCGGCTGCAACTCCGGCTGCCACATCTCCCCGCGTTCGCGCTCCAGCCAGAGCGAGCGCACTTGCGCGTCCGGTTTCTTCTTCCAAGGCACCCGAAAGATCGATGATGGCGCTGCCCGCATCGCGCGCGCGCTTCCAGTTGTTGCGCGTGCACTCCGCGTCGGCGGCAAAAAAAGTGAAGTCCACATGCGTGAACTGCTCCGTGCGGACGCTCTGGATGAAGTTGATCTCGTCTCCCGTCGGCTTCCAGCTTGCCGATCGACTCGTCATCGTCGAGCAGGCGCACATCGACTGGCGGGAAAGTTGCGCTCGTTGAGCATCTCGGCGACTTCTTTGCCCTTGAGCGTGGCAGCGCCCACGATGGCCGTCGCGATAGAGTTGGCCCGCGCGGAGGACGACGCGGATGGCGCCGTGATTTTGGAAGATACTACTCATGAAGTCTGCGAGGCCTCCTTGTACGTGGGTGGAGGCGGCGGGTTACGGCGGCGAAATATCCACTGCAGTCGCCAGAACACTCCGGAGAATGTATAGAGAAGCGCAACCCCGAATAACACCGGCTTGGAGAAGAACCAGATGCCGGCAAAAAGCGCCCCAAAAAGAACGATCAAACGGAATGGCCGGCGCGAGCGGAAATCAATATCTTTGAAACTGTAAAAACGCCAGGTGCTGACCATCAGATATCCGACTGCGGCCACCATGGCAAGCCAGGTGATCCCCATATACCAGGATTCGAGCGGAACGCCGCCCTGAAAATGAACCACGGCCGCGATCACTCCGGCGCCCGCCGGAATGGGCATGCCGACAAAATATTTCTTCCCCGGCCGGCCCGGATTCGAAGGCTCGGGGTTCGACGTGATATTGAACCGCGCCAGGCGGCTGGCTCCGGCCATCAGAAACAGGAATGCGGCGATCGCCCCCAGTTGTGTGAGCTTGATGTTCCACTCGAGTGACCCACGAAGTGAGCGAGACCGGAGGCATCAGGTGAAATCCCCACGTCCAGGCCAGCATCGCGGGAGCGACGCCGAACGTAATCACGTCCGCTAGCGAATCGAACTCTTTGCCGAAGTCGCTGCTGGTCCCGGTCATGCGCGCGACGCGGCCGTCGAGGCCATCGAACAAAACAGCAAAGCCAATCGCCTTGGCGGCATTGTCCAAAGTGCCAGGAGGAGGTCGCGCGCTGGCGTGAACCACCTCCAGGATGGCGTAGAAGCCAGCCGCCATGTTGCCCGTCGTGAACAGCGAAGGCAAAATGTACATGCCCTTGCGCATCGGCCGCGGGCGCGACTCGTCCTGCCCGCGTTTTGGAACGGAAAGTTCCATCAGCGCGCTCCTTGGCTGGCAGAATACTGCCCGCGCTCGCCAGTTCGCCTTTCTGCTGCAGGTACGCCAGAACGCTCGCCCCGCCCCGCACCCGGTCGCCGACCTTCACTTGCAGAGCTGCGCCAGCGTCGAGCAAAACGTCCACTCGGGAACCGAACTTGATTAGCCCCACGCGCTGGCCACGTTCCAGGCGGTCGCCGACCTTCGGATGAAAGACGATCCTTCGCGCCAGCAATCCGGCGATCTGCTTGAAGACCACCGCTTGGCCGTCGCCCTCCACGCGGACAATATTCTGCTCATTCTGCTCGGCGGACGCTTCATTCATGGCATTCAGAAACTTTCCGCGCTGATAGCGCACCTCGCGCACAACTCCGCAATGGGTGACCGGTTTACGTGCACGTCGAAAACGCTCAGGAAAATGCTGATACGAGCCCGCTTCTCTCCCCCCATCGTCAGGAACGAAACATCTGTGACTTTTCCATCGCCCGGGCGAGACCGACCGCGCCGGCCGCATCCGGAATGTCGCGCTCAGGGTCGCGAAAAAACCAGAGAAAGAATACCGCCAGCAACAGCGGCAACGAGGCCCAGGCAGGCTGAGCGAACCAGCCGATCAGAACCGCGGCCGCAATCAAGGCCAGCGCGTAGATGTAGCCGTCACGAACCATGGGAGATGAACTAATTATAGAGCAGAGGCAGCAACGCTGGCTCGGGTTGATTCGAAAGCTCGATCCGAAAGGCGTAACTGCAAATAAAAAAGGCGCTCAGGCAGCGCCAGTGGGTAGATACAAAACGCCTGTAGCGGCGACGGCCGCACTCATAATGGCCAGTAAATTATGCTACGTGGTTCCGAACTGCTGCCGGTACTGCCGCTCAATCGACTGCATCTGATCCTTGAGACGGAGCTTCAGCTTTCTTGAGCCGAACTTCCTCAAGTTTTTCATCTTCGCTGAGATACCGCTTTTGGGTGAGAGAATCAAGTCGAGTGGAATACTGCATGTGCTCCTGAGCCAACTTGCGGAATTCATCGTGCTGTCAGGAGAGCGTCATTCGGAGTCATCATCCAGCAGACCTCCAACCGGGATTCATGCGTAACCTATCACAGCACCAAAAACGGTTCAATGCCGAAATCTGGTGCAGTCTCGTTGTGAGAAAAGCTTAATAAAGCCTTAGCCGGTAAAGGATTGCGTCCTCAAGTGGGCCAGAGTAGTAACTCTTGCGTATGCCTACTTCTTCGAAGCCCAGCTTCTCGATATAGCGCCCTCGCGGCTTGATTTGACTGCCGGACTTCCAGAAAAATTTCTCGTCCCTCAGCGGCGCGGACGTGCGCCATGAACTCGCCCAGCAGGCGCGTGCCAAGGCCGGCGCGGCGGGCGGTTTCGGCGACAACAATGTTTTCCAGTTCCCACTCCGACACCGATCTGGTTCGCCACAAGGAAGGCGAGAAGTCGCCGCCGCCTCATCTTCGACTACCCATGCCCGGCGACTCGATTGCCGGTCACTGTCACTCGTGGTAAGGAACAGGCTCTCGTATTGCTGCTCGGACCAATGCGCGGCCATCGGACTCTGGCTGTTCGAGGTACATGATGGCTTGAACATCTTCAATATTTGCGCGGCGGATGCGCACGCTAGGAACCAATTTTCTCGAGCATCTCGGCGTCGGTGCGGCGAATGTAGTTCGCTTCCAACTGCTCGGGAGTTACTGTCTCGCCGGCATGAATTTTTCGCCAGCCCAAACGGGCAACCGCAGAACGCTGAGATAGGCTCCACAGTTAACACCGTCAGTCCGGCTTGCGCGCGCGGCTTCGGCGAGGGTGGAATCGGGAGTTGCCATGATCGAACCCGCGGCTTCGGCAAGGAATGCGCTTCCGGTCAGAACTCGCTCTCGCGAGTCATGGGTAGGAACCACCTGGCCGGGAACGGCTGGGATTTCGTACTCCCCTACATAAACCTCAGTACGTCCCGCATCCAGCGCAGCCATGACTCTTGCCTGAGCGCCGCTGGCGACGACGCAGACCTCCAGCAGCGATACGGCTGCGATCGGCTTGTCCAACACTTCGGCTAGAGCCTTCACGGCGGCCAGGCCGATGCGCAGGCCGGTGAACGATCCCGGCCCCGAGACCACGGCGAAGGCGCCGATATCGCTTTTGCTGAAACCATTGCGGGAAAGCAAGTCGCCGATCTGCGGAACAAGTTGCGCGGAAAAAGTGCCGCCGGTCAGCGGCACAATCTCGATCATCTCGACATCTCCGCCCTCGGCAACCGGTTCCCCGGCTCGCGCCAGCGCGATGCTGCCCTGCTTGCCGGAAGTGTCGATGGCGAGAAGTAGCATGGAAGATATCGATCCTATCCCTGATCCGTGGAGATCCGTGAAAATCCGTGGCCGATTTCCTTGCCTTGCACCAATTCCAGCAGCACTCCGCCCGTGCTCGAAGGATGCACGAACACGTAGCGATGCCCGCCCGCGCCCGTCTTGATCTCCTCCGAAACCAGGCGCACGCCGTCTTTTTTCAGCCGCGCGACGGATGCAGGCAAATCCGGAACCTTCAGGCATACGTGGTGCAGGCCTTCGCCGCGCTTGGCGATAAACTTTGCGATCGTCGAATTTTCCGAGGTCGCTTCCAGCAGTTCCAGGCGGCTCTCGCCCACCGCGACCATCACCAGCCGCACCTGTTCGTGCTCTACGGTTTCTTCGGGAGAAATTTTCAGGCCGAGTTTTTCGTAGATCGCCTTCGCCGACCTCAGCGACTTTACCGCGATGCCGAGATGATCAATTGTCGCCATGGTGAATAAAACCTCAGCCTTTTCCCGCTTTCGCGGCGATCTCCTCCACCAGAGTATAGGGATCGCGTTTGTGTTCGGCTACTTCCGCCGCCAGCCGCGCCAGGTTGGCGTCGCCAAGCTGTGCGCGAGCTTTTTCCAACAAGGCATCGCGCAGCATTTCAACCAGGCGCTCCTGCCAGTTTTCGACACTCTTGTGCAGCGCCAGATTTTCTTTCTGCAGATACGCTTGATAGTCCGAAATCGCCGCGGCCAGTTCGTCGATTCCTATTCCCTGACTGGCGACCGTCTTTATGATCGGCGGAGTCCAGCCATCGTGGCGCATGGCCAGCGACTGCAGCGTGCGGATTTCACGCTCGACGTGATCGGCGCCATCGCGGTCGCTCTTATTGATGACGAAGATGTCGGCAATCTCCATGATGCCGGCTTTGATGGTCTGCACATCGTCGCCCATGCCGGGAACCAATATCAGAATCGTGACGTCGGCGAGACGCACGATGTCGACTTCATCCTGACCCACGCCTACGGTTTCGATCATGATGAGGTCGCGGCCGGAAGCATCGAGCACCGTGGTCACATCGGCCGTGGTGCGCGCCAAGCCACCGAGGGAGCCGCGCGTCGCCATGCTGCGAATGTAAATGCCGGGATCGGAAAAATGCTCCTGCATGCGGATGCGGTCGCCGAGAATCGCACCCCCGGTGTAGGGACTGGTGGGATCGACGGCGATGATTCCGACCGTGTGATTTTGCTTTGCGGTAGTAGCGGGCAAGCTGATCGACCAGCGTGCTCTTCCCTGCTCCCGGCGGCCCCGTCAGCCCAAGAACGCGCGCCTTGCCGCTGTTCGGGAACAACGCTTTCAGTAGCTCCGACCATCCCGGCGCGCGGTTCTCGACGATCGAGATGGCGCGGGCCAGCGCGCGCACGTCTCCGGAGCGCAGTGCGGGAACCCAGGACTGTGGATCGAAGGCCAAGTTGATAGTGTAAAGGAGACTTCCCTGGAAAACACAACGGTAGATGAGTGGCGCTTTCCATCCGGATCAGTGACTATCTGGGCTTCGCTCCGTCTAAACTGATTACTTTAAGGAGATCCCCATGCTCAAGCATCTGGTATTGATCGTTCTCGTTCCCTGTCTTCTCGCCGGACAGAATTGGGCGCAGAACGCGACCCCTGCCTCAAGTGCGAATCTCAGTGGAAGGTGGATCGTAAATGCGGACTTTTACGGCACGCCGATCTACTTGACGATGAACCTGACGCAAACGGGGGACAAGCTCACCGGCGACTTTGACGGAGACAAGCTCGAAGGATCGATTACGCGCAGCGAGATTCATTTTCTCGCCAAGGACGATCAGGGCGGCTCCGAGGATGGGAAAGCGAGTTGGCATGATGGGACCATCGCCGGTAGCGTGGTCTGGGTTGACGGCGGCAATCCCACGCATCCTGAGACGCATCAGTTCACGGCCGCTCTCGCGCCTTTACGCCGCGGCGGCGCGCCGCAACGGCATGAATTCACGCCCACTGTTTTTTACCGGCAATTTTCCGCCGCTTACCCACCGGTACTGACGGTTTCTCCCGGCGATACCATCCACACCTCGACGGTGGACGCAGGTGGAGCAGATGAAAAGGGTGAGACGCGCGTTCTGGGCGGAAATCCGCAAACCGGGCCCTTCTATGTCGAAACTGCAATGCCCGGGGACACTCTCGCGGTGCATCTGGTGCATCTGCGCTTGAACCGGGATTGGGCTGGGAGCGATGACTTTATCGTGGGTCGCGGTCTGGATTCTGATTGGGCGGTCAAGATGAAAGACGGCGGCAAACAGATTCGCTGGCACCTCGACTTGGCGAAGGGCGTTGCCTTTCCGGAAAAACTCCCGGAGCACCTCACGCACTACACCATTCCGCGAAGGCCCATGCTTGGCTGTGTTGCCGTGGCTCCGGGATCGGCACAGGCCGCGCCGGGCACGGGCGATTCGGGCCGCTGGGGCGGGAATATGGACTTCAATGAAATTGTGGAGGGTGCGACGGTGTATCTGCCGGTGGGCGTGCCGGGCGCGTTTCTCTATGTTGGCGACGGACACGCGGCCCAGGGCGACGGCGAACTGACGGGCAACGCGCTCGAAACTTCGATGGACGTTGAGTTCACTGTGGATGTGATTCCGGCAAAGAGCCTTCCCAACCCTCGCGTGGAGACGCCCACGCACATTATGGCCATGGGACTGGCGGGGTCGCTCGACGACGCTTTTCGTGCGGCGACCGCGAACATGGCGCAGTGGCTCACCGATGACTACAATCTGACTCCATCGGAGGTAGCGCAAATTCTCGGGACGGCGCCGGAATACAAAGTGAGTGAGGTCGCCGACCGCAACGCCGGGATCGTCCTCAAGATCAATAAAGATAGGTTGGCGGGGCTGGCGAAGACGGAGAAGAAGTAGCTCTTCACCCCGAACCAACTAATCCTTCAGCAACTGGCGCGCAGAGTTTGGTGTCGTGGGGCAAACAGGTCAGTGTAAAGCGGTGGGAGGCAAACTGAAACCGAAGAACGATTAGACTAACGGTTCCCCTCGCGGCCCAATCTTCAGAATCTTGCGGGCGAGCGTACCAAGCAGAGGATAAGCGGCCCATTCTCCACGTCCGGCTTTGATTCCGTAAACGATGGCGACGATCAGGATAAACACCCACCAGCCCATCGTCCCCAACCAAATCAGCGGAAAAAGAATAATGAATCCTGGCGGCAAAGAATTGCTCTGGGCTGCGGGCTGATGAAAAACGACACCGGCCACCACAAAGATGAAGAACGCAAGCATCATTAGCATCATCAAAACAAAGTACAGAGCTTGCAATAACAGAGCCTGGAGCGCGTGGAACGAGACGAAACGCGAGTTCCGCTTGACCAGAAAGATAATCAGCGGAGCAATCCATCCACCGACAAGTTGAAGCACATGAACGAGCGTTCCCATGGTGCGCTCGTCCGGCGTGACGATTGACTGGTCGAGACCTGGCGCGTCAGACACGGGGCCTCCGGTGGATGCCAACGTACCATACCCCCGATTGCAGGCCAAGCGAATACGCGGACGGATTAGTCTTTCAGCAACTGCCGCGCAATCACCAGTCGCTGAATCTCGCTCGTCCCCTCGCCGATTGTGCAGAGCTTCACGTCACGGTAATACTTCTCGGCGGGATAGTCTTTGATGAAGCCGTAGCCCCCGTGAATCTGCACGCCTTCGTTGGCGCACCTCACGGCAACTTCGCTGGCGAAGAGCTTCGCCATGGAAGACTCCTGCGTCGTCTTCATGCCCGCATCTTTCATTGACGCGGCGCGCATGGTGAGCAGGCGGGCCGCATCAATCTCGGTGGCCATGTCGGCGAGTTTCCACTGGATCGCCTGAAACTCTCCAATCGCCTTGCCAAATTGCTTGCGCTCTTTCGAGTATCTCAAAGCGGCCTCGTACGCACCCTGCGCCATCCCGAGAGACAGAGCAGCGATCGAAATGCGGCCGCCGTCGAGCACGCGCATGGCGTCGATAAAGCCGTCGCCTTCTTTGCCCAACAGGTTCTCGGCGGGAATCACGCAATCCTCAAAAATCATTTCTGCAGTGTCGCTGGCCCGCAACCCCAGTTTGTTTTCTTTCTTACCAGGGCGGAATCCCTTGGTGCCTTTCTCGACGATGAATGCGGAGAGCCCGTGGGTTTTGGCGGCGCGGTCGGTCACCGCTATGGCGACCATCACGTCAGCGTAATGGCCGTTGGTGCAAAACGTCTTGGTGCCATTCAGCACCCAGTTATTGCCCTGGCGGCGCGCTGTCATGCGGGCGCTGCCTGCGTCCGACCCGGCGGATGGCTCGGTCAATCCCCATGCGCCGATGAAGTCGCCGGTAGCAAGTTTGCCGACGTATTTTTCCTTCTGTGCCTCATCGCCGGCAAGGAAAATGTGATTGGAACACAGCGACGTGTGCGCCGCGACAATGATGCCGACCGAACCATCCACCCGCGACAACTCTTCGACGGCGATCACGTATTCCACGTAACCCATGCCGGCGCCCGCATACTCGGCGGGGAAAATGGTGCCCAGCATACCCAGCTTGCCCAGTTCCTTGATGGTAGCCAGGGGAAATTGAGAGGCTTCGTCCCAGGTCATGACGTTCGGCAAAATCTCGCGCTCGGCGAACTCGCGGACGCTCTTCTTCAGTTGCTGCTGCTCATCGCTCAGTTGAAAATCCAAGATTCCTCCCGCTGCTGTGCCGATGTTGATTAGAACATGGCGAAGCAGGAGGGAGAAGTTACCGAGGACGGAGAAAACGTAAAGCGCGGCAAGGCCCGTAAAGACTGGAGACTATGCGCATTGAGGAGGGCCTCCCAACCGACCGTATGGTCTGGCCGATTACGAAGTTTTGAGGAAATCACGAGCGGAAATTCGCATCAGCGAGCGACTTCATCGGCCACGATAAATCTTTCGAATACTTCGTTGGAAAGAAGGCGCCCACGCGGAGTCAAGCGGATGAAGTCTTCGCGTTGTTCCAACATGCCGTCCTCGACGAGTTCGGCGATCGCAGCGCGGGAGCTCGCAACGGCTTCATCGCCAAATTCGAAGCTGAGTTCCGCCAGGTTGACGCCTCGAGTCAAGCGCAGACCGAGAAAGAAAGCCTCTTCCAGTCCCGCATGGTGCGAGACAGGTGTCCGCTGCACCTGCGCCCCACTTACGTATTGCTCCAGGGAGTCGGCAGCGGCGAATCGGACGGCATCGGTAAGGCCCTGCCCTTCCCGATTGGTGGCCAACATCGAGTGCGAATCCACGCCAAAACCTAAATAAGGTAAGCGTGTCCAATATTTCAAATTGTGCCGCGATTCGAAACCTGCGCGGGCAAAGTTTGAAATCTCGTACTGCGCGATCCGAGCCGATTGCAGACGCTCGACCGCAGCAAGGTAGAAGTCTGCAACCGCTTCCTCATCGGGCACAAAATGCGCATGGTAGCGTGCTCCGCCTGCGATCAACTCGCTTCCGAGGCGGGAATCGTCATCCACCTCGAGCATGTAGACGCTCACATGGGGCGCGCCCGTGGCGATGGTTTCAGCCAACGAAAATTCCCAGCTCTCGGCCGTCTGATGCGGGAGCCCAGCAATGAGATCGATATTGATATTCGTAATTCCGGCAGCCCTGAGCCGCGCAATATCCTCTAGCACCGTCGCGCGATTATGAAGACGGCCAACCGCCGAGGCCTCCTGATCCACAAACGACTGCACGCCAAGACTCACGCGGTTCACGCCGCAACGCAGAAGGCCCTCCAATACCGCGCCGCTGAGCGTGCCGGGGGCGCACTCTACTGTGACTTCAGCCTGGGGACTCACATCGAACTGTAGCCGCACCGCGGCAAAGATTCGATCGAGTTGCGCGGCTTCGAGTACCGTCGGCGTTCCACCACCCAGATAGATGGAATCCACGGCGCGCTCAAGTTGTCCTTCCATCACCGCCGCGACCTGCGGAGCGTTCTCGATGTCTGCACAAACGCGGTCGACATAGCGATCGAATACTGCCCGCGAAAAAACGTCGGAGGCGAAGTTGCAGAAGCTGCATTTCGAGCGGCAGAAGGGCACCGAGATATAAATGCCTAGGGGCATGCAAGGCAATTATCCCATCTGCGCAGCGCCAGGCGGGGCAAACCTTTTCCATCCTCCCCGCAGCTCCGGCCATCCATATTGAGTTACCTTAACTAAAGCGCCTGGCAGCCACCCGACGCCCGGTCGCCAAGAAGCCGATGTCCCAAGATGAAGAAGTATTAGGCAAAGCCTATGACAGCCGGCTGATGGCGCGGCTGCTGAACTATTTGCGCCCCTATCGCTGGCAAGTCGCGATCGCGCTGATCTCAATTCTTCTGAAATCCTCCTGCGATGTACTCGGCCCCTTCCTGACTAAGGTTGCCATCGATCGTTATCTCGCGCCCATACGCGCAGCTCGGCAACGTCCTCGGCATTTGGAGTTGGTTCAGCCCGCAGCCATTACACGGCATCGCGCAGATCGCAGGGATTTATGTGGGTTGCTTGTCTTCAGGTTTCTGCTGGAGTTTCTGCAGACCTACTTACATGCAGTGGACCGGCCAGAAAGTAATGTTTGACCTGCGCAGCCAGATTTTCCGCCATCTGCAGCGCATTCACATCGCTTTTTATGACAAGAACCCGGTTGGGCGCCTGGTAACCCGCGTCACCACCGATGTGGACGCTTTGAACGACATGTTCACCTCGGGAGTGGTCTCGATCTTCGAAGATCTCTTCGTGCTCTTCGGAATTCTGGTCGTGATGCTGTGGATGAACTGGAAGCTGGCTCTTATCACCTTCGCGGTGCTGCCGTTTATCGTCATCGCGACCAAGATTTTTCGCGACAGAGTGCGGGATTCCTACCGCCGAATTCGCGTGGCCATCGCTCGCATCAACTCTTATCTGCAGGAGCATGTCAGCGGCATGGCGGTGCTGCAACTTTTCAATCGCGAGCGCAGCTTACGCGCGCTTCTCGGAAATCAACCGCGCGCACATGGAGGCGTTCAAAGATGCGATCATGGCATATTCGGTGTATTACCCCGTGGTCGAAGTTCTTTCGGCCATCGCGATCGCCTGCGTGATCTGGTTTGGCGGAGGCGACGTGATGCTCAGCGTTCCCGTGACCAGTGTGGCCGTGAGTTTCAATGGGAAGACACTGCTCGCGTTCCATCTGGTCGAAACGGTGGCATCGCTGGGCGTTCTCGTGGCTTTCATTCAATACGCATTGCGCTTTTTCCGTCCGATCATGGATTTCAGCGAAAAATACAATATCCTGCAGTCGGCCATGGCGGCCAGCGAACGCATGTTCAAACTGCTGGACACTCCGGGCAGGTCATTTCGCCCGCGGTGACAAAACGTCCCGAAGGCCCCGGCCGAATCCATTTCGATCATGTCTGGTTCGCGTATCGCGAAGCCGAGCCCGAAAAGATCACGTGGAAAACAAGGACCATTTGGGAACGGGCGCCCCGCCCGTCCAGGTTGAGCAACGCCCGGCAGGCCTTCATTGTCCAGGAGCAATAAATTGCCAGCGAATCGTCCCCCGACTGGGTTCTCCGCGATGTGAGCTTTGTCATCGAACCTGGCGAAACCGTGGCCATCGTCGGCCACACGGGAGCTGGGAAGACCACGCTTATTTCTCTGCTGATGCGCTTCTATGATGTACAAAAGGGCGCCATGAAAATGACGGGGTTGATCAAGGATATGGACCTCCCCGATCTGCGCAGCCGTTTCGGCGTGGTGCTGCAGGATCCATTTTTGTTCAGCGGCACGATCGGCGGAAATATCCGCCTGGGCACCGGGTGTATACAGACGAAGGGTGGAGCAAAAGGCCGCGGAAGATGTGAACCTGGCCGATTTTATCCGCGCGTTGCCCGAAGGGTTCGACGAGGAAGTGCGCGAGCGCGGCTCGACCCTTTCGACCGGACAGAAACAGCTCATCTCGTTCGCGCGAGCGCTGGCGCATGAACCGAAGATTCTGATTCTCGATGAAGCCACCTCGAGCGTGGATACGGAAACTGAATTCCGCGTGCGCGACGCGCTGAACCGCATGGTGGAAGGGCGCACCTCTGTGATTATTGCCCACCGGCTTTCGACCGTGCAACGCGCCGACAAAATCATCGTCATGCACAAAGGCCAGGTACGCGAAATGGGCACGCACCAGCAACTGCTGGCGCAGCGCGGGATTTATTTCAAGCTCTACCAGCTTCAATACAAAGATCAGGAGCTGAATGTGGGGCATGTGGATCGGGCGCCCTCGCCGGCGAATGCGGCAGGATTTACCGAACCGGAAGTCACCGCCAGCGCAGATGACTAGCAGCCAGATCGAAAGGAATATCGACGAACACGCCTCTCAGTCGAAACGAGTTTTTCTTTCCGCTGAATGGCGAAACCTGCTGATGTTGAACTATGAGGTGGATCCAGCCCTCTTGACGCTGTATGTCCCACCTGGCACATCTCTGGATTCATTCAGCGGACGAACATACGTCAGCCTCGTGGGCTTCCGATTTCGCCGCACCAAGCTATTTGGCCGTTTCACGGTTCCGTTTCATACTGATTTCGACGAGGTAAACCTTCGCTTCTATGTTCGTAGAGAAGAAGGCAGTGATAGTCGAAGAGGAGTTGTTTTCATCGGCGAAGTTGTGCCCAGACGCATGATCGCGATCACAGCACGACTGCTGTATGGCGAGAATTACAGGTACGCTCCCATGAGGCACCAGATCGAGACTGACGCGATGTGCAACACGGTTAGTTATCAGTGGCAGGTTGGCCACCAATGGTGCGAGCTTTCCGCTCGAACCGCGGGCCCTTCCGCATATCCTCAAGAGGGCAGCTTGGAACAGTTCATTACGGAACACTACTGGGGCTATGCGACTCGACCAAGCGGCGGCTGTCTCGAATATCAGGTCTCGCATGTCCCTTGGCAGGCATGGGCGACAACCGGGGCTGGACTTGAAGGGGATGCCAGCGCCCTCTATGGGAGCAAACTCGGGGCAGTCCTAAAACGTCCTCCCGACTGCGCATTCCTGGCAGATGGCTCAGCTGTCACAATATTCAGGGGCAATCGGGTCCAATGAAATTGCTCGATAATAAATCGGAGTCCACCACTCCTCGCCAAGGCTGGATACTTTACGACGGCGGATGCGGCTTCTGCTTTCGCTGGGTTCACTTGTGGCAGAAGGTAGTGGAGCGGAGGGGGTTTGCAATTAAAGATCTGCAGTCTGCCTCCGCTGATGGCACCTTGCAAATTCCAAAAGAAAATCTGCTGGATGACATCCAGGTTTCGACTGCGGACGGAAGATTAGAATCCGGCGCCAACGCATATCTTTATGTGGCGCGGCGAATCTGGTGGGCATGGCCGTTCTACGCCGTCTTCAGCCTGCCGGGGTTTAATCGGCTGCTTTGGTGGGGCTATCGCTGGTTCAATCGGAATCGATACCGGTTTTCTGGCCAATGCCCTCTACCAATTGACTCTCCTCCACCGAAGCACTAGCATTCTGCGAGTGCTCGGCCAGACCATTTCGCATTACCGCATTGTCGACAAGCTTGGCGGCGGCGGCATGGGCGTCGTCTACAAGGCCGAGGACGTGAAGCTACACCGCTTTGTCGCCCTGAAGTTCCTGCCCGACGAAGTGGCCAAGGACCCGCAGGCTCTCGCCCGCTTCCAGCGAGAGGCTCAGGCTGCTTCGGCGCTGAACCATCCCAACATCTGCACGATTTACGAAATCGACGAGCACGACGGCCAAGCCTTCATTGCCATGGAGTTTCTGGACGGCGTGACGCTCAAACACGCCATCTCCGGCCGCCCCATGGAAAGCGACACTGTGCTCAGCCTGGCCATCGAAATCGCCGACGCACTCGACGCTGCGCACGCCGAAGGCATTGTTCACCGCGATATCAAGCCGGCGAACATTTTCGTGACCAAGCGCGGCCATGCCAAGGTCCTCGATTTCGGACTGGCGAAGGTTACTGTGCCCGCTAGTTCCTCGAGCAAGATCATGGCCGCCAATACGATGACCATGGACGAGGCGCATCTGACCAGCCCGGGGACGATGGTAGGGACGGTCGCGTACATGTCTCCCGAGCAAGTGCGGGCGCGAGAACTTGACGCCCGTACCGACCTGTTCTCCTTTGGCGCAGTGCTGTATGAAATGGCCACCGGCGACGTACCTTTCCACGGAGAAAGTTCGGCGGTGATTTGCGAAGCCATCATGAATCGCGCTCCGGTGCCAGCCGTGCGGCTGAATCGCGACGTGCCGCCTCGCCTCGAAGACATCATCAACAAGGCTCTCGAAAAAGACCGTAACCTGCGCTACCAGCACGCTTCGGAGATGCGCAGCGATCTGCAGCGACTGAAGCGGGACACGGACACCGGGCGAACTCCTTCTCCAGTTGTGAGCGCAGAGGAATGGAGAGCATCGGCCGGACCTGCGAGCGCGGGCCAGCACAGCGCGGCAGGCTCCGGCAGTGCGATGACGACGCGATCCAAAGGATTACCCTACGCCAAGATTGCCGCAGGGCTCGCCGCTGCCGCGGTGATAGCCTTGGGCATTTTCTTTTGGCAGTCGAGACGCCATGGCGCACCGGTGGCTGGTTCCACTACAAGTCCAACCACCATCGCGGTTCTTCCGTTCCAAAACATGGGTTCGGATAAGGATGCCGATTTTCTCCGGCTCGCCTTGCCCGATGAGATTGCGACCGCGTTGAGCTATGTCCGCTCGCTGTCGATCCGTCCATTCGCCACGACCAGCAAGTACACCGCGGCCGGTCTAGACATGCAGCAGGTCGGCCGTGAGATGCGCGTAACCAACATTGTGACCGGACACTACATGAAGGAAGGCAACCAGCTTCAGATCACACTGGAAGCGGTTGACGTGGAGAACAACCGTACGGTGTGGCGCGACACGCTGAACGTCGCCGCCCCCGACATGATTGCCATGCGTGGGCAGATCGACGCGAAGGTTCGACAGGGATTGGTCCCGTCGCTGGGCGCCGGCACCGATTCTGGGGATACCAGCACCCGGCCCAACAACGAAGAGGCATATGACCTGTATCTGCGCAGTCTGGCGCTGCCCCACGATCCTGGGCCCAACAAAGAGGCGATCCCGATGTTGGAACGCGCTGTCGGCCTTGATCCCAACTACGCTCCGGCATGGGGAAATCTGGGCCGGCGATACTATCTTGACTCGCAATATGGTAACGGTGGCGAAGCGAGCTTCCAGAAGTCAAACACGGCCCTTGAGCGGGCGCTGAGTCTAGACCCGAACCTCGCTATCGCGCTGGGCCAGCTTGTCGCCAATCGATCGGAGCGCGCTGAGCTGGGCAAGGCATATAAAGACGCCAGTGATTGGGTAAAACGCCAGCCGGGTAATGCCATGGCTCACTTCGTGACCGGGTACGTACTCCGTTACGGAGGAGCGCTGGACGAATCGGCACGCGAGTGTGAAACTGCCTTGACGCTCGATTCGGGAAACTACTTATTTCGCGCCTGCGCCGTCACCTTCGAGCAGTTGGGGCGTGAGGATCGAGCCATGGATTTTCTCCGCTTGGATGCGGGTTCGACTTTCTACAAGTCGAACGCGGTCCGAACTCTATGGCGCGCGGGCAAACTGGCCGAAGCGCGGGAGGCGATCTCCCAGGCTGGCTTTGATCCTGGCCTTCAGAGGGCTGAAACGGCTTGTATGGATCGGGCATCGCTCACGCCGACGCAAACCGCGGAACTTGACCGGGGCATTCGCCAATCCGAGCCGGACTGGCTCGCCAATCCCGACCCGGAAAATAGGTATCTTATGGCGACGGACATGGCTTTCTGCGGCGCGAAGGATGTGGCGCTACGGCTGCTCAAAAGCGCCATCGAGGGGCGCTATTGCGTCTACGATGCGCTGCAAAAAGATCCATTGGTTGCGCCGCTGCGGGGCACGCCTGCGTATCCTGAACTGCTTTCCGCAGCCAAGCAATGCAAGGATAACTTTCTCGCGGAGCGAGCACAGCTTTCGCATTGAGGCGCTGGGACTGCATCATCGGCCCTACAATGCCACCAGCGGCCCGAAATCACCGCCAGAGGGATCACTGATGTTTGGCTTCTCACCCAAGCTGCCCATTAGCGAAGAAGAGCGCCTGTGGACAGAGGAAGGCTTCAAACGACTCGAAAAACTTCTTGGGCGACGCCGGATGCTGGACGCGAAGGTAGTTGAGCCCACAGCTGAGGACTTTCCCGACCCGTACGATAAGTCGACAGAAGCTGTGGAAAGGCTTTTCTCGCGAGTCTGTACTTATATGCGCATCGACCGCAGCGCCATAGAACTTGAGATTTTTCAAGACGAAGCGGAAAAGCTTCGGGAAATTCTCCCCCACTGGCGTGGTGCATCGGGGACAAAGGCAGCGGGTGTGTACGTGCATGCTCACGAGCAGGAGCGAGTAACGGATGATGGGGAACGAAGCTCGGTGGTCGCCATTCGCAGCACGATGCTAAGGGATCCCATGTCCTTGGTGGCAACGGTCGCGCACGAACTCGGCCATGTGATTCTCCTGGGTGGGAAACTTATGAGCCCGAAGACTCCGGATCACGAACCGATGACCGACCTGTTGACGGTTTTTCTTGGTCTCGGCATCTTCACGGCCAACTCTGCGGCGCGATTCAAGCAGTTCCAAGATTACAGACGCGTCGGCTGGTCGATGCAGCGTCTCGGCTATTTACCTGAAACGGTTTTCGGCTATGCCCTCGCGCGATTCGCCACCGAACGTGGAGAAAACGAGCCAGAATGGGCTAGGCATCTCTCTCCGAATGTTCAATCTGATTTCAACCACTCCATGCGTTGGCTGGCACGGAACCCGCAGTACGTGACAATGGCAAAGCCGATCGGCTAGAGCGCGTAAACCCAACGCTTCTGCCTTACAATGCTCTCTTGCGAATCCTGATCTCAGCCGGCGAAGCGTCCGGGGAAATGTACGGCGCGCAGCTCATTGAAGCCCTGCAACGGGCTGCCAAGCCAAAGACTGCGGAGCTTCGCTCCGCAGGACAGCCGGGGGCGGGCGTCCCCACACAATCGCCGCTCGAATTCTTTGGCGTTGGCGGAGACCGCATGCGGGCGGCCGGCTGCGACACCGTTGTCGACGCGAAAGATCTCTCCGTCGTCGGCATCACCGAAATCCTCGGCCGGCTGCCGAAGATCCTCAGTCTGTACAAGCGTCTGATCGCCGAAGCTGATAGACGCAAGCCCGATCTAGCCATTGTGATCGATTCACCTGCCTTTAACTGGCGCGTGGCGCGACAGATGAAGAAGCGCGGCATTCCGGTGGTCTACTACGTTGCCCCGCAGTTCTGGGCGTGGCGGCAGGGCCGGGTGCGCCTCATCCGCAAATATGTCGATAAAGCGCTGGTGATCTTCCCCTTCGAAGAAAAGTTCTACCGCGACCGGGGAGTGGATGCGACCTTCGTCGGCCATCCCCTGGCCGACTTGCCGGCACCGGCAGTCCCACGAGAGCAATTCGCAATACGCTGGGGCCTGAATCCCGCCAAAACCTGGATTACATTGATGCCTGGCAGCAGACGTAAAGAGTTTCTGCTCAACCTTTCTGAGATGCTCAACGCAGTTCGCATCCTAGGCTGCGACTTTCAGTTCTTGCTACCAACTGCCTCGACACTCGACGTTACATGGGCTAACAGACAGGTCTTTCATAGCAGCCACTCACGCCACGATCGGATTGAACCCTACATCGCGCTGACACGCGACGCTCTTCCCGCGCTCTACCACTCACGCGCGGGCATCATCGCCAGCGGAACGGCCACAGTTGAGGCAGCGATGATGCGCACACCGTTCGTCATGGTCTACCGCGTTTCGCCGCTCACCTACCTGCTGGGCAAGCCTAGAGTCAAAGTCCCGCGCTTCGCCATGGTGAATCTGATCGCCGGAGAAGAGGTTGTCCCCGAGTTGGTGCAAGCGGACTTCACTGCGCAAAACATTGTCACTCGTCTGGGGCAAATCCTTCCCGACGGCCCAGCCCGTGAACGCATGGTGGCGGGGCTAAGCGATGTAAAGGCCAGGCTGCGGGCCCCTCAGGGCGCCGCTGGAGCTTCTGCGCTGCATCCTGCGGATCGAGCCGCGGCGCTCATCCTGGGCCTGGCGCGGCCTGGTTCAGGCTAGAAGCTAGAAGTTAAAAGCTAGAAGCTGCCCTCCAAACCTTGTGCTCCCAGCATCTTTTGGAGGAAAATCTTCATCATAGGGATTGGTTAGCCTTTCCCGGAGACTCTCCTTAATGCAGATTCGCCTCTGGCGCGCCAAAAGCGTACTGTTCAGTTCCCTCGCCCTGCTGCTAATGGTCTTCAGCGCGCGCTCCTCGCGGGCGGCCGAGAAGGTCCGCTTGCGCGTCGATGATTATCAGATTGAGGCCGAGCTGACACCTCATCTGCATCAGATTTCGGCGCGGGCCAAGGTCAGATTCACCGCCCTGCAGGACCTGAACACCGCCGTCTTCGAACTGCACAACGACCTCCGTGTGACGCGAGTTCTCGACGCCAACGATCAGCCGCTTTCCGCTGAGCGGGTCACCCAGGATTCGACCATCCGGGTGCCCCTGCCCGCAGGGCTTGCCAAAGACGCCTCGACCACCCTTACTTTCGAATATGAGGGCACGCTTGAGACCGCGGATGATAGCCCCGTCCCGGGCCTCAAACTGGCCTACATTGGCGACGACACCAGTTACCTGCTCTATTCCGGGCGCTGGTTCCCGGTAAGCGGCTACGGCCTCAACCGTTTCACCGCCACCATCAGCATCACTCTTCCGGCTCACATGGTTGCGATTGGCAGCGGAAAAGCTACGGTAAGCGAAAATCCACCCTCGAAGAAGCCTAATACCAACGGACTGCCCACCAAGACATTCACATTCGTCTATGCCAAACCGAGCTTTCCCGGAACCATCGTCGCGGGCATCTTCCAGGAATACAAAAGCGACGAAGCCGGCATGGATCTGCACGTTTTCTTCAAGCCCACGCACCAGGCGCTGGCGGCCACATACGCGACTACTGCGGTCCAGGAATTCACCTACTACATCACGCTCTATGGCACTCCTCTATCGCAGAGACTCAACGTGGTAGACCTTCCGGGGGACACAGTGCCTTACGCGTGGGCGCCGGAGATCGCCGGCCTCGCGGGGCCGTCCATCACTGAGAAGACAAACTACCGCCTTCTCGCCAACGCCATCGCCCATCAATGGTGGGGGGTCTCGGTGAGCCCTGCCTCGAAGGACGACTGGTGGCTGGTGGACGGGTTCTCACGTTACTCCGAAGCCATGTACGTGGAGAGCGCCGCCGGCGCTGCCGGCTTGGAAGAAGCGGTGAAAGACATGTCGGTAGGTGCACTGGCCTACGACACCGTGCCACTTTCGAGCGCCAGCAAGCTCGATCCGTTCTCAACGGAATTTCAATCGCTCGTCACCGACAAGGGAGCGATGATCCTGCACATGCTGCGCTGGGTGCTGGGCGAAGATAAATACAACAAGACCATGCGCGAATTCGCCGAGACCTACGCCGGCAAATCCGCCAGCATGGACGACTTCCGCACCATCGCGGAGAAAAACTTTGGCGATCAACTCACCTGGTTCTTCTCGCAGTGGCTCGACTCCACGGGAGCACCTGAGTTCAAAGTGAAATACACCACGTATCGACTTGGCAGTAATAAAGGCTTTCGCGTGACTGGCGAGATCTCCCAGGACCTCGACCTGTTCCGCATGCCAGTCGATCTTCGCATCGACACTGACGGCAAAACAGAAGACAAAACGCTCGAAGTGGTAGGCACAAATTCTCCTTTCTCGGTCGAAACTTTCGGGCGGCCAAGGCGCATCGCCGTCGATCCTGACCATCACGTTCTGACCAATTCTTCCGACGTAAAACTGCGCTCTTCCATTCTTCGCGGCCAGGCCCTGCAACAACAGGGGGATCTCTCCGGCGCCCTGGCGGAGTTCAACAAGGCGCTAGATCAGAATAAGAACAGCTCGCTTGCCCACTATCGCGTAGCAGAAGTATTTTTCGCGCAAAGAAACTATCAGGCATCGGCGAACTCTTACCGCTCTTCGATCAATGGCGACGGAGATCCGCGTTGGACCGAAGTCTGGAGCCACATTCAACTGGGCAAGATCTTCGACGTCACCGGCCAGCGCGAGCGCGCCATCAACGAATACCGGCAGGCCATCCAGACCAACGACGATACCTTCGGCGCGCTCGAGGAAGCGCGCAAGTATATGCAGAAAGCCTTCGAACGGCCCAAGAACAAAGAATAAGGAGCTTCTTATCCGTTTCTTGCGCCGGTTCCGAGCGCCTTGGGTTTCTTGCGTGCGGGAAACCATCCGCGGCCCAGATTCGGCTCTCGCGGCGCGCCGAATTCCAACACTTCGCATTGCAGGACCCGGCTGCGTGCCACTGCAGGGGGGGATTGCCTCGTTTCACTGACAGAGCGGCGAACTTCCGGCGTGTGCGAGCCTTCGTTATAGGCATCCGCAAAATCGAACTTTACTTTCTGGAGCGGGTCGCTTTGCGGGACATGCCATCGTGGCTGAACTTGCAGCAATCGTTCTTCTCGCAATCCATCATCGTCGGGGCTGGATTCGCATTGCGTTTGCTGGATGCGGGCTACAGCTCTGTCGACGACGCGTGCGAACTCTGTTCCTTCGCGGCCCGTGCGCCCCTCTCGCAAGCGCTGCCTCGCATCCTCGACAGAAAACCAGGTGCGATTCCGCTTGGCTTCCTTTGGATTGCCAAGCCATAAGACCTCGCAAAGATAGGCGCTGACCGCGGTCCGTCCCCGGCGTTCATAGCGTGCGAACGAAGCTTCTTCGATGCGGCCGTGAACTCCCGCTTCTTCAAAAGCCTCAAGGGCCGCAGCCTGAGCGTGGGTCAAGCCGGGTTCGGCGCTGCCTTTGGGAAAAGTCCAGCGCCCGCTGCCGCGAGTGCGAACCAGCAGGAACTTGACCTCACCGCGGCACACGCGATAACAAACGGCGGCCACTTGTTCACACCGGCGCAACTTGCGGAGTTCGGCCAGTCGAACGAACGTGGCGGCAGGCCCGGTCAGAACGGCAGGCTCAACTGCCCTCATGCGCGAAGCCTGGAGATTACTCATGGTGCCCATCGCAACAGAGTGCACGATTGCATCACTCCGTGCCTAGAGCACAGCTTGGTTCACCGTGAAGCGGAGCCCGGCTTCGATGGGAACGGCGGGTGGAATCCTTCTACCTACTTGCGTTCGGCGCTGCTGCCGCGACAATATTCGTATTCACTGCTCCGCAACTTGTCGCCCGGAGAGATCATTGCAGAACATGCACTGTCTGCGTTGTAATCGCGAGCTCGAACCCGGGCACAAATCCGTCGCCCTGTACATGTTCGCGCAGACGGTGGGCATCAAACCGCGGCAGAAGTCGACGGCCCATCGTATTTCGTTCTGCCCGCAATGCGCGGTTTCCCTGGCCATGGGCCCGCCGCCGGAAGGCGCGCTCAACCTGGCGGCGTGGGACATGATTCGCGACCTCGTCGGTTCCGACCCAGCGCTGAACCAGGCGGCCTGGGAGAATCTGAGCGGCGTGTTGGGTCTGCTACCTGCAACTGGAACCGATGGCCCCACTCGCCCATCGGCAACCGGTGGATACTTCGAATTCTGAGCGAGTAGTCGTCCGAGCGTCTCAGCGCGATCTAACCAACCGGAGCATGGAACTTCGCACGACCCGGCTGCGTATTACTGATTAGATCGTTGGGCGGGATTGAGACCCCTCCCCTGATGTAGAACCAGGCCCCCGCGCATCTCTCCGGGCGCGGGGGTTGCATTTGCATCCGATACAATTCCAGTGTGCCCGAAACTGCAGCCACCCGTCTTGATCGAGTCCTCGCGCAGCTCAGGCTTTACGAGCATCCACTACTGAATTTCTCCGCTCGGGCGAAGGGCGACGGGGTGGAAGTTATCATTCAGTTCAAAGACGCTTCCGTTCCCGTGCACACGTATTACTTCGACCTTCATCCCCGCGATCTCGATCACCCGCAATTCGAATGGAGCTTCCAGCGCCAGCTTTTTGACGCGCTGCATGACTATTTCATGGAAATGTTTATCCGCACGCCACAGGATCGCGCCGAGCGCCGCCGGACGGGCCTGTGAATCTACTGCGGGAAAAAATCGAGCTGGAAATCCGCGAGCGCGGCCCCATTCCCTTCTCGCGCTACATGGAACTGTGCCTCTACGATCCCGAACTCGGCTACTATTCGCGCAATGCGGAACAGTTTGGCAAGGCGGGCGATTTTTTCACCTCAAGCGACGTTCATAAAGTCTTCGGCCGGCTTCTTGCCCGCCAGTTTGATGAAATGTGGCAGGTCTTGGGCTCGCCGGCCCGCATCGACCTCGTGGAACTTGGCCCCGGCCGCGGTTTGTTCGCGCAGGATGTTCTGGATTGGTCACAAAAGAAATTTCCGGATTTCTTCCGCGCCCTGCGCTACGTTCTGGTCGAAAGCTCGCCGGCGTTGCGTCAGCGGATCGGAGAGACTCTGCGAGGCCATATCGAGTCCGCAAAAGTTGAACTTGCCACACACTATCGTCCAGATGAAGCATCGACCTCCAGCACGATTATTTTCGCTAACGAATTCTTCGACGCCCTCCCGGTTGAGGTCCTGAGCGCAGAAGGGTCCCTGCGCATTGACGTGCGTGACGGGCACTTCATCGAAACCTGGGCGAGGCCTTCGCCGGAAGAAGTAGAATTCCTCGACCGCTACTCAGTCCATCCCGAACTGGACGAACGCATCGAAGCGCCTCTTGCCACACAACATTTCATGGATCGCATCGCCGCAACGCTCAAGACCGGATTCTTCATCGCTATCGACTACGGCTACACCCGCGAAGAGCAACTCGCCGGGCGCCATCGCGGAACAGTGAAGGCCATTCGCAAGCATTCGGTGAGCGCAGGTCCGTATGAAGCCCCAGGGGAGCAAGACATCACCGCCGACGTAAATTTCACGGCGTTCGGAGCAATCGCAGAACAGCGCGGGCTGACCGCGCAGAAGCTGATTACGCAATCACAATTTTTAATGGGCATCGGCGAAGCCAATCAATTTGCCGACGCCTTCCAGGAATGCCGCCTACCGCAGGAACGGGCCAAAGTCGCACTGCAACTGAAGCATCTGGTCACGCCGGCGGGCATGGGTGAGAGCTTCCAGGTGTTGGTCGCCAGCAAAGGAGTCGAGCAGGAGGAAATCGATTCGTTATCCGGCCTGAGCTTTGGCCGAAAGCCAATCGCGCGCCCGGTGTAGCGTTACCTTTTCGCTCCCGCTGGCGCACTGGCCTTGCTGCCGGAATCGGCAGGCTTGGCCGCAGCCGCCGACTCCGGATACTCGTACACCCCCCGCCCCGACTTCCGCCCTAGCCGCCCAGCTTTCACATACTGCACCAGCAGCGGCGCGGGACGATATTTTTCTCCCAGCGATTTGTGCAGATATTCGAGGATGTGCAGCCGCGTATCGAGGCCGACAAGATCGACCATTTCAAACGGCCCCATGGGATGGTTGAGCCCGAGTTTCAGGGCCTTGTCGATGTCGGAGGCCGAGGCGATTCCCTCCTGCAACATATAGAACGCTTCGTTGCCGATCATGGCATTGATGCGGCTGGTGATGAAGCCCGGCGCTTCCTTGATCACCACCACCTCCTTGCCCATCCGCTTGCCGACTTCGACGACGGTCGCCAGCGTGTCGTCATCCGTCTCCAACGCGCGTACCACCTCGAGCAGCTTCATCTTGTGCACGGGATTGAAAAAATGCATGCCCACGCACTTTTTCGCGCGGTAGGTGACGCTTGCGATTTCCGTGATGCTGAGAGAGGACGTATTCGACGCCAAAATCGTGGTCGGACGGCAGATCTTGTCGAGCAGAGTGAAAATCTCGATCTTCGATTCCATCTCTTCCGGCACCGCTTCGATCACCAGATCGGCCTCGCGCGCCGCTTCCTCCACCGAGCCCGCGTATTCCAGTCGCTCGAAGGCTGCATCGGCGTCAGGAGCGGTAACCTTGCCCAGTTCGACGGCTCTGTCGAGATTGGCTCGGATCTCGCTCTCCGCCCGGCGCAGCGCCGCGGGCAACAGGTCTTCGAGAATGGTCCGGTAGCCGCCAACGGCCGCGGAGTGTGCAATGCCGCGGCCCATAATGCCGGCGCCGATTATCGCGACGGTTTTGATTTGTGCCACGCGCTTAACCCGCCTTTTCCAGGTCTGTTACAGCGGCATTAATGGCGCTGACCGCGGCGCGCAGAGCTTCCGCCAGGCGCAGGCGTTCTTCGCTGGTCATACTGGGAATGTAAATGCAGATGCGGCGCAACGTGGTCGTCATGTCGTCCACATAATTCATCGCACGAATAAGTTCACCGGATACTGGCATGAATGCTCCTGTATGTCTTGAATCGTCTGACGGCCTTCGGGCCCGTTCCACTGCCCTCAGTAATGTTACCGGGCCGAACTTCTATTCTGGACGCGTCGACGAATTTAGTAAAGGCGGGGCGCAACGCATATAATCCTTGCTCCCGCAGATCGGTTACAGCGGTCCTGGAGTGCGACGGGCGATATGCTACGCGACAAGAACCTGATTCCGCTTTCTCGTCAACATCAGCACGCCCTGGCTTTATGCGTGCGCATGGATCGCGCCCAGCCCATTGCGGAGGCCGAGTTGACAGCCTGGCAGGACGAAATCGAGCAGATTTTCGCACAGGAAATCAGCATTCATTTCTCCGCTGAAGAATCGCTGCTCTTTCCTGCGGCCCGACGCTTCCCGGAACTCATTGCTCTCGCGGAAGAATTAGTTGCCGACCATATCGCGCTGCGCGAATCCTATACTCAGGCGCAAGCACACCGCATGACCGCGAAGAATCTGGCCGCGTTCGCGCAGAAGCTCTCAGCACACATCCGCAAGGAAGAGCGCGAGCTTTTCGAGCAATTGCAGCGGTTGATGAGTCCGGAGGAACTTTCAGCGCTGGGGAGGCAGTTGGAAGTCGCACTCCAGGATTCCGTGCAATCTTGCGCTTTGACCAACGAGGCGATACGGCCAGAAGCGAAGAAGTAGTTCCGCTCGATGGGCTTACGTTTCCAGCCGAAAGCGGGTTTCGGCCAATCCATAAAGTTTGCGCCAGACCAGACGGTTGATGGTCACTACGGTTGCAGCCATCATCATGGTCGCGGCCAGGAGCAGGTGAAAATCGCCGCGGTCGGTGGCCTGGCTGATGGTCGCGCCCAGCCCCGTTGTGGTGTAGATCTGCCCCTTGAAATGAAAGTATTCGGCCACGATACTGGCATTCCATGCGCCGCCAGAGGCTGTGACCAGGCCGGTAACGAGATAAGGGAAAATTCCCGGCAGGATCAGCTTCTTCCAGCGCTCAAGACCTCGCACGCGGAAAATCGAGCAGCACTCCTTCAGATCGGTCGGAATCGCCATCGCCCCCGCGATCACGTTAAACAACACGTACCACTGAGTGCCCAGCAGCAACACTACGATGGAGGCCAGCCCCAGCCCTCCGCCAAGGCGGATCAGCACCAGCAAAATGACGGGCAGGAGCGCCGTGGCCGGAACCGATGCCGCAATCTGAGCCAGCGGTTGGGCGATGCGGGCGAGCTTAGGGTTAAAGCCGATCGCCACTCCCACCGGAATCGTCCACAGCGCGCCTATGAGCAAGGCTAGATTCACTCTGAGAAAAGTCGCACCCAACCCCAGCGCAGTCTCGTGCAACTCAACCGTGTCCATGCCCGTGAGAATGATCGCGACCCGCACGACGCCGTAGCCGATGCCCACCAGTATCGGAACCGCCACTCCGCGCAGTAGCCATTCCCGCCACCGGGACGGCGTTTCCTCCGGCGTTTCTTCTGTGTGCTTGCGGGCGAAATGCAGCAGCAAATGCTCGCCTACCGGCCGCAGAGTCTTCTCGCGAAGCCGCGCCAGCCCGGTCGAATGCCGCACCAGATTGAGCACCCAGGATCGTGGAGCATCGGTGCTCTCCACCTGCTCAACCTTGAACTTTTCGGCCCATGCAATGACCGGACGCCAGATAAATTGATCGAGCAACACGATTACGAGAACCATGGTGGCGACGCCCCAGAACATCGATGAAGTGTCACCTGCGCTGGCCGCGGTTTGCAGATACGAACCCAAACCCGGCAGGCGAAAATCGCGCTGGCCCAGCACGAACATCTCGCAAACCATCAGCGCAAACCATCCACCGGCAACGGACATCATCGAGTTCCACACCAGTCCAATCGCAGAAAACGGCAATTCCATCTGGGTGAAGCGCTGCCACCAGCTAAAACGGTAAATCTTGGCGGCCTCACGCATCTCGTTCGGAATACTTTTCTGCGAGGAGTAAAAGCTGAAGGCCATGTTCCATACCTGGCCCGTGAAGATGAGAAGGATCGCTCCCATTTCAACCCCCAGTTGCCGGCCGGGAAACAGTGCTACCATCGCCAGCATTACTGGAGGAAGAAAGCTCAGCACGGGAATCGACTGCAAAACGTCGAGCAGCGGGATCATGAAACGCTCGGCGCGGGCGTTGTAGGCGGCCACGTAACCGTATACCAGCGCGAATCCCAAACTCAATATGTAGGCGATGGTGATGCGCAAAAGAGAATATCCCGCATAGGCAGGAAGCGCCCACAAGCTAGGGGAGATATCCACCGAAGGGGTAACGGGTCCGAGCCAGCGGCGCCCAACCATCACCACCCCATAAAAAAGGGCAATCCCGGCGCCGAACATGATCACATCGGGCAGGTGCGAAACGTCGAGGCTCGGCAATTGCGACCAGAAACGGTACGCCGAAAATCCTCTTAGGTTGATGCTCTTTTTCATTGGATCCTAGTGCCTAGTGGCCGCGCCTACGGGCTGATGGTTAGCAAGAATCTTCGATCATTATCCATCAATCACCAACCACCGCACTCTGCACCAGTCGGCCGCTGGCACGGTCGTAATCGAAAATCTCCGCGTAGCGTCCCCAGTTCACAGCAGTTTCGAACTGGCGCTGCACTTCATCCTCGGAGAAATGGTCGTCGAGAATGTCGCGGAAGAATTCGTCGTTGATGGAATGATCCGACTTTCGTTTTAGAATGCTGTCAATCTGCTTCAGGATGGTGACGTGTTCCAGCGCAGCCTCGCGGAACAATTCCTTGCGCTTCTGAATATCGGCGTCGGCGAAGCGCACACCCTGCGACGAGAGCTGTACATCGCCCTGCTTCAACCAGGCGAACCCCAGCAACTGGCAGGCTTCGAGGATGGGCAGCAAATCCTCGACGTCCATGATCAATTCCTCGCTTAGTCGAAAAAGGTCTTCGCGTCCACCGCGGTCGTGCAGCAACTCGAGAAGGCCGGCAATTCCGCCGACGCGCGCGTGCGGCAGCATCTGGTACTTGCTGGTCTTCACCGGCGATTCTCCACGCTTCAAACCGCCCGGCGGCAGCACGATTTCTCCCGTGCTCTCGGGATCAGGCAACGCATGCTCCACGTCCGGTTCGGTCATGATTTTGTAGATGTAATCCACCAGTTCCGTAAAACGCGCGGATTTGCGGTCGCGCGGATGGGTGAGCTTCACATTGAAATCTGAGCGGATTCGCGCCGGATTTCTGCCCAGCACAACAATGCGATCGGCCAGCATAACCGCCTCTTCGATATTGTGCGTCACGATGAAAATGGCGCTGGTCGGCATCTTCTTGCTGAGCCATAGCTCGAGGAGTTCGCCGCGCAGGTTCTCGGCAGTGAGAACGTCGAGAGCAGAGAACGGTTCATCCATGAAAGCACTTCCGGTTCGACCACCAGGGCGCGGGCAAAGCCCACGCGCTGCTTCATTCCGCCGGAAAGCTCTTTAGGGTATGCGGTCTCAAAACCGTCGAGGCCGACTGTGTCGAGCATGCGCAGCGCGCGTTTGTGGCGCTCGACGGCCGCCACGCCACGCGCTTCCAGCGGGGCTTCGACGTTTTCCAGGACGGTAAGCCAAGGAAACAGCGCAAAACTCTGGAAGACGATGGCCACGTTCGGCGACTGATCGCGCATCGGCTTACCATGCCAGAACAGCGCACCGGATGAAGGCTGCGAAAGCCCGCTCAGAATGCGCAGCAGAGTCGATTTGCCGCAGCCGGAGGCGCCCAAGAGGGCGATGATTTTTCCCGGCTCGATGGAAAAATCCGTGAGGCCCACTACCTGTATGCGGGTTCCGTCAGGGCTGGGG
>CAWAQH010000005.1:0-24748 GCA_963784085.1 uncultured Acidobacteriaceae bacterium | reverse complement strand
CGCGGTTGATCTCGCGCGATTGCAATTTCGAGAACGCCGCTTGGATCAGGCCGGCCAGCGCGTCCGGATCCACGGCCACTTCGCGATGAATCACGCGCGCGGCAATGGAGACGGCCAGATGCACCAGGTCCTGCATGGTTTCTTCTCGAATGCTTTCCCGCAGCCGGGCCAAGGCGATGAGCGTATCCCCGAGCCCTTGCACGGCGGGACGAAACAGCTCTTCGGCCTGCTGGCGTCCCGCGGCCAGCCCCTCGGAGTAAGCTTCGCGCCGCGCCTGATCCAGCTTGCGGGCGGCCTCGTGCTCCGCATCGCCATGGCTGTTGCGGCGAAGTTCGCTGGCCGGCGTAACCGTGCGCCACAACATCGGCGTGGCGGCCGCCTGCTCGTTTTCCCCACCTAGAATTTCGCCTCCCATCAACTTAGACGACATATTCGGCGCCGCCCCCGCCCTTCAGGCTCAGGGTGCCTTCGCTCTCCAGTTGCCGAACCACCGCCAGAATCTGCTGCTGCGCTGCCTCCACGTCGCGAATGCGCACCGGCCCCGCGGCTTCCATGTCTTCCTTCAACATCTCCGCGCCGCGCATGGACATGCACTGCAGGAATTGATTCTTCAATTGATCGCTGGTGCCTTTGAGCGCCACCACCAGAAGTTTGCGGTCGATCTTGCCCACCACCTCCTTCATGGCCGTGGTATCGATCAGCAGCAGGTCGTCAAAGGTGAACATGTAATGTCGAATCGCGTCCACCAGCTGCTGCTCCTCCTGCAAGTTGCCCAGGATCTCGTCGCTCATCGCGCCTTCCATGCGGTTCAGGATTTCGGCCACCGCGCGCGGACCGCCGTGCAGCTCCATCTTCACTTCGCCCAGCGTCTTCAGCTTTTCGCTGATGATGATGGAAATGCGCGCCACCACATCCGGCGAAACACGGTCCAGTTGTGCGATGCGCAGCGTTACGTCGGAGCGCAGCGGCACTGGAAGATTGGCCAGCAGCGAAGCGGCTTGCGAGGGGGAAAGATGCGAAAGAATGAGCGCGATGGTCTGCGGATGCTCGCTCTCGATAAAACGGCTTAGTTGATTCGGATCGGCCTTCTGCAGGGTCTCGAGGTTTTTGTTGAAGCGTACTCCCGTCCGCGGAAGATGGTCGGCGATGCGCTTGGCGCCCTCCGGCCCAAAGGCGTTCGACAGCACGCGCTTGGCATAATCGAAGCCGCCGCGGGCGCTGCCTGGCCTGGTCAATTGGCAAAACTCCTCCAGAACCGCTTCGGTCTGGCTGGGCGTCACCTTTTCCAACCGCGCGATGGCCTTGCTGATGGCCTTGGCCTCGTCTTCGTTCAGTTGCTTCATCACTTCGCCGCTGACTTTGTCTCCCAGGGCCACCAGGAGTATGGCGGCCTTTTGCGGACCGGTGATCTTGGTCGAAGTGCTTTCTGGTACGGGCATGGATTAACTCGTTTCTTCCTCAGCCAGCCATCTTCGCAGGATATTGGCCCAGGCTTCCGGATTGTTGCTCCTGTTGTCCTGCAGCTGCGTCAGCAGCACTTCGGTTCGGGATGGCATGAGCGCGGGCAAGCGGGAAGGCTCGCCTAGCGGGGCAGCCGCTCCTGGGGGCCCGGGTGGCAAGCCGGCGTAAGTATCCACTACCGGCAAAGCCTGGCGGGTTTCCACGCTCGCGGCGCGCTTGCCGCCGCCCATCAGGCGCGCCAGAACGAAGGCTAACAGGCCGATCACCAGCACCACGCCTCCCACCGATCCCCACAGCAGCGCCGGCTTCTTCTTGAGTGTCTCGAGGGAGAGAACTTCGTCCGGCTTCTTCTGGGCGCCCGGCGCTCCCAGCGATCCCGGATCGTTCATGCTGTTGTCAAATGGAAGCGCCTCCACGGTAAGCTGATCGCCCCGCATGGTGTCCAAGCCAACCAGGGTTCCCACCAGCGTTTGGATGGCCTTCAACTTCTCGGTGTCGGGAGGAATGACCACGCGATGGGCCTGCGCTCCTTGCCCTTCCATTCGAGACCCCTGATCCACCAGCACCGCGATGGACAATCGCTTGACGGCGCCTTGCGGAAGTTTCAGATGTTTGGTGACGCGGCTGGTCTGATAGGTGATGCTCTCCGAGCGCCGGGTGGTGGAGGTGGTATTGCCGCCGGTGCGCGGAGCCGCGGCCGGTTGCTTGGCTTGTTCGCCCGGGCTGAGTGCCAGCCGGGGGAGTGGCGGCGCGGTGGCGGTTGCGGAGCATTCGATGCCGTCGTTTGCTGCGGAGGCAGATTCGCGGCCGTCCCTGGAATGGCGGGGCTGACTGCGAGTGGTCCCGCTGGTATCTTCCGTCTTCTGCGAGCTCACCATCACGGACTTGGACGGGTCGAACGTCTCTTCGCTTTGCTCCCCGCTGGTCATGTCGATATCGGCCGACACGCCGGTGCGGAATTTGTCGGGGCCCAGCAGCGGTTCGAGCGTGCTGTTGATCTTCGCCGCCAGGTCGTGTTCCATGGCTTGCCGGTATTCGAGCACCGCTTCGGTGATTTGCGTGCCATCCCCCGGGCCTTCGCGCCTCGGCCGGCTCAGCAGATTTCCATTCATGTCGACCACCGAAACGGACTCGGGCCCGAGACCTTCCACCGCGCTCGACACCAGATTGGTGATCGCAATCACATTGGCCGTGGACAACCGGGTTCCCGGCCGCAGGCCAATCAGCACGCTGGCCTTGGCGGGCTCCCGCGCGTCGGTGAACACGGAATCCTTGGGCAGCGTCACGTGAACACGCGCCTGCTGGACGTCGGAGATGGCCATGACCGATCGTTCCAATTCGCCTTCGAGCGCGCGCCGGTAGTTCACATGCTCGGCGAAGTCGGTGATGCCGAAATTCGTTTTGTCGAAGATCTCGAATCCGATGCGTCCCGTTTTGGGCAGTCCCAGGCCGGCCATTTCAAGGCGCAGCTCGGGGACTTTGTCCTCCGGCGCCAGCAACTCGGTTCCGTTGTTGACGATTTTGTAATCGATGCCGCCTTCATGCAGCTTCTGCACGATGGCGTTGGCGTCTTCCGGCGACAACCCGGTATAAAGCGGGCTTCAATCCGCTTTCGCGTTGCCAGCGCGAAAGGCCCATCACGCCCGCCACCACCGCCATCGCCACGATAGCAATGGTGATTAGCTGACGCGGTGTGAGCGCTGAAAGAAGTTTCTTGACTTGGTCCATTTTCTTTCGCTAAGGATGACGAGTTTACGCCGGAATTCATGCGTCAGACCTGCATCCGCATGATCTCCTGGTAGGCCGATACGGCCTTGTTCCTCACTTGCAGGAACAGATTGAACTGCAGGTCCGCGCGCTGGGCCGCCAGCGCTACCGAATGCAGTTCCTCGTCGCCTCCGCTCAAGAAATTCTGGGCCGCCTGCTGGGCTTGCGTCTGGGATTGTTCGACGTTGCCCGATCATGCCTTCCAGCAGGATTGAAACGCGCCTGTGCCGCCAGCCGCGCCGGAAGCACCCACGGGCGCCGCTCTGCGGCACCGCGATCATCGAAACTGGAGTAATAGGAGACATGTTTATGAACGGAAGAGATCGAGAGATTTGTTAATCATGTCTTTCACGGCCGAGATGGCCGCCACGTTGGCTTCATAGCCGCGCGAGGCGCCCATCAAGTCCACCATGTCTTCGGCCGGATTGATTTTCGGGTACGCGACGTAGCCGTCTTTGTTGGCGTCCGGATGCCCGGGCTGGTAGCGCAGCTCGGGCGCGCTGTCGTCGACGCTGATCTCGCTCACCGTCACGCCCGACAGAGCCGGCCCAAGCGCGGAGTCGAACTCGGAAGAGAAAGAGCCGATGGAACTGTCCTCGGCGAACACCACGTCTTTTCTGCGATACGGGCCGCCTTCGGGGGTGCGCGTGGTTTCCGAGTTGGCCAGATTTTCCACCAGTACTTCGGTTCGCGCGCGCTGCGCCGCCATTCCCGATGCGCTGACCGAGAGGCTGGAGAAGAGGCTCACTAGGTCTTACCTCCCTCTTCGATGGCGGTGCGGATGGTGCTGATTTCGCGTGGGCCAGTTGGGAGGCGACGCTGAAGCGCAAAGCATTTTCGGCCAGCAGGCGGGCTTCCCGGTCCATATCCACGTTGTTGCCGTCGTTCTTGTTTTTGAGGCCGGAGACTTCGATTACGTTGGGCTTGGAACCCGACATCTGGCTTTGGAGTTCGCTTTCAAAATCGATGTCTTTGGTCTGGTAGCCGGGCGTGTCGGCATTGGCGATGTTGGAGGCCACCAATTTCTGGCGGGCGCTCACCAGATTCATGTATTGCTCGATGCCCGCACCGACATTCTCCAGCATGAGACAGATCGGAATGCAATCGGGATGCCACGCAGGGTTCGACGATTATCAGGGACTTGTCGAGCCCGGTGTTTTAAACGCGACGCCCAGCGTTGAGATCTCGACGGTGCCGGGTCAAACCGATAGACGATGCCGCAAGCAGGTTTCCGTCCAGGCGGGTCTGATCGCAGCGGCGGCACAGCCGCGTGTCTGGCACTGGGTGCAGCAGACCATGAACAGCTTATTTTAGGAACCCGGCACTAACGGCCACGCCGCGATGGTCCCAATCGGCGTTGCCAACGCGATCCTCTTATCCGCGATCCAGTTGCTCCAGCAGCTCGCTGGGGTACAGAGATTTCAGCTCGGGATAGGCCTCGGCGAGCCGGATCAGGTCCAGTTCGTCCTTTTTACGTTTGCTCAGACGCCGCTGGGGATCGCCGTACGCCCAAAGTTTGCCCTGCGTCACATCCTCTCGACAAGCGACCTTCACTCGGATTCCCAGGACCTTGCGCCTCCACCGCTCGGGCCAGGAATGGTTGGTATCGTTCGTCGGTGGTGAACTGAATCCGAAGTTCGCTCCCGGGCGCTAGCGCATTCACCGAGTGCTCGTGTACCTCGATCTTGAAGCCTTGCGCTTCGAGGTGTGCCGTCAGTTCGGGCAGACTCGCTGCGATCACGACGAGTTCGGCATCCAGCGTGTACACTGGTTCGACGTAACAATTGACGGCCAAGCCACCGATCAGGCAATAGGGTCCGAACGATTCGCAGGCCGCGATCAGCCGTGCAAAGTCCGTCGAACCTCCCTGGGTTGTCAATTCGTACGCTTCCACTGCGGTCACAACTCCACTCTATCCACAGGATGCGCCGCAGGCAAGCGGTGAGGTGGGATCTGCTTCACGCGGGCTCTTCGCAGCATAAATGCGCGTCACATCGGCCTAAATCGAGGCTCAGTGCGGCTCAGAGCGCGGCGAGAGTCGACAATTGAGGTACAGGGCGCGGGCGGTCTGTTGGCGGCTGGCCTTTTCGACGGCCGAGAGCTGTTAGGCTGCCAGGGCCTGCTGCATGAGCGTCATTTCGCGCACCCAGGTGAGGAGTTCGAGGGATTGTTTGGGTGCGGCGAAGCGGCGCGTTGCCGGGGGAAAGCGTGGTCCAATGTTGCCCCAAAGCTGCGGAGTATTCCGCGGTCAGGCGCGCGGCCCTTTCGTGATTGCCGGCCAGCACCGCGGCGCGAAGCTCGCACGCGAGTTTATCCGACTGACGTTTTATCCAGCATCGTCTTATCCAGCACGTCTTATCCAGCCGTTGAGGCATTCGGGTTGTTGCTCGTATCGGCCTGGAACAGACCCTGCAGGAAGTTGTTCTGGTTTTGCAGCGACGCGATCAGTGCGTTAGCTTGGGCCATCTGTGTTGCAGGTTGGTCTGCATCAGGGTTAGTTGTGCCTGATCGTTCGTGATTCGTCTGATCCTGAGTTGTTTTGGTTCTGGAGCGTTGCCGTTTCCGACGGCGATCGCGCCGCTGGTGGGATCGGTGATGCTGTTCAGGATATTGTTGGCGTATTGGAGGAAGCCGCCGCTGTTGGTGATCGCCCAGAAATGTGAGGGCGTCGCTGATCTGGACTTGGCTCAAACCTGCGATGGCCGACGAGTCGAAAGTCAGCGTGCCTTGCTGGGTAAACTCGACGCCGAGCTGCGCCAGTGATGTGATGGAGCCGCTCGATCCGCTGTAGCTGATCATTTGCTGTCAAGGCCTGCTGCATGTCGAGCACGGTGCTGTCTCCCACCAGCGCGCCGCCGTTCTGGCCGAAGTTTTTCTGCACTTCGGCAAAGGCCGCATTATAGGCGGTGACGAAGGAGGAAAGCTCGCTCGAAACCGAACTGAGGCTGGAGGAAACGGTGACCGTGCTGGTGCCCACCGCGTCCAAGGTCACATTCAGGCCCGGCGCGATGGTGACGGTCGCCGAATCGGTTGTAATTCCCCCGCAGGCTGGCCATTCACCGTATAAGATGCGTCGGTACCCTGTTCAGCGTGCCCATCAGATTGTTGGTGCCGTCGTTGAGCTGAAGCGGGACGTCTCCCAAAGCGGTGCTCTGGAGGCTGAGCTGGTAATTGGGCGCCTCCGGAGTTCCCAGGTATTGATTACGACCGCCTGCACCGGCGCGCCGCTGGAGTTGATGGCGGCGGCCAAGGCATTCAGGTCTTCCGGTCCGGGTGACGGTGTAGTTGGTCGTCCCTACTGTGAGCGTAAAAGAAGTGCTGGAGCTGATGTTCTGGCTGGTGGGATCGGTAACGGCGGTGGCGGAGTCGCTGATGGCGCTGGATGGAGCACCGGCGGTCGAGAACCTGTACGGTATAGGTTCCGGCCAGAGCGTTGCCCGTAACGCTGGCCGAAACCACGGACTGGTCGCTCACTGTCGCCTGCAACGCATTGGTGCCGGTTCCGGAATAATGGCCTGGAGCGAAGTTTGCAAACTGTTAAAAAGACCGCCCAAGCGTACTCAGTTCGCTGGTCTTCGCCGCTGATCGTAGACTGATCGGCCTGCAGCGCCTGCATGGGCAGGGCGGCGATTTCGAGCGCCCTGGTGACGGAGGCCTGCAGATCCGATGCAAAGGTGCTGGTTCCCGTGGTGCTGGTTTGGGGAGACAGCGCGGCTGAGGGCGTTACTGAAGTTGATGTTGACTGAACTGTGCTCATGAAGACTACTCCAGCCAAGTTCCAAACTGGGCCGTGATCGCTTTTCTATCGGCCCAGTTCGCCTTGAACATTAACGGGCCCCTTTTTATTGCAGGAGCTTCAGGATCGCTTCCGGCATGGAGTTGGCTTGCGCCAGCGCGGCGATCGAAGACTGCTGGAGGGTCTGCGCTTTGGCCAGGTTCGACGCTTCGGCGGCGACGTTGGCATCCTTAATGGACGATTCGGAAGCCGTCAAATTCGTGATCTGCGAATTGGCTAGCGAGGTGGCGTAATTGAGGAGGTTTTCGCCCGCGCCGACCGCGCCTTGCACCGAACCCAGGTTGGCGATGGCCGTCTGCACCAGGCCCAATGCGGTGGTGGCATCGGCAGCGGTGCTGACGTCCGCGACGTCAATGCCGAGCCCGCCGGCGTCCACACCTGTAACGGTGACACCGCCCGTGCCGCCATTGGTTAAGTCGACCGTGACCTGGTTATCGGTTGCGACGCCCGTGTCGCCGCCGCCGATGAAGACCGCCAGAGGCGTGGTGTTGTACTGCGAAGAACCGATGGTGCCGGTGTTCGACGTGGTGCCGCCCGACGCCAAACCGATGTTGCCGGCCTGGCGCGTAATTTCGTCCAGCACCGAAGTGAATTCGTTGTTCAGCGTGGTGCGGCTGCCTTCGAAGGTTCCGCTGGCCGATTCGGTGGCCAGAGTCTGCAACCGGTCCAGCAGGTTGGAAATGTTGCTGAGACCGCCATCGATGATCTGCAGTGTGCTGGTGCCGTTGGCGGCGTTGATGACGCCCTGTTGTAATTCGGCGACGTTGGCCTGCAACTGATTCGCAACCGCGAGACCGGCGGCGTCGTCTCCCGCATTGTTGATGCGATAGCCGGACGTCAATTGCTGAATCGTGTTGCTTTCAAAATTGTTGTTCTCATTCAGTTGTTCTTGCGCAAACAGCGACGTGACGTTAGTTTGAAGTGAGATCATATTTTGTCCTCTTTCGTCTTTGCTCGGCTTCTCGCCGAAGTCACGCCTTGCTCAGCGTGCAGTAGTCTTTTCGATGATGCCGGGCGGATTTTTCAGGGTTTTTGCGGATTTTTTTGCATGCTGGCCGGAACCGTCGAAAGATCGTCACCGGGAGGTGTGGAGGGGGCGCCGAGCGGCGTGGGCTTGGGGTCGTCCACGTGCTCGATCTTAAGGCTATTGAGGATCACGACATCCACGCGGCGGTTGCGGGCGCGGCCTTCCGGGGTGGCATTGGAATCGATGGGGACGGTGTCGGCGCGGCCGACCACGGAAAAGCGCTTGCGGTCCAGCTGGAAGGTGCCGCAGAAGGTTTCCAGCACCGCGATGGCCCGGGCGCAGGAAAGCTCCCAATTGCTTTTGAAACGCGCGTTATGGATGGGGATCGAATCGGTGTGCCCTTCCAGTTGAATCGAATTGGGCAGCGTGGCGATGAGCTCGGCCAGTTTCTTCATGGTGGGAAGGTTGGCCTGATCCAGCGCGTCGGTGCCGGAAGAAAAGAAGGCCGATTGGCGCAGGCTGATCACCAGGCCGCGCGGCTCCATCCGGATCTCAAGCTTGCCCTTCCTGGATCTCGGTGGCCAACTCTTTGTTCAGGCGCTCGAGCGAAGGCATCAGCTCGATAACGCTGTCCGGCGGAGCGTCCTTGAGGGCATGCTGCGCGCCGCCCGGGCCTCTCATCATGGCGTTGCCTTGCCCTTTGTCGTCCACGGTGCCGCCCAGAACTTTTGCCACCGCCGGCGGTACGCTGATGGAGTGTCCATTGTCCAGCGCCTTTTCGACGGCTTCGGAAACCTGCTTGGCGCGCGCCTTGTCGGTCTGCGACGAAGCGAACATCACGACGAAAAAGGCGAACAGCAGAGTGATGAAATCGGCGTAGGAAACCAGCCAGCGTTCGTGATTTTCGTGCTCCGGGGCGTGTTTCCTCGGCATGCGGGCTTATCCCTGCGCCGCGGCCGTGCGCGCGGCTCGCGGAGCGTTGGCCCGTTGGGGCGTTTCGGCTGCGCCGTCGGCGAAAGCATCCAGTTTGATGCGAATCAGCTTGGGGTTCATGCCTTCCACGATGCTACAGACGCCTTCCAGCATCAGTTCCTTGATGTGCAGCGTTTCGTGCAGGCGCGCTTTGATCTTGTTGGCGGCCGGCAGGAAAAACAGATTCGCGGACGCTACCCCGTACACCGTGGCCACAAATGCGACCGCGATCCCGCGGCCTACTTCATCGATATTCTCCAGATGCTTCATCACCTGGATCAGACCCAGCACCGCGCCAATGATGCCGATGGTGGGAGCGTAGCCGCCGGCGGATTCGTAAACCTTGGCCACCTGCTCGCCGCTGCGCTGCTGCAGATCCAGATCCAGTTCCATCATCTTGCGCAGCTCCTGCAGATCGGTGCCGTCCACGCTCAAAGAAATCGCCTTGCGCAGAAACGGATCGGCGATGTTTTCCATATCCGACTCGAGCGAAATGATGCTGTTCTTGCGCGCCTTGGTGGCGTAAGAGATAATCTCCTCGATTACCTGCTGCGGCTCCTCGGCTTTTTCGAAGAACACAGTTCCCAGATACTTCGCGGCGCGGATTAAGGTCTTCAACGGCGTGGTTACCATCACCGCTCCAATGGTGCCGCCCAGCACGATCATGAGCGCTGTCACCTGGGTGATGTCGGTGAGCTTTCCGCCCTCGATGAGGAGGCCGCCCAGAATGCCGCCGGCAGCCAGCAGCAACCCTCCCAGAGTTGCTATATCCGGCCGGCTGGATGGCTTCTTGCGTTCACCGTTGTTTGCCATGGAGTTTCTCTAGCGGCCCACGAGGCGGCCGATTTCGGACCGGCGTCCCGCTTTTCGAGGTCTCGTCGGTGGTCATTTCGGTCATTTCGCCGATTTTCAGGGGGCAGCCAGTGGAACTCAGAATGGCCTTGCGAAACTGGATGACCTTTTCGACCACCTCTTCGGCCGATTCGAGAACCATGAATTTCTGGCCGTTGGTCAGGGCCACCACGGTATCGGTGGTCCCCTCGACATGCTCAATCAGGTCGGCATTCACAATGAGCGGAACGTGGTTCAGCCTGGTGAGCTTGATCATATGAAACCGAAGAATCAGAATTCAGAATTCAGAAGCCAGAATCCAGTACACGCCGCGACTCGTTGGTATATCGACGATTCTGGGCCGAGATTTACGATTTTTGGGCGGGATTCGGAGTATAGGTCCGGATTCTGGCTCTGAATTCTGAATTCTGAACTAGGTAAAGTGTTTGCCGGAGGCAGCCGATTCTATAGACTTACGGATTAGCCTCCATTATATGGAATCAAGTCGGGAATCCAATTGGACCAAGGCCGAGTTCCGGGTCAGCAGCAAGTTGCAGGGAGTACCCGGCGAGCTGGTACGGCTGGCGAACGAAACGCTGGCCCGAGAGCTAAGCATCAGCCTTTCCGCTTTTCTGCGGACGTCGGTCGTGGCAACCAACACCAGCGGCGGAGAGATCTCTTTCGGCGAGTTTCCAGTGGCCGACAGCCGGGCCTGCTTCGGGTCGGCGGTGGTGCGTCCGGGCGAGCGCAAGCTGGTTCTCGTGGTGGAGTATTCGGTGCTCCTACCCTTGGTGGGTGTCGCCCTGGGCGCAAAAGCAGGCTCTTTTGGCGTGGTGGACCGCAAGCCCACCGAGATCGAATTGCAGGTAGTCAGCTTGTTATACCGCATGATTCTTTCCGATGCGTACCGCAGCTGGGCGACGCTGATGGAGACGCCGCTCGAGACTGTCACGCTGGAATTTGACCCGGCCCCGTCGCGCATTCTGCCGGCCACCGAGCCGATGTTTGCAGCCCGCTTCGAATTAACCGCCGGCGAGCAAGTGGGACAGCTCACCCTGCTGGTGCCGCCGGATCTGTTCACCACCGTGGTGGCGGATGAGGAGCCTCTGCCTCCCGAGAAGCCGGAAACCAGCGTGTCGGTGGAGGCCACTTTCGAGCTGCTCCTGGGCGGACAGGTTGACCTAAAGGTGTGGCTGGATGGGTCGGAGATGCGGCTGGGCGATCTTTTGCGGCTTCGTGAAGGGCAGGTCGTACGGTTGGACCATCCGGTGGAACGCAGGGCGGTTTGCACGCTGAATGGCGTTTCCAGTTTCAGCGGACAAATCGTGAGCACCGGCCAGCGGCGGGCGTTCCAGGTGGAGGACTTCATTGAATAAGTTCGTGCGGCCTGAGCTCGCATGGCCTGAAGTGGGGATGACCGGCTGGGTAGCGCCGGTCGTCTCCCGCGCTAGCCAGGTGCTCGAGTAGCCGAACCGCGCCGGATTGCTGGCGGCCGTGCCAGAGCGACTCCACAGCGCCTGAAAGCGCTTCCAGCCGTTCCATTTCCAGCGTGCTTGCCAGTTCGATTTCGCCCTTGCCGAGGGGTTGCCCGGTCAGAAATTGGGCTTGCTCCAACTCCTGCCGCAGGCTGGCTCTTTCGCCGGTGCGCCACGCCATTAGAATTCTACCCGCCACCTGCGCGATACCTTCCCGCTGGACCTGAGTGGACTGTGCCATGTTAGCCGTATCGAAGATCCACGGCCCGGATTGAAGAAACTTGCCAGGAAAAAGTACTTACTGAGAGGGTCGCAGCCTCCCATGTGGCGCGGTTAGGGAAGAGCGCACAGCGCAGGACGCGCTCGCTCGGTGAAAGAAGACCATCGCGACCCGCTGCGTTGTGCGCGATGCTCACTGAGAGGGTCCGCGCGCCAATAAAAAACGGCGGCGGGGGTCGAACCGCACCCTCCCGCCGCCGGCTGGAACCAGGTTTTAGCCTTTACAGGCTATTGACCGGAGCCTGGTTGTTGGATTGCCATTCTTACACCGGCCTGGCTGCTTACCCCCGGCCGCAACAACCAAAGCTGCAGCGGAGCCGGGTGCGAGACGTTGAATCCAGACGTTTGGAACTAGGCGGCGGGTGGCCTAACCGCACCTCCCGCCGCCCCTCCACGCCCCTGTGGGCTGGCTGGCCGGAGCTTAGTTCTTCACGTACATTGTTACGCCCGTTTGGGCCGGTACCCCGTTCACAGTTACGACGACGGGAAGACTGACGGCTGTGGTGCTGGTTGTAGCCTTGGGAACGGTGACGTTGATCTGATAAAGCCCGGTCACCGAACCGGACACCCAACCATCGTAGGTGACGGCAGCAGCAACGCCGCCGATGGTTACGGTGACGTAGCTCTTGGTCGAGAAGCAAGGCGGTAAGTTGCCGGTTCCCCAATTGCTGGCTGCGAGCACCGCGCCGTCGGCGGTGGCGGGGTTAAGAGCCGCCGCGGTGACGTAGTTGGTTACCGAGATGCACGACCCGGGGAAGGTCGGCGCTTTGGTGGATGTGACGCTGGCGGAGGTGCTGTTCGGCACTCCCAGCCCGCTGGCGTAGATCAGAACGGTGCCAGCGACTTTGTCAGCGATGATCGCCGGATTGGTGGATGAATTCACCGAATAATTGGACAGCAGGATCGCGCCCTGTCCTTGACCGTTTGAGGTTGTGGTGAAGATCCCAGGATTTGCGGCCGCCCCATTTACCTCGTAAAGGACGTTGGTGTTGCTGAGGGTGCCGTTGTAGCTGACAACCACTTGCATGGGGTTGTCCGCGGCCACCACACTGGACGGAACCAGTGCGTTGATCTGAGTGTCGTTGGCGAACAAGATGTAAGCGTCGCCAACCAATGTGACGCCATCGCTCTTATAGAAAGTAACGGTGAGCGGATGACCCCCGCTGGCAGGCGCCGTCAGGGTAGTGGGATAGCGCGAGGAAGCGACCGGCGCTACCACCGGGGTAGCTCCGCAAGTGGGGCAGAAATTGTTGCCGAAGATGGTGATCAGCTCGTAAGGGGCCACGGTGGGCTGGCTGCCAGCCGTGGGTTCCGTCAATGCCGCAGCATCCGTTATCGAGTAGATAACCGGTTTGGCGGTTACATAAAGAGTTGTACTTACCGTTGCTCCGGCGTTGGTGATGGCGATGGTAACCGGTTGGACCGTATTGAGGATGCTCACCGGCGTACCGTCTTCCCAGGGAATGGTAAGAATCATTGTGGTGGGGTCCACCACCACTACCGCGCCGGTGGGGCCATTTGCTTTCGCCGTAATCGTGGTGAGGTTGGTTGCTGCGACAACTCCGTAGGCGATGGTAACTGTGGTTGCCGTGGTGAAGCCTTGCGCAACCGTACCAAAGCCGGTACCGGTGACAACTACAGTAAGGCCGCCGCTGCCCTGTACAGGCACTTCTTGCGGGAAGATGTTGCTGATGCTCGGATCGGGCTCACCGATAGTGAGTGCAATGTTAATAACATACGTTGTGGACGCATAGGTGATGGTTACTGTCCCGGTGAGCGGGACCGCTGACACTTTGGCGTTGAGAAGAGCATCCGGCGAGAAAGTGATGGTGAGCGGAGTTCCGTAGTTGTACGCGATGCCGCTCGGGGCGCTGAGCAATATCCAGTCTTCCGGCGATCCCCCAGCCACCGCTGACGCTGCGGTAAAGGAAATCGGATAGTCGCTCGAGAGGAGCGTCAGAGGGATGCTCGGCGGCAACGCGGGTACGGTGACGCCATTGGTCTTAGTAGAACCGTACACCCAGGTTATGGCCACTGTTCCTGCATTCGCCACCGCGGTAGAGCCGTTCATCACGGATAAAGTTGCGGGCGTGGCGCTGGTCACCGTCAAAGTAACCGGCACAACCAGGTCCTGGAAGCCGTTGACCTTCAGGTGAACATCGGCGACGTAGGCGCCCACGCCCAAGACCCCGGCGGCGGCGCTGGCCACGAAATTAATCGTCAGTCCAGGCGTAGCGGTGGCCGTGTCGGACAGATCTGTAGCGTTACCGGCCGTATTGAGAACGGACAACCAAGACGGCACCGTGGTTGGGTCGACCACGAAAGGCTCTGAAACGTCTAAGGCGGGAACCGTCAATAGTACCGGCACTTCGGCACCGGGGCTGCTGGGCAGGGCAAAAGTAATCGCTGCGGAGGCCGGCGCTGCGGTGAGCGGCGATCCCGGTATAGTTTGAGCTTGCGCGAAAGCCGCACACAGAAGCAGCGCGGACGCGGCGAGGGAAATCTTGTCGGCGGAAATTCTAAACATTAACTTTGAATCCTTTCCAAAATCTGGTAACGGCTTGATACCCCGGCTGCTGTTTGACAACCCGCTCAGGTACGTTCTTCTATCGCCAGTTCAAGGCTTTGATTGAACGTTTTTTCGCGATTTCTTCGCAAAATAGCCCGATAGCGGCTAGCGTACGGGGGGAAGGTCTGGCGCATGTGCGGGTATCGCGCAAAGACACATTGCGTGCTGATTGTTTCGCGATGCTTGGTGGCGCGAAGACAGGACAGCGGGAAGACGCGGCGAATTGAGATAAGCTCATCGCGCACGCACCCGTGCGTGCCGTGACGCCACTCTTGGCGACACCGTGTAAAAACGTTCACACGAGTGTGAACGCTGCGCGCAAGAGTGCGCACGCCACGCTCCGTTTGCGCGCTTCCAGTAGAACTCTATGGAACGGGCAGATAGTCAAACAGGCTGCTGGTTGGCTTGTGAGCTTCGGCCGACATGGCGGCATCGATGGCAGTGGAGGCTTGCGTTACCTCAACCGCCAGAGTGGTGGTGTTGGCGTCTTGCAAGCTGCTGAGCTGGGTTTGATCCTGGGTCTGAAACTTCTGCGCCAGGTCAAGAGAGGAGGAAACGTTGTTTTCCGCGGCTCCATAGAAGGCGGTCTGATTGTTCACGTAGCCGGTGGCGGTTTGGAGAGCGCCGATGGCTTGGGTAATATTGTCGGTGTTTCCGCTCTGCAGCGCTTGCACCAAACCGTTCAGGGCCGCAAAGGCGTTGTTCGCGGTCGGGTTGCCTCCGGCGTCCTGCTGGTCGAACAGGTCTTGCGCGGTCATGGAGATTTGGAACGTCACGCCGGTGGGGCCGGCAATCTGCAGTGTGGACTGCTGCGGGCTGATCAATTGATCCACGCCGGTAGGACTGGAAGTGTCCACCTTGTAGGGCGGCGAACCGCTATCGTCACCGCTAAAGACGTACACTCCGCCCACTTCCGTATTGCTGAGGGCGACCAACTGCGCCTGGAGCGATTGAACCTGCGCAGCCAGACTTTGTTGCGTAGTCAGCGAAGTGCTGGTACTGGCGCCTTCGGTGCCCAGGGAAACCGCTTGATTGAGCAACTGAACGGCGCTCTGAAGGGCGCCACCCGCCGTCTGGACCTGGCCCTGGATGTTGGCCAGGCTTTGGGCCGCCTGGTTGGCTTGGCCGAGTTCGGCGCGGGTCTCGAAAATATCCTGGATGGATTGCGGAGCATCGGAAGCCTGGTTGACGCTCAGGCCACTCGATAGCTCTTCGTCGGCCTGGCTGAGATTGTTCTGCAGAATGTTCAACGACGCCAGGAATTGTTGGTTGCTGGGACTTAAGCCGCTGATCATAAAGTCTCCTTCGTCATTCAGATTCTCTTCACCGCTTCCTCACGGTTGTGGCCCGGTTATGTCGGAATCATATTTATGAGCGACTGCAAGGTGCTGTCGATCACCGTGACCACTTTGCTGGCTGCATCGTACGAACTTTGGAGCTGCACTAACCGGATAGCTTCTTCGTCCAGGGACACTCCGGAAACCTGCTGCTGCAAGCTCTGGGCTTGCGCTACCAGTTGCGATTGCGCGGTGGCTGACGTGTTGGCGTTGCTGACGGCATAGCCCACGGTGGCGGTCAGCCCGCTGAAGTACTGCGTGAATCCTTGACCGTCGATCGGTCCGGGGCTGCTCGAATCCAGGCCCGCCAGTGTGAGTGCGGCGCCGTTGGCCACGAAAGGCGGCCCGGGATTGGCGGCCGCCAGTTGATCGCCCGTAATCCCGCTGGTGACGGCCAGAGTACCCGCGATCCCGGAAGGCGAAGCGGAGTTATAGGTGAACAGCGGCGTGCCGGGGTGGCGCCGTTCGAGTCGGTGCCCGCGGCCAACACGCTATTGACGCTGTCCGCCAGGCCCTGCGCCAGCGTGTTCAAACCGCCCACCTGCTGTCCGCCGCCAATCAGCGAAGGAAGCAGATTGTTCCGAACGCTGAGAAGTCCGGCCAAGCTGCCCGAGGTGACCTGGCCTGTGATGTCGTTGCCATTGGCGTCTTGGATGCTGATGTTGGGAGCGGCGCCGGGATTTCCGCTGTTGGAGGCGGTATTGTTCACGGCCTGGAGCACAGTTCACCTGGTTGCCCTGCACCAGCGTGGTCTGGCCTCCCAGCAGCACCGTCACCGTGCCTCCGTTGCCGGGGAGCACCTGGATGTTCGCCAGGCCTGAAAGATTTTCCAGGGTGCTCTCGATTTGCGCGCTCAATCCGGCGTCGGCCTGCGGGTTCTCGGCTATCTCCTGGTTGTAAGTCTGGATGGTGGCCGCATCCTGATTGATCTGGGTAACCGTGGATTGAATATCGTTGGTGGTAGAGGTCTGGATTTGGCCAAGCTGAACCGCGGCTTGCTGGAATGCGCTGGCGGTTTGCTGGGCCGCGTCGATGACCGCCGATTGGTAATTCGCGTTGCTGGGCTGGGTGCTCCATTGCGAAAAGCTCTGGAACAACTGATTCAGCGCCGACGGAATGGGGCTGCTGGAAGAGACATCGAAGACGTTCTGGAGCGGCGCCAGGGTAGTCTGGAGCTGCTGATACATGCCTTGCAGCGACAATTGCTGCTGCACCGCGGTGTCGGCGTAGCTGCTGCGAGTGTCCTGGGTTTCTTCCTGAACTCCGCCCGAGTTGATGCCCGTCTGGGATTGGAAATCCTGCGGAGATCATCTGAGGTACCTGATCGGCATAACCGGGGCTGTTGGCGTTGGTGACGTTGTTCTGCGTTACGTCGATGGCTTTCTCGAACGCCTGCAACGACTGGCTGGCCGAATTCAATACCGAGTAGAGATTACCCATGGTGACATCATCCTCCGTCCTTAGTTGGTTGCGCCGTTTCACCTCATCCCTCCACGCTCAGTTTTCTGACCAGCTGCAAGGGCGCTGCCTGGCCGCGCTCGGTGTATCCGCCGCGGCGCGAGCGAATGGCATCCAGCCAGCGCGGAAATCATCTTGTCGGCGCCCGCAAAAAAGCTGGCCAGGACGGCGACTTCACTTTGCAGTTCTTCCACGCCGGCTCGAATCTCGACATCCGGTTTGGCGGCGTTCTGCCGCAGCATGGCGGCCACGCAACCGAGCTGAATTTCGACGTCCCGCAGCAGTGCGGCGGATTCATCGGCCGCGTCGGGCGACGGTTGCGCGAGCAGCCTTTTGACTTGGCGCATGCTCACGCGGCGGCGCAGGCATTGCCGGGCATGCCGCATTCTCGGGCGTCGCCGTACTCGGTGGAATTCTCCATACCGGTTCGTTGCGTGCCGGCCGCTAAGCTCCCGCAGTATGCGCGTCGATCAACGCGCTGCTGACTTCCCGGGCATCGGGGTTGTATTGATTGCTCTGGACCAGCGCCCTGAGTTCCTGGATGCGGGCCGAGCGCGCGGATGAGGACGAGCTGAGCGCCTGTTGGACGAGATTGGGTGAGTTGGAGAGCGAGATAGAGTCAGTCCCTGGCGTGCTATCGGTGGTGGTGCAGCAGGCGCGGCGCCGCCGGCTGCCCGGGCCGAGCTTTGTGTGGGGTCCAGATTCAAGCTGGAAACATCGGGAGTCGGATTGTTGTTAATGATCATCGCGTCCTCATTCCGCCTGCATCGCTAGCCTCCGGTTCTCCGGAGCGCGGCATTCCTGTATCGCAGATTTTCGAACCACATTTAAGGTTTTTTGGCAGCCTCTCCCCCCAGTGGCGCCAAGACAACCTCCTCATAGGGGCGCATAACGATTTTGTGAACTTTCACCAGCAGGTCCACTTCGCCCCTGGGCACGCGCAAGGCTCCCGCGATGCGGTCGGGAGACTGGCCCAGGCGATGCATTTTCAACACTTTGCTTCGCAGCGTGGTATTGACGCTATTTCCCGTTGCAGCCGCCGAGCCCGCCGCGGCGGTGCCCGGAGCAAGTGAAGTATCCGGTTGTTCCAGTCCCTGGATCTGGCCCTTCAGCCCAACGATTTCCGCCGACAGGCGCGCGGTTTCCGTTTCGAGGGTCTTTTCCTGCTTGCCGGCGCGAGCACGAAGCTGCGCGAACCCGCTGATTCAAGCCCAGCAGGATTCCCAGCACCAGCACCAGATTGGCGATTACGGTCAAGTAAGGAAGCAGTGTCAAAAACATTTTCGTTACCTTAGCTTTTGCGAGAGGCTGAACAGGTCCGAAGCCGCCCTGCTCCGTCTCCGGATCTTCGTGGCGGGAGGCGATTTTAGTGATGCGCACGCCATAGTTGCCCGACACCACCACCACTTCGCCATGCGCTATCACTCGATCGTTCACCATGATCTCCACCGGGTCGTCCGGAGAGCAGTCCAGCTCCACCACGGCGCCGTTTCCGAGTTGCGTGATATCGCGGAGCGATAACTGGGTGCGCCCGAGAAGAATGCGAATGGGCAACTTCACGCCCATCAGCAATGGCGCTGCTTGTGAGGGGCGGCTCCGGCGCGATGTGGCCGCCATTGGTTCCGCCGGCTGCCCGGCCACGTCGGCTGGCGGTGGCGCGCTGGTTTCCTGGTCGCTCATACAGAACTTCGCCTCGCGTGCCGATTCACACGTGTGAATACCTGGTCGTCTCGCATTTCACGAGTGTGAATGCGGCACGCAAGAGTGCGTGCGCCACAAGTTTCTGTATTCGTTTTACTCGTCGCGTTACAAAATTCCTCGCGTGGACGGCCATTTCTTGACGACGTAAGCGCGCAGGCGCAGGACGGCCTGCGATTTGAGCTGGCAGACGCGTGTGGTATGAATGCCCAGAATCTCTGCGATCTCGTGCAGATTCTGTTCCTCCTTGAAATACAGCGTGAGGATGGTCCTTTCCAGGCGCGGCATCTTATTCACCGCCTCCGCCAGCAGCTTCTCCAGCTCGGCTCGCTCCAGGATTCGCGTCGGGAGACTCTCTTCGTCATGGGCGACGTAGCGGAGCAGTTTGCTTTCCGAGAAACCGTCGGCGATTTCATCCAGGCTGCCCAGGCGTGACGCCGCGCAACTCCGCCAGAAGCTCCTGGTATTCGGCCAGGGGAATGTTCATCTCGCCGGCAATCTCTTCTTCACTCGGGACGCGCTGCAGGCGCTGCTCGGCGCTGGCGATGGCCGCCTCCACGTCCTTCAACCGTTTGCGCTTATGGACCGGTATGCCGTCCAGGCCGCGAATACTGTCCAGAATCGCGCCGCGGATGCGATGCTCGGCATAAGTCTTGAGCTTGACGTTGAACTTAGGGTCGTAGCTGTCGACGGCATTGATCAATCCAATGACGCCGCAGGAAACCAGATCCTCCAAACCTACCGCGCCGCCGATCTTCTCGTGAATGCGCATGGCGACCCAGCGCACGTGCGGCAGATTCTCGAGGATCAGGCGGTCCCGCTCGCCGGTCTCCAGCGGAGCTGAGGTGTAGAAGGCCGCGTTCGCTATGAGATTGGAAGCCATCTATGCCGCCGTGACGGCCTCCGCTATTTCCGGCCGGAAGACCGATGCAAGCAAAGCTCGCGCATGGGCCGGTTCGATATCTTCGGGAATGTTCTGGCCGGTGCCAAAATAGGACAGCGGCTTGTCGGCCTCCAGCGCCGCCGAGAGAATGGCGCCCTGCGATTCGGTTTCATCCAGCTTGGTGAACAGCAGGAAATCCGGCCGGAACACGGCATAGCCGCGGATGCTTCTCGTCAAGTCCGCGCGCTTCATGGAAGCGGGCAACACCAGATGGACCTGCTTGTTGGCGAGGCGTTCGAAGCAGCTCGCGATTTCAGCGGCGCCGTCCAATTCGGCGGGACTGTAGCCGGGAGTATCCACCAGCACAACGCTTTTGTTGCGGGATTCTTCGGCGGCCGCCAGGAACTCCTGCACTGAGTTGAGGGCCGTGAATCCGACGCCGATGATGGAGGCGAAGCTGCGCAACTTTTCATGCGCGGCGACGCGGTAAGGATCCAGGGAGAGGATGCGGACCGGTTGCCGTTGAGCCAGGCACTCGCGAATCGCGATCTTGATCAGCGTGGTGGTTTTGCCCGCGCCGGCGGGTCCGGCGAAGACCACTACCTTGGCGGCGTCGGAAGACGGCTTGAGCGAAGGGTGGCGCGAATCGCAGCTTCTTGGAGATCAGCTCCGCGGCATAGGCTCTGAGAGCAATCGGCGGGGCCGGCTGTTCGCGCGACAATTGTTCGCGTAAACGCACCGCGGCGGAGACCGTTTCCTGCGCAATGTGGCGGGCCAGATCGTTTGAAACCAATTCCTCCAGCAGCTCTTCGCTTTCAGACGCGGGAACCTCCGCCGGCGGCCGGGCGCCTTGCAACGTGCTCTTGATTTCCTGTAGTTGGGCGCGCAGGTTTTGCAGTTCGCCCGATAAGTCCTTTGACAAGTCCGCCGCCTGGACGGCTGAGCGCGGACGGGCCCCAGGCGTGTTCGGCGCCGCATTCAAGCCAAACACAACTTCATAAGCTCCCAGGCTGCGCGTCTCGGGCGATGAGCGCCGCGAAGTGATCAGCATGGCATCGGTACCCAGCTCCAGCCGCGCTTCCTGAATGGCCTGCTCCACCGAACTGGCGAAATACGATTTGATTTTCATGGAAGAGCTTGGTTGTTCCATCATTATCGATCCGTCTTCATCCACTCACGTCTTCATCCGACCCACCCGAGCGACTTGATCTTGATCTCGGGCGGCACTTCGCTGTGCGAGAGCACCGTGACGTCCGGGAAAGCGGTCTCCAGCAGTTGCTTGACGAAATAACGGATGGAGGGGTTTACCAGCACCACGGCCGAAGAATCCGGCCTTTCCAGCTTGCGCGTGATGCGGCCCACCAGATCGCGAGCCGACTTGCGGGGCCAGTCCCAGTACGCTGTTGTGCTCGCTGTGCTCCACCGCTGCCTCTACGGCGTGCTCGGCCGAAGGCTCCACCATATACGCCGCCAATTCCCCTTGCTGCGTCACATGCGAGCTGACGATGGCCCGGCGAATGGCCTGGCGCACGTATTCGGTGAGCAACACCGGGTTCTTGGTCATCTGCGCTCCTTCGCTGAGAGCCTCCAGGATCGTAACGGAGTCGCGGATCGGGACCCGCTCCCGCAGAAGATTCTGAAGCACTCGTTGGATCACCGAAAGCGAGAGCATTTTTGGAACCAAATCCTCCACCACCTTCGGATTGCTCTGAGCCACCCGGTCGCAGAAGTTCTTGGTGTCCTGCCGGCTGAAGAGTTCGTGAGCGTGGCGGCGGACAACTTCGGAGAGATGCGTTCCCATCACGCTGACGTCGTCGACCACCGTGTAGCCCTTGCTGCGCGCCAGCGCGGCGCGTTCGGAGGGAATCCAAAGAGCCGCCAGATTGAAAGCCGGATCCTTGGTGGCCTTGCCTTCCATGCTTCCATCCACGCCGGCGCTGGGAATCGCCAACTCCTGACCAGCGGGCATTTCATAGCGTCCCATCTCCACGCCTTTGATCAGACAGCGTGTACTCGCGGGCGCGCAGCGAGAGATTGTCGTTCACCTTCACGGGAGGCAGATAGTAACCCAGTTGCGACGCCAGGTTCTTGCGGATGCCGGCGATTCGTTGCAGGAGCCGGGAGTTGGTGCCGCCCTCCACCAGCTTGACCAGTCCCAGGCCCACTTCCACCGTCAGAGGATCCACCTGGAGGAGCGCTTCGATGTTTTCCTTGGCCGGTTTCTCGGCGCTTTCCGTCGAGGTTTTGACGGCAGCGTCGTTTTTCCGACGCATGCGCCAGCCGATGGCGCCCAGTCCGCCGCCCAATGCGAGAAACGGAATGGTGGGCAATCCGGGGAACAGCGAAAGCGCCACCAGCACGCCGCTCGGCGAGCAGCAGCGGCTCCGATTTGCCGAAGACCTGCGCCTGGAATTGCGCGCCGAGCCTGGAGTCCGAACTGGCGCGCGTGACGATCAAGCCGCCGGAGATGGAAATCATGAGGGCCGGGATCACCGTCACCAGACCGTCGCCGATAGTGAGAACGGTGTAGGTTTGAATGGCGTGGCCGAGATCCATGTTGTGCTGCAGCACGCCGATCAGAAAGCCCGCGATGATATTCACGCCGGTGATGATGATGCTGGCGATGGCATCGCGCTGCGTGAAGCGCGAGGCGCCGTCCATGGCTCCGTAGAACTCGGCTTCGCTGCTCAAATCGCGGCGGCGGCGGCGCGCTTCGGTTTCATCGATCAAGCCGCCGTTCAGATCGGCGTCGATCGACATTTGTTTGCCGGGCAGTGCGTCCAAAGTGAAGCGCGCGGTTACTTCGGAAATGCGCACCGAGCCGTGGTTGATGACGACGTATTGAATGGCGATGAGGACGCAGAAAATCACCGCGCCGATGATGTAGTTGCCGCCCACCACGAAGCTGCCGAAAGCTTCAATGACGTGGCCGGCGGCGGAGGTTCCGGTATTTCCATTGAGCAGAATGAGGCGCGACGACGAAACGTTGAGCGCCAGGCGGAAAAGCGTCAGCAACAGCAGAACGGTGGGAAAGACGCTGAACTCGACCGGCCGCCCGATATACATGGCCACCATCATCACGATGACCGACATCATCAGATCGAGCACGATCAGGATGTCCAGCATGAAGCTGGGCAGCGGGGTGATCAGCGCGATGACGATCAGCAATACCGCGATGGGTACCGCGAGTTCGCCCACGCTGGAGAGGCACCGGGAACCGCCGCGTTGAGGGGATTGGGCGCCGGCGCCGGACTACTGATGGCACGCGCTTGAGCCATGGACTGCTAGGCGCACACTTCCAGCGACTTGAATTTGGAGAGCAGCGTGGTGCGTTTCATGTGAAGCATGCTGGCGGCGCGGGCCTTGTTGCCGCCCGATTTCGCGAGCGCGCGTTCCAGCAGCCTGCGCTCGATGCCCGTCATCAGTTCTTCAAAGTTGATGCCGCTTTCCGGCACGTCCAGCGAGGACAGCGAGCCGAATTCGGACGATTGAACCTCGGCGGGCAGATCGAAATCGCCGGGATAGAGAATGGAGCGGGCGCCGCTTAGCGCGCAGGCCGATTCGAGCGCATGTTCCAGCTGGCGCACGTTGCCGGGCCAGGAGTACTTCAGGAACATGTCCATGGCCTGCGGGGAAAGTTGCTTTCTCCAAGCCGGCTCATGTTCGGAGATCTTGTGAAGAAAATGCTCGGCCAGCTCGGGGATATCGGAAGGGCGATCCCGCAGCGCCGGCATGCGCAGCGCGACGACATTCAGGCGGTAGTAAAGATCCTCGCGGAAGCGGCGGTTCGGCGACGGCTTCCAGCAGATTGGCGTTGGAAGCGGCAATCACGCGCACGTCGATGGAAAGCGGTTCCGAACTTCCGATGCGCTGGATTTCGCGCTCCTGCAGAACGCGCAGCAGCTTGGCCTGCAGCGGCAGCGGCATCTCGCCGATTTCGTCCAGAAAAATGGTGCCGCGGTGCGCTTGTTCGAACAGCCCGACGCGCGCGTTGATGGCTCCGGTGAAGGCGCCCTTGGTATGGCCGAAGAGTTCGGCTTCCAGCAGATGATCGGGAAGCGCGGCGCAGTTGACGGCAACCATCCGGGAGCCGGAGCGGCTGCTCGAAAGATGCAGCGCGCGAGCGGCCACTTCCTTGCCGGTGCCGGTTTCGCCGGTGATCAGAACCGTGGAACGGCGGTTGGCGACCAGTTCAATAATTTCGACCACTTCGCGCATCGGGGCCGCTGGAGCCCACCAGGAAATTGCGGCAAATGGGCTGCTGCGATGCGCGCGCCGGCTTGCCTTCACGCTGGGCGCTCGCGCTGGGCGCCGTGGTGACGGATGGCCACCGCGAGAAGCTCGCAAAGCTCTTCGGGCTTCACGGGGTGGGACACGTACTGAAACGCTCCGCCCTGGGTTAGCTCGCAGCGCCTTGCTGACCACGCCGGCCGGCTCGTAGAGGACCACCGGAACCCGGCATCCTTCGGTCGTGGATCTGCCGCAGAACCTCGGAGCCGCTAAAATTCCCGATGGGCAGATGGACCAGGACTGCGCCAATGGCGTTGCGTTTTGAGTAACTCAAAAGCAGCGGGGAAGCTGGCGGCAAATAAAACCTGAAGCCTTTCAGGGCCGTCCTTCAAATACACATGTTGGCTGCCAGTAGCGCTTTCGTCAATCCAAAGTACGGTGTTCACACTAAACGCTCCCGACGCGAGTAAGGTAACTGCATCTAACTTTGCCTTGTGTTTACAAGATCGGAGGTTCAAAGGAGAAGACTTGAGACGCGGGGGTCATTTCTTATGTGGGGGGCATATGTGGGTAGGACTTTGGTAACAGTGCTACCCGCAAATGGGGGTAAAAAAATGCTGAAAAACTCCTAAGGTGGATCGATATAGTTAGCGGGCGGGAAATTTCATGACACCCACGAATCCTCACCAGGAGTACATTGCCAGCCGCGTGGCGACGGCGACGCCGGTGGAACTTACCCGGATGTTGTACGAAGGCGCCGTGCAGGCCGTGCAGGAAGCGTGACGGCGCACCGGGCCGGCGACATACTGGCACGCGGCAACGCGGTTACCAAGGCCGTGGAGATTCTGGGGGAACTGCGCTTTTCACTGCGGCGCGAGGTGGCTCCGCAGTATTGCGACACGCTGAGCGGCCTGTACGGTTATCTGCAGAGCCGCTTGATTCAGGCGCACGCCGGGAAATCGGAAAGCATGCTGCAGGAGGTGGCAGGGTTGATCCAGACGCTGTTGGACGGTTGGATCGGCGCG
>CAWAQH010000004.1:0-154803 GCA_963784085.1 uncultured Acidobacteriaceae bacterium | reverse complement strand
ACTGACCGAGATACTGAAAAAGCACGATATCAACACCGCAGCCGCAAGCGTGAAGGTCTATGCCATCAAGCCAAAGACCACAGAGTCTGCTCCTTGTTGCGGGCCATCGTGCTGCGCGTAGGAGAGACGATGGCACACCACAACATCTTGTTTCTATGCACCGGCAACTCTGCCCGCTCGATCATGGCGGAAGCGATCATGAATTGGAAAGGGCAGAGCGAACTTTACAGCTTATAGTGCCGGCAGCCATCCATCGGGGATCGTTCGCCCGGAGGCACTTCGGCAGATCGAGTCTGCGAATCTGAGCACCGCCGGTCTCTGCAGCAAGTCATGGGGTGAGTTCGCCAAACCGGACGCGCCGGTGATGAACTTCGTCTTCACAGTCTGCGACAACGCGGCGAATGAAGTCTGTCCCGTGTGGCCCGGACAGCCAATCACGGCACATTGGGGCGTGCCCGATCCAGCGGGCGTCCAGGGTACGCTGGAAGAAATCGACCGCGCGTATAAACAGGCGTTCTCCATGCTGGAAAGGCGTATCACCCTTATGCTTTCGCTTCCGCTTGCCAGTCTGGACTCATGGCGCTCAAGAGCGAGTTGGACAACATTGGAAAAAAGTAACCGGAGACTTCATGCTCAAGGTCATCTTTGCCTGCGTTCACAATGCTGGTCGTTCCCAGATGGCAGCGGCGTTCTTCAATCACCTGGCCGATCCGGCACGGGCACAGGCTATCTCTGCCGGGACCGAACCCGGTTTGCGCGTCCACCCGGAAGTCCAGGCCGTCATGCAGGAGGTAGGGATCGACCTCAGCAACGCCAAGCCTCAGAAGCTCACAGGAGAGTTAGCCGGGAAGGCCCAGCTTCTAATCACGATGGGCTGCGGTGAACAGTGCCCCTATGTTCCTGGCCTGCGCCGGGACGACTGGCCACTGAAAGACCCAAAAGGGCTATCTATTGAAGATGTTCGAGCAATACGCGATGAAGTCAAGGGCCGGGTACAGAAACTCCTGCGGCGAGAAGGGCTCGACTAACCTTTCGTCGCAGGAGTCACCGGCGGTACTCGCGCAGCAGCCGGAGAAGTACTCACGCAGCAGCCGGGCCTCAGATGTTCCCAGCGCTTCTCCTCAAGGCCCCGGTGTCACCTCTGTGGCAAGACACGCAGGAGCCGACGACCGGTTTCGTTGACCTCGATGAATGTACTGCCTCGCCCCTGTTGCTTCATGTCGCGCTCGATCTCATCCATCTCGACCGGGGTGGCACCGCTGGCCTTGAGCAGCCGCAGGAGCGTGGCCTCGGTGCGCACCATGACCCACTGGGAAACAAGGGTCTTGCAATCGGGGGCGAGGCAGTGGACGCTCCAGCCATCGCGGTGCATGAAGTTCACCAAGATGCGCATCGTGGCGAGCGGCTCATAAGGGAGGGTCTGGACGGTCTGCACCATTTTCTGCCTGTTTCTCTGCCGCCAAGATCAAGCGGACCCTCTGATCAAAGTTTCGGCAGGGCTCAAGAGTGCCGCCGCCTCCCATTGATAATCCCCCTGACTTAAACTGAATGAAGTAGCGCGGGATATATTTCTGACAAAAGGTATCTCGGATTTCGTCGCCAAACCCGTTTTGATACGTAATCTCCCCTTCGAAGGTGGAAGATTCTCTCCCGGGCCAGCCAGCAGGCCATTCCTTATTGTCCATCAACTCTCGCGGATGCCAAGGCAAAAACCAGCTAGGGCGTTGGACGCCCTTAGGAGCAATGATTGGATATTTCTCCTCAAAAGGAAACGGGTCGCCATAGCGTCCACCGTCAGTCAAACGAAGTCGCTGGGCCTGCCCATGAATATGAACGCCAGTCGCGAGACGAGACCATCATTAGCGACGTTGATGATAAATTGTCCGCTCGGAACAAACTGAAATACCGTCTCCAAGGCGGCCGCTTGAGTGCCTCATCTACTTCTTCTTCGGGTGTGCGTGGGGGCGGGTCCATGTCGTCCACATCATAGACGATCGCTTCGGGCCGATACTTTTCCGCGAACGGAGGCCATCCAGCATCGGCCTGGCCTCTGGACGGTGCCCCAGGCATCACCCGGTGCCAGCTCACGGATGGTCGTCGGGTCGGCGAAGGTGAGCTGGCGGGGTTACAATTCCCCTCGTCTGTTGGAGAGGAAGCCGTGGCGATAAACGACTATTGGGCTGGGAAGAAATTCGACCTCTCGGCGAAGGGGGTCAGAGCGAGGTGTTTCTTGTTCGCAGGCCCGAAAGGGCGCAAGAACGGCGCAAGTGCGTTGAGCAGATGCGGACGGCGATGGATAGAAGCAAAATGACGAGTTCGCCAGCTTGTCGTGGGCCTATGCCAGACCCGACGACGATTCCGAACTGGGAGCCCTGAAGGTTTTTAAGATATCGCGGGGCGCTGTCTCACCGGGCGAGCGTGAGACCCATGGGCGAGAGGTTCGAAGGTTTCAAAATGAGTTAGAGGTACTCAAAGAAAGGCTTCCCGGGTTGCCGAAGCTTCTGGCTTTCAGCGAGGACCAGTTTTGGATAATCACGGAATACTTTCGTGAAGGCAGCCTTAAAAACCAACTCGCGAAATTTCAGGGGGACGCGCTCCTTTCACTTCGCGCATTTCGTTCAGTGGTTCAGACGGTCAAGAGGCTGCACGAACGGAAAATAGTACACCGTGACATCAAACCGGCGAACGTTTACGTCCCCCGAATTGATGAGCTAATCCTCGGCGACCTCGGGATAGTGTTTCTACCAGATGCTGAGGATCGCCCTACAGAGTTGGACGAGAGGGTTGGGCCGCGAGATTTCATGGCCCCCTGGCTCGACACGGGGAGATGATTGTTGAGGTGAATCCCCCTTCCGACGTCTCATGCTGGGCAAACTCCTCTGGTGTATGGTCTCTGGCCGCCCGAAGCTTCCGAATCATCTGAGACCAATCCACGACCTGACAAAGCTGTTTCCAAAGTCGATCGGGATGGAGTACGTCAATTCGATTGTGAATAAATGCGTTGTACTGGAGGAATACCTCTGCCTACAATCCGCTGGCGAGCTGCTTGTCCTGGTGGACGAAACGATCAAGTTGCTGATGGGCGAAGGCCGAATTCTCCCGGATGGTCGTCTCGACCTCACCTGCCTCATGTGCGGAAAAGGGAAGTACAAACCGCAGGAAGACCACCTTCATGAATCCCTATACTTTAACCTTCAGTTTCACAACCAACGGAACCAGCCCGGTAGCGGAGCAAGGCTGCGGCCCTTCGTCTGCGATGTTTGCACCCACTATGTGTTCTTTGCTCCCTTGTACCCTGAAGACGTTGAGAAAAGAGGGTGGCCTTCAAAAGGCGCGGAATCGAAGTGAGCGTGAGGGTCTCCTTGTCCCATCGCGTGTACGGGCAGGTTCGGTGTCCGGGGATGATGCAGAACTGGTGCTGAGAAAATTGCTGAAAAGTACGTCCATTCAGATCCTTCTGATCCTTCCGGTCTCTATAAAAATCAACAACTTAATGATTCTAAAGGGTATACAGGAGACCGATCCCGTCTCTGGCCACCACCACATTGGACACCGCTGCGCGGCAGTCAACCACTCCCGCCCTGACGAGCCGCGTCAGGCTTTTTTTCATAAGCCGGGGCCGTTCTTCTTCGATACACCGACCCTATGCCCAGCCCGCCCGGGGCTGGAAGGCTTTCACCGGTAAGTCTTTATTTATGAATGCAATCTCAGCGCGAAGCCCGGAGACGTTGGGCATGTGGCGGCCCCACAGGTTCCGGGCTGCTTACTCATCTACCGACTGCAAGTTGAAAATAATCTCTCAGTTGTCGAAGGGAAAGGCGAGCATCTATCGTTATCTATATCGGGCATGTGTATCGTGTGTTGAACTGAGTCACGACGATAAGCGTAGGTTTTAATCGCCGACTGATAAGTCCTGAAGGAGCCTAAACAGAGACGACAGATTGGCTTCCGGTAAAACCCAGAGGTCTCTATGCGGCCGTACACAAATGCCTATGTCAGAGGTGTTGTTCTCGGATGCCTTCATGCTGATAACCAGTTCCCACCAACCGTTCAAGACTTTATTGGTAGGCACGGCAAAACTCAGCAAGTCGAAGCCCCACTCATGGTGTTTGATTGGCTTGCCCGCCTTGTCTATCGGATAACGGAATGCGAACGAGTTGGGGTCAACCTCATCGATTTGTTCAAGGATGCGAACACCATTTTTGTAGGTATCACACTCAGCTTCGTTCCACTTAAGGCCGAAGTCGGAAGCCACCTTTTCCGCATAGGGCAACAACTTCTTGAGACTGTGCGAGTTGAGAGCCGTCTTTCCACACCTGAAGAGGGCTTCTTCAGGAATTTGAGTAAATCGTCGCCATTCCAAATGATGCTTTTCAGATAAAGTTCTGCTGCATGTCTAAACAAGAACACGACAGGCAACACCGCGTAATCTGGATCGCCACCCCTCGAATATTTTTCAACCAACGTTTCGGCTGCGTCGTGAAAGCCGCGTCCGAAATAATGCGTACCCTCGATGGCAACCTCAGACAAAAATGGGAAGAAATTCCCCTCACCCCCGCTGCACAAGACGAAAAGGTCGCTGGAATCCTTGGAGTCGGCGTCTGGCTTCTTTGGTGTCACGAGCCGATATTAACAGCGAATCTTATGTCGCCTAGCCTCGATGAGGTCGACGGCCTTTAAGGTGCAGCCGGGGGCTCGGCATCATTGTTGGCTGCCGCATCCCATTTCGACCAGGCCGTCATACGGTGTGAATTCAAACACCCTTCCATGCAGGTGCTCGCGGAACATCAGTGGGATGGGACTGTGGATAAAGATCACGTCCATGGTGGTGCCCTGCCGGTTGTAAACAAAGGTGGTTGCGGTCGGCCGCAAAACCTGGTCCATATCACGCGCATCGGCTTCGCTGATGCCGGCGTGTCGCGCGTCCGGGTGGCCGCAGCGCTTGGCGAAGGTTGCAGGTGTGGTGAGGGAGTCCACCAGGGCCATATGGGCTGCGCGGGTAAGTCTGCCGCTCGTTCGCGGGCAGCGTCCTTAGCCGCTCCCTGCTTTTGCTCGATCGAGCTGATAGCGGACAGGAAGATCAAGATAGGTCCGCCGATCGCGATAAGCCAGAAGAGCGGCGCTTAAACAGGATGACTTCGAAAACCTCACTTACGACGCCGAGGATGCGCATCCCGAGACTTGCTCGGTTCGCGGTGAGGCGGAGAGCATTTTTGCGCTGAAGGGACGAACGCTGATTTGGCGCGGACATCTTCTGGTTACGACCGATCAGAAGAATTTTTATTACAAGTACACGCGGGAGTTATTGAAAGATGGCCAGATGATCAAGTCAAAGACATGGCAGGAGACGATCCCACGGGATCATCAATAATTCTCCGTAGAGACGTCGCTTGCAACGTCTCTACGAAACGCCACGGCCAAAAGCGGAGGCCTGCGACTCAGTCGGCGGCCGCCGATGAGAGAGTAGAGCTGCTCCTCAGATCTGCCGCCAGCAAACGGTGGAACAACTGCTCACCAGCCTCCCGGCGAACAGAGAGACGTCCCGACCCGTAGGCTCGAGACTTCAACCCGCGCTGCACGTCTTCGCAAATACCCAGATCTTCCTCCTGCACGCGGTTGCCTACGTTGACCGACTCTGTGTTGTAAGCGAGCTTCGACTCGCTCACGTCACCGAAGTAGAAATCGAAGATTACAGCGCAGTGGTCCGCATCAACCGGGATTACATAATTTGTGTCCATGTATCCCTCGTAGCAGTTGATCATCAAGTTGGGATATTGCCAGAAATACCAGGCGCGATCACCTTTTCGCGTGGCGCCGGTAGCGGCATCTTCGTCCGAGGAAACCATGGGACTCGACTGCAGGCAGTAGCGGTCCTCGTTCTCGATAGTGTACTGCTTGTAATCGAGTACGGAATTCAGGCCCTTGTGCAGATGCGGCACGTGGTATCCGCCGTCAAGATAGTTATCGACAAATACTTTCCAGTTGCAGTGGATATTGAAGGTTCGGCGATCGAAATAGTGAAGCTTGCTGATGCCGAGAGGCGCCACGCGCTGCACCAGCCCGCCTAGAAACTCGCGCAAGGGCGCAGCCTGTGGATCGAGGTTCACGAAGACAAATCTCTCCCAGGTCTCGACGCGGATGGGCACCAGGCCATTTTGAGCGCGATCAAAATTCTTCACGCCATCAAACTCAGGCATGCCTTTCAGCGATCCGTCCAGGCCGTACTTCCAGCCGTGATAAGGACATTGCAGAATGGCCGCCTGCCCGCAGGGTTGCGTGACGACCGCCGCCGCGTGATGACGGCACACATTGTAGAAACCTCGCAGTTCCCCGTCACTGCCGCGAACCACGACGATGGGCTCTCCCGCGACAGTAGTTGCTATGAACTCTCCCTCCTTCGCTACTTGCTCCGTGCGAGCCACCAGTTGCCAAGTCTTGCCGAACACCTTGAGACGTTCAAGTTCTGCGATGCGAGGATCGATATACCAGGGCGCCGGAATGGTGGATGCCTCGGACAGAGGCGTGCGATCGTTGTAGCTGGCGAGAATATTCTCCAGAGAAGCTGGCATGGTCTAGGCTCGATTCGTTCTGGCTGTAGCTTTCACGACAGGTCTTTGCCGGCTTCGTCCAGCGGACGATGTCTTGGCGGCAATCTCCTTCACCACCTCGGCTCGTGGAGTCGTATCGGAGCCGCACCAATCGCGCGTTGCAACACGGACACGAACTGCTGAATTCTAGCTTCTTTCTTCTCAGCCAGTTCGCCTTGACGGCGGAAAAGGCCGGGATCCAACTCCGCGGTCAACAGCGCATCCTGAAAGCGCTCCATGGTCCAATCCAGGATGGAAACGATCATTTCCATGTCCATGTCTTTGCGCAACTCGCGCCGATCCAGGCCGAAGCGCACAAAAACACGGTACCGTAGGGATCCTCCGTGATCAGGAAGCGGTTGATCTCTCGCCTCAAATTCAAATCGGTTCCGTAATTTCCCAGCAACGCGATGCGATATGGAATCCAATCCTCGCGCAGCAGATGCTCCGTGCGCGTTAGCCAGTACTGCAGCACCGCAAAGAAACCACCGGATCGAACGTCCGGGGGCGCATCCAGATATTTGGGAAAGGACCGTACGGCGCGCTTGTAGACCTCGAAGAACAAGCCATCCTTGCTGCCGAAGTGCTGGAAAACCGAACCCTTGGCGATTCCAAGACCCGAAGCGATATCGCCGACGCGAGCCGCGTGATAACCGTGCTGGGCGAAATGCTGCATGGCGGCCTCGACGATGCGGCTGCGCTTGGCGTCGGACCGTGGACGCGCCGGTGTGACGGCCTGATACAGGGGCGGCGCTGTTCGATTGCTGGCGATACCTGACATAGAGATGACTTTTAGTCACAGAAGCATACAGGAGGCTATAGCCAATTTCAACTTCATTTTCATTGATGATTGCGGTAGTGTGGTCAGGTTCACGAGTATAGTCAGTGACCATGGGTCATAATGCAAATCGAAGTGCGAGCCAACCTTACGACGCAATTGTAATTGGCGCCGGCCACAATGGATTGACCGCGGCGGCGTATCTGGCGCGCGCCGGGCTTTCCGTGCTCGTGCTCGAGCGCAGGGAAATCGTGGGTGGATGCTGCGTCACCGAAGAGATCGCGCCGGGCTGCCGTGTTTCCACAACATCTTACATTGCCAGCATGTTACGCCCGGAGGTGATTTTCGAACTGCGCCTGGCGGACCACGGGCTGCGCATGATTCCGTGTGACCCGGCAATTCAGGTTCCCTTCCCCGATGGTCACGTCGTGCCCTGGTGGGCAGAGCGGGAGCGGGCTCGGCAAGAGTTTGCAAAGATCTCCGCGAAAGATGCGGCCCGCTTCGTGCAAGTGGACGATCAGCTCAAGAAACTGGCGTGCTATTTGCAGCCATTTTTCATGGAACCTCCGCCTGAGGTCGATGCTTCTTCGATGAAAGGTTGGATGAGCCTGTTTCGCACGGGCCGGCGCTTTCGCGGAATTACGAATGCGGAGGTTGCCCAACTTATCTCGTTCCTGACTGGCAGCCTCGGCGAGTTTCTCGACCACAACTATGAGTCGGAAAAGATGAAGACTATGTTCCTTGCCAACAACGTTTATGGCAAGCATGGGGGACCATACCAACCTGGCACCGCTATCGGATTGCTTTTTCATTTACTCAGCGGCGGAGAGCATGAGTTGCAGGGCTTCTACGGACACGTGATGGGCGGGATGGGGTCGATCACCCAGGCGCTGGCTGCGGCAGGACGTAAGCTTGGAGTCGAGATTCGAACGTCGGCCGCAGTCGCGCGAATCGACATCCGCAATGGCCGCGCCCATTCCGCTGTTCTTGAGGACGGAACGGAGTTGCGCGCACGCATGATTCTCTCGAATGCTGATCCCAAGCGAACTTTTCTTGGCCTGGTGGCGGCCTCGGATCTGCCGGAGGATTTTCGGTCGGCAATTCAAGGCATCAAGATGCAAGGCCCGTGCGCGAAAGTTAACATGGTGCTGGCGGAGGAGCCGCGCTTCACCGGGACTTCCCCGCGGGCTACACCTCTGGAACGCACGTTCTACACGTTGGTGCCTTCGCTTGAGTTTGCCGAGCGATGTTATGACATTGCCAAGTTTGGCGAGATCCCGGAAGAACTGTGGGTGGACTGCGTGGTGTCCTCTAATGCCGACGATTCACTGGCGCCTGCGGGCAAACACATCCTGACCTGTTTCGTGCAGTACGTTCCTTATCATTTGCGCGAAAGCAATTGGGACGACAAGCGCGAATTGCTGGGCGACCGCGTGGTGAAAAAGATTGCTGAGTACGCCCCCAACGTGCCCGGCGCGATTGTGGCGCGGCAGGTGCTGACCCCGCTTGACCTGGAACGCACATATGGATTGACCGAAGGAAATATTTTCCACGGCGATCTGCGCCTGGAGCAACTTTTTTTCATGCGTCCGGTGCCGGGCTGGGCGCAGTATCGGACGCCGGTTGAGGGGCTTTATCTTTGCGGGGCCGGGGCGCACCCCGGCGGCGGTGTAACTGGAGCGCCGGGGCGTAATGCAGCGCACCAGGCCTTGCGAGACTGGAAGAAAGGAAGATTTAACTAGCTGGGAGAACTTTGGAAAATAGCACGTCAGGATTTTGCAGGCAGCGATTCAGGAGCAAACTTTTCAGGAGCAAACAACATGAAGAAGAAAGGCATTCTTGAGCGGCTGAAGGAAGGCCCCATCCTGGGCGACGGCGGATATTTGTTGGAACTGGAAAAGCGGGGCTGGGTACGCGCGGGTCCGTTCACTCCGGAAGTGGTGCTGACACATCCGGAAGCTCTGCGCGAACTGCATGTGGAATTTCGGGAGGCGGGATCGGAAGTGTTGCAGGCGCTAACGTTCTATGCCAGCCGGGATAAGTTGGCCACAGTCGGTTTGGAGAACCGGATCGATGAGTTGAATCGGACCGCGGTTCGCATTGCGCGCGAGGTCGCCGGAGACCGCTGCCTGGTCGCGGGAAACCTCAGTCTGACCTGGATGTACGAACCGGGCAGTCCGTCGGCCGCCGATCGAGTACGAAAAACTTTCGACGAGCAACTTGCCGTGCAGATCGACGAAGGCGTGGACTTCATCATCGGTGAGACATTTTCCTGGTTAGGAGAAGCGCTCATCGCCGTGGAGCGCGCGAAGAAAACCGGATTGCCCGCGATGGTCACCATCTGCTTTGAAAATAAAGATGAAACCGCGGAAGGCAAAAACGCAGCCGATGCGGCCAAAGCTCTGTTCGACGCCGGTGCCGACATTGTCGGCATGAATTGCTTGCGTCCTCCACAGCACATTCTGGGCCCGATGGAGCAGATGCGCAAAGCGGTGCCAGGATATCTGGCGTGTCAACCGGTCGCGTATCGCACTCCCGCGGATAAACCGGATTTCACCAGTCTGCCAGAGTTTCCCTACGCGCTTGATCCTTTGCAGCTCACGCGCAAAGAAATGGCCGACTATGCACTACAGGCGCGAGATGTCGGGATCAACTTCATCGGGGCATGTTGCGGCACGGTGGCCATGCACATCCGGGAGATGGCGCGGGTGTTGAACAAGCTTCCGGAAGATTCGCGCGTTTGGAAAAAAGGCGGCGAGAAACCGATGTCCGCATATGAATACTACGATCACGACAATCTCAAAGCCGGTTCCGCAAAGTAGACCTGATCTTCAGCCGGTGTGTGCCTTACAGGGACGGTTCGGAAAATAAGGGCCCGGATTCGCCGGGCCCTTTTCTTGTACCTGCGTCGCCTCCGTGTTACCCGGCGTTCCGCAGTCGCGGATCTTCCGCCCGCACCAGAGGACCATCGACGAGATGCTCACTCAGGAACCATGCCTGCAGTTCGTTGGGCCGCAGCACGTTGCTCACGACCAGGTCATTGGTGCCGTCGTCGCCGAGTTTGGAAGCTAGACGTCGCCAGTTGCGGCTATGGCGAACCAGAATCTGATGCGCGTCCAGCAGGCGTGAAATCTGGACCGGAACCTCTTCCCTGCCTCGCGGCGGACGCTCGATGCGAGTAGTCTCCGCCACGTCCGCAGCCATGGCAATGGAAACTCCGCCGAGCAGTTGAATCCGTTCTGCGATCGTGTCGACGATCTCAGATTGTTCTCCATAATGCTTATCGAACAGAAGATGAAGCTGATAAAACGTTGGCCCCGCAACTTGCCAGTGCGATTTTTTGTAAAGATCGCGAATTGTCATGGTATCGGCAAGCAACAAATTCAGTTGCTCGGTCATTTCCAGCCGCACTGGCTCTTCCAGTTCCAGCGGCTGCATATGAGAAACGGTGCCGTAGGCTTGTATTCAGCGGCACGTTGATGAAAGCGCGGCTCAGCGCTGATTACAGTTTGACGCGTGGAAGCGATCTTCTTGGACATATGTATTCTCTCCATTGGTCTTCCCGGAATTTTAGTCCCAAGTACGCTGCCGGCAAGCAGGCGCGCATGAGTTTTTTCGCCGACCTCGCCGAAACTCAGTGTCACCCGGGCGAGGTACCCGTCTACCTGGTTCGTTCTACTCCGGTTTGGATGCCCCGGAAAGGAAGAAGGTGCGCCGGCCTCGTATCATGCGACTAAAGCGACCAGAACCGAATCCCGGGCCCAGGGCGGGCCGACAACGCTATTGCGCGCGGCGTCATAAACATTGCAATTGTTCAGCCGCCAGGTTTCTTCCGGTTTGACGGTCGTCGCAGCGGTTGCTATGATCGAAATGCGGGGTGGAGCAGTCTGGTAGCTCGTTGGGCTCATAACCCAAAGGTCGGTGGTTCAAATCCACCCCCCGCAACCAATTTTTTCAATCAGTTACAGCCTTTCGGTCCCGAGCGTTCCGCTCATTTTTCACTCATACTGCCAGCAATTGCCCGACAACTTGCCCGTGCGCGGCCCGTTTTTGGTCACTCACGGCTTGGGTGTATATGTTCATTGTCGTGGCGATGTTGGAATGCCGCAAGAGTTCCTGCTGCACCTTCACATCGGTGTGGTTCGCACGTAGCAGGCAAGAATACGAGTGCCGGAACGTGTGCCAGCCCACAGTCTTGAACAGACCAGCCCGCTTCGCCGCCGGTTGGATGATGCGCTTCAACGCCGAATCAGGCCAGTAAGGAACTCGCCCGCCGTTGTAGGAAGACGCGAACACCCAATCCGAATCAGATGCGTAGGGAGACAGCAGCCGCCACTCCTTGAGAATCCTGATGAGTTCCGGAGCGAGCGGCACTGGCTTGCGCCGTGCTTGGGTTTTCGGATTGCCCACATGGTTGTTCACCATGCCACGACGGATGGTCAAGGTTGCCCCTTCCCAATCAAAATCCGACCACTGCAAGCCAGTCAGTTCACTGCGGCTCAGGCCCAGACAGCCTGCCAGAATCACCATCACTCTGTACGGCTCCTGTTGAAGTTCTGCCAGCACCGCGTGAAACTCTGACACTGACAGAATTTCTGGCTCTGCACGTCTTGCCCCGCCCTGACGCACGCGACTGATGGGATTGTCTCGAACGAATTCCCACCGGATTGCGCACTCGAAGAGCACGTGGAGTACGTTACGCACGTTCACCTTGCTTTTGGGTGCCAGAGGTAAAACTCGCAACCATTGTTCTACTCCCATCGTGCGTACCTGCTCCAAAAAACTCGCGCCCCACTTGGGTTTCACCCATTTCTGCAAACAGGTCACGTAACTCTTGCGCGTTGCGTAAGCCAACCGGCCCATTTCAACTTCATCGTTCAAATACCGGCCAATCAGTGCCGCAACGGTTGTGGGAACTGCCTTCGGCAGTTCGCTGTTAATCTCTAAGCGAAAAGGATCTGCGGCACGCTGTGCATCCTGTTTTGTTGGGTATTGCTCCAGGGTGCCCAGCAGTTTGCTTCGCAGTCTTCCGTTTGGTTCGTACCAACGAAACTCCCAAACGTCCGGCCCTTTCCGCTTCTTCAGCGTGACATTTCCTCTTTGATACCGGCTTCTCATTTTTTCTCCTTCGAGAAGCACGGACGGTATTCAGACTGTACACCAATCCATTCATTCAGTGCGCTAGCACGAAAGAACCAGAAGCGGCCAATCTTGATAGCAGGCACCACATGGGTGCGTGCAAGCCTTTGCAAGGTTCTGGGGTGCATGTTCCCTAGGAGGTGGGCTGCCTGCGCATCATTCAGCAGCGGCTCAAAATCGGTTTCGGACCGCGCTCGTTGTGGGGGCTTCTTTTGGTCGGGCCGGTCTGAGGATTGCGGATTGGTATTGGCTGGCATTGAATTCGCGTCTCATCGCGGAAATTGCAGGGCATAGAGCGCCCCGTGAGCGGCATCGTAAACCCTGTCGCTGGCAGAACTGGAGTTACATGTCGTGTGTGGTTGATGAAGCGCCATCCGAACGCCGCCTCTGTTTGCTACGTACTCCCATTGCTTGTGAGGATGAAAGACAGCGCCGTATTCGGGAGTGCTCATAGAAACCTTGAACGATTGGGGGTTGTTGTTAGACCTGTCATTTTTCTTTCGCTTCCATAGTGGCGGGGTGGGTTGGAACTGCGAAGGTTCAGTCAAGGGCGACCGGAGGGAGCCGCGCCAGCGGGCCTGCCCCTTGACGGGTTCTTCGCAGTTCCGGTTGCATTCATGTGGAAGCGAAAGAAAACGTTGGATGCGTGGAATGTTGTTCGTGTGCTTCATTGCGTCGTCCGATCCTTCGATGTGGACTTCCTTTGAATCGTGCGGGCGGGGTGACTTGTGGTGGTGCTAGGCGCTGCTGCCTCGGGGTTAGATGGAACCACAACAGTGTTTGGGGTTGGTTCCGGTGCCGCTGAATTGATCCAGCGGTAGTACAAAGTTCCCAGCGCAAATCCCACGGCCAGAGCCACACTGCACAAAACGAGGACCGACCACTTGTATTCGCGGAGGAACGTGTGCGTTAGATCGTTTGCTGCTCGCTTCGCGGTGGCCGTGGCATACTCGATGCTTCCGCGTATTTCATCGAGCGCCCTGCGGGCATCGCTGGCAGCGCCTCGATAGGAATCCGTCAGTTGCTTGGACGAGCGATCAAACTCTCCCGCGACTTGCTTCGTTTGTTTCGAGACGACGGCTAAGGCTTGTGCTGTTTCGGGAATGCCACTTGCCACAAACTGTTGGCGCAGACTCTCGCTGAGTTTCGCGGCAATAGCTGCGGGACTGATGCCCTCGGAGATTTCTGCTGGCAATTGCGCCAGCCGTTCTTCGAGTTGCTGATGCAGAGCGATTGCATCTTGTCGAGCGGACTGAATTGCTTTGACGCTGTCGTCCAGGATCGTGGCAAGCTTTTCCCGCTCCGTGGCGATCTGCGCCGGAGTTTGCCGCGTTACCAATGCCAGAAAGCCCATAGCACGGGCAATCCGTAGCATCTCGTCATCGGCGGGCAATCGGCGCAAATGCGCCATGTCACGATACCAAAGCGGACGCTGTTCGGCGGGCAGCAGTTCGGCGATGTCGTCGATGAAATCGGCCTCAGCAGATTGTTCTTCTACGAGTTTGGGCTGAGGGTTCACGGCAAGACCAATCCCCTGGCTTTGTCAATTTCCTCAAAGAGCCGCCGCCGATAGCTCTGAGCGCGGATGACCAGTGAGGCCCTCTGCAGCTCCGGGACTTTAAGCCGGCGTTCGACGATCTGGCCGAGTGTGACGCCGTGTTGTCGAGCGGGGTTTTCGAGTTCCGGCAGACGAAACTCCATCGTGAGGACAACTGGCTGGAAGACCGTGCGAAATTGCTTAGCCTGCTCGCTGTCCCGCCAGTAGGAGAAATCAGCTTGATGTGTCATGGCGTTCTCAACCACAACGTAGTTCACTCTGTCTTGCAGACGGGCAGCCCAGCTCAGAATGCTTTCCACGCTCGCCGGATCGGGAGTGACGATGCCGATGGCAGTGAACGCCACACCGGTAGCTGCCACATCCTCAAACATGCTGTCGAACCACTCGTGAGTCACTTGCCCGGAACTCGCGCCCATATCCGCAAGGATGATGGGAGCGCCCTCTGCCAAGTGGTCAACGAAAGCGTCAAGACCCGCAGCGGTGTGAATGTTCACCTTGGTCACCCTGCCATCGAAGTAGTGCTTCAAGCTTCCGCGAGATTTGTTTTCGGTGTCCAGGTCGAGAAGTGTTACCGGAATCTCATGGCTCTGGAACCATTCGGCGAGGGCAAGCATAAAGCTGGTTTTGCCGACTCCTCCTTTTCCGCCCATGGTGAGAATCACGCGCTTGGACGGGGCGGTGGACGAGACGACAGAACGTGAATCGGAATGTTTCCGTTCGGCTGTTGCAGCGGTGTTGGAGTCGTACATATATGGCTACTCCTTCGTTCTTTGATTACGATGAAGCCGCAACGGCTCGTCTGGGTTGTATTCAAATAAAAGTTTTTTCGCCCGCGTTTTTGGCGGTCGGTCTTTCAATTCCTTAATCGTCTTTGCAATGCCTTCCAGTGCCTTCTGAGGCCTTCCAGTGCTCTTGTGAGCCTCGGTGTCCTTATAAGTACCTGTAAGTCCTTCCATGTTCTTCTTAGTCGCTGTTGTTCTCGAAGTCGAGAGCGACGGTTTCGCTTTTGATTTCGACCGCGCGAGCACAAAGTCATTCACGGTGCTCGCGCCCACCCTGAGGCCACAAGCCTTCTTGAGTACCTGCGTAATTTCTCGATAGCTGTGACCTCGCTTTCGCATCTCAGTGATTAGCTCGCTGTAAGGCTCCAAACGCGAGCGCGGCTCTTTCGTAGGCAGGCTGTTGAGTATGGCTTCAAATTTGGCGTCCACAATTTCCTCCGAGAGCGTCAGGCGAGATGGACTCCGGCGAAAGGCCGTTACTGATAACAGACGCCAAACGGAGGTCAGAGGATGGCCGGACAAGTGCCGGACAGATGCCGGAAGTACACCGGATGAAGCCGGACAGACACCGGACGAGATTCAGGTCGCGCATGCGACACCGGACCTAACGCGGAGCGTTAGGGATGGTGTCTTCTTGCAAATGCGACGTTAAAGGTCTTCAACCATGCTGACCATTCGCGCCATGTCCGACGGAACAGGCTACTCCGCACGCCATTTGCAGCACAGTGACTACTACGCCGAAGGGGAGCGTGTAACGGGTCAATGGCAAGGCCGGGGAGCGGAGATGCTCGGCTTGGCAGGGGAAGTTCAGGCGGACCAATTCGAGGCGCTGCGCCAGGGCGTCGATCCCCAGAGTGGTGAATTCCTCCGGCAACGACACAGCGCCGACCGCACAGCCGCTGATGGTACGACTCAGAGCCGAGGCCGAAACCTGTACGACTTCACGATATCGGCTCCGAAGTCAGTTTCCATCATGGCCCAACTGGGTGGGGACGCCCGACTTGTGGAAGCTCACAAGAAAGCCGTTCAAGAAACGCTGAAAGAGCTGGAGCATTGCGCAGCGAGCCGAGTCCGAAGGGACAGAGCGAATGATAACCGCATCACGGGTAATCTTGTATTGGCCGTCTACCATCACGACACTAGCCGCGAACTTGACCCCCAGCTTCACACCCACGCGGTTGCCGCTAATCTGACCTACGACGGCGCGGAGGGCCGCTGGAAGGCGCTGCAAGCCTCCGATATCTACGAGCAGCGGGCTTACCTGACTGAAGTGTACCGGAACGCGCTTGCCCGCGAAGTGCGGTCTCTGGGCTATGAGATCGAGGACCGGCGCAGCATTACGGGCAAGAACCTGGGTTTTGAGATCAAGGGTGTCTCTCATGAGTTGCTCGAAAAATACAGCCAGCGTAGCGGGCAGCGCGACCGGGCCATTGCCGAGTTCGTCGAGAGTAAGGGTCGTCAGCCCAGCGACAACGAAATTGCCGTTCTGGTTCGTGAGTCGCGGGCCGATAAGCTGGTTGAGATTTCAACTGCGGAAGTGCACTCGCGCCAAACGGCTCGATTGACCCCACAGGAGAGCCTAACCTTTGAACAAATCCGCGAGGCAGTCCGTGAGAGGTCCCAAACGCAGCGACTAGAACCAGAGAGTGCAGTTCCTTCCCTCGACTACGCAAAACAACACGTCTTTGAGCGCGTCTCGGTGGCGCTCGACCACGAACTGTTGACTGAAGCACTGCGTCATGGCCGGGGCCGAATTGAGTTGTCGGAACTGAAAGGTGGGTTTTCACTGGAAGAAAGCACCGGCAGAATCCTCCAGGCTGGGAAGGAAGTCGCCACACGCGAGAGTCTTGACCGTGAACGGGAGATGATCGAGCGGATCAATCGTGGAATCGGTCAGTTTGAACGGCTAGGTGGGCAGCATGAATTCGCTGATTCCGCCTTCCTCCGCCCCGAGCAGAAACAGGCAATCGAATTTGTTCTAGATTCCCGTGATCTAGCCGTGAACATTCGTGGGGCGGCAGGAACCGGGAAAACCGCTACGTTGCAAGAGCTGCAGCGCGGCCTCGAAGAGAACGGTCGGGGAGTGTTGGCGGTGGCTCCCACGATGAGCGCGGTTGAAGAACTGCAGAAAGTTGGCTTCCCGGATGCCATCACGGTGGAACGGTTGTTACAGGGCGAGAATGCTAAAGAAAACTTATTCGGGAAAGCGCTGATCGTGGATGAAGCGGGCATGGTTTCCGGCCGTCAAATGTCCGAACTACTAAAGCTGGCCGATCAGCAATCATCGCGAATCATTTTCAGCGGTGACAGCAAGCAGCTACGAAGTGTCGAGGCCAGCGATGCTCTTCGTGTGCTTGAAAGAGAATCTGACTTGAAGAGTGTTTCGCTTAGCGAAGTGCAGCGGCAAACTGCCCAAGGCTATCGCGAGGCGATTCAGGAATTGCGCCGTGATCCTGAGCGCGGCTTCGATAAGCTGGAACAAATTGGTGCTGTGCGTGAGGTTCCCTGGTCCGACCGGGCACAGGCGGTTCAAGAAGCCTACTCAGAAGCTCAGGCGCAAATCAATGCGAAGGGGCAACCACGCAGTGTGCTGGTTGTCGCCGCCACACACGAAGAAATTGGCCATATCACCGAGGCTATCCGCGCTGAGCGCACGCGCACAGGTGAACTGGGACAGAGTACCCACCAGCAGCACCACGTACCACTGAACTGGACGAGTGCTGAGAAAAGTGACGTGCGGAACTATTCTGAAGGCCAGGTGCTGGAATTTCATCGGGCTGTCAAGGGCGTTGCGAGGCATGAATCGCTGGAAGTCAGAGGAGTGGAAGACGGCAAGGTCGTTGCCCGTAACGCGCGCGGCGAAGAGCGCGAGTTCACAGCACAGCAGGCGAAATGCTTTGATGTCTATGAGCGGCTCCCCATTGAAATTGCTCCCCATGACAAGTTACTGCTGACAGCAAATCGGCGAGAGCCGGGTTTTCGCGCTACCAATGGCGAGCTGGTCACGGTCTCCCGTATTGATGAGCAGGGCCGCATTCATCTGCAGGATGGTCGCGCTGTGCCGGAGAATTACAAGCAATTCACACACGGATACGCTGTCACTGCCCATCGCAGTCAGGGGAAATCTGTCGATGCCGTCGTTATCTCCGCTGATGGGATGCGAAAAGAGCTGTTCTACGTGGCTGCGTCGCGGGGCCGGGACAGCATCGCGGTTGTGACCACCGATAAAGACCTGCTGCGGGAGTCGGTAGCACACTCAGTCGCACGGCAATCCGCTTCTGAGTTGTCGCGCAAAGTGCAAGAACCTTCCCTCGAAAGGCTGAAACCGTCTTTACGCGAGCGCGAACGCCGAGAACAGCCGATTGCCCGCGAGCAAGGGCACGGTAACGTGCCTGGAGGAACGGGACCACTAGGGAAAAGCCCCACTCCCGAAACAGTGCAGATCATGGACCCGGAGAAACCAGATCACGATCAGAAGCAAGATCACATCATAGGACTGGGCCACCACTTTGGCATCGGCAGATGACTCTGGTGTTGTTTTAGAATTGAAGCGGTTTGACTCTTCCGTTGCGATTCTTCTTATCGCCGAAGGGCTTGCGACCGAAGAAATATTCCCACAATATCCGAGGATAGCGATAGCCCAACCCTCTAAAATACGAAAAGTGTGAGGATCGATTGATTACCACAAGCCCGAGAGTCGAGATGAAACTAACAACGCAGGCCGCTCCTGCAGCTTTCAGCCGGGGCAGTTGTGGTGAGGACACCCAAAAGCCAAGAAACGTTACTTGGACAAGCAAGCTGAATTGCTTCACAAAATCCTTGCGCTTCTCGCCGGAAGTAGTACCTATGCAGGCCATCGTCGCCCCTCCAATTCATCTGCCTTGGGACAACTCTGTGTCCGTCGGTCCCAGGCCGTAATACTTACTACAACTCATCAGCGTTTCAATACGAGTCGTGCACTCCAGCTCACCCGCTTGCAGCAATGAACTATCACACCATTCGAGTACGTCTTGGACGATTGACAGGCGCATATAGAGTGCTTTCTTTTCGGGTAGGGGGCCGTTACACCCGGAGTCTCTGCCTTCCTGCATTAGCGTCTGCATGGCTTTGCGGCACTTTTGGTGCTCCTCCTTCACCCTCTTCGTGCTCATCTCAGTGTCCCCCTACGTCGTTATTACGCAACGTATCGCATTCACAGAGCATGAAGACCGCCAGTCCCCTACCTCAGAATGTTGATTTGTTCCCGCCGCAAAGGGTCACGGCGTGACGCAAGGCCTTGGCGAACCTCTTGGCGTACTCTGGAGTGGTGAAACCGAGTGTGTCCTGAGTCTCATCCTTTGTGCTCTTGGCGTTAGAGAAGCCGCAGTAAGCCGTGTTTCCGGGCATTGCCTTACACAGATCATCCAACTCCTCCGCATTCTTGCGGCTGCAAGTCAGAGTTTTGCCGCCAGACGCGATGCTCTCCACATGGATTCTGGCCTTGGCATCTATAGTTTTGAAGTTTACCTGCGTGCCTTGCATGTCTTCGCAGTTAAACGGTGCCCCCCACCCCGGAGTCACTGGTTTACAAGAATCCTCGATGTTGATTGTTTGGGGGTCAAGGTCTTTCAGATTGAAAGTGAGCACATCATTTTCAGCGGAATACGTGCCATTGAGACTGGTGTCATCAAATTCGAGATATACCTCGAACTTTACACTGCAACCGTTGTGTGAAAACTCCGTGATTCGCTCCATAGTACGAGGGTCGACGCCGTCTTCTGGGTTTTTTTTGTGAACGGTCAGGGAAAGGATGGTGCACATAATAGTTGTTCCCCTCTGCTGGCTTGAGAGTGTTGGACATCCAGTCAAACGTTTCGTTCAGGGACTGCGCCTGTGCAGGGAAAGCTGCCAGAATGACCGCTGTTAGTTCAAAGAATGCAATTCGTCTCATTGCTCTATTGTCCTTTCCGCCCGTCCAAGCCGGATGAGGCGGTGCGCAATCATCATTTCCCTGCGCTTGCTACTGCCGCTTTCGAGAATTCTTTTCGCCGTTCATCGACAGCGGCTATGAACTCGCGTCTTTTCCATCTCCAGAGCCTTTTCGAGTGTTTGTCAAATCCGGCCACCGCCGATGGGTTCTGCTGACAAATGAGCTTCATCAACAATGTGGCTTCCTGCTCGCTAACCTGAAGTTCCATTGAAAATGCGTGACGGTCATACAGCAGGACCGCAATCGACCTACCCGTTGGGATGAAATTAACAGAGTAGCTTGTGATCTTCTTGTACAGCCAGACTATATCCGGAACATGAAAACAAGTAAGGCCGAAAGCTTCCTTCTTGAAAAGCCAAGGGCCAAAGAGCATAAAAGACGTGTAAAAGACATTGGAATCTATCAGCACTCCGCTCGCGGGTTTGTCCTTGGAATTCGTCTGCATCGCCGTTTCTATTTGCTGAACGACTTGCTCAATGGGACCGATATGCGCGAGGCGCTTGCAGATTGGGTGACGACTCAAGTCTGCAGTTCGCTTTTTCCACTTCAAGAAATTCCACAGGGCTAAAAGTGAAAGCGGGATACTCACAACTTCTTCCACATGATCAAAACCAAAGGCATAGGCGACGACCGCGCGTTGGTGAAACTCGGCGGCGTAGGCGATGATGGCCGCACCGACCAAGACGATATTGGATATGAGCAGATTACGATTGCATCTCCGTATCTGTTGCCCGATGAAGTTATCCCACATTTCGACGTTCCTGTCCTTACCCATCCACAGTCTCTTGGTGCCCGGCGAGACGCGGCACACGCCGACAGTCAACGGTAGCTATTGGTCCTGTGGTTTCCCTTGTTTCCCTGCTTCGGTCGCGGACATTTCTATCCCTCCGAGCAGAACTCTGGACTCCAGTTTGGACACTGCCGCCACAGACAATTCTCGTCCTTCAACGGCAGGATTACAGGTAACCAAAGTCATGCTTGGCGGGGCTTCCGTAAGTTGATCGGTCCCCGATTCCCTGATCGAATTCAATGAGGGGAGAACGAAGGTCTGCGCTCCCGGTGGGAAGGAGCCTCAGTGATGAAGTACATGGCAATCTGCCTGTTGCTGGTGGCGGCGATGTCGGCACAGAACGCACCGAGCACGAACAAGGGAGGCCATCTAGATATCCCAGCAATCTCGCGAGAAGCGAATGGGGCGATTGTTTCAATAGTCATGTCGGATAAGAACGGTCATCCTATCGCCCAAGGCAGCGGCTTTCTCATTAGCAAAGATGGCCAAGTCATGACCAACTACCACGTCATCAAGAACGGCAGCTCTGCTGTTATTAAATTCCCTGACGGTGCTTTCTTCGCTGTCGATGGGGTGCTTGCATCCGACAAGAATCGCGATGTCGCCATCATCAAGACGCATGGGAACGACTTTCGGGCATTGGCCTTGGAGATTCTGATCGGCTCCAAGTTGGAGAGGAAGTTGTCGCGATAGGCAATCCATTTCGCTCGAATCGACGGTTTCAAACGGCATTGTCAGCGCGATCCGGAGTGTCGAGGACGAAGGGGGCAAATTTGTGCAGATCACGGCGCCCATTTCCCCTGGTAGCAGCGGCGGCCCGTTGTTCAATATGGCAGGGGAAGTGGTCGGCATCACGACTTCTCATATCAAAGGCGGGGAGAACCTGAATTTTGCCATCCCCATTAATGATGTGAGACCGCTGCTACTGGCCCGATCTACACAGACTCGCGCTCTTCCCAATGAAGGGGAGCCAACTCCCGCGGAGATAGCGACCAGCCCTTCTCCGAAGAACTTCTACTCTTCTTGGTCCGGTGCAATTGTCGTAGACCGCATTTATGCCTTCACAAAGGCCTACAAGGCCAAGGTCCACATGGTGCTAAGTGACCAAACCATTTTCCGCTTTGAGATTGCCTGCTTGGCGAAATATCCCGATTGCGCACAGCTGACTGTAGGCGGGAAGTTCAAGATCGAGAAGATGCTGAAAGGTGATCCTGATCTCTATCCCAATATGGAATACGACTACAACCTAGGAAGCGTGAGAGTCACGGGTTCTGAACAGTCCGCCGTCTACTTTGTAGTAAACCAAGAATCAGCTGCCGCACGGTCGGACGAAGCCGAGGAAGCTAGCCACGATGAAGCGGAGCCGAGCAGTGCTGCCCCCGCTCCTGCGCGCGGATCTCCCGACCCGAAAAATTGGGGCCAAGATGTGTCGTTTGAAAAGACCGAAACCAAGAACACCCTTCTTGACAACTACATCTTCGTAACAGATGTCGTGGTGGCCTCCTGTTCTGACGGCACTCCGTTCGCCACGTTGGAGACGGAGACGATGTACAAACGTAATAAGAAGCCGAAGGGCACAATGTCTGCTGTGAAATCTCCGACCACGAAAGTCACAGGGCACTGTCACTACAGAGGCGAGGAGTGGTCATTCACCAGCCTCGAAAAAGCAGAGACGTGGGTCAATGGTACGTACTCCAAACAATCCTGTGGAGATACAGAGTGTCACTATCAGCGTCCCACTCCAGCTACACACGTAGTCATCGACAAGTAAGGAGAGACTGCGCACGGCGCAGCAGGCAATCGATGAATACTCCGAGGTGCTGGACGGCTGCTAGCCGAAGTAATAGGCAGATGGCTCCGGCATGATTATCCCAATCCAGCACGAGAACATGTCGGCTCGTCGCTGGCCGATTGTGACGTTGGCGCTGATCCTCGTAAATCTGGTGATCTTTGCCGCTACCCATCGTGTCGTAGACGAGCAGGATTCACGGCTTTGGGGGATACGGGAACACATTCTGATTCTCGCTGCTACGCACCCAAGCCTACTTGTGGCCCCAGACGCAAAAGCCTTTGTCACTGGAGTTCAGAGTCAGTTCCCAGACGAATGGGCGGAGATACAAAACCCCAATGCTGAGGCGGTTGACGACTGGCATGCTCGAATTCGGCAGATTGACGACCCGACGACATTGCAGGCGGAAATGGATTCGCTTGGAGCCCAATACTCACGATTGACCGCCTCGTCTATCACAGAGCGGTACGCCTTTTCCCCCGCGAGTCCCAAACCGATTACCTATCTGACTTCGACGTTCCTCCACGCTGATTGGTGGCATGTGCTCGGCAATCTGTGGTTCTTGTGGCTGGCAGGATTTGTGCTGGAGGATGCTTGGGGCCGACCACTTTACCTCCTCGTCTACCTCACGGCGGGCGCGATAGCATGCCAGTTCGATGCTTGGGCGAGTCCCGGAAGCATCGTGCACTCAGTGGGAGCATCGGGAGCCGTAGCTGGCTTAATGGGTGCATTCTTGGTGGGTTTTCCGAAGATGCGAATCAGGATGATGTGGCTCTTCGACTTGGGATTGTTTCCATATTTTCGGTTTTGGATGCGGGCATATTGGCTCCTGCCCCTTTGGGTGTTGATTGAAATCAACTCTGGGATGGGCCCAAGGGACGGAATTGGACATTGGGCACACGTTGGGGGCTTCTTATTTGGTGCGCTTGCAGCGGTAGCGTTGCGCTATTCCGGTCTTGAACACAAGGTGCACCGGGCAATTGAACAGAAAGTGTCTTGGACGCCCGATGCCGAGATCGTTCAGGCAAACGAACTCATGGAGAGCGGAAAGCTAGATGAGGCTGCCGTAGTCCTCAATCAATATCTCGCATCGAAACGTGACTCGTTTGCAGCGTGGAACCTCCTCCGAGCAGTCTATTGGCGGGCGAGCAAAATTCCAGCGTATCGGGAGACGACGGCTAAGCTCTGCGAGTTACATCTCAAAGCAAGAGAGTCGGAAGCCGCATGGCAAGATTACGAGGATTTCTTGAACGCAGGCGGTGAAAATCTGCCACCGTCAGTTTGGCTCGAAACTCTGCCGCCTACCAGAGCAACGGCAGGAGTACGAACGTGCTGTCAGCGAGTATGAGAAATTAGCGGTCGCCCACCCTTCAAAACGCGAAGGGATTCTGGCAAAGATTGGTGCGGCTCGACTGTGCCTCAATAGATTGCACCGGCCAGAAGATGCGCTGAGGCTTTACAAAGATGGCTCCGCATGCACGGTGCCGCACCTAGACCTAGAGCGGGACATCCAAATTGGAATCCAGCAAGCCAGAGATGCGCTCTCAAAGAGAGCACCCGTTTCCGCTGGTGCCGCCTCTACAGGCTCATAACTGAGTTACGGAAGTACCATTGCACGAGCAGTTCCCTGCCAAGACCATATAAGTGTTGTCGATGGCACAGAAACCGTGCAAACGCGCCAAAATTGAGCGCATTGAAACTAAGAGGAATTAGATGATGAAGACCATTCCGCTCGCAATCGTCGTCACACTTGTAACGTTCGCTGTCGCACAGGTCAAACATGCTCCTAGTCTAGCGGAACAGAAAATCTGTTCTGACGCTGCTCAGAAAATGCGTAACGGATGGTGGGAATCTGCTAAGAAACAATGGGGTGACGATACGACAGTGCTAGAACACAATCGTATCGTAGACGGACATTGCATAGCTCTGTTCGAACAGGAAATTATGAGTACCAAAACTCAACAAGCCAGTCGGATGGTGCGAGTGATTGACGTGTTCGAACGTCGCCCTGTAGCCGATTACCTACAAGACTTGCCACACTATCCTGAGGGCGAAGGCGGGATTTCTGTCTGCGTAGTCGGACGTGTCAAGTGTTCGTCTAGGGTGGAGTTCAACCGCAGGGTCAACCAGAACTTCGGTTTCGATGAAGATACAACAGAATAGAAACGAATTCTCCAACGAGTGTCGGGGAGGGAGAAGCTCAGCAACCCAGAGGAGTGATCGGCAAATGCGGTATGGGAGCAAAGAGCACGAAGAATTTGCCAAGCTGGCTGAGGAGGTCCGGAATCACCTTGCGACGAGCTTTGCAATGTACTGTAATCACGATCCATGTGACGCTTGGCACCTGATGGAATCGACCGAGCTGACCCATGGGTTATACGACCAAATTGTGGAATTCCAGGAGCTGTGCAATGCGGCTGCGGTTCCTGGAGTCGAGCTGTGCGAGAACGAATACCAAACCAAGAGTAGAGCATTGGCGGGCCGATTTCAGGCGATCGCGGACAAGTTGGACTTAAATAGTGCTGGTAGACGCGTCTTGCAGGATTCTATTGTTGGGCAAGCGCCACGGATATCCAGGCGAGAATATGGACGTCAATTCCGGAGTCGAAGGCCAGAACACTTGCGAATGTGGGCGCGTATGGCTATTAGCCAAGCGCAAGGTGCCTCAACGCGACAAGGACGACCTTTCATGCAACTGCGGCAAGACGCTCGTAAGATGGAACGGTGGATGCGTTTGGACGGCAAAGTTGATTAAAGATGTTCCGTCTGGGGCGTAGGTACCGTAGACTCAGGATAGACATGTCAACGGCAGCCACACCCAGAGCAATAACAGTTTCCGATTGCCTTCTCAGGCGCAAAGCCGTGGACAACGCAGTCACGGATCTGCGTTTGGAGGGCCTAGCTCCTAGCGCTGACGCGCGGCTATTCTTTGAACAGTTTATCCAGGGCGATCTGACTGAAGAGCAGTTGGTCAGTGCTGTCCTCGCTCGATGAGCGATCCCTATATCGATCGTGAATCTGAGATTCTGCGAAACGGGTTCGGTCCAATCTGAACACGGAATGACGGTATAATCGTGGCATGGCTGACCACGTGATCCACATCTCGGAAGCGGAAGCCGCCAATGACTTCGCTGGGCTGCTCGCGCGGGTGCGTGCGGGCGCGGAAATCGTGATCGAGAGTGGGAAGCTGCCGGTGGCGGTGATCCATGCACCAGTCCCGCCGCGCCGGTCCATCTCGGAGTGCATCGCGTTGCTACCCGAGGACTCGACCGCGACCATCGACCCTGACTTCGCTAGGGATGTGGAAGCGGCTGTCGAAAGTCATCGTGAGCCGCTCGAACCGCCCGCATGGGACTAATCCTCGATTCCAGTGTGCTGATCACAGCCGAGCGCCAGGGGCAAAACGCGCGGCAGATGCTTGCCGCGATCTCGGGTAAGGCAGGGAATACCGATATCGCCGTCTCCGTGGTTACTCTGATCGAACTGGCCCACGGCGCGGCCCGTGCCGATACGTCGCAGCGAAAGCAGAAGCGGCAGCAGTTCATTCAGGAGCTTCTCACGGCCCTACCTATGCATCCGGTAACGGTGTCTCTTGCCCTTCGTGTCGGACAGATCGACGGCGAGAACCAAGCGAAAGGTATTCGTCTTCCGCTGTCCGATCTGTTGATTGGGGTGACGGCCTTGGAACTCGGCTACAGCGTAGCCACCGGCAATCTCCGCCACTTCCAGATGATTCCCGGCTTGTCGGTCGTGCAGTTTTAGTCGCGGGATTCTGCAATCACTTTGCAATCACTAGCGGCGAGGTAGACTTTTGCCACCGAAGCTAGCTGGCCACTTTTAACCGCAAATGTACCCACGCGTCGAGATCGGATGCGCGGAAACGCCATAATTTTCCGATCCGCATAGCGCGTATCTCGCCTTTACGTGCGAGACGTTGCAGTGTCTTCGGATGGATTTGCAGCAAGGCTGCCGCCTCGCGCGAATCGAGGAATCGCTCGAAATGGGGGACAGGCTGGCTGACTGGTGTTGCTTCGTGCATCTCGCTCATAAAACCCCCTACAGCGAGAGTCGAGACCGGGCTGAAATCACGGCGTCGTCCGAAGGCCGGCTGTGGCGTCCGACCTCGTTCGACAGATTTCGAGTCCATTCACTACTCGGCTGGCGTTAGTCTTCGCGTCATGGGCGGACGAGAACATATTCGTATAGAAACCGTACAAGACGCATTTTGTTGCTTCCTTTCAAACAATCTTTTTTCTTATCCACTTCAAGATAACTTCTCAAGAAGTGCTTAAAGTGCTTAAAGTGCCTACAAGTGCTTTTGGGTACGTTTGGGGAATCCACGGGAACAGACGGATGGTTGCGCCCGACTACCCAACTTCTGGTCGAGGGTTCCATTGATCGTCGGCGAGATTTTCCCCTCTCTATGTATGTAAGGAACCTGCAGCAGAGAAAAAGTGTCGAAAAAAGTTTCGGCGCAGTTCCGACGGAACTGCACAGGATGGGATTGGAAGGAGGAGGTGCGATGCCTTGTCCTGCGGAAGAAACTGAAGTGTCAATCACTCCTGGTCAAAGTTGTTTTCTTATGCAAGATCCCGATTACTGGTCCGCAGTTCCGGTCCGCACTCAACGCGTCTTGCAGCTACTTACAAGTACTTGGCAGTCCCACGTGTCCTCGTAAGTAAAAACACTGGTTATACACACTCTTAAAAATCTAGATGAAGGGCGGATTCGAATCCCAGACAGCCAGCCCGCGATCGATGTCTAGTGATCAGCTTCGATTCTTCTCCGCGCACATGCAGACATTCTTGTTTTCCGCAGTTGTGTCCATCTGTAAAAACGCTCATATCCGCTCATAATCTGCCGTGACTGAGTTGAACTGGCGGTGTTTTTGAGAACCTGAATCATCCCGTCCGTGCTTCAGGTTCAATGATTTAACTGCAAGCGGTTGTTCTCATAACCCAAAGGTCGGTGGTTCAAATCCACCCCCCGCAACCAACGCAATCATAAGGTTACGGGCCATTGGGCACTTGCAGCAACTGTCCAAAACTGTCCAATAAGGGGAACTGACGCACAGTTCCCCTTATTTATTGAATAGAGACCTCTTGATTCGCAGGCCTTTGCAAGAGGCGTTGCACAATGGGCCGATTGGCCTTGCGCTTGGCCAGGGCCGAGGCATTGCCATACTGGTCCATTGTGGTTGAGACGTGCGCGTGTCGCATGAGTTTCTGCTGTACGCCCACGGGTGCTCCGGTCTCGTCCAGCCAAGCACGATATGTGTGACGGAACGTGTGAAACCCGATCCTGCCAAGTCCCAATTTCAGACCTGTAGGAACCAGGTAGTCGTTGCGCATCGAGTCGGCATGATACGGTCGACCCGTCACCGGGCTCGGGAAAACCCAGTGCTCTTCGGTATCGAGACAGAGCGCTTGCCATTTCTTGAGTTCGAGGATAAAGCCCCGTTCGATTGGAACCTCGTCCTGCGAATACTCCGTCTTCAACTTGTTGAGCCGCTTTCCGACCGCTGATCGTTGAACCAGAACCACCGATCGCTTGAAATCGAAATCCGTCCAGCGCAGACCCAGGATTTCGCTGATTCGCAAACCGAAACACAAGCCAATTAGCACGATGGTTCGAAAGGGCTGAACCAGCGCGTCGAGCATTTGCCAAGCATCCTTTACCTGAAGGACGCGAGGACGTTTCTTGCGCTTGCTGATGCCCTTCACCTCGACCAAGTCCATGGGGTTTCGTTCCACATTCAGCAATTCCCAAAGCATCGCCTTGTCGAAAAGACGATACATCAGGGATCGAATATGTCCCTTGTACTTGGGCGAGAGGACGAGCTTGCGAAGCCAATCCTGTACCAAAGCGGGCCGAACGTCTTCGAGACGGGTGTCGCCCCACTTGGGTCGGATGTGCTGGCAAATCATACTTCGGTAGGAGGCTAGAGTATTGTGAGTGATTTGTTCGGCATCCTCTTCCTGCTTCTGATCGAGCAAGAAACGGTCGAGGATGCCACAGAAGAGAACCGGATCTCGGCGCAACATCCCATCGTTGATCATTAGCCGCATGCCTTCTGCTGCTTTCAAGGCGTGGGCCTCCGTCTTGTACTTTTCGACGGTTCCGACGGTGAAACCCCTTCTGGTCCTGCGACCATCTGAAGTCGGTTCCCACCAACGATAGAGCCATACGTCCGGTCCTGTTACGCGTTTGTTGATCTCAACACTACCGTACTGATACCGCGTTCGCTTAGCCAATGTAATCTCCTTGGGGTTGGCGACGCGGGTGGCTGCCTGAGATTACCTGAGAACGAAGCCACTGGTCTAGCTCCGAGAGATAGAAATGCCAGCGCTTCCGACCTGTACCAACCGGATGCGCGGGAAGCAGGCCCTCACGAGCCTTGCGGAGTACCGTCTTCGGATGCAGGTTGAGGAACCGTGCGGCGTATTGTTGATTGACGGGTGCTTCCCGCACTGAGCGCAGTCGCTCGCGTGGGGGAATTCGAGTGGGCTGGGTCGACATAGAAGCCTCGCTGCGATGCGGTTCCGCGCGCTATTGGATATTGCGCGAAACCGAACGATGTCACCCAATTTGCTTCGTTTCCTCGACCGTGTCCAACAACTTCTCGTCCGCGTGATATTCCCACTGGGAATATCAGCCACCTCTTGTCCGATTCTTCGCGTCGATTGTCCTTGCCCCAATGTTTGTCGCGGATGCGGAATTCGTGTCTTCACATACTCTGAATAATCGGGCAGCCAGGGCTCCGCCCATCCGGATCGACACCCGCGGCCACCGCCTTGGTCTGTGCGTCGCCTATAATGCCTGACATGGCTAACTCTTAATCACCTTATGCGAGAACGGGATAGCAGCTTGAACGGCGCAAGACGTACTAGCTCTACTTAATGATTCTAGAAAGCAAAGGAGTGTTTCTTGTCATCCCCGCAAGATGCCGCTGCAAAACCACTTTCTGCCAAACAGGCGGCTGCTATTCTTCGGAATCTGATTGAAGATGCCCGCACAATTCCGGGATTGGCGTGGGATTCTCCTAAACGTACACAATGGAAAGATACGGCACATGGTGCGCTAGAGCGGGCAGGACTCGGTGAATCTCTTCTGCGGAGCTTTGATGGATCGCAGGCATTCTCAGTCGGCTCGAAAACCTCGGATGAGCAACTGCGGAAGCAGATGAATTCAAGCCTCACCAGCATGGTTGCGGTTTTGCAAAGTGCGATCGATCAGTTGGGTTGGTTGCCCGCTGAGGTTGCAGAGAAGAAACTTGATCGCAAACCTTCTCCCCCCGGCTTTGTAGACAGCCTCATCATCATTTTCGTTTCAGCCGCTTTGGTCATCTTTCTGCTATGGGCGACCGCTCGGACGCTAGGCTTGGAGACTTTTGAGCATCTTCCTAGCTGGTTGCAAGACTCCTACAAAGCGATGTGGACATCAATCGCGGCTGGGACGGCGGGCATTGGACTTGCAGTTTTCAAGGTTCTGACGCGTAAAGAAGATGACCCGCGCCCGAACTACTTGTTGTTGATCGCGATCACAACTGCCTCTTTGATTGGCCTGATCTCCATATTGCCTAAGATCTTCAGAAGCGAAGCTACGACTCATTACGTCGAGCGCAAATATATTCCGGGCGCGACGAGATCCGAAATGCTTGCCTCTCCTCAGATGCCGGGCAATGTGTGTGGCCAGAACACCACCTATATTTCAGGAAGCGACATCGACCTAAAGGTGGGCGAATGGCATCGGTTCAGCTGGGACGCTAGCTATATTTGCCGGAAGCAAGCAGTTGGGGGCGCAATCACCGGCCAAATATTCTGGGGCACTCCGTCACACGACGCGGATCGCTTGCCCACGGCTGATGGAACGGTGCCTGCAGAACTTGGAACTGTGGAATTCCGATACCTCCGTCCGGGACATTACACCGTCAACGTCGAGGTATACGCAACGTGCATTGACTTGGGAAAACCGCCAAATAGCTGTAAATCGTCAAATATGGTAGGGGTAGATGTGACAAAGTAGCCAGCAAGTGGCATTCGATCAGAGCCACTGCTGACCGGATTTCCCGTGTAAGCCCCTTTGTCAGTTCGGGCGTCAAATCGTCTTAGCTCTTATTCCTCCCAGGAATAACAGAGCGACGAGAAGTTGTTGGACATGCTTTGCCAGTCGCGTTACGTTTGCGCCACAAGCAGCCGATTTGAGGTGCTGCGGGAGATGCAAATGACACGCTGGTTCCGAGTCCAGTTCATCCGCGAAATTGAGCGCCTTCTCCAGTCGAAGCGCGTGCGTCTAACCACAGTTGTTCTTGCCCTGTTCTTCATCATTCCTGTGGCGGCGCTGGCACAGGGTTCACCGTTCGACACGGGCTTTACCGCTATCCAAAGTCTTTTCACCGGCACCATTGCAAAGGTTGCAAGTCTAGTGGCGATCGTGATCGGCGGCTACGGTTTCGCTCACGGCGAACCCGGCGCAAAGAAGGCCTTGGCCGGCGTCGCCGCCGGAACCGGGATTGCCGTTCTCGCCGTAAACGTCTTGAGTTGGCTTTGGGGCGTGTAGGAGGCCCTACCCCCAGATTCAACAGATGCTGAGCGAGTCCCTTATGCCAAATATCACAGGTCCGAAACAGCGCACAAATCGAGTCTTCAAGAGCATGCATAAGCCGCTCACCTACTTTGGCGTCGAGCGCACTCTGTTCTACTTCGTCTGCGTCGGCGCCGTGGGAGCTTTCAATCTCTTCAACTCCATCTTGGCCGGCATCGCCGTGTTCGTTGGTGGTTTTGCTTTCGGTCATTGGGTAACGAACAGCGATCCGGCGTTTCTACGCATCCTCGCAAAGTCTGAACGCTACAAATTGCGCTACGACGCCGCGAAACAACAAGTCCCACGTGTAGAGGTGGTGTGATGCTGCGTCTCGACAAAGTCGTCAAGCAGTGGAAAGAGAGCGCAGCTCTCAACGACCACATCAATCTCTATGGCTTCTGGAATGAGACGACCTTCCTCACCAAGAGCGGCGATGTAGGGATGGTCCTCAGTATTTCCGGCGTGGACTACGAGAGTCTTGAGCGGTCGGAGCAAGAGTATGCAGTGAAGCGGTTAGAAGCGGCGCTGAAAGCATTTGGCCCAGGCTTCCACGTCTACCAATACCTCTTCAAATCGAATCGACCTTACATCCCATTCGCAACGTATGACGACCCGGTCGTGGATGCAGCTATCGATCAGCGGCGACAGTTCTTTGAACGGAAGCGCGACCATCTTTATCAAGTTGAAATCTTCTACTGCATCCTGCTCGAAGGCGCACGCTCGAAGACCGGCGTCGGAACGGCCCTAGCTCGCCTGTTGCGCGATCCAGAGGGCGCGATTGCGGAACTCAAAGCTCAGTTCACCAGCGACAGCATGAAGAAATTGTTGCGGACGCATATCGAGCGCGATCTTCAACGCCTCGGCCAGCATGTGCAGGCATTCAGCCGACAGCTGGCAGACTTCATGCAAATCGAAGTGTTGAATCGGCAGGGGCAATTCACGTTTTTCCGACGCCTGCTGAATTATGACGACTGGCGTATCACCGGCAGGCCGCAGTCCACGCAGTTTCTCGACTATCAGGTGGTGAACTCCGATATCGAAGCGGAGCGCGATCATCTGCGCGCCGGCGATCACATTGTCCGCGTACTGACGATGAAAGAGGCCATCACCGAAACGAGGCCCTTAGTCCTGGACGCGCTTCTGAAGATTCCCGCTAACTTTTATGTCGTCACGGAGTGGACACCGCTGACCGCGGACCAGGCTCGCAAAGAAGTGAACAAGCGCCGCCGCCACTTCAACATGTCGAAGACAGGGTTTGTGTCTCAGATGGGCAGCGACGCGACGCAGACGAACCCACGCGATGTGTTGGTGGATGAGTCCAAGCAGGCCGACATTGAAAACCTTGGGGATTGCCTGCGTGCTTTGGGTGACGGCCAATCGCTTGGCGATTTCTCGCTCACGATTGTGCTTTATGGCCGGGCGTCATCCGGTCAGGCAAGAACGGAACTCGATCAACTGGTGGCCGAGTTTACCGGCGTGTTCACCAATGCGGATGGCAACTTGTTCGCGGAAACCTACAACCAGCTCAACGCTTATTTCGCCACCGTACCGGGCAACTACGCGCTAAACCTCCGGAAGCTGTATCTGCTCAACACGAACTATGCCGACCTGTCTTTTCTGTTTACAATCCTTCCCGGCGAGAAGACGAATGCGCATCTAGGAACGGAGTACCTGGCCGCGCTTGAAACCGACAACAGCACGCCATACTTCCTGAACCTGCACAACGGCGAGGTCGCCCACACGCTGATTCTCGGGATGACGGGGAGTGGAAAATCATTTCTCCGAAAATGTGCACCGCGGCGTCCGCCGCCGACGCAACTGACTCTACCGCTGCCTGCTTAGCTTCAAAGAGCGGCAAAACGGCCAAGAGCCCAGAGAGACTCGCGTTCGATCCGGGCGTTCAAAATCGTCCCATCGCCGGTTGTGACGATTATTTCCTCTAAGGCGATGAATCAGGCATTATGGCCAGCAGACATTAGCCTAGCATTTGCTCGCTGGTACACTGCGAATTGCCCGGTCGCTACGATTCGTCCCGGCTACGAGTCCGCTGCAGCCGTAAAGATTACTCGAAGGCGATTGCTTTGAGGAACATGCCGCGAGAACTAAGTATTCACGTCGATGTCGACTCTGCGGGACGCTACGAGTTTCGGATGCGCTCTGGCAGGCGTGAGGTCACAACCCGCGTTAATCCGGACCTCGCCGCGAGTTTCTTCGAGGACTTGCGGCTTTTGCGCTGGAAATCAATCGGCATCCATGACCCGGGAGACATCCTGCTCAGCGATGTCGGCGACCGACTCGCCGCACTCGTGGCACCGCCTGCGACCTGGGAAGAGTTAAGACTGCGCGATGACGCTAGGCAGGTGCGCGTACAGTTTTCGCAAGCAGCGCACCGTCTCATGCAGTTCCCTTGGGAACTTCTCCGCGTCAACAACCGTTTCCTCATCGGCGACCCCGGCAGTCACCTGAAGCGCGAGTTGCCGTCGCCAGTCCCAAAGCGAAAGCGGCGCAATCCCGTCACCAACATCGCGCACATCAGCCTTGGCACCGACAGCAATCTTCGGCTAGACGAGGAGCGCTGCATGCTCCTCGATACGGTCCCCGCTGACATCCCCATCGAGTTTTTCTTCTATTCATCTGCGCGACGCTTGGAGGTCGAGATCGACGCCTTCCGGCCGCATATCGTGATCGTCTCGGGACACGGACACTACGACGAACTCCAAGGAGAGCATTACCTCTCCGCGCGCGATGACGAACGTATCCGGACGGCCGGGATCGTCGCGCTGTGTGCTTCTTATGGCTGCGAGCTCCTCGTTCTCTCTACGTGCGAGAGCGCGCGACTCGGAGGACCGGTCGTTGACGACGGCACGATACTGCCGGCAGATGTGATCGCTTTCTCGTTTCCCGTCATGACCACAACCGCGACACAGAGCATCGAGTGCTTGCTCCGCGGAGTCATCCGGGGCCAGACCGTCGACGAAGCAATGGCCGCAGTGCGCGCCATTGATAGCGACGACGAGTATGCCTTCTTCAACGCCGTCCATCTCCATAGGAGTCGCGCAAGGTCACTGCATATCAGCAACGTTGCTCCGAGGCCGCCCGGTACTCCGGCGACGCGGTGCCCCGGCATGGAGCCAACCCTTGCTTGGCTGAATGGCTATGCGCACTGGGAGGAACAGGCCACGCTGCTTGCTGCAGCGGGAAGCGGCGGAGAGACGTTGATCCGTCACTGGGCCGAGCTCGTTCAACGATCGCAAACACAGGCGACCCGATGGCGCGTCCTTCTCGACGAAGCGCCGATTCTCGACGTACCTGGGGCGCAAGTTGTGCGACTCGCATATCCCTACTCCTTCTCCCCCGTGCCCGCCACGTCCAAACACCGGGAAGCTGGCAAAGAGGACATCGTGCAAACGTTCGATCCCACGAAGCACTTTGGAGCGAACCAAGCCCGGTTCCAGAACTACATCAACCTGTGCCTCACGAACAAATTCCGGAGTCTCCATTCCAACCGTATGAAAGATGCCCTGTCCCAGCCCGGAAAACTTGTCCCTCGACACCCAAGTGATCCGTTGTTTCTCTCGCCAGAGGGAAAGCGATTGAATCCTGAAAACTTGGTCAAACGCGAACTCAAGCCTCTGCTGAAGAAGATGGGTATCTACGTGAAAGGCACAGCATGTCATGGTTTTCGCCACGGTGCCGCGACTAAGCTAGATGAACTAGGAACGCCGTGGGCGACCCGACTGCAAAGGCTCGGTCACGCGGACCCGAACACAACGATGGGCTACACGCACGCGGTGAACGAAGAAGACCGAAAGGTTTCCGCTGCGTTCGGTGCTCTTCTTTCGCAAGCTTTTTCGAAAAATGAGTCTGCGAAAGAAATCCCCCAACAACTATCGCTGCAACTGTTTGATTCTGAACCTGCTGCGTAATAAGACGGCTGGGAGTCTTGGGTAAAAATGTGGCGGCTCATAACCCAAAGGTCGGTGGTTCAAATCCACCCCCCCGCAACCAACTAACCTACTGCATTACCACGCCTCCGCTCATCGCGAAGGAGGCGCAAACCCTCCAAAACGGATCGTCTTGGCAATCACCCCGTAACATGCAAAATCCTTCATCTTGACGCCCCGTAGACCGCATGGGATGCTCAATTTCTCAGCCTCCGCGCCCGGGATAGTTACCGAAGGCACCCCACGACTGAGACGATCACCAGCCGTTTTAGGGGGATTCATGAAAGTGTTCAGGCTTGCTCTTGTCCCGGTTTGCGTGTTGCTTGCGCTTTCCTGCCTTGCTTCCGGCTCGGCAACGGTCACGCTATCCCCGACGAGTTTGACCTTTGGCTCGCAAGGCGTTGGTACCGTGAGCCCGAGCCAGAACATCACAGTGACCAACACCGGTACCACCGTGATCAAATTCAAGAGCATCACCGTGAGCGCACAGTTCACCCTGAGCCAGAACTGCGGATCTGGACTCAAAGTGGGAGGCAGTTGCACGCTCACCGTAAGTTTTGCCCCTACCTCGACAGGAACGATTACCGGTAAAGTAACGGTCACCGATAGCGCCACCGGCAGTCCGCAAACCGCCGGCCTCACCGGCACCGGAACCAGTGGAAGTCCAGCCGTGACTCTGTCTCCGACCAGCCTCACCTTCCCTACTCAAGTCGTCCACACCAGCAGCCCATCCCAGGCGGTCACGCTCACCAACAGTGGCGGGGGCACGCTGAATCTCACCAGTTTCACCATCACCGGGGCGAACACCGGCGACTTCAGTCAGACCAACACTTGCGGAACGAGCGTGGCCCCAGGCGCCAGTTGCACCATTAGCGTCACCTTTTATCCCCTCGCCAAAAATGGGCGCACGGCGAGCTTGTCGATTGCTGACAATGCCACCGGCAGCCCACAAACAGTGGCCCTCGCCGGGACCGGCACCATCGTCCAATTCTCTTCGAGCGCTTTGACCTTCGGCAGCCAGAGCGTCGGTACTTCCAGTTCCGCCCAAGTCGTCACCGTTACGAACCAGAGCAAAACGAACGCTATCGCCAGCGTCGTGATCACCAAGACAGGTACGAATCCGGGCGACTTCACTGAGACCAGTACCTGCGGCGCCAGTGTTCCGGCGGGCGGCAGTTGCGCAATCACCGTCGTCTTTGCCCCCACCACTACAGGTTCAAGGGTGGCGACGATTTCCATGGCCGACAACGGCGGCGGCAGTCCACAGACCATCGGCCTCAGCGGAACCGGCATCACTGCCGGTATCGGTCAGATCCAGCACGTTGTCTTCATCATGAAAGAGAACCACAGCTTCAACAATATTTTTGGCACGTTCCCCGGCGTCAACGGCGCGACCAGCGGCCCGGTGTCGAACGGTTCGATTATTCCGCTCAACCACCTGACCGACGAGGTCCGCGACATGGGCCACGACTGGAATGACCAACTGACCGCGATCAACGGCGGCCTGATGAACCAGTTCGATCTGGTAAATCTGGGAAACATCGACGGCGACTATAAGTCGATGGGCCAGTACTATCAGGCCGACATTCCAAACTACTGGGCTTACGCGCAAACCTTTGCTCTTTCGGACAACACATTCTCGTCAATCCACGCTGAAACCTTCCCCAATCGCCTGTACTCGATCATGGCCGACAGCGCGGAAGTGATCTATAACCCGCTGGGGCCTGGAAAAACTCAGCCTTCGTCCTGGGGTTGCGATTTGCCGGCCGGAAGCACCGTAGTTACCCAGAACCCCGAGGGCGTGCAGCAGTCCGTCTTCCCATGTTTTAGCAACACCACCCTGGGCGACCTGTTGACCGATGCCGGCATCACGTGGACGTCCTACGCCCCAATTGAGGGCTCAAACGGGTACATATACAACACCTACAATGCCATCAATCAGATTCGCAATACCGACCAGTGGGCTGAGCACGTGGTCGATTGGCACAACTTTACCTCTGACGCGACCAACGGGAACTTGCCGGCGGTAAGCTGGCTTGTGTCGGACGCGACCGACAGCGAGCATCCCCCCTACAGCCTTTGCACGGGAGAGAACTGGACCGTGCAGCAGATTAACGCGATCATGCAGGGTCCCGATTGGGGCACCACTGCCATTTTCCTGACCTATGACGAGTTCGGCAGTTTCTACGATGGCGCCCCTCCCGCCAATCCCGACTACTACGGCTTCGGGGTGCGGGTTCCCATGACCATCATTTCCCCCTACGCCATTCCCGGCTTTATCGACCACACCCAATACGAGTTCTCCTCAGTTCTGAAATTCGTCGAAACCCGTTTCGGCCTGGCCTCGCTCACCTTGCGGGATGCCGATGCCGCCGACATGACCGCTGCCTTCAACTTCAACCAGACGCCGCTGCCGCCCCTGGTTCTGAACACGCGCACTTGTCCGGACCCAGGTCCAGTTGTCTACCAAAGTCACACGCAGGTGGAATTTGGCGACGTGGCGGTCGGCACCAGTTCGACCCTCACCGAAACCTTCAAGAACACAGGCGATGCCAATCTTGACATCAGCAGCATCACGATCGGAACGCCCTACACCCAGACCAACAACTGTCCCTCAGTGTTGGCCGCAGGTGCGTCATGCACCTTCACCATTACATTTACGCCGACGAAGGATGCGATCCAGAATTCACAAATCATGGTTTTCGATAACGCCTGGACCAGCCCGAATTTCTACTATCTGTATGGCACAGGCGTGTCAGGCGCAGAGCAGGTGAGACCCAATTCCAAGCGCCTTCATGCACTGCAGCCAGGTGACACCAACGGCGGTGAAATCGATTAATTCGCTCAGACGGCGCGGGCTTAATCGGTCCAGACATCCGGGGTATGTCGCGCCCGTGTAGCCACGAGGCAATCGTTGGCGGATCGAAGTATTTTTCTGTGGCTGAAATTTTCACGAACTTCTGGAACCCAACTTCGCCTACGGGGTTGACGACGACCTGGCGCGATTGCTCTCTCGAATCTGTTCGGTTGTGAACCCGCCACCGCACACGCTACAGCGCCAACCGGGCGGCGCGGGCTGCGGGATCATCCCTGCTGCTGGTTGTTGATCGGTGCGCTTGGATCGCACCAGTTCGCTGCCGCATTCCGGACATGGTCGTGGAATCATCAGTCCCTTCAAACAGCGACTTCGCTTGTCGATCCCTGGAAGGCGACTGGCCGGAACTTGTATGTAGCTCCGGCCGGCCGCAAAATCCATCTTGCCTTCCTGCAACTAGTTCGTGTCTTGCTTTGCATCGGCGATCTTGGCCTGTTGGCCTGCCTCGGACACAGCCTTCATGAACGCGTCGGCGCTCCGCGGAGTCGCCACTTTTCCCGAAAGGATGTTCCGGAACATCATGTGTTTGCCATAAATCGCATGAGTGGAGTCGTTGTCCTGCTCCACGACCGCACCTTCCAGCGTCAAGCCGGCGAACACGCCCTTGGAGCGCGAGTAGGTCAGCATTTCCGTGTTCATCTTCCAGTCCGTTCCCGCAGAAGCATGACGGCCAACTGGGCCGGCTGCAACTGATCCTTCCCCCGTCAGTTCAAACTTGCTGGAAAGCAGATGCTGCATGCCGTCGTCGTTCATGACCAGCATGATCAGGTCTACGTCCTCGATTCCAATCTGCAATCCCCAGCTTCCGCCGCCCACGGAGACAAATGCGGGAGCGCTCCAGCCTTCGGCCGTGCGGCAGGTGGCCACACCGCGCCCATGTTTGCCGCCAAAAACGAAGCCGCCCTTAACCAGGTCGGGCACGACGAGGACGCACTTCGCGCCATTCAGTACTTCTTCCGGAATGCCCTTGTCCGGCGCAGCCATGATCGCATGTAGAACGGTCACGGAGCGTTGTAGGCGGTCTACCGAATCTTCGCGTGCCGAACCCGCAAACGCATACGTTCCAATCATGCCCAGGGCGCTCATCAACAGCAATGACATTGTTTTCTTCATGAGAGTTTTTCCTTTAGGAGTTTCCGAACTAAGAGGAGAGAGCTTCAGATGGCTGACTTAGTTCAGGGGACCTGAAAGAGAAGAGAAGAGGTGCTCGTCTCTACCATCATGATCGCTCAAACAGAAAGGAGTTGCTGATCTGAATTGCTCACTTCGAGTTCCGCGGTCACGGGGACTGCGATCTCACCTTAAATAAAGAACATTATTCGGCATGTGAGCAATCCGGCTCAGAATTGTTCCTTGTCACCTGTCATGCTCCAGCAAACAGTTCGAATCTCGTCCAGAAGAGAAGAAGGTGAGTCGATGGAATTCGTTCTTTCTCTTCGCCTCTATCGGCTACGCAAGCGGCTAAGTGCCACGCTTGACAGGGTACGGAAGTTTCTGGCGACGGTTCGGCCGCCGGCCCAGGAAGTTCGAATGCAGAGGATGTGCCCGTTTTGCGGGCTGATTACTCCACGGGCCAAGCGAGTGTGCCAGGAATGCGGGAAGTCGCTCAGCCCTGTCTCCCAGGAGGGCAGCGAAGCGAAACAACGATAAGCTAACGATAAACAGCGGAGATTAATATGCTTTGGACCCTTGTGGCTGTAGTTCTGATTCTGTGGCTGTTGGGCTTCAGCTTGCACATTGCTGGCGGGCTGATTCACCTGCTATTGGTTGTAGCGCTGGTGATGGTGGTCATCAATTTGATTAGTGGCCGCCGCGGGGCCTGAGTCTTCCGATAAGTCCGCGTGAAATTGAATGGCCATGCCATTCTCCGGTCAGAATGCGATGCTCCCATCCAGGGTACTTCTCCACCCTCTTGGCGAGAAAGGCGCGTCTCTTGGCTGCATACAGGTTGCATTCTGGCAGGTCTGCCCACAATTGCTCACAAGGCTCGGGGGGGGCAGATTCAGCGGAAGGGCTCAATCGTGCAGAACTACATTAAGCAGTGAACTGTGAACCTGCAGTGCGCCTTCCGTGCCGCCGGCATAGTGAATGAAGCCCAGCTTCCGGAACCGGTTCATGAAGAAGCTCACGCGGGACCGGGTAGTTCCCACCATCTCGGCTAGCGTCTCCTGGCTGATCTTAGGGACCACAGTTTCCGGCGAGCCTTCCTTGCCAAAGTGAGCGAGCAAGAGAAGCACGCGGGCCAGGCGTTTCTCACTGGAGTTGAACAGTTGGTCGACCAGATCCTCTTCGTAACGGATATTCCGCCCCAAGAGGTATGCCACGAACATTTCAGACAGTGTGGGTTCGCGGTGAAGAGCTTCCATCATCGTTTTCTTCTCGACTCGAAGAATCTCGCAATCCGTCATGGCCGCCGCGGAACCCATGCGCAGAAGCTGACCCGCCAATGCACCTTCTCCGAAGAAGTTCCCCTCGCTCACAATGGCGATCGTCGCTTCCTTGCCGATCTTGGAAACGACGCTGAGTCGCACTTTGCCCTTCTGAACATAGAAGATCGCATCCGCCCCGTCGCCTTGGGCAAAGATCAATTCCTTCTTGGGAACAGACAAAATCTTCCTGCCCTCGCCGATGGTCGCGAGGAAGGTGTTGGGATCGAATCCGTGGTGTCTCTTGGTTGCTACCACAGGGCTCATCTTCGTTGATTGTAGTCGTATATGGTCGAAATCCCGCATAAATCCTACATTTGTAGATATTAGCGGAATGAGCAATTCTGAGCAGTATTGCGGGCCACGAATCAGCGAAACTGAAATCTTATGCCTCCAACCGTTCAAGTCGGCACGATTCTGATCAAGGAATGGCCCCCTGGGATGAAGCAACTTCTTGGCCTCGAGAGCGAGCCGTGTTCCGGGGAATGGAATCGGCTCACCGTGATGGATGGTTTCACCCTCGATCGCAAGATTCATGCTGCCGGATGGAATTTCTTTTTCCTGGCGACGGGGATCAAAGTGATGTTCTTTGGCGCGATAGGAGCGGCGAAGGTTCAGAACGCAGTGAAGCGGATTCTAGCGAAGGTAAAGCCGCTACACTTCAATGGTCTTGAGATCACCGAAATCGTTGCTCGAAGTTTTCTCGGTGTGCCCTACGTGACCGTCATTGCGCATTCGCGGCACATGCAACAAAGCTGCAACCTGGACAGCTATGAAGCGCGGCGGACGTCTCAGCAGGCCGTGTAGGCGACAAATTGAGGAACGACGAGTTCCTCGTGAACGAATCCATCCATCATCTAGAACTATCCATCATCCAGAATCGCCAACCGCCAGGCCAGTTCCAGCCTGAAGTTCCCATCCTTGCCCGGCTTATTCCGACGGCTCCGAGGCGGACAGGCGCCGGTCTCTGTGCGGTTCAGTACGGGGCAGGCCAGTGCTCAACTCGCACTTTTCTCCCGGTTTGGCTCCGCACGTGGGGCAACGAACCGCGAGCGCCTGTTTCACTTTGACCTTCATGGATTTACCATGCACTGAACCGCTCCAACAAGATGGTCAATAGTGCTCAGTTCCATCCCGCACCACGCGGTTATGCTTGAATCCATGGCAAACACTAAATTTCTGGTAAAGGTGCAGGACGGCACGCGAGTGGCTTCGTACGTGCTGCGGATTGACAAGACTCCCATCCAGATGACCACCAACAAAAAGCTGGCATTGATGATGGGAAAATTCACAGCCGAAGACGCCGCCAAGTTACTGCAAAATTCCAGGTGTACCCCTGAAGTTGTACCCGTCACTGCCTGAGGCTTGAGACACGGCCGAATCAAGGCTTTTCAACCCGCTCTGGCCGTAGGAACATATGTCGCTACCAAACCCCGTACTACCCAAGGCAGCGCTGGAAGTCGTTCGAGCGAACCCGCTGCTGCGGCACGAGGTTGCGACAGCTCGCGTCCGATCTCAATCGAAGCCTTCCCTGCCGAGCCGGATCGCGGTAATCGGAAATTATCTTCCACGACAATGTGGAATCGCCACCTTCACCACCGATCTGTGCAGCGCCATTGCCGCCGAGTATGGTAACGCTCGACTGTTGGCGCTCCCGGTGAACGATACGGAAGAGGGCTACGACTATCCGCCACGCGTGCGCTGGTCGCTCGCCCAGGACGACGCGCAGTCCTATCAGGAAGCCGCCGCATTTCTGAATTTCAACAACATCGACATGGTGTGTCTGCAGCACGAGTATGGAATTTTCGGCGGTCCGGCCGGAAGTCATCTCCTGCATCTGCTGCGCGGCCTGAAGATGCCGGTGGTCACCACGCTGCACACGGTTTTGCGCGAGCCCAACCCTGATCAACTGCTGGTCATGGAAGAGATTGCAGAGCTCTCTGACCGCCTGGTTGTGATGAGCCAGCTCTCGTCGCAGTTCCTGCAGGAAATCTTCAAGGTACCGGGCAGCAAGATCGACATGGTTCCCCACGGCGTTCCCGACCTTCCATTCCTCGACCCGAATTTCTACAAGGATCGGTTCGGCGTGGAAGGCAAAGCGGTACTCGTCACCTTTGGCCTGCTCTCGCCGAATAAAGGGATCGAAAACGTAATTCAGGCATTGCCCCAGATTCTGTCAAAACACAAGAATGTGGTTTACATCGTCGCGGGCGCGACTCATCCGCACATTCTGCGCCGCGAGGGGGATGGGTACCGAGCCAGCTTGCAAGCGTTGGCGAAGGAAGTGGGCGTTGAATCCGAAGTGATCTTCCACAACCGCTTCGTCAGCCCCGAAGAAATGGTTGAGTTCATCGGCGCCGCCGACATCTACATCACACCCTATCGACATGAAGCGCAAGTGGTTTCCGGAACGCTGGCCTATGCCATGGGTGCGGGCAAGGCGATCATTTCGACTCCCTATTGGCATGCCATCGAGTTGTTGGACGACCGCCGGGGCGCGCTGGTCCCATTCCAGAATCCCGCTGCCATTGCGAACAAGACGATTGAACTGCTGGACACTCCCGCGATTCGTCACGCCATGCGCAAACGGGCTTATCTGTTCGCCCGCGATACGATCTGGAAACGAGTCGCACAGGGTTACATGGAGAGTTTCGCGCGGGTTCGAAGCGACCGCATGGAAACGCCGAAAGTACAGTTCGGTGCCCGGACGATTCCCAAATCGTTGGATCAGGTGCCGGAATTAAAATTAAATCACCTGCATCGCCTGACCGACGATACCGGCATGCTCCAGCACTCGATCTTCACCATCCCGAACCGCAGAGAGGGATACACCACCGACGACAATGCGCGCGCGCTCATTTTTGCAATGCTGCTGGGACAAATGGAAACGCGCCAGAGTGGGATGGTGAATCCATCCACGGAGATTTCAGCCTTCGGCTATTCGGCATTCCTGGAACATGCCTTCAACTCCGCGAAGGGACGATTCAAGAATTTCCTGGGCTATGATCGCCGGTGGAACGAAGCTGTCGGCTCCGAAGACTCCCACGGACGCGCGTTGTGGGCCTTGGGAACGGTTTTAGGCCGATCTCAAGATCAAGGATTGAGAGGCGCGGCGGGACGCTTGTTCGAGTTTTCTCTCCCTGCAGTTGTTAAATTCAACAGTCCGCGGGCCTGGGCTTACACCTTGCTTGGGATTCAGGAATACCTGGGCTCATATCCCGGAGATCGCGACGCGCAGAAAATTCGAGCTGCCCTCAGTCAGCGGCTGCTCCAAATGTACGAGTCGATCCGACGGGCGGATTGGAAATGGTTCGAGAACGTTGTGGCTTATGGAAATGCGAGATTGTCCCAGGCGCTTATTAGTGGTGGGCTCAGCTTGCTCGGACGACCGCATGGTTTCCGCTGGCCTCGAGTCTCTGGACTGGCTGTCACAAGCCCAGCGCTGCGAAATCAACGGCCACTTCACACCGATCGGATCGCAAGGCTTCTATCCCCAGAATGGCGAGAAGGCGCGTTTTGATCAGCAGCCGATTGAAGCAGCCGGGGCGGTCTCTGCGTGCTCTGCAGGCATATCGCATTACGGGCGATAGCCGCTGGCGCAAGCAAGCCTGGTCAGCCTTTAATTGGTTCCTCGGCGAAAATGATCTGCAAGTGCCTCTCTATGACTCCGTCACTGGCGGTTGCCGGGACGGCCTGCATCCGGAACGCGCCAATGAGAACCAGGGAGCTGAATCAACGCTGTCGTTCCTGATGGCGCTCCTCGAAATGCGATCGCTACAAGAATCTGAACCGGCAATCTCCCGTCATGACCATGCCCACCGAAAAATCTATGAGCCTGCTGAGCACTCGCTTCGAACCGCTGCTGCTTCGTCATTCTGCAAACCCGATCCTCACTAGTAAGGATTGGCCGTACCCGATCAATAGCGTGTTCAATGCGGGAGCAACCATGCTCGCAGATGGCACGACCCTGCTGCTTTGCCGCGTGGAAGATCGACGGGGACTGTCGCATCTCTGCGCAGCCCGATCTCGCAACGGTGTCGATGACTGGCAAATCGACAATGAGCCCACGCTAATGCCCGATCCGAAGAACTATCCGGAAGAAATCTGGGGCATTGAAGATCCTCGCATCACGTTCGTCCCCGAGCTGCAGCAATACGTCATCACTTACACCTCCTATTCACGCGGCGGTCCCGGCGTGTCGCTGGCGCTGACGAAAGACTTCCGTGTCTTCGATCGATACGGCGTGATTATGCCGCCCGATGACAAAGACTCAGCACTCCTGCCACGAAGAATCGACGGATGCTGGGCGCTGATTCATCGTCCCATGACGACGCTCGGATCCCACATGTGGATCTCCTACTCGCCCGACTTGCGCTATTGGGGCAGGCACAGGCTCATGCTGGAAGCCCGGCGCGGCGCCTGGTGGGATGCCAACAAGATCGGGTTATCGCCGCCGCCCATCGAGACTTCCCGAGGATGGCTCGTGTTCTATCACGGAGTACGGCATACGCCCTCGGGCTGTCTGTATCGCTTGGGCCTGGCTCTTTTCGATCTGGAGAATCCAGAAAAATGCCTGCTGCGGGGAGACTCGTGGATCTTCGGACCGGAGGCATCGTACGAGCAGCACGGCGATGTTGACGATGTTGTTTTCCCCTGCGGATACACGATGGATGCCGATGGCGACACGCTCAACATATATTACGGAGCCGCGGACTGCGCGATTGCCCTGGCTCAGAGCCAGCGTTCGCTCTCTGCTGGCGTGGCTGGACGCCAACGGAAGTTACGAGCGCCGCCAGCACGCAGGATTTATGAAACCTTTCTCGCGTATCTTCCAGTTCCTCTTTGGCTGCAGGCATCGTCACCTGAGCCGTGTGTTCACGATCAAGAATCGCACATATCAGGTCTGTTTCGACTGTGGCCAGAGAATTCGACATGCCGCCGCGTAGGTCGCCAACCTTGATCTCTCTCCGTATGTGAGCTATCTTGCTCAGACGCACAACTTCCAAGACCTGTCATTCTAGTTGTACTGACTGTGAGTATCGGCTAGACTCGCAACCTCTGCCATTTGCCGCTCTCATTCTTAGAGCTAGAGCCGCATCCAGCCAATCAGCATTCTTCATCCGTGTGCATGCCGCCAAACCTTGCGGCGACGCGACTCGACCCTAAACGTTCCCGAAAATCGACATCAGGGCTACATCTCCTGGCAGATGGGTGCGTGAGCCCGTGCGAATTAGTTCGCTAAAAAAGGAAGGTCAAAGATCATGCCTTTAATTCAACTCCTGGAAGTTCTCATCGTGGTGGGTGTCCTGCTGTGGCTGGTGAACCGATTCATCCCCATGCAGGGGACTATCAAGTCAATTCTGAACGGCGTCGTGGTGATTGCCGTCGTTTTTTGGCTACTGAACATGTTTCGGGCTGTTCCATTCTCTTTCCCGCATTCACGTGGGGACCTGATATTCCCGTAACCATTTACAAGCGCTCGCACGCACAGCGCTAACACGGCAGACATCTGCCTCAAGGAGATACTTTGAAGAACAGCTTTTTGTTAGCAGCAGGAATCACTCTCAGTTTGAGCGCGTTTGCTCAAACCAATCCGCAGACACGTCGAGCCCATGAGCACGATGCCCACTTTTCGGGTAACCGTGATCAGCCGCAGCGTGCAGGCCATCAACTATCAGCATCGCAGCGGAAGCTCGAAGGTCGATTTCGCCGGCACGGACCTGATGCCATCCGCAAATGGCTGGGCCAAAGTAAACAGCAAGCGCGGATCCATCGCGATCGAAGCCGAATTCGGCGATCTGCAAAGACCGACGGCGTTCGGCAACGAGTACCTCACCTACGTCCTGTGGGCGATTTCCCCCGAGGGCCGTGCCGTGAACCTGGGCGAAGTCCTCGTCGGCGGCAACCATCGCAGCAAGGTGAATGTGACCACCGACCTTCAGGCATTCGCTCTGATCGTCACCGCGGAGCCTTACTATGCTGTCCGACAGCCCAGCAACGTGGTAATTCTCGAAAATGTAGTTCGCGAAGAGACCAAGGGAACTACCGAAGCGGTAAACGCAAAATATGAACTGATGGAGCGCGGCGGCTACATCCCCACTGGCTACAAGTTCGATCCGGTGATCCTGAATGCGAAGCTGCCATTGGAATTCTTCGAGGCGCGAAACGCCCTGCGCATCGCTCAATCCGAGGGAGCCGAGCAATACGCGCCCGACAGCTATCAGCGAGCGGTTCAGTTGATGAATAACGCCGACAGCGAAGCCACCGACAGACACATCGACAACAAACCGCTGATCGCAACTTCCCGCGAAGCCGTGCAAACGGCGGAAGATGCGCGCGCCATCGCAGTCAAGAAGATGGACGACGTCCGCATGGCCAACGAACGCCAGAATTCAGCGGACGCGCAAGCGAGAACACAAGAACAAGCGGATGACGCGACGCGGCGCAAGGAGCAAGCTGAGTCCGACGCTGCAAAAGCCCAGGCAGCCAAGGCCCAGGCAGAATCTGACACGTTGAATGCGCAGGCTGCAAACGCCCAGGCCCAGTCCGATGCGGCCAAAGCCCGCAACGACTCTGCGAATGCCCAGGCGGATGCCGAACGATCACGTCTCGCAGCAGAGCAATCGCAAGCGACCGCGCAACAGGCAGAGACCGACAAGGCAGCCATGCGAGCAAAGTTGTCCGAACAACTGAATTCCATTCTTCAAACTCGTGACACCGCCCGTGGGCTCATCGTCAGCATGTCCGATGTTTTGTTTGACACTGGGAAATATTCGTTGAAGCCCGGCGCGAGAGAAAAGCTGGCGAAAGTCGCTGGCATCCTGCTCTCCTATCCGGGGCTCAACATCGAAGTCGGCGGCTATACGGATAACGTTGGCGGCGATGCCATGAATCAAACCCTGTCCGAGAATCGCGCGGGCTCCGTGCGCGACTACCTTGTGCAGGAAGGAGTAGCTACAAATTCGGTGTCGGCCAGAGGTTTCGGAAACACCCTGCCCGTAGCCTCCAACGACGACTCCGCGGGACGCCAGCAAAACCGCAGAGTGGAGCTTCTCGTATCGGGCGGCATCATCGGCAGCCCGGTTAATGCAACCACAGGAAGGTTGCAGTAAGGCAAGAATTAACGGCAACTCGATCATTGGAGGCAACATCTTATGAAACTCGTAGGAGCTATCAGTACAGCAGTTCTCTGTTTGTCCCTCGGAATCGGTATTCCGGCATACGCTCAACAGGAGCAGCACGACCAGAAGGAAGAGGAGAAAGCGAAACCTGCGCATGATGAGAAAAAAGCTCAACCGGAGAGAACCGCGAAGCCGGAAGAGAAAAAGGCGCAGGAACAGCATGCCCAACAATCCAAGCCCCAACAGAAGGAAGAGCATGCCGGGGGTGGTCGCATTCCTGCCGACCGCTACAAGGCCAATTTTGGACAGCAGCATCGGTTCCGCGTCAGTCAGGGTGAGTACAGCAGTGGCCGCTTCCAGTACGGCGGTTATTGGTTCGGATTTGGTGGCGCGTGGCCGAGCAACTGGCTGTACACGCAAGATGTTTATGTTGTCGAGATCAACGGCGTCTACTACCTGTGCAATGCGAACTATCCGGGCGTGAATCTGATGCTAAATGTCACGCTATAGCTCCGCGTTTCGTCGTTAAAGGTCGGCGCGGGCCGCATGCGGCCCGCGGTCTTTTTTCATCACAGAAGGATAAAGAAAGGAGCAGAACATGCTTGGAACCGTATTGATCGTGATCCTCGTGTTGGCGCTGGTCGGTGCCCTGCCACGCTGGCCGCATAGCCGGGAGTGGGGCTACGTCCCTACTGGAGGCTTAGGACTCGTTCTTTTCATAGTCGTCATTCTCCTGATTCTCGGGCGCATTTGAAGAGTGAGTTGCCCCAAAATCAGACGGCGCCATAGCCGGAAGATGGCGCCGTCATCCAGTAAAGACAAGCAGATCTTTACCTCGTCTTGTCAGCTCCGGAGTATGATCAAGCCTTGACCAAACTCCAACGAAAACTCTTCAAGGCGCGCCTCTTACTCATCGCTGTGGCTCTCGTTGTCATCGGCGCAGCCATGGGTTTGCACAGATTGATCCGGTAGAACAGCCTACCGGCGCCAAGATTGGCTCCCACCCATCGCCCGCTTTTTCCCACAGACGAACCTGGTGAAAAGTGACCAAACGGCTGGTGTTGAGGAACTGGCATCGCTCTGCCTCAGCCCTATATCATCGAGATCGAGCGTTCCTGCACCGATAGCCCGATGGCGAACTTACTGCCGCTGCCGACTCTTCTCTCCCAATTACTCGTGGCATTTACGATCGAATTCGATAACGAAGCGGAACGGCGCATCCCGCACTACACCGCGCGACACGCTGCAGCCAGCAGCACACTGCCGAAGCCATGGCTGGTGTCCATGGCGATGTACCTCAACTGTATGCAGTTTCTCGATGAGAATGGAATGTCCGCCCGCGAACTTGTGTGGATAGCACGTGCTCGGACGAACTTCCACGGAATGGTGCGCTGGGGCTACGTCACCATAAAGCCTGACCCGTCTTTTGGCCGCGCCAAAGCGCCAAAGGCAGACTGGATCGTCCGTCCAACGGAGGCAGGCCAAACTGCGCTGAAAATTTGGCGACCGCTGATCGGCGAGATTGAAGACCGCTGGAAAGAACGCTTTGGCAGCAAGCAGGTGGCGCATTTGATCTCTTCTTTGGCGGCGGTGGAGCGTCAGATCGAGTTGGAGTTACCCGATTGTTTGCCGATTCTCAACTACGGCCTGTATAGCAATGCAGAAAAATACAAAGCCAGGTCAGCTCCATCGGCAGACCGGCGATTGCCCGCGCTGCTGGCGCGTTTGCTCCTTGCCTTTGCGCTTGAGTTTGAGAACGAATCTGAATTGTCATTGGCCGTTAGCGCCAACGTCGTCCGCGTGCTCAACGGCGACGGGATTCTGGTTCGCGACTTGCCACGCATTTCAGGAGTCTCGAAAGAGGGTGTGGCGGTCGCATTAGCCTTCCTTGCCAAACGTGGATATGCCCTGGTGGAAGCGGGCCGGTCTCGGACCAAGCTTGCGCGGTTGACTACGAAAGGCTTGAAAGCTCAGGGAACCTACGCCAAACATCTGCAGGAAATTGAACGGCGATGGCGCGAGCGGTTTGGCGATGCAGTGGATTCTCTAAGAAAATCCCTCGCACCGCTTGCGGGAGGGGGAACGGCGGAAAGCTCGCCATTGTTCGCTGGATTGGAGCCTCCGCCCAACGGCTGGCGGGCGAAGGTGCTTACGCCGGAGACGCTACCCCATTTCCCCATGGTTCTGCATCGTGGGGGCTATGCGGATGGCAGTTGAAGTGGCGATGCTGTCAGGTACCGCTGTCGAAACGTTGTTCGAATTGAAGCAGCAACTTGCGACTGCGTGCCCTCATCGCCGGCGTGCCACTTCGAGCTGATTGGCGCAGAAGGTCTATCACCTCAGGCTGCATACTTGGCTCGTACGCAGCCAAATCGGCCAGTGCTTGAAGAGCAGATGTTTTCACCATGGAGCTGTCCTCTTCGAGGTAGCTGCGTAGCAGGGAGGAAACGACTCTCCGTTCTTTCGCGTCCAGCGAGAGCCTTGGCACCATGGCCGCTAAATGCCAGCGCAGTTCTTGCTGTTTGGCTTCGGCCATCAAGCCCAGCAATTCCCTTTTGTATCGGCCAAGCAAAGGAGGCTTGTTCCGCGTAACTTTTTCGGTAGCATCTGCGGTCCGCATTCTCACCAGAGGGTCTCTCGACCACCAGCCCTTCATCAACGCCGGGAACAGAGCCAGGTTCTTCAGCACGGCGGTGGCGACTTCGTCAGCCCGGCCAATGGAGCGTCCGTCCCCGCCCTTAAGAAGCTCAAGGATGTCACTTTTTGGCATCCGGTTAGCACGATACGCCGGGCAGAAGCATTGGGCAGGCGTAGTCCGCCGCCAGCGTCAAAGACGGGCGGCTGGCTCGATCGCAGACGATGGCCCGTTGACAGCCGTTCATTGCTACGCGACGAGCTCGGCAAACCTGTCAAGGTCGATGTTTCCGCCCGACACGATCGCCACGACCCGGCCAGTGCCGGCGCGGCCAGAGCGAGCCGCGGCCACGGCACAAGCTGCCGCGCCCTCAACGATGATCCGGTTCCGCTCCGCCACCATCTTCATCGCCTGCGCCGCTTCAGCCAGGGTAACTACCAGGGAGCCATCGAAAAGCTTGCGCGCATATTCGAACATGTTGGGGAACACCGTTTTGCTGCCGATGCCGTCGACGAAAGACGGCGTGTATTCGACCGTGCGCGGCTCGCCTGCCGCCAGCGACGCGGCCAGCGGCGCTGCTGTTTCAATCTCGGCAGCATAGATTCGTACGCGCGGAGCAAGTGCTCGCAACACGGCCGCGATGCCGCATGACAAACCTCCTCCACCGAAGGGAATCACCACTGCGTCCAGGTCCGGCAAGTCTTCCAGCAGTTCCAATGCGATGGTGCCGTTGCCCGCCATCACGCGCGGATCGTTGAAGGCATGGATAAATGTGGATTCGATGCCGGGGTAGGAACGCGTCTCAAACGTTTGCCACCATTCGGCGAAAGGAACTTTAATGACGCGTCCTCCCATACGCTCCACCGCGAGAACTTTCGTCGCCGGAGCCGTGTCGGGAGCGATGATCGTCGCCTTGATCCCCAAACGCCGCGCGCAGAACGCCACGCCTTGCGCCATGTTGCCCGCTGAAGCGGTCAGGACTCCGCGGTCGAGTCGTTCGCGCGGAGTGAGCGCCATCACGTTGGCGGCGCCCCGAATTTTGAACGAGCCAATAGGTTGAAGATTTTCCAGCTTTAAATACAGGTTTGCGGGATCATCTATATTGCAACGAACGAGTGGCGTACGAAACGCGATCGGCGCGATATTGCGGCGGGCTTCTTCAGCTTGAGCAACAGTGACGGGCATCGCCCTATGGTAAACCTTCGCAGGTCCGGGGCGCAGGCTCGCATTCGCCAGCTTCGGGCGCGCTCATCATGCGCTCAACACCAAATGCGCGGCGAAAATATCTTCAACTGCAAGCCCCAATGATTTGAATATCGTGATCTCCCGGTCATTCTGTCGCGCAGGAAGTTCGCCGAGTTCGGCCGCAATGTGGTCTGGCGTCCACCGGCCTTCGTTGATTCCCATTACTACGTCGCCGGCTTCCTTAAGCGCCGCCGCCCGCGAATCAACCACCAGCCGAGCGCGTGCGACCAGCGCCGGATCGAGTTCTCGTTGCCAGGGCACGCAGGAACCAACCGCGATAATGTGTGTGCCGTCGCCGACCCACTCGTTCTGAATCACCGGCGTCGGCGACGCGGTTACTGCGGCCACAATATCGGCCCCGCGCACTACGGCTTCAGCATTTTCCATTGCGCGGCCGCCGGTTTCAGCTGCGAATTTCCGCAGATGTTCTGCGTTCGGGCTCCACGCCCGCACTTCGCTGAATTTCCGCACCAGGCCAAGCGCCTCAAGATGGCTGCGGGCCTGCACTCCCGAGCCCAGAATGCCCAAAACTTTCGCGTTCTTCCGCGCCAGGTGCCGCGCTGACACCGCTGACACCGCGGCGGTGCGTACCTCGGTAATGTAGCGCCCGTCGAGAATCGCCTCCGCGACGCCCGTCTCGGGATTCAGCATCACAATGATTGCCTGATGAGTATCCAGACCGCGCTTCGCATTCCCGGCGCAGACGGTCACCAGCTTCGCGCCCAGCGCCGGAAGCGACGGCACGTAGGACGGCATCAACCCAAAAAACAACCGCTCTCCGCCAACTTCGAGCACGGTGCGCACCGGTTGCTGCACACGCCCCGCGGAGAATTCCACCAGCGCGCGCGCCATGGCCTCGATCAGATCGGGCATCCTGAGGCGCGCCCGCACCTCGTTCTCACTGAAAAATCGTGGGGTTGTCGCGCTCATCTTTCTCCGAACATGCGCGGGTTAGGAACGCGCGGCCTTGCGCGCCGCCTCCAGCACGGTTTTCTTCATGCGGTTTTCGCCCGCCCAATACAGGCTGATCTCGTGGCCATCAGGATCATTGAGGTATGCATGACGCCAGCCCCAGGGCATCATGTGCGGCATTTGTGTAATGTAGAAACCCTTCTTCTGCAGCTTCTCGCAAAAACCATCGAGGTCGCGAACTTCGAAATACAACCGCACATTATCGTTCTTGAAGGAAACCTCCGGCCCTGCCTGATGCAGCGCGATGGTCCCATCGCCGCCTGGAGCGCGCAGGCGGGCGTAGACGGGGATGCCGTCATAGCGGAAGTCCTCGATGAGTTTGAATCCAAGCAAATCGCGGTAGAAACGCAGCCCACGATCCACGTCCTTGACATAGACCATGGCGTGGTTGAAGGTAAGCTTCCCTTCAGCGGACGCTGGCGCCGGAGTCTGCTTTGGCTGCGGCTTGACTTTCCTGGCCGGCGCACGCTTCGTGGAGCGTGACTTCGCGGCTCTCTTTGCCGGGGCTTTCTTTGCTTTTGTTTTCTTCATGGCGCCCTCAGTCAGCGTCGCTGTGACCAAGCGACGCAAGTATCGGCCGCAGGCCTGCTACTGTCAAGTATAGAGCCCTGCGTGTGATTGGTGGACAAGGGAAGCGCGAACAAATTAAAGTCTGCCTGTGATGAGCCGCACCGATCCCACACTCATTGCCCGCTCCACCCCCCATGGCGGACGTACCGCAATCATCGATACACAGGGATTGTTTAGTTATAGCGACTTGCTCGGCGCATCTTCGATCATGGCAGCGGCGCTGCTGGCTGGCCGCGAGGGTCGTCGGCGCGACGATCTTCAGCGCGACGATCTTCAGGAGGAACGCGTTGCCTTTGCATTGACTCCGGCATTTTCGTGGGTGGCAACGCAATGGGGCATCTGGAGGGCCGGTGGCATCGCCGTCCCGCTACCGCTCAACGCCACTGAGCCTGAACTGGAATATCTTATTGACGACACTGGCGCTTCGATACTGGTGTGCGACGCCGCAGCCGCTCCCCTGCTTGCCCCGATCGCGGCGGCCAGAGGCATCCGTTTACTGCGGGACAACGTGCTGCGGGACCACGAAATTCCTATCTGCCAGGAATCGCCCCATACCGACTCGAACATTCTGCCCGAGCGGCGCGCCATGATTCTATATGCCAGCGGAACGACGAACCGGCCCAAGGGCGTGGTCACTACTCATGCCAACATCACAGCGCAAGTCGTGAGCCTGGTCGAGGCCTGGGAGTGGTCGGCGGACGATCGCATCCTGCTGTGCCTCCCGCTGCATCACGTGCACGGAATCATCAACGTTGTCTCCTGTGCGCTGTGGGCAGGCGCGACTTGCGCAATCCTGCCGCGCTTCGACGCCAGCAGGGTGTGGGACCGGATCGCCGAAGGCGACTTAACCCTTTTCATGGCGGTGCCCACGATGTATGTGAAGCTCATCGCCGCCTGGGAGGCAGCTTCGCCCGAGCGCCGCGCTCTCCTCAGCCGTGCGTGCGGCAAAATGCGTTTGATGGTATCCGGTTCGGCGGCGCTGCCGGTAAGCATACTGCAACGTTGGAAGGAAATCAGCGGCCATACCTTGCTCGAGCGTTACGGTATGACCGAGATCGGCATGGCGCTCTCGAACTCGTTACGCGGCGAACGCGTTCCGGGCAGCGTCGGCAGACCGCTGCCAGGCGTCGAGGTTCAGTTAGCCGCAGAAAACGGAGAGCTGGCCGCCCCGGAAACGGCGGGAGAGATCGAAGTCCGGGGCACCGGAGTGTTTGCGGAGTATTGGGGCAAACCTGAAGCTACGGGCGTAGCCTTTCGTGGCGGCTGGTTTCGCACCGGCGATACGGCGGTGGTCGAGAACGGAGGTTATCGCATTCTGGGCCGAACGAACATTGACATCCTTAAAACCGGCGGACACAAAGTCTCCGCGCTGGAAATCGAAGAAGCACTGCGCCAGCATCCCGCAGTGGCCGACTGTGCCGTGGTCGGCATACCTGACGCAGAGTGGGGCGAACGCATAGCCGCCGTCGTGGTCCTGAATAACGGCAACACTCTTGACCTGGCGTCGCTGCGCAACTGGGCGAAACAATCGCTGGCCGTGCACAAAGTGCCTTCCCGCCTGCTTGTGCTGGAAGCCCTTCCGCGCAATGCAATGGGAAAAGTGATCAAGTCCGCGCTGGCAGCGCTGTTTGAAGCCGCGTCCGCGGGAGTTGCCCCCAGCAGGCGACGATGGCAGCGTCCACACGGTCGTGAATAACACGGATAGCACGGGATCGCGCAATCAGTTGTTCACCTACGATAGTGTTTTGCCCGATTGAACAGTCGGAAGTAACCATGAGCTTCCAGCCCAGGAGAAACGTGATGCCCGTAGACCATCAACCGAAAGGCGACTGCGCGGCAAAACGTGTATCTCCGTGGCGTAAGCCGATCACTACGCTGTGGATCGTGAGCTTCTTACTTCCACTGACGATCTTCTATCCAGCCGCAAAGTGGGGATGGCAAGCCATTCATCGGAGCCAAACTGTTCGGGCAGGAGACGTTGAGGCGGAAGTCTCGCGTTTTTGGATGGTCAGGCAGAAAGGTGCGAGACTGGAGGCGTGGAAGCCATGTTTAACGCTGTTCTGCATGTCGCCGTCCGCCTCTATGTCTTTCTTGTGGATGGGCCATCAGTCGTGTAGCCAAACCCTTGTGATGCATAGCACGGAGGTTGTATTCACGGGAAAGGGTTTCATTGACGCAAAAACCAGTCAGATCGGGATTGGGACGACGACTCTTGAGTGCCTTGGAGCCAAGCGGTCGCCTCAATCGAGCGGCACAGTATATTCATGCTTCAACTCGGAGTCTTGCATCATGGGAACCTTCGAAGGAACTGATACTGACTTGGCTGCGTTTTATCGCGTAGAAGCGGCCGCTCGGCACAACTCGCCGTAATGGGGCGAGAGGGGGCTGGCCCAGCTTTGCCCGGCACCATATATTAACTGAGGCTGCCCCAGCTTTAGTTCCTTTGCAATGCTGGGCACCACAGACCCCGCGTCCATGTGCACTTGGGGGCAAACCGTCGCCTGAGAGAACTTATGACCAAACCAGCAATGCCGCACACGAGACTCACCCACCAGCAAATCGTCGGGTTCTGGGGCGCATGGGGTGGTTGGACGCTCGATGGCATGGATTCGGTGATCTATGCTCTTGTCCTCAGCCCCGCACTCACGGAGCTCCTGCCAAAGTCGGGCATCAAAGCCACGCCGGCCAATGTTGGTTTCGCAGGATCGACTCTGTTCGCGCTGTTCCTGGTCGGCTGGGGGATGTCGTTAATCTGGGGTCCCATCGCCGACAAGTTCGGCCGGTCCCGGGTGCTCGCCGCGACCATCTTCGTTTATGCCATCTTCACCGGGGCTGCGGCATTGTCGCAAACGGTGTGGCAGTTGGGATTATTCCGTTTGCTGGCGGGCATCGGAATCGGCGGCGAGTGGGCGCTCGCGGGCACGTACGTGGCCGAAGCGTGGCCCGAAGACCGCCGCAAAATGGGCGCCGGATACTTGCAGACCGGTTACTATGCGGGATTTTTTCTCGCCTCCGCTCTGAACTACACCGTTCAGGCCCGCTATGGCTGGCGCGCCATGTTCTGGTGCGGCCTGACTCCCGTCATCGTCGCCGTCCTGGTTCTGCTCCGCGTGAAAGAACCAGAGCGTTGGCAGCGGAAGGCTAAGACAAAAACCGCCGGAGGGATTTCATCTCTGCGCGCGATCTTCAGTCCACCGCACACTCGTCGCACGCTGGTCAACACCGTCCTGCTGGCCTCGGCCATCTGCGGCCTGTGGGCGGCAGCGGTATATGCGCCCACAGCAATTATTTTCCTGGCGAAGCGCGCCGGCATGGTGCAGGCCGAAGCGGTGCGCGTGTCTTCCTTCGGTATGGGGCTGTTGTCGCTCGGCACCATACTCGGATGCCTGGCGGTGCCTCCATTGGCCGAGCGCCTCGGCCGCAAGCGAACGCTCGCGCTCTACTACCTCGGCATGGCGATTTGCATCCTGCTCAGTTTTGGCTGGGCGTTCTATCTTCCGCAGGGATTGCATCCGTTCATCGCGGTGCTTTTCTTCCTCGGCTTCTTTGGGGGAAACTTCGCCGTCTTTAGTCTTTGGCTTCCGGAGCAATACGGGACCGGAGTGCGCGCCACAGCGTTTGCATTCACCACTTCATTCGGGCGTTTCATCGCCGCCGGAGTCACCTTCGCCGTAGGCACTCTCGTCAGCCGTATGGGCACTCTCGGCAAGCCAGTTGCGTTCACCGCCATTGCCTTCGGCATCGGCCTGCTGGTCATTCCCTTCGCGGTGGAAACCCGGGGCCAAGTTCTGCCAGACTAATCGACTGATCGGACGAGCGCATTTTTGGCGATGCCCGAAGGCACGCTCATTTAGTCTTCGTCCAGGTATTCACCCGGCACATCGTCTTCGGGCACCTCGTGGGTGCGAACCTCCCTCGGGTCGCCCGATCCGGCGTCCTCTACACCCTCGACCACGCCAGCCTCAAACGCATTCCCTTCTTCGAGCAACTCGTCAACACTCTCTGAATCCGCGCCTTCCACGTCGGACAATCCCTGTAAGTCTCCCGACTGCCCGGCCGCATCCGATCCGCTCATTTGAGGCGGGTACACCCGTACCGCCAGTTCCGGCTCATTCTTTTGCGGCTGCTTTCTGCCAGCGAGCACCGTGTTCCTGTTTGTCTTTTTCTTCGTCGGAGATTTCGTTTTCTTCGTCTGAGGTTTCGTCTTCGCAACGGATTTTTTTCGGGCAGCCTTCTTTCGCGCGGCCGGTTTCCTGGAAGGTTTGCGTTTCGAGGCCCGTTTCTTCACCGGCTTGGGTTTTGCGCCGGCAGCTTTTTTCTTCATCGCCTTCTTCTTGGATTTCTTTTTGGTAGCCATGGGCGAAGTCTAGCACTTGGCTCTAGCCCGCGGCAAAACTGTCGGCGACACTTATGACTGCGGCCCTGGGCGCGTAGCAAACGCCTCGAGAAAATCTGTTTCACCAGCCCTTAGGAAGGCTCTTACGGCCGCTTCTCCGGCCGGACCCGTCCCAGAATCCGCCGAACCTTCTTCGGCGAGATTGAAAGACGGGCCGCCACGCGCGAAATCTTGCGCCCTTCCCGCTCCCAGACCTTGGGAATCACCAGCTCGGCGAATTCCTCCGTAATCTCCTGGAACGTCTTGTCGCCAACCGATCCTTGCGACCACGCCCGCAACGTGGGATTTACGCTCCCCCCGCGTTGGACCTTGCTGCGCAGCATTCGCAAATCGTCGGAGGTACTTTCGGCATGATCCCCTTTGGAAAGCGTCATGGCCTGATCGTAGAACTGCCGCGCCGATTCGGGGTCATCAAAGAAACGATTGCAGTAGGTCAGCCCTTGCCAGACATAGGCATGTACGAGCAGGCGCCGGTTCTCCGTGTGTTTCGCCAATTCGATGGCTTCCTGGGCGCAATCCTGGGCCAGCCGTGCGTGGCCGCCCGGTTCGGTGCTTTCTCCGATCTCTTCCTCCACCCGCGCATTCTCGATCATGCATTGCAGCAGCCGCGTTCGCGCCATGAGAATGTGATCGCGCCGGGCTTCGGCCAGGCCGAAGGCCTTCCTGGCCTGCGCCTCCGCATGATCGAGATCGCCGTTATCCAGATGAAGAAAACCGAAGTTCAAATGCACGCTGCCCAATCCATGATGATTTCCATGCTGCTCGTAGATCGCGGCAGCTTCGCCCAACTCAGCCAGCGCTTCCTGGCGAAGTTGTTCAAAGCGGCTGCGATAAGGGACGTTGCCTTTGCCTTCGCCATCGCGGGAGCGCCCCTTGGCGGCGGCCTTGCGGTGCCGGGCCGCATCCGCATCGATCTTGTGGCGGAGTTGCAGCGCGATCAGCCGTTTGACAAACGCCATATTGTTCAGCGAGCGCGCCACGTTGCGATGCCGCGGATCAACTTTCCTGTACTGCGCGATCGCGGCGGTGAAGCTCTCAATCGAATGCTGATACCGCCCTTGTCTTCGCGCGATCCGGCCGTAAGAGGAATAAATATTGCCCAGCGTCAGGTGGTCGTCCGTTTTGCTCAGGATCGCTTCGGCGGCCTGCAGAATGTCGGTGGCCTGCTCCGCGTCGCCTTTCTGGAAAAACAGCCAGCTCTCCAGCACTCGCATCACCGAGGCCATCGCTTCATGACCCAGTTGCCAGGCCAGATCTCTGCCCTTCAACGCAAACGCGAGCGCCTGATCATATTCCCCCTTCATGCGCAGGCAGCGGCCCTTCCAGAAATTTGCGATGGAGAGCAGTTCCTGGTCGTCGGTCTCCGATTCGAGACTCAGGACAAAATCGAAATGCCGGATCGCCTCTTCCGTCGACTCCGTGGCCATCGCCGCCATGCCCTCCGCCATCCGCAAATGCAGATAGTCGTGCAGCTTCAAACGTGCGCGCACTGGCCGAGGGAAGGATGCGACGATTTCCTGAACCAACCCCGGCCGCTGAAAGCCGACGTCCACCCACTGGGAGAGATAGCTTACAAAGAGTGCCGCATTTTTCTTTTCGGGATCAAACGAAGTCAGCAGGTGGCGATTTTCTTCCAGGCGTGCCAGGCCGCGTCCCACGCGCCGGAGCACCAGGTCTTCCTTAAGCTGCCCTAGAAATTCATCCGTGATCTCGCTGGAGTTGTGGGTCATCGTCCGCGCAGCAGTCCTGTCTGCTCCTGGTCGAGGTAATCATAAGCCACCAGAGTCAGGAATTCCGCGAAATCCGTCCCGGTCACCATCTGTTCGAATATCTTTGCTGCCTCTGTCATTCGTGCGCCCTTCAGTTCGTTCTTTTTCTCGGCGATCACTCCGCGAACCATATCCTCGGTCACGCGGCGGCCGTTGCTAAGCAAAGCCCCGTGTTTAAGCCACTGCCACACCTGTGAGCGGCAGATTTCCGCCGTCGCCGCATCTTCCATCAGGTTGTAAATCGGAACACAACCCGAGCCCCGCAGCCAGGACTCCAGATATTGCAGCCCCACGTCGATGTTCCAGCGCAAACCCTCCTCGGTAATCTGCCCTGTGGGTACGGCGACCAAATCCTTCGCACTGACCCGCACTTCGTCACGACGGCGGCTGATTTGATTCGGCTCTTTCATGTGGGCATCAAAAATTTCCTTAGCGAGCGCAACCAGCGCGGGATGGGCCACCCAGGTGCCATCGTGTCCCGCTTTCACTTCCCGAAGCTTGTCCTGGCGAACCTTATCCAGCGCCTTCTCGTTGGCTGCTGGATCGTTTTTGATCGGGATCTGCGCTGCCATTCCACCCATGGCATGAATGCCCCGCCGGTGGCAGGTCTTGATCAAAAGCTCCACATACGAATTAAGGAAATGCTTGTCCATGGTCACGGTGGAGCGATCAGGCAGGACAAAATCCGGCCGGTTACGGAATTTCTTGATGAAGCTGAAAATGTAATCCCAACGCCCGCAATTCAGGCCCGAAGAATGCTCTCGCAACTCGTAAAGAATCTCGTCCATTTCAAAAGCGGCCAGAATGGTTTCGATCAGCACCGTGGCGCGGATGGTCCCTTGCGGAATACCAAGTTGATCCTGGGCAAAGCGGAAAACGTCGTTCCACAGTCGCGCTTCCAGGTGACTCTCCATTTTGGGCAAATAAAAGTACGGCCCTGTTCCTTTTCGAATCAACGGCGTCGCATTGTGAAAGGAGTAAAGGCCGAAATCGAACAGAGAGCCGGAGATTGGCTTGCCATCCACAAGAAAGTGCTTTTCATTCAAATGCCAGCCGCGCGGCCGTACGAGGAGGGTGGCCACCTGTGAATTAAGTTGGTATCGCTTCCCCTCCGGACTTGCGAAGCTGATAGTTCCCGCAACCGCATCGCGCAGATTGACTTGCCCCTCGAGATTGTTGCTCCATGTAGGGGAATTCGAATCCTCGAAATCCGCCATAAATGTGTTGGCGCCAGAGTTCAGGGCGTTGATGACCATCTTGCGGTCCACGGGACCGGTGATCTCCACGCGCCGGTCGAGCAGGTCCTTCGGGATGGATGCGACCGTCCATTCCATCTCACGGATGTGCGCGGTTTCGGGCAGAAAGTCCGGCATCTCGCCGGCGTCGATCCGTTGCTGGCGGGTTCGGCGACGGGCCAGTAATTCCTGCCGGCGCGGCTCGAACTGTTGCGCCAGCAGGGTCAGAAACTGCGTGGCTTCCGGAGTCAAAATCTGGGCCGTAATCTCGTTACTTATTGCGATTGTCGCCATGATCACATCCTACCGCGCAGGGGGTGGGCAAATCACATACTAGGACAAAACGGACGACTTGGCCATAGCGGGCTGGTCAATTAGGAGTTCTCCGTCCAATGGGGTCTACTGCTCTTGGAAGACAAAACCGGAGGAACCTCAGTCATGCGGAATCAAAGCAGTCCCGAGCGACAGTGGAACAGCACAGACCCCCGCTGGCAAGGCATTCAGCGTCCCTACAGCCCCGCGGATGTCGCCAGATTGCGGGGCTCGATTCAGGTCGAGTACACGCTCGCGCGGCTCGGCGCTGAGCGGCTCTGGTCGCTTTTGAATCACGAATCTTATGTGCCGGCCCTCGGCGCCCTCACCGGCAACCAGGCGGTGCAGCAGGTGCAGGCCGGACTGAAGGCCATCTACCTCAGCGGCTGGCAAGTGGCGGCCGATGCCAACGACGCCGGCCAGATGTACCCGGATCAGAGCCTGTACCCAGCCGATAGCGTTCCCAACGTGGCCCGCCGCATCAACAACGCACTGATGCGCGCCGATCAGATTCATCACCTCGACGGAAAGAACGGCATGTACTGGATGGCCCCCATCGTGGCCGATGCCGAAGCTGGCTTTGGCGGCACTCTGAATGCTTATGAATTGATGAAGGCAATGATCGAAGCCGGCGTGGCCTGCGTCCACTTCGAAGACCAGCTTTCTTCCGCCAAAAAATGCGGGCACCTGGGCGGAAAAGTTCTTGTGCCCACCTCGGAAGCGATCCAGAAGCTTGTGGCAGCGCGTCTCGCCGCGGATGTGCTCGGTGTGCCCACGCTGATCATGGCGCGCACCGATGCCGACAGCGCTCACCTACTGACCAGCGATATCGACCCCCGCGACCGCGAATTCCTCACTGGCGAGCGCACGGTCGAAGGCTTTTTCAACATTCGGGGAGGGATCAAATCCGCGATTGCCCGCGGCCTCGCTTACGCACCTTATGCCGACATCATCTGGTGCGAAACCTCGCATCCTGATGTGGAGGAAGCTCGCCAGTTCGCCGACGCGATCCACGCAAAGTATCCCGGAAAACTCCTGGCCTACAATTGCTCGCCGTCGTTCAACTGGAAAAAGAACCTCGACGACCGCACCATCGCAACTTTCCAGAGCGAACTGGCGAAGATGGGCTACAAGTTCCAGTTCGTAACCCTGGCCGGCTTCCACGCCCTGAACCTGAGCATGTTTGAACTGGCGCGCGGCTACAAAGACACCGGCATGACAGCTTATTCTCGCCTGCAGGAAAAAGAGTTCGCTCGCGAAACCCAGTACGGATACAAGGCCGTCAAACATCAGAGCTTTGTCGGAACCGGCTATTTCGATGCTCTCACGCAGGTGATCGCTGCCGGCACGTCCTCAACAACGGCGCTCGAAGGCTCGACCGAGCAGGCGCAGTTTGCAGGAGAGACAGCTGAAACTCGCCCAAAACATGTTTCAGATGCTGCGTGCCAGCCGATCCTGGAAGAGTGGCCGTCTCTCGTGTCAGAGATTACAGCCACGGAAGAATCGCTTTTGCCTTCGGGAGACTAAGCCGGACTAGTACCGAATATCTCCACATCTGCGCCCGGGTCTGAGAGATCAGATCCGGGCGCAATTTTTTCGGCGTGCAACGAACCTCCGCCACGACTGACTTCGTGTCAGTAGAGTATTCTGGAATCTCGCGGAGCCCGACTGTACCGCGAACAGCCGCCGCCCAAGCAACCGACAAACATGATTGCCCTTTTCTCCATTCTCGCGCTGGGATTTTTTCTTGGCATGCGGCACGCGACCGATCCCGACCATGTGATCGCGGTCGCAACCATCGTCACCCGGCAACGAAGTCTCGCCCGCGCCGCACTGATTGGCGCATTCTGGGGATTGGGTCACACCATCACGATCTTGGCCGTGGGCGCGGGCATAATTCTGTTTAATCTGGTGATTCCGGCTCGCGTCGGCCTCAGCATGGAATTGTCGGTCGGAATCATGCTGATCATTCTCGGCATCGTGAACGTTGTCAGTTTCTTGCGGTCGGTTCCTGATGCCTCCGCGATTGAACCCGGCGTCAACGTTCACTCGCATGCTCATAGTCACGGAGATTTCGTCCACAGCCATCGCCACGGGCACGAACCCGAAAGTTATCCCCACGCCACGGATCACGCTCCAGTGGGCTTTCTGGATCGGACTCTGGGCGGTTCCGGCGCATGGCAGCACTTGCGTCCCTTGGTGGTGGGCCTGGTTCACGGTCTCGCGGGTTCGGCCGCCGTGGCGTTGCTCGTCCTCACCACCATCCGCAACCCGCATTGGGCTGTCGCCTATCTGCTGGTTTTCGGCGTGGGCACCATCGCCGGCATGATGGTGATCACCCTGAGCCTCGCCTCCACTCTCAAATTTGTGGGCAGAAGCCGCTCGGTGGCCCGCGTGCTGGCTATGGCATCGGGCGTGCTCAGCTTGGCCTTCGGCTTCTTCGTGGTGTACCAGATGGGATTCGCCAGCGGACTCTTCACCTCTCACCCGCTCTGGACGCCAAAGTAATCTCGGAAGGGCACGGCTCAATGCCCGCTCAAGGCGCAACCGCGCGTCCAAACCTGTAGGTCAGCGCAAGGCTCGCATAGGAAGGTATGCGTACCCCCACCACTTCCTGAATATCAGAGGGATAAAAGTTCTCCGTCGTCTGCCCGCTGTATCCGCTGGCGATCAGGAAATTCACGCCGGCATCGAAGCGCCCGTTCCAGAAGGGCCGCACCAGGGCTCCGCGAAATTCCTTCACCGGGGTTCCCGTGCATTCGGCATTCAGATCGGGAGCGCATCCGGTGCCCAGCGGCTTGGTGCCCACATACTCAAACTCCCCTTTCGCCTGCAGGCGAAAAGGAAGCTTCTGTATCGTCCCCAGCAGATCGAAGATCGTTCTCGGCGCCTCGGGCGTGGGATCTCCCGTGTCAAGATCGCGCGCGTCCGCTTTGGCAAAACTTGCCTGCAGGGTTCCCACCCCAAAGTTGTGACGTATTGCAACGATCATGAATCGAAGACGGCTCGGCCCCTCATCGATCTGCAGTCCAGTATCAGCATCGATCTTTGCGAACTGCGCGCTGCTGGTGACGTGGCCGAGTGTGAGCCGCACATCCGTCTTGTGGATCTGCTTGCTGGCCACGATTTGATAGGAACGCGAGGTCGCCACCGGAGTGCCCGGCGCCTGTGGTGTCGTGGATCCCGTCCCCGTGCCGAGCCCGATGCGCGGGTCTTCGGTAAAAAATGCGCGTCCGAAGCTGAGCGAAATCAGCGGCGCATACCAGGATTCCTTGGGCAGGAATGAAACGGTGGCTTTCGGTGAATTTACTCCCACCCATTTCTGAAATGAATTCTCTGCGTGCAGCAGATCATCATTATCGAAATTGATTTCGTCACGGCGCCAGCCCAGGTAGTAGCGAAAATAACGGGCCAGGTCCCCCTGCGCGGCAAGATATGGAGAAAATGATCCGATGGTCACGTTATTCGCAGAAACCGGCGTGAACGGCCCATAGTAGCCGGGATTGTAGGGATCGAAGAATCCGTACTGGTCAAGATCATCGCGGCGCGGCGCCTCGCGGCTGTAGTCGAAGCCGCCGAGCAATGACAGATATTCGGCGAACTTTTTCACATAGTTCACGCTGCCGCCTGCCTCCGTGCGGAACTCGCTCTGCCGGATCAGGCCCTGTCCAAAATCCGAATACAGCGAAAGATTGTAGGTCCGGAAGAAGCCGGAGAACTGCAACTGCTGGCTCGAACTGAGTGTCCAGTTGTCGTTCAATGCGATCAGGGCCGTATGGGTCTGATCTTTCTGCCGCGGATCGATCGTGTCCCCATAGTTAGCAAAATCGCTATCGTTCGCATTGAAAGCAAAGATGGGAACCAGCCCAGGGACATACGATGTGCCGTAATATCCAATTCCGAACAGGGTCAGCCGATGCTCACCCAGCCGGAAAAGGCGTTCTCCATTGAATTTGTATTGCTGCCGGTGCTCCAGCCTTTGCAGAAATCCATTTCCGTACGAACCTTCAAACGCCATCCACGATTCACCAGTCGGGCTGATCCCCGCCACAACATCAAGGTCTCTATAATCGCCAGTTACGGTGATAAAGGGGGCGAGATAAGTGCGCAGCCCATAGGTCGCGGCCAGATTGACCGAGTGATTCCCTTTCCGCACATTGAAAGCTCCGCCATCAATCTGGACGCTCTCTAGAACCTCGGGAATAAAAATGTTGGGGTCGGCATAACCGTTGCCGTGAGCATTGGCTGACAGATTATTAGGTACCAGGTAGCTGCCCACGGCAATGTATTGCGCGATGGGTTCGCCATGGTCGCCAGCCACACCGGGAGCGAAGTACTGTGGCGCCTTGATGCCGCTGGATGCAGTCTCGATCGGGTAACCGGGAATCGACACCGGCGCACCGGGGCGTCCGGGATTGGCATCGAGCAAGACCTGGTGCACATAAACCCGCTCCGCCGGATCCGGAGAAAGAACATCCAACTCATTTACGTCGGCGGAAACGGTTATGTTCTCGGTCCGCGTCGAGAGTTGGCTCATGCTGATTTCGATTGGCGCATTTCCCATGGGACGAACCGTAAGCGGGCGGCTTACGGGGCGAAATCCGCCGGAGGTGATTTTGATAACAAATTCTCCCGGCGAACCTGCCCTTACCTCGAACTGCCCATCCCTTCCGGTGGTGGCTTGTGTCAGAATGTGGTCATTCGAAACAAGCTGGACTTCGGCCTCTGGCAGGGCGTTTCCTTGAGGATCGACAACGCGGCCGTGAAGATGGATTTCCTGAGCAAGAAGAATGGAAGGGGCCAGCAGCAGACATAGGATGCCAGTCTTTATCCAAATCCAAGCCATGGTAGGTAGTTGCAGGACGTTTTCTGCCGGCGCGCTGCCGCGGCGCCGCGCATTTTGCCGTCATGAGATTCTGCGCGTCACTTCATCGGCGACAAGTAAGGAATATATCGGGCAAACAGCCAGCACAGGAAAAAAACGACTGGAACGTGAACCATCAACTGCAGCACGCCGTAGCCCACAATGTCGCGTGCCTTCAATTTCAAAATGCCGAGCAACGGCAACATCCAGAAAGGATTCACCAGATTGGGCAGAGCTTCCGACGCGTTGTATATCTGCACCACCCAGCCCAAATTGACCTGGTGTAAATTCGCAGCCTGCAATACGTACGGCGCTTCGATCACCCACTTGCTGCCGCCGGATGGAACGAAAACTCCAAGCACCGCCGAATACATTGCCACCAGTAATGGATAAGTACTGTGCGTGCTGACGGAAACGAACAGCTTCGCCAGCGCATCTGCGATCCCGGTTCCGGTGATCATACCGAAGATCACCGCGTAAAACGGAAACTGGATGATCACGCCGCCGGTGGCCGGGATGCAATCTGCTACAGCGCGCATGAAACGCTTCGGGCGCCAGTGAAGCAAAAGCCCAAGCGTGATGAACATTAAGTTGTAGGTATTCAGATCGAGCGCGGCCAGCGCGCCTTGCGGTGACGCGCGAAAAACATCCACCAGGTAATAACACAGAAGGGCCGCAACCAGAACCGTGAGCAGCGGACTGTATTCCAGCCACTCGCCGGGCTTGCTTCTCTCCTCCAGGCTGGAGCGAATCGGCTCGTACTCGATGCCGTATGATTCGGCGGTTCTGGCATTTTCGGACGACGGCGTCGACAAATACGCGACCAGCACCGAAAGTACGATCAGGATCACCGTGGTCGCAATGCTGGGCCACAAGAACAGAGTTTGCGTGAGCGGAATCAGACCACTGATGCTAAACAAATTCGCCGGCATGGCCGACTTGGTCGCCATCATCATGGCGGCAGAAGAGGACAACCCCATCGCCCAGACTGCTCCCGTCCCCAGATAACCTGCCGCGCCCGCAGCGCGATAATCCATTCCTTTGACACGATGAGCCAGTTCCCGGACAAACAGTCCGCTGATAATCAGACTCAATCCCCAATGGATCAGCGATGTCAGCATGGAGAACAAAGCCAACATCGCAACCGCTTGTCGCGGAGTTTTTGGGATTCCAGCCAGGGCGCGGATGCCGCGATAAACAATGGGTGTCGAAGCCACAACGTATCCACCCACGATGATCATCACCATCTGCATGGTGAACGGAACGAGTGACCAGAAACTCTTCCCGCCCTGAATGGCCAGCTTGGCAGGGCTTTGGTGAAGCAAAAGGCCGGCAACGAAGACCACCACGATTCCCAGCAGCGCAAAAACCAGCGGATCGGGAAACCACCGTTCGCTCCAGTTGGTCAGGCGCAGTCCAAAGCGGACAAGGCCCTCTTGAAGTTCCGGACTTTTTTTTGGCGGCATGTGCATACGTGATCCTTTCGCTGCCTCAAACCCGTTCACGACGTATGCCGGACATTGTAGCCTCTGCTTCGCGCAAGGCAAGCCGTTGTGCTGGATTAAAGGATGGAGTAGGATGCGGTCGATTGGCGGGCATTCGGTCACCCCTGCCACACTCTGGAACGAACATGAATACCTTCCCGGTATTACTGGCCGCGCTTTGTGTCTATGCCCTTGGCTATCGTTATTACAGCGCGTTCATTGCCGCCAAGGCGCTGGCGCTCGACGCCCGCCGTACCACCCCGGCGCATACCTACGCCGACGGCCACAACTACTGCGCTTCGCCACGCTGGGTGCTGTTCGGCCACCATTTCGCTGCCATCGCGGGAGCGGGACCGTTGGTGGGGCCGACCCTGGCAGCGCAGTTCGGTTTTGCTCCGGGATTTCTCTGGATACTGATCGGCGCCGTGCTGGCAGGCTGCGTGCAGGATTTCACGGTGCTGGTGGCTTCCGTTCGTCACCGTGGCCGATCACTGGCCGATATTGCCCGCACCGAGATCAGTCCCTTTGCCGGCCTGGTAGCGATGATCGCTGTGCTCTTCATCCTTTTGGTCTCGCTCGCCGGCCTCGGCATCGTCGTGGTAAATGCGCTGTCCAACAGCCCTTGGGGCGTGTTCACCATCGGCATGACGATCCCCATCGCTGTCGTCATGGGCTGGTGGATGTTCAAAAGCCGCGCCGGAAAGGTCGTCGTCACTGGCCCCAGCATTTTTGGCGTTGTCCTTCTGATCGGCTGCGTAATCGCCGGACACTGGGTTGCTCAGACCTCCGCCGCCTCGGCGCTTAGCTTCACTCCTCACCAGATCACCTTCCTCATGGGCATCTACGGTCTGGTGGCTTCGGTTCTTCCCGTCTGGCTGGTGCTCGAGCCGCGCGATTACCTCTCCACCTACGTCAAACTCGGCACGATCGCAATCCTGGTCGTGGGCGTTTTCGTGGTTCATCCCAACATCGAGTTCCCCAACTTCACGCCGTTCATTCACGGCGGCGGGCCGATCATCAAAGGAACTCTCTTCCCATTTCTTTTCGTGACCATTGCCTGCGGTGCAATCTCGGGTTTTCACTCGCTCGTGACATCCGGTACCACGCCCAAGATGCTGGACAAAGAAACTGACGCCCGCTTCATCGGATACGGCGCCATGGTCTGCGAATCGCTGGTCGGGGTCCTCGCCCTGATTGCCGCCTGCTCCATGCATCCAGGAGATTACTTTGCCATTAACACTACCCCGGCGGTCTTCAGTCACCTGGGCTTGAGCACGGTCAATCTGGATATGTTCTCCCGCGAGGTAGGCGAGCAACTGGCAGGGCGGACCGGAGGAGCAGTCTCTCTGGCCGTCGGCATGGCCCAAATCTTCCGCGGCCTGCCCGGCATGGATCGCCTGATGGGCTACTGGTACCACTACGCAATCATGTTTGAAGCCCTCTTCATCCTGACCACCATCGACACGGGAACCCGCGTGGCCCGTTACGTCCTGCAGGAGCTCATGGGCAAGGTTCATAAGCCATTCGGCAACAGCGCCTGGCTGCCGGGAAACCTCCTCACCAGCTTCCTTGTCGTCATGGGCTGGGGCTACCTTATCTATACGGGAAATATTTCTACCCTCTGGCCGCTGTTCGGAACCGGCAACCAATTGTTGGCCACCATCGCCCTGGCAGTGGCGACGACGTTCCTCATCAATATGGGAAAGCACAGATACGCCTGGATTACAGCTCTTCCGATGTGCTTTGTGGGCGTCACGACAATTACGGCGGGAGTGCTGTCGATCAAGAACATTTTCTGGCCCCTGACTTCAAAACCCGGCCAGGCCTTTACCGGCTATCTGGATTCCGTCCTGATGACCATATTCATCCTGGCCGTTGTTCTCGTCGTATCCGATGCGGTTCGCCGCTGGATCGCGGTCTTGAACGGCGCTCCTGTCCCGCAGGAAGCCTTCGGTCCCCCGCTCACAGATGCCGGCGACGTGAAGATGGGGTGCTGCTAGATCCCGCCGCCGCTGCGTGCTCTCAAACCCGTAACCTGGGCGAAAACCTCAAGCGATTCCGTGCCGGGGCAATAACGCCTCCTGCGCCCACCCGTATCTTTCATGATTCCCCTACGTAAATCTCCCTAGCATGTGACGGGCTTCACATACTAGCCTTTGAAAATAAAGTAATTCCGCTCCATGTCCTTAGCGGACTGGAACAATCAGGAACGAGGAGACAACCGTCTATGTCGAAATTGATGAAGAGGTGGTCGTCAAGCCTGCTCATGCTGGCCATCATAGCTATCCCCGCATTTGCGGGAAGCGATGATGCGAAACCGGCGAACGAAAATGCAGCGAACGGAACCGCTGCAGCAGCCACCCCCGCCGCGGCCAGCCCCAGCTTGGCCCCGACGGCGGCCGATGCCAATGTCACTGCACTGCTCGGGGTGCTGGTCACCAAGGGTGTTCTCGCTCCCACGGAGGCGGCAGCCATTCGCAATGCCGCCCCCGACGTTAGGTTTCAACTGCTGGTGAATGTTCTCAACCAAAAAGGGGTATTGACCTCGGCAGATCTGTCAGCAGCCATCAGCCCGGCACCGCAACCTGCTGTGGCAGCAACGGATTCAGACGCGGAGCCAGCGCCTCAAGCTGCGCATCCGAACCCAGTAATTCAGGGAACGCAGCCCCCGCCAACAGCGGGTGTCGTTCCTGCGATCACTCCGTTGCGACCCCTGCCGGTCGATCCACCTAAAAAAGATGGTTTGAACGCCGCCTTCAAGATGGGCGGGGTCAAGATGACGCCCTACGGCTTCATCAAGGCCACGGCCGCCTATGACTCGAGTTCGCCGAACGGAGATGACTTCCCGTTCGTGGGCATTTTCCTTACCACTCCTCAGCTGTTCGATACAGGCCCGAACGCAGATCCCGAATTCCACATCAAGGCACGCTCCACCCGTATCGGAGCAAACTTTGAATTCCCCGATGCTTCACCCAAAGTCACAATTACGGGCAAGATCGAAGGCGATTACGAAGGCAACTTCAGCGAAGCGGATAACCGCGATGTCTCATCCATTCGCAGCAACTCCTTCCAGTTGCGCCTGGCTTGGGGTCGGTTGGATTACCAGGCGAGCGAGAAGACGGACGTCTACTTCGAAGGCGGACAGGACTGGACGATCTTTGGATCGAGCATTCTGCCCAATATTCTGGAAACTACGTTCCTGGACGCGTTCTACGGCACGATCTACACCCGCTCGCCGCAGTTCCAGTTCGGGATTGTGCAGGGCCTGGGTAATTCCCGACGCAACTTCAAGATCTCGCCCACGTTTGCGCTCATGATGCCAAGCAGTGGTCAAATCTTGAAACTCGGCTCCCTGAACCTGGCAGGGCAACTCGGCGAAGGTGAGCGCGAGGGCGCCGACTCTGGGCGTCCCGAAGTCGAAGGCCGATTGGCCTTGCAGTTCCAGCTCGATGATGCCAAGGGCGTAGCCCCGGCGCAGATCCTCGTGTCTGGATTCGAAGGCCGCCGCAAATCAATCGTCCCCAATTCGTCGTATATCGGCGCCTCGGGATGCGAGATTGCGGCGATCTATTGCAGCACCTTCCAGGACGGCTTTACCGTCAGCAGCACTCAGTACGGCGAACAACTCGGAGTCCAGTTGCCCACGCGATGGTTCACCCTGGTGGGTAGTCTCTATCAGGGCTCCGATCTGCGGTTCTTCTTCGGTGGCCAGGTCAACTCCTACGCTACCGATACCACCGGGTTAACCAACATCGCCGGTCCGTTCGCCACTCTCGATGGCGGTCCGCTGGCAGCTGCCGGTGCAGCCGTCCTAGGAACCAACGCAGCCGGCCAGGCCGTGATTGCTCCACAAAGAGGTATTCGGTCGTTCGGTGGGTTCGTCAACCTCGGCCTGCCGATTTCCCGCTGGTTCAATGCCGACCCGAAGGGTCGTATGGCCGGCTGGCAGATTTACCTCAATGCGGGCAAAGACCAGGTCAACAAGCACGACCTCGAATATCCCGGCTACACGGCTAACGCTAACACCTTGTCGCCATTGCCTCTCTTGATGGGCAAGACGTTCGCCGCAACCCTCTACTACAAATTCAACCAGTACGTTACATTCGGCATTGAGCAGTCGGTCTACGCGTCACGGCTTGGCCCCGGCGCTGAATCCAACTGCACGACCGACGGCCCCTGCTACAACATCGGTGGACGACTTACCGACTTGTGGCAGGATCACCGCACGGAGTTCGGGCCGATCTTCTCCTTCTAGATCGCCCGGATGCGTGAATTTGCCCGGTGCAGCATTGAGAGCACCGGGCGCCAGGAAACGGGGGGACAAACTCATTCGGGCCATACCCCGAGCGAGTTTGTCCTCCCAAACTTCTTCAGGTAAAAAACTTGCTTGTGCGGGACGCGCCCAGGCCTCACAATGTACCGAGCCTGGGAGTCGGCTTCCGCGATGCGGTGCGGGCACTGCGAAGGTCATCTCTCGCGCACAAAGCTTTGAAGGGTGAGGTTCATGAGGATGGGTAGAATCGCAGCCTTGTCGGCACTTGTTCTGTTGGCAGCAAGTTTCGCAAACGCTTCCAAGAATGGCACGATTCGAATCAAGGTGCTGGATTCTGAAACCCGCTCGGTCAGCCTGGGCGGCAACGACGTTCCCAAGAATTGTGACCAGATCAATTTCGACGCCTATTGCAACAACAGCAAATCCGCCATCCTCACCAATACCCTGCTGGTGCAGGAGGACAATAAGCCTCCATTCCGCATTGCTTGCACCATCGACACAAAATTCTCCCGTTGTACCCCGCTGCCCAAGGGCGAAAGTTTCGACGCCACAAAGGACAAGCACGGCATCACCGTGTATTACCAGGACGATAATGGCAAGGCGCGGAAACAGCTATACACGCTCGTAAGTTCCGACGCGCAGGCTGGTTCCCTTGTCCCTGCCTCGGAGGTTCAAACCCAGGCCACGCCCAGCGCTCCGGTGCATAGCGCTCCGCCTCCAGTGGTGGCAGCCCCGGCCCCTGCGCCCACTGCTTCAGCTTCCGTGCCGCAAGGCATGCCGGATAGGGCAGCCAGCGCCCGCTGCAGTTTCACTTCGACGCCTCCCGGTGCCGAAATCATGCTCGACGGCAAGTATGTTGGGAACACCCCCTCGGAAATCCCAATCAGCGCCGGTACTCATGCGGTCGTCTTTTCTATGCCTGGATTTTCCGACTGGAAGCGGGACCTGACGGCGTTGCCCGCATCCGACTTGACCGTAAGCGCGATTTTGCAAAAGCAACCGTAACGACCGTGTGCATGGTCGTTGCGGTAAGCAGTGCAGTGCCTAATGTTGCATTTGGCTCAGATGTGGGACCCAGAACAAATACTGCAGCTCAATGGAGGACGTTATGGCGAACACCGCAGTGGCGGGAACTGGCAATGCAGAATACAGCATCTGGCGGGTGATTATGGCGTCATCGGTCGGCACCATGATCGAATGGTACGACTTCTACATCTTCGGCAGTCTGGCGGCCATCCTTGGTCCCAAGTTTTATCCCCCGGGCAATGACACGTTTGCCTACATCGCCTATCTGGCGACCTTCGCCGTCGGCTTCCTGGTAAGGCCTTTCGGCGCGCTGTTCTTTGGCCGCATCGGCGATCTGGTGGGGCGCAAGTACGCCTTCCTGGTCACGCTTTCCATCATGGGCTTTTCCACCTTCGCCATCGGCCTGTTGCCGTCGTTCGCAACTGCAGGCTGGTTCGCACCCATCGTGCTGTTGCTGATCCGCGTTCTGCAAGGATTGGCGCTCGGCGGAGAGTATGGCGGCGCCGCGGTTTACGTCGGCGAGCACGTCCCCGACAACAAGCGTGGTTTTTACACCAGCTTCATCCAGATCACGGCCACGCTGGGGCTTTTCGTCTCGCTCATCGTGATTCTGATTACCCAGCAGTCGATGTCGAAAGAGGACTTTGCCGCCTACGGCTGGCGCATCCCCTTCCTCATCTCCATCATCCTGGTGATGATCTCTCTTTACATCCGCCTGAAGATGAAGGAGTCTCCCATCTTCGCTCAGCTCAAAGCCTCGGGCATGACCTCCACCCAGCCGCTGAAGGATGCCTTCACCAAGTGGGCGAATCTGAAACTGGTTTTGATCTCTCTTTTCGGAGCCACTGCGGGCCAGGGTGTGGTCTGGTATACCGGACAGTTCTATGCGCTGTTCTACATGCAGACCATTCTTAAGGTGAATGTCAAGACGGCGAACATCGTGGTGGCCGTCGCGCTGCTCCTCGGCATGCCGTTCTTCACCGTAGTCGGCGCTCTTTCCGACCGCATCGGCCGCAAGAAGCTCATGATGGCAGGCTGCCTGCTCGGAGTACTTACCTACATTCCAATCTACAAGGCCATGGAACGCGCCGCCGGCAACAACGTGGTCACGGTCAAGTCCACTCGAAACAAGGTCACCGGCGCCATCGGCCTGACAGCCATGACCACCGACCCCACCGGGGCATTGATCCCGGTCAAGGAAGCTGTGAACCCGAATACGACCATGCTGGTGGCCCTGATTTTTATTCAGGTTCTCTACGTGTGCTTGGTCTACGGCCCTATCGCTGCCTATCTGATTGAGGCTTTCCCGGCAAAGATTCGTTACACGTCACTGTCTCTGCCCTATCACATAGGGAACGGTGTCTTCGGAGGGTTGCTGCCGCTCATTGGACTGTCGTCCGTCGCTGCCACCGGCAACATTTATGCCGGCCTCTACTACCCGATGATCGTCGCCGGCATAACGTTTGTCGTGGGCAGTCTGCTGCTGAAAGAAACCCACGGCAACCGCATTTGGGCTGAAACCGGCGGGAAAGCCTCAGCTGCCGACTAAAGGCGTCAAATTGGGAGGAATGCAGTCCGCATTCCTCCCCACTCTTTTCCGTCACTGGCGAATCAACTACCCACCTGTCGTCCCGAGCGCTGCAACCACACGAAACCCCTCCATCCCGGTCACTCCCGGCTTTTCCTGATACCCTCAAACTAGACCCGCAAATTTGCAAACCTAGGGAGAACCGCCGCCGTTGCCGCCGATTATTAATGCCCAAGGTATCTCGAAGTCCTTCGGAGCCAATCCCCTCTTCCAGAACATCAGCTTCACAATTTCAGAAGGCGACCGCATCGGCCTGATCGGTCCGAACGGCTCCGGGAAATCAACCCTGCTGCGCACTCTGGCCGGCAACGTCAAAGCCGACACTGGTGAAATTGCCATCCGAAAACACATTCGCCTTGTCTACGTTGAGCAGGACTCCAAATTCAAGTCAGGCACAACTGTCCGCTCTGTGGCCGAAAACGCGATGGAAAGCGCGAGAGTGCCAGCCGCGGAACGTGGTACTCGCTTCGCCGAAACTCTTGGCCGCGCCGGCTTCGACGACCTTGAAGCGGAAGCCTCAGCTCTATCCGGAGGCTGGCAGAAGCGCCTCGCCATCGTGGAAGCACTCGTGCAGGCGCCCGATATCCTGCTGCTCGATGAACCCACAAACCACCTCGACCTCGCCGGAATCGAGTGGCTCGAATCCTTGCTCGCCGCGGCCAGGTTCGCCTGCGTGGTCGTCAGTCATGACCGCTATTTCCTTGAAAACGTTGCCACTGCGATGGTTGAACTCAACCGCACCTATCCCGATGGCTTGTTGCGTGTCTCAGGAAGCTATACCCGCTTCCTCGAGAAAAAGGAAGAATTCCTGCACTCGCAGTCGAAGCGCCAGGAAGCACTGGAAAATCTGGTTCATCGCGAAATCGAGTGGCTCCGCCGCGGAGCTAAAGCCCGCACCAGAAAGTCGAAGGCCCGTATCGGCAAAGCGGGCGAACTCATCGGTGAACTGGCCGATTTGAATTCGCGGACCCGCACTGCGACCGCGCAAATCGATTTCACCGCCACTGATCGTAAAACCAAGCGCTTGATCGAACTCGAAGATGTTACCTGTGAAGTGGGCGGCCGTGCGCTCTTTACAGGCCTCAATTGCGTGATCGCCGCCGGCATGCGCGTAGGGCTGGTGGGGCCGAATGGCAGCGGGAAGACCAGCTTGCTGCGATTATTACGCGGAGAAACCCTCCCCGCGGCAGGAGATATCCATCGCGCCGATTGGCTGCGCATCGTCTATTTCGATCAGACTCGCGAACTCGATCCCGATATTACTCTGCGCCGTGCTCTCGCCCCCGAGGGTGACTCGGTTGTGTATCAGGATCGCCTGACTCATGTAGCTTCGTGGGCGGCAAAATTCCTGTTCACGGGCGAACAGTTGAATCAGCCCATAGGACGCCTTTCCGGCGGCGAACGGGCCCGCGTGCTCATCGCCCAACTGATGCTTCAGCCCGCCGACGTTCTGCTCCTCGATGAGCCCACCAACGATCTCGACATCCCGACCCTCGATATTCTCGAGGAGAGCCTGCTTGAGTTTCGCGGCTCGCTGGTCCTGGTTACGCACGACCGCTATATGCTCGATCGCGTATCCACCGTAGTTCTCGGACTCGACGGAGAGGGCGGCGCAGGATTATTCGCCGACTATTCCCAGTGGGAATCATGGCTGGAGGAACGCAAGCAATCAGCCCGGAACGAAGGGCGGACTCCGGCGCGCAGCTCCGGAAGTGCCGAAAGCGATCGTCCATCGCAGGCGAAGAAGAAGTTATCGTATCTGGAGGCGCGTGAATATGATTCCATCGAGCAACGCGTCGCCGACGCCGAACACGTATTGCAGGAAAAACGCGAGCAGTTGGAAGACCCCACGATCGCCAGCGACGGGCCCCGCCTCATAGCTGCCCAGGCCGAGATGGAAGAGGCCCAGGCCAAGGTTGACGCCCTCTATGCCCGCTGGACCGAACTGGAGAAGAAGAAAGCCTGAAGCATCGCAAGCCGCGGGACTAGCTGTGATCGCTTACGTTTGAGAATCTATCGAAGGCAATAAGCAATGATAGTGTCGCCGCAGGCCCCCGTGCGCTTTTCCAGTTCTTTCAGCAGCTCCGATTCCAGATCATCCGGATCTGCCGTCATCTCGCAGGCCGCGATTTCTTCGCTGGAGGCGCCGTGATAGCAGAGCTCGCAAACCCCCAAACCATCCTCTGAGCGCACCGGCGGCCCAAATGTGCGGCAGGTCATAGGACGTGATTCGTAAAGTTCACAATTCCCTGTTTCAGGGTTGAGCGCAGGACACGGCTCATCATTCGCAAAATCGGCAAACCTTGCCTCCGCGTCGTCTCCTTCATCCAGGATTCCACTCACCCGATCGCCCGAAAATTCCGGAGACAGCCGAGTTATGGCTTCGCGCGCTCGTTCACGCACTCGCCGCGCACGCGCTGGCGCACGCGCTTCAAGGCCGGCAAGCCCCCGCTGCAGCCGCACAGCATCGAGCTGATTGATGGGGAATGCTCCGATGCAGCACTGCGTGCAACCAGGGCGGCAGACCAGCCACTCGCCGCTGCGCTGCGCCGCCTCGGTCAACGCAGCGTCCACGATTTGGATCAGCTTCTGATCTTTTGCAGATGGAAACCGCGACGCCATGCTGGATGAATCATACAAGAAGCCTGCGCCTGATATTCTTATGAATCGCGTATTCACGCGCGGATCGATCACGCGGCACCTCGAAGCCGCAAAAACAAATGAGGCAAAGTCTGGATTCATTTTTCATCGGCGTGGACGTTGGGGGAACCAAAGTCGCCGCCGGCCTGGTCGACGCGAACGGCAAAATCACGCACCAGACGCGCACTCCGATGGTGACATCGAATGCGGCCGCAGGTTTGACTGCCGTGAAGTCCGCCATCGACTCGGTTCGCACCGCATTTGATCAAGACCGGAAGTTGCGGCGCCCCATCTCCGGCATTGGAATCTGCGCTCCCGGCCCACTCGATTCCCGGACGGGCATCGTCATCAATCCGCCGAATCTTCCGGCCTGGCGTAACTTCCCCCTGGCCTCCGAAATCGCAAAAGCCTATTCTCTTCCGGTTCGTGTCGACAATGACGGCAACGCCGCAGCCCTGGCGGAAGCTTTGTGGGGCGCCGGCCGCGGATATCGAAACGTCTTCTGCGCCACCATCGGCACCGGCGTCGGAACCGGAATTATCTTCAACCGCCGCATCTATCACGGCCGCACCGGCGCGGCGGCAGAGGGTGGTCACGTCACCATTGACTACCGCGGCCCGCGCTGTGCCTGCGGCAAGCTGGGATGCATCGAGGCTTTCGCCTCGGGTCCCGCGATTGCGCGCCGGGCCGCCAAACAAATTGTGGCAGGCCGCCACTCCGTCATTATGGATGAAGCCAAAGGCCAGGTCGATCTCATCACCACTGAAATGGTTGGCCGCGCCTATGCTGCCGGGGATTTGCTGGCCAAAGAAGTGCTACAGGAAACTGCGCTCTACCTCACCGTTTGGCTGGGAACCATCGTAGACCTGCTTGAGCCCGACGTGATGATCGTCGGCGGCGGCGTAGCCTCTACGTTGCAACCTTTCTTTGAAGAAATGCGCGATCGTCTGCCCGCCTGGAGCGTGAACCCGCGTTCCCGTGAGATTCCCCTGCTAACCGCTCACTACGGCGCCGACGCCGGAATCGCCGGAGGCGCCGCCCTCTGCGGTGAGCCTCCAGATCCCGCAGCATAACTGTGCGGCTTGAGGCAATTAAACCTGAAGCAATTGAAGATGAACGTTGCAGCCAACCCTCCAGCAACCTGTGCAGCCAGGAACAACGGGACATCGACAGGTCGAATTCCCGCAAAAGTATTAGAGAGTGATCGGGCGATTGTGACTGCTGGATTTGCGAACGAAGTTGATGCCGTGAACCAGTAAGCAGCGACGATGTAACAGCCGACCGTAGCCGGAATCATCGTGGGCCGGAATCGAGAGCATCCCAGGATTACCAAGAGTAGGCCGAAGGTCGCAATGAACTCGCTCAGAGCAATCGACCAACCGTGACGTTCGTGCAGCGAAAGCGACACTATCGCCAAGCCAAACATCAGATGGGCGATGGCAACCCCGACGATCCCACCTGCGATCTGCACGACGGCGTACATACCAGCATCTTTCCAGGCCAGATCGCCGTCGATTGCGTAACAGAGACTGACGACAGGGTTGAAGTGCGCACCCGAGATTGAGCCGAACGTCGCTATCAAAGCGACAAGCGCGGCGCCTGTGGCAATGGTGTTGGCAAGAAGTGCGATGGCAGCATTTCCGCCCGCCAACTTCTCTCCCATGACACCGGAACCAACGACCGCAGCAACGAGGAACGCAGTGCCGATGAACTCCGCTGTCAGCCGAGCAGGTAAGTTGAATTTCATTGACGACCTATGTCATCGAGTCTCTGCTTCAGGGCCAGGTTGTCGATGGATGCGAGCGGTAAAGCGAGAAACAAAGTGATGCGACGATCAAGCAGGAAAAAAGCATCCCGGAACGCCCGCTGAATCTCCTCTTCGGTTCCCTTGACCGTCGCCGGATCCGGAATTCCCCAATGTGCGGTCATAGGATCTCCCGGCCATATTGGGCAGGCTTCCTTCGAGGCACCGTCGCAGACGGTGAAGATGAAATCGAACCTCGGGGCATCCGGTCTCGAAAACTCTTCCCAACTCTTACTCCTGAACCCCTCTGTGGGAATGTGGGCGGCGTCGAGTTCCCGCAGCGCCTCCGGTCTCACCGTTCCTGAAGGATGGCTCCCGGCACTGTATGCGGTGAACCGGGGCTTGCCCCTCGAGTTCATGATGCCTTCCGCCATGATCGAACGGGCAGAGTTGCCGGTGCAGAGGAACAGGACGCTGTAGTGGTCTTTCATGTTAGTTGCTGCGAGGCTTCACGGCACGCACAAAAGCACTCATGATCTTGCCATCCACTTGCGGCGCGATTGCGTCAACGTCAATGTTCTGGCCCGCCAGAAATTCACGGGCGTCATCCACGTTGTAAACGCGGGTTGGTTCAAGGTCTATCTGCTCAAATCCTGCGGCAGCGAGCTTCGTGCGGTAGTCATTCTCTTCCAGCGCGCCCGCTACGCAGCCAACCCAAAGCAGAAGGCTCTTCCGAACCGCCGGCACTATCTTGCCGCGAGTGACCACATCCGACACAGCGAACCGTCCACCCGGTTTGAGCACGCGAAAGGCTTCCCGCAGAACCGCATCCTTATCCGCGGATAGATTGATCACACAGTTTGAAATGATCACGTCAACCGAGCCATCCGGCAGCGGAATGTTTTCAATTTCGCCCCTCAGGAACTCCACGTTCTCAACTCCGGCTTTGCGCTTGTTCTCATTGGCCAGCGCCAGCATCTCATCTGTCATATCGAGGCCGTAGGCTTTGCCGGTCGGGCCTACCCGCTTTGCCGATAGTAGGACATCAATCCCGCCACCCGAGCCGAGGTCTAAGACAATCTCTCCTGCGTTTAGCCTTGCCAGAGCGGTTGGATTCCCGCAGCCCAATGAGGCCAGCATCGCTTCTTCGGGAATCTGATCCGCTTGCGTCGCGTCATACAGATTCGAGGTGATCGGGTCGCATCCGCAGCCTGCCGGACCCGCTCCGCAACAAGAACTCCCTCCGGACCGGACACGGAGTGCGGCTTGCCCGTACTTCTCTTTGACAACATCTTTGATATCGCGATTCACCGCGCCCCCCCTACTTGCAGATTTGAACGATGGATTCCGGCCTCAATGCCTTGTTACGTGTGCAGCATTCGGAGTACAAAAACTGAAGAATCTCCTGAAGAGCGTCTGTGTTCGCCGTGTAACGCAGGAAGGTGCTCTCTCGTGTGACGTTTACGAGGTCTTCGGATTTCAACTTGTCGAGATGGTGTGACAGTGTCGAGCTCGGAATGTCCAGGTCTTCCTGAATCTCACCGACAACCAGGCCCTCGGGATGTGCCGAGAGAAGCAACTGCATGATCCGCAGCCGTGCTTCGGTGCCCATTGCTGAGAACATGTCCGCGTACTTTGCGACCTGCTCTGACTCCTTCGCATGGGTTACTGGCATAGTTCGATATTTGCAGAACTAAGGAATGACTGTCAAGCAGGTCCGCTTGCTGAGGAGGGACCGAGTCTTTATCTTGAGTGTCAATCTTGGCGTCCCCGACGGGATTTGAACCCGTGTTATCGCCGTGAAAGGGCGGTGTCCTAGGCCAGGCTAGACGACGGGGACGATTGTACGGGAGGGTGCTTTAGGCACATTTGATCGTAACAAGCCCTCGCACCCCTGTCAAAAATACGGGAAAAACGATCCTGCCCTTTTCTCGTGATCGCGAGACAATTTAGAATGATTTGATTACGCATTCCGGCGCCGCTAAGGCGATAGAGGCGAGAGTGTCCGATCCAGTTTATCTCAGTCTTTGGTTCTCCGATTTCTCCGCTCCGGAGATGTTGCCGCACGCTTTCGCCATACTGCAGCAGTTTCCATTCTCGGCGCAGCGCCCGGGTATCCGCTATTTCGCCTTGCATCCCGTTTCCTGGAACGAGGCTACCGTGCTGGAGCGCCGCTTTCCCGCCGGCATTGACCCCGGCCAGGCCACGCTGATCGCCGCCGAATTAGTGCACGACGATTACGCCTACGTTTTCGAGGCCCACTGGGATTTGTGGACCCCCGATCCGAAAAACGAAGCGTGGCTGCTCGAACCGGCAACCGTGAAATTCATTGTCCAGGGAGAACAATTCGACGAAGGTGCTTACCGGCAAATGGGACACATTGAGATCGACTTCGGTCTGGATTCCTTCTTTCTTCAGCCCGAAACGTCTCTCAGCGACCAAACCCGCGCGAAGATCCGTGACAACGTTGCGAAGCTCGTCGAGTTCTCGAAGAAGGTCGAGAGAAACAGCGGTACAAGTGCGCGATTACTGTGGTCCGAGTCAGAGGAAAGCCTGGCACAGAAACTGATCGCCAGGCTGCAGACAGTACAGTAGTCGTGATTTTCTCTTGTCTTCTTGGGTAAAGGCTTATTTCGTTCTCCCGCCCTCAACCTTCAAAGTTTGCGCCGCAGCCGCCTGCGCCGCAGCCAGCCGCGCCGTCAACACACGGAATGGGGAGCATGAAACATAATCCATTCCCACCTGATAGCAAAACTCCACGGATGACGGCTCGCCCCCATGCTCTCCGCAGATTCCTACTTTGAGTTTCGGATTCGTCTTCCGGCCTCGTTCGGTACCCATTCTGACCAACTGGCCCACGCCTTCGCGATCCAGCGCCGCAAATGGATCCTGCTTCAGGATCCCCTCCGCCAGATACGTTGGCAGAATCTTGTTTACGTCGTCGCGCGAAAATCCAAAAGTGGTTTGAGTAAGGTCGTTGGTTCCGAAAGAAAAGAACTCTGCTTCTTTCGCAATCTCATCGGCAACCAGCGCTGCCCGCGGTAATTCAATCATGGTCCCGACCATGTATTCGAGCGCGTTCCCTTCTCCGCGAACACTTCCTCGGCCACGCGGCGCACAATCGCCGCCTGATTCGCCATCTCTTTCACCGTCGCAACCAGGGGAATCATCACCTCAGGAAACACCTTCACGCCCTGCTTGGAAACCGCGACCGCCGCTTCACAAATCGCGCGCGCCTGCATCTCGGTAATTTCAGGATATGTGATCCCCAACCGGCAACCGCGGTGGCCGAGCATAGGATTGAACTCGTGCAACTGCTCGACCCGTGTGAGAAGCGCCGGCAACAATTTCTTCAGATCACCCGCCGCTTTGGCCCCATAATCCTTGTACTTCGCAACCAACTCCCGCTTCTCTTTGCTCCCCAGTTTAGAAAAAGTAACAATGTCGACCATTAACTCTTCGCGGCGCGGCAGGAACTCGTGCAGCGGCGGATCGAGCGTGCGGATGGTGACCGGAAGTCCGTCCATCGCCTTGAACACACCTTCGAAGTCAGCGCGCTGCATGGGAAGAAGCTTCTTGAGCGCTGTCCGGCGGTCTTTTTCGTTGTTCGCCAGAATCATCTCGCGCATATACTTGATTTTCTTCTCGCCGAAGAACATGTGCTCGGTGCGGCAGAGGCCAATACCTTCGGCGCCAAACGCGCGCGCCTGTATGGCATCGCGCGGAATGTCCGCATTGGCACGGACTTTCATGGTCCGGTACGGGTCCACCCACTGCATGAACTTCTGCAGTTCGGGATCGTCCGGGGACGGATCTAGCGTGTTAAGCCTTCCCTTAATGACGCGTCCCGTGGTGCCATCGAGAGAAATCCAATCCCCCTCCCTGAAGGTCTGCCCCTTGACGCGCATCTCTCTGGCTTTTTCATTTACGTCGATGTCGCCCGCGCCGGCCACACAGCACTTTCCCATGCCTCGAGTGACCACAGCGGCGTGGCTGGTCATGCCCCCGCGTGAAGTTAGAATCCCCTTGGCCACTTCCATACCGTGAATATCTTCGGGCGTGGTTTCCGCGCGCACCAGAATCACCGGTACATTCCTTTCGTGCCCTGCTTTCTCCACTGCGGCATCGGCAGTGAAAACTATCTGCCCCACCGCCGCGCCCGGCGACGCCGGCAACCCTGTCGCCAGCACTTCCACCTTCGTGCTCTTCTCATCAAGGCGCGGCACCAGAAAGTCATACAGTTGATTCGGCTCGACTCGGAAGATCGCTTCTTCCTTCGTGATCAGGCCTTCTCCCACCATCTGAATCGCAACCCGCACCGCCGCCAGACCAGTGCGCTTGCCATTGCGCGTCTGCAGCATGTAGAGCTTGCCATCCTGAATGGTGAATTCGAAATCCTGCATATCGCGGTAGTGGTTTTCCAGCCGCGTCGTGATGTCGCGCAGCTGGTCGTAGACATGAGGCATGATCTTGTGCAGCTCGAGAATCGGCACGGGCGTGCGCACGCCCGAGACCACGTCCTCGCCCTGCGCGTTCATCAAAAACTCGCCGTAAAACTCTTTCGTTCCGGTCGCCGGATTGCGCGTGAAGCCCACGCCCGTCCCGCTGGTATCGCCCAGGTTGCCATATACCATCGCTTGCACATTTACCGCGGTGCCAAGCATGTCATCGATATTGTTGATGCGGCGGTAATGCTTGGCCCTCTCATTCTGCCAGGAGCGAAATACGGCGTCTCGAGCCATTACCAACTGCTCGTGCGGGTCCTGCGGAAACTCCCGCTTCGCATGCTTCTTGACGACCTTCTTATACTCTCCAATGACTTCATTCAGAGCTTTGGCATCCAGCTCCGTGTCGAGCTTTGCCTTCTTCTGCTTCTTCTTCGCATCAAACACTTCGTCAAACGCAGACTTCGGAATCTCCAGCACAACATTTCCGAACATCTGAATCAGCCGCCGGTAGGAATCAGCGGCGAACCGCGGGTTGCGGCTGCGCTTGGCGAGCGATTGAACGCTCTTGTCGTTCAATCCAAGATTCAGAATCGTATCCATCATCCCCGGCATGGAAAACTTGGCGCCCGACCGCACGCTGACCAGCAATGGGTTCTCGCCCCCTCCTAGCTTCTGCCCCTGAAGCGCCTCAAGCTTGGCCAGCGCGTCATCCATCTGCCGGTCAACTTCTTTGGACACGCCGTCGTTCCGCATGTACTCGCGGCAAGCTTCCGTCTGAATGGTGAACCCCGGAGGCACCGGCAGTCCGGCATTGGTCATCTCGGCCAGGCCAGCGCCTTTGCCGCCAAGATCGTCTTTCATCTTGCCGTTGCCGTCAGCCTTGCCACCGCCGAAAAAATAAACGTATTTGGTCGCGGTCATCTTCTTTTCTTGAACACCAGCTTCAGGGAGGGTAATCGTCGCCATGATGATTGATCCTTCATCCAGGATTTTGGGCGGCGCAGCGATTCCACCGCTGCGATCAGAACTCGTCACTTGTCAGCAGGGGCTTTCAGCCCCCGTAAATTAACAGCTATGCTTTCCCTTCGGTCACGATCTCCGAGAAATCGGCAATTGTCGAGAACTCCTTCAATAAGTTTCGCAGCAATGCCAACCGGTTCGCCCGCAGCCTCTCATCTTCCACCATGACCATCACCTTGTCGAAAAACGCATCCACGTGTTCTCGCGCAGTCGAAAGCAGCATAAGTGCGTCGCCGTATTCTTTCTTCTTCCGCAGCGCTTCGACTTTTGGACCGTTGACCTCGACGTAAGCTGCGAGATTTTTCTCTTCATGAGCCGACCCAGGCAAATACTCGAACGCCGGCGCTGGAGTGATTCCCTTCTCCTCCGCCTGCCTCAGAATGTTCCGCATTCGCTTGCCAGCCGCGCCAATTGCGAGAAACTCCGGCATATGCACGACCTGCTTCACCGCTTCGGCTCGCGCCAGCACATCCACAACGTCTTCCGCATCCGTTGCCAGCACGGCCCTCACTACGTCATAGTCATATCCGAGCACATCCTTCAGGTAAAACTCCAGCCGCTCGCGGAAGAATGTCCGCATCGAGTCAGCGAACTTCGCAGCGTCGACAAACTTCTTCTCTCCCCCTGATCCCTGGTAGCCCGCACGCGCATCTCGCATGAGCTCATCGAGCCGCAACGGCAGCTTGTACTTCTCGATTACTTTCACAATCGCATTGGCCTGGCGCCGCAATGCAAACGGATCTTTCGATCCGCTCGGCACCAGGCCCAGCGCGAACATTCCTGCAATCGCATCCGCCTTGTCGCCGATCGAAAGCACCGCGCCTTCAAGCGATCGTGGCACGTCGTCCTCGGTGTACTCCGGCTTGTAGTGATCGTAAATCGCGTCCGCGATGGCGAATCGCGTCGCCGCCGGCAACGTCGAATCCAGTTCCTGCACCCGCGCATACAAACCCCCGACAATGCCCTGCAGTTCGGTAAACTCCTTCACCAACTCTGTCGTCAAATCTGTTTTCGCTAGCGCCGCCGCCTTGTGGATCACGCCCGCACGCACCGCGATCCCGCTCTGCTTGATGATCTCGCTCAGCCAACTGCACAACCGTTGCACCCGCCGAGTCTTCTCGAAGTAGCTGCCGAGGTCTTTTTGAAACGTTACGTTCCGCAGCGAATCCAATCGCTCCAGCAACGTGACCTTCTGGTCCGTCTGCCAGAAGAACCGCGCATCATTGAACCGCGCCCGCAGCACGCGCTCGTTGCCGTGCCGGATCAGGCCCTGTGGATCGGCATCGGTATTCAAAACCGAGAGAAAATGCGGCAGCAACTTGCCCCCCGCATCTTCGAGCGCAAAATATTTCTGATGATCGCGCATCACTGTGACCAGCACTTCTTCCGGCAGCGCCAGAAACTGCGGATCAAAGCCACCAAGAACAACGGAGGGAAATTCCGTCAGGTTCACCACGCCATCGAGCAGCGCGTTGTCTTCCCGCCACCGCGCGCCGGGAATCGTTCGCGTAGCCGCATCCAACGCCTTGCGAATCTGATGTTCACGTTCCGCCCGCCCCAATACTTTCGCCGCGCGTAACGCCTCCACATAGGCCGGCCCGCCCCACGAAATCGCCACTCCGCCATGCGAGAGTATTCGGTGGCCGCGAGAAGTATTGCCCGCCCGAATTCCCTCAAACTCCAGTGGAATCGTCTCCCCGTCGAGCATCGCCACCAGCCACCGCACCGGACGCACAAACCGTTCGTTCACCTTGCTCCAGTACATATTTTTCGGCCAGTAGATGGAGGAGATTTCTTTGGGAAGATTCTCCGCCAAAATCTCGCTCGCGCTCCGGCCCTTCTTGGTGACTTGCGCGGCCAGATATTCGCCCTTCGGAGTTGTGATTTTCTCCAACCGCTGCACATCTATTCCAGCTTTCTTGGCAAACGCATGGGCCGCAGCCGTAGGCTGACCATCTTTATACGCAACACTCACTGAAGGCCCAGTCAGCTGCTCAGTGACATCGGTCTGAGCCGCCAATATTCCGTTTGCCCAGACCGTTAGCCGGCGAGGAGTAGACATAGTTGGTACCGTCGCCGCTGGCGGCAGAAGCCCCTGGTCTAGGAGCAATTTGGCGACGCGGACCCCGAGGTTCGTCTCGGCATCATCAATCATCCGCGCGGGAATCTCTTCGCACCCGATCTCTAGCAGGAAGTCTGGCATGCTTCAAACTCGTAGCGCCGGTGCTACAACCTACGATCCCACCGGCGACAATTTCTCCTTCTTCGCTTTCCTCTCGAGGACAGGTTCAGGCTCGTCTGACCTGTCAGGAGCTGCGGCTTCGCTCTTCTGCTGTTCCACCCACGCCTTCGCAATGCCCACCGCTAGCGCCCGCACGCGCGCAATCACGCCGACGCGTTCCGTCACTGAAATCGCGCTTCGCGCATCGAGAATATTGAACAGATGCGAACACTTCAAACAAAGATCGTACGCAGCGAGGACTGGAAAACGCACAATCTCACGTAAGTGTCCCGCTCCTGCATCTGGATCCGCGCCGTTCCCTTTCTTGAGCGCTAAATCCTTTCTCGAAACACCCAACAGATCGATCAGTGCATTGCACTCCGCTTCGTACAGGCGAAAATGTTCCCATGTCTTTTCAACGTCCGCCAGCTCGAAGTTGTACACGGAAAACTGCAGCTCATCGGCCAGCCGCACATCCCCATATTTCACTTCGTGCCCGGTTTCCGGGTCGCGTGCCCACACAATGTCGTAAATCGAATCCACATCCTGAAGAAACGCGCCGATGCGTTCGAGACCATACGTAAGCTCGGCAGAAATCGGAAAAAGATCCACACCCCCGCATTGCTGGAAATATGTGAACTGGGTAATCTCCAGCCCATCAAGCATCACCTGCCAGCCCACGCCCCACGCACTCAGTGTCGGAGCCTCCCAGTTATCTTCCTCAAACTTGATGTCATGCTGCCGCAAGTCAATGCCAATCGCCGCCAGCGACTCCAAATACAACTCCTGCACATTTTCCGGCGGAGGCTTCAAAATTACCTGGAACTGCATGTGTTTGAACAACCGGTTCGGATTCTCCCCATAACGCCCGTCCGCCGGACGCCGCGACGGCTGCACATATGCCACCTTGTAAGGCTTCGGCCCCAGCACCCGCAAAAAAGTTTCTGGCGCCATCGTCCCCGCACCCACTTCCACGTCGTAAGGCTGCTGCAACACGCACCCGCGCTCCGCCCAGAACGTCTGCAGGCGCAGGATGAGTTCCTGAAACGTGAGCGGATTGGGTTTAGAAGCATTCACACACTAGTCCGGCAACTTGAAGATTAACCACTGATTGTAACGGAAGCCGCGGGAACCGTCAGCTATTCAGCCGCGCCAAGAACGAGCGGCATTTGATTCTCACGGCACTCGGCACGTAATTTGGGCCCTGTATGGACGAGGCTTCCCGTCTTCCATGATTGGGTTGAAGTGCCACTTCCCAATGGCGTGAGAACACGCTTGATAAAGCTGATGGGCCCCCTCCCCGGCAATCGACTCGATCACATCACCGTCTGCGTCGACTGCAACAGCAATCGTAAAAGTGGAACCTGACGCCGCCCCGGCCGGAAACACCGGCTCAACGACATTCGACGCCAGCTTCCGCACCTCGGAATCGGTTAAAGGAGACGCCGGTCCATAAGCCCGCGTGTTGAAATGAAAATTAAGAACGGCTTCAGCCTGCACGGGAATCCCGTCTTTCACAACGGGCTTGAACTTCCATTTCATGATCTGCCGGCGGGCCGAATCATCCGCGCGCTCGTTCGCTATGCTCAGCGGGAGAGTTTCACGAACCCGTCCCGACCGGTCCAGCGAGACGTAGTAACTGGTCTCACCCTCCGTACTTCCATCCAAGACTTGCGGCCAGATGATCTCCGTGGGCTGAAGCGCCAACTCGCGAAGTTCAGCCTCCGGCACGATGACACTTCGAATCTGCCTTTGCGCCGAAGTGGGGTCGGTGATGGAAAACCGATCTTCGTCGTACTTCTTTAGCTCCCCGAGCGTCAGCACGCGTGCTTGCAGGCTGTCGCCAGCATCGATCCGATAAATCAGCATCCGGGCCACTCTCTTGCCGTTGAACTTCTGGTAATCCATGAAGTCCACGGATCGCCATGGCGCGCCTACCGTCTCAGCTAGTCCGTAAGGACTCGTAATGCACATTTTGGACTTGGGTCCGAAACACATTTTCCCGGACTCATTGGCACCGCCGTTCGCCTTGGTCATCAACCGGTCGCCCGGTCTGAGGGCATCAAGCACTGGCTTAGGATCCACCATCGCTGTCACCAAAGTCTGAATCCCAAGCGGGAAATAGTCGTCAGAATCCTCCTCAAACACCTTGTTTCCGTTTACGATCAACGTTTGAGAAAACCCCGCCGACTGAATCCTTCGCCTCCATTTGTCAGGAGCAACCCACGACATTTCGACTTCAATGTGCTCGTCTGGATCGCTTCTTTCGGTGATCGCGGCCTGCAAATAAAACGGCGTCCCACCTGCCTCGGTCAGCGTAGCCTGGACAACGCGCGCCGGATCGCTCTGCGCAAACGCAATCGTGGAGAAGATTACGAGCCACAACAACCCGAGTGCAATTCCAAGCTTTTTCATAGCGCCTCACCGAAGGCCGAGCAAATGCCAAGTGCGGGTGACCGCCGGGTGCCCCATCTCTCGCGCGCCCTTTGCGCGAGAAGTGGGGATTTCGATCCGGGAGGACGTATGAGATTTCCCAATCTCGACCGGCGCGGAAGCCAGCGAAAGGTGCACCGGCTAGACCTCATAGTCACCAATCATACCGCGCTCTAAAACTCGCCCTTCTCCAGCATCCCCGCCGTCACCAATTTCTTCTCAATATGCCTCTGCAGAATCTGAATCAGGAATTTCCTCAAATCAGCCCCCAGCGCCTTCGGCCACGGCATGTCAACAAATCCCCGCACTGGAGCACGCAGCATCAACGCGGCCAACTCCCGCGAGTCTTTTGAAATCTCCGACGACGCCAGCCGCTTATCCTCCGGACACATCAGCCCATCCGCGAGCGCATGAAAATAAGCCCGGCTTCCGTTCAAGCTGCGCCCGCACACAATGCACTCCGTCAACTCGGGCAGAAAACCCACCAGGCGCGTCAGCCACAAATCAAAATAAGTCACCGGCATCCAGATTTCCGGCCCGGTCAAAGCATGAAGCACGGAAAGCGTCAGGCGAAAAATAGCATCATTCGCTTCATGGTCGGGCAACAACTCATCGAGCAACTCGGCCACATGCGCGAGCGCTACGGCCCGCGCATAACTCACCTCCGTGGCCAGCGGAGACTCCAGTACTTCGCAGGCATCCAGCCGTGCCAGTTCCTGCCGCTCGCGCACATCGTAGAACGCCCGCACATATGTCATCGGCTCCAGCGCTCCGCCAAAGCGCCGCTTCGACCTCTTCGCCGACCGCGCCACTCCGCGAACTTTGCCTTCCACGCGCGTGAACAGCGTGACCAGCAGGTCAGCCTCGCGCAACGGATACGTGCGCAACACGATCGCTTCCGATTCCTTCAGTGCCATGGGAACCCGCGATGCAATGATGATTCTAGTGGAAGAGCTGTCGGCTATCAGCCCTCAGAAAAGACAAATGTTCGAACTATCCCAGAACTCTTGAGATCACAACTTGTGACCTCAAAAACCAAGGCGCGCATCCACACCTGGATGCGCGCCCCTTGATTTCCGCGGCCCAGACCAAGTCTTCCTGGCGGCTGATGGCTGAAGGCTGACGGCTGTTCTACCGCCCGAAGTAAGCCGCATTCTTCGCGGTGAATTCGTTCCACTTCTCCGGCAGATCATCGAGCGCGAAGATCGCCGATACCGGACATACCGGCACACACGCTCCGCAGTCGATGCACTCCACCGGATCAATGTAGAGCAACGTCTCCGTCGCATACTTGGGATCGTCCTTCTTGGGATGAATGCAATCCACCGGACACGCATCCACACACGCCGTATCTTTGGTGTTAATACAAGGCTCTGCAATTACGTAAGTCATAAAGGTCTCAATCTCCTGAGCATCTATGCCAATATTTTACTACTACCGGGGCAGCCCCCGAGAACCGCACATTTTAACAAGAAACGCAGCCCATGGTACAGACTTATTGCACGCGGTGGTATTTCGCTGTACCGAGCTGCCCATCTGGAGCGGTTTCCCAAGGGTAGTCCTCTAGCGGAGTCGATGGATAGCTCTCAGTCCCGGAATAAAAACGACCGAAACAAAAACGAAACGGCTGGCAGCGTCCGCTGCCAGCCGTTCCCTGACCTCCGCTGCGTTCTGCTTAAGGCCGCAGCCGTCCAACGATTACCGGTGGCCACCGCCTCCATGTCCACCACCGCCGTGTCCACCGCCGCCGCCTCCGTGAAAGCCGCCTCCGCCTGATCCGCGCACCGCCCCGTGGAAGCCGCCCCCGTAGGAACCACCGTGGCTCACCCCCGCCGAACCTCGCGCATATCCCCGGGCGCCAGCGACTCCGTGACCGTAGCCCCAGCCGCCACGACCATATCCCCAGCCCCCGCGACCATATCCCAAGCCGCGGCCCCATCCCCGGCCCCAGCCATACCACGGCCCGGCGCCAATGAACACTCCACCTGCGAACCAACTCGGACCGTAATAGCCATAGGGCGCGCAAGCGTATGGATAGTATCCGTAGTAGCCATAGGCACATGCCGGCGCCCCGCCATAGTAATAACCGCCGTAACCATAGGCCGGCCCAACACCCACCCCAACTGCGACCTGCGCCTGCGAATAAGCCAGGGGCAGCATCAGAACACCCACCATAGCCAGATATTTTAGGTAACGCATCGTATCCCCCTTGTTTCAGATCCAGCCGCTCAACCTCAAAACCGGATCTGCAGGCCGCCGGATCTTACTTCAATCTCAAGCGCCTATCCACTTGAACTCGCACCCCGACAAAAAAGTTGCTGGGGCATAGTGGCTGATTTCGGCCACCTGCCAGAGCAAATGTAATGATTGAAGAAGGGAACGAGAAGCAGGCGGGATCGTTTCATAACGTCCTCCAGGATGGAACAGACGCTTCAACGCCGAGTCGGTGAGCAGGATGGCAGTCTTGGTGTTCTCTACGTCCCCACTAATTCCTTCTTCTCACTCGGCTCGTACTCCACGATGTATCCCGCCACGGCGCTGGCCGCCACGGTCAGCGGCGAAGCCAGATACATCTGCCCTGGACCGCTGCGGCCGGGGAAGTTGCGGTTCTGCGCGCTGATCACCACCTGATCGGGACGCGTCGAAACTCCCGGCCCCGCATTGATGCAGGCTCCGCAGCTCGGCTCGATCACGATCGCCCCAGCCTTCTGAAATACCTCCAGATAGCCCTTGCGCATGCAATACTCACGCGTCTCCTGCGATCCAAACTGAATGTAAAACTTCGTCGAGTCCGCGACGCGCTTGCCCTGCTTGAGCGCATCGGCCAGCACCGCCGCATACATGTCCATGTCTTCGTTCTTGCCCGCCGTGCAAGTGCCGCCATAGGCGATCTCGACCGGCACCGGCGTGTTCAGCTCGCGAACGTACTTGCCGTTGCCCGGATCGCCGGGCGTCGCCACCATCGGCGTAATCTCAGCCGCATCGAGTTCGATCACGTGCGCATACTGCGCGCCCGGATCGCTGTACAGCCCTTCGATCATCGCCTCGGCCTTCTTGCGATCCATGCCGCGCCGCTCCACCAGGAAATCCACCGCCTTCTTGTCCGGAGCAACGATGCCGGTGAATCCGCCAATCTCGGCCGCCATGTTGGTCATGGTGGCGCGTTCGTCCACGCTGAGTTCTTCGATCGCCTCGCCCGCATACTCCATGACCTTCGCCAGCGCCTTGCCGCTGCGCACATAGTCGAGGCTCAAAATCTTCAGGATGAAATCTTTCGCTGTCACATTCGCATGGCGCTTGCCCCGAATCACGATCCTCACCGACTCCGGCACCTTCACGCGCACATCTTTGGTGATCCAGCCAGTTGAACACGTCAGTGGTACCAATGCCGAAAGCGACGCAGCCAATCGCGCCCACATGCGGCGTGTGCGAGTCTGAACCAATATTCAACTGCCCCGGCAGCGCATAGCTTTCGAGGACGATCGAATGGCAAATGCCCTCCGACCCCTTGCGGTCTGTCAATTCGCCATGCAGCCTGATCCCCTGCTTCGCCGCGAAATCCTGCTGCTTCATCTTGAGCTGCGTCGCCAGATCGAGCAGCCCCAGTCTTCTTCTTCTCCTCGGAAATTACTTCATCAAGAAACGTCAGATGGTCGCGGAAAAAAATAATGCTCGAAGCATCGTTGACCTTCGCATCCTTGCCGACATAGCGCTCGAAAAAGATCGCGGCCATCGGCGTGACGTATTCATGGCTGAATCGCAAGTCAGCCAGCGCAAAGCCGGTATCGCCAGGCTTCACCGCAGCAACGCCAACTCTCGCCTTTCTCGTTCACCATGTGCCGCGCAAAGATTTTCTCAGCCAGCGTCATCGGACGTGTGGCGCGGGCGCCCTCGCCCGCGTTCTTAATCGGCGGCAAGAAAACTTTCCCCTGCATCCGCGCCACGTTGAACGGAAACAGCCCGCCATACTCAATCACCTGCCGCGTAATCTCATCTTCCCCGGCCGTAAACTCCGCCAGCGCAATCTCCTCCCCGCCCCGAATCCTGTCGATCAGCGAAAAATCGGTCGAAGTCAGCACGCCCAGGTTCTGGCAGTTCTGCTTGTAGATGCGCTCAATATTTTCCGCGATCACGACCTGAATGCCGGCGCACATCTCCGCATAAGGCGACTGCTCGCGGCTCGATCCCTTCCCGCGCCGCTTCCCGCTCACCGCGCAGACAAATCCGCCGCGCTTCACGTCGCCCCGCCCAATCGGCATCACGTTGCCGCACTTCAGCCCAAGATAAGGAATCTCGCCCAGCGTCTCGTCAAAATAAAAACAGTAGTGCGCCGGAGTGATCTCGTCGGTCGAAATGTCGTCGCGCAGCTTGGGATTATTCGCCGGATTCTTCGTATCCCAGGCAGATCTTCGCCCGCGAGTTGCCGCTTGATCAGTTCCGGATCTTCGGTGAGAAAAAGAATGCGCCCTTGCAGCCGGACTTTATCGGGCCGTTTTTCGATTTTGCGTTCCAGAGAGAGTTGATCACGTTGAACCTGTAGAGTTTAGGATGATGGGACGGCCGGCACAGCGGCGGTCCGGTTGCAGAACCGTGATTATTGTAACGCGGCAAATAATTTGATGCGGCCGGAACTCGATTTACCCTGTGTTCCCAGTGCCCTTTGCGTTTAAGGTTCTTCCGCTCGTACTCCCGCGGATCGGGCAACGCCTCCAGCCCGCGCCCGCAAAAACGTCCTGCAAACTCCCGCAGCAGTGCATCGTGCATGCAACCCGTTCGAAGCCAGAGTCTCGCGGCTGTTGATTTCGAATGGCGACCCGTCGAAGCGTGTCACCTTGCCGCCTGCTTCTTCGACGATGAGCACGCCCGCCGCCGTGTCCCAGGGATTAAGTTGAACTCCCAGAATCCATCGAAGCGGCCGCAAGCGACATTGCACAAATCGAGCGCGGCCGAACCCGCCCGGCGCACTCCGTGGGTACGCAATGTGATCTGGTGATAAAAATAAATGTTCGGATTCTTATGCCGCTTTTGGCTGGGAAATCCCGTCGCCAGCAGGCTTTCCTTCAACGTCAGCCGTTTTCGACACATGGATCGGCTCGCCATTGAGCTGGCGCCTCTTCCCTGCTCTGCGGAAAACAGCTCAGTCGCGCGTCGGATCGTAAATCACTGCGGCGATCCGTTTGCCCGCCTCTCCCTGCATCGCTGTTCCACTCGCCATCGAAACGCAAAACACCGGATATCCATGCGCGAAGTTCGTAGTTCCATCGAGCGGATCGACATACCAACGGTAATCGCTGCCCTGATCGTTCAGTCCCTGCTCTTCCCCCAGAACGTCGTGCGTCGGCCACTGCTCCGCGATGCGTTCGCGAATCAGTTTTTCCGACGCCGGTCCGCCGCCGTTACCAGGTCGGCGTCGCCCTTGTATTCGATCTTCAAATGCTGATGGAAGTACTGGATCAGCAGAGCGCCCGCCTCGCGAGCGATGGCGGACATGGCAGGAAGAAAACTCTCGGGATGTCAGCACAGTTCTGGATTTGTCATCCGGGCTTCGGGCTTCGGCTATCGCAGCTTGATAGGTCGAAAACACTTACCCGCCGACACCAGCATCAGCCCCGCGAGGAATTGCCGATCACCGCGGCTCGCGGCCGCTTCATTTCCGTCTTCCCGCCGTCTTCCGCAATGTACATGATCTCGTGCTTGAAAATAAAAAGGTTGGGAGCCCCTTCCCGCGTCAGGCGCACCATGTGCTTGTCGTAGTACTCGATCCAGCCGCTGACCATCTGTCCGTCCATCAGCTTGACGCTGACCGGCTTCTGCTTCTCGCCCAGACCCTTCAGGAAGCTGGCCTCTTCGAAGTCTCTTCGGGAGGCGGGGTCCGACCATGCTTGGCGGCGTTGGAGTTTCCCTGCGTGCGGAAAGGCATGCCGACATTGTACACGCAGGAATGCGCGTGTCAGGCTAAGGCCAACGTGCGAGGGCCGCTTCCTCAACCGGCCGTCGAGTGCCTAGAAACTGAACTTCAGCGAGAACTCCAGCGCACGCGGAGATCCCAACGCAAAAACTCCCGAGCCCAGCCCTAAACGGTTACTGGCCGGCTGCTGCCCTGAGGTACCATTGACCGAGCCAACCGTGCCGCTCAGCGCTCCGCTCAACGGGTTCCCAGGCCCGTCGAAATTGGCGATATTCATCACATTAAAGAACGCAACTCCGGGCTGTATCGTCACCTTCTCTCTGAACTTGTAGATCCAGCTCAGGTTCACATCGAGAGTGCGCAACCACCCCATACCGGCTTCGTTCACGGGCGCGGTAGGGATCACCTGTTGCACTCCTCCAAAGCCCGGAGTTTGCAATTGCCCCAGAGTGAACAACCCGCTGTTGATCAACGTCAGCCCGGCCGGAGTCGGCTGCAAGGCCGAATAATGATTGTATGTGCTTATGTAGTGATTGATGTTGTTGGGGCTCACGCCATGTCCGAACGACCCGACATTCGTACCGGGAAGCACGTCGCCGCCGGAACCGTTCGAAGCGAAGCTGCCGTCGCCGGTTCCATCGCCGGTAACATCAGTCACGAAAATGCCTCCCGGGTTTCCCGAGGGGCTCAACGTGAGTGTGACGGGCAGCGGGCTGTAGAAGTGGCCGATCGTCGCCAGGCGGAAATGCTGGGGCAGATCCATGGTGCCGCCGAAAGAAATCTGATTCTTGCGGTCCAGCCCGTTCGGTCCCAGATATCGTTGGGGATTGTTGAAGTCCGTGGCGATGGTGATGAAATCGTTGTCCGCCGCAGCCGCGATATAGCTTTGCAGTTGATAAGACGCCTGCAGGTCAAAATTCCTCACACCGCGGAAAGGATGCTCCAGGTGCTGTTTTAACGATACTTGAAGCGCGCTATTCTTCGCGAAACCAATGGGAGACAGCATCTGGTTGGCGCCCAGATTCTGATTGATGCCCGCGAAGGCAGCCGTGGGACACGGAGATCCTCCGCAAAGCGAATAACCGGAATCGAGACCGTTTGCGGCAAAGTCGCTCATGGTTCCGGCATAGGGGTCGGCTCCGCCCCCTGCCGAACCTGAGTAAAACCCGTTGTAATGCTGCAGATAACAGGTGACCATCGCCGGTCCCGGAGGGCCTAAGCTTGGACAGCCCGCTTTCGCCGCACCGTCGTTATTCGTCACCGTCGCCAGGATCGCAGCCTGTGCGTTCGCGGGATAAAAAAAGCGTGCGTCGCCCACATGGTTCGTATCCACGGAAAGCAGCGTGTGGGTTTCGATATTGCGGAGGTAGTCCACCGTAAGGACCGTCCCGCGGCGTATTTCGCGCTGCATGCCAAGGTTCATCTGCGTCGAACGCGGGCTCACATAATTCGGAGCAAGCAAAACCGTACCCGTGGCGTCCAAGCCATCCGCAAGCGCAGTTCCGATATACGAAGGATTGGGCGCCGAAGAGCCCACCGCTGCGGTCGCCTGTTGATAGGCGGCTTGCAACGCATTGATCGCCGGCGCCGCCACCGAAATTGGTTGCCCGCAGAACGAGAGATCGGGCACCGTCCCGTTGGGCAGCGTGAAGCTGGTGTTCGGAGCCCCATTTGTACAAACCGTCGGGTTCGCCAGGAACAGTCCCGTGGGCAGCCGCGCCGGCCTGTCAAACTCGATGTTGTTCCAGATCGAGTTCTCGTAGAAAAGGCCTATACCGCCGCGAAATACCGTCTTCCCGTTCCCACTGGGGTCCCATACCACGCCCAGTTGCGGAGCGAGATTGGAATTGGGTTGGTGCACGCGATTGCCCAAGCCCGAATAGTATTGATTGTTAAATTGATTCAGATCGGCGATCGGCGCCAGGTCGCTGTCGCTGCGGCCCGTATCCCGCACGTAACGCAACCCGAGTGTAATGGTCAGGTTCGGTCGAAATTTCCAGGAGTCTCCAAAATATGCTGAAATTCGATTGTCCGGCCCGCTGCCTCCTGCCGGAAAACCAAAGGCTGGTATCTCTGAGTCAGAACCCTGCCCGTTGCCCAAAGCAACGGTCTCCGCCGGATAGTTCAGCGGATTGGACGCACCCCCGGGCATCGCCAGGCAAGCCGCGCCGCAATTGGTTATTTGCGCCCCCACGGCCGGCGCAACTTTCAGGAAACTTGCAAATCCTCCTCCGAAAATGTGGTTAAGCCCTCCGCCATAGCGAAGGATGTGCTTTCCCAGCACCCGGCTGCCGTCGTATTTGATCTGGTGGTCGGTCTGGTAGGTTTGCTGTGGCGCCAGAAAGCTTGGTCCGGAACAGAAAAAATCCGCTCCCGCCGTCAAACAATCCGGATCGGCGCCGATCGCCAATTCGAGCTGCGGTACGGGGTTATAAATGTTCGAACCGGTGACCGCGTCCACGATCCCGTTGCGGAATTTCATGTATCCGAAACGTATGCTGTGGGTATACGGCCCGGTGTTGAAGTCGAGCCCGAAGTCATACGAAGGCGTGTTATTCACGTTCCCGAAAGGTTGAAAGCTGTTGGGGATAATCGCCAGAACGCTGCTGTTTTGGTTGTAGGTGAATTTGGAAAAAACGTGATATTTATTGTCGATCTGCCAATCGAGTTTTGCGATCGCGTCCACCTCGCGAAACGGTGACTCGTAGCTCCCCGTCAACGCCGCAAAGGGCCCGCCCGGCAGCACTGGATTCAGCAAATCCTGCTTCGTCCGTTCCCCATCCAGAAATAAAAACAGCTTGTTCTTGATGATGGGCCCACCCACATTGCCCCCGAATTGGTTGCGCTGGAAAGGATTGTTACTGCCTCCCGGCAGGTTGGCATCAAGCACCTGATCGCGAAACGCGTAGTAGCCCCCGCCATGGATCGAATTCGTGCCCGACTTGGTGGTCATATTCACCGATCCGGAAGACGTAAGTTCCGTGGAAAGATCAAGCGAAGACTGCTGAATTTGAAATTCCTGAATGGCGCTGGCAGGCACATTCTGCGTAGTCGTTCCCACAGTCTCGTCGCTGATGTCCAGTCCGTCCACCTCAATGCGCGCCGTGCGGCCGAAGCGCCCGCCAAATGAAATGGAAGAAAATCCGTTCTTGGTTGGGTCAAAGTTCCCGCCGTCTTGAATCTGCACGCCCGGCTCCAGTTGCGCCAGGTCGAGAAAGTTCCTGCCATTGATCGGCAGGTTCTCAATCTGGTCCGCCGTCAGGACGCCCTGCACCGTCGCCTGCTCGGTGTTAACCGCCAGTTGAGTGGCCTGCACCTCGACAACCTGCGTGGTCTGTCCCACCTCCAGCTTGATGTTCCCTGGCGCGGTCACACCCACCTGCACCGTCACTGCCATCTCCGAGGTTTTGAATCCCGCCGCTTCCACGCGCAGAGTGTAAGCGCCCGGAATCAGCGCACCGGATGCATACGTTCCTGCAGCAGTGCTCTTCACGTTGATCACGCGCCCCGTAGCCTTGTCACTGATCGATATCTTGGCCCCGCTCACCAAAGCGCCGGTCGGGTCACTCACCACCCCTTGAATGCTGCCGGTGGAAATTGTGGTCTGCGCGCTTATGGTGGAAGCGCCGGGCAGAAGCCCCAGCAGGCAAACCGAAACCATTACACGCCAGGATGATTTCTTCATGAACTCACTCTCAACATCGGGATGGTATGGCCAGTCGCTATTACTATCACACCTCTGCCGCCAACATCGCGGCCCGCTTCTTTTGGGTAGTGGTGCAGTTTGGCTTTGGCCCTTACACGACTTTGTCATCCTGGGCGTAGCCGCTTTTCAGGCGTAGCGAAGGATCTCCGGCTTAGCCGGCCTAATGCGCAAGCCAAGCTGCACCACTACCCTTACTTTTTGCAGCTCTCAAAAATCCGACTTCCCCGTGTAATACCCGGACCGGTGTCGCGTGTGGTAAGAAGAAACACCGGCCGGCCCGGAAACCTTCACCCGAATGCGGCGAAATTGCGAGTCCGACAGCCGTTGCGACGGATAGTAGGCGAGCAAATACTGCGTTCGCAGTTCGTCGCTGATCTGGCGGAATGCATCGTCCAACTGCGCCATGGAGGTCGCGTAGTAATACTTGCCTCCCGTATCCTCCGAAAGTTGGATCAGGGCATGTTCGCCGCCAAGTTCGCGCCCGGCACTGTTCTCGATCGGCACCACGATGATGCTGTAGACGAGCGCCTCTGCCTCTTCCGCCGCGCGCGCCGCCTGTGTGTAGTCGATTTTGCTGATGGTGTCTCCGCCGTCGGTAATCAGTACCATGACCTTCCTGCCTTCGCGGCGATCCAGCGAGCGCGAGGCCAGATACACGGCATCAAACAGCGCCGTCGCGGCGCCCACGCGGATGTGGTCGATCCCCTCGTCGATCCGCTTCAGATCCGGAGTATAAGGCGTGGATTGCAGCACGGTCTCACTAAAGCCGAACACGGAGAGCGCATCCACTGGCCGCATGATGACATGGGCAAAGCGCTTGGCCGAAGCCTGCTCCAGCGGCAGATCGTGGCGCGTGCTCAGGCTCGTATCAATGGCCAGCGCAATCGAAAGTGGCACCGCCGATTCCTTATCGAAAACTGAAATCGTCTGCTCCCGTCCATCCTCTTGCACCGAGAAATTTTCTTTCTTAAGCCCGGCCACCGGAGCGCCCTGAGCATCCGTCACGGTGACGTAAACATTCACCAGCTTTACGTCGACCTTGAGCGTGTCCCCGGGTCGATTCTGATTCGCTGGCTGCTGCGCCGGTAAAGCCACCCCAGCCAGGACCATCCAGATAACGAATTTTCTCATTCGATAAACGAGTATACCTAGCCGTGCGTGAAGCCTGCGGACTCATGTGGGGACAGCCGCCTCGGCTGTCCCGCGAGCGAAGCGAGCTCCGGTCGAATTGCTCTAAGCCAGCAAGCATCGCACCCGCAAACTTAGATGCACCCTCCACCCCGAGGCTGCCTGAGCTACAAACTTCCCCGCCAAATTTCCTCCGGAAAAGGCTCCCCATCAGCCCACACCGCCCCGTCCTCGAAATACTCCTTCTTCCAGATGGGGACCGTCCGCTTGAGCGTATCGATCAGCCAGCGGCAAGCGTCGAAAGCCGCAGCCCGGTGCGCTGAGGCCACAGCGATCAGCACACTGGTCTCCCCAATCTCCAACCGCCCCAAACGGTGCACTAACGCCACATCGCGGACCTGAAATTGTTTGAGTGCCTGCCCGGCCAACTGCTCCATCTGCCCCATCGCCATCTCTTCGTAAGCCTCATAGTCAAGATAAAGAGTCCGCCGCCCCCTCGTCTGATTGCGTACCACGCCCTCGAAAACCACGGCCGCGCCATCCTCGCCGCGCTTGATGCGATCGAGAACACCCTGAGTGTCGATCTGCTCCCGCACAATCGAAGCGTAACTCACGCCGTCGCGCCCGCGTCCCTCCGACCCGCCACTGACAGGCGGCAGCAGGGCTATTTCGTCCCCCGATTTCAGCCGAGTCTCCAATCCCGCATACTCTCGATTCACCGCCACCGCCAGCGACGCCACAGATTCCTTCAGTTCCGGCGATCGCGCAGCGTAATGCTGAAGCAAATCGCGCACTACCGCTCCCTCAGCCAGCTCCACAGAATCGCTGGCCTTCCCTGCCAGATCCTTCAACACTCCGAAAAAGAGAACGTGCAATTGCATGAGAGCAGTTGGGTGGTGGTGCAGTTTGGCTGTCATCCTGAACAATCGTTCTTTGCGCAATGAAGGATCTAGGCGAGCCGCGCGTCGCGTCGCGCTCTTGGCGACGCAATAATCGCGCGTTTGGCTCGCTTCCTTATCAAACTGCAGCACTACCAGCAGTTGCCAGTGTAACGCAGCACATCGGATGAAAATAAGATAGGGCACGGCTTTTTCAGCCGTGCCCTATCTCAAGTAACCACTAACTACTGCTTTATGCCTGTCCGGTCGTCAGCACTTTGTCCCGCACCACGACCGCCTCGGCGGGCCGAAGTTGTGGCGCGTTCGGTTTCGTCTCCGTCTCCAGGAAGACTTTCGCCGCCAAGGCTTCCGCAACCACCGGCAGCGAAACCCGCAGTGCCTCTTCGATCGTCTTCACATAATGAACATCGAGGCCGGCGATCTGCTCCGGGGTCAGATCTTCCTCCACGTTCATCCGGTTTTCCGCCGGCAGAATGATCGTAGTCACGCCGGCTCGCTTGGCGGCCAGCACCTTTTCCTTAATGCCGCCCACTGGAAGCACGTTGCCGCTGAGCGTAATCTCGCCCGTCATCGCGGTCAGCGGACGAATGCGATGCCCCGTCAGCAGCGACACCAGCGTCGTCGCCATGGTTACGCCCGCCGAAGGCCCGTCCTTCGGAATGGCGCCCGCCGGCACGTGCATGTGAATATCGTGATCGGAGAAAAAGTCTTCCGCGATCCCAAGGTGCTCCGCGTTTGAGCGCACCCAGGTCAGCGCCGCCTGCATGGATTCCTGCATGACCTGGCCAATCTGTCCGGTCATGGTGAACCCGCCCTTGCCCTTCATGACATTGGCCTCGACAAACAGCACGTCGCCGCCGCTCGGCGTCCAGGCTAGGCCAACCGCCACTCCCGGCCGCTCCGTCCGCTCCTCGATCTCGCCTTCAACGCGGATCTTGATGCCACCCAGAAATTCCTGAATGATTTCCTGAGTGACCACAAGCTTCTCGGTCTTACCCTCGGCCAGCCGCCGCGCCTGTTTGCGGCAGATGGTTCCGATGGTGCGTTCGAGACTGCGCACGCCGGCCTCGCGCGTGTAGTGACGGATGGTATAGCGCAAAGCCTCGTCGGGAAATTCGATCTGCTCGGAAGTGATTCCGTTCTCTTCCACCTGCCGTGGAACCAGATAGCGCCGCGCGATGTGCAGCTTCTCTTCCTCGCTGTAACCCTGCAGTTCGATGATCTCCATGCGATCGCGCAGCGGCTCGGCGATGGGGTCGAGCATGTTCGCGGTCGTAATGAAGAGAACTTTCGACAAATCAAAGGTGACGTCGAGATAGTTGTCGCGGAACGTCGAATTCTGCTCCGGATCGAGCGCCTCCAGCAGAGCCGACGCCGGGTCGCCCCGGAAATCGCGCCCCACCTTGTCCATTTCATCGAGCATGAACACCGGGTCCTTCGTCCCTGCCCGCCGAATGCCTTGAATAATCTGCCCCGGCAATGCCCCAATGTAAGTCCGGCGATGTCCGCGGATTTCCGCCTCATCGTGAATTCCGCCCAGCGAGAGCCGCACAAACTTCCGCCCCAGCGAGCGCGCGATCGACTTGCCCAGCGAAGTCTTCCCCACTCCCGGAGGCCCCACGAAGCAAAGTATCGGCCCCTTCATATTCGGCTTCAGTCGCCGCACAGAAAGATAATCGAGAATGCGGTCCTTCACTTTCTCCAGGTCGTAGTGATCGGTGTCCAGAATTTCTTTGGCCTTGAGAATTTCAATCTCCTGCCCCGAAGTCTTATTCCACGGCAGCACGGCCAGCCACTCCACGTAATTGCGCGTGAGCGAATAATCCGCAGCCATGGGGGACATGCGCGACAAGCGCCCCAACTCCTTCAGCGCTTCTTTTTTCACTTCCTCAGGCATGCCGGCTTCGTCGATTTTCTTTTTCAAGTCATCGACGTCGCGCGCACCTTCGTCCTGCTCGCCCAGTTCCTTCTGGATCGCCTTCATCTGCTCGCGCAGGTAATACTCACGCTGCGTCTGCTGCACCCGGTCCTGCACTTCACTCTGAATCTTGTTGCGCAGTTGCTGCACTTCCAGTTCTTTCGCCAGATGCTGGTTGATCTTCTCCAGACGCACGCGGATGTCCAGCGTCTCGAGCGTGTCCTGCTTGTCCGGTGTCGATAGCGATGGCAAAGACGATGCGATGAAATCCACCAGCCGGCCGGGCTCGTCAATATTCATGGCCACGGTGGAAAGCTCGTCAGAAAGCGTGGGCGAACCGGCCACGATCTGCTGAAACAGCGTTAGCACGTTGCGTTGCAGCGCTTCGATTTCAGAACTGTCCGGCGGAGCCGCCTCCGGAATCGGCGACACACGCGCCCGCATGAACGGCGCCAACTGCGTGAACTCGCCCAGTCGCACTCGCTCCAGGCCTTCGGCGAACACAAACAGGCTCTGGTTCGGCATCTTCACGACTTTATGGACCACTGCGGAAGTGCCGACCGTATAAAGATCGCTGGCCTGCGGATTATCGACGCGCGCCTCGCGCTGCGCCACCACCACGATCGTCTTGTCCTCGCCCAGCGAATTAATCAGCTGGACAGAACTTTCCCGGCCCACCGTTAACGGTAGGACGGCGTGCGGAAATAGAACGGTATCCCGCACCGGAAGTACGGGCAACGCCCGTACGTCATTTATTTCCCGATGTTTAGCAACCTCGGAAAGCGGCTCTTGGCTCATGGGCTCTCCTTGAGCGTAACTCACTCAAGCTTTAGATGTCACTCCTCGGGAAAGGTTTCAGCTTTCCCCGATCGGGCAACGTTGTTCATTCTATCGGCGATCAGGCGCTTCCGGCATCATGCCCAAGGTGCAGCAGCTAACGCGGTCACGACCCGTCTCCCAAATTAGAAATTGGTACACAACTCGATTCCTCGTAGTGGTGGCTGTCATCCTGAACAAGCGTTCTTTGCGCAGTGAAGGATCTGGGCGAGCCGCGCGTCGCGTTCTCTGCGACGCAGCAATCGCGGCGTTTGGCTCGCTTCCTTACCCAACTGCACCACAACTCGATTCCGTCTCTCACTTAACCAGAACCTTCTCCAGCACCAGTGCATCCACGCCATTCGAATAATAACGAGGGACCGTCCCGGTGACGCTATAGCCCAGCCGCTTATAAAATGACAGCGCTGGTACATTATCGACGGCGGTTTCCAGCTTAACGGACCCGCAGCCCGCACCTCGCAGATGAACTTCAGCCGACTCCAGCAGCATCGATCCCACTCCAAACCGCCGTGCTGCTGCCCTCACGTCAATCGTAATAATGTGCCCGGCGTCGCCGTTCGCTTCGGCCACGATGAACCCCGCAATCCCATCCGGCACCGCCTGCGGTGGAGGATTCTTGTTGCCTTTTTTCCCATCTGCCGCTCCCTGCGGCCCCTCAACCGCCACCAATGTGAACGATCCCCGAGAGCGCATGTAGTGCCTGAGTTCCGCACGAGAATACGAAATCCCGGGAGCAAAACAATCCTGGTCAATGCGCCACAACGTGTCGAAGTCAGCCGGCTGATGGTCCCGAATAGTGAAAGCCACGCCGCCATTGTAGCGGCAGGGATAGGATGCCTGCGTCGTAAAGGCCGCCCGTGGCCCCTGGGTTTTGCATAGACGGACACCTCAAAACCCTCTAATCCACCTTTTCCACAGCCCGGCTGGACCCAACCAGCCCTCGGCGAAAAATTTGCTGGTTTGTCCCCTTGCCTACTTGCAGCCCCGGACGTACCATGTGCTTCAAGGGTTCTTCTGTGGGACGCCTCCTGTTGATTGACGCGGTCAGCTCGGTCGCCGTTCTGGGGGTGTGGTATCTGCTATTTTCCAATTACAACCGGAAAAAGGGAGCGCTGGTTATGCGCTGGGTGCAGACTGCGTGCGCCGGCAAGGGACGCATAGTCGAATCTCACTGGCTCGGAAGTTCCCGTCTGCAGGCGAAGTTGCATTTCCCTTCCCGCTGGTTCGAAAATTCTCGGGTCACCGTCAAGTTGCAGCCCCGCGCGCTTCCCCTGCGATGGCTTTTAAGTTGTTGGCGCCGCCAGAAAGAAACTCTCACTTTCGAGGCCGATCTCGGCGGCTCGCCAAGCTTTCATTTAGAAGTTGTGCGTCACCGCTGGAGCGCACACAATCGCAGCATGGCACACCGCGACGAACGCGAATGGGATGTTTACCACCCCAGTTCGATCATTCTCACCACGCGAACCCACTGGAAGCAGGATCCCAGCGCCGGAACTCAACGCACTCATGTCGGCCCGGCGCCAGGAAATTGTGCAGGTCCGCTTCCGCCCCGAGTCGCCGCAGTTCTCAGTCACCGTGCGCCTGGAGGCTTTATCCGACCCCGAGGCAGCCGCCGGCTTTGTCACCACCCTGCGCGAGATCGCTGCCGGAGCCTCTGCCCACCGGCAGTAGGCAAGTTCACGTCGTCCTCCTCTGCATCTCGAGTATCTTGTCCCCTGCGCAAACCAACTATTTTCAGGTAGTAACCAATGTTGCAGGAATTTTCACACCACTAAAGTGCCAGCGTTGATTTTCGTCTGAATTGATAAACTAGCCCTGCCGAATACTGTCTTCCTCACGACGGGCGCAACTTCCCGAGGTCATCGACTATGCGTCGTAGCTCCAGATTCATCGCTTGCTCGTTCCTTGGCTTCTTCGTAGTCTTGGCGTTTTCCACTGTTGCGCACGCACAGCCGGCCGTCACTCTGTCTCCCACCAGTCTGAACTTCGGCAACCAAACGGTTGGCACCAGCAGCAAGGCGCAGGTGGTCACGGTCACGAATACCGGCACCTCGACTCTGCTCCTGAGCACCATCAAGATCGTCAATAACAAAGGCAGCTTCGCTCAAAGTAACACCTGCGGATCGACGCTCGGTGTGGGCGCCAGTTGCACCGTCAGCGTCATCTTCACTCCCCAGGTGGTCGGTTCCGTCACGGCTACGCTCGATGTTAACGATAATGCCAGCGGAAGTCCTCAAAGCGTGCCTCTTAGCGGGATCGGCGTGGGTGCCGCAGTCACCCTCTCGGTTCCCAGCCTTAGTTTTAAAGGAGTGACCGTAGGAAAGAGCAGCGTCTCCAAACCGGTGACCGTAACCAACTCCGGAACCGGAAGCTTGACGGTCAGCAGCATTATCGCTAGCGGAGATTTTTCGCAAACCAACAACTGCACCGGCGCCATTGCTGGCGGAGCCTCCTGCACCGTCAACGTCACTTTCAGCCCCAGCGCAGCTTGGTCGCGTGGCGGCAGCATCGTCATTTACGACAACGCCTACCAGAATCCCGAGCAGGTCGTGTTGCTGGTAGGGATGGGGAACAGCGGCGCAGCGGCATCCGTGACTCCCACTTCGTTGACCTTCGGGAACCAGAACCTGGGCACAACCAGTGCCGGGAAAACGATCACACTCTCCAACACCGGCGCGGCGCCATTGAACCTCAACAGCATCCTGGCCAGCGGCGACTACTCCGAGACCAACAACTGCCCAGCTTCGCTCAACAGCGGCACAAATTGCACCATCAGCGTCGCCTTCGCCCCATCGGCCACGGGTAGTCGCAGTGGCTACCTCACGGTGAACGACACCGATCCCGCGTTTCTGCAGACCGTGGCCTTGTCCGGTTCGGGCGTCAATGCCAGTTCGGCAATCACCGTCACCCCGGGGCAGGCTTCGATCACTCCTCTGCAGACCATGCAGTTCACTGCCACCATCAATGGCACCAAGTCGTCGAATGTCACCTGGGCCGTGGATGGTGTTACCGGCGGCAACAGCACGGTTGGGACGATCTCTACTGCCGGCCTTTACACACCACCGAAGACCAGTGCGTCCCATGTAATCAAAGCCACCAACAACGCAAATGGGACGCAGACTGCAGTCGCATTCCTGGCCACCTCGAATTACGCCGGCACATTTACCTTCAAGAACGATACCCTCCGCACCGGCCAGAACCTCAACGAGGTTGCCCTCACCTCGGGCAACGTAAATCAGTTTCAGTTCGGCAAGCTTTTTTCTTTCGCCGTGGATGGTTATGTTTTTGCGCAGCCGCTTTATGTCCCGGCTGTAACCATTCCCGGCCAGGGCGTTCACAACGTTGTGTATGTCGCCACCGAGGGCGATACCGTTTATGCATTCGACGCCGATAACGATGCCGATAACGGCGGAGGCCCGCTGTGGAGTACGACCTTCACCGATCCAGCCGCTGGCATCACCACCGTCCCCGCTTCGGATGTGGAAAACGGCACGGACATTCCCGTTCAAATCGGAATTACCGCGACCCCGGTCATTGATCCGGCGAACAATACCCTTTTCGTCGTGGTCCGAACGAAAGAGGTGTCCGGTAGCGTAACCAACTACGTTCACCGTCTGCACGCGCTGAATATAACCACCGGAGCCGAGCAACCCGGCAGCCCGGTCGAAATTCAAGCCTCGGTGAAGGGCACCGGCGCCGGCAGCGTCGGCGGCACAGTAACCTTCGATGGACTGCGCGAGAATCCCCGTCCTGGGTTGTTGCTCGAGGATGGAACCGTTTACATCGCCTGGTCTTCACTGGAAGATATCCCCCCCTATCACGGTTGGTTGATGGGATACAACGAAACCACTCTGGCCCAGACGGTTGTCTTCAACATGACTCCCAACGGAAGCGACGGCGGCATCTGGCTGGGAGGAATCGAGGCCGATGCCAGCGGGAACATCTTCACCGTCACCGGCAACGGGACCTTCGATGCGAGTGTCGGTGGCGAGGACTATGGCGAAGCCGTCCTGAAATTGTCGGGAACCGACCTCTCCATTACCGACTACTTTGCTCCGTACAATCAGGTGGTCTTGAGCGGCGAGGATTGGGACCTCGGTGCAGGGGGAGCAACGCTTTTGCCCGACCAGCCTGGCACCTATCCGCACGTTATGCTCGCCGGCGGCAAGGGCGGCACGGTTTACGAACTGAATCGCGATGCCCTGGGCGGGTTTAGCGCGACCGCTGATCAGAACCTGCTCACCGTGCCCTTCATCATCGGAACCGACACCCAGGGCTCAGGCAACCGCGCTGGCGGCCCTGCATACTGGCAAAACCAGGTCTACATGACTGGATCCAGCGAAGTGCCCATGCAATTCAGCATTCAGGGCAGTCTGATTACGACCCTTCCCATCGCGTCATCCAACAAGCATTTTGGGTACCCTGGCGGTTCGCCTGTCATCTCCGCCAACGGCAACACCAACGGAATCGTTTGGATTTTGCAGACCGATAAATACGCCACCAGCGGCAACGCCATCCTGCGAGCTTTCGACGCTTCCAATATCTCTCGCGAGCTTTATGACTCGAGTCAAAATTCGACGCGCGACAAACCCGATGCAGCCGTGAAGTTCACCGCGCCAACGGTTGCCAACGGAAAAGTCTACGTCCCCACCCAGACCGATCTCGACGTGTACGGCCTGCTGCCGTGAGAGCGGTATCTGGAAAGATGGCCGCCGAGACCGAAGCAAGAACAGGGCGTTAGAAAGGACTAATTTCAGAAGCAGGTCGCGGCAACCGTCTCTAGCGAAGTGACATTCAGCCGGTTTCCCCGGCCATCTCTGATCAGAACGCCCTTCGCTGCTACCTTCCGGCCCTGCTGGCTGCCCGGGTCAAAAACACTCACGCCAATCAGTTGGTCCAGTTGATTGCCCAATGGTCGATCCTTCGCCGCCGTCAAAGCCGCCAGCGATGTTGTTTGAGTCTTTGACGCGATCGCCGGACTAGCCAAGGTCAGCATCCAGGTCCCTGACGGCCCCGGCGCCAAACATCCAACAGCCTCGACGACCCCAAGAACACTCTCACCCGGAGGGGGCTGCACGCTCCCGGCAGCGTCCGGCGCCGCAGTTTCCGTCCCCGTCATGTCTCCCCCATCCATGGTGTACTGGATGAACGGAGTGAACATTTCATCCCAGCTTTGGTTTCTATCGCGAAAGTGCACTTCTTTATCCGGACCTGGCTTGTCCGAACTCGGGCCCTCCCCGTGATCGTGAGCAGCATGAGCCCCATGGTGAAGCAGCTGTTCATTCTTGGTTGAATTGTCATAGTGCGCCGTCACGATCAACTTGCTGCCTGCCGGCAGCTTGAGCGGCGGATCCAACTCATAAGCCAGTTGCCAGTGGAAATCGTATCTCGGCACCGTCAGCAAGGTTTCCTCGCGCCCGTCGGGATAAACAACGGCATACGTGAAGTCCTTGCCGCGCAGGTGGGCGTGGGGCTGAAATTGGTAGATCGTTACCGGTTCGGTGTAGGCGGTAATCGCGACGACTTCATAATTCTCCGCGAACGGTGGAATCGGAGGTATCGCCACGGATGTTCCTTCCGCTTTCTCTCCCGGAGCATCCGTGAGCAACTGCTTGCCGCCGGCGATGATCGTTTCTCCTGCGGCGCCCGCGCGAAACAGTTGATGTTTCGGCGCTTTCGACTGAAACCAGAAAGCTACTCTCGTTCGATCCTTCTCCGGCTTCCCCGTCGTCTGGTAGTGGATGTTGAAGTTGAGGTAGCAATTCTTGCAGGCCTTCAGCAACTTGGCGCTGCCATCTTCATACATCTCAATGGTCGTGCCCGGCGTGTAGACACCGAGCATGTCGTACACAGTGGAATTTCCCGGAGCGGTCACTGCATATCGAGTATTCAAACCGCTGGAAAAGCCTAACTTTCGGGCCACCAGATCGAGCTTGTCCATGTTCTCGGGTGTGACTCCATCGGCCAGAACTAGCTCGGTAATCGCCATATGATGCACGACGGCGCGATTGCCCGGGAGCACCTGCATGGCTGCGATCCACTTGTCTTCCGTGACCGGCACTTTGATCAGGTAGCGCAGATAGGGAATTTCACTCACAGCCGGAAGTTGAGATTCCGGCAACGACAGCACCAGGTCCGGCGCGAGTCCTTTAGGATGCAGCCACCCTTCCGCAACCGTCGGCAGAGGCGGCAGGTCGGCATCGTTTCCTCTCGGTGCACCGGCAAGGACCCAGGCTACCAGTGTGTCGATCTCTCGCTGCGTGAGGCTGGGATCGTTGCGGAATTTCACACTGTTCTTGGGATCCGCCGGCCAGGGCGGCATCTGGCGCTGCGACACTGTTTTCTTGATCGCCTCAGCCCGGAACCGAACATCATCGTAAGACACCAGCGGCACAGACGAGCCTATCTCGCCAGGTCGATGGCAGCTTACGCAATGGGCGAACAAAATCGGCGCGACATCCTTGTCAAAAGTCGGCGGAGGCAGGGCGGCGGTGGAATTGATCCGCGGAGCAGCGGTTACGAACAGCGCGAGTACACCGGCAAACCACAGCGAGGGGGTGATCAGTCTCAACATTCTTCAAAGCGAATCGCTCGCAACCTCCAAATCAACATTTGAACCACTTTTGAACGATCAGAACGACTCGTCCGTCGCTCACGGATAGCCCGCTAGCCCCAGAATACCAGTGATTCCACCGGGTGGGCTCCCAATTCTCCCTTCCGTGCGATCACTCCCTGTGCTATCGTTCCGGGCCATGGTCTCGAGTTCGAGTTTCGAGTTCGAGTTCAAACAATGACCGATAACTTCAACAATCCGACGCCGCAGTTTGACACGGCAGAGTACGGCGCGAAGCCAGGAAGTCGGTAATGCCGCGTTTGTACGCGCCCTGGCCTACGGCGTCGGCGCAGCCGTCGTAGGGCTGATCGGCTACGCCCTCATTGCCATTCTCCTGCAAGGCTGGGTCATCAGTTACATGTCGATCGGCGTCGGCTGGCTGGTAGGCACCGCCATGATGAAAGGCTCCAACGGCGCAGGCGGCCGCCGCTACCAGATTCTTGCCGCTGTGCTGACCTATGCGGCCGTATCCATGGCGGCGATTCCCATCTGGATTCATTTTTCCCCCAGACCATTCGATATCGCGATGCTGGCAGACCGGCTCGGACGTTCTGGTCGTGCTCGGACTCGCTTCCCCCTTCACCCAGCTTTCAGGCAACCTGTTCTGGGGAGCCATGGGCCTTCTAATCCTCTTCTTCGGCATCAGGATCGCATGGCGAATTACCGCCGGACGGCCCTCTGAAGTCCACGGACCGTTCTCCGATTCCTCGTCGCCTTCGTCTTGAATGCGTCTCGGCAAGATACCGAATCACACGGCGATTTCCGCACGACAACGAAGCAAGCTTAGAATAGGTGTTCTCAGGCCGTGTCGATCACCACTCCAACACCCGCTCCACGATGTCGGCGCTGCTCGCATGAGCTTGCACCAGACTCGCTGGTATGCGCCAACTGCCAGGCGCTCGTGCATTCTCCCGAACTTGAAAGCATCGCAGCAGAGGCAAAAACTTTGGAGGCCAAAGGCGATTTTCCCCAGGCGCGGGAGAAATGGCTCGCCGCACTCCGGTTGCTCCCGCCAGCGTCGCAGCAAGCAGTCTGGATTCAGCGGCACGCGCAGGAACTCGTCGCTGCCTCCGAGGGCAAGCCAACGACTCGGCCGGATGAGAATGTGTGGGCCCAGCAGCGGGCAACATTCGGCCCGATCACGCCGTCTCAATCCGCGATCTCGCCCAAGCCGCGATTCAAGTGGGCGTCCATTCTCAGCTTTCTGGCTTTCGTCGTCATCTATTCTTTCGCCTCCGGACCCACATTCGGCGTCGGCTTTGCCGTCCTCATTCTGATTCACGAGATGGGCCACTTCATCGACGTCAAACGCCGTGGCCTGCCCGCAGACATGCCCGTTTTTTTACCCGGCCTCGGAGCCTACGTGCGTTGGGAGGCCATGGGAGTGTCCCTCGAAACCCGAGCGGCCGTCAGCCTGGCAGGTCCGCTAGCCGGCCTCCTGGCCGCCGTAGCGTGTGCCGCGCTCTGGCAGCAGACCGGCAATCCGCTCTGGGCCTCGCTGGCGCGCGTGGGAGCGATTCTGAATCTGCTGAACCTGATTCCGGTCTGGGTGCTCGATGGCGGACAGGCCGTGCTCGCCTTGAGCAAGACGGAGCGCATCGTCCTGCTGGGCGCGTGTCTCGCCCTGTGGCTGGTGCTCGGAGAACCCATGTTTCTTCTCGTAGCTCTCGGCGCGGGCTATCAGGCGTTCTTCGCCCGAAACTTCCCCATCCACCCCAGTCGCTTCACCGCGGCCTATTTCATCGCGGTCCTGGCCGCGCTGGGCGTCATCATCCACCGCATGCCAGGCCACGGCCTGGGATTGAATTGAGTCGATCTGGTGTAGGATATTCCTCAATCGAGCGGGGGAGTTTGCCCGGTGAGCATTCGTCTTAAATCTGGTCAATTTAGATCTCGTAAAAGTAGATCTCGACTGTTCCATCCGCTCGTCGTCTTGACCGTCATCCTCTCTGGCATCCCTGAGCTGCTTGCGGGCGAACCGCAATGGATCGAAGTGCGTTCGCCCAATTTCTCCGTCGTCACCGACGCGGGCGAGAAGCGCGGCCGCGAAGTCGCCATGCGCTTCGAGCAGATGCGCGCCGTCTTCGGCTCCCTGATGACCAAGGCCAAGGTGAACCTGCCCGTCCCCCTGCAGATCGTCGCCTTCCGCAACAGCAGGGAGATGCGCCAGGTCGCGCCCTTATTTAACGGCAAGCCGACGGAGGTCGCGGGACTTTTTCAGGAAGGCACCGACCGCACCTTCATCATGCTCGACATGTCGGTCGAGAATCCCTGGGTCGTTGTGTTTCACGAATACGCTCACCAGTTAATGAACGGCAATCTGAAGGGTGAATTCGCTCCTTGGTTTGAGGAAGGTTTCGCGGAGTATTTCTCCACCATCGAGGTCGATGGCAAACAAGCCCGCGTCGGCAAAATCCCTGTCGACGAATACATCATCCTGCACTCGGGGACGATGAAAATCACCGATCTGTTCCGGGTGCAGCAGAATTCCCAGACCTACAACGAAAGCGGCGATCACCGTAACGTGTTCTATGCCGAGTCCGGAATGCTGATGCACTACATCTACGACAACAAGCTGATGCCGAAGGTGGGCATTTATTTCGATTTGATGGACAAGCGCACACCCATCGAGGATGCCATTCAACAAGCCTTCGGCATGAGCTCGGCGCAATTCGATAAGGCGTTGCGTAGTTACATCGCCAGTGGCACCTACAAGTACTATCCAATTCCCACGCCCGCCAGCATCACGTCAGCCAGTTACACCGCCAGGCCTTTGAGCACGGGCGATGGAAATGCCGTGCTGGCGGAGATCCATCTTTACTCCCATGACCGCCAGCAACAGGCGCTGGGCGAGTTTCAGCAGATTCTCAAGTCCGATCCCAACAACGCCGCAGCCTGCCGCGGCATGGGTTACGCATACCTGCAAAAACAGGATTTTCCTCAGGCCGCGGAATATTTCCATCGTGCTTCTAAACTGGATTCAACCGATGCCCGCGTTCATTATTACAGCGCCCTGCTGATGGCGCGCGAAAGCGGTTACAGCGCATCCGATGTGCCCGCCATGACCACGGAACTCGAAGCCGCCATCACCCTCGACCCGGCTTTCGCCGACCCCTACGCCCTTCTGGCCTTCGCCCAATCCACCTCGGGCGACTCCGCCAAGGCGCTGATCACGATGCAGAAGGCGCTGGCGATCAGCCCCCGCAACGAGAATTATTTATTTAATCTCGCCAACATTTATCTGGCCAACCGCCAGCCGGATCAGGCCATTGCCGTCCTACAGGCTCTGCGGATCACGCACAATCCTGAACTCGCCGCCCGCGTCACCGAGACCCTGTCCCTGGCGCGACAGTTCCGCGACATGGGTGGCCCCAGGGTGGCCGCGTCCCCCGGCGTGCTGCTGTCGCGCCCCGATGATTCGGCCGTCCCTGTGGACCCGCAAAGCACCAGCCATATGTCCGTCGATGCGCCCGTGGTCGATGTTCCGGCGATCGATGTGCCTAAAAAGGCGCAGACCAACGCCGGCGCTTCGCCGAAGTTCGTCCGTGGCGTGCTCACCCACGTCGACTGCGCGACCGCCCCATCAGCCACTTTGACCCTGGTCTCCGGCTCCCAGACCCTGAAGCTACAAGTCCGTGACACCAGCAATGTGATTCTCATCGGAGCGCAACAGTTCTCCTGTTCCTGGCAGAAAAAGAAAGTGGCAATCAACTACCGTGAGAACGATGGCCAACTTAGCGTGCTCTCGCTTGAAATTCAGTAAGGTCCTGGCAAGATGAGCAGGCCCTGATAAATCCCTTTTATGCCCTGCATCATCTTTTTCGATTGGCGCGGACCTCGCCCGGGCGGTATTCTTCTGACTTGAAACCCCAGCCATTTCAAGTGCCGTGTCCGAGTCTAGCTTGCCCACACATTCTTACTGCGAAACGAATAGGAGACTGAAAGATATCCATGCCTAACGAACTGCGTAATTTCCTGGCACTTACCTACGACGAACTGGAAGAACTGAATCTGGAAGCGAAGGAGCAGCGCCGCAACCGCGTTCCCATCGGCAAGATCCAGGAAAAGCGGCTCAAGTACCTCACCGACGAAAAGCGCATCAAGGCCGTCACCGTGCTCTTCAGCGACCTCGAAGGCCGCCTGCACATGCTCGATTACGACAAGAAATTTCTGATCAAGAGCTGGGACAATCTCACCTTCGACGGCTCTTCCATACGCGGCTTCACCGCGCAGCGCGAAAGCGATCTCCGCCTCGGCATCGATTGGGCCGCGTTTTACTGGGCTCCGGCCGATGTGTTCGGCTCCGGCAAGGTTCTGGTTTTCGGGGAGGTCATCGACAAGGGCGGCGCTTCGTACTCCGCCGACATTCGCGGCGTGCTCAAGAATTACGCGGACGATCTGTACAAGAAAAAAGGCTACACTCTCAACGCCGCCAACGAAATCGAAGGCTTTCTTTTCAAAGGTGCCGACGCCGAGCGCAGCTACCACGAGACCGGCAAGTTCGAGTACGTCAACACCGGCGGATACTATCACTCGCTGCCCGGCGATCCCCTGCGTAGTTTCATCGACACCAGCGCCGAAGTGCAGCGCTCCATGGGCTTCCAGAATGAAAAGGACCATCCGGAAGTCGCTCCGTCGCAGTTCGAAATCAACTACGGCTACGGCGAAGTCGTCGCTGCGGCCGACCAGATTCAACTCTACAAACTGATCTGCCGCCAGGTCGCGACCAACATGGGCCTCACTGCCTCCTTCCTGCCCAAGCCCGTCGTAGGCGTCAACGGCAGCGGCATGCACACCAACGTTTCAATCAGCGCCAGCGGCAAAAATCTTTTCTGGGACGCCAAAGGCGAAGAAAAACTCAGCAAGATGGGATGGGCCTTCCTCGATCGCATCCTCACCCACGGCAACGATATTTGCCTGCTCTTGAATGCCAGTGTGAACGCCTATCGCCGCCTCGATCCGCATTTCGAGGCGCCAAACCAGATCAAGGCCTCGCCCGTCGACCGTGGCTCCATGATCCGCATCCCCATCGGCAACGAGAAGAGCATGCGCGTCGAAGTCCGCTCGGTTTCTCCCGACGCAAATCCTTATCTCGTCATGCTCTCAATCTTCAAGAGCGGCATCGACGGCGAAACCTCAAAACTCAAAAACCTGCGCCAGGCCGAGCGCTACTTGCCCGACAACATTTACACCGCGCTCAGAGACTTCCGCAAAGCCGACTGGACCACGAAGCTTCTGGGCGAAGACGTCAAGGACCGCTATGCCAAGTTGAAGGAAGACGCCGCCGATCGCTGCCCGCGCAGTCTCGGCACCTTCGTAAAAGCCCCTGAGGTGCAATATCATCACGACGTTTACAACCAGTTCCTTTGGAATCTCTTCTAGAACTTGATCTAGAGCCGGGAGTGGCGCAAACAATGTTCGGCAAACAGCAACGCCCCGGTCGGGGCGTTGTTGTGTCAGCGCTGACCGATCACGAGAAACGGCAGATGTTTCTCGGCTCGATCTTCGAATTTTGGGGCAGGTTCGAGGGCCTGTAACTGGCGTCGATATCAAGTTTCTCCCGAACCGTTTGGTGCAGCACCGAACCCTCAGGAATCACGCGTCTTGCCCCAAAAGGAATCCGCCATTTTTCCTTCTTGGCGACGGGGTCATAGTAGGTATGTGGAAGGAATTCCAGAATCCACCACGCCGGGGTCAGCGAATCGTGCGCCTTTTGCGCCGGGTTCGGAGCAACCGGCGTGGGAGGTGGAATGGTGGTCAGAGGAACTCTCGCAAGAACCTGATCGGCCTTTGACGGGTCGACGACCAAACCCAGCGATACGGCTTCACAAAGCATCCACTCAAGGGTGATCTGCGATAAGCCACTCTCGGCAGCGGCATACGAACCGCCCACATCGGAGTGCACGCCGGCGAACCAGACCTGCTTGATACTTTGACCCTCAAACGGATCTCCCCACAAATTGTCTCGAAAATAACAGCGCCGTTCGTCGATCGAGACGGCATGACGGCCGTTGGCCATGTCCGGATTCTGCGCAATATAGGGAAGTTTGAGTGGATCCCAGATCCATCCCACCGAACTCACCGTGTCCCATAGTCCGACAAGGTGCAGAGGGCAATCGCGGCAGAATGTCGCCTTGAATCCCTTCGCAACGTCGAACGTGTGCGTCATTCCACCCGCACTGCGCGTGCGCCGCGCGTAGATTCTGATGATGTAGGGGATCAGCCCCTCATTTCCAGGTTGGAGCAATCCGAACATATGCAGAACACCGGCTAGGGCCCGCGCCGTATAGGCGCCACGACTGAAACCGAATAGATAAATCTGATCGCCGTCTTCATAAACATTCATCAGGTACCGGTAAGCGTCGCCCACATTCGCCAGCAGCCCGGCGCCGAAGGCAAGCCCCATCACCACCGACCATGCGCTGCTGATCTTGTTGTGCGCGGTGGGCGCGCCCATCGTCCCCACGCCAGGGTGATAGTACCCAACCTGCCGCCGGCCATCGACCACCAACGTGCTGTACAGCTTCACCACATTGGAGTTGTTGTCGCCGAATTCGTTTCCGGTTCCGTCGCAACAGATCACTATGTTCTTGGGCATGTGGTTCCATTTCCAGATGCTGCAATTGCTGTCGAGGAGCGCGAGTCTAGCACAGGCCAGCGTAGCGATTGCCACCAGCGCACGCCATGTTCCAGTTCCGTAAAACGCTTCTGCCCGCGGAAAAATCGGTCCCACTCTTTAGCCCGCCCATGGAACGCTCAGCCATCCGGCCGTGTTCTCTTGCAAAGACATGACAGCCCGCACCCGCCCAACAGCTACAATGCCTCTCGGAGGATTCATGTCGAAATCTCGCAGGGAGTTCCTCACCCGCACTTCTCTCGGCCTCTTGGCTGCCGCAACCCCGTTCCGCGGCCAGGCGCAGCAGTCCGGCGGCCCGCCCCCAGGTGCTCCCCCTGCATTCGGTACTTCGCCCGCTGTCGGCCCTGAAGTCTCGCCGGTCACATTCGCCGAGGCCGAAAAACTGGTGCAGATCGAACTGACCGCTCCCGAGCGCGCCATGGCCGCCAGCAGTTGGCGCACTACAATGGCCGCCCTCTACGAGCGCCGCACCGGACCACACAAAGTTGCACTCGAATCCACGCTTGCGCCCGCAACTTCCTGGAATCCTGCCCTGCCCGGCCTGACCGTTGGTCCTGAGCACGACAGATTTCTCCGCTCTCAGATCGATCCCGGCCCTTTGCCGACTCGCGACGAAGATATCGCTTTCGCATCGGTAGCCAGACTTTCGCGTTGGGTCGAGCAGCGCAAGCTGACCTCTGATCGCCTCACTCGCATCTATCTTCAGCGCCTGGAGCAGTTCAACCCCAAGCTGCATTGCGTCATCACGCTCACGCGCGATCTTGCGCTAGCTCAAGCCAGGCGAGCAGATGAAGAAATCGCCGCCGGACGCTACCGCGGCCCGCTGCACGGCATTCCATGGGGCGGAAAAGATCTTCTCGACACCGCCGGAATCCGCACCACGTATGGCGCCGAGCCTTTCCGCGACCGCATTCCCGCCAAAGACGCGGCCGTCGTCAAGCGCCTGCACGAAGCCGGCGCCGTGCTGGTCGCAAAGTTAAGTCTCGGCGCTCTGGCTCTCAACGACGTCTGGTTCGGCGGACAAACCATGAACCCGTGGCTGCTCGAAGAAGGTTCATCAGGTTCGAGCGCGGGCCCCGGAGCCGCCACCGCCGCAGGCTTGGTCGCCTTCTCCATCGGCAGCGAGACCGGCGGCAGCATCGTCAGCCCGTCGATGCGCTGCGGCATCACCGGCCTGCGTCCCACCTATGGCCGCGTCGCGCGCACCGGCGCCATGACCCTGTGCTGGTCGCTCGATAAACTCGGCCCCATGACCCGCTCCGTCGAAGACGCCCTGCTCGTGCTCCACGCCATCTCTGGCCCCGATGCCGGCGACCTCGCCAGCGTGCCCAGCAAACTCGATTTCGATGCCGCCGCCAGCGTGCGCGGCCTGCGCGTCGGCTACTTCCCGCGCTGGATGAACGAACGTCCCGCCACCGAGGTGGATCGCGCCGCACTCGCCACGGTCAAGCAGGTTGGAATGGTGCCCGTCGAAGTCGCAATCCCGGACTGGCCCTATGACTCGCTCGATGTGATTCTCTTCGCCGAAGCCGCTGCAGCCTTCGAAGAACTCACGCTCAGCGGCGGCATCAATCAACTCAAAGCTCAGGTGCCCGATGCCTGGCCCAACATTTTTCGCCAGTCCCGCTTCCTCTCTGCCGTGGATTTCGTCCAGGCCGATCGTTTCCGCCGCAAAGTCGCCGAAGAAATGGCTCGCGTTTTCTCCGATGTCGACTTGCTCCTCGTTCCTTCACTTCGTGACGAGATGCTCACACTTACCAATTTCACCGGCCATCCGTCTCTCACGTTGCGCGCGGGCTTCGTCGAAGTGTCGCAGGCCCGCACCGACTGGGCCCCCGATCCCAAGCATCAGATGCCGCGCTTCTCGTCGCCGCGCCGCGTGCCGCATGGCGTCACGCTCATCGGCCGCCTGTTTGACGAAGGTACGCTGGGCCGCGCCGGACTTGCCCTGGAACGCGCCTTCGGCGTGGTAGATGAGCGCCCGCCGGGCTTTTAGGCGTGCAGAAGAAATCAAGGGACCAGCCTTTGTGCGTAGTGGGCTACTTCCTTCAAAGTAGCCCACTACAGCTTTCTAACTCCTGGCGGATTATTCTCCGAAGTGTGCTAGATTCATACCTTTGATGGACATCTCGCCCACCATCTCGACCCTGGGCCTGACGCGTCGCTTTGGCGATTTGGTCGCCGTCGATAACATTGAGTTGCGCATCGCTCCCGGACAGTTCTTCGGCTTTCTGGGCCCGAACGGTGCCGGCAAATCCACCACCATCAAAATGCTCACCGGCCTGCTGGCGCCAAGTTCGGGCCGCATCGAAATCCTTGGGCTCGATTTGCAGAAAGATCCGGTCGGAGTAAAGCGGCAAATCGGCGTCGTCCCCGAGGGCATGGCATTATTCGGCCGCCTTACCGGATCGGAGTTTTTGAACTTCGCCGGCCGCATGTACGGCCTCGACCGCGAAACCGCGGCCAAGCGCGCCGCCGAACTGCTCGACTTCATGCAACTCGCCGACCAACCGAAGAAACTGGTTACCGATTACTCGCATGGCATGCAGAAAAAACTCGCCATGGCGGCGGCCGTAATTCACGGCCCCAAAGTGTTGTTCCTGGACGAGCCTTTCGAGGGCGTGGACGCCATCGCCTCCGGAACCCTGAAATCGATGCTGCAAGGCATGATCGCGCACGGTGCCACAGTCTTTCTCACTTCGCACGTGCTGGAAATTGTAGAGCGCCTGTGCAGTCACGTCGCCATCATTCATCAGGGACGGTTGGTGGCGCAGGGATCGCTCGAAGAATTACGCGCCGGCGTCGAAGCCCAGACCCATACAGGCTCAGGCGATAGCCCCTGTCCGGCGTCCGTAGAGACCATGACACTGGAACAGATTTTCCTGCATATCGTGGGCGGCTCACGCCCCGCGGACCAGGAACTCTCGTGGCTGGGATAAAACACTGGGACTAAACACTAGGACTAAACAGAATGTCTGATGCGAACCGCAATTCCGGACAGTTTTCCGCTATCGCCGGCCTGCGCTGGCGGCTTTTCGCAAACACCCTGCGCACCGCCCGCGGCAAGCTGGAATTGCTTTCGCGAACTCTCGTCACTATCGCATTTTTTATCGGTGGATTCGGGGGTGCCTTCGGAATGGGCGTCGCGGCCTCATTCGCCATCTCTTCCGGCAGGCCCGAGTTGCTCGCGTTCCTCTTCTGGGTCTGTCCTCATCTTCTGGCAAGTCTTCCCTGTCGTCGCGACCGCCTTCGCCAACAACCCGGACTCCACCGACCTGCTCCGCTTTCCGCTCAACTATCGCTCCTATTTTCTGGTGCGGCTGGTCTATGGTGCGTTCGACCCCACCACCGCTCTCGGCATCCTGTGGTCGCTTGGAATTCTGCTGGGCATAGGCTATGCCAAACCTGCGCTCCTGCCCTGGGCCATGCTGGTGCTGCTCGCGTTCGCGGCCTTCAATCTTCTCTTCATGCAGATGGTTTTCGCCTGGGTGGAGCGGTGGCTGGCTCAGCGCCGTACCCGCGAACTCATGGGCTTTTTATTTATTCTGCTGATGCTTGGCTCTCAATTGATCGGCCCGTTGCTGCAAACCTTTGGCCACAAGGCGAAGCGCGATGTGCATGGCTTCATGGATGTCCTTGCCCCCGTGCAGGCGATCCTGCCGCCCGGCCTGGCCGCCGATGCCATCGCGCAAAGCGTATATCCCCACTACATGACGGCCTTCAGTTCGCTGGTGTTGCTGTGCGCGTTTGTCCTGGCCGCTGGATACTGTCTGCACGTGCGCCTGCTGGCGCAGTATCGTGGCGAGAATTTGAGCGAAGTGCGCTGCCCCATCCAAGGTGTCCAAAGATCGCCAGCGCTCCGCTGGGCTGGAGTCTTCCCGGACTTCCTGTCCCCGTTGCCGCCGTGTTTGAAAAAGAAGTCCGCTATCTTCTTCGCAGCGGCCCCATGCTCCTCACCCTGATCATGCCGATTTTCCTGCTGGTGGTCTTCCGTTTCGGAGGCATGAATCCCCACCGCCGCTCGGGACTCTTCGCGCACACCCCCGACATGGCATTCCCCGTCGTCGCCGGATACGCGTTGCTGATGCTCACCAATCTCGCTCTGCAACAACTTTGGCGGCGATGGCGGCGGCATCCAGTTTTTCTTCGCGTCCCCGGCTAGCTTTCGCCAGATCGTGCTCGGCAAAAACCTGACCCATGCCACAATTCTCGCTCTGGAAGTCCTGTGTCGCCTGGTTTGCGGTCACCTATCTCTATGGCCCGCCCCGGCCTCGATATCACGTTCGCCACACTTGCCGGCTGCTATTCGCTGCCCCGGTAAACTTCGCCGCCGGCAACCTGCTCTCGATCTACGCGCCGAAGAAGCTGGACTACTCCACCTTCCGCCGTCAAAACCCTTCGCAAATGAGGTGCTCGTCAGCCTTGTCGTGCAACTCTTGTGGTCGCCGTGGGAGTCGCTCGCGTTCTGGCTCGCGCGCCGCTACGGCAACTTCTGGATCGCAACCCTGCTTCTGCTCGTCTTGGCGGGAATTTCCCTGTCGGTCTACCGGATGATCCTTAAGCGCATGGATGCTTTGGCGCTGCAGTCGACAAGAAACAATGGTCGCCGAACTCTGCCGCGCCTAGCGTATCTCGTTCATCGAGCGAAGCTCAATCGAATTCCCCTCAAAAAACCGTCCCTACTTTTCTTCCGGATTCGCCAGGAACCGGTATCCCACGCCGCGCACCGTCAGCAAATGCCGCGGCTGCGCCGGATCATCCTCAATGTAACGCCGCAGCCGCACCATAAAGTTGTCGATCGCGCGCGTATCGGTGTCTTCGTGCAGGCCCCAGACCTCTTCCAGAATCTGCTTGCGCGAAACCACTCTGCCGTCGTTGCGCACAAGATGGCGCAACAGTTCCGATTCCATCAGCGTCAGATGAATCACGCCGTCGGCGGTTCGCAGTTCGAGCGTGCCGAAATCGATGGTCCTGCCACGAAATGAAAATGTCCCGAAAGTCACCAACACTGCCCGCGTCGGATGCGGCTTGAGCGGCGTCAGGCGCACCCTCTGCCGCATGCCCGGCTTGCATCCACTGGCTGCGCCGCAGCAACCCTTGCAACCGCGCCAGCAGGATCGACAAATCGAACGGCTTGGGCAGATAATCGTCAGCGCCCGCCGCGAATCCTTTCAACACATCTTCAGGACGGCCGCGCGCCGTCAGCATCAGCACGGGCACATAATTTCGCGCGGCGCGCAGTTCCGAAACCACGCTGAACCCATCTTTGCCGGGCAACATGATGTCGAGCACGACCGCATCGAACTTTTCTTTCTTGCCGAGCAGTCGATCGGTCGCGGCTTCCCCATCCCCAACAATTTCGGCGGAATAACCCTCAGCTTCCAGATTGAACCGCAATCCCTGCGCCAGATGCGCCTCGTCCTCCACCACCAGAACCCGGCTCATGCCAGCGACCTCTACTCGGCAGTTCCATCGTGATCGTAGTCCCGTGGCCTTCGCCAGCGCTTTCCGCAGACACTTGTCCGCCGTGTTTTTTCGCAATCGACTTCACGATGAACAATCCCAGCCCCGTTCCCTTCACGTGAGCCATCGACCGGTGCGGAACGCGATAGAAGCGCTTGAAGATGCGTTTGATATCGTCGGCCGGAATCCCGACCCCGCGGTCCTGCACGCTGAGCACCACCCGCTTTTCGTCGGGCAAGTTCAGCCGGACGCGCACATCCACATGCTCGCCCGAATATTTGATGGCATTGTCCAGAACGTTGAACACCGCGGTGCGCAGATCTTCATCGCTGCCCATCACGCGAAAGCCGTTGCTGCTGGCGGGAGCCTCCTCATAGCGCAGGGCTTCCAGCGGCAGATGATGCCGGGTCCGCGCCGCGTCCATGCACTCCTCGACCAGTTGCCGGAAGTCGACCGCGGATTTCTCCCGCCCCGCTCTCTTATCCCCAGCACGTCCCGCCCGCAGCACCTGCTCCACAGTCTCGGTCAGGCGATCCGTATCGCTGAGCATCACCCGGTAAAACTCCTGCTTCTGCGTTTCCGGCAAGTCGCGGCGCTGCAGGTTTCCAGATGCAGGCGGATGGACGCCACCGGCGTTTTCAGCTCGTGGGTCACCGCGTTGATGAAGCTATCATGCTGCTCGCTGCGCCGAATCTCGCGCACCAGGAAGCTGGTGTTGACGATCATCCCGGCAATGATCAACGCAAAAAAGATGATGCCGAAAAACAGCAGCACCCCTCGCGCCAGTTAAGGATGATCCAGCCAACATTCAGCGCAATCGCCAGCGCCACCAGGCCAATGCCCAGGCAGACAAAGAAGACGATAGTTCCGCGGCGGCTCGTGATGCGCATGGCGTCAGGCTGATTTTACCGCTTAGTGGGGGAAGCAAATCATAACCACAGGGGACACAAAGGAACACGGGGTGGACCTCACACATGTCAGATTTACCCCGCGTTCCTCCGTGGCCTCTGTGGTTAAGGGTTTATGGCAGGCAACAAAAACCCCGGCCATGATCGTCGACGTTAATTTCTCCACGATTGCTGAGGACCTAATCTCCTCGCCTCAGTGGCCCCAACCGCTAAGGGCGATGACCTGCGGTTTGGAGGAGGCGCTGTCGTTGATTTCGACGGTGCCCGACACTTCTCCTGAGCCCTTGGGCGAGAAGGTGATGCTGATGGTGCAGTTGGCTTTGGCGGCGACGCTCTTTCCGCAGGTCGAGGTTGCGCCGAATTCGCCGGTGGTCTTGATCGAGGTGATCGAGAGAGACGTTTTTCCCTCGTTGGTGAGAGTGACCGTCTGGGGCGGGCTGGTGGTGCCGTGCTTCTGATTTGTGAAACTCATGACCGAGAACGGGGAAAACTTGACGTTGCCTGTATTGAGCAGGACATACTCGCCGATGCCGCTGCCGAGCTGGTCGGAGAAGGTGAGGTCTAGCTGGTGGTCGCCATTGAAGTCAGCCAAGGCCAGGCCCCTCGGAAAGGAGTTGGATGCGACCGGGGAGGAGATCCCTGGCGACCCGAACGTGCCATCGCCCTTGCCGGGAAAGATATCCACTCCGCTATAATTTCTGTTATTGGAGATGACGGTCGTAGCAGCCACAAGGTCGGGAATGCCGTCGCCGTTCATGTCCCCGACAGCTACGGTCACAGAAGAAGCGGCCGCATAGAGATTCCGAAAGCCAAGGTCATAATAGACAGCCTGCTGAAACGTGCCATCGCCGTTGCCCAGCAAAACCGCCAGCCCGCCGCTCTCGAGCGAGGCTACCGCCAGGTCGGTTTTGCCATCGTTGCGCAGGTCCGCCGCCGCAATGCCGAAGGGCTCGGGATCCAGCGCGTAGCTGGCGCCGAGGGCGAACGTGCCGTCGCCGTTGCCCAGCATAATCTGGACCACGCCACCAGAAAAGGTGAAGTTCTCCGTTAGCGCCAAATCGAGATTACCCTCGCCGGTGAAGTGTCCCGCTGCCAGGGCATACAGGCCAGCGCCCATTGGGGGGTAAGTGATAATCGCCGGTTCCTGGAACGTGCCGTCGCCATTGCCCAGTAACGTCGCAACACAAAAGCACGACGTGGTGAAGTCGGATTCGATCGCGGTTGCGATGTCAAGGTTGCCGTCGTTATTGAAATCGCCCAGCACGACCGATACCGGGGCGGAGGGTATCGCGTAGGTGACCGGAGCTTGAAAGGTTCCGTCACCGTTGCCTATGAGTACCGTCAGAGAGTTGCCGCTGACATTCGCGATCACGATGTCCGGGTTTCCGTCATGGTTGAGGTCGGCGGCTGCCACGGCGTTGGCGCCCGAGCCTGGGGCGTAAGCCACGGGCGGCTTGAAGGTTCCATCACCCTTCCCAAGGAACACCTGTACGCCCGAAGATCCTTCGAAGGCCCCCACAGCCAAGTCGACTGCGCCGTCGTGGTTGAAATCGGCGGTGACTACACAGCATCCGGCAAGCTGAGCTGCGTAGCCCGACCGCGTCAGGACCTGCGCCCTGGCTAACGAAGGCATACCAGCAACCGCCGCCGCAAGTAAGATCGTCAGCAAGAACTTCCGGTGCATGGTGACCTCCGAGGTGGGATGGTTCCAATGTTTATTTTCCCGAAGGGAATCCGGGGCAGCGATTGTCGGCACAGTTTGACACAGAGAAAATCAATTTGCTACGAAATCCGAACAAGATAGGGGCAAGTAGCTCGGAGCATTTAGTTGGGAGGAATAATCTGAGCTTGCGCGACAGCCGTCCCTGCCTAGCGGGTGAAAATAGAAAGCCCCGGCCGCAGCCGGGGCACAATTCGTCGAAGCGAAAGAGCTAATCCCCCGCCGCAGCGCCCTCCGCCAGAGCCTCAGTAATCATCCGCCCGTTCGGCGTAGGCACTAAACCGTTTTTCACGTCTGCCAGCTTCACCCGCTTGACGTCCCAGGCCAGCCCAAGCGTCTTCAGCGCCCAGATGCCGTACCAGTTCATATCGACTTCATACCAGGTAAACCCATGCTGAGCTGCGGTCGGATGCGCGTGGTGATTGTTGTGCCAGCCCTCGCCAAACGTCAGCAAAGCCACCCACCAACTGTTCGTCGAAAGGTCGCGCGTGGCAAAACGGCGCTTGCCCCAGGAGTGCGTAGCCGAATTCACCAGCCAGGTCGTGTGCAGGCCAACCACCGTGCGCATGAAGACGCCCCACAGCAGAAATGGAAGCCCGCCGATCGCGAACAGTATGGCGCCCAGAACGATCATGGGTACGTAATGATACTTCGTGATCCAGATGTGAAATTTATCTTTGGCGAGGTCGGGAACGTAGCGGGCCAGCGTGGTCGTGTCATGGTGCATCGACTTGCCCATCAGAATCCAACCCATGTGCGCCCACCATTTGCCGTCGATGGGCGAATGCGGATCGCCATCCAGATCGGAATACTGATGATGAATGCGGTGCGTGGCCACCCAGAAAATCGGCCCGCCCTCAAGCGCCAGCGTGGCGCAGACCGTAATAAAGTACTCCACCCACTTCGGAGTCTTATACCCGCGGTGCGTGAGCAGGCGATGGTAAGCCATCCCGATGCCCAGGCTTCCCGACACCCACCACAAAAACATGGAGACGAATAGTGCCTTCCACGTAAAGAAGAAAAGCGCCGCCACGGCGCCCACATGAAACAGCGCCATAAAGATTGCCGTCACCCAGTTGACTTCCCCATTTGCCGCTTGTCGTCTGTTGAGGTCTTCCAGTTCCATTTCCAAAGAGTGCCCCATTCCGGTTGGTCTTGAATTTGTCCCGCCATAAATAAGCTACCAAGGAGCGAGCCAGTTCACTGTAATACTTATGTAATAGCGGGATTTAGCGACATTACGGAGGTACTAGGAAACAACATGGGGCGCGGCCACCGGCCGCGCCCCATCTCAACTCGCTGATTTTCGAAGGCTCAGGCACTCTTCGGCATCGGCATCTTCTTCATCTCGGCGGCCATCTCTTCCCCGGTCATATCGCGTTTATGGGTGGCAATCGACCACTTGTGGCCAAAGGGATCGGTCAGCTTGCCGTAGCGGTCGCCCCAGAACATATCGCTCACCGGCATCTCCACCGCCGCTCCTGCCTTCACGGCCCGATCGAAGGCCGAATCCACATCCTCGGTATAAATGTGCAATCCCATTCCTGAGCCACCGATGGTCTGTGGCGACAACGAACCGAACTCCGGAAATTCGTCGGCCAGCATGATGTTGGAGTCACCAATGCGCAACTCGGCATGCATCACCTTGCCATCGGGCGAGTTCATTACGGCCTTTACCACCGCGCCAAACGCCTGCTTATAAAATTCAATGGCGCGCGCCGCGTTGCGGCAAGTCATATACGGGGTGAGGGTGCTGTACCCATCGGGGATAGCTTTAACGCTCATGGATCGTCTCCTTTAGGAAGGGAAATTCGAGGCAACGAAGTTTACAACAAAAGGGGCGAACTTTTGTCAAAGCAGTGTTACAGAGCTTCTGCCTGACACGAGCCGCGTGAAGATCAGAAGAACCGGGTAACGCCCTCTTCCAGCACTACCACGCGGTCCTCAATCCCCGCCGAACGCGCCTCCCGTTCGAGCAATTGCAAAGGCTCATCCACCGGCTCATGCGACAGCCGGAAGGTTCCGTAGTGCATCGGCACCATCCAGCGCGCCTTCAAATCAAGAAAAGCCCGGGTCGCATCCTCCGGACTGGTATGCACGTTGCGAAAAGTCGGCGGATCGTAAGCGCCAATCGGCAACAGCGCTAGTTCCGGCGAAAGCCTTCGCCCGATCTCGCGAAAGCCCTCGAAGTAAGCCGTATCGCCCGCGTGATAGACCGAGTGCTTCCCTGCCCGCAGCACGTACCCACCGTAGCCGCGATGCGAATCCTTCAGAATGCGCGCTCCCCAGTGCCGCGAAGGCACATGCGTCACTGACAAACTGCCATGCCGCGAACTGTTCCACCAGTCGAGTTCGATGATCTCGGAGAATCCCAGGTCTGAAACCAGATCGGTAACATGGCCGGGAATAATAATGGCGGGCGCAGTTCCCCGCGCGCGCAGATTATTCTGCACGATCCTCCGCAAGGAAGGCCGGTGCAAATGATCGAAGTGCGCGTGCGTCACCAGCACCAGATCGATCGCAGGCAAATCGCGCACGCGCAATCCCGGACGCCGCAACCGCTTCAGCACAAACAACCAGCGCGCAAAGTTAGGATCGAGCATCACACTCTGGCCGCCCATCTGCACGAAAAAACTGGAATGTCCGATGAAAGTAACGCCCAGTTCGCCGTTTGAAACCAGCCGCGGTTTATGCGTCTCGCCACACAGCGGAGTTACAGCAGAATGCCGCACCAGTCGCCCAAACTGCGAAGCACGGCTGCGGAGAGCCCGATTCTGAAGCGTAGCCTTGATCATCCTTAAAGTGGTCTGTTAGTTGGATGAATATTGCTAGCCGCTGGCTCCATTTTAGTTCAGTCGAGTCGGAAACGCGCTTGATTCCTGCGGTTCCCGGCAAATGGATTACAGCCGGCAAAGCAAAGCCGCCAGCATCGCAATGCTGGCGGCCCATTTCTTTTTTCTCGCCGACCCCATGGTGGATCGAGCCTTACTGTCCCGAATGATTCGCAACCCACCGCGACCGTGGAATCTCACTTGTCGCCTCATCGTCGTAATAGAAATGCATCTCGTGATCCGAAGTCGCGATTGCTTTGTCCCCCGCACCGCTAAAGCGCGGCTCACTGGCGCCGGGAATCGGCAACGCAGTCTTCGTTGTGTACATCGCTTCTTCCAGCGTCGTGCCGGTCGGCGCCAGCGCTACCGCAAACACGCCGAAAGGATTGCCATTCACGTACGAAACCCCAATGTAGTCCGCGACCATCGGTCCGTTGTCGGAAACTGGCAGCCATGAGAGATTCATCGGCCCGGCCAGTTTCTTCCCCGCCGTCCACGTTGTTCCGCCATTGCTCGACGTAACGTAGCCCACCTCCAACTGGCATGTGGTCGCATTACATTTGGTGTTCGGATAGTAGTAATACACAATCGTCAACTGCGCGCTGCTGCCCGAAGTCGCCGGATTCACTCCGATCCCCGCCAGGAAGTGGTCCACCGTGCTGGTCGTCGGATCAATCGGAATCCGCGTCACCGCGCCCCAGGTCGTTCCGTTCGTCGACGTGCTCATCACAATGTCATTCTCGGCGCATTTCGACCGGAAGCGGCAATCCGACCAAACCACATACACTGTCCCGGCCCCGTCAATCCCCACCGAAGGCAGGTCAGGGTTGCGAATCCCTCCCGCCACCGTGTGGCTCTGAATGCTGGCAATGGCCTGGCTCTTGCCCCAGGTCGTTCCCCCGTTCGTGGAGCTGAACACATCGATCCCGCCGCCCTGGAAAGGCACGATCACCGTTCCATTCGGCTGCACTACCGGCTCGCCGCCCAACCCGCCAGCATGGTCCGAAGAGGACTGCCCGGCGCTCCAGGTCTGTCCCCCATCGCTCGACACGCTCATCAGCACATCGCCCGTGCCATAGGCCTGGTCCCACTCCGTATAGCAATTGCCGTAATAAGGACTGGTCGTGGTGTTGTCACATACCGACCAGTTCTTGTCGTCCAGATGCGTCGCATCGATGTTGATCGGATTCCCCCACGACAATCCGTCCGTCGAACGGCTCACCGCCACATCGCCGATATACCTCGCCGCGCTGTTTAACCCCACCAGTGGCAGCGTCGAAATCAGCCACTCCCCGTGCTTCGCGTCGTAAGCCACCGAGGGATCGGCCGCCGCCCCGTACGTGCCATCCTTAAAGTTCACCGTCAGCCCCGGCAGACTGCCATGCTTCCAGGTCGCACCCCCGTTGGTGGAAGTCGAAAAGCCCACATCGGCGCTGCCCCACCCGATCGATCCCGGCCGCCGCGCGACGTGGAACGCGCTCACAATCGTGTTGCCCCACGCGAATGTATCGGGCTCGACCTCTGTCTTGTGATCGCTGTCACTGTTGGTGAAGGTATCGGTGCTCAGCTTGACCAGACTCGTCTGCCCTTGCGCCGACAATACGAACGCCGGCGAAATCGCCAACACCAGCAGGATCGCAAGAATGCGAGCTAAGCTGTTTGCGCCGCCAGAACCAGGAAATGTCATCTTCATTTTGATCTGTCCTTGGAGTTCGTTCACAGTGGGATTCAACATTGCAGGGGTTACGCGAAAACAATCGCTCTAATTTATTGATCGCGCCTGAAAAACTATACCCCGTAGTCGAGCGGGTGTCGATGTGAAACCTTTTGCATATGTTTGGTGAATCGAGGCGGTTGGCCGCTCTCATGAGGGGTAACTGGCAACATATTAAGAGAGCGGGTAGTGGGTCAGTTTGAATTTGCTTTGAAAGGGCGCGACTTCAGTCGCGCCGTAAATGCCGCAAAATCAGCGCGGCTTCAGCCGCTGATTTTTCATATTGCACCACTACCAGAGATCGATGTGCTTGACCATGATCCAGTCGCTCATATCTAATTCGAAAAGCTCAATCCTCACGGGAGTAGCTTAGAAAAATGCGAGTTGCCTTCTTCGGTTTGGGAATTATGGGGCACGCCATGGCCACGAACTTGGTCAAGGCCGGCCATGAAGTCACAGTCTGGAATCGCACTCCCGGCAAAATTGTGGAGGGCGCAGGCATCGCTCCCACGCCTGCTGCCGCCGCGCAGGGTGCCGAGGTACTCTGGCTCTGCGTCTCCGATACCGCCGCCGTCGAACAGATTCTGTTCGGCTCCGAGGGCGCGGAGCAGTCGCTGGCCGAAGGCATGATCATTGCCGACTCCAGCACCATCTCCCCCTCCTCGACCGTAAAGTTTGCCGAACGCGTTCGCAGCAAAGGCGTGGCCTATGTCGACGCCCCCATGACCGGATCGAAAATCGGCGCCGCCAACGGCAGCTTGATCTTCATGGTCGGTGGAGATGCGGCGGCCATCGACCGCCTGAGCCCGCTGTTCGCCGCCATGGGCAAAAAGATTTTCCGCATGGGCGAGACCGGCAAAGGCCAGGCCACCAAACTGGTGATGAACCTGCAAATCGCCCTGATTTTCGAAGGCTTCGCTGAAGCTCTCACCCTCGCCATCAAACTGGGCGTGGATCCGAAACAACTCGTTTCGCTGATCGAAGCCACCATGGTGAAATCCGGCGTCGTAGAGTACAAAGCCCCCTTCGTCTTGCAGCGCGATTTCACCCCCAACTTTCCCCTGCGCCTCATGCACAAAGACATCCTGCTCGCGCTCGCCGCCGCCAAGGAAGCCCGCGTCAAATTGCCCGCTCTCGAAACCGTGGAAGAGATTTATGAAATGGCCACCGAAGATGGCCACCAGGACCTCGACTATGCCGCCACTCTCACCCTGCTGGAAAAATGGGCAGGCGTCCAGGTGAAGGGCGAAGCCGCCTAGCTGCGAAGAAGTCGATTTAGAATTCCTGCATGCATCCGCTACATCCCATGTAGGGACAGCCGCCTCGGCTGTCCCGCCTGGGCGAAGCCCGGCGGCTTCTCCGGTGATCGTTCCACCCAGTTGTTTCTAGTACGCCAGCAAAATCCTCAAATCGCGCAAGTTATTTCCTGTCGGTCCAATCTTGATCGCATCATCCAGCGCGCTGAAGAATGGATAAGCATCAAACCTCTCAAGCGCTGCACAGATGTTTAGCCCTTTCCCCTGCGCCCGCTCCGCGGTGCTCCCATCCACCACCGCCCCCGCCGCCGGACTGTTTCCGTCCACTCCATCCGTCCCCGCGCTCAGCACGGTAATGTTCTCGCCTGCAATCTTCTCCGCACAAGCCAAAGCAAACTGCTGATTGCGTCCACCCACGCCGCCGTTCGTCACCTTCACCGTCACTTCCCCGCCGGAAATCAGGCAAACGCGCGGAGATGTTTTCCTCAACTCCCGCAAACGCTTCAACAGATATTCCGCCGCGCGCCCGTAGTCCCAGTCATCGCAGGAGTTGTCCACATGCGCCACAAAACCGGCGCGTTCGGCCGCCGCGCGTGCCTGCTCGACCGCCGTCTCATTCGACAGCACAGTCCACCAGCGCGACCGGTAAAACGCCTGATCGTCCGACTTCGGAGTCTCCTCCAGCGCGTGTCGTTCAAAAAGCTCGCGCGTCGAATGCGGGAACCGCGCCGCCAACCCATACTTTTCAGCGACGCGATAACAATCCGCCACGCTGGTTGAGTCGGCCATCGTGGGCCCTGAAGCCAGCGCATCCGGCGCGTTGTCCGGAACATCGGAAACCAGCAGCGAAACCTGCTGCGCCGGAAACGCCGCCTGCGCCAGGCGCCCTCCCTTCACCGCCGAAAGATGTTTGCGAATGGCGTTGATCTCGGCAATCGGCGCGCCCGAATGCACCAGCGCCCCATAGGTCGCAATCAGATCGTCCAGAGAGATTTCCTCGTCCATTGCCTTCTCCACAATCGACGACCCCCCGCCGCTGATCATAAAAATCACCAGCGACGCTGCATTTTGCGCTTCGAGCGTATTCCGAATCGCCCCAGCCGCACGAATCGATTCCGCATTCGGCGTAGGATGTCCGCCATGAAAATAGCGGAATCCACGCACCTGCGCCGCCGCCTCGGCGGAACTTGCCACGATCCCTTCGAGCACAGATTCGCCCACCTGCCTTGCCAGCGCCTCGACCATCGTATGTCCAGCCTTGCCGATCGATATCACCAGCACGCGCGAATAAGCCTGCAAGTCGTAAAGATCTTCGCAAACCCTCAACACCCCGCGCTCGCAATGCAGGTGCCGCGCTAACGCCTTGGCAATCGAGGCCTCGGCTAAAGCGTAACCAAAGATTTCGCGCGCGGTGTCGCGCATCCGGCGAAACTGCGATTCAAGATCAACGTCAGGGGGCATGGCAAGGATTATAAAGAGCAGCTTTCGGATGTAAGCTATCGGCTCTCGGCGGAACGTGTTGGTTTAGCGGATGCCTGACGGCTGATGGCTGACAGCTTCCTTCACCCAGCCCTCAATCGCTTCCCGCAACTCCCGCAACCGTCCCTCAAAAAAATGATCTGCGCCCTCGATCACCACAAGTTTCTTCGGCTCCGCCGCCGAGGCAACCAGAGCCTCCAGTCGCGCCCGCGGACCAAATCTGTCGCGATCGCCGCTGACAAACAACTTGGGCTTCGCGCACTCGCCGAGAAAATCCAGCTCATAAGTCCGCGGTGTTTCCGTGTCCGCCACCACCGGTACTGCCGGCACACCAATTCCAATCAGCGCCTTCACCCGCGCCTCCGGACAAGCCGCCCGCAACCCCACCGCCGCCCCAAACGAAAATCCCGCAAACACCAGCGGCAGGTGAAACTCGGCGTCGAGCCAGTCCAGCGCCGTGCGAACATCCTCCACTTCCCCAATCCCGTGATCGTGCTCGCCGTGGCTGAGCCCCGCCCCGCGAAAGTTAAATCGCAGCACGGGAAACCCGAAACTATTCAGCGCCTTCATGGTGTGAAATACCACCTTGTTATGCAGCGTCCCGCCAAACAGCGGATGCGGATGGCAAACCACCGCCGCATGTGTGGCGTCCTCAGCGCCGGCATTGAGCAACGCCTCCAGCCGTCCCGCGCGCCCTTCAAGAAACAGCGACTTGATGGTTGAACTCGCGATCACAGCCTTCAGATTACATGAAGCGAAGTCAGAAGAAAGAGCCAGAACGCAGAAGTAAAGGTCTCCTCAGCAAACTTCGCGGCTTTTCTTCGCGTCCTCCGCGGTTAAAAGCTTTTTGACAGCAAAGAGTGTGAAGCAATGCCGCCAAGGCCGCAAAGAAAAACGATCTTACTTCTGCATTCCGCCTTCTGACTTCTGCATTCGCCTGCTATTCTCTCTACGCATGGACGCCGTCACCCTCACCCGCCAACTCATCGACATCGAATCCATCTCCGGCAACGAAGCCGCCGTCGCAAACTATCTCTACGGAGAGCTGTGCCGCGTCGGCTACGCGACCCGCAAGATCCCGGTCGAAACCGATCGCTTCAACGTCTACGCCACATCGCCCGAGCACCCGCATCCCGCCGTGGTTTTCTCCACCCACATGGACACGGTTCCCCCATTTATCCCGTCTTCCGAGAACGCGTCACGAATTTACGGGCGGGGCTCATGCGATGCCAAAGGCATCATCGCCGCCCAGATCGCTGCCGCCGAGCGCCTGCGCCGGCAACAGATCCACGTCGGCCTGCTGTTCGTAGTGGGGGAGGAGCGCGACAGCCTGGGCGCAAAGATGGCCAACGAATACGCCCGCGACCTGGCGCCAACCCAGCGCAGCAAATATCTGGTCAACGGCGAGCCCACCGAGAACCACCTTGCGCTCGCCTCAAAAGGAACGCTGCGCGCCGAGGTCACTGCCACCGGACGCATGGCGCATTCCGCCTATCCTGAACTTGGCGAATCCGCCATCGACAAGCTGATCCCCGCTCTCACGCGCCTGCGCGCCATGCCACTGCCATCCGACCCGCAGATCGGCCCCTGCACGCTGAATATTGGATTGATCGAAGGCGGCCGTGCCCCCAACGTGATTCCCGACTATGCCCACGCGGATTTGCTCTATCGTCTGGTGGGTCCGTCGCAAGACCTGCGTCAGCAGATTGTGCAAGCCGCAGGCAAGGATGTAAAAGTCGATTTCCCTCTCGAACTTCCCTTCCTGCGCTTCCGAACCATCAATGATGATGGCCTGCCCACGATGATCGCCGCGTTTACCACTGACATTCCCAAGCTCACGAACTGGGGCGAACCGCTGTTGATCGGCCCCGGATCAATTCACGTCGCGCACACCGACGGCGAGTTCATCGAGAAGAGGCAACTGGCCGAGGCGATTGATCTCTACTGCGCGATCACAAAACAGCTCCTCGGGGCTGCCTAATACGAAGCCACCTTACTAAGAAGCCGCCTTATAAGAGTGGAGTGTCTCAGTTTGAATTCGTTTTGAAAGGGCGCGGCTTTAGCCGCGCCGTAAGTTTGGAAATCAATTTGTGGCTTTAGCCGCTGAGGGAGCGTGGATTTCAAACTGCGCCACTACCCATAAGAAGGCAGCCGATAAATCGATTTGGGAAGGGTCAGCCGTTCAGTGCACAGGGTCAACAAGACTGCCGAAAACACGACCGCCGCAAAAGAACCGGGGCACGAGTTAACTGTCCTTGCGGTAGAGCAGGTCACGCATAGCTTGACGGCGGGCTGCGTTACCCTCCCTGTCTGTCTTGACTGCACCGGCATCCGTGCGCTCGCCAGCAACGTCATCCGCGTCGGCCACGCTGCATTCCGGACAGCGGTTGGCAAACCCCGGCTTGCCGGGCTTCAGTTCGAATTCCTCGCCGCAGACGCTGCAGGTCTTGATGGGAAAAGCCATCGAATATCCTTACCAATAAAATCCATTCATCATACCCGATGAATTCGGATAATTTCACCAACCGCAGGAAAGGGTAGTGCCTCGGTTTGAATTCGTTTTGAAAGGGCGCGGCTTCAGCCGCGCCGTGAGTATGGAATCAATTGCGGCTTTAGCCGCTGAGGGGACATGGATTTCAAACTGAGGCACTGCCCAGGAACCAGTGGTGGTGCAGTTTGGCCTTTACACAACTCTCTCATCCTGAGCATAGCCGTTCTTCAGGCGTAGCGAAGGACCTCCCGCTGCACCAGCCTAATGCGTAAGCCCGACCGCACGCGGGAGCCGGCAGTTCGTCGCAACCGCCGCGACTATTCCAACTTCAACTGCTCCTCGCGGCTTTCCTCCGCCGTCACCGCAATCCGTTTCGACTTGCGATACACATTCGCAACCGCCAGCGTCCAGAAAGGAACAAGATCGACTCCGGGCACGAGCTTGGCCAGGAACGACGGCAGAAACTCCCAGTGCCATCCCAGCAGATGAATCATCAAGGCGCCGACGCCGAAATCCAGCACGTCGTCAGCGGGCGACAAACCACCCTCGATAAATGCCGGGAAAACGATGATCTGAAGCGCATCCGCGACAATGGCCAGTATCATGGCCGCTCGAAATCGCGGCCCCGGTGAGACCGTAATTTCCTCGCTCATAGCAATGCCGCTTTCACCAGCGCGACGGCGGCTTTAGGGTCGGCAACTTCGACGATCAATTCGTTGTAGCGTTCGTCTTTCAATTCAATCACGACCGTGTTGTCCGGATTATGCACATCCCAGAAAACGCGCCGGCCATCCTGATAAAACGTGCCGGCCGTCAGCACTCCCGGAACATTGGTGCCGGGCAGTCTTATGCCATGCCACCAGCCGTGAGCAATCGCCGGGTCCGCCCTGACCTGCGCCACGTGCGCCAGCGGGATTTCGAGCGAACTCTTGAATGCCCACAACTGGTCAGCGCCACGAACGTGCAAAACCAGACTGCCTCCGGAAACGGATAAATCCACCATAATCGTCGCTCCTGCTCCCTTGCTCCTGATCCCTGAGATTTTGGATGCACGACAACCGTCAGCGGTGCCAGGTGGTGTCCTAATTTCGATTCTGGTTTCTCCGCGACCCTCGCGTATCCTTTGCGCACTCCGCGGTTAATGGCTTTTGCTCAACGAAATTAGGACACTACCCGGTGCGACATGCGCTTGCCCCGCGCAAAACCCGCCCGGCGTAGAATCGTTTTATCCATGCTCAAGTTCGCCCCGGTCCTTTTACTGCTAATGATGATGCTGATGATGATAGCCTCCGCCACGGCCGAGGACGTCCACTCCATCGCCGCGGCCGTCGACGACCACTACAACCATCTCCATACTCTGAAAGCCGAGTTCACTCAAGTCTATCGCGGCTCCGGAATCGAACGCACCGAATCGGGCACCCTCTGGCTGGCTAAGGGTGGCCTTAAAAAACCTGGCAAGATGCGCTGGGAATACCGTTCTCCCAGAGAGAAGCTGTTTGTCAGCGACGGCAAAGATGCCTGGTTTTACGTCCCCGCCGACAAGCAGGCGCGTAAATCAGATGCCCGGAAGCTGCAGGATGTTCGCTCGCCACTGGCATTTTTGCTGGGCAAAAGCAAGCTGGAAAAGGAGTTACAAGGGCTATCGTTGGCTCCCGATGTCACGCCCGAGGCTGCCGGAGACTTGGTCATCAGGGGCGTACCGGTCGCCATGGCCGACCGCGTGACCGAGATTCTGCTGGAAGTAACGCCCGATCACCGCATCGCCCGCATCGTGATCAACGAAGTGGATGGATCGGTCACCGACTACCGCTTCACCGAGCAGAAGGAAAATGAGGCAATCCCGGATAGCCGATTCCAGTTCAAGCCGCCGGCCGGAACTGAAACAGTGGACGCATTGGAACCTTAGCATTCAGGTGCGAAAACGGATTGTATCAATATGATATCAAACGACTTACATCGCTAACCGTGCCCCTTCCCCCGGCTCGGGTGCTGCCAAAAGGAACGACGACTGGGACGAAATCATTCTGAGTTACTTGCGGTACTGGAAAGACAGGACTTTGGCCGATCCAGCATCAAGGATCGCAAGCCGGAATGTTAGACTGAGAGCACAGGATAGTGTGCCGGTCAGGAAGCCAAAACAGACAGTTGCATGGCGGAATTCGTAGTAAAAATCGCTGACGATCGGGGTCATACCCACGAGCAGGTGGAGCAGGGGTACTCCGTCGCGGAGGTGCGCGACCGCTTCGCCTCGCAGGGCTATCTCGTCCACTGGGTCAAGCCCCAGGGGTTGTTTACCAGCGGCTTTTCCCTGGGCCGTGGCCGCAAGCTCAAGCAGAGCACCTTCCTCGTCTACAACCAGCAATTCCTCACGCTGATCAAGGCCGGCCTGCCCATCCTGAATTCGCTCGATCTGTTGATCAAGCGCCAGAAGGACCAGAACCTGCGCGCCGTGCTCGAAAACGTCCGCGAGCGGGTAAAAGGCGGCGAGCTGCTCTCCGATGCCTTTGCCAATCACGCCATGGTCCCGAAAATCTATACCACCACGCTGATGGCCGGGGAGAAGAGCGGCAACATCGACGAAGTGCTCACCCGGTACATCAACTTCCAGCGCCTGGCCATGACCTTCCGCAAAAAGCTTTTCGTCTCCCTGATTTATCCCACGCTGCTGGTCACCGTGGTCACGATCATGGTCATGTTTCTGTTCACCTACGTCGTGCCCAAGTTCGCCGAGCTGTTTAACAGCCTGGACGCGAAACTGCCATCGATCACCATGTTCATGCTGGCGGTCGGCACCTACGCGCAGAAATATTTCCCGTTTATCGCCGATCGGGGTGGCCCTGGTTGTTCTTGTGTTTTGGCAATGGAAGAAAACCGATCGCGGCGCCGACCAGATCGATCGTGTGATCCTGAGCCTGCCCCTGCTGGGCGATATCCGGCTGAAGCACCAGGTGGCAACTTTTTCGCGAATGCTCGCGACCCTGCTGCAAGGCGGCTTGCCCCTGGTGCCGTCGATGGAAACTGCGGCCACTTCGATGAGCAGCCGCCGCATCCTCAAAGGCATCATGCGGGCGAGCGTGAGAGTTCGCGAAGGTCAAGGGCTGGCCGGGAGCCTGGAACAGCAGAACATTTTTCCCGATCTGGCGGTCGAAATGCTCGAGGTCGGCGAATCCACGGGAGCGTTGCCGGCGATGCTGAATTCCGTGGCTGAGTTCTACGAAGAAGATGTGCAGACCGCGCTGGGCGCATCCATGGCCCTGATTGAACCGCTGATTCTGATTGTGATGGCAATTTTTGTAGGCGGAGTGTTGATTTCTCTGTATCTGCCGATCTTCACTCTGGGAGTGCACTAAGGTAAGCCCTTGGCCTCCCGGAAACGGAAAGGCCGGAAATGACTCAAGCAATGGCGACCGCGGATAAAAAATCACTTTTCGTAAACGGCGAAAATGCCGGCCAGATGGTGTCGACGGGCAATCCCCTCACCGACCTGGAACGTGCCCAGGACGTAGCGCGGCGTTATCGCTGTGAGTTTGTCGACCTCACCGACTTCCAGCTTCACCACGAGCTGTTCAAAAAGTTCTCTCCGGAACTGATGTTCCGCTACAAGTTTGTTCCGCTCGAGGAAACCGAGGACGGCAAGCTGGCCATCGCCATCGCCGACCCCAGCCAGCTGATGATGATCGACGAAATCAGCCTGCTGCTGCAGAAGCGCATCGTCACCAAAGTCGCCACGCTGAAGCAAATCGACAACATCCTCACCAAGACCGAGCAGTCGCAGCGGGTTCTCGAAGAAGCCAGCGAAGGCTTCCAGATTATCCGCGAAGACGAGGCCACGGGCGCCGAAGAAACCCTGACCATCGACAAGCTGACGGCGCAGGGCGATACCAGCCCCATCATCCGTCTGGTCGATACCACCATCTTCACCGCCCTGCAGCGCCGCGCTTCCGATATTCACATCGAAACCCGTGACGATTCCGTCGTCATCAAGTTCCGTATCGATGGCGTGCTCACGCAAGCCATGCCGCCCATCGGTAAGGAACATCACTCCACCGTGATCTCGCGTATCAAGGTCATGAGCGAACTGGATATTTCCGAACGCCGCGTGCCCCAGGACGGCCGTTTCCGCGTGAAATATAACGGCCGCGCCATCGACTTCCGCGTCTCCATCATGCCCTCGATTCACGGCGAAGACGCCGTGCTCCGCGTGCTCGATAAAGAATCGATGAGCGAGAAATTTCGCTCGCTCACCCTTGAAGTCGTTGGGTTTTGACGAAGACGACCTGCGCAAGTTCCGCCGCTACATCAAAGAACCATACGGCATGGTGCTGGTCACGGGCCCGACCGGCAGCGGCAAGACCACGACGCTCTACGCCGCCGTAAATGAGATCAAGACCGACGAAGACAAGATCATCACCATCGAAGACCCGGTCGAATACCAGCTTCGCGGCATCACCCAGATTCCGGTCAACGAGAAAAAAGGATTGACCTTCGCCCGCGGTCTGCGCTCCATCCTGCGTCACGATCCCGACAAAATCATGGTCGGCGAAATCCGCGACACCGAAACCGCGCAGATCGCCATTCAGTCCGCACTCACCGGCCACCTCGTGTTCACCACCGTCCACGCCAACAACGTGGTCGACGTGATCGGCCGCTTCCTGAACATGGGCGTCGAGCCTTACAACTTTGTCTCGGCCTTGAACTGCATTCTGGCGCAGCGGCTGGTGCGCTTGATTTGCGAATCCTGCCGCACCCCGGTGAACTATCCGCCGGACGTGCTGGAGGCCAGCGGCCTCGATCCCAGCGCAATGGTCGAATGTCGCGCTGTACGAAGGCCCGGGATGCATCGAATGCGCCGGCACCGGCTTCCGCGGACGAACCGCGATCCACGAATTGCTCGATTTGAGCGACCGCATCCGGGAAATGATTCTGTGCCCGCAAGCCGACCTCGGAAATCCGCCGCGCCGCGCGCGAAGAAGGCATGCGTTTCCTGCGCGAATCGGCATTGGATAAAGTCCGTCTCGGCCTGACCACGCTGAAAGAGATCAACAAGGTCACGTTCATCGAGGCCATGCGGTAAGCAGTGGCCAGTTCCGAATTTACTGGCTACTGGCCACTGGTCACTGCCTGAAGTGCTCCTTCAGCTATTGCATTTCGTGCAGTATGGCGTTTGAATTGTAAAAGCGGCAATCGGTGTCTGGCTTGCCAGTTTTGAAGTTACTGGCCACCAACCACTGGCCACTGATTTAGAAAGAGTTGAATCCTGAAAATGAGTCCTGGCAACAGCAGTCCAAAACCCAGGCTGGCGTGTGAAATCGCCGCTGACCGTGTGCTGGTCGGCCGCCTGTCTGAAGATGGCCGCAGCATCGAAGCCTGCGCCGCTCGCGAACTCGCGCCCGGTTGCGTGGTCCCGGACCTGGTCGAGAGCAATCTGCGCCAGCCCGATGCCGTCATCGCGGCCATGCAGTCGGCCATCGCCAGCGTGGCCGGCCGCTCCCACGATGTGATCGCGGTCCTGCCAGACGCCGCCGTGCGCGTGGCCCTGGTGGAATTCGATACCCTCCCTAGCGATGCCGAAGAAGCCGAAGGCGTCGTTCGATTTCGCCTGAAGAAATCTCTGCCTTTTGATGTCGATAAGACCAAGGTTTCCTACCACGCGCAAAAATCGAACGAAGGTGTCCGCGTAGTCGCTGCCGTCGCGCTTGCCACCGTGATCGAGGAATATGAAGCCGCTTTCCGCGAAGCCGGCTTCAGTCCAGGAGTCATTCTTCCTTCCATGCTGGCGGCGCTTGGAGCAGCCCAGGCGCAGAATCCCACTCTGGTCGTGAAAGTCGATGCCCGCACCACCAGCATCGCCATCCTGAACGCCGACCAGCTTCAGCTTTTCCGCACTCTCGAAAACACCCGCGGCGTAACCATTACCGGGGAACAGTTGGCCGAGGAAGTCTATCCCTCGGTGGTTTTTTTCCAGGACACGTATCATCTGAATATTGAAAGGATTTTTGTTGCCGGCATCTCCGACACCGGCAGCGCGGCGCCCGCGCTGCGCTCGCAAACCGGCGCCGAAGTAACCGAACTGGTCAGCCCATCGCAGTTAGCCATGGACACTGGATCTTCGGTGCCACGCTGGAGAATGGCCGGAGTAGTAGGAGCTTTGATTTCGTAAAGGCAGTGTTCAGTGTTCAGTGGCCAGAAAGATCAACTGGCCACTGAACACTGGCCACTGATTTAACTATGCGTCTTGACATCAATCTCGCGACCCGGCCCTACGAGGATGCGCGGCAGTTCTGGCTGCGCTGGGGCACCGCCCTGGGCGTCGCCGTGGTCCTTACCCTGGTTCTGCTGACCTTTACCATCACGGGCTGGGTCAACGCCCGCCATGATCACGCCAAGGTCGCCGAGTTCCGCGCTCAGATCGCGCAGCGCGACCAGAAACGGGCACAGGCGGAGGCGTTTCTCAATCAGCCGCAGAATCGCAACACCCGCGACCAATCCCAATTTCTCAACGAACTCATCGAGCGCAAGTCGCTTTCCTGGACCTACGTTCTCGAAGATCTGGAAAAAGTGATGCCGCCGCGCGTGCATCTGGTCTCCATCCATCCGGAAATGGATGAAGAGAACCAGCTCACACTGAAGATGATGGTGGCCGGCGATTCCCGCGACCGCGCCCTGGAGTTGGCCCGCCGCATGGAAGAATCGAAGCATTTCTCACAGACCTACATTCAGAGCGAACATCAGGCCCCTCCCGGCAGCGGAGATACAATTCAATTCGACATAGCTGGGATCTACCGCCCCGAGACGACTACTTCCGCCCCATCCGCAGCAAAAGATAAAGATGATGACGCGCAGCCCAAAGCCACGTCTGCGCGAAAGCCCAAAACTGCGACGGCGCCCGTGCAAGCGGCGTCACCCGCGAAAGCGGCTCCGGCGCCCTCCAAGCCCAAGACAGGGGCCGCTCAACCACTCAAACCAGCGCCACTCAAGCCAACGCCGAGCACGAATTCGAAGATGCCGCCGGCCAAAGGGGGTCAGCCCTGATGCCTGACCTTCGGCAAGCTCGAAAAAATATCAAGACTGCTCTCGCGATCCTGCTCGGCGTGGATGTGGTCGCTGCAGCGGTGCTGTTTTCGCCGCTGGTCGGTTCCACCGAATCGCGCCGCCAGGAACTCAACCAGTTGTGGAGCGAATTGCAGACCAAAACTCGTTTGGTCGAGCCGCTCACCAATCTAGATAAGAAGGTCGTCACCGCCAACGGGCAGATCGCCGACTTCTATAAGAAGCGTTTTCCATCGCAGCAATCACAGATCCTGACCGCGCTCGGCAAGCTGGCATCGGCCGACGGAGTTACCATAGAGCAGGTCAAATATAAGGTGGTCGATACCGGCGCTAGCTATCTTCATCCCGTCGAGATGGAAGCTGAACTCTCGGGAAACTATGTTTCCCTGGCGAAGTTCATCAATGCGCTGGAACGCGATGAGATGTTTTTCATCATCAACAGCATCTCGCTCGGCGGTGAACAGAAAGGGCCCATCAAGCTGCAAATGAAACTGGAAACGTACTTAAAGGTGGGCATATCTTGAAACTGGGAACAGAAAACCGGAAGCAGACAATCGCAGCCGCTGCCCTTGGTGGGCTGCTTCTGGTGATCCTCGTTTGGGAGTTCTGGCCATCCTCTTCGACCAGCGCTTCGACCGTGGCGGCAACTCCGGTCACGGCCGATCTGCCCCAGTCGACTCCGGCGGCCAAGACTCGTTCCGTGCCGCGCAGCACCACAAAGTCCGCACCGGCAGGCAAGGAAAAGATTCCGCAGAATCTCGACCCCACCCTGCACCTCGCCCAGCTCACCGCGACCGAACAGATCCAATACGAAGGTACGGGGAGAAACATTTTTGTCGCGCAGTCCGAAGCCGAAATTCCCAAGCCCCTGGCGCCGGGCCAGACCGATCCCCAAAAGCCGCAGAGTCCCATCTACGTTCCACCTTCCGCGCCGGTATCCCAGCCAATCCCCTTGAAGTTCTTCGGCTTCGCCAATCAGCCGGGAGAGCCCAAGAAAGTTTTCCTCTCCAAGGGCGATGACATTTTCATTGCCGGCGAGGGCGAGATTGTCGATCGCCGCTACAAAGTAGTGAAGATTTCCGCGACCTCGGTTGAGGTGCAGGACGTGGTCAACAGCGGCCCGCCCCAGAGCCTCCCGCTGGCACAGGGGAACCCGACGTGAAGCCATTCGCGGTTCATTCGGAGCGGCGGCGCCGCCAGCATCCTCGCGCCAGAGTTGGGACCAGGGTCAAAGAAGATGGCTACATCATGCTCACGCTGATGCTGATGGTGAGCCTCATGGTCATCGCGGCCGCAGCTGTAATTCCCGAGATTAAATTTGAAATCCAGCGCGACCGTGAGCAGGAGATGATCCACCGCGGAGTGCAATACTCGCGCGCCATCCGCCTCTATTACAAGAAGTACGGCCGCTACCCCGTCCGCCTCCAGGATCTTGAAAGCACAAACAATCTGCGCTACCTGCGCAAGCGCTACAAAGATCCTCTCACCGGGCAGGATTTCAGGCTGCTCCATTTCGGTGAGCAAGGCGTGACCATGGGAGCCGGCTTCGGCGGCGGAATGATCCCCGGCGCAACCCCCGCCGGCGGAATGCAGAACGGATTGAACGGCACCGCCCCCAATTCAGGCTTCGGCGGCGGCTCAACATTCGGCAGCTCCGGCTCCAGTTTCGGCAATTCCGGATCGCCCGCGGGAAATTCCGGTTCGACCTTCGGCAGCGGTGCCGGAGTGAACAGCTCAGGCGCGTTTGCGCAGCAATTCGGGAACAACAACCCCAACTCGCAAACACCCGGCCAGCCCGGCTCAACTCCGGGCCAGGACCCCTCGCAGCCGGGTTCTCCGGGCTCGCAGGCTCCCGGCACAAACCAGGGGGTGACCGGCGCGAACGGCTCCTTCGGCCAGCAGCCCATCGCCGCCGGGCCAATCGTGGGCGTCGCCAGCGTCAGCAAGAAACCCACCATTCGCCTCTACAACAAAAAGACCAAGTACAACGAGTGGCAGTTCATCTACGATCCCTCATTGGATCGCGGCGCCCTGATCACAACTCCCTATCAGCCTCAGTTGCAGAACTTCATGACCGGCGGCCAAAATCCCTTGGGACAGCCCGGACAACCCGCGGGCGCCAACTCCTCGAGCTCGTCGTTTGGAAGTGGCACCAACTCCGGCTTTGGCGGTAACTCCGGCTTTGGCAGCGGCAACTCCGGCTTCGGCAATAACTCAGGCTTTGGCAATGGGCCAACACCCCCGGCACAGCCTCCCGCAAGCCCGCCACAGTAAACCTGGCGAACCCGCCTCATCGCACAAACGAAAAAGCCTCATCGCAGGATGAGGCTTTCTTTCTCGCCAAACTTTTTCGCGGCGAACCACCGACCGCCCAACCTTACACGCTGAACGACGATCCGCACCCGCACGTGCTCTTCACGTTCGGATTCTCGAACTTGAAGCCGGCGCCTTCGAGCGTCTCCACATAATCCACGATGCAGCCGTTCAGATACATCACCGACGTGGCATCGACGAACACCTTCAGTCCATCCATTTCGAAGGTCTTGTCCATCATCCCAGCGGCATTTTCAAACTGCATCGAATACGAGAAGCCGGAGCAGCCGCCGCCAACCACGCCAATGCGCAGTCCGGCGGGCACGGGAGTCTGTTGTCCCATGATCTCTTTCACCTTGGAAACCGCGCTCGGCGAAAGGGAAACCGGCGGTGTCTTCTTCACTTCCGGTACGTGAGTCGTCACTTCTGGAACGCTTGTCGTGGCCATTCGATTCGATCTCCTTAAGGCTTAAGAGTCTTCTAAATTATAGCAGAGCTGGCAAGCCGGCAGCTGTCATAATCCACAGCCTCACCTGTCACCAAAGCCTCTAACTCATTGGATGCGAAAACACTTACGAAGTTTCCCCCGCCCCTTGCCAACGGGTCTATAATGCTTGCGTTGGGGTGGCCTTCAGGATCGGGTCGATGCGAATCCCGAGACCTGAGTTGCCTACCAGTTCCAAATCTTGTTGAGGTGAACTATGACGTTGTGGACGTGGACTCCCCTGATGATCGGTCTTGGCTCGGTGTGCGGGATTTTCGCTGTCGGTTTCGTACTCCTGCTCATCTACCGCAGCACGCTCACCATGCACGAGGATGAGGCGTTATATCTCGACGACGCCAGCGCGCACATGCAAAAGGAGCAGACCGAACTGATCACGAAAGTCAACCGGCTCACGGTTCCAGTATGGGTTTTCGGCACCGGCTTCGGAGTCACCCTGCTGGTTCTGGCCGGCGTGTTCATCTATCAGGGATTGAACGCCGTCCAGTAACCCGTTCGCCGGATCGCAAGCGAGTGTCCGGTGCGGACTGCCGAAAATGCCGCACGCCGGACTGCAAGCCCCGATCCAAGCAACTATCATCCAGTTTTAATTCTGCCTGACTCGTTTTCAAAACCGCCCAGCACTCGGGCGGTTTTTCCTGTATGAGAGCGGACTTCATGCAGCAATGCGATATGGATCAGTAGCGATATGAATCAATAGCAATATGAATCAATAGCAATATCGAGCAATTATGCGTGGACTTCTGATCTTCGCCGCGACGTTGGCCGCACTCTCGTGGTTCTCACAAGGGATCGCCCCCACCAACAAGACCGCCAAAGCGTCAGACCCAAGTGCCGCCTCGATCCAACCATCCCAACCAAAATCAGCGGATCCCGTTCTCCCAGATCCCGTTGCCCCAAATCCCGTTTCCCCGTCGGCAACTACCACCACGGCCAGCCCCAACCCGCAACAACCCGCCGCCCCAGTGAAGCCAGACGCCAGCCAGGTATTCAAAGTCGACGTAGTCCGCCAGGCGCCCGATTGGTGGAGCCGGGCTTACGTTTTCATCGCCGCTTTGCTGGCCGCAGTCGGCATTGGCACCCTGATGATGCTGTACGTCCAAACCCGCGCCTCGCATAACGCCGAACGCGCCCGCGTCGATCTCATCCTGACCGTCTTCGGACTCGCGGCCTACAACTTCGGCAAGAGCGCCGCCACCCTCACCAGTTACGAACTCACCCACTCATCGTTTCTTCGTGGCACAAAAGATTTTCGCGGCGCTCCCGTTAAACACGAACAACTCGCTGGCCAGAAAATCATGCAGCACATTCTCATTCCGACCCTTCCCGTGGCCGACAGCAAGACCGCTCCCAACCTCTCAACCGTCGACCTGAGGCACTACATTTCGGATCGCGAAACTTCCGGGGACCATATCGCCATTTTCACCGCCACCGTCAGCTATCGCGACATCTTCGAGAAACCTCACCTCACCCGCATCATGTATCGCTACTCGCCCTCGAGCTTGAGTCTGAAATTTTTGGCCGAGTACACCGAATACTCCTAGCCCGACCACTTTGTATAATGAAACCACTGCGAAAGTGGCGGAATTGGCAGACGCACCAGACTTAGGATCTGGCGGGTAAAACCGTGGGGGTTCGAGTCCCCCCTTTCGCACCAATGCCTTGGCCTATCCCCGAGTTTCGCTTCCGTCAGCGAGTCGACTCGCGGAATTTGAAAGACACCTTCTTGATGCCATGAGCAGCGTCCACGAGCACGGTCCACTGTATCCATGACCCACCGCCCGAACGCTTGGTTCGCAATCGAACCCGCGCCGTCGATACCTCTGCACCTTTCACATCCTCCACGCAGGTTTGGCTCGCCTCATCCAGCGGTCGCGTGAGGCGCACATACAGAAGGGCGGTTTCTTCCCCACTCAACTTTGTTTTACTCGCCTTGAGTACCTGAATTGAACTGTTCGATCTGGACTTTGTCGGTAGCCAGCTTTGGAAGGCCGAGCATCCCTTCTACCACCGGGAAAACAGCCGCGGCCCCTGATTCCGGCTGGAGTAAAAGATATAGTATCGAGGCCTCATCGGGACCGCCGTACCACCGCATTCTGACCAAGCGAACGTCCCGCAGGAGCGGCTCCTTTTGTTCCGAAAAGCCCCACGCATGGGACTTGTAACTATAGCCCCGTGCCTGCAGCTTCCCGTCGATCTGTGACTCGAATTGGCTGAAGGCTGCATTCGTCTCTTTACTCATAGGGACGAACACCTCCCCTGCAGGGTTCCACTCGCATTGCTGCTGACCTTGCAGCGGAAATGAAAGCAGTGCGAATACAGAAAGACACACTATGCTCTTGGGATATTTCATTTTTCTACTCGTTCCGCTCCGGCCCATCGGGATCAATCCGGTTCAGTGGCCCATTCCCCACATAAGAATACCGAACTTAGGATCTGGCGGGTCTCGATCGTGCCCGATGTTATTCCCTACCTCAGTCCCGCCCACGCCCAATGCGCCCGCCCTTGCGTTGACCAGAGTTTCACGGGAGGATAAGATTCAGGCCTGATGGCACCGGAGACTCCAAGAGTTGGGCAGGTTTTAGGTCATTATTCCATCATTGAGCAGATCGGAGCCGGCGGGATGGGCGTTGTGTTCCGCGCCTCCGATCAGCAACTCGAACGTGAAGTTGCCATCAAGGTCCTTCCCGCGGGCATGCTGGCCGACGACGCCGCTCGCAAGCGCTTCCGCCGCGAAGCGCTCGCTCTCGCCAAATTAAATCACCCCAACATCGGAATGGTTTTCGAATTTGGCAGCCAGGATGACTGTGATTTCCTGGTCATGGAATATATCAGCGGAGTTTCCGTCGATGCCAAGCTGAGTTCCGGGCCGCTGCAGCAAAAAGAGATCCTGCGCCTCGGATTTCAACTCGCCGATGGCTTGGCCAGCGCCCACGAGCATGGCATCATTCACCGCGATCTGAAGCCGGCGAATCTGCGTTTAACTCAAGACAACCGGCTCAAAATTCTCGATTTCGGCCTGGCCCAGTTTGTCCGCCAGGCGACCGATGTGGGCCTCACCGCCAGCGTTGCCGATACCGACACGGTCAGCGGCACGCTTCCTTATATGTCTCCGGAACAGCTGCGCGGCGAGGTGAACGATCAGCGCACGGATATCTGGGCGGCAGGCGCGGTGCTATACGAGTTCGCGACCGGACGCCGTCCATTTGCCGGCACGCAAGTTCCTCTTCTGATCGACGGCATCCTGAACAAAACCCCCGAAATGCCAAGCGTCCTGAATCCCTTGATCTCGCCGGGCCTGGAGATGGCGATCATCAAGTGTCTGGACAAAGACCCGGAACGACGCTACCAGTCGGCTAAGGAATTGCGGGTCGACCTGGAACGCCTGACCCTGCCGATTTCGCAGATGGTGACTGCTCCGGTTCCCGTTGCTCCTCCTCGGGCGCCGGTCAGGATTAAGCCCGCGATAGTTCTTGCGGGCCTGATCGCATTGACGCTCATCGGAGCCATCTCTTATTTATATGTTCACCGCACGCCGGCCGGAGAGACTACCGCCGCGCCACCACTAAATCGCCGTCGCGCCGTGGCCGTGCTCACCTTCAAGAACTCCACCTCACGCCCGGAAGCGGCATGGCTCGCGACCGCGCTTCCCGAAATGCTGACCACGGAACTGGCAGCGGGCGAAAAGTTGCGCACGATCACCGGCGAGGACGTCGCAAAAATGAAGATGACCCTCTCGCTCCCTGACTCAGAAGCCCTGGCTGCGCAGACCCTTGCCCAAGTCGGCAAAGTTCTGGGCGCGGATCTGGTAGTCCTTGGCTCCTATGTGGCCTTGCCCGGCGGCCAACTCCGCGTAGATCTTCATCTGCAAAACGTGGCCAACGGTGACACTCTTATTTCGGTCAAGGAAACCGGAGACGAAAATAATCTGTTTGACCTGGTCAACCGCGCCGGAGCCCAGTTGCGAGAGAAGTGCGGCGTAGGAGAAGTGAACCCGCAGGACCAGGCCGGGGTACGCGCCAGCTTTCCCTCCAACCCCGAAGCTTCAAAACTCTATGCCGAGGGTCTGGCCAGGCTGCGCGTGAACGACGCAATCGCCGCTCGCGATCTTCTTCAAAAAGCCGTGACCGCCGACGGAAACAATGCCCTGGCGCACTCCGCCCTGTCCGCTGCCTGGACGCTTCTTGGATATGACGAGAATGCCCGTCTTTCGGCAAAGGCCGCTTACGATCTTTCGACGCCACTCTCGCGCGAAGATCGCCTGCTGACCGAAGCGCGCTACCGTGAAACCTCGAAGGAGTGGGACAACGCGGCCGGAAACTACCGCACTCTCTTTGGCTTCTTTCCCGACAATCTCGAATATGGGCTTCTGCTCTCCCGCGCGCAGATGCGCGGAGGCAAAGGAAAAGAAAGTTTGGCCACGGTCGATTCCCTGCGCCGCTTGCCACCGCCCGCGGGCAACGATCCGCGAATCGATCTGGCCGCATCCGAAGCCTGGCGCTCCATGGGCGACTTCAAGCAGGACCAGGCCTTCGCCGCACAAGCCGCGCAAAAAGCCAAGGCGCAGGACGCCAGACTGATTCTGGCCCGCGCTCTTTTCCAGCAGGGCCGCGCCTTCGAGAACCTGAATGATGCCCAGAACGCCTTGACCGCCGCAAATCAGGCCAGGAGCATCTACGAGAAAGTCGGCGACCGTTACGGCGTGGCCAGTACGATCGAGGTAAACGCCCAGGTACTTTCCGATCGCGGCGACTATCCGGGTGCGCTGGCTAAATTCAAAGATCAGCTGGCCATTGCGCGCGAAGTCGGAAATCGCAAGGCCGAGTCCTCCGCTCTCAACAACATGGGCCTGGTCCTCACCCAGCAAGGGGATGCCGAGGGAGCCAGGAAAATGTTTGAACAGGCGCTCTCGGTTTTCCGCGAGATCAGCGACCGGAACAATTACGCGATGACTCTGATCAATATCGGCGGCATCATGGAAGATGAAGGTGATCTGGCCGAAGCCAGGAAGAGCTTTGACCAGACACTCGCGATCAGCCGGGAAATCAACGACCAGAACGGAATCGCGTTGGCGTTGACCGCCATCGGCACGGTCGAGGACAGGCAAGGCGCATCCGCTGAAGCGAAAAAGACTCTGGAACAGGCCGTCGCTCTTGACCTGGCCGGTGGCCAGGCCAGCGCTTCGGTCGATAAACTCATCGACCTCGGGGACGCGCTGCAACACCTGGGGGATCTCCCGGGGTCGCGCAAGAATTATCAGGATGCCCTCACCCTCTCTCGCGCCGCCGGCGACAAAAGCGATGCGGGATACGCGCTTATAGGTTTGGGCAGTCTGGATCTGAAGGCGGGAGATTTCGCCTCTGCGCACAAGAATTACGACGAAGCCCTGGCGCTCCGCAACGAGTTGGGGCAGAAGGAAGACATTGCCACCACGCAGGTAGCTATCGCCGAATTGAGCCGCGAAGAAGGCCATCCGGATGCCGCGGAGAAACTCGCGCGGGAGGCTCGCGACGAATTTCAAAAGGCTCAAAAGAAGGATGACCAGCTCGCTGCCACCGCCGTCCTTGTCCGCGCACTACTCGATCAGGGCAAGAAGCAGGATGCTCTCCAGGAAGTGTCGAAAGCGGCCCCGCTCGCCGCCAGGAGCCAGAATCTGAGCGTGCAACTGGCGTTCGCCGGCGCCAGAGCGCGCACCGAGGCGGCCTCCGGCAAACCTTCGGCCGCGTCAACCTTGAAACAGACTCTTGCCAAAGCCACAAAAGCCGGCTACCTCGGGGATGAACTGGAAATCCGCCTGGCACTGGAAGAACTCGATAAGTCCGACAAGTCCACAGCCCGGCGTTCGCGCCTCGAACAATTGCAGCATGATGCCAAAGACAAGGGATTCGATCTGATTGCCCGCCACGCGTCCGCCCTTTAGATACAGCGTCCTGCAAGGGGTTTGCAGGATTTTGCATCTTGACATTCCGCTGTAACGAACACATACTTCTTCGCTAGTTCCGCGAGCGGCTCGCTTGCACCTGTACCCTGTCTCTCAGGCGAGTTTCGTATGACAAAACTCTTTGGAGGAATCATGGTTGCCCAACCCCCCAAGCCCGGCTTCTTTATCCTGCTATTTCTGCTGGCAACCATGCTGCTGGCGCCCTTGTCGGCGTCGGCGCAGCAGTTCGTCACCGTGGACTATCCCGGGGCCACCGCCACCGTCGTTTTTGGAATCAACAACACTGGGCAAATGGTCGGCGCTTTCACCGACTCCGAGGGGTTGACTCACGGCTTCTCGCTGATTTCAGGAACGTTCACGCAGATCGATTTCACCAACGCCACATTCACTCAAGCCAGCGACATCAATGATGTCGGCCAGATTGTCGGAACCTATGTCGACGCTGAGAATATCCCCCATGGCTTTGTTCTCAACAACGGCGTTTTTACCTCGATTACCGATCCCGTTTACAACTGCGCCACTTGTGCTACCGAAATCAATGCCATCACTGACACGGGGGAAATGATTGGTGGAGCGTTGGACGCAAACGGCATCCAATCACGATGACGTCCGCGCCTTTGGAGGCTTCGATCGGAGCCGAGAGCTTCCACCCGTCGTTTTCAGCCTGCGTCCATGAAGCGCCGCCGCGGCGCAGTCCGACAACCACGTTGAGCCCGCTATCGCGCAGGTTGAGCGCATGCGCGCGTCCCTGGCTGCCGTAACCGATCACCGCGATGCGCTTGCCCTCCAGCGCCCTCGGGTTTGCGTCCTTTTCCCAGAACATCTTTGCCATCTGTCTTCTCCTTGGAACTGCAGAATTTCAATTTGTCAGGCGTTAGTGATTGCGCCTTCGGACGCCGAAGAAACGAGTTTCGCGTATTTCGCCATGACGCCGGATTTGTACCGCGGCGCGGGCGGTTTCCATTGCGTACGGCGCTCGTCGAGATTCGGCTTCGACGTCGAGGCGTCGCGCCTTCACGTCGAGCGTGATTTTGTCGCCATCGCGCACGAATGCAATCGGGCCACCCTGCGCGGCTTCCGGCGCTACGTGTCCCACCATCAGACCGTGCGTCGCTCCGCTGAAGCGCCCGTCGGTGAGCAGAGCGATGGATTCGCCCAGCCCCTGGCCGACAAGCGCGCCAGTCACCGCGAGCATTTCGCGCATCCCGGGACCGCCTCTTGCGGCCCTTCGTAACGGATCACCACCACGTCGCCTGCTTTGATCTGTTGCTTTTGCACGGCCTCAAACGCGGCTTCTTCGGAATCGAATACACGCGCCGGGCCGGAATGGAACACGCTCTCGTGGCCGGAAAGCTTTACAACGCAACCTTCCGGAGCGAGCGAGCCGCGCAAAATCGCCAAGCCGCCATCTTTCTTGATGGGATTCGCGAGCGGACGAATCACTTCCTGGCGGGGCGATTCTTTGGCGCTCTCGAATTTCCTCGAAAAGATTTCGTCCCGAAGCCGTTGGCCCGTCGTGCAACAAACCAGCTTCCTGAAGACGCTTTCCCAGCAGACGCATTCCGCCGGCGTGAAACATGTCCGGGGCGGTGAAGCGGCCGCCGGGTTTCAGATCGGCAAGCATGGGAGTCTTCGCCGAAATTTCGTCGAACTCGTCGAGTTTCAAGGGCACGCCTGCGTCGCGAGCGATTCCGAGCAGGTGCAGCACCGCATTCGTGGAGCCGCCGGTGGCCGCGACAGACGCGATCGCGTTCTCAAGCGACGCATGCGTGATGATCTGGCTCGGGCGAAGGTCTCTTGCGAAGAAGCTCCATCACGTCTTTGCCGCAATCAACCGCGACTTGCAACTTGCGCGGATCAACCGCGGGAACTTCGTTTGCGCCCATGGGAGAAATTCCGAGAAACGAAATCGCGGTGGCCATCGTGTTGGCGGTGAATTGGCCGCCGCATGCGCCGGCTCCGGGGCACGCGCCGTCTTCGAGTTCCGTCGACTTGCTGCGCGGTCATTTTTCCTGCGGCGAAAGCGCCGGGCGCTTCGAATACGTCCTGAATCGTGACATCGTGGCCTTGAAATCGTCCGGCCATGATCGAGCCGCCATAGAGCGCCAGCCCGGGTAGATTCAGTCGCGCAAGCGCCATCACGGTTGCCGGGAATCGTCTTGTCGCAGCCGCAGATCGCCACCACCGCGTCGAACGCATGCGCGCGCACAAAAAGCTCGATGGAATCAGCGATGACTTCGCGCGAGACGAGCGAAGCCTTCATGCCCTCCGTGCCCATGGTGATTCCGTCCGATATCACGATGGTGTTGCATTCGATCGGCGTGCCGCCGGCCGCGCGAATCGCCTTCCTTCACCTTTTCCGCGAGCGTGCGCAGATGAAAATTGCACGGCGTCACGTCGCTCCAGGTGTTCGCCACGGCGACCAGCGGCCGCGCGAGGTCGGCATCCGTGAGGCCCGTGGCCTTCAACATCGCGCGGGCAGGTGCCCGCGCGATTCCTTTTTTTATTGCGTCACTCTGCATCTCGAATTGACCTTTCGCGCGTTCCCTAAAACAAAAAGCCCCGCGACCTGTCTTCAGGTGCGGGGCGCATTCGCCTAAGCTTGGCTCAGACGGGTCGGCCCCCACCTGAATAACTACATATACGGGAATGGCTGATTGGTCGCGTCATAGAGTAACGTCTCGATTCCACAATGGACAATCGGTTTCCTCGCTTCGCGAGCGGCCGCGGTGAATGTTCGCCGCGCCGAAGAACTCCCGCCACGAAACCTAGTAAGCCGCGAATCCATGCAGGATAAGTCAAATTTCCAATTATTGCTTCCGGTATAAATCGCGCTTATGGTGCCTTCGGGCAAGGAAGCGCTTGACGCCTCCCGCAGGCGCTTTTGTATAGTTGCGCTTCGATTTTGAATCGGAAGTAATTGCAAAGGATAGCCGAGAGCGCGCCATGCACTTGTACTCTAGCTATTTCGCCTTTACGTACCGCTTCCTCCTTCGCGGGGGAGCGGGCCGGCGAGACGCGCGCGGACAAGCAGCACAAGCTAAAAGCCGCACAAAGTTTCGAAGTAACCGGCCGCGAACCTCCGACGAGAGGGCGCGGCTTTTTTGTTGTCCGCGCGGATTGTCCAGGTAAACGTCCCGGCCATGCCGGGATGGGAGGCGACGCAGCGCCATGACAAATCATCGACTGGCGAAGCAAAATCGACGCGATCGACACAGCCCTGCTGCATCTGCTGAATCTTCGCGCCGAGCTGGCGCTGGAAGTCGGCAGCTGAAAGACGACGAAGGCGTCGCGCTCCGCGTCCCGGCGCGCGAACAGGAAATCTTTCGCGCATGAAAGGCTCTGAATCCCGGGCCGCTGGCGATCGATTCCGTGGCGAAAATTTATCAGGTGATTCTCGACGAATCCATTCGCACGCAGCAGCAGCACGGCTTCGGCTCGCAGCAGGGGCGCAATCCGGCATCGCCGGCCGCACCGAAGAAGTCGACCCGAGCAAGGACAATGAAAGTTGCGAAAAACGCGCGCGTGGCGTTTCAAGGCGAGCGCGGCGCCTTCAGTGAAGAGGCCGCCGTGAAGCTCCTGGGCGAGGAGATCGCGCTCGTTCCGCGGCCGACGTTTGAGGCCGCTTTCAGCGCGATCAGCGACGGCGTCGCGGATTATTTCTCGCGCCGATCGAAAATAGCCTCGCAGGCTCGGTCCACCGGTCGTTCGATCTGCTGGTGGAAAGCAGTTTGAATATTCGGCGGAAGTGGTGATACCGATCGCGCACAACCTGATCGCTGCGCCGGGAGCGGCCTTTCGACGACGTCGCCGTGGTCGAATCGCATCCGGTGGCGCTGGCGCAGTGCGAGCAATTCTTCAGTCGCCCATCCGCGCCTGAAGCGCATAGTCACGGAGGACACGGCCGGCAGCGTGCGCGACGTGGTCCGCGCGGACGACGAACGCGCGCGGCCATCGCCGGCCGGCGCGCGGCGGAGATTTACGGCGGCGTGATCCTGCGCGAGCATCTGGAAGACAACCGCGAAAACTACACGCGTTTTCTGCTGCTTTCGACCACGCCGGATGCGCCCGAAAATGCCGACAAGCTTTCGCTCGTGTTTCAGCTCGATCATCGGCCCGGCGCGCTGGTTCACTCGCTCGAGCCCTTTGCGCGACGCAGTATCAATCTGATGAAGATCGAAAGCCGCCCCGTGCACGGCAGCCCCTGGCAGTACCGTTTCTATCTGGATTTGCAGGCGTCGCGGCGCGATCCGGAAGTCGCCGCGGCGCTGGCGCGAACTTGAAAGCTCTGGTCGTGAATCTGCGGATTCTGGGCTCGTACGTCTCCGCGGCGCGAGCGGAGCAGCACGAAATCCCAGCGAATCAGCGAGGAATGCGAAAATGATTTTCAATATGTCCGGGTGAGGCAACAGACAGCGCAAGTCCAGCATATCGTCGATCGCATCAAGGAATGCGGCTACGAGGCGCACCTGATCCGCGGCAAGGAGCGCACCGTGATCGGAGTCGTGGGCAACAGCCGCACCAGCCGCGAGGAACTTTTTGCGCTGCAGTTCCGCGCCGGGCGTCGAGGAAATCGTGCCGATTTCGCATCCGTTCAAGCTCGCGGCGCGAAGCGTGCGGCCGGAGGGTACGGTGCTCGATCTCGGCAAGGGCGTCACCATTGGCGGTCCGGAAGTCGTCGTCGCGGCCGGCCCCTGCGCGGTCGAAAGCCCGGAGCAGATTGAAAGCGTCGCCGCGAGCGTGGCCAAGGCCGGCGCGAAATTGCTGCGCGGCGGAGCGTTCAAGCCGCGCTCGTCACCCTACAGCTTTCAGGGACTCGGCGTTGAAGGTCTGAAAATGATGCGCGCGGCGGCCGACAGAACGGCCTGCTCGTTGTCAGCGAAGTGATGGACCCGTCGCAGATCGAAATCATGCTGCCCTACGTGGACGTGCTGCAGGTTGGCGCGCGCAACATGCAGAACTATCATCTGCTGCGCGGGCTCGGCGAAGTGCAGAAGCCCGTGCTGCTGAAGCGAGGGATGTCCGGCACGATCGAGGAGCTGCTGCTGAGCGCGGAGTACATCATGGCCGGCGGAAACTACAAAGTGATCCTGTGCGAGCGGGGAATTCGCACGTTCGAGACGGCTCTGCGCAATACGATGGATATCGCCGCGATCCCGGTGCTGAAGAGCCTCTCGCATCTGCCGGTGATGGCAGATCCGTCGCACGGCACCGGCAAGCGCGACAAAGTCGCGGCCCTGGCCCGCGCCGCAGTGGCCGCCGGCGCCGATTCA
>CAWAQH010000003.1:0-45218 GCA_963784085.1 uncultured Acidobacteriaceae bacterium | reverse complement strand
TGACGAGAAGTTTCACAGGGAAGCTGTAAGGCAGCATGGCGCCCGTCGGAAGTTTAAAGTTAGCTTGCACCGTAACGCAACTGGGCTTCGAGGTGCACTGGGGATTTGCAGGCCCACCCAGCATCGTTGGCCCCAGCGTGTAGCCGGCGCCCGTGCCGCTGATGTCCCACTGCCAGCTGACCAGATGGTTCGCAGGGTTCTGCTCCACGGAGCAGTTGCCATTCAGGGTCACTGATCCGCCTGAAGCTATGCGCGTTGGATTGACCGTAAAACAAGCGACCGGAACTGGGTTGAAAACGGTCTTGTTGAGCATGATGATCGCGACGGCAGTCTGGAAGTAATCCTGTGCGCCGGTGTAATTCTGCCCAAACCAACCACCGTTCGGAAGCTGGTTCAGACAATCGTACGAGCAACGCCATTGGTAGGATCCGCGCCGCCGTAAGCGGCGGTCTGCGCGGCATACCAATCGATCGCCGGATAGCATGGTCCCCCGCCGCTGCCGGGAGCGCTCATAGGCACTGGCGACAAGCAGGTATTCGGATCGTCGAGCGATTGCAGTTTTTCGATCGGCGTCTGCCCAAGTCCGGTACCCGAGTTGTCGTGCAACAACATGGCTTTGGTGAACGAGAACATTCCGTAGTAATAGGCTTGCAGAAGAACCCGCGCCCTCGGATTGAGGATTCGCGAAATTGTCCCGGATGATAAGTTTCGGCGCTGTCCCACAGGTTATTGCCGCCCGGCGATGTGGTGCCGCGCCCTAAGCCGCTCATTGCCAATTGAACCAACCCCGAAGGCGTGTCCGCGAAGGGTCCCCAGATCGGGCTGTTGCTGGTGTAGCCGAAGTATCCATTCGTGGCATTCTGGCGGGTGAACGACGAGTCCAGCCAACCTTGGTCCGAAAGCAGCACTGCTGAGTTAATCGTTGAGCCCACATTTCGCCTGGCAGGAATGATCCCGATCGCCGCCCATTGGCTGACCGAGTTATCCCCTCAGCTCCTGACATGTATAGTGCCACCCGCCGGCGACAAACCCCGCTTCGCCCGGATTCAAACAATAGGAATAATCGTCCACCATGTCGAAAATAGCGTCTTTGTAAGTGTAGGCTTTGGCCGGGCCGCTACCGAGACCAGCCGTAGAACTGGCCAAGTTCGTTCCGGCCGGTATCAAAGCATTGGGCGTCCCAGCCCCCACCAGCGAATCGAGCATCATGCCAGTCTGGTAATTCACGTCCCCACCATTTTTCTCGACGCCGATGCCGTTGCCGTTTTGGTCGGGCGTGTAGCTGGTAAATCCAAATGGGGTAATCGGGCCAACGCCGATGCTTGCCAGTTGATCGAAGACTCCCGCCAGGCACAGCCCGACATCGGCTGAATACGGATTCGCAGGGGTGTTGGTGGTGAGAAAACCGCTGTCCTCGAACGCCGAGCAATCCAGAGAGTTCGGCCAGTGTCTCCCGGGAGCACCGTCGGTGTCGTTACCGTCGCACCAGTCCAGTTGCCGATGGGCGTGCCGCCGGCAGACTTGGTGTGTTCATTTCCGTGTGCATGTACCACAGGCCGTTGTCGATGGCGTTGTTCACCTCTACCGGCAGGTTCGGCGGCGGCGACATTGAGCGACGTGTAGTAGCAAGCGCCCTGAGTAATAGACGGAGGGCAGTTTGCAGCCGGACTTATTTGACCCGACGTCGTGTCGGTGATCGTCAAGATGGCTGTAAACACGGTGCCGACCGATCCACTATAGGTGTGAGCACATGGGATATCCACTGATTGGTGACCGTACCTGCGCAATGCGCGCCACCATCGCCGGGATTCCAGTCGTACGTAAAGGTGTCCGCCGGGAAAGACGCGCTCACCAGCGTACCTTTCAGCGTTACTGGATTGCCGCTCCAGCTGGTATGCGGCGAACTGGGACTGGACGCAACAAAGGGTACCGTCATGGCAGTGGGTGGCGCTGCCAACAAGCCTCCAGGAAAAAGCGCAGCGGCAACTGGGTTGCCGCGACCGCCATGAAACGAGCGAGAACTTTCTTCATCATCGAGAGCCTCCGGGTGCAGTTATCATAAGGACCGCACTGCTTATAAAGCCTGCTGTTTCTTCTTCCTCATAGCGATAAAAATGGTAGATAGTACAACCAGCAACAGAGCCTCCTGCCGCGGCTCCGGAACTGGTGGAGGTGCGCCGCCCCCGCCGGAACAATCGGGGCCGTTGCATAAAACGCTCTCGCTCAAATAGATTTTTTCACCGGTGGTCTGGTTGATCTGCTCTAAGTAAAATCCAGTGGGGGCCGTGGTTCCAACCGTGAAGGTAACTACTTCAGTGTCGCCCGCATCCACGTCGATCCCGCCCAAACCGAGCGCCCACGCAACATCGCAGCACTGATTGGGCGGCAATCCGGGGGTGACAACGTTTCGTGTCAGGCAGAGGAGTTCCGGTCGCGAAATCACCGAAGATGTTCGAAGTAACGGAGTTCGGATCATCAAATTCGTAGCTAACGTTCGCCGGAACGCTCCCACCTGTCGTCCCGGAATCGTCGAACGATCCGTACGTGGGGAAATCGATGTCATAGTCCATGTAGACGAGCGCGGACTGGTCTGTGCCGGGGCCCAAGGTGATGCTTATGGTGCCAAGATTGTTCGTGGAAGTGGTTCCAGCGTCGTATCGAACGCCGACAAATCGATCATGCTTCCGTCGGCTGTGGTCCCACCCAACCCAAACCACCTGTGCCGCCGGTGCCGCCGTTGCAAGCGGTGTTGATATCGCCGTTCACATTGACGCACCAATCAGCAAGTCCTATATCGCCAGCCGAAGCCGCCAGGCAAAAGCCTGAAATAAGCGCAGTTATCGCCAATACACGAATCATCGGAAACTCCTCCTAGTAAAGCTACCGTCGCGCCGTTCGACCAGGCATCAGGGTACCCTCCACCGAATGCGAGTCACAATAGCTGGCGTTGAATCTCCCAGGAGTATACACTGAGCGCCGAAAGAAAATAAACAGCAAACTGGGCTTTCGCTAATGGAAAAGTACTATGGTCGGACGCACCCTTCCAGTACCGGAATCTGACACGCAAGCCCCTCCCTGGAACGGGTCCGGGCTTCAAGGAAGACGTTGAAAACAACCGCAGAACAGCGCTTTGAGTCACATCCACCCGACCGAGACTACGGGCTAGCCGCGCTACCTTCGCGCAGTTCAAGAATCCGATCCGCCGGGACATTCTCGAGAATCTGATCCAGGCCGCTCGGCCAAGTGACGCGAAGTTCCTTCACGCGCGTTTGCTTTCCGAGGCCAAAGCGAGCCAGCGGTTCGCTCGACGAAGCGTACCCCACGCTGGTTGTGACGTGATTGTACAGAATCCGTCCATCTGGTAGCGTCGCTTGAACTTGGGCGCCAATGCCATCGCGATTGCTTTTTGTCCCCACCAACCTTACTGCCAGCCAATGGCCCGCCGCCGGGGTCACGTTGCGATAAAGGCGTGCGGGTTCGTTCAGCGCGGTAACCACCACGTCGAGTCTGCCATCGCCATCAAAGTCGGCGAAGGCCGCGCCGCGATAGAACCCCTGGTACTGAAAGGACTCCCCGGCCTGAGCGCTGACGTCGTCGAAACGCTGGCCGGTGTTCCGAAAGATGCGGCAGGCCAGACGCGTGGGCACTCCCAGCAGCTTTTCGAGGTTGGGGAAATGCGAGTTGGCGAAGAACAGGTCCTTCCAGCCGTCGTTATCGAAATCAAAGGCGCCCATCCCCCAGCCGGTTAGCTGCCGGGTAGCGGCCGAGAGTCCCGATGCCAGGGTATGGTCCTCGAAAAAGGACGGCTTGCCCAGATTCCGGAAAACCAGGAACGAGTCGTTGATCATTCCGGTAAGCACGATATCGGGCAGGCCGTCGTTGTCGATGTCCCGAAAATCGGCGCCCATGCCCGCCACGGGCCGGCCGCTTCGCCCAGCGAAACGCCCATTTCCAGCCCCACTTCCCGGAACTTGCCGCCGCCCAGGTTCTCAAACAGAAAATTGCGGACCGAATCGTTAGCCACGAAGACATCCATACGGCCGTCGTGGTTGAAGTCGCCGAAAACGACGCCCATGCCCTTTCCGATGGATCGAGCGATTCCAGAACTTTGCGAGATGTCGGTAAACGTTCCGTCGTGATTGTTGCGAAAAAGCTGATTCGGCCGGCCGGGATAGGCGTCCGGATGACAATAGAAACGGTTGGTCGTCAGGCCGCACGCAGGTTCCCGCTTCGGATCCCAACCCACGTAATTGGATACGAAAAGATCGAGCCAGCCGTCGTTGTCGGCGTCAAACCAGCCGGCCGAGACCGACCACATTTTGCCGTAGGTGGGATCCATGCCTTCCAGTCCCGCCTCATGCGTGACGTCCTTGAAAGTCCCATTGCCCAGATTGTGGTACAGGATGTTATGATCCACGCCCGCTACGAAAATATCCGGGAAACCGTCGTTGTCGTAGTCGGCAATCGCCACGGCCATGGAATAGCCGATTCCTGCCAGCCCGGCGCGATCGGTGACGTCGGTGAAATGGCCCTTGCAGTCGTTTTGAAACAAACGATTGTGAAACTCGGGCTTGCTTTTGTCCATGGATGGGGAAGCCGCGCCGTTGGTGAAGAAGACGTCCATGCACCCGTCGCGATTGAAGTCGATCACTCCCACGCCGCCGGGCATCAGCTCAATCTGATGAAATCCTCCGCTAGCTCCATTGTTCAGCGTGAACTTCAAGCCGGCATTCTGAGCTACATCCTGGAAGCGAATCTGCGCCGCGGCCGGCAGCAGCACGCTGAACAGAAGCGCCCAACGCATCATCTTGCTTGCCCGGTCATCCGGTCGTTGTACTCACGAAGCCAGTCCGCCTGGCGCTGCGCGTCTTCGGTCCGGCCCTGCCTGCGGTAGATCTGCACCAGAAGGTTTCGCGCCAGCGGTAGACCGGGGGCAAAGCTAACGCTCTGCTCAGCCTGCTTCGCGGCCTCTTCCAGGCGTCCCGATTGGAGCAGCAGGCGGGCCTTCCAAAAGAGCGCAATGGGATTCTGGGGAAGCGATTGAAGCACTTTGTCTACGTAGGTCATGGCGTCGCTCGGACGGTGCGTCTCGTCCAGAATCTCTACATAGGTGAGCGAGACATCCAGGTCCCAGTCTGCCGGTGGTTTCGCGAGCAGCCGCTGGCAGGCCGCTTCGGCTTCGCGCGGTGCGCCCCACTTTCGCCAGAGAGACGGCGTACATGGCCTGGGCGGTGGGATTGTCGGGACGAAGCGCCAAAGATTGACCGAGCAACTGCGCGGCTCTTTGGTAAAACCCTCCCCGATACATCGCCTCGCCCAGCAGCGACAGTGCTTCTGAGTCTTTCGGATCCTTATCGGTGAGCGGCTCCAGCAAAGCGACGGCCCCCGATACATTGCCGGCCTCCATATAGGAGCGCGCGATAGTCCTCTCCAGGGCCGGATCGCCGGGTTTCAGTTGAAGTGCGCGGTCCAAAGCGGGGAATGCCGCGGGGTTGCGCAATTTGAGCAGGCTCTTGCCCAGCCCGGCCCAGGCGTCTGCAGAGGTGGGATCGCTCCGGGTGAGTTCACGGTAGGCGGCGGCAGCGTCGGCGTACCGGCCTTCTCCATACATCCGCGCCGCATCGGGACTTCCTGCCTGCATCAGAAACAGGAAGAACACCAGGCTTGCCACGATGCCAGAGTATCAGAAGTGGGCCGCCTCGCCGGTCTCTCCCTACGGTTTTTCGCGTCGAACTCGAACCCCGCGAGATCAGTTGCGGTGCGGATGCGCGGCAAGCAAAACCAGGCGAGCCGTGGGGTCCACACGGAACGCGGGCCGCGGGTCTGTTTCGAGCGCGCCGCGGCTGTCCCGCAAGAGCGCTTCGGCCTCCTGTGTGCGGCCCAGAGCTTTCAAGCATTCGCCATAAGCGTTCTTCGCTTCCCCAATCTGCCAGCCGGGCAGTTGGAAAGGCTCTTGCGCAGCGGAGGACACCGCCTGCCGCAGCAGCGGTTCGGCTTCGACAGCCTTGTTCGCGGCCACCAGCGCCTCGCCCAGACGAACTTCAGCCGTCACAATCGCGGGATGCCCGGGCCACAACTTCTTGCGGCGAATCTCGAGCGCCGAGCGGAGCAAGGGCACCGCTCCACCCGGATCGCCCTGAAAGGCCCGGTCCTCGGCCACTTCAATCATCGAATTGGCAAACGTGGGTGTGCTCTCTCCTCCCAGCTTGCGGCGAATTTCCATGGCCTGACGCGCGTCCTGTTCGGCCGCCGCATATGCACCTTGATCGAAATGAAGCAGGCCGCGATTGGCCACAATCTGCGCGGCAGGCCAGGTGGACGCCGCGTGCGCCTGTTTCATGATGGCCAGGATGCGGTTGTAAAACCCCTCCGCCTGCACATAATCGCCTTTGGCCTGCAGGACGCGCGCCCAGTTATTCATCGGTCCCGATAGCCGTGGATTATCGGGCCCCAGAGCGTGCAATTGGATATCGAGCGCTTCTTTCAGAATCGGCTCCGCCGCGCGCCATTCGCCCTTCTCCAGCAGTACATAGCCCAGGTTGTTTAGCGAAAGCGCCAGATCGGGATGTCCGGCTGCGAAAATGGCGCGGCGAACCGCTAGAGCCTCACGCAGCTTTACTTCGGCCCCGAGAAGGTCGCCGCGATCGATCAAGGCGCTTCCCAGATTGTGCAGGCTGATCGCGTAGTCGGGGCTGTTGGTTCCCTGCGTACGCCGGTTGATCTCCACCGCTTCCTCCAAAAGCCGGCGCGCCTGGTCGAAATCGCCCTTCCTCTCGAGCGTCAACGCAAGATAGTTGCGTGTCGAAGCTCCGTAATCGGGTGCCGTTCTTCCGGTCGATGGCGAGCGTTTGATTCAGCAGGGTAAGGGCCTGATCGTCCTTGGCCTGCCAGTAGAAACACTCACCCAGCTCGCCCATGACCCCGGCCGCTTCTGGACTGGTGGCGCCGAAAGCCGCCCGCTTCCATGCAAGCACCCTGCTCAACAACGGTTCGGCCTCCGCATAGTGGCCTTGATCGCGGTAGAGCTCCGCTAGAAGTTCCACGGCCCGCAATGTTTCCGGACTGTGCGCCCCCGAAGGTTTTGCCGTCCAGTTGGACCAACTGACGTGCAAGTTTTTCGGACTCATCGATCAACCCCAGCTCCCGGTAGGCTTCCGCAATGGTTTCCTGCAGCGAAGCGCGCACCTTAGGCTCCCCGGAAAGTTCCCGATCGATGCGCTGAGCGCCGCGGTCCAGCAGGTCTCGCGCCGTGATGGTCTCGCCCCGCGCCACTTCGGGCGCCGCCGCCCGAAACATGTCAGCCATAAACTGTCTCTCGCGCTCCGCGGTTTGACGCTGGCGTTCCGCACGCTTTGCCAGTACGCCCATGCCGCCGCCGAATCCGGCCAGTGCCAGCGCAAACAACACCGCGGCTGCTACGCCCGCTTTGTGGCGGCGTACAAATGTGCTGGTCCGGTAACTCCACGTGGCGGTTCGAGCCTGCAAAGGATAGCCTTCCAGATAGGCCTTCACATCGGCGGAAAATTGGCCGGCGGAAGCGTAGCGGCGCTCCGGCTCCTTGCGCATCGCCATCATCACGATCCGGTCCAGATCTCTGTCGATTTGGTGGGCGTCCGGATTCTCGGAGGCCGTACTGGGCGGCTGCGGCGTCTGCTCGCAGATGGCCAGAGCGATTTCGAGAGGATTGTCGGTCCGGACACGAAACGGGCGCTTGCCCGCCAGTAGCTCATAGAGCAGAACACCCAGGGAATAGACATCGGCAGCGGTGGTGACGGCGTCGCCGCGCACTTGCTCCGGGCTGGCGTATTCCGGAGTCATCAGGCGCTCGCCCGGCCGTGTCCGCGCCATCCCGGAGAACTCCGGATCGAGCAACCGGGCAATTCCGAAATCCAGAAGCTTGGGCACTCCCCCGGCGGTCACCAGAATGTTCGCGGGCTTGATGTCGCGATGGATCACCAGATTGTGGTGCGCATAATCCATCGCCCCGCAAACGGTGCGGAACAGCCCCAGCCGCGCATCGATCGAAAGATGCCGATCGCGGCAATAGACATCGATCGGAACACCCTCGACGTATTCCATCACCAGGTAAGGCAACCCTTCAGCGCTGACACCCCCATCCAGAAGACGTGCGATGTTGGGGTGGTTCAGTTTGGCCAGGATCTGGCGCTCCATGCGAAACCGGAGCAGCATGTCGCGGTCGCTGCCAAAATCGGCGCGCATCACTTTGATAGCGACTTTCTGGTCGTAAACTTCGTCGGCCCGGCAAGCCAGATAGACTCGACCCATGCCACCGTCGCCGATAGCATCCATGATTCGCCAGGGTCCAATCAGTCTTCCGGCCAGTGGCGCCTCGCTGGCGATTTCGCGCGCAGCCTCCGCTGCGGGTTGCTCGAGGTAGCCCAGCGTCTGATCCGCCGATCGGAGCAGCGATTCCACTTCCGAGCGCAGGCCCGCGTCATCTCCGCAGGCTTGATCCAGAAAATTGGAGCGGTGGTCGGGGTCCAGGTCGGAAGCTTTGTGAAACAGAGTCTCCAGAAGCCGCCACCGTTCCGGATTGGGTGCGGGGCTCATGGTGCGGCCTTCAGGTCCCGCGGCTGGACAGATCTCTGTGCAGCCACGCTTTCGCCATCTTTAAGTCACGATGGACAGTGGCCTCGGAAATCCCCAGAGCGGCGGCGGTTTCGTCGTACGTCAGCCCACCGAAATACAGCAGTTCCACCACCTTGCTTTTTCGAGTGTCATGCACTTCCAGGCGTTGTAGAGATTCGTCCAGCTCAGCCAGACCCGGGGCTGGTGTCGGGCCCACCAGCACGGCTTCCTCGAAAGCGATATGCTCCACGCCGCCGCCCCGTTTCTGGCGTTTGGCCGCTTTGGCGTGGTCTACCAGAATGTGGCGCATCACACGTGCCGCGACAGCGTAAAAATGAACCCGGTCCTGCCAGTCGCCGCCCGCATCGGCGAGCCGCAAATATGCTTCATGCACCAGGGCCGTGGCGCGCAAAGTATGGTCGTGGCGCTCCGACCCAAGACTCCGGGAAGCCAGCTTTCGCAGTTGATCGTAGACCAGTGGAACCAGCCGGTCGAAGGCCTCCCGGTCTCCCCCGCTCAGCTGCTTTAGCAGTTCGGTGACAGGGCGCCGCTCATCAGGCTGCGGAACGGCTGGATCGGGAGTGGGCTGCTTGCCCATTGTACTCGCGATTATACAATGAACATGACATCGCGGCCCCAGCTCCGATCACATTCCTTCCGATCGCATTTTCAGGAATCGGGTAGCCTTGAGAATATGGAATTCCAGTGGTTTGGACTGGCACCGCTTTCTCGCCCTGCCGGATGGCGACACAGCAATTTCCAATTTCGCCCACGCCGGGCAATGTGTACTCATCACCGGGGCCGGCGGGTCCATTGGCTCGGCATTGGCAAAGGCCATCGCGGGGGCCGGAGTGCGACGCCTACTTCTGCTGGATTCTTCCGAAATCAGTTTGTTCGAGCTCCAGGGGCAAATCGCAAGAACTTGTGGAGATGTGCCGTTTGAAATTGTGTTGGGCAGCGTGGACGATGGCGGCCTTTTAAGTTCGCTGTTCAGCCGCCATCGTGTAGACGTGATGTATCACGCGGCCGCGTGGAAACAAGTCGCCTTACTCGAAAGCAATCCTTTTTCCGCCGTTCGGAATAATGGCATTGGCACTTATACCCTGGCGCAAGCAGCAATGCGCGGCGGCGTCCCGAAGCTGGTGCTGGTTTCCACCGACAAGGCCGTGAATCCGCGCAGCATCATGGGCGCATCCAAAAGAATCGCCGAGTTGGTGGTGGCGTCCTGAGCAGCGCCCGGTGCCGGATGAACGCGATTCGTTTGTGCAACGTGATCGGCTCCAGCGGTAGCGTGGTTCCGATATTCCTGCGGCAGATCGAGCGGCGGCGAGCCGGTGACCGTTACCGATCCGGAAGTGAGCCGTTGGTTTCTCACCATCGGCTCAAACGGTGGAGGCGATTCTGGCCTGCGGTGCGTCGTCTCAAGACGGGAAAATCCTGCTCCCTCCGGTGGGCGAGCCGGTGCGCATCGCCGACCTGGCGCGCTTTCTGATCCGCTCGGCGGGAGATGGCTGGCCAGGGGAAGTGGCGTATATCGGCCTGCGCCCCGGTGAGAAGCTCACCGAAGAATTGATGTTTGAAAGCGAGCGCAAGCTGCAGATCGAGAATTGCCTTACCGTGGTGGAGACGCCCCGCCTCAGCGCGCGGGAACTCAGCGCGTTCATCGGCGAACTCGGCCGGTGTATCAAGCTTTGCGATTTGCCCGGAATGCTTCGGACCATCCATTCCGTCGTCCCTGAATATGTGCCTGGCGCGGAGCTGTTAGAACGGGCCACCAGTTGGAAATGAGAATTCCGCTTTCCTCGCCCGACATCACGGAAGCCGATATTGAAGCCGTCGTAAGCGTACTGCGGACTCCCCGATTGAGTATCGGCCCGCGGATGAGGGAATTTGAGAGCGCCGTGGCAGGCTACGTGGGTGTGCGGCACGGCGTGGCGGTGAGCTCAGGAACAGCCGGCCTGCATCTCAGCCTTCGCGCCTTGGGCGTCGGCGAAGGTGATGAGGTGATTCTCCCCTCCTTCACTTTCATCGCGGTGGCCCACGCCGTTCTGTACGAGAGGGCGATTCCGGTATTTGCCGATATCGATCCCCTCACGCTCAATCTGAATCCGCAAGAGATTGAACGGCGAATCACGCCCCGCACACGCGCCATCGTGGTGGTGCACACGTTCGGGTATCCGGCCGACATGGAACCAATTCTGGATATCGCGGCCCGTCACGATTTGCCGGTGATTGAAGATGCCTGTGAAGCGCTGGGAGCGGAATATCGCGGGCGCAAGACTGGCGGCATCGGCAGGATCGGCATTTTCGCCTTCTATCCGAACAAGCCGATCACCACCGGGGAAGGCGGAATGTTGGTTACCGACGATGCCGCGCTGGCGGACACGTTCCGTGCCCTGCGCAATCAGGGCCGCAGAGATACCGACGGTTGGCTGGATCATTGCTTGCTGGGCTATAACTACCGATTGTCCGAGCTCAATTGTGCGTTGGGGCTATCGCAGATGCGGCGGCTGAACGAGATTCTCGATCGCCGGCGAGACCGGGCGCTCCAATATCTGCGCGAGCTCGACAACATCCCCGAGGTAATTTGCCCGCCGCTTGGGTCTCCGCGACAACCGCGTATGCTGGTTCGCTTTCGTCGTCCGTCTGAACGATGATTTCACGCAGGCCCAGCGCGACTTCATCCTGGAGGAGATGGCGAAACGCGGCATTGGTTGCGCGCGCTACTTCGCTCCCGATACACCGGCAGCCGCTGTACACGCGATTTGCCGCCGGAGAGAAAAGGCGATCTGCCATTTACCGACCAAGCGTCCGCACGTACGCTAGCGCTCCCGTTTTTTAACACCATTGACCGACGGACAAATCGCGGAGGTGTGCGCGGCTTTGCGTGAGGCGATCTCCCGTCTTACAGAGCCGCGCGCGTGAGCAAGCGGTCTATTTAGACCATGCCTCTTCGGTCAGCGGGCGCAGCAGCCTCAGAGCCGGCCGCGTGTTGTATTCGCGCCGGTACTGTTCGTGCACGGCATCGTTGGGGAAATGTTCCCCCGGCCCGTAAGGATAGCGGGTCATCTGGTGGAATGGCAAAGGCTCCACGGTTCCCGAGAACGCCGTATTAGGATCGCGGTCTTTCGCCCACCCATCCACCTTGATCAGGAAATCGCGCGTCCAGCCCGGGCGAAGAGGCGGCAGGGAATTGGCCGAAAACAAGAGGCGAAGCTCGTCGCCCGAACCCATGATCACCAGCCGGTCGTCCGGCGTCAGCAGCAGGTCGCGCACGTCGCCATAGCGCGTGTACAGCCCCTGAGTAGGATTCCAGAAGGACGTTGGCGAAACGGTTCCGTAATAGTAAGTGTCGGGCTGTTTTCGTTCCGCGTCGATTCGCGCCTCGGAAAATCCACGGAAGTGCAGGTCGGCGGAATTGAGGGGCAAAGTGGTTGGCCGCTCCGCCGCAGCAGACTCCCCTTCGCTGAGGAATATTTCGTCCCAGTAGACGCACAGGCTGGTCACGATGCGGAGCTTGCGGCTGGATGACGGAAAGCGCAGATCCACCGCGATTGTTTTCGGTTTCCCCGACGGCATCCCCATGTCCTGGTTCACCGTTACCCAATGGCCGGCCGCGTCCTGCATCTGAAGGTAGGGCATTACCAGGGTTTCATGATCGTTTTGGGATGCCGCCCGGAAGGTGCTGCCATCCGGCCAATCCACCCAGCCGTTGAGAAAGAGCACGGCGTGTCCCGACGGAGCTGCTTTGCCGAAATCGAGCTCGATCATGTGGGGCTTTGCAATACCCAGGCTATCCCTTTGAAATTGGTCAGGATATCGGCTGTCCTTCGCCAGCAGCGCGGACAGAACATCCCGGCCCTGGTCATCGCGCGCAGTGGATGGGTAAATCCGGTTCTTCACTTCAAACAAGCGGAAATCGGGATAAGGCGGCCCTTTGAACTTGTCATTAGTGAAGATCTCGGTGCCCGAGGGATGATCTACCGCGGTTAGTTCCACCTGGTCCAGGTAGGAGACTTCGCTCAATTCTTCGGTGATCCGGATTTCATATTGGCCATCAGTTTCCACCAGCCGGGAGCCTGGAATCCGGGCATGCTCCTCATGATTGACCGGGAAGTAGCTGCCATCTCCGTCACTTGCGCCGAGGGGTGCGACCCCCAGGATGTCGGTGATGAACTGAAATTCGTGGCCGTCCCAGGTCCAGATCATCGGGCAGGAGCCGGACAGTCTCTGGGCTTCTTTATAAAGATAGGCCTGGTTGGTCCGCTGGTTCACTTCGTTCTGGATCAAGCCATTCGGCCAGGTAATTCGAACCGTATCCACACGGGATAACTGCCCACCTGGAACAAGACAGGAACTCCCGTATACCATTCCTTCCGATACAGTTCGCCGGCCTTAATTTCCACTTCGGCGTCCTGGGCCAGCTTCAGACTTTTCACGCCCGTCAGTTGGACCCGAATCCAACGCTCGCTCGAAACGGTCCGGTTGAGCAACAGGTGTACCTTGCCGTCGGCGTCGATGCGAGCGAGGTCGGGCCGCCCGTCGGCATCGAAATCGCCCTCGACCTGCGAATCCACCCGAGGTTTCCCGGTGTAGCTTTCCACCGTGTATTTGCCGCCCAGCTGGTCGCGATAGAGAACCGGGGCATGATCCTGGTAAAACACCGCAAGATCGAAGGCTTTGCTATCGGGCACGACACGGAGTTTGAAAGCGCTTTGCGGCCGAGCGTTGACGAACGGGAAATCCTTGGTGAAGTCCGCAAAGCCGGAAGCGCCCTGATTGCGCAGGAGCGCGGGCCGCTCGCCAAGTAACACCAGGTCCAGGTCGTAATCGTGATCGTAGTCGATCCAAACTGCTCGTTCGAAGCGTCTCTTCGGCAAAGGCGCCTCTACCGGCGTGAACTTTCCTCCTGTGTTTCGATAAAGCCGAGGGCCGGATTCGGTGAGGACGCACAGATCCATCAGTCCGTCGTTGTCGAAATCGCCGGGAGCCACAAAAAGAACGCCAGTAAGACCCTGCAAGCCCGATTCTTTCACCAGCTCCACCCCGCGTCGGTAAACCTGAATGCCATCGGACGACCATATAAGAAGATCCACCTAGCCTTTTCCAAAGAGATCGATTGTGGTCAATCCGAACGGTTTCGCGCCCGGGACGATTTCGAGAACCGTGTCTTCGAAGCTTCTGAGGCTGGCTGCGGCAATCGGGGTGGGAGTGCGGGGCGGATCGTAGATTTCGGCGAAAAAGCACCAATCCACGTCATCCGGAATGGCGGCGTCCTTCTGCTCCTCCTTCAGGCGCTGGAAGACGTCCAACTGCTTGGCGGCATCTTCCTTGCGTCCGGCCTGCCGGTAAAGGTTAAAAAGCTGGAAATGCGCGGCCGCGAGCAGAGGGTTCAGTTCCGATGCGCGCTGGAATTGGGCGATTGCATCGGCGGTGCGTCCTGACAGCCGGTAAAGCGTGCCCAGTTGGTAGTGGCCGATGGGTTCGTTTGGAACCAGTTCGATCATGCGCTGGAACTGGGCCGGGCCTGGTCTGTCTCGCCTCCTTTTTGTAAAACAAACCCAAGTTAAACCAGGTATGGGGTAACGAGGGGTCCTGCTTCTGAACGGTTTTCAATAAAGCGACGCCCTCGGCAATTCGGCCGCCGTGCAGCAATGCCAGCCCGTAGTTCAGCTTCTCAGGCACCGAATTCGGCGCCAAATCCAGCGCCTTCTTGAATTCCACGATGGCTTCGTTTTGGGTGGTGGGATTCTCGAAGAAGGCTTTTCCCAGATTTCGATGACGCTGGATAACTTCCGACTTGGTTTCAACGGCGCCGGCGCCGGTCATCAGAACGAAGCCAATTGCCGTTGCAACCCCGACGGCCCAGTACTGGATTCGCCTTCCCATAGGGACGATTATGTCACAACGGTACTAACAAAAGCCTACTGTTTCAGTCCACAACGTCAAGATAATACAGGCCTAGAGACGAGCGGAACAATGGAAAATCGGGTCGTTGGCGCGCCTTGGCTTTCCATCTGAACTGGAATACAATTGCTCAATACGCAGGAGTCATAAGGTGAAACTGATGAAGCGAGCTTTTCCATGTGGCCCCTTTGCGCTCCTCGCGGGATTCTTACTGACTGTAGTGCCCCCGGCCGCGCGCTCCCAGTCTGCCCCGACGCCGCGGGAAGTCTCTCTGCAAAAGGAAGTTGACGAGCTCAAAGGCGAAGTGAAGGCGTTGCGAAGCGACCTGGATCAGCTGAAGCAGACCATTCACGATTTGACCGCTCCCCGGACCGTCACTTTCGATATTGGCGGCGCGCCCATTATGGGAAATGAGAAAGCGAAACTAGTGTTGGTCGAGTTCTCCGACTACCAATGTCCTTACTGCATGGATTATTTCAGCCACACTTACAGCCAGGTGGTGGCCGATTATGTGAAGACCGGGAAGATGAGATACGTGGCGCGCGATTTTCCCGGCGAAAGCATCCACCCCAACGCATTGCAGGCCGCCGAAGCTGCCCGGTGCGCCACCGAGCAGGGCAAGTTTTGGGTCATGCACGACAACCTGTTCGCCAACCAAAAGACGCTTGGATCCACCGGCATATCCGACAGCGCGATGGCGTCGGGTTTGGACATGGCGAAATTCCAAGCCTGCTTGGACAGCAGCAAGTACCTGGATGCTATCCGTAAAGACGAAGACGAAACTTTGAAGTTGGGAGTGAAGGGGACGCCGGCCTTTTTCCTGGGTACACCCGATCCAGCCAATCCCTCCAAAATCAAACTCAGCAAAGCTCTCATCGGTTCGCAGCCTTTGTCGACCTTCCAGCAGACCATCGACAGCTTACTCGGGAAATGAAAACCCGGCGCGAGATGCTGGCGCTGCTGGCTTCGAGCGTGCCTTGCGCCTGGGCGCAGTCGTCGGGCATGGCTACGCGCGGCGTAGCGCCGCAACCGCGCGGCAAATCGTCCGGTCTGCCTTTTCACGCCAAGTTCACCGATGTTGCGGCCCAGGCGGGTTTGCGCCATCCGGTGATCTATGGGCCTGAGGGCCGCGCTGACTACATTCTGGAATCCATGGGATGCGGGGTTGCATTTCTGGATTACGACAACGACGGTTGGCTGGATATATTCGTGCTTTCGGGTACCCGGCGCGATGGCCCGGTGGCGGGCGCGTCCAATCGGTTATACAAGAATAATCGCGATGGAAGCTTCACGGATGTGACCGAGATGGCGGGCCTGACGCGGCAGGATTGGGCCAACGGCGTGACGATCGGCGATTACAACAACGACGGCTATGACGATATTTTCATAACCCAATGGGGCCAAAATGTTTTGTATCGCAATAATGGCAACGGGACCTTCACCGATGTGACCGAGTCCGCCGGCCTGGCGGACCCCGGGGGCCTGGCTAACAAGGTCAAACGCTGGGGCACGGGATGTACGTGGGTGGACTATAACCGGGACGGTCTGCTGGATTTGTTCGTGTCGCATTACGTGGTATTCGACTTCCATTCCGTGCCGGCCACCGGCGTAAACCCGGATTGCAAGTTCAAAGGCGTTCCGGTATATTACGGTCCGCGCGGGCTCACTCCCGAGAAGTGCCAGCTCTTTCGCAACAATGGCGACGGCACTTTTACGGATGTGACCAAATCCTCGGGAATCGATCGCGCCATGCCCACCTACGGTCTGACCGCCGTGGCGGCGGACTATCTGGGAAGCGGTTCGCAGGATATTTATGTCGCGTCCGACTCCACTCCCAGCCTGCTATTCCAAAGCAAGCCGGACGGTTCGTTTACCGAACATGGCCTGGAGTTGGGAGTGGCCGTGAACGAGGATGGCAAAGAGCAGGCCGGAATGGGATTGGGAGTGGGAGACTTCAACACCGACGGCGCTCTGGATCTTTTGAAAACGCATTTCAGCGAAGATACCGCGGTGCTGTATCGAAATTTGGGCCACGGCGGTTTCGAAGATGCCACTCTGCACGCTGGCCTGGGTGTGGAAACCCGCTACGTGGGCTGGGGCGCGGGCATTCAGGACTTCGACAACGACGGACTGCCCGATCTTTTCTGGGTGACCGGCAGCGTCTATCCGGAAGTGGAAAAATCGCATCCCGATTATCCGTACAAGACCCCGCGCGTGTTGTTCCGGAATCTGGGCAACGGCAAGTTCGAGGAGTTGACAGCCGCCGGCCCTGGAATCGGCGAGGCCCACTCCAGCCGTGGCGCGGCGTTCGGAGATTTCGATAACGACGGCGACGTGGACATCCTGATCATGAACATGAACGAACCTCCGACGCTGTTGCGGAACGATGTGCTGCCGCCGGCCGCCGGTGGCGGGCATTGGCTGAAGGTGAAGCTGATCGGCGTGAAATCGAATCGCAGCGCAATCGGAGCTACGGTGATCGCCAGTTACGGAGGGCGCAAGCAGGCTCAGGCTGTGGTTGCGCAATCCAGCTATTTGTCGGTGAACGACCCGCGCCTCCACTTCGGCCTGGGCAGCGCGCAGGCGGCCGATATCGAAATTCGCTGGCCGAACGGATCGCGGGAGTCCGTGAAAGCGGTTTCCGCCGACAGATTGATTACGATCCGTGAAGGCGAGGGTGTGGTAAAAACCGAGGCGATGGGTTCCGCGCGATGAGAACCTGCGTCGCACTTCTGCTCTTGACCCAACTTGCGGAAGGCCAGGGGACCGCGGTGCCGGCAGAGGTGACGGCCCACGTTGGCAGCGCGACGCAGCTGATGCAGGACCGGCATTACGACGAAGCGGCGGCAGAGTTAGAGAAGGCGCTGGCGGTTGATCCGAATAATGACGCCGTGCGCATCCAATATGCAACCTGCCTGTTTGCACAAGAGCGCAACGACGAGGCGCGCAAGCAATTCGAAATCGAGCAGCGGCGGCTGGGAGATCGAGTGGGCCTCATTTATTTTCTGGGGCTGTTGGATGTTCGATCCGAAAACTTCACGGAAGCGATCCGGAAACTGCAACCTTTGGTGTCGAATTCGGCGTTTCCCAAAGCGCCTTTCTATCTTGGTTTGGCATACCAGGGGATGGGAAAAACGACGGAAGCGCTCGCATATCTGGAACAGGCCGCCCAGGCTGATCCACGCGACGCCGAGGTCCATTACAGGCTGGCCCGAATCTACACAGTGGCCAACCGCACGAACGACGCAGACCGCGAGTTTAAGCTCTACCGGCAATGGCGTGAAAGCCAGCGGATCGCCGAAGAGGATGGCCAGAAATGCATGGATGCGCTGCACTCGCAAACCATCCAGCAAGCCCGCCAGGTCTGCAATCAGATCGCCGACGCGGCCGATTCTCGCCGGCTGATTCTGTTAGGGCAACTGTACAGCGACGCCGGCGCGTTCACCGATGCCGTGGATCCGTTACAGCGGGCCGTAAAGCTGGACCCAAATTCGTTTGAGGCTTGGCATTATCTGGGAGTGAGCCTCTACGGGCTGCATCGCTACCAGGAGGCCGTGAAACCGTTACAAAATGCCACCTCCATCAACCCGCGATTTTTCGATACATTGAATCTGCTGGCGAAGACTTTCCATCTGCTCGGAAACGATGCCGCGGCCCTGCCGTACCTGGAACGAGCGCACCAACTGAATCCGGGCGATACTAACTTAACGAAAGTCCTGGAACGAATGCGGGCGTCGCTGAGGGAAAACCTTAATTTTGCGGGGCCAGCAGTACTCGGCGGCAGTACCGGCGAGGGTTGTACAAAGCATCCCAGGCTTCTATACTAGCTATACAAATTAATCTCGGCTGGCCCCTAGCGGCCTGCGACCTTGCAAAAGGGAACCAAATGATTGTTGCGCTAAGCATTTACGTTCTTCTTGCCCAAGCCATGACGCCGGAAGCAATCGAGCATACTCAGGCCGGCATGGAAGCGCAAAAGCAGGGTCATTTCGACCAGGCAATCGAAGAATTTAAAAAGGTGATCGCTGCTTCGCCCGAAATGCCCTCGGCTTACGCGAATCTCGGAATCGCGTACTTCAAGATGGGAAATTACGAACAGGCTATTCCGGCGCTGGAACAATCGCTGAAACTGAATCCCAAGCTGTTGGGTGTCCATCAGGCGCTGGGCGTCGCGCTGCTCATTCGGGGAGACGCAGCGGGAGCTTTGCCGCACCTGGAAACAGCGCGCGAGCCAACGTTGCTGGGGATGGCTTACCTGGAAACGGGACGATTGAACGACGCCATCGCGGCATTGCAGGTGGCATTGCAAGCGAAGCCCAACGACCCAGACGTGCTTTATTATTTTGGCCGGGCGACGGAGCTTGCTTCCAAGAAAGCGTACGATCGAATCGCGGAAACGAATCCGGGTTCAGCGCGCGCTCACCAGGCGGCGGGGGACGAGATACTTCGAGCTTGGGCAAGCTGCCGGAAGCGGCCAAAGAGTACCTGGCGTCGATTCAAATCAAACCGTACTCAGAGGGCGTCCATCTTGCGCTCGGTCACGTCCTGGCCGCGGCAGGCAAGTGGCCCGAGGCGGTCGTCGAGTTCCGGGCCGAATTGAAGCTACGGCCAGCCAGCGCGCAGGCAACCTACGATTTAGGATCGGCGCTTCTGGAACAGGGGCAAGCGCGCGACGCGTTGGCCGAGCTTGCGCACGCCGATGAACTCGAGCCGAACATGCCGCCCACACTGCTGGCTTTGGGCAAAGCCGCGCTCGCCGCCAACGATCCGGCGCGGGCCGAAAAATCGTGGACGAAATTGCTCGAGATCCAACATGACGGCGAAGTAGCCGCTCAAGCCCACTTCGAATTGGCGGCTTTGGATCGCAAGGCCGGCAAAACATCGGAAGCGGACCGTGAAATGAAGGAATATCAAAGGCTGAAAGCCGGCGCGACAAAGTAAGTCCGCTTTGCAAGGAGTAAATCGTGAACTTAAGAGTTATTCATTGGATCGCGGCTGGACTTTTTATTGCGACCGGTTTCGTTGCATTACACAGTTACGGCAACGCTGCATCGGCGAGCCGGGAAGTACAATATCCAGCCGAAGATACCACCGCTTTGCTGGCCGCACGCAAGCAACGGCAGATGAAGACGGTGGATCAGTTCAAGGTTTTCTACCAGTTTCAATTCAGCGACAAACTGAAGGAGAGCGGGATCAGCTTTGTGAACCACGTTGTGGACGATGCCGGAAAGATTATCACCTGGCTCATTACGATCACGGTAACGGAATCGCCGTGGCTGACGTGGATGGCGACGGGCTCTACGACATCTATTTCGTTTCGCAAACCGGCGGCAACGAGCTTTGGAAGAACCTGGGCGGCGGAAAATTCAAGAACATTACGGCCGAAGCCGGGGTGGGCGTTCCCGGACGCATCAGCGTGTCGGCTGCCTTTGCCGATATCGACAACGATGGCGACCCGGATCTGTTTGTCACAACCGTGCGCGGCGGCGATCTGCTGTTTGAAAACGACGGCCACGGACATTTTCGGGATATCACCAAGGAAAGCGGCATCGACGTGGTGGCGCATTCCTCGGGCGCCATGTTCTTCGATTACGACCACGACGGACTGCTCGATCTTCTGATAACCAACGTTGGAAAGTACACGAGCGATCAGAAGGGTCCTCAAGGCGAGTACATTGCGCTTTCGGACGCGTTTTCAGGGCACATGTTTCCCGAACGTTACGAATTTCCGGTGTTATATAAGAACCTGGGACACAATAAATTCAAAAATGTCACCGCCGAATCCGGGTTGAAGCCGGTGGGCTGGGGAGGCGACGCAACCTTTGCCGACCTGAACGGCGATGGCTGGCCGCAGGTTTACGTTCTCAATATGATGGGAGCGAATCATTTCTTTGAGAATCATCAGGGCAAATTCTCCGAACAGACCAAGAAGTATTTTCCGAAAACATCGTGGGGCGCGATGGGAGTCAAGTTTTTCGATTACGACAACGACGGCCTGATGGATTTGTTGGTCACCGACATGCACACGGATATGTGGTGGGATGCGGCGGGCCCGGAAGACGAAAAGAAGAAAGCGCCGCGGCATGAGCCCGAGAGCTTTATGATGGGCCCGGCCGATAGCTTTGTTTTCGGAAATTCCCTGTATCACAACCTGGGCAATGGCAAATTCGAGGAAGTCTCGGATCGCATGGGGGCGGAAAACTTTTGGCCATGGGGACCCAGCATCGGCGACATCAACGCCGACGGCTGGGATGACATCTTCATTGCTTCTTCGATGAATTTTCCTTTCCGCTACGGAATTAACTCCATGTTGTTGAACAACGCGGGGACGAAATTTCTGGATGCGGAATTTCTATTGGGAATTGAACCCAGGCGAGACGGGCAGACGCACACTCCCTGGTATGAAATCGATTGCTCCAAGCCGGCGACAGATCCGCAGGCGTACGTCCAAAAGCCATGCAAGGGTGAAACCGGGAAAATCACTGTGATGGCTTCGTTGGGAAGCCGGTCCGCCGCCATATTCGACCTGGACAACGACGGCGACATGGATATCGTCACCAATGAATTTAACTCGGCGCCGCAGGTCCTGGTCAGCAATCTGTCGGACCGGCATGCCATTCATTGGCTGAAGGTAAAACTGGTGGGCACTGCCAGCAACCGCGATGGGCTGGGCGCCACCGTTCACGTAACCGCCGGCGGCCGGACGGTGACCAGGTATAACGATGGCAAATCCGGTTATCTTTCGCAGAGCTCGCTGCCTCTGTATTTCGGCTTGGGAGAAGCTCAGAAAGTCGATCGTGTCGACGTCGATTGGCCGTCGGGACGCAAGCAGACCTTGACCCAGAATCTCCGCGAGAACGATGTGCTCCAGATCACGGAAACAAAATGAACGGCAATCCTGTTTTTCTCGCGGCTGTGACGTTGGCGATCGGTTCGGCGTGCTGCATCGCTCAAGTCGCCACATCACCGGACGCGGCTGCGCAACCCCCCAAGCACCCCCCCGTGCACCAGGCCGCACGTCCCCAGAAACAGATCGACATCGGCGCGGCTGAAGCGCCTTTGAGCGACGCCCAGCGAGCCGATCTGGATAAAGCCGTCCGAAAGCACGACTATGCCGCCGAGAAGGCCGTAATCGATCAAGCCATGGCGGAGCATCCGAAATCTTTCGAGCTGCTGGTTATGGCGGGAAGGCTGGCGTATCTGGAAAAACAACCGGAGGATTCGGCCGCTGCTCTTGAAAGCGCCGACAAAATCAAGCCTCTCGCTGAGACCGATCGCATGACGCTGGCGCTGGCGTACGCGTTCATAAGGAAACCAACCCAGTCCCGGGCCCAGTTGCAGACGCTCATGAAGGCCGCGCCGGGGAACGCCGAGTATCCGTATTTACTGGGGCGTGTTGAATTGCAGAACCAGCAGCTAGAGGCCGCTGTCGCGGATTTCAAGAAAGCAATTCAGGTCAACCCAGATTTAGTGCGGGCTTATGAGGATCTGGGACAGGCACAGGAGAATCTCGGCCTGGTAGAAGATGCCCGGAAGACTTACGAGGCCGGTGCTCAACGCAATCGGGAAAAAGGCATTCGGTGGGAATGGTCGCCACTCGACCTCGGGGTGGTCATGCTAAAGGCCAACGAGCTGGATGGGGCGGAGAAGTTGTTCGACGAATCGCTGAAATATAATTACCACTTTGGCTGGGCACACTATTACATGGGCCAGCTGTTCCAAGCGCGAGGCAATAGCGGGCAGGCGATCGCCGAGTATCAGGAGGCCGTGGTCGATCAGCCGACGCTCCGGCAGGCGTGGCTGGCGCTGGGACGTGAGTTCACTCGTGAGGGCCGCACCGCGGATGCCGAGAAGTCGCTCGCGATCTTCAAACGGCTTGAGAGCGAGGAAGACGCAAGGAAGGGTAAGAAGAACTGAACGCCGGTACCCAGGCCGGCGGATCGATACGCGCTGCGGCAGACGAGTGCCGGAGCTTTCCATCCCCCGAGCGCTTCCTCCAGCCGTTTGGCCACCGCCAGCACGATATCTTCCCGAAACGGCCGCGCTACTACTTGGACCGCGATAGGCAGGCCATGGGCCGATTCGCCGCAACGCACCGCCGCGGCCGGCCATCCCGTCACGTTGTAGGCCATGGTGTGGCTGAAACCGCGGAAGTTCTCGTCCAGGATCGAAGCGCCATGCGGCAGCGCGGGCTGGGTGTAAACTGGGCACAAAATTACGTCGTACTTTCGCAGAAATGCGAGCATTTCAGCGCGATAGGCGTCCAATTCGCCCCAATAACGCGCGAAGCCGCGCAGATCCACCCGGTAAGGCTCCAGTTTATCCAGCCACCCAGCGAGCAACGGGTGCAGGCGCTGGGATCCCAGATGCCGCAGGTACTCGCGGAGGCTGTCGCCGCCGTCCGCTCCCAGCAGCTTCATTTCCAGATCGTATGCCTGAGCCAGACTTGCCGGCCGGTCCTCCTCCACGCCCGCGACATCGGGGGCCAACGCCAGCGCTGCCGCGCGCACCACGCCCGAAACCTCGGGAGTTGCCGCGGCGATTCCGTTGTCAGTGTAAAAGGCCACGCGTAAGGCGGCCAGGTTGACGTTCGCCGGATCTTCAAACGGAATATCGATAACGGAACAATCCCGGCCGTCGCCAGAAACCAGCAGCGGCATCAGCGCGCACAGGTCCTGCACATGCCGCGCCATGGGACCGATCTGCCACAGCGCCTCGATCCATCCGCCGGCCGGAGGAAAATGGCCGGTCCGCGGCAAACGGCCAGAAGTGGGCTTGATGCTTGCGATACCGCAGAAGGCCGCGGGCAAGCGCACGCTCCCGGCGGCATCGCTGCCTAGGCCAAAAGGCGACCCGCAGGACGCAATCAACGCGGCTTCTCCGCCGCTGCTGCCTCCGGAAGTTCGCGTCAGATCATACGGGTTATTGGTGGCGCCAAACATCAGGTTGTCGCTTTCAAAGGCGAACAGCAAATCCGGAAGATTGGTCTTGGCGATGGGAATGGCGCCGGCGCGCCGCAATCGTGCAACGAGAACCGCATCTTCAGTGGATGGCGCTGCTCCGCGCCGCCCCAGGGTGCCAGCGGTACATACGGTTCCTTTCAGTTCCAGCGAATCTTTGACGCTGAAGGGAACGCCGTGAAACGGACCGAAGTTTTCGCCGCGCGCCAACGCGTCGTCCGCTTGGCCGGCCTGCATTAATGCCTGGTCAGCGAGCAACTCCACTACCGCGTTGATATGCGGATTCACCTGCGCTACCTGCCGCAGATGGGCTTGGATGAGCTCCCGCGACGAGATTTTTCGCGCCTGGATGAGCGAGGCTTGCCGGGTGGCGGAAAGTGCGAGCAGTTCGTCCATCATTCTTAGGATCCCGGGACGGGCGCTCGCTTCATCAGAAGTTCCTCTGTGAGCGGAACCGACGCCAGTACTTCGGCGATCCTCTCGCGCGCGTGTCCATCGCCATATGGGTTTTCCATTCCAGCCAGGGAGCAGCGAAATTCCCGGCTCCTGGCCATGCATAGCCGATCCAGGATGGACGATTCAGTTGCCTCAGCATCCAGTACGTTGCGGCCGTGTTCACGGCCTCGTTGGCGAATCCCGACGTTGACCGCGGGCAGGGCGAAGGATGCCGCCTCCATGATTCCGCTGCTGGAATTTCCGATCAGCAGATCCGTGCACCGTAACAAGCTCCAGTAAGACACGGGATTGAGATTGACAAATATTCGCGCGTTCCCATGCTCTTGCACAAAACGCTGGGACCGATCCAGCAACTCTCTGCTTCCGGCATCGGCGTTGGGATAGCAAAACAGGAGCTGCTCAGGAACAGTGGCCAGCGCCGAAAACAGAGCGTCGGCTTCGCGCGTGGTGTCGCGCGCGATGGTAGCCGGATGAAATGCAACCAGAATGGTCGGCCGGTTCAGATCCACACCTAGCTCTCTTTCGAGTTCTTCACGAGTCTCGAGCGGGCTGCGGCGAAGATGATCGAGAGAAGGCGCGCCGACGCAGTGGACTCGCCACTCTTCCTCGCCCATGGCGATCACGCGCGACCGCGCCAGCTGCGTGGAGGTGAAGTGAATATGGCTGAGCTTGGTGAGCGCGTTTCGAACCGCATCGTCGATGGCTCCTTCACTCACCTCGCCGCCTTCGATGTGGGCCAGCGGGATGCGGAGGGCCAGCGCGACAGAGGCGGGCGCCAGCATTTCATAGCGGTCCGCGATGAGCAAGAGCAGGTCCGGCCGCATTTGCCCCAGACAGTCCGCCAGGCTCAACGTGGCCACCCCGATGGTTTTCGCCATGCCCACGTCGCTGTCGGAGCTGAGCAGGCACTCGATTTGCGCGGCGATAGCAAAGCCGTCCTTCTCGATCTCCGCAACCGTGCAGCCGAATTCCGGCGAGAGATGCGGCCCCATCGCGATGAGTTTCAGATCCAGCTGCGGGTGCGCGGCCAGCTCACGCAGGGGCCAGTACAAATGGCTGTAGTCCGCCCGAGAGCTGGTTACCACCGCAATCTTTCGTTTCACGCGTTCACTCGCATGCGATTATACCCGGTACACGCGGCTTTCAGTCGCGTTTTTAGGCAAAGAACGAGGCTGAAAGGCCGCGTGTACCTGATTCCTGTCTAATATTGAGGATAGAGTCAATGCGACCTCCCACCTTTCGCCTCTTGGCTGGTCTGGCGATCACGCTTCTCGCGGTCGGTGTCTATTCCGGCTACACCATCGTTCAGCTTCGCAACCTGCGAGAGTTGCAGACGCGCACCATAGACCGCAACCGCACCGATTCCCTGCTGCTGCTGCGCATTCAGAACGGCTTGAATTCTGCTGGCCCTGACGATGCGGGACATGGTGGATTCCGACGAGCCTTATCCGCTCACCGCCTGGCAACCTCAATTCCGCCGGATTCGCGCGATCTCGAAGACGCCCTATCGCGCGAAGAGAAGTTCTCGCTGGCAGACCGTTCGCCCAGCCAACGCCGCTACCTGGCGGACTCATTTCGCCAGTTCTGGGATGCCTTCGATCGAATCTTCGATCTTACCCGCAACGGCCAGAACGAGGAAGCGCGCACCAGAATTCGAATGTCGTTGCAGGCGCGGCAAGCGGCTCTGAGCACCGCGGTCTCGCGCTTGCTGATTGCGAACAATGAAAGTGAACAGACGGCCGCGGCGCGTACGCAGGAACTTTACGCCGGCGCGGAGCGCAATGTCTACATCTTTCTGGCCGCCATGCTGGTCGTGATTGTGCTGACCAGCCTGTATCTGGTCCAATACAATCGCCGTTTGTTCAAACAAGTGGCGGCGCTGTCGGAGAGGCGCAGCGAATTGGCGCAACAGCTGATCTCGATGCAGGAAAACACTTTCCGTTCCATCTCGCTGGAGCTGCATGACGACTTCGGCCAGATTCTTACCGCGATCGGCGCCATGTTGCAGCGGGCGGATCGGAAGGCCGGCGATCTGCTCGAGGTGCGCGAGATTGTGCAGACCACGCTCGAAAAGGTCCGATCGCTGTCGCATGCTCTGCATCCCATGGTTCTCGATGAGGCGGGCCTGGAAAGCGCCGTGGATGCCTATTTGCCCGCATTCGAAAAGCAGACCGGAATTGAAGTACGGTATGAGAAGACGGGCCAGGGCCGCGAACTGGACCGCGAGCTTTCCATCCATCTCTATCGCGTGATGCAGGAAGCGTTGAATAATGTCGCGCGGCATTCCAATTCGAAGAGCGCGGCGGTGCGGCTGCGCTTCCTCGCCGGAAGCCGTGGTGCTCGAAGTACAGGATCAAGGCATCGGATTTCAAGGCAAGCCGACGCGCGGGTTGGGACTGGTTTCCATGCGGGAGCGAGCCGAGTTGGTGAACGGCACCATCGAGTTTGCCAGCGGCGAAAGCGCGGGAGCGCTGGTTCGCGTGACGGTCCCTCTGCCGGCGGAGGCGGCGCATGCCCGAACCTGAAATTTCGGTGCTCCTGGTGGACGATCATAGCCTGGTGCGCAAGGGATTCCGGCGCATGCTGGAGGATGAGCCCGGCATTCGCGTGGTGGGTGAGGCCAGCGACGGACATGAAGCCGTGGAAGCGGTTGGCGCGCTGAAGCCGCGGGTGGTGGTGATGGATTTTTCGCTGCCCAGCATGAACGGCGCGGTGGCCACGCGGCACATTCGCAAGTTGCACCCGGACACCGAGGTATTGATCCTCAGCATGCACGCGGAGCCGAGCTACGTGCGCACCTGTCTGCGAAGCGGGCGCGCGCGGCTATCTGCTGAAAAATGCCATGGACCTGGAACTGGTGTCGGCGGTGCGCAAGGTGGCGGCCGGCGAGCAGGTGCTGGACCCGCGGCTGGGCAAGCTGGCGGAAGCCACCGAAGCAGCGCCCAAACTCTCGACGCGCGAGCTGGAGGTTCTGCAGTTGATCGTGCATGGCAAATCGAACAAAGAGATTGCCATAGTTCTGAAGCTCAGTGTGAATACCGTGGCCGTGCATCGCGCCAATATCATGCAGGCGCTGGAGATTCACAACACGGCCGAACTGGTTGTTTACGCCATTCGTACCGGACTGGTGAGCATCGCGTGACCCGCAGGACGTTTGTTCTCGGGCGCCGTTCCGCTGGCTGGACGTCGCATCTGCCAGCTCCGGATCCTGGTTTCCGGTTGGCGGATGTCACCGCCCAGGCCGGCATCGACTTCCATCACAACAGCGGCGCTTTCGGAGCCAAGTATCTGCCCGAAACCCTCGGCCCGGGCTGCGCGTTCCTCGATTACGACGGCGATGGCTGGCTCGATATTCTGCTGGTGAACGGCACGGATTGGCCGGGGCATCAAGCGGCGGCGCAGCCACGCTGAGTCTCTATCGCAACAATCGCAACGGAACCTTCACCGATGTCACCGCGCGCGCCGGGCTGGCGGTCGAAATGTACGGCATGGGAGTGGCCGTAGCGGACTACAATAACGATGGCTTCCCGGATATCCTGATCACCGCCGTGGGCCAGAATCGCCTGTTTCAGAACACCGGCAAGGGCACGTTCATCGACGTCACGCAAAAGTCCGGCCTGGGGGGCAGAAGCGGCTTCAGCACGTCCGCTCTCTGGTTCGATTACGACCGCGATGGCCTGCTCGATCTGTTCGTCTGCAACTATGTGAAATGGTCGCCCGAGCACGATGTCTTCTGCAGCGTGGACGGCAAGAACAAGTCGTACTGCACGCCGGAGGCTTATCACGGGTCCACCTGCTGGCTGTTCCGCAATCGAGGCAACGGCACGTTCGAAGATGTCACGGCGAAAAGTGGAATCTTCGATACCACGTCGAAATCCCTCGGCGTGGCGATGCTCGATTACGATCACGATGGCTGGCCGGACCTGTTTGTCGCCAACGATACTCAGCCCAACAAGCTCTACCGCAATCGGCGCGATGGCACGTTCGAAGACGTGGCGGTTCGCGCGGGAGTGGCTTTCAGCGAGGACGGCAAGGCGCGCGCCGGCATGGGCGTCGATGCGGCCGATTTCGACAACTCCGGCGTGGCCGGCATCGCGATCACCAACTTCGACGACGAGATGATCGCGCTCTATCGCCCGCGGCGCGACGGCACTTATGAAGACGCGGCCATCGCGTCCGGAGTGGGGCAGGCCATCGCGCATGCGGCTGGGATTCGGATGCGCGTTCCTGGATGTCAATCTCGATGGCCATCTCGATCTGGCGGCGGTCAACGGCCATATCGATGAGACGGTTCGCAGTATCGCGGGCAATCACGGCTACGCACAGCCGCCCCATCTGTTCCTGAATGACGGAAAGGGCGGGTTCCACGATGTCGCGGCGCAACTGGGCGGTGGCTTCGCCGCACCCAAAGTGGGGCGCGGACTGGCCTATGGCGATTTCGATCGCGACGGAGATCTGGATCTTCTTCTCACCACCAATCATGGCCCGGCGTACTTGTATCGCAACGACGTCACATCCGGCAATCGCTCGCTTCGCTTCCGGCTCCAGGGGACCAAGTCCAACCGCGACGGGATCGGCGCTATGGTGCGGGTCACCACGCCGGACGGGACGCAGTCGCGCATGGTGAAGACGGGTTCCAGCTACCTGTCGCAATCGGAGCTCGCGGTGACATTCGGGCTGGCCAGACGCGATAAGGCGGACCGCGTCGTGATCGAATGGCCCAGCGGCCAGGTCCAGGAGTTCAGGAACGTGAACGCCGGCGAGTATCAGTGCACCGAGGGCAAGAACCCGGGCTTCAGGTAGTATCTTTCGTACTATTGTTACCGCCCGCCTGCGGACCTAGAATGTATCGTCGATAGGAAGGCGAAAAGACGGCACAGCTTCCGCTCATAACGGTCTGATTCTGCTCATCGGCCGCAGTCAGCCGCGACCGTAAGGGAGTCGGTTCTGATCGGACGGAGGATTCGCTGATGAAGAACCGGGGTCTTATTTACTGGATAGCCGTACTGTTTCTCGTGCTGCTGGTGAACACAGGCTACATTGCGGCGTTCGCCTCCGCCACCATCTTCTACATGGCGAACGTGCTTGGGCATGTCGTTCTAGGAGCGATTCTCACTATCGCTCTGCTCTTCGTTCTGCGAAGGAGCGGGCTGCTCCGAGGTGCTCCGGCGGCGATTGGATTCCTCCTGCTGGTCGCTCTTCGTCTTGGCGCCATTCTGACCTACGCCGGGAACGTTCACGACAACGCGTGGATACTCTGGTCGCATATTGGGGCTGCGGCGCTCGGGGTGGCAGCGCTCATTCCGTTCGTTTGGAAAAAGGCGTCGCAGGAAGGCGGTGGATGGCTAAGGTTCCGCAAGGGCTTCGAGGTTTCGCTGGTCATATTGATCGCGCTGCCCATCATCGGACATGGCTACAAAAGATTTTTCCCCAATCCCAATAATCGCATCGTGAATCCGGCCCAGTCCTCCTCTCACAATGGAAGGCGAAGGCGGCGGTCCGAAATCGCCGTTCTTCCCCGCTTCCGCGCAAACGAACGTGGGCGGCATCATTCCGTCGAACTTTTTCATGGATTCGGAAACCTGCGGACAGTGCCACAAGAAGATTTACGACGAATGGAACGCGTCGTCCCATCATTTCGCCTCGTTCAACAACCAGTTCTACCGGAAGGCCATCGAATACATGCAGGACACGCAGGGCTCGCCGCAGGGCAGCAAGTGGTGCGCCGGCTGCCATGACCACGCGGTCTTCTTTAATGGCCGCTTCGACAAGCCGATCAAGGCCCAGATCGATACGCCGGAAGCTCACGCGGGGCTTGGCCTGCACCAGTTGCCACGCCATCGTCCACGTGGACAGCACCATGGGCAATAACGGATTCACCATCGAGTACCCGCCATTGCATCAGTTGATGACCAGCAAGAACAAAGTGATCCGCAGCATGGTCGACTTCATGACCTATCTGAATCCGGAGCCGCATCGCGAGACGTTTCATGAAGCCGTTCATGACAGCAGCAGTCTTCCGAATTCTGCTCGACGTGCCACAAAGTTCACCTCGATGTTCCGGTCAACAATTATCGCTGGTTCCGCGGCTTCAACGATTACGATAACTGGCAGGCTTCAGGGATTCGGCGAGGGCGCGCGGTCGTTCTACTATCCGCCCGAAGGCAAGACCTGCGTCGGATTGCCACATGCCGCTGGAACCTTCGGAGGAAGCGGGCAATCAAGGGCGGCCAGATCCACTCGCACCGTTTCCCGGCGGCGAATACCGCGCTCGCCAACGCGAATCAAGATGCCGAGCAGGTAGCGGTCGAGCAGAAATTTCTGACGTCCGGCTTCATCTCGGTGGATATCTTCGCGGCGTCGCCGGTAGAGAAGCAACGGCAAGCAAACAGCAATGATCCGCCGCGCGGCAACCGGCCCCACAACTGAGTTCGGGCTCTGCCGTAGGAGAGGAAGCCGAGCAGCAGGGCGACACGTTTCATACGCGAGGTGGGCAACGTTGCGGCGCCGCTCGATCAGGCGCAGCCGAAGTTCACGCCCGGTTCGACGGCTCGTGTCGACGTGGTGGTCAGAACGCGCAAGATCGGGCACTTCTTCCCGGGCGGTACGCTGGATTCTTTCGATATCTGGCTGGAGCTTACAAGCCACGGATGCCACCGGCAAAGTGATCTTCTGGAGCGGCCAGGTGGAAGACGGCGGCAAAGGCCCGGTGGAGCCCGGCGCGCATTTCTATAAGGCCTATCAGCTGGATGCGCGACGGCAATCAGATCAACAAGCGCAATGCCTGGCAGGCCCGCAGCGTGCTCTATGTGCATGCCATTCCAGCCGGCGCGGCCGACACGGTCCACTACCTGCTGAACATTCCGAAAGATGCGAAAGGGCCGATCCATCTGACCGCGAAACTGAACCATCGCAAGTTCTCCTGGTATTACACGCAGTTCGCTTATGCCGGAAAACCGAAGCCGGGTGAGGAGTCGAAGATCGACATCAATCACAATGGCGCGCGAATACAGCTTCGACAAAGCCAACATTCCGGCCAACGTTTCGGGCGAAGTGAAGGGCGAAGTCCCAGTGACGCCCATCACGGTTCTGGCAAAGGCCGAATCGCAGCATCGATCTGACGAACAATGCGGGCGAAACAAAATGGCGTCAGGTCACCAACAAGAAGACGCGCGAGCGCTGGAACGACTGGGGCATCGGCCTGCTGCTGCAGGGCGATGTGAAAGGCGCCGAATATGCCTTCACCAAAGTGACCGAGGCCGAGCCGGGCTATGCCGATGGCTGGCTAAATGTGGCGCGGGCGCTGATCCAGGAAGGCGAGACGGAACGGGCCAAGCCATTTATTCAAGAAGTCGCTCGCCGTCAATCCGGATCTCGGACGCACCTACTACTTCCGCGCGCTGATCGAAAAGGCGGATGGCGATTACGATGCTGCGTTGAAGGATCTCGCGATCGTGAACGCCAAATATCCGCGCGATCGCGTGGTGTGGAACCAGGTCAGCCCGGCTCCAGTTCCTGAAGCGAAATTACAAAGAGTCCATCGAGGCTCTGAAGAAAGTTGCCGAGATCGATCCGGAGGATCTGCAGATGCACTACACCGCGATGCTGGCCTACCGCGGCCTTGGCGACATCGCGTCCGCCGAGCGCGAGCAGAAGCTGTTCCAGCGTTTCAAAGCCGACGAATCCTCGCAGGCCATCACGGCCAAGCGCCGTCTCATCAGTCCCGAAGACAATAATGAGACGGCAAGCCATTCACGACCATGAGAGCATCGCATCTCGAACGGCCCGCGCGAGCACAACGGCGGTCGACGCGTGGCGGGAGCAGGCGGGCAAGTGAAACCGGAAACTCAGCTTTGACGCGGCTGCCGCGATTCTGGTGCCCGGGTTGGCGCCGCGTCTACGGCTGCAACGTCGCCCGCGAACAAGGTTCAGTTTACCGACGTCACGGCGCAGGCGGGGATCAAGTTCGTGCACAACGCCGGGAAAGCCGGAAAGAAATATCTGCCCGAAACCCTCGGCTCCGGCGCGGCGTTTTTCGATGCCGATGGCGACGGCTGGATCGACATCCTTCTGGTCAACGGCAAAGACTGGACTCCGCGCGGGCGACACACCACCGCGGCCCTCTATCGCAACAACCACAACGGCACGTTCACCGACATCACGCAGGGCAGCGGCCTGGATGTGGAAATGTACGGCATCGGCGTAGCCGTGGCCGACTATGACAACGACGGCCGCGACGACGTCTACATCACCGCTCTCGAAGGCGACCACCTCTTTCACAACGAAGGCAACGGCAAGTTCAAAGACGTGACCGACGGCGTCCGGAATCAAGAACGCCAGCTTCGGCACCAGCGCCGCGTGGCTCGATTACGATCGCGACGGCAAAGCTGGATCTGTTTGTCGCCAACTATGTTCAATGGACCGCAAAAAGGCGATCTGTGGTGCTCGCTGGATGGCAGCGTAAAGTCTTACTGCACGCCCGAATCGTACAAAGGAACCTCGAGCAAGCTGTTTCACAACCTGGGCGGCGGCCGCTTCGAAGATGTGACGAATAAGGCCGGCCTGGGCGATCCAACCAGCAAGTCTCTCGGCGTCACGGTCATCGATTTCGATAGCGACGGGTGGCCCGATCTCTTCGTCTCCAACGATACGCAGCCCAACAAGCTTTATCACAACAATAAGAACGGCACGTTCAGCGAACAAGGGCATGTCGGCCGGAGTGGCTTTCGGCGAAGACGGCGTGGCGCGCGGCGCCATGGGCGTCGACTGGGCCGATTACGACCGCACGGGCCAGCCGCGATCTGCTGGTCGGCAACTTCTCCAACCAGATGCTGGGGCTTTATCACAACGAAGGCAACGGCTTGTTTGTGGATGAAGCTCCCCGTGTCCAGCGTCGGGCGCGATAGCCTGCTATCGCTGACCTTCGGCGTGTTCTTCTTCGATTACGATCTGGACGGCTATCCGGACATCCTCACCGCCAACGGACACATCGAAGAAGAGATCGGCCGCGTTCAACCGAAGATCAAGTACCAGGAACCGCCGCTGCTGTTTCGCAATCTCGGCTCGAAGAAATTCGAGAATGTGTCGAACGCGGTGGGCGCGGATTTCACCAAACCGCTGGTGGCGCGGGGCGCCATCTATGGCGACTTCGATCATGACGGCGATCTGGACGTTCTGTCACTTCCAACAACGGCCCCGCGCACCTTTACCGCAATGATGGCGGAAACAAGAACAAGTGGATCTCGATCCGCACCATCGGGACGAAATCCAACAGAGATGGCATCGGCGCTTCCGTCGCAATCGCTTCCGCATCCGGCAAACAATGGAACGTGGTGCGCAGCGGTTCCAGCTACGCTTCACAAAGCGATCTTGCGTTGGTATTCGGTCTGGGCCAGGATCCAGTGGTTACTTCGATCGAAGTGACCTGGCCCAGTGGCACGAAGCAGAAGTTTGCCAACGTGGCCGCGAATCAATTCATCACCATTGACGAAACTCGCGGCATCCTGAAGTAGGGTCACCTCGAGAAAAGACCGGGTTCAGAAACGGATGTTGGTTTCCAGAAACGCGAAGTGTCCGTCTTTTCCCTTGGGATAAATTGACTCGATCACCGATTTTCCCTGCGCGTAGCCGTAGTAAGGCGAAATGGAAATATGGGAGTTGATGGGGACGTCCACATTTACGTCGTACAAGTTGGCCAGGCTGGTGGACCCGTTGCCCGCGCGGCCCTGGTATCCGAAAGTCCAGGGCTGAAAAACTCCGCCACCGGCGTACCAAAGTCGGAGCCGCTGGCCAGCCGGAGAAAATGGGCTTCGGTGTGGACAGTGAAGCGCGGGTGCGGATGCAGTGTGAGGATGCCGAACCGGTCGACGTTGTTCTCCATGTTGAAAAAGGGAAAGCGCGCATAGGCGCGAGCGGTGGGCATGAGCTGAAAAAATGTGCCGTGTACGTTGTCCTTCGCGTTGCCGTCGCCGGATCCGTAGTAATAGCCGCCTTGAATCCATGGTTTCAAACGGCCCAGAACGTTCGGCTGAAAGCCCGCTTCCAGGTCCGCCATCGCGGAGCGCTGCTTCTGGACGCCCCAATCGCCAAACTGGAACGCGCCCTCGCCCAGAACATCGAAGATACCGGCGGATGTTTTCAAAGCGTTGACATAATGCCCGCCCAGGGTCCAGATACGGATGTCGGCGTGATCGGCGGCCCGCACCGCCGCCGGCCGGTTGTCGGTTTTAGTGACCGAGCGGAAATCGTCGTAATAAATGCCGAACAGGCGGAATTCACCCGTGGTGGACTTGGTGTGTAACTGGCGCGTCATAGCCGCGTAACTGAACGCGACATCGTTCCAGCCCCATCCGTCCACTTGATAAACTCCGCGCGTGGGTACGGCGCCCACCCAGGTGTAGTTTACCGACGGATTATCGTACGCATAGTGAAAACCGTCGAAGGCGCGCAGGACGTCGGTAAACGAAAAAGTTCCGATCAGCCGCTGCTGGATGCGGTCGCGCTTCAGGGCCGCGATGGTTGGGTCGGCGGACTTGACCTCGGCCCCGTCGAAAAATTCGAACCGGCCGAGTTGCAGGGTACTGCCTGCCGTCCCAAACACGTTATGAAAACGCAGGAAAACTTGTTTTGGAAATAGCATCGCCGCATTCGATTCTTTGCCGTTGGCGACGTAATAGCCGGCGCCCAACCCGAGCTGACCCTGAGTCCCGGGGGCAACGGCGTTGGTGGGCAAGTCCAGCAAAATAGGAATTTCGACCTCGAACATCCAATCGAGGGACTCCAGATTCTGGGAAATTCCCAGTCGAATTGTGGCGTCGTCGAAGGTGTATTTGGGATTGCCGGAATTGGGTGTGAACCATTGCCAGTTCTCAACGCGGTCGCGAACGCTGCCCGTAAACGTCAGCGGCCCAAGTTGGAGGGGATCGAACGTCTGCTGCCCCGGCAGCGACGGAACGATCGCTAGCGCCGCAACCAGGGGCGCCCAGAAAAGGTTTCTACGCATTGGCCCATCATGGACCGATATTCGAAAGCCGTCGATAGTAGTTTCGCATTAGGTAGGCGTGAATTTCCCCGGATTAGCGGGTTTGCACTGGCTCGGCAGCCGGCGCCGAATGCGGCAGGACTACGGACACAGTAGTACCGTGCCCGGGGTCACTTGCAATCTGCACATCGCCGCCGTGCAGGAGCACGATCTGTTTAACGATCGCCAGACCCAATCCGGCTCCCCCGAATTGCGCGAACGCGCCGGGTCCGCGCGATAGAAACGGTCGAATACGCGGGGCAGGGCATCCGCCGAGATTCCCGAGCCGGTGTCGCGAATCTCCAGGCGAATCATTCCGTCCTGAAGCTGTGCGCTTAGCCAAATGCCATCCCCCGCCGAACAGTGCGCTAACGCGTTCGATACCAGATTTCCAAGAGCGCGCTGCAGCAACGCGCGGTCGACGTTGGCCACGATGCTGTCTGGTGCGCTGGCCGTCAAGGTAACGCCCATCTCGGCGGCCGTCGCCTCGTAATAGTCGCGCAGGTCCGTGAGCAGCCGGTCGAGATGTTCCGGCGTCCGCTTGAGGTGAGCGCCCGGGCTTTCCGAACGCGCCAGAAACAGCAGGGACTCCACCAGTTCGGAGAGCCGCACCGATTCTTCCAGACAGGAGCCCAGCACCTCGATGTATTCCTCAGGAGTGCGAGCGCGCGCCAAGGTCACCTCCGCTTCGCCGCGAATGTTGTTTACCGGAGTCCGCAGTTCGTGAGCGATGTCCGCCGAGAAGCGCGACAGGCGCGCGAAGGATTCTTCCAGTCGCTCCAGCATGGCATTGAAAGCAAGTGCCAGCACACGAATTTCCACTGGATAACCCTCGGCGTGAATGCGCTCGTTCAGAGTACTGGAGCCGATGCGCCGGGCGGTTTCGGCCACTTCCTTCAAAGGCCGTGTGCCCCGGCGAGCGATTGCGAAGCCCACCGCCGGACAAAAGATGAGAGCGGCCGCCAGTACGGCCGCACATCCACACTCGTTGCCGCCCCAGGATGATCTGTTCCTGGGTGAGGTCCACCGCGGCCTGAACGGTCCAGACGTCCTTTCCAGAGGGGTCGCGCGGTACCGCGGCCACGATGGCGCGATACGTTTCGCCGCTCGGCGAGTCGATCCAGAAAATACCCCGGTGCCGCGACGCTTCTTGCTGTAATGCGCGACGAACTTAGATCCCGGTTCATGCCGGGCGTGGTGGATAGCGGCGCGCCGCCCGAGTCGAGCACCCGGACATAAAACTTCTGGTATCGCCGGACCGCGGAGTCGATTTCCACTTCTTCATGCAGCGCGTGGGAATCGCCGGCACGCTCCAGGACCAGCGCCCGGCACACATCCAATTCGTCCAGTAGCGCTTGCTCCGAGATTTTTCTCAGATTGTTCGCCAGCACCAGATACAGCGAACCGATGGTCACCGCCACCACGACGAAAGACGCCGTCGTGTACCAGGCCGTCAGCAGCACCGCGAGCGACGTGCCGCCCCATGCGCCCGACTGCGGGTCTACTTCCTTTCGGGGTTTTCGAGAACATAGCCCACTCCCCGGACGGTGCGCAGCAACTTCCGTGGAAAGGGATCATCCACCTTGCCACGCAGGCGCCGGACGTTGACATCGACAACATTGGTGTCGCCGTCGAAGTTGATGGCCCACACCGATTCGGCGATCAGCGTTCGCGTCAGCACTTCCCCGGCGCGGCGCACCAGAAGCGACAGCAGCGTGAATTCCCGCGCTGTCAGGTCCAGCCGCTGACCTGCCCGGGTAGCTTTGTGGCCGGTAAGATCGAGTTCCAGGTCGGCCACCCGAAGCGTAGTGGATTCCCGCAGCGGGGGCCGGCGCAAAATGGTCCGTACCCGCGCCAGAAGTTCAGAGAAGGCGAACGGCTTCACCAGGTAGTCGTCGGCTCCGAGCTCCAGCCCGCGAACCCGGTCCTGCACCTCATCGCGCGCTGTCAGTATAAGGACGGGCGTCTGCAATCCGGTGCCGCGCAACCAAGTAAGAATGTGCCAGCCGTCCACAACCGGCAGCATAATGTCGAGCACGATCAGATCGAAAGCTCCACCCTCGATTAGCCGCATGCCTTCCGGTCCGTCCACCGCCACGCTCACCAGATAACCCGCTTCGCTGAGTCCTTTCTTCAGGAAACTGGCTGTCTTTACTTCGTCTTCCACAATCAGCAACTTCATTCGGCCACCAAGGACTTCATTGTACAGTTCTTTGTCGGGTTCCATCCCCCGCAAGGAGTACTGGAACTAAAGAGTCTGACAAAATCCGCACAAATTATTGACAAAATGCCGGGTTGGCCGTAAGCTATTGTTCTACATAAGTTAGACTGCCAAGTTCCTGGGTACGCAGGGGGTTGGAGAGCCGTCATTGGTCGGAGGATCGAGATTGTACCTTCTTGCGCTTCGGCTAATGAACCTGTGCCAGTTGGTGTGCCTGGCGGCTAGCAGTCCGTGGCAGTAGTGCCAAAATGCCGCTTACTGACGTGCGCGGTTCAGTAGGTTCCGCGTGTTACAGAACCGCGACCGTGAGGGAGCGACTAATACCACGGGCGGCTAGGAGCTATGGTACTCGGCGGAAGCGAATTTACTTGTTAAAGTTAACGGCTCAGGTTTCGATATTGGGAGGGGGACGGGAATGGGACGGATGGTTACTGATGGCTGGGTGGGGAGATCCCAACTGGCCGCTTTGTTTGTGCTGACGCTGCTATGCATTCAGCCCATGTGGGGGACTCTGGGCGGCAGCATTTCGGGAACTGTGAACGATCCGAACGGCCTGGCAGTGGCGGGCGCAAAAGTGACGGCCATCAACACCGCCACCAACGTCCACCAAACCGTTACCACCAACTCCCTCGGTGTTTATTCGTTTCCCGAGCTGGAGGTGGGGACCTATGAAGTTGAAGTGGAGGCCAATTCGTTCCGAACCTATCACCACATCGGTCTGGTAGTGGACACCGATAGCAAGCTGCGCGTGGATACGCCATTGATGCTGGGCGACCAGCGCGAAACCATCACTGTGACGGCGGCGGCGGAAAGAGTCGACACGGTGAATACCCAACTAGGCGAAGTGGTCACCGGTACCAAGATCGTCTCCGTTCCATTAAACGGGCGAAGTTTTACCGATCTGTTGGCTTTGCAGCCGGGCGTGGCTCCCACCACTACCATCACCGGCAATTCCATCCAGGCGGCGGGCGCGGCGATTCTGGCGCCGTCGGGCGATCTCAATCCCGGCACGATGTCCATCAACGGCCAGCGTGAATATGCGAACGGCTTCACGGTGAACGACTCGGACGTGGTGGAGCGTTTCACCATGGGCGCCGCTATCATCCCGAATCTGGATTCGATCGCGGAGTTTCGCGTTCTGACCGGCAACTTCGACGCTCAATACGGCAATTACGCGGGCGGCCGGATCAACGTCATCACGAAATCGGGAACGAATCAGTTTCATGGGTCGGCTTTCGAATTCCTGCGTAACACCGACTTTGACTCCCGCAACTTTTTCTCGCCGGAACGAGCGGTTTATCAACAGAACCAAGCGGGTGGAGGGGTTGGCGGACCAATCCTCAAGAATAAGCTTTTCTTTTATGCCGACTACCAGGCCACAATCCTCACCGAAGGCGCCGATACTGGATTAATCCAGGTGCCGTCGCTGCTGAACCGCGGCGGAAATTTTTCCGATGCTGCCAGTCAATTAACTGGAACGGTGTCGGGGCCGTATTGGGCCAATCAACTGAGCGGCAAACTGGGCTACGCAGTTTCGCCAGGCGAGCCTTATTACACTCCCGGATGCGGCAGTTCGTCGCAGTGCGTGTTTCCCGGCGCAATCATTCCACAACAGGTGTGGTCGGGCCCCGCGCAGAAGCTGCTCCAATATATACCGACACCCAACCTCTCCAACAACTACTTCTCCACTTCGGCGGTGGATGAGACGCTGCGGGACGACAAGGGCGCCATGCGGGTGGACGCCAGCACGCGCTTCGGGACGCTGACGGGCTATTATTTCGCCGACAATTACACGCAAGTGAACCCTTATCCGACCCTGCAGGGCGGAGCGAATGTTCCGGGCTTCGGCGCATTGAACCAAGGCCGCTCGCAGCTGGCCACCATCGGCCTCACAACCAGTTTCGGATCGCGCAGTGTCAACGAATTTCACTTTTCCTATGTGCGCGACGTGAACGATGTCGGCACCCCCCAGGGAACGGTAGGCACCAGCTTGACCTCGCAGGGCTTTGTTACGCCTACGGGGCAGCCCAGCATTCTGCCGCAACGGCCTAACATCGTGGGCGTCGAGAACGTGATTTTCAATAACTTCATCATCGGATCGACGATCACCGGGCTCAATCAGTACGACAACACGTTTGAGTATCGCGATAGTTTCTCGCACGTCGTTGGATCGCACACGTTGATGTTCGGCGGCGAATTGATGTTCAGCCAGGTGAATGCCGCCGCGGATGTGCAGTCCAACGGTACCTTTTCGTTCTTCGGCTCGGAAACCGGCATCGATTTCGCGGACTTCCTGATTGGCGTCCCCAGCTTCTATAAGCAGGGCGACGCGCAGCCGTTCTATATGCGGAATCATTATGGATCGCTGTTTGTGCAGGACAGCTGGCGGATGCGTCCGCGCCTGACGTTCAATTTCGGTCTGCGATGGGACGTCGATCATGCCCTGGTACGAGAAGTACAACCAGATTCAAACGCTGGTTCCGGGCGAACAGTCGGTAGTATATCCCGGCGCGCCAACCGGGTTGGTTTTTCCCGGCGATCCGGGAGTATCGCGGGCGCTCGCGCCAGTGCGATGGAATGATTTCTCACCGCGCTTGGGCCTGGCGTGGGCTCCACGCGGAAATAGCGGTCTGGCGCACTGGCTGTTCGGAGATTCGGACAAGACCAGCATTCGGGTTGGATTTGGCCGCTTCTTCTCGGCCATCGAAGGAGTTTCAGCCGGCGTGATGGCGGGCGATCCGCCGTATGGCAGCACCTACTCCAGCCCGGCGCCGCCGCTGTTTGCCGATCCCTTCGTTACGGCTTCCACCGGTGTCGATAACCTGCAGCGCTTTCCACTTCACTTTCCGGCGCTGAATGCGTCCGCCAGTAACCCGAATGACACCGTCAATTGGACGCCTTTTCTGCCGATATCCGGTCTGCCCGGTTACAAGCCGGATGGCGTTACGCCTTATACCGACCAGTACACTTTGTCCATTCAGCGCCAGTTGGGCAGCAGCACGCTGGTAACCGCCAGTTACGTAGGCAGCGAGTCCCACCACTTGCTGACCCTGGTAGAAGCCAACCCTGGCAACCCGGGCTGTGTCTCAGCCTGAGCCAGGTAAACGAAGTGGCGGCCGGAAGCCCGACCTGCGGACCCTTCGGCGAGTCCAATGTATTCACCACGCCTGGCGGCCAGGTGATCAACGGAACGCGGCAGGCTTTGGGAGCCAACTTCGGCAGCGTCGACTGGCTCACCACCATTGGCAACGGCAATTATAACGCGCTCCAGCTGAGCGTCCGGCACACCACCCGGCGCCTGGAGCTGTCGGCCGGCTACACCTATAGCAAGTCGCTCGACAACTCGTCCAGCATTTCGGAGCAGTTGAATCCCTACAACTACCGGGCCACTTATGCTCCGTCCGCGTTCGACCTCAAGCATAACTTCGTGGCCAGCTATCGCTATGAACTGCCTTTCGACGTTTTGTTCCACGCGCGCAACAGGCTGACGGAGGGCTGGATATTGTCGGGCATTACCCGGTTCTCCACGGGTTTTCCGGTTACGTTCACCAACGCCGGCGACACTTCGCTGATCGGCACGCAACCGAACGGGGTGAATTCTTATGGTGCCGATCTGCCGGATATGGCCCCCGGACCTCTCGACATTAACCACAATCCGCGGAATGGACTGAGCCGTATTTTAATACCTCGTTATTCAGTGTGCCGGCGCTGGGAACGCCCGGCACGGCCCCGCACCGGCTGTTCTATGGGCCTGGAATAGAGAACTTCGATATCGCGCTTTCCAAGGATATACGGTTGCGGGAATCCATCTCGTTGCAGATCCGGCTGGAGACGTTTAACACCTTCAATCATGCGCAGTTTTTCGGCCCGGCTTCGGTGAACGGAGAGATCACCAGCTCTGCGTTCGGCCAGGTGGTCAGCGCGGACGCGCCGCGGTTGGTGCAACTGGCGGCGAAGATCAGGTTCTAGTCGGGGGTTACTGAACCGCGACCGTAAGGGAGCGTTTGCGCGTTACTGTGCCGCGACCGTAAGCCGGACGCCCGCGTCCGGCAATCTAATATTAGTATTCTCGCGCCCCTTGGCGGCAAACCAGATTGCCCCAATCACTCCAAAGGCGAAGGCTGTCATGAAATTCGCTTCTGCTCCCGCCCTCCATAGAAATGCGCCGGCGAACGCGGACAGGCAAACGATGGTGTCGCGGCACAGATAGTATGCGCCGAAAGCCGCGGCCTTTCGTTCTCCGGCGCCAAATGCATGATCAGCGCCTTGCGGGTGGGCTCTCCGAATTCCTTCAAGCCGCGCACGATGAACGCCAAGATCAGGGCGCCAAAAGAATGGCAGAAGTAAAGCACCAGCGGGAAGCAGGCGAAGTTAATGAAAGTGATTACAACGAACGGCTTTTTGCCCACCCGATCCGCGGATCTGGCTACCGGAATGTAACACAGGACGGCGGTCAGCATCTCGATGCTGGTCAGTTCGCCGAACTGGAGGGCGCTGATGTGAGCAGTGGTTTTCCGGGTACGCTGGCCATGCACCAGAGCACCACGTAAGCGTAGGGAATCTGCTCGCAGAAACGGATCAGGATGTCGGAAACCAGTAAGTTTCGAAGCGCCGGAGCGAATCCGGCCACCAACTTCAGCGGGTTGTTCTCCAGCTCCTGCGGTCCGATGGCTTTTCGTCGTTTTCAATCAGAATTTGCTGCGCCACCAGCGCTACGATTGCCATGATAATGGCGGCGCCGAAGGCCAGGCGTACGCCGGTGATGGGGCCATATCGATCGATAAAGATGCCGCCCACGATGGGCCCCAGCGCCATGGGAAAGCGTCTGACCGAGGAATGCCACGTGACGCCCATCACGTGTTTTTGTTTGGGCAGAGTTTTCGATACCAGTCCCATGGTTCCGGGCAGTGAAATCGCCGACCACGAAAGAAAGAGGAACGAACCGGCCACCACCGCCTGCCACTTAGGAATCGCCGCCACGAGCCCGAACCCGGCGATCGCCATCAAATTGAAAACCAGCAGTGACTGTTTTGGCCCGATCCGCTCCGCAAGCCAACCGCCGGGGAACGAATATAGGGCGGACACCAGGTTGTTAATGGCGTTGAGAAACCCCGGCCAGAGCATTCCGCTGCCCAAGCGCGATCAGATATATGGGTAGAAACCGCTCCGACATCCTTTCGCCCATCCCCACCAGCACCGCCATGCATAAAATCCGACGATGCTGCGGCGCAAGCCCATGGCCTCCGCAAATTTTACAGGGCGATTTACACGCGGACCCGGGGATCCCCCGAGCAGCGCCCGACAGGCCCTCTGAGCTTGTTTTCCGCTGGTGCTTTTTGGAGGCGGGGCTCATATGAAACTGGTATGGTAATACATTCGGGACCGAGTGGCCATAGTACGAGCGGCTGTTGACCAACAATTACGAAGAAAGGTTCTATGAGGTCACATAAATCGATAGCGCTGACCGCACTGATTGTTGGTGCGTTGCTTACTGGGTGCTCCAAGCCCGCGGCGCAGCAGGAATCGAAGACTTTGGTTATTTTCCATCATGGCTCGCCCACTCCTGCCATTGAGGCCGCCCAGAAAGTGTTCAAGCAGAAATATCCGGGCACGAAAGTACTTCGCGAAAAAGACGACGCTCTTCCCAACATGCGCAAAGTCACCGACCTGGGAAAGCTCGCCGATCTGGTCTATACTGACGATTACTCGATCATTCCTCCGGTGATGTTCCCGAAATATGCCAACTTCTGGATCCGCTACGCTCATGACGAGATGACTCTCGCCTATGCGGCCAACTCCAAGTACGCGAACGAAATCAACGGCGACAACTGGTACAAAATCCTCCAGCGTCCGGACGTGAAATGGGGCATTGCCGATCCTAACGCCGGGCCCCGACGGTTATTTCTCGCTTGGCCAGATCATGTTGTCGAACATCTATTACAAGGACAACAACATTTTCAAGAATCTTATCTCCGACAACACCGCCATCCGGGCCACCGAATCCGGCGGGCGATACACGGTGGATTGTCCCGGAGAACCTGAACCCGAAGTCTGCGAGAGTGATCATCCGGCCGGACCCTGAAACCTTGTATCCGATGATCCTGGCCGGCGATATCGATTATGCTTTCGGATACATGGGCTCGGTGATCGGCGAAGGTCCCGAGGGCATTAAAACGGTGAAGTTGCCCGCCGCAGGTAAATCTCTCCGATATGTCGCTGGTGTCCAGCCTCTACAATCGCGTATCCATCAATCTTATTCAGCGACAAGCCGGAGCGCAAAATCAGCGTGACTTTGGGCGCCAAAGCCAACGGGCTGACTATCCCGCTGAATGCACCCAACCAGCAAGCGGCCGCTGATTTTCTTCAGATCTTTCTCGGTCCGGTTGGGCAGGCCGCCCTCGCAGGGTGTTCACATTACGCCTTTGAATCCGGCTGAAACCAACGATCTCTCGAAGGTGCCCGAGAGTTTGCGTCCGCTTCTCAAACAGGCGCAGTGAACGCACCGGGCGGACAGCTACGGGCCGGCGAAATCGGCCCTGAAGTGTTGTTCGATCCGAGCACTCGCGAAGCAGCCAGGCGTGGCGGCGTTTCCTCGGTCTCCTGGCTATTGGTCTTCATTCCTTTTGTCGTCGTCTTTCTCCTGATTGGCCGCTATCTGATCGCCGGCGTGGTTCTGGTGGTCACCCTGTTGTGGGCGGTGAAAGACCGGAAATCGAAGCGGCTGCCACTCGCGCCACTGGCCGTTTTCTCCGTGCTCGGCGGCCTGCTGATTTTTTTCATCATCCTTCCCATCCTGAACCTGCTATTCACTACGGAGCCGGCGCGCGTGGTGACCACCGCGCTTGACCCCGCGGTGCAGAGCGCTCTGGTCATCACCCTGAGCGCGGCCTTGATCGCCACTCTCATCTCGCTCCTGTTCGGCATTCCTCTGGGGTACGTTCTCGCCCGGGAGCAGTTTACCGGAAAATCGGCGGTGGAGGGGATCGTCGACATGCCGGTAGTGATTCCGCACACCATCGTCGGCATTTCGCTGCTCTTTATTTTTGGGCGCGGCGGCATTCTGGGCGCTCCTTTGAAAACACACTTCAACGTTTGCTGAGCGACAACTATTGGGGAATCGTGCTGGCCATGCTCTTCGTCGGGCTGCCTTTTGTTGTGAACCACTGCCGCGATGGATTTCTGAAGGTTGACCCGAGAATGGAACACGTGGCCCGCAGCCTGGGCGCCAGTTGGCTGCAGGCTTTCTTCCAGGTAACCATTCCGCTGACGCGCCGCGATCTACTCTCGGGCGCCATCATGACCTGGGCGCGCGCCATCAGCGAATTCGGTTCGGTGGCCATCATCGCCTATTATCCGAAAACCATCAACACGCTTCTGTTCAGTGGTACAACTTTTTCGGATACACCTACACCAAGCCCCTTTCGGCGCTGCTGCTGCTGGTGGCTCTCGCAATATTTATCAGCCTCCGGGCGGTTGCCACCGTTAAGCGAGCGGAATTTTGATCAAACTCGAGGGAGTGAGCCGGGTTTGGCCGGAATTCGCGATTCGGGACGTCACGCTGCACGTGAGTGAGGGCCAATATCTGGTCATCGTGGGACCCACGGGCGCGGGCAAGACACTCCTACTCGAGTTTCTGCTCGGAGTTCACCATCCCGATGCGGGCCGGATTTTCGTCGGCGAGAAAGAAGTAACGGGTCTGCCGCCGGAGAAACGGGGCATCGGCATGGTTTACCAGGACTACCTGCTGTTCCCGCACCTGGACGTGGCACGCAATCTCGCATTCGGATTGCGTTACCAACCGTGCGAACGCGAGCACGCCCGGCGCCGGGTAAATGAAATTGCGGAGTTGCTTGGCATCCAACACCTGCTGCACCGCTATCCCTACACGCTCAGTGGCGGAGAAAAGCAGCGCGTGGCCATCGGAAGGGCGCTGGTTACCGAGCCTCGCGTTCTTCTTCTGGACGAACCCCTGAGCGCTTTGGATCGCGGTACGGCCGCCAGGCTGCGCAGTGAACTGAAGTCCCTGCACGCGACAGCAATACGAGTTAAGGCAGCAAAAACATTA
>CAWAQH010000002.1:0-442172 GCA_963784085.1 uncultured Acidobacteriaceae bacterium | reverse complement strand
AGAGATGCATTGCGTAATCGGCGTAGCGGCCGCGCATGATCGTATCGGCAATGATGGGATTGATTTCAATGCCGGTCACGCTCGGGCTGCCGTTGGCCACGGCGCGGAGCACATCGACGCCGCCACCGGGGCCAATGATGGCGAACTCCCCGCGCGGCCGCAACACGTTGGCCAGCGCGGGCGGACCGGACATGAGATTGCGCTCCCACTCGGAACCGTGCCAGTGGGCCAGATCGCAATTCATAATGTAAGTGGAAGCGTCGGCATCGATGACAATGGCCTTGCCCTGGCCCTGGCGGTCGACTTCCACGCGCGACAGCGCATTCCAGCGGGCAAATTCCACCCATGCCGGATCGCGGAACATGCCCTTGGCGTAGACCACGTCGATCAGGCGGTTGGAATGATTGGCGGCGATCAGCAGAACGAAAGCGGCCGCAACCACACCGGCGATTCTGCGCGCGCCGCTGGATGAGGCCCAGACCATGGCCGCCACGGCCATTGCAACCACCGACGCCAGAATCGTGTTCGGCCCCCCGACCCAGTTCAGCAAGGGGACGACCGCGAGGCATGCCAAAGCTCCGCCGCTCAGATCAGCGCCGTAGAGCCGTGATACGCGCCAGGTCTCACGGGCGAAAACCACCGAAAACAGCAGGCCAGTCAGGAAGAACGGCACTGCCGCCGCCAGATAGAGGACCGTCAGGTGAAGAAAATTCACCCCTGTAACGGTGAGCGCGACCGGCACGTGCAGCACGACCTCAAGTACGACGGCCACCAGAATGGAATTCGCGATGCACAGCCGGGCAGCCAGCGTGCGCGTGGCCGTGGCAGCCAGACGCTTCTTCAGCAGGTAGGCGAAAACGCCGCCCGCGCCGAGTCCCAGCAGCGCAATCGAAATGGCGAGAAAGGCGAAGTGATAGAAAAGGACGACGGAGAACAGCCGGGTGAGCGCCAACTCCAGCAACAAGGCAGCAAAGCTGGTAAGGCCCAGCCCCGCGAGGATCGTGCTTTCAGGAATTCTGGCGGACGTAAGGACACTGGCGGGAGCAGCTTGGATGGTGGCAGACATGGTGAGATGAATGCGCCAGTCTAGCAGAAGAAAGCGGAAGCAGTGGTCAGTGGTCGGTGGTTAGTGAGCACCCGTAATGGATCCCGAACTGGCTACTAACGACCGGCCACTCATCGCTTTTAGTTTTCCAGAATCACCTGCGCGAAGGCCTGCTCGGTGGTATGGGAGAGCGAGAGTGCAGTGTTCTTCACTCCGAGCCCGGCGGCGATCTCGGCGGCTCTTCCATGAAAAGCAATCATCGGACGGCCGCCGGGAAGCCGCACAACCTCGCAATCGCGCCAGCGCACGCCGTGACTCCAGCCCGTTCCGAGGGCCTTCATGGCTGCTTCTTTGGCGGCGAAGCGGGCAGCGTAACGCTCAACCCGGTTGGCTTTGGAGTCGCAGTAGCGGATTTCGCGAGCCGTGTAAATACGCTGCAGAAAGCGATCGCCAAAGCGCTCGATCGAATGGCGTATGCGGGGGACCTCTGCGATGTCAATGCCTGTGCCGACGATCATATTCTCGAATCTACAGCAAACGGTCGCCGCGATAAATCAGTTCGCCATCGATCATGCGCGCCTCCGCGGTAAGGCGGTGGGGCCGGGCCGGCCCGGTTCCGTCGATATGCATTACTGTGTGCCCGTGCGCCATCAACCAGTCGGAAACAATCATGCGGTGGCAGCGAAAATATACGCGCTCGGCACACATGTAAGCTGTACGCGATCGCTCCGCCAGAGTCACCAGCTCGTCCATCGCGTTCTTAAAATCGGGAGTCAGCATGTAATCCGCGTAATTGCGGAAGCTCGCATTCCGCAGCCCGATGTGCTGTGAATCTTCAAGGATCTTCTTGCGATAGCCGCCCAGAGCTTTCATCCAGAGATAGTTAATTCCGGCTTCAGGCAAAGTTTTTTCAAGGGATTCTCGATTAAATTGCGGCAACCGCCGGGACATGGGGAAGGCGCGGATATCCACCAGAGTTTCAATTGCATGCGCCTGAAGGGTCGAGAGCAAATCCGCGAACGGGCGCGTTGAGTGTCCGACTGTGTAGAGCGTGGCCAATATGGCTTCGATGCAAAAACGTCACGCGGAGATGCGGAGCAGTGCGCGGGCCAGGGCTGCATCCTGCTCTGGAAACACCGTCCGCAAATCGAGCAAGACCCGACCTTCTTCGACTCGAGCAATGATCGGAGGCTCGGAGCTTCGCAGGCGTGCGCACAGTTCGTCAGCGCTCATGCCTTCACACGACATAGCCAGCAATCGCGTCGGCAACGTAGAAGATGGCGCGGCGCCGCCGCCGAGCAGGGATTCACCATCCACGATTTCGATTTTCACTTTCGGCGCTCCAACCCGCGCGGCCAGGGCCTCGGCGCGCTCGCCGATCGCTGCCTTCGAAAGCCGCATCATGCGCAGCGTAGGAATCGCGTCGTGATCCCGCCGGACATATGCGAGAAGGGTTGCTTCCAGAGCCGCATAGATCAGCTTGTCCACACGCAAGGCGCGGAACAGAGAATTCGATCGCATCCGGGCAATGATTTCCGAACGGCCGCTGAGCAACCCCGCCTGCGGGCCTCCGAGCAATTTGTCGCCGCTGTAAGTCACGATATCGACACCGCCGCACAAGCTGTCGAGAACGCCGGATTCGCCGACTCCGATCGAGCGCAGATCGAAAAGTGCGCCACTGCCCAGATCTTCCATGAGCGGAATCCCGCGCCGATGAGCCAGTTCCACCAATTCCGCCGTGGCCGCCTGCCCGGTGAATCCGGTGATCTCAAAGTTGGAACGATGCACCCGTAGCAGAAGGCGCGTGCGATCAGTAATCGCGTGTTCGTAATCGGAAACGCAAGTGCGATTGGTGGTTCCCACTTCGCGCAAGACCGCCCCAGACTTCGCCATCACATCGGGAATGCGAAATGATCCCCCGATCTCGACCAGTTCGCCGCGCGAAACAACGACCTCTCCGTTCTCGGCCAGTGTGTTGAGCGCCAGCAGCACCGCGGCCGCGTTGTTATTCACTACGATCGTCGAGATCGATTGCCGGTCTTCATTCGGTTCCCCACGGTTCCCTTCCCCATTTTTCGCAGCCCCATGCAACAACCGCTGGAAGAGGCGGTCCACGTGTACATCGCGTTTCCCGCGTTCGCCCGTCGCAAAGTCAAACTCCAGATTGGTGTAAGCCGTGGCAGTCTCGCGGATGTGTTCGATCATGTCATGGCCGAGCGGAGCGCGGCCCAGGTTCGTATGCAGGATCACGCCCGTCGCGTTGATGACCGGACGCAGCGAATATTGCAGCGCCTGGCGAAGCTGGTCCTCGACCGCGTCCGGCAGTCCAGCAAGCGCAATCTGGAGAGCATCCTCGTGAAGCAGCTCGGAGGCGATTTCTTCCCGCAAACTCGCCAGCACGGTGCGTACCGCATCTACGACGGGATCATGACCGTATGCCTGTGCCAAGGAGCTGATCGCGGGATCGCGTATCACATCATCCACGGAAGGCAGCTTGCGAAATCGATCCGACAGCGCGGCGTTTTCCACGGCAGGATTATCCCACGAAGGGAATGCGGCGCGCACGCAACCATGCCTGCGGTGATCGTTACAGAGTGTGCAGATAGGCCAGCAGGTCTTGCAGGTCTTGCGGACTGAGCGTCTGGCTGTAGGCCGGCATTTCCTTGCGTCCCAAGCGGACGATATCGCTGACGCGCTCGTTATTGGCCGGCAGGCCGCTGAGGGGAAGATACGGATGCTGGAAGACACCCTTCAGTCCCGGACCTTTCTTCCCCTCGGTGGAATAGGCGCGGTGACAGCGGTCACAGTAGTTGTCATAAATCTTGCGTCCGGCGGATTGCTGCGGGTTGAGGCCGAGTTCGGCGTCCGATTTGCGGCGCTCAACATCGCAGCCCGAAACAGAGGCCAGGGCGAGCAGCGCAGTCAGGAGGATTCCAATCCAGCACCGCGAAGCCTGCGTCCATCGTTGCCGCTGCCGTCGGCCTGCCGCCATCAATTCCATTTGACTCCTGGTTGTTCGCATTTTGTGCCCAGTTTCCCACAGCGCCGCCATCGCGTTCGACTTACAATGATAAAGCAAAGCAACACGCTGCAACGTTGCCAGCCGCAAAGCCATGCCAGTCGCCTTGAAGCGGGTATACGAACCGGTGTCACGCTCCGACGGAGCGCGCGTTCTCGTGGATCGTCTGTGGCCTCGCGGAGTGAGCAAAGCTGAGATCGGCTTGCATGAGTGGCTGCGCGACCTGGCTCCTTCCGACGATTTGCGGAAGTGGTACCACGCCGAACCGGAGCAGTGGCAGCTTTTTCGCAAGCGTTACCTGAAAGAACTGGCGCGCCCGGAAGCCGAAAAGGATCTGCAAACACTGTACACACTCGCCCGCAAGAGAAAACGCCTCACGCTGCTGTACGCCTCGAAGAACGAAACACGCAATAATGCGGTCGTGCTCAAAGACCTGCTGGAGGGAACGCGAAAGCCACCAACCGGCACAGGCCGCGGGGCGCTGCGAACTCTCGGCAAACGCGAAGCGGCCGTACGCCGCCGCTGATTTTCATTCCTGCATCGTCATTCGCTCCCTTCATTTAGACTCTTTTGCATGAGGGCTGTCTTTCAGTGGAATCTCGGCGCGCGCACGCTGGAACTGGGCAAGCGCACGCTGATCATGGGCATTGTCAATGTGACTCCGGACTCTTTTTCTGATGGCGGTCTTTACTTCGACCCCGACCGAGCCGTCGCACACGCGCTGCAATTGATGGAGGAAGGCGCTGACATCCTCGATGTGGGCGGAGAATCCACGCGGCCCGGCGCCAGCGTCGCTGCCGTCATTGCTGATGAAGAATTGCGGCGCGTGCTGCCCGTGCTTACGGCGCTCAAGAAGCAGAGGCCGGATGCTGTGATCTCCATCGACACTTACAAAGCCAGTGTGGCTCGTGCCGCGGCGGCAGCGGGGGCCGAGATCATCAACGATGTTAGCGGGCTGCGCTGGGATAAAGAGATGGCCAAGACCGTCGCCGAAACGAAATGCGGTGTCGTATTGATGCACATGCGCGGCCGTCCCGAAGAGTGGCGGACTCTACCGCCTGCGGGCGACATTGTTCTGCTGGTCAAGCGCGAACTCCGGGACTGGGCAGAATCGGCCGTGCTGGCCGGAGTCCGGCGGGAAAGAATCGCGATCGATCCCGGCTTCGGCTTTGGGAAAAATTTCGAGCAGAATTATCCGCTGTTTGCCCGCTTTCAAGAATTACAATCGCTCGGCTTTCCGCTGGTCGTCGGCACATCGCGAAAGTCGTTTCTCGGCCGCATGCTGGCAAGAGACGGAAAGGATGCCGCCGTCGCCGACCGCCTTTACGGCAACCTTGCCGCCCAAACCGCCATGATTCTGAAGGGCGCGCACATTCTGCGAACACACGACGTAAAGGCGGCCGCGGACGCCGCGCGCGTTACCGACGCGATTCTCGCCGCTCATTGATCTAACAAGTCTGGAACCCGACGCAGAATACAGTTCTTCATCGCCACGTGACCTCGGTAACGAGACGCAAGGCCCTATCCTCCGGTAGTTTGAGGTGATCGTTGTACGCTCGAAACGACCAAGGGCTTCCTTAATATGTCAGCCACCGTAACTCCTCCGAGTCCCCTACCTGCGCCTGCGCGGGCCGCTACTGCCGCTGCAGCAGCTCCCGCGCCTGTACCGATCTCGACTGCCGAGCTTCTGGCATCGATGCTGCGAACATCCGAAAAGGTGAGCGATCTGTTTTTTTCCCCAGGAAAGCCGCCTCTGGTGGAAATCAACGGGAAGCTGGCGCCTGCCGGCGTGACGCGTGTGCTTACCAGTGAAGATACCCGCCGTATCGCGGCCGATTTGATCGGCAAGAACCAGCATGCAATCGACAACTTGAAGCAAAACGGATCGTGCGATGTGTCTTACAGTTTGCCGGGCGCGCACCGGTTTCGGGTGAACATCTTCATGCAGCGCGGCACATGCGCCGTCGTGATGAGGGTGATTCCCGGCAAAGTCCCGGACTTCGACGCCCTCAAGTTGCCGGCAGAACTGAGCAAGATCGTCGAGCTGCGCAATGGCGTTGTGCTGGTGACGGGACCGACCGGCTCCGGCAAGTCGTCCACTTTGGCCGCGATCATCGACAAGATTAATAAGGAGCAGTTCTATCACGTGCTCACCATCGAGGACCCGATCGAGTTTCTGCATATCCACAAGAACTGCATTGTTCATCAACGCGAGTTGCACTCCGACACGCCGAGCTTTGCACTGGCGTTACGGGCAGCGCTGCGGCAGGCCCCGAAGGTGATTCTGGTGGGCGAGATGCGCGACCGCGAGACCATCGAGATCGCCATGGAAGCGGCTGAAACCGGCCACCTGGTGCTCTCCACGCTTCATACCATTGACGCGTCGAAGACGGTGGAGCGCATCGTGGGAGTGTTCCCTCTGGCCGAGCAGCACACCGTGCGCAATCGCCTCGCGAAGAGTTTCCGCTACATCATTTCTCAGCGGCTGATTCCACGTAAAGATGGAACGGGCCGAGTGGCGGCGATCGAAATCCTGAAATCCACGCTGCGCACGCGCGAGTATGTGGAAAAAGGCGAAGGCGACGGCAAGACATTGCTCGACGCGATGCGCGTCGGCAGCCAGGACGGCATGCAGCATTTCGATGGAGAGATCGATCGGCTCGTGCGCGAGGGAGTGGTCGATATGGAAACCGGACTGGCCTACGCGACCAATGCCGGCAATCTGCAGTTGGAACTGGCGGATGTGAAAGAGCAGGAGCAGGCTGATCCGCTGCTGGAAACCAGCGGGACGTAGAGTAGATCATTGCTGGGGCGGGTTTCTAGAGCAGGTGCTTCGCAACAAAGCTTCCTCCACTTAAGTTCATTCCTCGGAACATTAACTCTTGCTCTCCGCACGGGCGAAATCAATTTTTCGCCGCACCAGCAGACCTTCGCAGAGGATACCCAGGCCGTACAGTACCGCGCACACGAAGATCCCAAAGGCGAACTCTGTAAGCGCCGCAGCCATAGCTCCAGCGAGGAAGGCTGATCCGGTCACCTTCTGATCCGCAGCTCCCTGCAATATCTTTGCTGTGCTCCATGCGAGCACAAGGACCGACAAAAGGAAGGTCAGCGCTGAGAGCCGCCTTATCGAAGCCGTCTTGGCCTGACAAAATTCCCAAGTGAGCCGAAATCCTCCGTCCTCTTCGTGCTGTTTCTCCTCGATCCTCCATATCCGCCGTGCGAGGCCGACGGCCCGGATCATGGATGCGAGAAGAGCTACCGTGAGGTAAAGAACGAATACATTCGCGAACCAAGGCAGGTGGCCCACATACGAGGGGTTCCATCCGACGCTCGTTTCTTGCATTTTCGTCTCCAATACGCCGAATTCAAGAGTTGCGTAGTAAGTGCGCTGCTCAAGTAGGCACCGCGCAAGCGTAGTTTGATTGTGCGGTAGGCCAACTCTAGAATGCCTTCTCCGAGTCCAGCAGAATCGTCACGGGCCCCTCGTTTACAGATTCCACCTGCATCGTCGCCTGAAAGCGGCCGGTCTCGCAGCGCAGGCCGGAAGCACGGATACTCTCCACGAAGAACTCATAAAGCTGCCGCGCTTTGCCGGGCGGGGCTGCGGAGTCGAATGAGGGGCGCTTGCCGCGCCGCGCGTCGCCGTAGAGCGTGAACTGCGAGACTGCGAGCACGCTTCCGCCAACCTCGCCGAGTGCGAGATTCATTTTTCCCGCGTCATCATCAAAAATCCGCAGGCCAGAAAGTTTGTCCACCAGGTAGACGGCATCGGCTTCCGTGTCGTCGCGGCCGACGCCGAGCAGGACCAGCAATCCCCGGCCGATCTCGCCCGAGATTTCGCCATTCACAGTAACTTTGGCGCGGCTTACCCGCTGCACGATTGCACGCATAGGTTTGACCGCCACGCGCGGCCACATTTAGGATGCTGAAGGTATACCACAGGCGCCGGTCTCGCAAAGTTCGACGCTTCCTTTACAGCCATTTACCGAGACCGTTACACTACTCGTTCGCCTTTTTCCGTACTGGTGGCATCTGAAAAATACCGAAACCGGAAAGGGCGGCTTTATAACGCATTGCAATCTTGGATCGTGCACATCAAATTTCAAATCAAAGTGCTAAGCGAGGAGAAACATGGCAGCCGTTGACGAAAAGGTAAAACAGATCATTGTGGAGCAGTTGGGTGTGGATGAGGGCGAGGTCACTTCGAGCGCATCATTCGTGGACGACCTGGGCGCGGATTCCCTGGACACGGTCGAACTGGTCATGGCCTTTGAAGAGGGCTTCGACATCGAGATTCCCGACGAGGACGCGGAAAAAATCCGCACCGTGCAGGACGCCATCGACTACATCGGCAAGCACTCGAAAGGCGGCAAGTAGACTTGGGACGCAGGGTTGTAGTTACCGGCATCGGCCTGATCTGCGGCGTGGGCAACACCACCGGAGAGGTGTGGCAGGCCGTGCTCGCGGGCAAGAGCGGCGTGGGCCGCATCACCCAATTTGACGCCAGTAACTACGCCTGCCAGATCGCCGCCGAGGTCAAGAACTTCGACCCGCTCAACTTCATCGAAAAAAAAGAAGTGAAAAAGATGGGGCGCTTTATCCACCTGGCGATCGCCGCGGCGGATGAGGCGTTCAAAATGTCGGCCCTGCAGATCACGCAGGAGAATGCCGAACGGGTAGGCGTGCACATCGGATCCGGCATCGGCGGGTTCGACATTATCGAACGCGAGCACAAGGCGCTGCTCGAAGGCGGCCCGCGCAAGGTTTCACCGTTCTTTATTCCGTCGGCGATTGTGAACCTGGCGGCGGGCCAGGTTTCCATGCGCATCGGGGCCAAGGGGCCGAACGAGGCCACGGCCACGGCTTGCACCACCAGCGCGCATTCTGTGGGTGATTCTTTTCGCATCATTCAGCACAATGACGCCGATGTGATGATTGCCGGCGGCTCCGAGGCCGCGATTACTCCACTGGGCGTGGGCGGATTCGCCGCCATGCGCGCGCTTTCCACGCGCAACGATGATCCCCAAAAAGCCAGCCGCCCCTGGGACCGGGACCGCGACGGTTTCGTCATGGGTGAAGGCGCGGGGATTCTGGTGCTCGAAGAACTCGAACACGCCCAACAGCGGGGCGCGTTAATCCTTGCTGAAGTTGCGGGCTACGGCATGTCGGGCGACGCCTACCACATGACGCAACCCGCTCCCGAGCACGAGGGCGGATTTCGCGTGATGCGAAACGCCGTGCGCGACGCCGGCGTGAGCCCAGACAAAGTCGACTACGTCAACGCTCACGGGACGTCAACGCTGATCGGCGATACCCTCGAGGCGCACGCCATCCGGAATTTTTTCGGCGCGCACAAACTTCCGGTCAGCTCCACCAAGTCGATGACCGGCCATCTGCTCGGTGGCGCCGGCGGTCTGGAAGCAGGCATCACCGTGCTCGCACTGCGCGACCAGATTCTGCCGCCAACCGTCAACCTAGAAAACCAGGATCCCGAAACCGCCGGCATGGATTTCGTCCCAAATCATGCGCGCAAGGCCCAAGTCGAATACGCAATGTCGAATTCCTTCGGCTTCGGCGGGACGAATGGGGCGCTGCTGTTCCGAAGGTGGTCGGAATAGAGGCCCGGATTTTCCCGTTCTACTTGGCATTCGATGGCCCACTCCAAATCCTTCTTCCAGGCCGATTTACAGACTCTGCGCCCCTGGTAAGCAAATTTCTTCAACCCAGCAGTCCAGCGCCCGGAACTACACTTTAGTACCCCTCAAGCCTGTCCCTTAGGGTCTTTCCATCTCTTTGCTGGCGGGCCACAATCAAGCTTCGTACTGGAAGCCGTCCCCGACTATGCAAAAAGCCTTCGGTAGCGCCCTGGCGCCCAACTCTTCCAATCGAAAGACGGCAGCTCGCGCGGCCCTCGTCGATCTCAAAGAATCCTCGCGGTACATGCTGGCTGAGTGTTTCCGGCAGTTTGGCATCGAAACCGTGGTCACTTCCGCAGGCTCGGCCGAGCGCCTGCGGCAGGAGAAGTTCGAGGCCTGTGTGGTTAATCTGGGCCCGGGGGCTGCAGCCGTGATGGAGGCGGCGCGCACTTCGCCCTCCAACAGCCGGGTGGTGCTTTATGGCCTCGGCGGTTCGGCGCAGGAAGCCATGCGTTATTCGAAGTATGGCATTAATGCCATGTTCCAGGAGCCTTTGGAGCGGCCAGCTGCGCTGAAACTGGTGCGTGCCACGCACATGCTCGTGCTGCACGAATTCCGCCGATATGCGCGTATTCCCATCATGACGGATGTATCGGTGGTCAGCCATGATGGCCACCGCGTCAGTGCCTCGAGCCTCGACCTGAGCGCCGGCGGCATGTCGCTGAAGAGCGCCGAGGATATGGCTGCGGGAACCAGTGTCGAGATTTCGTTCTCTCTGCTCACCTTGCCGCGCGTTTGCGTCCGCGGCAGTGTGACCTGGCGCAAGAGCAAATCTTTCGGCGTCCGCTTCGATCCCGCCGACGAACGCCGCCAGAAAGTTAAAGTGTGGATCGACAGTTATCTGGAAAACTAGGCGCTCGCGCGGCAAAACATCGCGGCGCACATCACGACGCAACCCCTTAAGAACTGTGGCCGGCGCAGTGCAGCACGCCCAGGTAGGCGCTCCACGGGCCCACGGCGTCGCGGTATTGGTGGGCCATGACCCTCGAGATCTGATGCAGATGCGTCAGGTCATGGGTTGCCCAGGTCGCCAGCAGTTGTGACAGCGTAACCACTCCAAAGTCGGGGTGGCGACCACGCAGGTTGAGTTGCTCCCGACTCAGATTTAAGGCACGCAGAACGCGCAGGTTCTCCGACCGCATGCGCGTGAATTCATCCAACAGCTGCGTGAGCGACTTGCCTCGGCTCTCTTGCGCTTGCGCCCAGCGATCGAAGGCCACAAAGGTCTGACTCTCGCCGAATTGCAAGATCATTCTTGCCCGCGGCATCCAATCCGTTCGATCAGCATGAATCAGATGGCCGATGACGTTGAACGCGCTCCAGGTGCTTTCGCCCTCGTTGCGTAAAGTCCAGGCTTCCGGCAGATCACGCAAGAGAGCGTTGAGCGCACCGGGGGTGCGAGCCAGCAAAGCAATCGTTTGGGAAATGTCAGGTTCCATCATGCGCCTCGATTCATAAGGGCGCGGCTGCGTGCCTGCACCTGTTCCGAGGTCATGCCATAGAGAGGCGGAGTCGGCACTTCCAGCAATGCCAGGTAGATGTAGATCTGGCCACGGTGGTGGACTTCGTGTTCGATCATCAAACGCAGCCATTTCCATGATGTGATGGAAGCGGCGTCAGGAGTCAGGCATTTGCGATTCAGGTCCTCGGGCGTCAGGGCGGAGAGAATTTCGAGGTCTTCGCGGTGCAGGCCCTCCATGAACTCGACGATTTCCTGATGGCTGGCTGCGAGATGCTTCCCACAGCCGGCGTAGGCGCTGGGCTGGCCGCGGGCGACCTCGACGAACAGATAGCGGTTGGCGGTGGCGATGTGGCGGGCCAGGTCTCCCAAGGTGAATTTCCCTGGGCGAAATTGCCAGTCCACCTGATCGGGCGGGATGGCGCGCACAACCTTCATGGTGCGCTGGTGAACTTTGTCGAAATAGTTGAGGAACTCGCCCATATCGCGAATTTCCATGCAGGTCAGTCTCCGGTGGTTTTGGATGATGGGCTTAGGATTGACGATTCAGTTTGGAATGGTCGATTCCGGGTAGGCCGGTGTGGGGGACAGCAGGGCGGCAGTGCGCGCTGCTTCGTTAAAAACGCTGACAATAAAGGCTTTATCGCAGCATCGGATCGTGGCGCCACGCAAAGTCGGGGGTTTTCAGCGGATCGAGCGCCTGGGCGGAAGTTGAATTCGGAGCCACGAACGGGCCACGCACTTTTTTCTCCAGATGGATTAAGATGCTATGGCCCCCACCGGGCGCGTCATGGATACTCCTTCTTCACCCAAAAAGCTGGCAGGCCGCTACGAGGTCCGGCAGATACTGGGCCAGGGCGGTATGGGCCTGGTATATCGCGCATACGACACCGTGGTGCGGCGCGAAGTAGCGGTCAAGACCATCCTCGACATTCCCGATCCGGCTTCGCTGCAGTTGTTTCACAAAGAGTGCGATGTGCTGGCCTCGATGAGTCACCCGAATATTGTCGAGATCTTCGACATCGGGGAATTCGAGGACGAGGGCAAGAAGAAACCTTACTTCGTGATGCCGCTGCTGCCGGGCACGACGCTGGACCATTTCATCCGCAAGGCCAGCCACCGGCTTACGGTGGAGCGCACGGCGGACATTATTTCGCAGGCCTGCCGCGGACTGCAGGCGGCGCATGAACGCGGCCTGGTGCACCGCGACCTGAAGCCGAGCAACATCTTCGTAATGGAAGATGACTCGGTGAAGATCATCGATTTCGGCATCGCCCACATGGCCGACGTGCATACCACGCGGACACAAAAAGGGACGCTGCTCTACATGTCCCCGGAACAGATCGAACTGAAGGCACTGACGCCGGCCTCCGACATTTTTTCGCTCAGCGTGGTCGCGTATGAAGCGATGACGGGAAGAAATCCGTTCCAGCGCAGCCGGGCCGATGAGGTGGTCGAGGCCATTCTGCATCACATCCCGCCGCTGGCGACGGAGCTGAATTCCACCGTGAGCCAGCCCGTGAGCCGCGTGCTGCACAAGGCGATGGCAAAACAGTCGTGGCACCGTTTCGCCAGCGCCCGCGATTTTGGCGACACGCTCAACAAGGCGTTGCGCAACGAGCCCATCGAGTTCTTCGATCCGGAACGCACGCGGCCGCGCCTGCAGCGCGCAACCAAGGCGCTGGAGGATGGCGACTTTCAGTTTGCGGGAGAGATCCTGGGCGAACTTGAGGCCGAAGGCCACATGGATAATTCCATCGGGTCGCTGCGCCGCCAGCTCGACGGCGCGGTACGGCGCAAGACGCTTTCGCAGTTGCTCGAGGCCGCCCGCGCGCGATTTGAAGAAGAGGAAGATCCGCTGGCCCTGCAGAAGCTGCAGGAAGTGTTGCAGATCGAACCGGACAACGCCACCGCGCTCACCCTGAAGAGCCGCATCGAAAACCGGCGCAGCGAACGGCAGATCGATAACTGGTACCGGCTGGCGCGACAACACATCGAGAACCATGCTTACGGTCACGCCCGCGAAGCGCTGCAGAATGTCTTACAACTGCGGCCGCAGGAGGCGCGCGCGCTGCAATTGCTGGCCGAGGTCGACCGCCAGGAGCAGGAATACAAAAAGCTGCGCCAGGAAAAAGAGCAGCTTCATCGCGCCGCCACCGATGCCTGGCAGAAGGGCGACATCAGCAACGCGCTGGCCAAGCTCGGCGTCGTTCTCGATCTCGACCGAAAGGCCCCCGATTCGATCAATCGGGAGAGCGGCGCGAACTACCAGAGCTTTTACAACGAAGTGCGCTCCGAGCACGACGCCATGAACACGGCCTACGCCGACGCGCGGCGGAACCTCACCGAGCACAACTTCCGCAAGGCCATGGATGGTTGCCAGGCCTATCTGACCAAGTATCCGGACAACGCCATCTTCCAGGCGCTGAAGTACGACATTGAAGAGCAGCAGCGGCAGGAGCTTTCGGCGTTCATCGCCACTGTCGATCACCAGGTGGAAGCGGAAGCCGACCTGGAGAAGCGTGTAAACATTCTGCGCGAGGCGCTCGACCAGCATCCGGGAGAGGCACATTTCGAACGCGCCTTGCGGCTGGTGCAGGACAAGCGCGATCTAGTCAACTCCATCGTTGCCCGCGCGCACCTGCACGAAGAAGAGGGCGCGTATAACGACGCGCTGAACGATTGGGAGATCCTGCGCACGATCTACAGCCAGTATCCCGGGCTGACGTTCGAGGTCGAGCGTTTGCAGAAGCGGCGCGACCAGCAGGTACGGATCGAATCGAAGACGCGCCTGGTCGAACAGGTCGATGCCTGTCTGCACTCCAGCGACTACGCTCGCGCCCTTGACCTGTTGCAGGGTGCGGCGACCGAATTCCCGAACGATACGGAACTGGCGGAACTCGAGAAACTCGCCCAAGATGGACTGAAGCGCAAGACCGAGGCCCACCAGTTGATGACCGAAGGCCAGGAGCTTTGCGCGCAACAGAAGTCGGCCGAGGGAATCAAGCGGTTGCGCACGGCATATGAGCTGGATGAAAACAATTCACTGACCAAGGCAGTTTTGGCGAATGCGCTGGTCGAAGAAGCCCGCACAAAAGTAGACAGCGATTGGCGGGAAGCCGAGAAGCTCTCTCGCGAAGCTCTCGATTTGAATCCGGGACATCCCATGGCGAAAACCATTCGCACCCTGATTCACGACCAGAAGCGCGAGAGCTTTGTCGAAGACTGCGTTGCGAACGCGCGCAAGATGCAAAGCTCAACCGATCTAGCGGGGGCGTTGGCGCGCATCGAGGAGGGATTGTCGGTATATCCGCGCGAACCGCGGTTGCTGCAGATTCAGGAAACGGTGCAGCGGGACCACCAGGTGCAGCTTCGCCAGGTCCGGCGGCGCGATGTGGAAGAGTTGCGGAAAGCCGAGACCGAGGTGGATGCCGCTACCGATGCTGACGCGAAACAGGCCCTGGGAGGGCGAGTGCGGGCCATCGCCGAAAAATACCCGAGCGATGGTGAAGTGCTGACCATCGCGAACGGGATTTTGCACCGGCTGGGTTTATTGGAAGTTACGCGGACAATCACCGCCGGCTCGCACGATGGCGATAGCGCGACCGTGACTTACAACACTCCGCCAGCCAGTCTGGAAGCCACGCTGGCCAGGCCCTTGCCAGAGTCACAAAGCGGGGTCGAAGTTCCGGTGGTTGCACCTGTGGTAGAACCCGCTGCCATTGCGACGGCAACTTCAGCGACAGCTTCAGCCGCTCCACCGTCGAAAAAAGGCGCCGCTGCCAAACCTCCTGCGAGAACAGCTGCCGCGAGCACAGCAAAAAGTGCGGTGGCGCCGCCCAGCCGCAAGCAGCCTGCGGCATCCGGGCGAAACCCCAAACTGCCCATTGTTGCCGGCGCCGCAATCGCTTTGGTCGCCGCCATCTTCTTCTTCGTTGTGCGTCGGCATAACGCGCCAGCACCTGCACAGGTCACCGAAGCCACACCTGCGGCCTCCGTTCCAGCAGCCGCAACTCCCGCGCCTCCGCCTGCCGAGCCCGCGCTGCCGGCGCTGAAACTTACGTCCGATACCGGCGCGGGAAAGGTCATATTCGACGATCAGCCGCCCGCGGAGCTTCAGGATGGACAGTGGACTCTCGAAAAAATTGCGCCCGGCGATCACAAACTGAAATTCGAGGGAGCGCAAGGAGAAGCGGCCTTCGCGTTTTCCAGCACCGCCGGATCTGCGCCGGCCATTAGCGGCCCCATCGTTTCCAAGGGCGTGACGGCAATCGTGGTCACCAGTGCGGAGGGTCATGTTCACGTCTATGCCAGCGAAGGCGCGGCCAAGGTCAGCCTCGACGGACAATCTCTAGTCGACCTGCCGCCGGATGGGCTCGACCTTCCTTCTGTCTCGCCCGGGGCGCACGAACTCGCCGTGACCAGGGGCAGCGATGATTACAAGCTTTCCATTGAGGCTGCGGCAACGCCCGCACTCAGCGCCTTTCTCGAATCAGGCCAGAACCTGGGTGCGCTGGTCGTGAATGCCGGACAGGATGGAGCAAAAGTCTTTCTCAATGGAAAAGCCCAGCCGCAGCTAACACAGGGCGGCAAGTTGCGGATTCCGAATCTCGAACCCAAGGAATATGTTGTACGCGTTGCTAAGAACGGATTCCAGGAGCTTCCCGAGCAAAAAGTGCGGCTGCGCAAGGGTGAGGCAACGGTAACGTTCAATTTGCAACCCACTCCCCATTTGTCATCGTTGACCATTCAAGGGGCAGCCCCAGGCGTGACGGTTTTGATCGATCAGGCCGCGGTTGGAACGATTCGCTCTGACGGAACGCTTACCCTTGGCACGGTCACGCCCGGCGATCATGTCGTTGGGCTGCGCAAGGACGGCTTCAAACTGAAACAGATCAAGAAGCACTTCGTCGCTGGCACGGCCGTCTCCCTGGGTTCCGCGGATGTGACTCTGGAAGCGGCACCGGGCGAGCTGAAGATTAACTTTAGCCCCGCCGATGCGCAGGTAACCGTTGGCAAGGCGGGTGAGCCGCCCACGAAGGTACTCAGCGGCAACAGTCTGAGCTTGCCGGCCGGTTCCTACACGCTTGCCGTGAAAACGGCTGACAACTTTACGCGTTCATCGACTGTGGAAATTGCCGCCGGTCAAATCAAATCCTTGGATCTGGCGCTGGCGCCAAACGGGATGGCGAAGTGGGACGACCCGGCGGGCTGGAAGCCGGACAAGGGCGGGTTTGCGCGCAAGGGCGGCGACTTTGTGACCTACGGAGTTTCTCCCACGACCGGCACGTTTGTGTTTTCCGCCATGCTCGTCAAAGGACACCGCCTGCAGTGGGTGCTGAACTTCACCGACGACAAGAACTACGTCCTGTTCCAAATGGACGACAATAATTTTTACCGCACCGTCTTCCGCAACGGTCAGAAGGGCGCAGAGACCAAGATTCCGCGCAAAGGCGATAAGAAGAGCTTTCGGAGTTTGCAGATCCACGTCAGCGCAAACGAAATCGTCCATTCGATCAGGCAGGGAGATAGTTGGGTGCCGCTCGATCGTTGGACTGAGCCCGGAAGCAACTTCAATCTCGGCAGGTTTGCGTTCTACATTCCCGGCAGTGACCAGGTTGTACTCTCCAGCTTTGCCCACTACGCCGACTTCAGCGCACACTAGAAAGAGCATCCGTCCGGTCCGGGGCGCTATCGAGAGGTGGGACGTCCACGTCACCACATGGATTGGAAGCCGCTTTTCAGCATCCTGCCAGGGGTATAGAATGAAGCTCTAAGTGACGAACTCCTGCACGGATATTGTGCAGAATTTGCGGGGCTACGGGCGCGGAGGGACTCTTGCAGATCAATCGCCAGAATTTGAAGCGGGCAATTCGGATGGCTTTGATTCTTGTGCTGGTGGCGGCGGTAGACGGTCTATTCGTTTTCTACGCCCGCAAGCCATTGCCGTGGGCGGCCGTGATTCCGGCGCTGATTCCTTTGCTCACTGGCATTTTTGTCATCCTTCCCATGATTCGAGCCGAGAAGCCTGTCGCTCCGCCCGAATGAATCTGGCTTGGTGCGGCTAATGGCCAACGAGCGTCTCTGCTACTCACATTCCACGCGATTATCGTGCGACGCGATGATCTGCCACGTAGCGCCGCGTTTCAGCCAGGTATCGGTCCAAACCTGACACACCTTTGCGCCCGGCTGGGACTTATCTTTGCCGCTGGCATGTTCGCGGCCATAGACGACTGCGAGACTGTCCCCGAAAAAATGCACTTTGGCTTCATCGAGTCCACAATCGTGAGCAAGGTGCGAACCCTTCTCGTCCTTGAGTTCGTCGGCTTTCGTGAAGCGCGCTCCCTTGGTTGAAGTACCCTGAAAGTCATCGGCAAGCAGGCTGGCAATGACGCCGTTATCGACGCATACACCCTCAGCCCACTTGCGTTCCATATCGATGATGTATTTTGTGGTCTTATCGTCCGCAGACGCCCAGTGACTCTGCTGCGCGTGCGCCGGAGCGAACCATGACATCGCTAAAGTAGCGATCGCGAAGATTCTTAGACGCATCTATCCTCCGAGTGGTCTATCAGGATAGCCTGCCAAGAGGCATGAGATCAGCCAAAACAACGGGGTACCTCCGTCTGCCCTTATTCTTTATTGTCGCCCATCTGTTGCGTCAGATAGCGTTCGTAGCCAAGTTCCTTGATCAGGTGCATTTGGGCTTCGAGAAAATCGACGTGGCTTTCCTCGTCCTTGAGCAACGTGACCAGGAGATCCCGCGATCCGTTGTCGCCTTCTTTGGTGGCGATCGCGACGGCGTCGTTATACTGCTTCACCGCTCCCACTTCGAGCGCCAGGTCGCTTTCAATCATGTCTTTCACCGTCTTGCCAACCGTTAACTGCAGCGGTTGCATGGACGGGCTGCCATCGAGAAACAGAATCCTTTCGATCAGCACTTCGGCATGCTTCATTTCGCCGATAGATTGTTTCTTGATGAAACCCGAGAGCTTGTTGTATCCCCAGTTCTCGCACATTTCCGCATGCAAGAAATACTGATTGATGGCAGTCAGCTCTTCGCGCAGTGCCTTATTGAGCTCAGCAATGACCTTCGGATTACCTTTCATAGCGGACCAAGTATCGCAGAAGGGTTCCGGGATGGGCAAGGCACTTTGGGAGTAATCCGCAGAGATTTCTCCGCCAACCGCGCCCTTCCCGGCGACCCGTCACATCGCCGGTCCCTCAGGATACGCCGGAAGGTCGGGCGGGCGTGGCGGCAACTTCTTGGGATTGGCCTCGATCTGCTTCATCACTTCCTGAATGGCGCGATCGAGTTGCGCGTCCTTGCCCCGAACAACGTCGTCAGGGAGATTGTCCACTTCAATGTCGGGAGCGACGCCGTGGTTCTCGACGACCCACTTGCTGTTGAGGTCGTAGTCGGCGAATTCGGGGCGCGTGATGTAGCCGCCGTCGATTAGCGGAATATCGCCCCGGATGCCGCGCACTCCGCCCCAGGTACGCTCGCCGATGAGCGGCCCGAGTTTGTAGACCTTGAAAAATTCGCTGAAAATGTCGCCGTCGGACGCCGCGTATTGATTCGTGATGGCAGCCATATAGCCGTGGAAAACGGTCGGAGGCGTAGTACCGCTCTCCCAGTTGCGGGCCGAACCCATGCCAACCAGAATCCGGCGCAGGCGCTCGAAGATTAACTGGTCGACGAAGCCGCCGCCGTTATAGCGCACGTCGATGATCATCCCTTCCTTGCGGATCTGCGGGAAAAACTGTTTGACGAAAGCGTTGAGTCCGGCATCGCCCATATCCGGGATATAGATGTAGCCGACTTTGCCGTTTGTGGCGGCGTCAACTTTCTTGCGATTGCTTTCCACCATGTTGAATTCGCGCAGCGCATACTCGTCAGGCACAGGTTTGACGGGAATGGTGCGAGCGCCTTCGGAATCCGGCTTGGAGTTCACAGTGATGGCGACGGTTTCGTTGGCGGTGTTGACGAAGAATTCATAGGGATTCTGTGGAGCGCGCAATGCCCGTCCGTTGACGGCGAGCAGGTAATCGCCTTCTTTCACATTGATCCCAGGCTCGGTGAGTGGTGAACGCGTTTGCGGGTTCCAGTTTTCTCCCGCATAGATTTTCTTGAAGCGGTACAGTCCGCTGGCTGCGTCGAGGTCGTAATCGACGCCGAGCAGGCCCATGTTGACGGGATGCAGATCGGGTTGATCGCCGCCGCCTACGTAAGTGTGGGAGTTCGACAGTTCGCCGATTACTTCTCCCATGATGTAGGTGAGGTCGTAGCGATCGGCGGCGTAGGGGACCAGGGGGGCGTATTTGTCGCGGATCGCCTCCCAGTTCACGCCGTTCATGCTGGCCTCGAAGAAGTAGTCGCGCTCCTGACGCCAGACTTCGTTGAAGATCTGCTTCCATTCGGAAGGTGGGTCGATCTCAGCGCGCAAACCACCCAAATTGAGGGCGCCTTCGCCCGGTTTCTTGGGGCTGTCTTGCTTCGCGTCCATGATGCCGTAGGTGTCTTTCGCCTGGTAGAGAATCTTGGTGCCGTCGAAAGAGAGCGTCCAGCGGTCAATGCCTTCGATGATCGTCTTTTCCTTGCGCTCTTTCAGGTCGTAGGCGTGAATCGCGGATTCCTCACCGGGGAGAGGTCCGGAGAGACCCTGCACCGGTTGGGTGGAATAGTAGAGAAACCCTTTCGCTGCGCCCAATCCGCTGACGACGGCAGGGGGAACGGGCAGGCCGACGATGCGACTCTGGATGCCTTCCAGGTCAATGCGAAAATTTCTGGCGACTTCTTCGGCTTCCTTGCTGCGGTTCGCATTGTCTTTCTGCGCATCTTCCTTTTTCTTGTCTTTCTTGCTTTCTTCCGTTTTTTTGCCGTTGTCTTTTTCGGCATCTGAAGCTGCGGCCTCGGCTTCCCTCGGCTTGATGGCGGTCTCGTCGCTGAGAGCGGGAAACGGGGATGGCGTGTCCGCATGCAACGTGATCAGATAGGGACGCGTTGTTTTGGGATTGGCAAACTCGAAATCGTAGTTGCCGAGTACTTCGTTGTAATCCCGGTCGGAAAGGAAATACAGGTATTTGCCCTCGGGATCGAAGGTGCCCAGAAAACTGTTGACCAGATCTCCCGTGACGGCCGTGGTCTTCTTGCCGACGGTCGAATAGAGATATATAACACCCAGTCCGGTCTGCTGCGCCTTGTCATAGACCAGCCACTTGCTGTCGGGTGACCAGGCATAGTTGGTGATTTCGGCGTACTTCCCGCGGTCGACTTCGACCGGCGTTTTTTCGTTGATATCGACATACCAGAGGCGAAGGTCTTTATCGGACCAGGCGAGGCGCTTGCTGTCGGGCGACCACGCCGGCCCAAACTTGAAACCTTTGTAACCGCTGGTAATCTGCTGTTCCTTATCCTTGCCTCGCTCTTTTTCTCTTGCCGCCTCCCGGGCGGCAGCTTCTTTGTCCTTTTCTTTATCTTTGTCTCTATCGTCTTTGCCTTTGTCTTTGGCTTCGTTTTCTTTGCCCAACTCAACGTTGCCCATGCCATCCTGCGGAGTGATGTAGATTTCGTCCTCGCCGGTGCGGTCGGAGACGAACGCGATCCAGCGACCATCGGGCGACCAAGCTACTTCCTTTTCGCGGATGCCGGGTGTACGGGTGAGATTGCGGGTTGCGCCTTCTTTCGCGGGCACGGTAAAGACATCACCGCGTGCAGCGACCACGGCGCGCTTGCCGTCGGGAGCGATATCGAAGTCAGTGATCAACTTGCTTACGCTGGCCCAGTGTTTCATGGTCAGATCGCGTTCACCGGACAGAGTGATGGTGAGCTTGGTCTGCTGGCGAGTGGCAAGATCCATCACATAGAGATAGCCGCCATTCTCGAAGATGATGGAGGCATCGCCGAGACTGGGCCACATGACATCGAAATCGGTGAAGTGCGTGAGCTGCTCAATCTGCTTCGTGTCCAGGTTGTAAGAATAAAAATTGAACCGGTGCTCGGTACCGCGGTCGGAGGCGAAGTAGACGATGTTGCCGTGCCACATGGGAAACGTGTCGGTGTATTCGGTATGCGGGATCTTTTGCTCGAGATGGTTGTTCTTGAGGTCGTAGATGTAAATATCCTGCGCCAGGCCACCGGTGTAACGCTTCCAGGTGCGAAAATTGCGGAAGATACGGTTATAGGCGATCTTGGTGCCGGCGGCATTGAACGAAGTGAGCCCGCCCTGGTCCATGGGCAGAGGCTCGGGCAGCCCGCCATCGATCGAAACCGTGAAGGGGCGCTTGATCCAGCCGTTGGAGGCATCGCGGCGCGTAAGGAAGAGGATGCGCTTGCTGTCGGGCGTCCAGGTGACGACCTGGTTGTGGATGCCCATGCGATCGTTGAGCGGTTGCGCGCTGCCCTGGTAGAACGTGAGCTGGCGAGGTTGGCCTCCCTCGGAACTCATCACATAGACGTTGAAGTTGCCATCGTACTGGCCGGTGAAGGCGATCCACTTGCCGTCTGGCGAGAATTTGGGGAACAGTTCGCGGCCGGGGTGGGTGGTGACGCGGTGAGCGGCGCCTCCGCTGGCTGAGGCCAGCCAGATATCGCCTGCGTAGACGAAGGCAATCTTATCGCCATGGATGTCGGGAAAGCGCATCAAACGGCCTTCGGGCTGTTGCGAAACGGCAAATGAGGCAAGTAACAAAGTGGCAAGAATGGCGCAACTGCGAATGACCGACATACCCGAATCTCCTTAGGCGACACACTGGCAGTGAACTGCGGACGCGGGACAAACAGAGCATTGTAGCAAGGTATTGGGTTTGGCGCAGGGCGGCGGTCGCAACCCGCCCTGCTCGAACCGCACTCGGCGTTCCTGAACCAGATTATTGCCGGCGAACCGCGGCGGTGGGTAGTTCGGATTTCGTAACAAGATCTAAGAAGTAGCGGTGCACGGCCGAAACCCCCGGATACTGGTTGTTTCAGGCTCAGGAGTAGACTGAGAACGGAACGGCCATAGCAACGACAGCCCCGGGGGGATGATCCAACTCGCTGATGCCTGATATTACCGCGCCCAAACAGCTTGGCAAAGTCCTGATGGTGTCGCTGGATCCAGTCGCAACGCGCCAGATCACCGAGGCCATGCGACAGCTAGCGATGGATGTTGAGGTGTGCGTGGCAGTCACGGCAGCTTCGGAGCGGCTCAGCCGCCGCAAGTTTGACGCCGTGGTCATCGATTTATCTCTGGGCGGCGAGGCCGCGGTGTACCTCGAACAAGTACGCGGCTTCCCATCCAGCCGGACCGCAGTTATTTTTGCGCTCACCAGTGGTAGTCCGGAGACCGCGCGCGCGCTGAAGTATGGCGCCAGCTTTGTGCTGCAACGGCCACTCACGCAGGAGTCCATCAAGCACACACTCAAGGTTGCGTACGGGCTGATTTTGCGCGAGCGGCGGCGTTACTTCCGATATCCTATCGCCGTCCCGGCGGTTCTTCTGAGGAAAGGGGAGCCGGAAGTTTTCGGTCGAACCGTCGATGTGAGCGAGCGAGGCATGGCGTTCAGCGCGATAACAGCTCTCCCCACTGGCTCGGAAGCGACGGCTCAGTTCACCCTTCCCGACCCGCCTCTGCAGATCACGGCTCAGTCCAAAGTGTGCTGGAACAACGCGAGGGGCGAGGCCGGACTGTCATTTCTCTTCCTGCCCTTCGATCTGGCTTCGGGTTTACAGGCGTGGCTGGCACAGAGGTTGGAAGAACAACTGCCGCAAGCCGTGACACAGAAATTCAACATCTAGATTGCATCGAACCCGGTTAAACGCAGCCCCATCGGAGCACAGCCCAGGGATGAGGAGTAAAGGCAACCCAGGAGTTATTGGAAGGGTTAGGACTGCGCGCCGATCGGAGCGGGAGTTGGGAAATGGATCGAGACGGCGTCTTGTCCCTGAAATTCGATGCTGACGTTGGTTTCTGCTTCGACGGCCTGGCCATCCCGTTCGTGATGATCATAGCGCCACTGCCTGACGGCTTCGATGGCGGCTTTGGCCAACTCGCGGTTGCCACTCAGCACCCAAATTTCTTTCACGCGGCCGGCCATCCCGATCACAACCTTTAGATTCACCTTGCCCGAAAGATTGGCTTCGGGAGGGTCGGGGTAAACTATATGGCCCTGCGGAGTCTCCGCCACTCGCACGCGCGACGCGGAACCTGATGCGGAATCGGACGATCCTTTGGCAAAAATCACCCGTACGCCATCCTTAACTCTCGCGCTGGTGGAAGGTACGGGCGCAGGCGCCGGAGTGGAAATCGATTCCGGCAGTGCAGAGGCTACTTGCACACTCCTCGGGTTGAGCGATTGAATCAGCAGCACAGTCGCACCCACCACGATGACGGCAGCCACAGCCTGCACCCAGCGCGCACGCAAGTACTTCCCCGCGTGCAAATGGTAGAGCCCTACAAAAGACGATTTTGTTCTCTTGAAGCGATCCACGCGGATCGGGAAGCGGGCGGGAGTGGTTCGGGAATCCGGCGCCGCACTTTTTAGTTCGCCTGCAGCTTTGCCAGCGACATTCTCGGATGAGGACGGCTCATCCGGAAGATTGAGGTCCCAAAGCTTCTTGCCGGGCTCGATTGCTTCAATCCCAGCGCGAATTTCGTTGGAGCCAAGCTGCTTCGTCCAGATCACACGGAATCTGTTGCGGTTTTTGCCCCGTTGCAGAGTAATCACCTGCCCGCACTGGAGTTCCTTAGGCAGACCGCCCAGACGGGCCCCCACGGGGCTGATATCCACGGTATGGGCGAGCTGAGGCAGTTCGGTGAGGCCGTTTTCCTCGTCGGTCCAGAGGCGAAGCGGCAGCACCATTTTCGTACGCTTATAGCTCTGTTGTCCCGGAGGCATCGTTTAGAGAGTAAGTTCCTCGAAGTGCGCAAACAAGTTACCAAGGTAAATCCGCTTGTTCCACACACCTTCGCCCATCACGAGGGCAACGATCCTCTGGAGCTGGCGGCAGGGACAATGTTTGCGGAACGGCTGACGAACGGCCCGGTAAAGCCGGGACCGGTTCGGAAGGCCTCGGCCACGATATGCGCACCGGCGGAGGCTGCAGCGGCACGCGCCACGGAACCGTGGTTTTTCGATTTGCGGACATACATGTCCTGATCCGCCGCTTGAATGAGCGCGTCGAAAGTGGCACCGTCGACAAATTCCGTAAGCCCGCAGCTCAGACCCAAACTGTAACCGCAACTTTGATTGGAGGTGTTCCATGAATCAATGAGCCGGTTGAGGCGCTCCACGGCTAACTTCGCCCGGTCCATGTCGGTATCGGGCATTACCACGACGAATTCGTCACCGCCGTAGCGAACAATCGTGTCGCCGGCGCGAAAGTTGCTTCTCAGAAGGGCGGCCACATCCATGAGAACGCGATCCCCCGTGAGGTGACCGAAACGCGTGTTGAAGGACTTAAAGTTATCCACATCGGACACCATCACCGATAACGGGCGCTTGCTGCGCTGGGCGCGGCTGATATCCGCTTCGAGAGATTCTCTGAGAGCGCGGCGATTGGGGACGCCGGTCAGAGGATCAATTCGCGCCATCCTTTCAGCCCGCTGCAGTTGATTGATGAGCCCGCGCCGGGCCTGCTGCAGCCTCAGCTTTTGATCAAACAGGTAGACGTTCAGCAGGACCAGCAGCACAATGAGTCCAAAAAACAATGAGGCGTAGCCTGGGCGATTGGTCAGCTCGGCCTGAGCTCGGCGAAGAAGTTGCGGCGCCAGCAGCGTCAGGAATCCAGCCGTGATGGAAAGCAGGATGAGGCCCGCAATGCCCAAAAGCTGGAGATCGCGCCACTCCAGGGCCCGTATGTCTTGTTCTACCTGCTCGGGCGTTGATGCCGGCGCGTGATGGTCAATTCTTTCGATTTCTGACATCGTTCTTCCTCTACTGTTGACAGTCTTAAGACAGCAATTTCAGACAGATGAGTCCCAACAGACTTTCAGCGTGAGCCTCGGGGGACTAGAGGAAGTAACTTCAGACTCGGTTTTATGCAGGCTCTCAATCGTTTGAATCTTCTAAGAGTCTTCTATGAAGCGGCGAATTCACCAAGTTACGAGGGTAATTGCGGAATCGCCGGCTTCAACCGTTCGCGTAGACGAGATTCGGGCGTGGGACAACGTAAGGAGGACAACTCAAGGGATGGAGTTCAGGCCCAGGTTGGACTGGAGAGCAGCTATCGAAGGGATAAGGCAGGCAGTACTAAGGGCGGCAGGATCTGATTGGGTGTAAGGGGCGTTCTGAGTAACGACTCCCCGGCTCGCGGTAACTACCAGGAGCCGGAGGAGTCGAATTTTATTCGATCGCACAAATTCGGACCGACAGCGAGGCGACCGCGATTAACAGTGCACAATTTTCGGACTGGTTATGCCTTTCGTCGCGTTGCGGGTATCCACTACCAGTTGCGACTTCTCCACTACTTTAGCGTAGTCGTAGTCGCTATGGTCGGTGACGATCAGCACGCAATCGTAGTTGGACATTTGCTCGAGCGGCGTGGATTTCATCTGCAAGTCGTATTTGCGCCCTTTGCCAACCATCGGGATATAGGGGTCGTTGTAGCTGACCTCGGCGCCTTCTTTCTGCAGCAATTCAATGATGGTCAATGCCGGGGACTCGCGCAGATCGTCGATGTCTTTTTTGTAGGCAACGCCGAGGATCAGGACGCGGGCCCCATTCAGCGCCTTTTTGTGACGGTTGAGGGCGCCGGCCACGGAGGTCACAACATGGTAGGGCATGCTGACGTTGATCTCCCCGGCCAGTTCGATGAAGCGCGTTCGGAAATCCCATTCCTTGGCTTTCCAGGAAAGATAAAAAGGATCGATGGGGATGCAATGCCCGCCAAGACCGGGGCCGGGATAGAAAGGCTGGAACCCGAAGGGCTTGGTAGACGCCGCCTGGATCACCTCAAAGATGTCGATACCCATTCGCAAGCAAAGCAGCTTCAGTTCGTTTACCAGGGCAATGTTCACGCAGCGGTAGATGTTTTCCAAAAGTTTGGTCATCTCCGCGACTGCCGGTGAAGAAACGAGCACGGTGCGATTGAAGATGGATCCATAGAGAGCGGCCGCCAGTTCCGAGGCGTGCGAATCCAAGCCGCCAATCACCTTGGGAATGTCCTTCCGGGCAACGACGGTATTGCCGGGATCTTCTCTTTCCGGTGAGAACGCGACGTAGAAAGCATTCTCCGTCGATGAGTTGACGCGGGCGGCGCGTAACCCATTCCGGTTTTCCCGCTCGAGTATGGGCACAAGAACTTCCTCGGTGGTGCCAGGATAAGTCGTGCTTTCCAGCACGACCAGTTGTCCGGCTTGCAGGTGGGGAGCGATGGCGTGAGCGGTGTCGGTAATAAAGCTGAGATCGGGCTCGTGGTATTCATTCAGCGGGGTTGGAACGCAAATGATGATTGCATCCATATCGGCCAGCTTGGAAAAATCGGCGGTCGCAATCAGGCCATGCCCGCGCGCTTCCTTAATTTCCGACTCGGGGATGCGATAGATGTACGACTTTCCCGCCATGAGGAAATCGATTTTTCGCTGATCGATGTCGAAGCCGGTGACCGGGAACTTCGCTGCCACGTACAAAAGCGAGAGCGGCAGCCCAACATAGCCCAGGCCGATGATTCCGACGCGGGCCTGTTTGGCCGATATTTTGCTCCCTAGTTCAGGAGAGACGCCAGGAGAGGCAGCATAGGTGCTCATGGTTAAGGTTCCTTTCAAAAAAACTCGGTTAATTCGACGCAAATTTCTCCGAGGCAGCAGTTGGCGCCGCGCCGACGTGGTAACATTTTTCCAGTCGCCTTTCACGAACATCCCCTGCCTGGCGATGCACATTTGTGCGCTCGTAGCACAGTTTGGCAACTGGTTCTGATTTCATCTGGAATTATCGAGAACTCGTGCACTTTCTACAACGTTACCTCGGGCATGGGTGCAAACCCGTGGGCGCTGTTTATAATGTGGACTCTGAATGCACCGTGTTCGAGGCGGCCCAGGCACGCTCACTGGGAAGGAAGTGCGCCTTGTCATGGGGACGACAACCGCCTGCTTTAGCGCCGGGGCCGGTTTTGCCATTACGTATCTCGCGAAGAACGTTACCAACAACTAGCTTGAGGCCCTAGGAACCGGCGATGAAAAAGTTGAAGATCCTTCATATTTATAAATCGTTCAAGGTCTTCAACGGCCTGGTCGAAATCCTGACGATTATGGCGCGGGATCTCGATCATTCGCGCTTTGAGTTGGGCGTCTGTGTGAACGAGTACGACGGAAACTCCTTCGGCGAGCATTTTGAGCAGTTGGGCGGGCGCATCCACTGCCTGAATACGGCCCCAGGCCTGCAAAATGAACTCCCGGCATTTTTGAGGCTGGTGGAATTTCTGAAGCAGTACCAGCCCGACGTGGTGGAAACTCATGTCCTGAGGGCCAATTTGTTGGGGGTGCTGGCGGCGAAAATCGCGCGTGTGCCGGTGATCATTGCCACGGAAATGACGCTTAAGGATACGGCTCCTTCCAGCGGCGCGCGCCTGCGGGACCGGTTGCTCCATCCCATTGCCACGCGCGTCATCAATCACTGCGACAAATACGTCGTGACCTGTCACTTCATCAAGAATGAATGGGCGCGGGGCATCGATGCTGACCGCTTTGAAGTCGTTTATCCTCCCTTTAATCTGGAGAAACGCCAGGCCGCATTGCGAACGCCGCGAATGCCGGTCACAGGCGAGCCCAAGAATATCGGCTTTGTCGGGCGGCTTTCCGAGGAGAAGGCCATTCCGACTTTACTGGCGGCCTTTGCGCTGGTCAGGCGGCAGGTTCCAAATTCAGTTCTCAGCATTGTGGGCACCGGCCCGCTGGAACAGGAATTGAAGGCTTGTGCCTTCTCCCTCGGCATTGCGGAACAAGTTCGGTTTGCCGGCTACCTGTCGAATCCGTTTGAGGCGTTGAAACAATTCGATCTGTTCGTTTTGCCATCGCGAACGGAAGGCTGCCCTATCGTGATTCTGGAGGCGATGGCCATGGGCTTGCCCGTGGTGGCCACGAGGGTGGGTGGAAATCCTGAATTGGTGGCCGATGGCGAGAGTGGATTGCTGGTCCCTCCCAACGACCCGAAAGCCATGGCGGACGCCATTTTGAAGATTCTTACCGGCGGCGATCTGGCGAGAAAGATGGGCGAGACAGGGCGCGTACACGCTCTCGAATGCTTTCACCCAAGCGTGTTCGTACGGCATCTGGAAGATCTTTATGTGCGGCTCTACGAACAGAAGATGGGGAAGACGCCGCCATCCGCAAGCAATACGGAGGCCGGCGGCCGCCAGCTAATGGCTTCGCAACCCGAGATTGCCATTCATACCTCAGCCGGGAAGCTCAAATAGCTTCATGAAACGAGTGGTCATCATCGGTGGAGGGTTGGCGGGTTTGGGAGCCGCCTGGGAATTGCGCCGGCAAAATGGCGGAGTTCCCGCCACGGTGGAGTTGTATGAAAAGGAAAGCCGGCTCGGCGGCCTCTGTCGTACGGAAACAGCGGGCGATTTTCGTTTTGACTATACCGGCCACGCCCTGCATTTTCGCACCGACTTCTTCCGGGATCTGGTGTTCGGCCTGATTGGCGACCAACTAGAGCAGAGGACCCGTCAGGCGTGGATTTTTTCCAAAGGCGTCTACACGAATTATCCTTTTCAGGCTAACTTGTATGGGCTACCGCGGGAAGTCGTCACGGAATGTATTTATGAGTACGCGAGGGAACATTTCCGTACTGAGAAAAGGCCCATCAAGACCTTCGAAGACTGGATTCTCGCCCATTTTGGTCAGGGCATTGCGGACCATTTCATGGTCCCCTACAACTCGAAACTTTACCGGCGGCATCCGCGGGAACTGGCACCCGATTGCGGGGGCCGGTTCGTGCCGGCATCGGACCTAAAGATATTGATTAAGGGCGCGATGGCGCCGGCGGAGGGGCACCTCGGTTACAACGCCAGCTTCCATTACCCCAAAGCCGGCGGGATGGAAGCTTTGATCCGGGGCGTCGAGAAACTGGCGGGCGCTGCGCACCTGGACGAATCGATTGTCCGAGTCAAGGCTACAGAGCGGCGCGTGATCAATTCCCACGGCGAAACGATTCCGTACGACGCCCTTATCTCGACCCAACCCCTCCCGGAACTTATTCGTTCCCTGGAAAATGCGCCTCCCGAGGTGGTCGCGGCCACCGCTCAGTTGGCTCACGTCTCGGTATTGAATATTAATTTCGGGGTTCGCGGCGATTTGGGCGACAAGCACTGGGTTTATGTCCCGGAAGCGGAGTACGCGTTCTATCGCATCGGGTTTCCACACAATTTTTCCAGTGCGATGGCTCCAGCAGGCCACAGTTCCATCTATGTAGAGGTTTCCTACGACCCGAAACAGGGCATCGATCAGGAGTGGGCCATCAACCGTTGCGCCGATGATCTGGTGAGAATGGGCGTGCTTCAGGACCGCAAGCAAATTGTCAGCACCAGAGCATTGGACATTCCCTACGCCTACGTCATTTTCGACCACGCTAGGGAAAAAGCCCTTGGCACCATCAAAGCATTTTTGGATAGGGCGGGAATTTTTCCCTCAGGCCGGTTTGGCTGCTGGGAGTATCACTCGATGGAAGATTCGTTTCTGTCGGGGAAAGACGCCGGAGCGGCGGCGGCCGCGCGCTTAAGCTGAGAGCTTAGCTCGTCTCCGCACGCAAGCAATGGAATCGCAATTCTTGCCGGCCCACCGTCGACGATCCTGATTAGCAAGGTTAGCCCGTTCTGCCCCGATTGCTCCATCGAAACCACAGTGGCTCCGCTGGCGTCTATGCGCGCGGCGTCGCACGATGCACGCACGGGCAACGCAACCTTTACGGCGATCTCAGATTCTCCGACAGGCATAGCTGGACCCTCCGAGCTCACAACTGGGGGCAAGGTTATGTCGATGCTCAGGAGTGACTCTTCTTTCAAGTAGCGGGCGTCCACAGTACAGCAAAGCGATGCGGCAAGATCGTTCATCGAGATAAATCTCTTTACCCCGGCTTCTGCCCAGCGATCGATGATTCGACACAAGTGATCGACCTGTCCTTTTACTTCGTAATCGTGGACAACGCCGATGACGGGATAGCCGGCCTTGGCGACGGAGGACGACGGATCCTTAAAGAAAGCAAACACGGAGGGTATTTTCCAATTTCTGAACAGAATCCCTTTCTTGTTGATTCCCGTGTAATCCGCCGAAAACAGCTTGTAGCCGGCATGGTGAGCAAGAATGTCGCAGGTGGAGTCATGCTTGTGTCCCGCAGGCGTAATCGTAGCCACAGCGGCGTTGAACAGATTTTCGATTGCACGCTTCGAAGTGACCAGGGCGTGCCGTTGCGCGTCAGCGGCCACGGGCCTATCCGTCTTCGAATTAAAAAACTCTGTGTACCATCGCGCATCGGTGCTCTTGTCATGGGCAGCGGCCCAGGCTTCATGGTCGGGCACGAGGTGTGTAAGACCGTGAGAGTGAACATCGACGAGACCCTCGGCGCCGAGCGCTTCGATTCCCCTGAATTCCGAGGCATGATCGTGTTCGCCTTTGCTGCCGTCAGCGAATACATATCTGACCCGTGCGGAGTTCTGGACGTCGCCAGCGAGCCGCTTTGCAACCGGCTTGTCGTCGACAAAAAGCCTGCCAGCCTGCGCGTCTCCGTCATCGACCCAACCGGGCGTGTACATCACGCTGAGAGGGATTTTCTTCGCTTTGAGCGTGCGCCCCAGTTCAAGCCACTCGCTTTCATTCAACAGCTGACCGTCGATTTGATAGTCCGCTTTTGAAGCGCCGGGGTCGTCGAGGCGTATCACCATGGCTCTGTCGAGGTCGACCGACGCCATGCCATGTCCACTGTTGGTTTCGATGGCGGAACGCACGAGACGATGGATTTCGTTGAATTTATCGAGAAACAGGTCGCCATGAAGGGCGAAATAATAGTTGGTTGCATTTCCAAATTGGTGGGACCATGCCAGCGGTTCGCCACCCATCGTGCTCAGCAGGACCTTCGCGCCAGGGACGGGGAGAGCTGCGATGTAGGGCATTCGCAGGTTACGAGCCAGATTGAGACCTTTGATGAATGTTTGCTTCCAGGAGAGTTTTCGGAGGCCGCGGCGGCGCACGCCGGCAAACCCGGAACGGACGCCATAGTCGGCCACACAGTTCTCCGTCCCCGGCGTATGCGGCCACCCGACTATCCTGGCCTTCGATGACCGCAGCGTTCGCGTTCCGGCAAACCGTTCGATGCCAAACAGCGCTGTAGTTTTCTCATCAGGATGATCGTAGCCCGCGATGAGGCTGACGCCGGCATCGTAAGACAATTCATGGATCAACGACAGGGTCGCCGAAGTCAACCGCGACAAAGAGACGGCTAAAATAATGGTGGAATAGTTCAGAGAGCCGTTCTCGACCAGGAGCTGTCGGTCGATTTGTTCCGGCGTGACAATATCGAAGCGGTAATTCCCGGCAGACAGCAGCTCGGCGTAGTCCGTGCTTTCGGAATCCGAGATTTGAGTCTCGGCATGTCCGATCACTGCAAGGCCATCGTGACGAGACACTTCGGGAGCAACCAGCAGAACGGCGAGGCGCCTGGACGTGTTTTCCGAAAGAGTCATTTGGACGAAAGGAGGGGGCTTCAGTTATTTCGGATGAGACCGCCGAGCCGGCCGGCGAATTGGAAGGCCCGGTAGAGCCTCTTCTTCAGTAGTTGATTTTGGACCAACTGCCGCGAGCGGCGGCCGTGGAAATCGACGAGACCCAATTGGGCAAGGACGGCAAAGAGTTGGTGATCTTCGGCTCCCGGGACGCCGATGGACGTGCCGCGGAAAATGGGGTTGTTGCGAAACATGAGACCGGTGGCCTCAAACACGAACGCGCTGGGGTTCGTATTCGCCTTTCCCGCATAGTCAAGGTAGGGCCCATCGGTTGCGCGGACGCCAGGTTTGAGCGCGCCCTCGATGACAATTTCCGAATCTGCGGGAACTTCGAGGTCGACGGTCTTGCACCGGATGAGCTTCACGCTCTCCTGTTCGAGGCCGCCCGCGAGATCATATTCATCGAAGCCAACCGGGCAGGCAGCGCTGGCCGCCATCATCACGGGTTCACTCACGCCGATCGCAATCGCCATCTGCAGCAGGCGGCCCTCTTTCTCGGCTTTTGCAACGTGCAGGCCGAGGTGGCTGGTGGGAGAAGTGCTGACAGTCGCTTGCTTCGGGCCAAGGACCTGCATCCGGTAGACGCCTACATTGCGGACGCCGGTTTCAGGGTCCCTCGTTACATTGAGATGCCATGTGCCAATGTAGCGGCCGGCATCCTGTGGACTCCACTGCGGAACCGGCAGGCTAAGGAAATCGATATCGCTTGCCGGAATAACGTTTTGCTGAACCGAACCGGCTTCCACCAGGGTTGGGGGCAGTGGATTCCGGGCTCTATTCTTGATTTCTGCGACGATTTGCTGCCGGCTTTGCCCAGGTTCGATGCCCACGGCAAGGCCGATCAATCCCACATCGCTCAGGCCATTGGTGAAAACGCGGTGGCCGGGATAATCCTTTATGTTCTCGAAAAGAAGCGGAACCCGATTTTCCCGGGTGATTTTTCCAATTTCCAGTCTCCAGTCAACCTGGCGCTCGATTCGCCTCAATCGACCTTGTTTTGCGAGCAGGTCAACAAAAGATCGCAGGTCCATGTTCCTGGCAGTTATCCCTTCGATCGCGGCGCGCCGACTCTAACTTCTTTGTCCGGCTCATTGTCGCGCGCGCGCACTCGAAAGTCGAGCGTTTGCCTGCAGGTCTCGGGCTCCGGTTGCTCCGCCTTCTTACCGGAAACCTGAAACAGGCGCTCCACCAGCGGAACGATCGCCTCGGCATCGGACTCTCGAGCGGCGGTTTTCAGCATGCTGATTGGACTATGCATGAGCTTATTGACGATGCCGCGGGTGAGGGCCTCGATGGCTGATTCCTGCTCGGGAGAAAGCTGGCCCAGGCGAGCGCGAACGTGATCAATCTCGGTTTGCCGGATATTCTCCGTCCGCTCCTGCAGCCGGATGATAGTGGGCACAACATCGAGAGTCTGCAGGCCAGAGTGGAAACGGTCGACTTCGGCGGCGACGATTGCTTCCGCCCGCTCCGCTTCCTGCCGGCGACTCGCCACATGCTCGGCAATTGTGCGCTGCAGATCGTCCATGTCATAGACGAAGATGCCGTCCACTTTATTCATCCCGGGATCGACATTGCGAGGAACGGCGATATCGATGAAAAACATGGGACGATTGTGCCGGCGCTTCAGGAACAATTCGCCATGCTCCTTGCGAAAAATGGCTTGGGGAGCGGAGGTCGAGGTAATGACGATATCCGCCTGATCACAGGTATCGTAAAGCTCCTCGAACCGGATGGCCCTGCCATTGATTGCGGCCGCCAGTTCGGATGCGCGGTCATAACTGCGGCTGGAAACAAGGATTGAATTCGCACCTCGGGTCATCAAGTGCCGCGCCGCCAGCTTGCTCATCTTCCCTGTGCCAACGAGGTAGACCTGCTTGTTTTCGAGCGACCCGAAAATGCTTTCCGCGAGTTCAACCGCCACGGACGCAACCGAAACAGCCCTCGATCCCACCGATGTTTCCGAGCGGACCTTCTTGGCCACGGCAAAGGCGCGGGTAAGGAGCTGATCAAGGCCTGAACTGATCGTGCCGGCCTCCCGCGCAGTTGCATAGGCCTGCTTCACCTGGCCCAGGATCTGCGGTTCTCCGACGACCATAGAATCGAGGCTGGCCGTCACCCGAAAGAGATGATGGATGGCCTCCCGCTGCCGGTATTCGTAGAGGTGAGGTTCCACCTCCGCGGGCGCGGTACCCAGATAGTCGCGGAGAAAAGCCCGTAAATCGGAGGTCTCGTCCGTCGTCTCCGCCATCACCTCGACTCGATTGCAGGTGGAGAGGATCAGGCCACCGGCAATGCCCCGGTGGCGCATGAGTTCCTGCAGCGCTTCGGTCAGACAAAACTGGGGTATCGCCAGTTTTTCGCGCAATCCGACCGGAGCGCTGTTGTGGTTCACGCCTATGAGCTGATAGTGCATTCAGTGAATGCCGAAGCGAATTGAAGAGGAGGTATTAAGAACGGCCTTTGCTTTGAAGCGCTGGCGATTTCTGTTTCGGAAACTCCATCTGCGAGACGACACGGGTGGTGGTTTCTTCTCCGGGAACCCTGTCAGAAGCGGAGCGTTGCCGCTCGTGCAGCAGTTGCGCGGCCCGCTTGGCGAAATAAGTGATGATCAGGTCCGCTCCAGCGCGCTTCAGGGAACTCAAAGCTTCAAACATGATGGCGTCCTTATCGAGACGGCCCATCTTGGCGGCGGCGTCGATCATGGCATATTCGCCGCTCACGTTGTAGACGGCAAGCGGCATCTGGAATTCCTTCTTGGCGCGGTAGACCACATCGAGGTAAAACAACGCAGGTTTCACCATGATGATATCCACACCTTCCTCGATGTCGAGGGCGATTTCACGCATGGCTTCGTCGGAATTGGAGTAATCCATCTGATGCGTTCTCTTGTCCCCGAAGGCCAAAGTCGAGTGCGTGCCTTCCTTGAAGAACGGGTCATAGAGCTTGGAAGCATATTTCGCGGAATAACCCATGATGGGAAGGTTGTGGAAGCCATTCGCGTCCAGGATCTCGCGCATCGCCTTGATCTCGCCGTCGAGCATGGCGGCAGGTGCGACCATGTCGGCGCCGGCTTGTGCGTGAGAGAGAGTGATTTTCTGGAGCAGTTCCAGGGAGAGGTCGTTCACCAGATAGCCATTTTCGATGATTCCGCAGTGGCCGTGGGTGGTGTGTTCGCACGGGCAAACGTCGGTGATGACGAGCAGGTCGGGCACGGTGCTCTTCAGCGCACGGACGGCTTGCTGGGCCACTCCATCGGGCGAGTAGGCGCCGGAGCCGCACTCGTCTTTGGTCTCGGGCACGCCGAACAGGAGAACGGCGGAAATGCCGAGATCCCGCACCTGGCGCGCCTCTTCGACGAGGCAGTCGATGGAGAGATGGTAGTTGCCAGGAAGCGAGCTGATCTCCTTTTTGATGCCGGTGCCGGGAACCGCGAAGAGCGGCAAAATGAAATCGTTGACGGAGAGATTCGTTTCGCGAACCAGATTCCGGAAGTTGCTGTTCTGACGCAGCCTTCTAAGCCTTCGGACTGGAAACCCCATACATTTGCTCCTTTGAGTTTTCTAAACTTTTGAGTTTTTCTAAACTTTGACCAGCTGTTGTTTCTTGGATTTCAGTAGATAGAAGGGGAGAATCTTTCCGCTTGCCGTCGGGATTGGAGAATCCCGCTTGATGCTCACCATTTTCGATTGCTTCCACATCTCGGTTCCCGACTGCGCCCAGGATTCCGGGCTGTCCTCGGCCTTTTTCAGAAGGGTCATGAAGCGATTGAGCACTTCGTTTTCATTGACCGGTCCGACGCGAGGACTGACCAGTAACTGCAATTGGGTGAGGCCTTTTGCATCTTCCTCTTCGACGAGCTGATAGTCGGTGCTTCTTCCCCCGAATTTTTCCGGAAGGTCTTTTTCGATGATGCGGATGAAATCGGTGTCCACGAACGTCACGCCTTCCCCTGTGAGCTTCTCGTAGCTGCGGATGCCGCTGATGGTGGTGTCAAAACCAAGGCTCGAAAATTCGCAGCCACAGGCAGCGGCTGAAATTTCGCCGTAATCCCCCATGCCCACGTTCAGCAAGAGTTTCGGAGACTCATAGAGGAGGCTGGTGAACAGATAAGAATCCACCGTCATATCCGAGTGGGCCACATTGTGCTTGTGAGTGATGAGCGCCGTGGTGTCTTTGTAGAGATGGCAGTGGTCGCTGGCAGCGTTTGGGTTGTCGCAGCCGGCGGCGATGACGCCAGCCTCGGAAATTCCGTAGACCGGGACGGCGGAGGCCCCGGCAGATTCGATCTCCCGTTTCTTTTGTGGCGTGAGCGGCTCGCCGGTGACAAGGAATTTCGTCCCACGGATGTTAAGATTCGCCTCGGCTGCGGCAATGCAGACTCGAACCGCGGACGCCGCGAATGTATAAATCACGCACGTGGAATGTTGATTGAGCGCCTGCGATGCCCATTGCGCGAGTTTGTGGGCATCATTCAGGCTCGCGTATTCAGGCTCCGCCAGCGGGTAGCCATAAAGGCTGTGGATCGCGAAGATCAGCCTCGTGCCCCACTTCTTCTCCCAGTTCACCTTGAGCTGGTCCTCAGCAACCTGAGAAAACCAGCGCTGAACCCGGTTGCCAATGTGGCCGAAGCGCAGGCTGGAGTTGATGCCGGGAGCGCCGGGAAATACGGGAAACCAATTTGCGATGGGGGCGGTCAGGCAGCCGTGAGTATTCAGCAGGAATGCATCGTACAGGCAGCGCTGGCGCAGATAATCGAAGTCGATGCGGATTCTTGTTCCTGCGCTCCGGGTCGCGCCGCTCCTCACTTCATACACAGAGGATAGAAACGGGTTGTCGAACATCGACTCTTCACAGCGGAACTGGATGCCGTCGCGAACCACCTGCGATTTTCCCTTGAATTCGTCGACCGTGAAATAGACGCCCTCGTCTTTAAGAATGCGAAGGCTGGCTTCGATGCCGGTCTGCTCAACCCATGATTTCAGGTCTTTGAAGCCGATGCGCCGGGGACCCAGCAATTTGAGGTATGGGCTGCGCGAATAATTAAAAATGCTCTTTTCGGCAAGATTCAGGAAATTTTCTTCGCGCGCCGCCATTCTTTGCCGCAAAAGCATTCGGGCGGAGGCAAGCGCCTCCTCCGGTTCCATGCGGGACTTGATGAAATCACTGAGGCCCCTGACGAATCGAAAATACTTCTGCACAGGTTCGCTCCTAAGCTACCGAACAGCAAATTGTCGTGGGATTAATTGCACAGCAGAAACCTCGCGGGAGATGGCTCAGTCTCCCGCGGCCTGGCGCTTTGTCGATGCACCCGCACCCGGTACTACCGGCAGCCGATCGTCGAACTTGACGGCGAGGCTAACGATCTCTTGCGGCGCAGCGCCTGCGAGCGACTGCGAGTAAGCCTCCTGCTCGATTGCGGCTATCGGGTCGAAACCAACTGCATCACGAGTGGGCTGAGAATCGACGGATGGCCGGTTGGCAAATGTCTCAGTGGAAAGAGAATCGACCAGGTCCAGGTATTGCCGCTTTTTCTGGTCCCAACTGTGGCGCGCAACGTATTCCGTGCCGTTCGCAGAAAGGGATTTGCGCAGCTCCGGGTTGTTAACGACGTTGAGCATGGCATCGGCCATCGCGTGGCTGTTGCCGGACTCGAAGAAGTGAACCACTCCCTCCTGAAAGTAAAAGGCGTCCACTTTGGTGCGGGAGACCACGACAGGAATGCCCTGCGACATGAATTCCATGATCTTGGTGCTGTAGGCCTCGTTGCCAAAGGAATCGGCCCTTTTGGGGACGACACCGAGATCGGCGTTCGCGATCACCTGCGCCATTTGATCGAGGGGCACGCTCTTGAGAAACTTGACGCTTTCCTCCAGACCAAGTTTTTGCGCGAGCAGCTTTAATCCCTCCTGCATGACTTTGCCAGAACCGCAATAGATGTGGAACTCGGCGTTGGGAACTTTCTTCTTGAGCTCGGCAAAAGCTTCGATCGCGATGTCGACGCCCTGATGCCACTGAAGGCTTCCGGGGAATATCACGATGAACTTATCGTCGGTCCGAGTGCGGGTATGGCGGGAAAACATTTCGGAATCGACATGGTTGATCAGGACCGAGCACTTCCGTTCCGGAGCCGAGCGGGCAACAATGGTTTTGTGCCAGAGGTGATTCGAGACGATCACGTGATCGACAAAACCGGCCGCCAACTTCTCAATCCCTTTCAGCAGGGCTACATAGGCTGATTTGAATTTGGATTGAAACTTGTTGCCAAACAGTTCCGGAACGACATCGTGAATATCAAGGATCAGGCTGGCCCCGGTCAGTTTCGGATACCATGCGGCGAAGACCAGGAAGTCCGGCATGTTGTGGATATGAATCACATCGTAACGGTTGCGTCCGTGCAGCCGCGTCAGCGCCCGGGATGACCGCGCGAGGAACTGAAGCAGGCGCCTCGCGTAAGTCCACTTGCTGCGTTCGTTGTGCTCGCGGTGCTGCACTCGATAGACCGTGACGCCCTCAATTTCTTCGACCGGCGGCTGCGACGGGTCGCGCGACAGCGCGATCACATCCACCTGATCCCCGCGCTTGGCAAGGGTCTCCGCGTAGCGGCGCACACGATTGTCGTCCTCGTAGGGACTGTAGGCAATCATGCATATCTTCTTGCGGGTGTTGCGGGATGCGACTGGCAGCGCTTCACGATAGTAGCGGGCCACCTCGCGGGGCAGCGCGCCCCAGTAGGACCCTTCGTATTTCTCGCGCACATAGCGCAGAAATTCTTCATAGTGTGCGACCGGATATTCATCCCGCGCCTGTTTTCCGGCGAAGCACATGTAATCGGGGTGGGTGTTCAGCAACACCATGCCGCCGTGTTCTGCGACCCAATCCACCTTCCGCTTCCAAATATCGATCGTCGATTCGCAAAGAACGCCTAGAAGGTTGAAATCCTGGACCAGGGTATAGGGCAGTTCAACATATCCCGTGCCGGCCGGACCGGGCACCCAGAAGGGAAAGATCGTTCCTGCGGCATCGGGTTCCGGTTCAAAGGGATCCGTATCAAAAGTGGAGGCGTCGTACTCGACTCCGATCAAATGCTGCCATCCCAGCCGGTGCTGCATCAGAGGAGATCGAAAGCCAGATGCATTCCACTTTCGGGCGTACTGTCTGATCCGGGACGCTTTCGCGGCGAACTCTGTTTTCGAACTGTAAAGCTTGCCGTCATGCTCCAACCCGTGGACGCCGACTTCGAATCCGGCTCGATCCAGAAGTTCGCGCACGGCGTCGGGAACGCAATATTCTCCTTCCGGGACCAGATTGAAGCAGGAATGAAATCCGTGCTTCATTTCAAGGTCCCGCAATTGCTGGATGCGTGAGACCCCTTTGGCGCCTTCGACGTCGTGTGTAAGCACCAGCGCAAAGCGCTTGCCACCGGGCCATCCCGGCCATCCCGGCGGCGTGCGCCCGGCTTTGGGATCGATCGGCCACACGTCGGCGAAGGAGCGGCGGCGACGACTGGCCCGCCATCGCCGCAAGGCCAGACGGACGTGCCAGGGAGTGACCGGTTTGAGAAAATAATAGGCTCGATTTACGAACATGGTGGATACCGTCGATCCTTCGACTGAGACCCCGACTGAGACCCTTTCGAAAACAGGGAGAGGAGACGTGGCCGCGAAGTTCGGAAGTCGAAATTCGCTGGTTGATTTCGGGGGGGAGTCTTATCGATCTAGCAACTCTGGGACGACCTATTGCACAACGGCACTTAAGCCGGTAGGAGGAGCCGGCGGCAGAGTGCTGCCATAGCAATTGTTGGGGTCGAAAAGCAAAAGTCCAAAAGCGTCTTTTCCCGTGCTGTTATAGCAACCTTCTGCCGGAATCGCGTTCACATGTCCGTGCAGAGTTGAGCTATCGACATTGCCGCCGGAAATGTCAGGCCCGATGGCCGGCCAGGGAACGGTCCCAAACCAACTGGGTTGCGCGCTCTGGTAGAAAGAGGGAGGCAGCGTATGAGTTATCCCTGTGGTCCAGATGGTTGTGCCACTGGCAATATCAAAGTTGCCATGCTGGAAAATGGTTCCCGCGCCCTTCCCTACCCAGTAGCCAGCCACATTGGATGGGCCGCCGGGAAAGCTTGCCACCCCGCTGCCGCTGGTATCGCTTCCCGTGTCATATCCCACGCTGATGGCATAGAACCAATTGTTGTAGTTGCGCGTGGCTCCGGGAATCACGGTGGAAGTGAATACGGGAGCTGCGCTGTTGAACAGGCCATAGGTGGCCGCGGTAACAGCGTCGGCAGACCCTGAAATGTCTCCGATGGAATTCACGTTGGTATGGGGGAATGCATTGGTGAGCCCAAACATCTGCTCGTTTGCCAGCAACGCCGTCGACCACTGGACCACGCCGCGTCCGCTGTACGGTTTGGCAATCGAATCCGTTGCCCTGAACTGGTTGCGGAAGGTTGTGTTGTTGGAACCAGATCCCCAGAAACTGTCGTAGGTAATATTGTTGCCGATATTGCCTTCGAAAAGATTGAATTGCGGATGCGCGCCGTGCATGTCAAACGAGGCGAGAATTACGAGGTCCCCGCTGACATCGAAGTTGCCGTAGCTGTAGTTGTAACCGATCACGTTTCCGGCCGCACCCCAGTTCAGCATGACTCCAACGTGCAGGCGCTCCAGAATGTTGTTTTCGACCAGCGTTGCAGAAGTCTTGCCCACGAGGAACAAGTCAGAATCCGCGTTCCCTGGAGTGTGCAGGTAAGCGTTCGAAAAATAGCTGTCCCGGATCTCATCGTGAAACCCGTAATAGTCGTCGACGTGGTCGCCATCGGTGTAGTTATCAAAAACACCCTTGATCCAGCAATAAGCACAGGCGGTCAATAAAAAGGTTTGCGAATACCCGGTATTGTTCGCGTAGGTTTGCAGGCTTTCGACGCCGGCATATTGCGCCGACGCTGCAAAGGGCGTGGCCAGCGCCGGACCGGTGCCGGTGGCCGTTCCGTAGTTGGTATAGAGCGCTGGAGAAATTGTGACCGTGCTCCCGCTGATGGACTGGACCTGGACGATTTGCCCGCGCACCCGGGTGCCGCTCCACATGGAAGCGTCGCACCAGGTGCAGGTTCCGTTGATGGTGGTGATAGTCACGTAAGTTGGATCGTTCAGTTCCGTAATCATCAGCAAGCCACCAACCGTCACATTCGCCGTGCTGGCCACACTGAGGCTGGTCGACCCCGCGGTGGCTCCGGAATTGATAGTTACAGATTGCGAAGCGGTTGGTCCGGTGGTTCCCATCTGAATCGCAGCCCCGCTGGTGCCGGTTGTGCTGAGGATGGTCGAAAGCGTTCCGGCGCCGCGCAAAGTGCAGTTGCTCGGTACAGTCAGCGTTCCGTTGATGGTGTAAGTGCCTGCCGCCAGCAAGACCACATCTCCGTTGGGGCAAGATGCGAGAGCAGCGTTGAGCTGCGCCAGAGTGGCGTTGGCTCCGGCGGCCGTCGCAGTCTGACAGGCGCTGGTGGTACAGATCGTCGTACGGTTTGGGATGCCTCCCACGCCGGCCGTTGTCCAGTCAATTGCGCACATCTGCGGAGCACTGATCTTTGCCGGCGAACATGCACCGGTGCCGGAAGTCGGATTCAACAGCCCGGACCAAAGCTGGGCCTGGGAATGTGCGGCACAAAAAATGATGGCAAAAAATAAGACAACGACGAGACTGCGTTTCATTTAACCTCGGGGGCCTGGTATCAGTCTTCGGTGACCAGGGCGCATGCCCAAAGGGCTGCAATCCGTGTTCTATCAGGTGGTTCGGCCCCGACCAAGGTTCCGGTAGTACATGTTCGATAATATGACCTCCCGAATGCGGATGCCCGTCCTGGCTCGTTTCCTGCTCTGAAATGACTGTATTGCGCATCTAGTCTTTTAGATTCAACGCTTGGCACGAAGTAAATTGCCCCATGAAGTCAGTGTTTCTGGCATTCCTAACTTGGGATTTCCGGCTCATCTACTTCCAAGAAAGTCGGAAACAGTCACGATAATTTAACTTCCGGCAGCGGACTCGGTCAGGGCCGGACTTTCATGGACCTTTGGCAGGGCCACTGCGGCTGCCGGGGCCATTCTCGAAAATCTTCCCGCCGGAACCATGCCCCGCATCAGCCGCGCAATCTGATAGAGCGGTTCGCAACCCCGGTGCAGGATGATGACCAGCCCGACATACAGAATCGCAAATCCCACAGAAGTGGTTGCAATGCGAGCGGCAATTTCTGCCAAACCGTTTCCCGCAAGAAGGCCGGGCAGAGCCTGGAGGATCAAGGCGGATGCGCAGCCGGCAAGTGCGGAGGCAAGAATGAACCTCCAGGTTGCCGCCAGCAAAGGCGTGACTCCAAGGTCGATGGGTTTCCCCGCATACCACAACGCGGGAATCACCAGGATCCAAAACGATGCCGTCCACGCCAGTGCAATTCCAACCGGGCCCCAGTGCAATCCCAGCAGGAACAGCATCACGGTGACCGCTAACTCCACGATTCCCCAGCGAAACCAGCGGTCCGCCCTACCGATCGAGAGATGAATCCAGCCGTGGGTGAAGTACAGCATCATGATTCCGATGCCGGGCCCGAAGAACGTGAAGATACGGCCGGACTCCTCCCACTTCGCTCCGAGAAGTAGGCGAATTACGTCTTTGCCCACCAGGGTAAGATTTGCGCCCAGCCCCATGCCCACAAACGCGAGCACGGTGAAGGCGTTTACCAGATAGCGCCGGAACTGAGGCGAGCGCGGATCGAACCGGCTGAGGGCTGCGATGGCGACATTCGCCAGCGGCGACACCAGCAGGCCCGCCGAGAGGGCAAACAGGTCATAAGCCTTCTTGTAAAAGCCGAGAGCGCTGGCGTTGAATTGCCATCCGATTAAAAGGTTGTCGGTGTTGCGGGAGAAATAGTTGACGGTAAAACGCCCGTACACATTCATCGCAAACCGCACCATGGCGGGCGTTCTCGCGTCCCGGCGAGGCAGGCGCGGAATCCACTTGCACAGAGTCCAGGCGCCGATTGCCGTACTGAGCGGCGCGGCGATCACTCCGGCGACCAGGGCCCAGTATCCCCAGCCCCTCCACGCCAGCAGAATCGAAATGACGACGGAAGCGCCGCGAGCCACAATGTCGTTGGCGGAGATGACCGAAAAGCGCATGGCGCGCTTGAGCAGCGCCAGGTGCTCGACCGACAAGCTGGTGAAAAATATCGATAGCGACGTGCCGATAGCCACATGCGCCACCACCGGATCGTGGTAAAAGCGGGCCAACAGCGAGCCCGACCCGGCAAAACCAAGGGTCAGAAAAATGCCCGCGCCCAGATTGATCCAGAACAGGTTGCTGGCCAGCCCGTGATCGAGATCGTCAAACTTGAGGATCGCCTCGGTGAACCCGTTCAGACCGAAGTTGCACAGCAGAAGACTGAAGGTGGTGACCATCGCCACCACGCCGAAGTCGCGAGGCGTGAGCAGGCGGGCCAGCGTGATCGTGGCAATCACCTGCAGGGCCGTGCCTACGCCGCCGGAAAACAGGATTGCGCCCGCGCCGCGGACGGCGAGGTCGCGCACAGCGTCCTCGCTGGGGCGGAATGCTCCGGTTTTTTCAAACGGCTTCAAATGCGCTCCTGCGCCCCCGCGCTTACCGGTTCCGGGCTAACTGGTCCCAGGCTTACCACCCGGCCGCCCTTTGAAAACTTGCATCCAGTTGCCCGGCCGCTACGGGGTCCGGTTGCCGCTCCCATTCAGTCAACTCGGATTCCATCAACTCGTGCGAGGGTTCGAGCTCAGGCCGGGATTGAACTGCGGCAGCAGCGGGACGGGGAATCGCGAAGGTCGCCAACAGGAAAAATATCCAGATCAACGTGGTTTCCCGGAACCCTGCCTCCGTGAAGTTGTAAATGACAGCGGCGATGAAAAACGCGAGCCGGAGATTCGCCATGCCGGCGTCCCCACGAAAGCCCGCGATCACGTTCCTGTAGCCGGTCACGATTAGTCCTACGAGAAAGATCACGCCGATCCATCCCAGGTTCAAATAGAACTCAAGGTATCCATTGTGAGCTTCCTGCAGTCCCGGCATAGTCAGCTCCCAGACTCTGTGCAACCGCCGGCCGAGCCAGAAGCTTTCAAAGCCGGTGCCAACCAGCGCATTGCCGCGCACGGAAAGGACAGCGTCCCAAATGGCGGTGCGGCCGGTGAGTGTGGGGTCCCGGCCCAGCGATTGGACCATGTCGGCGCTGAAAAACAGCGCGTACAAGGCAACGCAGATCACGCCCGCGGTCAGCACGTGCACGACCGCGGTGCGCCGGTACAACGGCCGGAAACTCAATGCCACCATGACGGCTCCCGCCATCCCGAAGCAGGAAAGCGAGGTCATGGAGTTTGCCATCCAAAACAGCCAGATCACCATGGCCACGATGACACAATGCGGTGTCATGCGGCGCATGCGATTCGGCGCTTCGCGGTGCAGCGCAAGGTCGAGCAGACACCACACCGATCCCAGGCCGAAGATCAGGCAGAGCATCCCCAATTCATTCTTGTTTTGGGTGACGCCGGTATAAGCCGGAACCCACGACCATGGGTTATATTCCCGGCCAAGGTCGGGATAATACTTGATGAACAGAACCGACAAAGGCACGAGTACAAAACCTGCACGCGTCAAGAGCTTGCGCAGAGCCAAGGTCGGTTGAAGTTCGGAAAAGACAATGAGCACAAATACCAGGTCTCCGAGAGACCGTATCCAGCGCTTGAAGGCGATGAAGGTGTAATCAGACCAGAGAACGCTCAGCGCGCAGTAGAGAAAAAACGCCAGGAGCAGTTTGTTCTTGCGCAGCAGGCTGGCGACCTGCCGCCGCCTGCGGCTGAGAACCGCGATCCCCAGGACCAGCAGGCAAATCAGTACGTTCCGGTCGACCGGACTTCCCTCCAGATAATAGTCGGCGCCATCGGTCGGCAGCGCGACGGTGTGGGGCCCAAACACCGCCAGCCACTCCGATGCCGGACGCGACGCACTCAGCAACAACCAGATCACGGGAATCCAAAGAGCCAGTCCGACCCGTCCGCTCGCCCCGCGGGCGTTTGGCTCGCGAGCCAGAAGGAACAGCGCCGCGATGCCGGCGATGCAAGCGAGGGTCGCGATGTTCGGGGACATTTAGGAATCCAGGAATAGACGGTGCATCAGTTCCAGGGTCAGCAACTCGTGAATTTCCGTGGTGTAGTTCTTTTGTCCGGTGACGTGGCCGTGCACAATGGCTTTGACCGCGGCCGGATTGAGATAGGGCCGTTGCAGAGTGCGCGCGTCGAGCAGCATCTCTTTTACATACTCGGCGAGAGGTCCGCCGTACCACACGCGGAAGTGCGCAAACTTGTGGCGGCCAAGAAAGATGCGCTCGAGATGAAGCGACGACAACAGGTGGTCGATCCGCGCCACCCACAGCGGCATTCCGTAGTCGTAGGCATATTCCGCCTTCACCGTGAACTCGATGAAGCTGCGGTTGGCGGCGGCATAGAGCGGCCAGCCGTTGCCGCCATAACCGCGGTCGGTCGGGATCTGCCGCAAAGCCGGGTTCCCGTCGGCGATAAGCCGCAGAGAGATGTCGTTATTATGGAGGACACTTTCGGGGGCCCGGAAAACCGTGCGGACAAATTCGTTGTCGAGATAAGGGGATCGCAGCGACACCTGCGTTTCCTCGAGCGCCAGAAGGCCGTAGTGGTGCCACGGAGCCTGGCGGAACACGGCAAATGAGAGCGGGTTGGTCTGGCGAAGCCGCGAGTAAGTTTCCGCGGCGGCCGAGATTTCCGAGACCAGCTCGGGACGGAACAGGTCTGAAGCGGGCATCCCCGGCTTGAACGCGACCACCCTGCGCAGCACCTCGCCACCATAGTTCCCCGTCATCCGCACCGGGGCAATGGAGCGGGCGCGCTCGTTGACATAGAGATCCGCGGAGCGGTTCACCGCGACGCAAGCATCGGTCAGATACACCGCGCGCTCGGCATAGTGAGAAAAGGCCGCCAGAAATTCGCTCCCCACCGGAATCACCTGGTGGGTCTGTTCGCAGGCTTCCGCTACTTTCCGGGCTATGGCGACATCGGCGCAATCGCGGTAGGTCCCCCCAAACGAATAACAAGGCAGCGCCCCCGGCGCCGACTTGTGCCAGGCCATAATCATGCGGCTATCGAGGCCGCCGGTGAGAGAAACTCCGATCGCCTCGCCGCCGCTGAAGTAGCGGGGAAGAGTCTGCGAAAAAGTCTCGCGCAAGTCCTGGTAATAGGTTTCCGGTTCCGCCGGGGTTTGACTCTCCCACTCCGAGGGGAGAAAGTAATGCCCTTTCTGTTCGATGGCGCCGGCTCGAAAGGTCCAGGCCGACGCAACCGGCAGTACGCGAATGCCGGAGAAAAGTGTGCGGTCCTCGAGCACGCATCCGCAGGCCAGAAATTCGGCCAGTCCTCGCGAGTCCAGCGCGCGAAGCTCGGGACGAATGGCCAGGATCGCCTTAGCTTCGGCCGCGAAGTAGAAAGCTTCTTTCGACTCGTGATAGTAGAGCCGATGCATCCCGTAGCGGTCGTTGAATAGTGTTGCCGTTCCGTGCCGGCAATCGGCGACCAGCCCGTGGAACCGGCCGTTCAGGTGTGCCAGAAAAGCTGGGTCTTCCTCGTAGGCATGAACCAGGTATGCGGACCCTTTGAGATCGAAACTGTGGCCGCACTCCTGCAAGCTTCGCTTGGCGCCGGCCTCAGGAAACTCTTCCCCAGAAAAAATCAGGGCTACGTTGCCTTGCTCATCGACGATGGGCTTCTCTTCTGCGAAGGAGCCCTTGCGCTCCACCCATCCAACGTAAACTCCCAACCCCTCGTCGGTCCATGCCCCCGTCTGGTAAAACGACTCGTGGCGCAGAGGCGCGACCATGCGCTCAAGCTCGCGCTCCGCGCGCTGGCGCGGCATTTTCGTGATCAGACCGACAAGCCCGGGCATGGACTCAGAGCGCCTCGTTGAGGGAATCGAGCTTGCGGTTGTTCCAGAAGTTGCGGAGATCGCGCAACCGGGCTGCCAGCGCCTCGGGAACGCGCTCCTTCATGTTCCGGTGCAGCCCCATACCCAAGGCCATCCTGCCCAGAGTGGTGATGGGGACGTAGTAACGCGGGACATCGATGCGCTGAAAGCCGTTGCGCTCTTTGAATTCGGTGATGGTGTCTCGCTGTTTTTTCCCGTACGCGAAGTTCGAATACACCAGATAGGGGATATTGCGCTCGGTGGCGGAACGAACCGCTTGCGCGACCAGCGCGTTGGTGATGGACTTGTCGCGGTGCCGGATCATGGCGACGATATTCATGAGGCCAGCCTGATTGCGGCCTTCATCGTGAACCACTTTGATGAAACCAACGAGCTTGTCTTCGAGATAAGCTCCGATAAAAATGCTGGTATCGAGGAAGGTAGCTTCTTCGCGGTGGACGGTTTCAAGGTCTTTGCCGTAGTGCGAAAAGCGGCGCCCCTGGCGGACCGGACACTCGTTATAGACCTCCCAGATTCCCCGCACCAGCGCATCGTTGAACGCCACTTCGCGCACGGCGACGCCTTTTTTCTCGGCCTGCTTGGCCTTGTTTCGGGCCTTGAAGCCCAGTTGCTTCATCCACCAATTCTCAAACGTGGTGAGCGGCAGGGCAGCAAAGTTGTCCCACTCCATCGCATAGGGATATTTGCGAGTGGTCTCGGGCAGCCTCTGCATAAACGTGAAGAGATCGACGCCGTTGCCCGACCGCTGGAGCTCTTCGAGCACGGGTTCGGGATTTTCAAGAAAATGATAACCGTCGCCCTCCGGAGAGCCAACCCGCAGCCAGCGTCCCCGCACTTCGATGTCTTTACCGCAGACTTGCATCTACCTTCTCCCTCTCCGCTGGCCAATCCTGTTGGCCTTCCTGTCGGCTCGCCATCTGGCGGACGAGCGACGGTGCCGGCGCAATAACGGGCGGCCTCGGCGCTTCCGGTTCTGTGCCTTCCACCCTCGGCGACGGCTTCACGGCGCGGACGTTCTTAATCCGCTCTTTCAGAGTTCGAGAGGCCGCTCTCAAAGTGTCGCCGAATTCGATGCAGGAACGAGTCACCGGACCGGCATGAGCATCGAAGCGGCCGATATAGTGCACGTCTTTGCCATGTTTCCCAGCGAGTTCTGCCTTGAACTTATAATTGCCGGGATTTTTCTCGGGATTAATGCCATTCAGGTTGTAGATATCGGCCCGGTTCCGCTGGAGCATTTCGACCAGCTTCCAGCGCAACAGGTACGACCCTTTGCTTTTCATGCCCGCATCACTGGTGGCGGCGAACAGTTCGATTCCCATCTTTCCCATCTCGCTCCAGATCAGCCCGGCGCAGATCCGTTCACCGGAGCGGCACAGCATGATCTTCATCTTGAACTGCTCGGGCAATCGGGACTGAATCCGCCTGAATTGATGGATGTCGTTGGGTTCGACGAAGCTCTTGCGCGTGACCATCTGTTTGTAGATTTCGATAAAGGATTCGAACAGCTCTTCGCCCGTGCCTTCGATCACATCGAGACCATTCTGTTCGCCCTGCTTCAGATTGCGCTTCCAGTTCCGCGACAGGCCCTCGCGCAGCTCCGAGAGCGGAGGCGCGAGGTTCATGAGAATCGTGCGGCCGCGCAGATCCGCGCCCAGCGAGGAGAACCCTTCTTCGTCCAGAATCTGCGAAAAGCACGAAGCGTTGTCGTCAAAAAGAATAGGAAACAGCCTCAGGGACAATCCACGCTTGCAAACATATTCGTTGCGCAGCGCACGGATGGCCTGGCGAAATGTTTCCGCGTTCATCTCCGATGCGCTCCTGCGCCACACCGGCCCCCACTGTACGTAAGCAATGCCAATCTTCAGGAACGGAAGTTTTTTGATTCTGGCCTGGGCAAGGGCTGCGACTCCGCCATTACGGGTCAAAACCAGATGGCTCATGTTTCTCCGTCCGCACATGATCTCGGCGTAGGGCCACGTCTGGTAGGTATTCGAATCGTCGAATGCGGCCAGCAAGCCATGCCACGCCGTTTCGTCGACATGATCGACCTGCGAGGCATAGCCCGGGGCTAACGCACGTATCTTTCGTGAGGATTCAGTTTTCACTTGGAGGTACCGAGGCGCCGGAGTGAAATCTCGAAAACCGGACGGTGAAGCAAAAAAGTTGGCGGAGAGGGAAGGATTCGAACCTCCGGATGGTTGCCCATCGCGGCTGGCAAGCCAGCCGCTGCCTTAAGCCAACGGCGACCTCTCCGCAATTACAAAACTCTGTCACAAGCCACCCAGTCTCGCGCGGCGAGACTTATTGCGTCACGTACTGGTCCTTTACGACGTGAATGCCGGCCAGGGCCAGCAACTTTCCCAGATGGTCACAAAGACGGACCGACAGATCCATGAAGCGGTGGTGCCCGGCCACGAGGGCAAAGGGTAGAACACAACAATAAACGACGACGGCGGCCGCCGACCGCATGACATCGCGCGCTCCAAAACCTGGAGTTTGGGGCTCCATCGCTCCGCGCAGCAAAGCCCGCTTCAGCATGAAGGTGCGCTTCCAGCGCACCGGGGGGACGACCTCGTAAGCGACGGCTTCGTCGCACCAGATAAAGACGTGCCCCTGCCCGATCATTCGATGAAAGAAATCCTGATCTTCTCCCTGGCGAAACTCGGGACGGAAAGGCTGACCGGCTCCGGCGAACAGTTCTCTCTTCAACAGAACATTTCCGGTGCGGCCTTTTCTCCAATCGATGACGAACCCGGTCGGATACGTAGGGCGCTCATAGAAGTTGCCTTTCACAATCCAGTTCGGCGGTTCTTCATCAAAATAGCGCTTGACCGGGCCGAGCACGCCATCCACTCCGTATTGCCGGCAAGCCTGCAACAACGTCAGCAGCCAATTTTTCTCCGGAAACTCGTCGTCGTCGATAAAGGCAATGTAGTTCCCGTCCGCGCTCTCGACCGCTTTGTTCCTGGCCAGGGCGATATTCTGCCGGGCCTCTATGCAGTACCGGATGGGAACGGCGTTTCTGGTTTCAAACTGCGTGACCACGTCTTTGGCGGACTGACCTTCGTCGTTGTCCACCACCACAATCGAATAGGTGAACAGGTCGTTCGTCTCCTGACCGGCAAGTTCATCGAGCAGGCGTTTCAAAAGCTGCGGCCGCCGATAGGTGCAAATACACACGCTGATGTGCGTCTCGGCCAGCGTGGGATCGGGAGGTATGGAGGTCGCACCTTTGAAAGCGCCGGGGCGACTGGTGGCGGCCGTGATTGTGTTCATTGCTCGATACCCCGCTGGGCGGACTGACCGTTCGAGCGCAGACGGTATCCTCTGGCAACCCGAACTTTCCCGGCGCAGATCGGAAACTCCCGGCCTCGGAGAAAGTCATACTCCTCGGGAATTGCGGGATGCGTTTCCAGTTCGACATAGAAGAAGCGGTTGGCCAGATCGAAGAAGTGTTGCAGGCGGCTGCGCGGTTCGAGGGGCGGCAAGGAAAAAAAGAAATCGGCGATGGAATGGCGGCGGGCCAGGCTGCGGTCCTGCCAGTTGCGATAGAAACGGTTGATCGCGCTTTTCTCACCCGGCGCGAACGAAAAATTCCGGCGCACAATCGTGCCCTCCGGCAGCAGTTTCTGGAAAAGCACGTTGGCGCAGAGATGCATGTGATGGTGCCCATCGACGCGCGCGGCAGGCCCATACAGCCGGCCAAATTCTTCCAACTGCGCCTTGACGACATACTCAAACGAACCGGCGAGGCCGGGATGGTAGACGACCTGGGCGAGCCGGTTCGAGGTCAGGAATCGGGCAAGCCTGCCTTGATGTTCCGCCAGCCGGGGCGGACATTGCGGCGAGGAAAACGGTGTGGTCAAGTTCAGATGCAGTCCGGCATCGACGCCATGTTGGCACGCGAGTTCCGAGGCCCGTTGCGAATCCTGCATAAAAACCATGGCGCTGACCGATGAAACTGCGCCGCGAAGAAGGCAGTCGAGCGAGCGGTCGGTGGTCACCCGATCGCGCCCCCAGTCATCGGCGTTGATGATGATCGTGGGCTGGATTCCGGGTACGGTTCCGGCGCCGATGCCGCCAGGGATGGCGAATGATCCTTCGGGACGATGATTGAGCGTTTCGAGCATGACGGTGGAAAATCAGGTTCGCGATTCTGATTCGACGAATCTAGTTACGGCCAGCGACTTCTGGAACTTCCGGGGCGGGAGAGCTTGAGTGCGACAGGAACCTTGCGGCAAAAACCTTCTTGAGGCGCTCCATCTGCTCTTTTCTGTGGAATGCCATCAATTCGCGCGAAACCGGGCGCTCGGCGCGGCGTATCGCAGCCCAGAAATAGCCCGCGCCCAGCGCGAGACCTCCGAGCAAAAATGGTTTCCTGGTGCTCTGATATGCCGCACGAAAAACTTCCCAAGCGGGGTGATTTCCGATGGCGTAGTCCTTACCGCCGAACTTGAATTTGGCGTGAAGGGCGCTGACCTGCGCCGTTCCCATGGCGCGATGATGCTGGCAGATCTTTTCGGTGAAGGTGCGGGTTTTCCATCCCTTCATTCGGGCGGAGATGACGGCAATGTTGTCGATGGCCCCGCCTTTGACGGGAACATATCCTCCGAACGACTCGAAGCACTCGCGCCGGAAAACCTGGCAGGCGCCGGAAACGTGTTCGATGCTTACGAAGCGATAGTCATAGGTGTCATTTCCCGATTCGCTGAATGGCGTTCCCACCAGTCCCAGCGCCGGGTTGGCCGCCAGTTTCCCGAGCAGGAAAGAAAAATAATCCCGGTCGAAGGTGATGTCGGCATCGAGGCTGACGATCACCTCGTAGGGCAAATCCTTGACGCTTTCCCGGCCGGCATTGAAGGCATAGACCTTACCGGCAAAGTGCCGCTCCTGGCGTTCGGGCATGCGCACCAGTTTGATCCAGTCGTGGTCGGCGGCATATTTCCTGACGATGTCATCGGTCGAATCGGTGGAACCATCGCTGACGATGATCCAGCGCAGCGGACGAACCGTCTGCGCCGCCACAGACTGGATCGTCATCTCGATCGACCGCGCCTCGTTGCGGGCCGGGGTTACGATCACATAAGTTGGAAGCGGTTGCATCAGCGCGCCTCACCCACCATCTCATGAACCAGCATCTCGGAGGAAGGCGACGCCGATTCGGCGAGCAATACAGAGAGCGCCAGAAACATCCAGGCCTGAGTCCAGCGCATGTAGGAAGTGCGAATGGTACCGCTGCGCAGAATGCGGTAGTAGAAAAAGCCACGCTTCTCGTCCCACATGTGGTCGCGGGCCCAATCGAACACGGTCTGCGCCAGTTGCACATTGGCCGGGTCCAGGTCCTTGAGATCGATCAGCGAGATGATGCTCTGGGCCACGCAGTGCGTATCGATGGGATAGGTGCGGTCGTGGAAGTAGCGCACCGCTCCATCTTCGCGAAAAAAGTGCGAACGGTAGAACTCAAAACCGAGCCGAACGCTGGGTTCGAATTCCGAGGTCTCGAGGGTGCGGCCGATCGCACGCAAAGCGCCCAGGTTGAATCCGGTATGGAAGTTGTCGATCCAGTTCTGCTTGGGAGCTTCGCCGTAATCCCATCCGCCGTCGTCATGCTGCTGGCGAACGCTGTAGCGGGCCACATCGAGACCGGGAGCAAGGAACTTTTCGAGGCCGGTGAGCTTGTAAACCCGGCAGAACAGGGCTGCCGCCAGAAGATTGGCGTTGTGCACCTGCCCGTGGGCGTCGGGAAGAGGATAGCCGAAACCGCAGGTCTTGCCGGATGTGAAGTAGAGACAGTCCAACAGATATTCGGCGGAACTCACCGCGATGCTCAGGTAGCGCTCGTCCTGGCGCTGGTCAAAAACGTCCAGTAACCCATTGGCGGCGAAGGTGGTGCACACCAGGTTCGGTGACCAGCGTGGCACCAGCACGGTGCGCGTCTGCCAGGGAAAGTTATAGCCCCAGCACCAGTACGGCGTGTCTTTTGACCTGAGGGCGACCAAGGCATCCAGCATTTCGTCGACATAATCTTTCTTCGTGGCGACGCCGGCCCGCGACAGATTCACGAACGCCGAAAGAAAAAGCCCAAGAGCTTTCGGGTTCTGCGTTCGCGGCACCATCATCAACCCGCGGAGGTTGACCGGACTGCGCTTGAAGAACTGAGTCAGCACCAGCCGGGGAAGATGGGAGTCCAGGAACGGCAGGCTGGTAAAGACCTTGCTGTTCAGAACGTCGTAGGGTTCAAAACCCGCCCAATGATTTTCCTGGCAGTAGTCGAGCAGCTTCAGGGTTACGGATAACGCTTCTTTCTTCATGGGATATTGCGCCGTCGTGGTCATTTCTAACCTGTCCTGATCTAACCTGTCGCGGAAGGCGGCCTACGCTGTCGGCGCCGCCAGGGCTTTCGAACCGAAGCGCGCAATCTCTTCGATGACCTGGCCTTGCTGCGCTGCGGTAAGTTGCGGGAACATCGGCAAGGAAACGATTTCGCGCGCCACCCGTTCCGTGACCGGAAAATCCCCGGCTTTATAGCCGAGCGATTGATAGGCCTTTTGCAAATGCAACGGGATCGGATAGTGAATTCCGACGCCGATGTTGGCATCCTTCAAGTGAGACATCAGCGCATCGCGATCCGCCGTGCGTACGACATACAGGTGATACACGGCGCGTGACCAGGAAGGCTCGAAGGGAGCCTGGATGCTGGTTTGCGCCTTGGCAAGCAATGACCGGTAGGCGGCAGCATGCTCCTGACGCTGTGTGTTCCAGCGGGCCAGATGCTTGAGTTTTACGCTCAAAATTCCGGTCTGGATGGAATCAAGGCGGCCATTGTAACCCTCGATGTCGTGGTAATACTTCTTGGCCTGGCCGTGGTCGCGGATCATGCGAACGGTTTCCGCCAGCTTCGCGTCGTGGGTAGTGATGGCCCCGCCTTCGCCGCACGCGCCCAGATTTTTCCCGGGATAGAAACTAAAAGCTGCGGCTCGTCCCATGGAACCAGCTTTCATCCAGCGGTTGCGCTTGCGGGAAAAGTATTCCGCACCGTGTCCCTGGCAGGAATCTTCGATCACGATCAGGTGGTAGCGCTCGGCAAGTTCGAGGATCGGGTCCATGTCGGCCATCTGCCCGTACAGGTGGACGGGAACTACCGCCGTGACGGGGCGGCCGCTGCGGCGGCTGATCAGCTTGCCGGCGTCGTTGACCTGGCACTGTTTTTCCAGATACTCGGCGAGTTTCGCGGGATCGAGGTTGTAGGTGCGTTCATCAATGTCCACAAATTCGGGCAGTGCGCCCGCCTGCGAAATCGCTTCCGTGGTAGCGATGAAAGTGTGCGGGACGGTGATGACGACGTTGCCCGGCTTCACTCCGCTGGCCATCAGGGCGAAGCGCAGAGCGTCGGTTCCGCTGCTGATCGCGACCGCGTGGCTGGTATCGCAAAAAGTCGCGAACGACTTCTCGAAATCCTCGACCATCGGGCCACCGATGAATCCGGCGGTATGCAGAGCTTTATGAAACACTTCGGTCAGTTCCCGCTCCAGTTCGACGTGAGGAGTGACCAGATCAAGAAAAGGAATGCTGTTGGGCGCGCTATGGGAAACACTCACTTGGAAACCTCCGCGGTCCTTTCGATGTGACGCAACACTCTGGCTGGATTTCCCGCCACGATGCTGTTGGCCGGCACGTCTTTGGTGACGGTGCTGCCGGCGCCCACGATGGCGTTTTCTCCGACGGTGACATTGGAAAGGATGGTCGCGCCCGAGCCGATGGATGCGCCTTTCTTAATCACCGTTCGCTCGACCTTCCAGTCGGCTTCCGTTTGCAGATTGCCCCCCACAGCGGTGGCGCGGGGATAGCTGTCATTGATGAACATCACGCCGTGGCCGATGAAGACGTTGTCCTCGATGGTGACGCCTTCGCAGATGAAGGTGTGGCTCGAGATCTTGCAGCGTTTGCCCACACTCGCGTTTTTCTGAATCTCGACGAAGGCCCCGATCTTCGACTCATCGCCGATTTCGCAGCCGTAGAGATTGATGAACTTCGAAAGTTTGACATCCTTGCCCAATTTGACGTCGGGCGCGATGCATAAGTAGGAATCCATGAATGAAGCCTCAGTTCGGGTGTGTTTTGATATGAGAATGGGTTGGATTGTGCGGATTCGGGCCGCTTTCGGATCAGAGACGTACCAGTTCTCCGCGCTTGCGGATCGACTCGTTGGCTGCTTCGAGCATGCGGACTACGCGTAGGCCAGCGTGTCCGTCATTCACCGGAGTCTTGTCCTTCAAGATGCATTCGACAAAGTAGGAGAGCTCGCGGTTCAGAGCTTCAATCTGCTCGATCTGCGGGGCCCACATGTCGCCGGAGCGGTAATTCACCAGCAGGTTGTACAAGCCTTCGCGGCTGGTGATTTGCACGCCCTTGTCGTAGATTTTGATTTTTTCGTCGGCCTCGAGATCGTTCCATACCAGCATTTTCTTTTCGCCACCGATCAACGTGGTGCGGACCTTTACCGGCGACAGCCAGTTGACGTTGATGTGGGCGATGACCTTGTCGGGGAAATACAGGGTGAGGAACGCAATATCCTCATGCCCGTTGAGATGGGTCTGGCCAGTCGCGGAAATTGCTTCGGGGCTTTTCTGAATCAGGTGATCGATGATCGAGAGATCGTGCGGGGCCAGGTCCCAGACCACATTCACGTCGTGCTGAAACAGCCCGAGATTGACGCGCGTGGAATCGTAGTAATAGAGCTTGCCGAGAGCGCCGTCCTGCAATAGCTGCTTGATCTTCTGCACCGCGCCGGTGAACAGGAAGGTGTGGTCGACCATGATTTTCAGGTTCTTGCGCGCGGCCAGTTCGATCAGTTCCTCGGCTTGCGCGGCGTTGCTGGTGAACGGCTTTTCCACGAAGACGTGCTTGCCATTGAGCAGCGCGGCTTTGGCCAGCTCATAGTGCGTCCAGACCGGGGTCACGACGGCGATGGCATCGATGTCAGGCGAAGCCATCAGGTCGGCGGGATCGTCGGTTACCGTCACGCCGGGATACGCTTTGGCGGCCTTCCGGCGCGACGACTGACTCTTGTCGCAAATGGCGACCAGTTCGGTTTCCTCGATGCGATCGAGGTTGCGGACCACGTTCGGCCCCCAATACCCATACCCGATCACTCCAAACTTGACGGTGAGTTGCAGCTCCGTGATTTGCAGCTTGCTTTCAATTCTCGGTTTTGTGACGAATGTGGCCATGTTGAAATAATCCTCAGGATGCAAAAAAGACAGTTATTCGGAGGGGAACTCTTAGAGTGCGCCAGCGCCGAGCACGACCGCGCCGGGGGTACGGGCCAGAATTTTGATATCCATCCAGGGGGACCAAGTGCGGGCGTATTGCAGATCGAGGCGGACCATGTCATCGAACTTGACCCGGCTCCGTCCGCAGACCTGCCAAAGCCCGGTGATGCCCGGCTTGGCTTCGAGCAGTCGACGGCGATGCCAGATATCGTAGGCTTCGACTTCGTAGGGCACCGGCGGGCGGGGGCCGACCAGTGACATTTCTCCATTTAACACGTTGATGAACTGGGGCAGCTCATCCATGCTGGTTTTTCGCAGCCAGGCCCCGACCCGCGTGATGCGCGAGTCCTGGGTCAGTTTGTAAACGCCTTCGCCGTTCTCGCCCGAAGGCTGCTTGCTGGCCTTGCCGGCGATCAGTTGCTGTACGTATGCCTTGTGGACGGCGGCATCATTGTTCACGTGCATCGAACGAAATTTCAGAAACACGAACGATTTGCCGTACTGGCCCATGCGGCGCTGGCGGAAGAATACGGGGCCTTCCGAAGTCATCTTGATGAGGATGGGGGCGATCAGGAAAACAGGCGAAAAAATCAGCAGCGCGAGCAGGCTGCCCAGAATGTCCATGGTGCGCTTCATCGCCCGAAACGCCTTCCGTGTATCCTCGCGCTGGGACAAATCAGGATACAGGGTGGGATTGTTCCGGCACTGGTCGTCATCGAGGTCCTGATTCCAGTTTTCCGGGAACACATGGAAGGACAGGCTCAGCTCCTTGAATTCTTCCGCGGTCAAATTGCTGCGCAACGTGTCGGTCACGCGGGCAACGATAGTACCCGGTATCGAGACGCCTTCTTCGGCTGCAATTTCCGTGAATACAACCCCGATCACGCAGTGGTTCGCGTACCACCCGGTAATATCGGTTTCGCGCGTGGTGAGTGACAAAGCCGAAAGTATCTTCTCCAGCATGTCGTGATTTTCGCCACCAAAGGAAGGATCGCCCATGTCGAGCAGAAGCAGCATGAAGGGCTTCCGCGAGCGTTCGCTTCTCTTTCTTTCGCGCGCGATAGTGCGCCGGAAGTCCTCCGCGCCCAGGACGTCATGGGGCGCCGAAGATGATGTTCTGAGGATTGGGTTGAGAGTGGTGCCGTTGCTACGTCTTGCAGTCACGATTCCCTCCGCTCGTTCCGCTTGTAGGGGGCTGAAGCAAGCGATCCGCACATGGCAAATGATTTGCTGTGAACATTCAGAACCAGAACCGGGGAGGTGATTGGATAAATTCTTACCGGGATGCGGCAGCCTTCGATCGATCGGGTTTGGAGGGATCGGGTTTCGCGCGACCCACCGCGGTGGCACTATAGCGCTGGTAATAATCGCTGTGGGCCACGTTCAGGCTGCTGTTTACGAGAGCTCCCAGCAGTTTCGACTTTTCGAGGGCTTCGAGCCCGCGCTGCAGTTGTTGTTTTTCGGTCGTACCCTTGCGCGTTACCAGCAGGATGCCATCGGCTAGGCGGGACCAGAGGCTGGTGTCGGCCAGCGGCAGCACCGGAGGAGAATCGATGACGATCCAGTCGAACCAGCCCGCCAGCCGGTCCATCAGTTGCGGCAGTTTTCCGGACTGCATCAATTCCAGCGGGTTTTCCGGCGCGGCGCCGGCAGGCAGAATCCAGAGTCCCAGACTTTCCAGACGGTAGACGTTGATGCCCGCGGTCTCTCCGCTCAGCCATTCGCACAGACCGGGAATCCTGCCCAGACCGAATTGTGCCGATGCCGTTGGCCGGCGCAGATCGCCATCAAGCAGCAGGGTCTTATGCGTTTTTCTCCGGGCCAGGGTGCAGGCCAGGTTCGCAGCAACCGTGCTCTTGCCTTCCTGCGGAATGGTGCTGGTGATGAGAATCTTTTTCAAAGGACGCGTCTGCCGAAGCTGCCGCAAGCGGACCGCGAGGAAGCGGAATTTTTCAGCGCCCAGGCTTTCCTCTTTCCCCACCGCAACCAGCCGGTTTTCCTGCGGGATCGAGACGGACAATGTTGGGCAATGCTCCAGGTCTTCAAAATCTGGGTCTTTAAAATCAGGATCTTTAAAATCAGCCGCGGGCAGCGAAGCGGGCGCTGCCGAATCGGTGGCTTCCGAGCGGGCAAGCCGCTTGCCACTCGACCCAGCCGCGCGCGCCCTCTGTTCCGCCGCCTCGAGCAACTCGGTCGCCACCGTGAAGGTGGTGGATTCGGTCCCCGAGTCTTCCGTTTCCGATCTTTGTAGCGCGTCAAATATACGGCTCATTGTTTTGTGATCCGTTCTGGTTTTGTAATCCGTTCTGTGGCGCCCGCCGGCACTGGCGTCCGCAATGGCGCTTCCTTTGCTTGCTCGGCCTGCAGTTGCCAGTAAAGTGTGAGCATCGTCTCGGCCGCCTTCCGCACATCCATTTCGCCGGGCTCTTTCTCTTGCGCGTGGGGAGTTTGCACCCCCAACCGAAAGTCTTTGGCGATATCGTCGATGATGTCGGGGCTCACGCTGTGCATTTTCCTGGCATAACCGGCGATCAGTGCGTTCTCGCAGATCGTATTGATCAGACGGGGCAGTCCTTGAGAGTGCTGATAGACCGCTGCGGCCGTCTCCGGCGGAAACAGCGCCGCGGGATTGGGACTGCCCGCCAGCGCCAGCCGGCGTTGAATATATCCGCTGGTCTCCTCCGCGGTCAAAGCAGCAAGGTGGGAGCGCAGTGCAATCCGCTGCTTCAGTTGCCGCAGACCGGGAGAATCGAGTTTGTCATCCAATTCCGGCTGCCCAACCAGAAGGATCTGCAGCAGCTTCCCGTCCACATTTTCAAGGTTGGTGAGAAGCCTGATTTCTTCCAGAATCTCCGCCGAAAGCAGGTGGGCTTCGTCAACCACCAGGACCGTCGTCAGCTTGCGCTGGCTGCGCGCGATCAGATAGCGCGCAATATGGAGGAGCAGCTCCCCTTTGTTGTTGCTGGCATGGGCAATTCCCAGATCACTGGCGATGTACTGCAGAAACTCGAGCGGGGACAGAAGTCCGTTAAATATGTAGGCATAGGAGACGTCACTGCTCCGCTGCAAAGACTGCAGCAGGCAACGAAGAACCATTGTCTTGCCCGTTCCCACCTCTCCGGTCAGGACTACGAAACCCTTGTGCCGGCGCACGCCATAGTAAAGGGCCGCCAGCGCTTCGTTGTGTTTCCCCGTCGGAAACAGGAAAGTCGGATCGGGCGTGATCTCGAACGGGTTGCGCTTCAAATTGTAGAAGGCTTTGTACATGGTGACGGCGCTAACCGCGCAGGTAACTAAAAGCTGAACCCAACAGGATGGTGATGGAAACGAACGCGGCCACCGCCCATCCCAGCCACAGCCGGCGGCGCTCGCTGTTCTCTTCCTTAGTCAGCGTTATCGCCGGAATTTCAGAGATGACGGGAACAGGCAGCAGCGTCTGCAGCTCTTTCTCGTCGTAAATTCGCTCATCCATCATTTCGAAGGCTCCGGCCACAACCACGCCCAGCGCCAATCCGATCGCCAGCCCAATGCCGCAGAACTTCAGACGATTGGGAAAATCAGGCTTTACCGGAAGGCTAGGCGGATCGATGATGCGGAAGCGCTCGCCCTGCTGCAGCAATTCCATGCTGGTGGCCATCGCCGACTCATTCTTCTTCTTCAGCAGATCGTCGTAGTTGGCTTTGGACTGCTCGTATCCGCGCGTCAGATCGGAGAGTTGTTGTTCCCGCACCGGTTCCTGATTCAGCCGTGACTGGTAATCGCCGACTTTAGCCTTTAAGTCCGCAACTCCGTGTTCCCGGTTGGCGATTTCAAGGCGGTTGGCCTGGATCTGGCCCTGCAACTGAACCATGGGCGAGGATGGATCACTCGCTGCGCCGGCGGCATTAGTATCGGCTGGCGCGCTATCGGACTTCGCTTTCAGGCCCGCTATCATTTGGTCTTTTATCTTTTCCGTCTTGGCAATCTGTTCCTTGACCTTGCGTACGTCAGGATGCCGGTCGGTGTAGCGTGAGCTGAGATCCGCCAGTTGGGCCCTGAGCCTATCCAACTCCTCGTCGATCGCGGTCAATCCCCCGGCCGGCGACCCGCTCTGGGCCTTCGGCGACACCGGCAACGAACGGTATTGATTCTCGAGCGTTTCCAAATAGACGCGCTGTTGCTTGGCAGTGTTGAGCGCGTCCTCTTCGGTCTGTAACTGGGCCTGAAGGCCGGCCAGAATTTGCAGGTTGCTTCCCACCTGCGTGGGCAGTTCTCCGACGTGTTGCCCCTTGAACTCGCGGACCTTCTCTTCCTGATCGGACAAAGTCTTCCGGGCGGTTTCAAGCTGGCTTTCGAGAAACTTGGTGGTGCCCTCCGACTGCTGCTGGCGCACCTCCAGATTTTCGTTGATGAATAGATTGGTCAGTTCGCTGGTGACCTTCTGGGCCACGTGCGGATCGCGCGACGAATAGGCAACGTTGAAGGCGGTGATCTGGTTGCGCGCATCGCGCACCAGTTCGATCTCGATGTCCTTTCGCATGCCATCGACCTTCTGGTCGGGGGACGGCTGGCTAACGCTCGCCAGCATAGAGATTGTATTGATCGATAATATGCAGCAGCCGGGTGCGGCTGAGAATCTGCTGCGTGATGCTCTGCATCCGCTCCTGCAAGTCATCGCTGACGTTCGGAGTAACGTAGTCCTTGGGCATCGAGGGCTGCTCCACCAGAATCAGCGTGCTCGACTGGTAGCGCGGCGGCAGCACCCAACTGGCTCCCCAAACCGCGGCCCAGCCCAGAAAAAGGGGAATCAGGAAATGAAGATGGCGGCGGTGAACCACGCTCAGGAAACGCGCCAGATCGAAGCCGTCTGAACTTTTCTCGTGAAGATCGTCAACCATAAAATTACCTGCCCAACGGTCGGGAGAATTGATAGGAGAGCGAAATGAATTCGCGGTTGGTATTCGGATTGGCCGCAAGAACCGCTACCGAGCTGTAATCCTGGTGCAGGCGGGTGTAGCCGAGCTGCACGTTCAAGTGCTGCCGAATCTGCTGCTGCAAGCTGGCCGTGGCCGAAATCGTGTGCCCGTTCTGGCCAAATACGGGGGTGGAAGTCAGAATGTCGTTCTGCGCGTAGCCGCCCGCGATCGACGCGCTCAGCATACGCAGTAGCTGTTGCCGGAAAGACGCGTTGACGGCGTCCTGCCGTACCGCTCCGATCAACCCGCCGCTGCCCGAGATCATGTGCGCATAGCTGATGGCTACGGCGCTGAGGCGGCCCTGGAAGTTCATGCTGCCTCCGGCGGCCGGGTGCCAGCTTTCGGATGAGAGCAACGGAGTTGGCCCGAGATCGGTAAACTGCGGAGCGACATTCGCATATTGCGGTCCAGCGAAGACCGATACAGAAAACTTCGAGCTCGGAGACAGCGTGTAAAACAAAAGAACGGCATTCGTCTGGGTCTCGTTCTGCCCTTCGGTCGGGTACGACAGCAGGCGCTGGTACTGGTAGGTAACGCCGACATAATGAATCGTCGACACCCGCAGCGAGTAGAAAGCGGCCGCGGCCTGCGAGCTCGAATCGAAAAGCCCGGGAACCTGAGCCTGATCGGGATAATGCAAATTGTTGAACGTTCCACTGACCCCGACCATGGCATTGGCGGCGATTTGAGCGGTGATGCCCACATTGCCCGAGTTGCTGAGCCGGTCGGCGATGGGAGCAATCACAGACAAGTTGGCTTCCTGGGTGCCTCCGGAAACTGTTCCGTCCGCCGCCAGATCCGGCTGGTTGAAGATGTTGGAACTTTTCTGAAAACTGTCGCGGGCGCTGAACGTCACATGCGGGCTCAGCCTGTAGGAGAAATTGACCGCCGCATTCTGGTCCTGTTCGTTCAGCGAGCTATTGCGCTGATAGAAGGTAAACCCGGGAGCGTAATCCAGCAGAGCGTGCAGCCGGGGCGTGGTTTCATCCAGCGCCACCATGGGCGCCACGGAATAGCTGATATCGCTGACCGGATGGCCTGCCAGCGCCCCCAGCGCGTTGTCGGTATACGCAGTGGTAAATGCCAGCCCGTAGCGGAGGTAGTTGGAGCGCTCCTCGGAAGCGAAAGAGATGGGGAACGACTGTCCGCTCACCAGTGGCGGAGTCAGCATGGGATCGCCGGAATTGACCGGACCCACGGCGGCGGGAACCGGCGTATTCTGCGGGCTGTTGGTCTGCGCCCCCAGCAAAACGGGAGACAGCAGAAACAACCCGACCCAGATTTTCGCAAACCGTTTCATGGTCAGGGTACTACGATGGTGTCCCGCGGCTGCAGTTTGATGTTCTGCTCCGCGTGCTGGCCTTTCACGACTTCCTTGTAGTTAAAGGGAATCCGGCCTGGGTCCCGTCGGCGTTCTGCCGCAGGACGTAGATGTTTTTCTGCTTGGCGAAGTCGCGAAAACCGCCAGCGGCGGCGAGCGCATCGAGCACGGTGGCGGAGTTGGCGATCACGTAAGACCCCGGCCGATTCACTTGTCCCAGGATGTTGAATTTCTGACTATTGATCTGCTGGACGATGACCGTGACTTCCGGCTCGGCAATGTAGTTTTTCAGGCGGACGGCGATGTCCTGCTCCAGCTTGAGCGGCGTCCGCCCGGCGGCTTGCACTTCGCCGACCAACGGCAGCGAGATCTTCCCATCCGACCGCACTGGAATGGAGCGCGAAATGTCCGGCTCCTTCCAAACGTTGATGGCCAGCACGTCGTCGTTGCCGATTACGAAGGTGTCGTCGTGCGGCTTGGGCGCATCGGCGCTGGCGGCGGGCGGTGCTGGGTTCGAGCCTGGGGCCGGAGCAGCGCCTCCCGGCTCGGTCTGGGCCCACAGCATACTCGACAGCAGAAGGCACGTTGCAGTCGCAACGAATTGGATCATCCTAGCCTGGTTCATCCCAGAATTGTGGCTTCGTGGCATGGCAACTCCTTGACGCTTCCCGCCCACGCGGCTGACATTTTTACTCAACTCGCTCTTCCTTTCCCTTTCGCCGGACCGGAGGCGGCCAACCTCGCTCCCGAAAAGGACGCAGCGCAGGAATCCGAAGCGTTCATGTTATATTGCTCAATCTTATACAGCATGGCGCGGTAGCTGACCCCCAACAACCTGGCGGCTGCCTTGCGATTCCAGCCGGTTTTCACGAGGGCTCCGGCGATGGCGTTCCTCTCGGCTTCCGATTTGACGCTCTGAATCAGCGATTTCAGCGACGTTGGTATGGGATCGCCGGTCTCGGCTTCAAACTCTTCCGGCGCGGCCAGAACCAGTTTGAGACTCTGTCTCCAGGAAGCTTTCCCATCGATGCCGGAACCGGATTCCAACCCGCTGACAGCGGATTCTTTGTCGCCCGCCACCAGATAACGTTTGACAAAGGCTTCCAACTCTCTGAGATTGCCGGGCCAGGAGTGGGCCTGGCACATGGCCAGGGCAGACGGACTAAATTCCCGCGGAGGCAGGCCGTAATACCGGGCCATCCTGTGCATGGAATAACGCAGAAAAACCTTGATTTCATCCTTCCGATGTCGCAAGGGTGCAACGTGGACGGTAAAGGCGCTGAGCCGGTAATACAGATCCGCGAGCAACCGTTTTTCTGCGAGTGCCCGATTCATATCGTCGCTGCTGGCGGCCAGGATGCGCACCCCAACCTCGACGGGTTTGCCGTCATCGGAGCGGGCCGATCGTTTTTCCTGCAATGCCTGCAGCAACCTCGCCTGCAGCGCCAGTGGCATGGCAGTGATTTCATCCAGAAGCAGCGTGCCTTTTTCGCCGATCTCGAGCTTGCCCCGGCTGCTCCTGCCCGAACCTGCAGCATGACCATTCGAGCTGCCGTTTTCTTTTCCTCTGCCGAACAATTCGATTTCGAGCAAGTCGCCCGGCATCTCCGCGCAGTTGACTCTCAGGAACTTGAATCCGGAGTAGACCGACAGCTTGTGGATCAGCCGGGCCACCGAGCCTTTTCCGCTTCCCGGCTCTCCCAGGATGAGCACAGGTACGTCGGCTTGCGCCAGCAACTCCGCCTGGGCGCGGAGGTTTTGCATAATCGGGCTCACGCTCAGAAAAAACTCATCCTCGCCCAGCGATTCGATGTCTTCACTCGCCATTTCCACTTCCGCATGGTCGCTGGCGGGACGGAGATGCCGCTCGATCAGGAATGCGAGTTGGCCTTCGTCGAGGGGCCTGACCAGCACATCCTTTGCGCCCAAGCGGATGGCCTCCTTCTGGCGGCCCGCGTCCTCGGGATGGCAGAGCACGACGACTGAGAGATCCGGGCGAAGCCGGCGTAGCCACGATAAGAGTCGCAAGCTGTCGGCGTCGCCGCGAGGAATATCCAACAACAACAGGTGCGGCGCGGCGTCAGATTGCACCCGCTCCATAGCGTCCCAACCGTTGGCTGCGGTTTGCAGATCCCAGGAACTGGATTCTGCCGTCGACCGGAGCAGACTCAGAACGGCGGACTCCTTGCTCATGACCAGCAGGCGCAAGGTCTCAATTGTGTTTGGTGCCATTTGTGAATTCAGACTGAATAAAACGAGAGATGGAAGATGAGACTTTCGGAAATTACTTTAGACCGGTTCGACCTCGTAGCCTTCGACGCGGACTGCTAACGACCGCTGAATCGCATCCACCGATATCACCAGGGTTCGATCTCCATCCCGCGAGACCAGGATGCCTTCCATACCATCGAGGGCTCCGCTGCAGATTCGCACGCGCTGGCCAATTTTCAGAAAAGGATGGGACGACCACTGCAGCTTGCCTCCCACCAGGCTCCGAACTGAATCGATTTGGGAATCCGGAATGGGAGTGCCTTCCCCTTTGGACCCGACCAACCCGAATACTCCTTCCACGCGAAGAACGCGTAAGCGCTCGGATCGGTTGGGCACAAACTTCGCGAACACATAGCAACCGAAAAGTGGCATCTGTACCGTCTTTTTGCGATCGCTCCAGCGATGCTCCTCAGTGACCAGGGGCAGGAAGGTCGCAACCCCTCTTTCTTCGAGCCGTTGCGCCACAACTTTTTCGTGTCGCGGACGAGTTTGAAGACCGTACCAATATTCGACTTCCGCTCTTGCATCCATCCCCTCAACTACTGGAGCGGGTTGCGGAATTGCCAACGCTAAACTCGTGACGGCCATAGCTTCGCCCTCTAAGTCACCCTTCTCAGGATGGCCCCAAACTGAAATGACACCTGTGTTGTGGTTGAGATCTCAAAATTCCGAGATCCAAGGGGGAACACCTACCGGGGAGGAATACGAATTTTCAAAAAACCGGACTGACCAGACCGAACAGCTCCGTGTCGTCCTATTGCCTGGCAGAATTAAGGGGAGTGAAGTTGCTGCCAATTCAGCTTTTCGCTATTGCTCAAACCCGCCTATGATTGCTCCTCAGTGTTTAGTTCGCTGATGCATGGTGTTGCATGATCTATAGCAAATCTCGTGCCGAAAATTGTGGAAATCGTTCCCCCACTCCAGCCACTTTATGTCGTCGCACTCGCATTTCACAGTGACGACTATCTGCCGCTGCCGTGCGAAGGGTCACACAATTACAGCGCTACCTTGGAACCGCAGGGCTGGTGGGGAGAAACCAATGCCAATTCTACTGATTAGCGTGCCCGGATGACATCACCCTACAGGGGATTGCACATCGTTGCAAGGGCACTTCTTCACCATCGGCATGGTACTTCTGTGCCATAGGGGAGGCGGCATGGTTGAGCACCTGAGGCCATCGAGCGGGCTGAGTTCAGCCTGCAGCTCTGTCCCTAACATGCAGATTTAGCTGGGCTTTACGTCCTTAGAGGACCGTCAAGACCCAATCCGGAACCTGGAATGCGATCCCGAAAGGCGAGTTTTTGGTTCGGTGCCACCGGATGCTAGAGTTTGCAGCTTATGTAGAAAAATTGCGACTTTCGCCACGAAAGGTTGCACACTCTTGCACTCGCGGCTTGCATTCGCGTCTTGCATTAAGAAGACGGGATGGATACGTCGACGGGGGTAGACGGCGTGCTTTCCTGGTTGCTCGAATTAACTGCCGTCGTTTCGTAGTAATAGGTCAGGCCGTCCGCCACAGAGGTGTCCGTATAGGTGGTCGTGGGATTGAGCCCTGTGTTGATTTGCGTGTAATTTCCAGTGGTGCCAGTGCGGCGATAAATGTTGTAACCGATCACATCCTGGGAAGTGCTCGCAATCCACGTAAGAAGAACCGTATGTGCGGGCGCTGCCACTCCCGTGCCGTTTACGGTCACGGAGGTGGGCGAGTTCGAAGCGTTACTTGTAAAAGAAATGCTGGAGGAGACAAGCCCGGTTGCCTGCGGTGTAAACGTGGCGGTGAAATTCACGCTCTGACCCGGATTGAGGGTAACGGGAAACGAAAGCCCGCTGACGACGAACAGCGAGTTGCCACTATTGACCGATGAGACCACAACGCTGGCGCCGGTTGCGGTGAGAGTGCCGGTCTGCGTGCCGCTCGTTCCATCTGTAACGTTGCCAAACTTGATCGTGGTCGGACTGATACTCAATTGCCCCTGCGTCGAGCCAGTGGCCGACCCACTTAAAGGAATGGTCAAGTTCGGATTCGAGGCATTCGAAGAGATCGCCACGCTCCCTGTAAAACTGCCGGAAGACTGCGGCGCAAACGTTACAGTCAAGGTCGCAGTCTGCCCCGGAGTTAGCGTGAGCGGTGTGTCTAACCCAGAGATGCTGAAACCTGTACCCGTCACCGAATCCTGCGAGATCGTCGCATTGGACCCGCCGGTATTTTGCACCGTCACATTTTGGGTTTGAACATTGCCGATCTGGCCGCCAGTAAAGGTAACGCTCGCCGGAGTGGCGGCAAGAGTGGCCACGGTGACTCCAGTTCCCGAGACGGCAATGTCCACGGTGGTAGTCGATTCGCTGTCGGAGATCGAAACCACGCCGTTGCTCGGGCCCGCCGCCGTCGGCGAAAAGAGCACGCCAAATGTAGTGGTCTGGTTCGGTGTCAGGGTTAGAGGCAAGCTCAATCCGGTAACGCTAAAATTGGCGGCATTTGAAACGGCCTGCGTGACCGTAAGATTTTCACCGCCGGTGTTCGTCAGAGTCTCCGTCTGGTTTTGGCCCGTACCCACTTGCACTTTGCCGAAACTTAAGCTCGTCGGACTGGCGCTCAGATCCCCCGGGGCGACTGCCGTGCCGGAAACGGCAATGTTCAGCGGACTGCCTGCGCCGTCATCGGTTACAGTCAGCGTCCGGCTCGCGCTCCCTGCCACTTGCGGACTAAAGACAACGCTAACGGTAGTGCTTTGTCCCGGCGTGAGGGTCAAGGGAAGGCTGAGGCCCGTGATGCTGAAGGCACTCCCCGTCACCGTCGCCTGGGAAATCGTAAGATTCTCGCCACCTGTGTTCGTGAGAGTCTCAATCTGGGTTTGACTTGTTCCCACTTGTACGTTGCCGAATGTAACGCTGGCCGGACTTGGGGTCAGGCTGCCCTCGCTGACACCCATGCCGGAAAGCGCAATGTTCAACGGACCGCTATCGACGTTGTCGGTGACTGACAAAGTTCCGCTTGCGCCGCCCGCCGCTTGTGGATTAAAGACGACGCTCACCATGGTGCTTTGTCCGGCCGCCAGGGTCAGGGGCAGATTCAATCCAGTAAAAGTAAAACCAGTTCCCGCAATCGTCGCCTGCGTAAGAGTGAGATTGCTTCCGCCGGTATTGGTCAGCGTGTCGGTCTGATTTTGTGTTGTCCCAACCTGCACGTTGCCGAAGCTTATGCTCGCGGGCGTTGCGCTCAACGCAGCCGGAGGATCCGGCGGTGAGTTCTGAGAGGACGAGTTGCCGGAACTAAATCCCTGGCAGCCCACCATGATACTCAGGGCGAGCACGATGAGAAGAGCATTCCAATGAGTGGGGAGTCGGCCCATATGGGAATGAAACGAACTGCGTTCCTTGTGCTCCTTAAGTTGAATGTCATAATGTGACCGATTTGTCGGATCAGCGTAAGATTCCGAAAGGACCTGTCGCAAAGGCTGCCAGGGACAATACGCAGCAAACTATGCATTTTCATGCACTTATGCCATGTACGCAGACGCTAGAATTGTGCTATTTGAGCAAAAATTACTTGTAATAGAGTTGGAATCTCGACGGAAATGTTGATTTTTAATTCCCCGTCGTCTTCGTGCGAGTGACTTTGGGGTGAGCGAGCAGGTCCAATTTGGTACGAGGATTTTCGGAGAAATCCGATTCGGAACGATTGGCCAATTAATAGGGGGTTGCTGTACTACCGGAATCTTCTGCTTTCAGCCAGACACTCTCACCATGGTTGGTATGCGACTCCCCCAGTCCACTCTCCAGCCTCTCTCCGTCCGCAGACTTCACTTTTTAACTGTCGCCGCGTTGCTTCTGTTGGCCGGCCTGATGCCGGCGAGCGCCAGCGTTGGTGCGCCCCAGCTTGCCAGCTCACCCCCAAGTCTTCGATTTGGAGCTGTCGACAAGGGTCAGACCGAGACCTTGCTGGTGACTGTGACCAATACTGGGAACACGAGCGTGACACTCTCCAGTATTGCGGTGAGCAGTTCCGAGTTTGCCACGCCGTCCGTGAGACTGCCTATCACTCTGACTGCGGGCGAAAGCATGGATCTGAGCGTGAGCTTCACTCCCACTGCGACCGGATGGATAGGCGGAACTATCAAACTGATCAGCAACGCGTCGAATCCCACTTTCACCCTCGAAGTGTCAGGTACGGGCGTGACCAGCGAATTAATCAGCGCGAGCCCTTCGATGCTGTCGTTTGGGTCGGTGGCCACGGGATCGCACTCGACGGTGCCCGTGGTTATTACGAATGCCCGGTCGTGGCCAGTGACGCTGTTATCCGTGCAAGCCACGGTCAGCGAGTTCCCTTGAGCGGAGCCACCTTCCCGGTGACTTTGAACGCAGGCCAGACGCTAACTATCGACGTAACTTTCACTCCACAAGCGACGGGCGAAATCGGGGGCAGTCTCTTTATTTATGGTCCAGGCTTGAACATCCCTCTGACGGGAACGGGAACTGTCGTACAACAGTACAGCGTCAACCTCTTGTGGAATACGACTGAAGGCGCGGAAGGCTACAACATTTATCGCAGCTCCGCTCCGAACGGCACTTACGTGAAGCTCAATTCCGAGCCGAATTCAAACACGGCCTACACCGACAGCACGGTGGTCGCGGGCGAGACATATTATTACGAGGCCACATCCGTAAGCTCCAGCGGGCAGGAAAGTGCGCGCTCAACGCCCGCTGTGGAAGCCGTGGTTCCGTAGGGAATGTTGAGATTAAACAAACTGCCTGCAGGTCCGGCGGAAGGTCCAGCGGTAAGGTCCGGCCATAAAGAAGATCCCACCCGTCACCGCTCGGGAGGTGGTGAGCAATCCGCCTCCCAGATCCAGCATGAAGCCATTTCCACGCGATTACCTCGGTAATCGCGTAACCCATCTAAGGTAATCATTCTAAACGATTTATAGCACCGTTGGGCTATTTACCGCGCCCCCCAAAGGCGATAGGACTAGTACAGCTAGCCAATGCCTGGGGGCACACCAAAGTGATGCGGACGAAATGGCCTTACGCGATCCTGAAGCTGAGTGCAGCAATCATATTGGCCGTTGTGGCGACTTGCCAGCCTGGGTTTGCACAGCAAGAGGTTGCACAACAAGAGATTGCAGAACAAGGGGTCGCGCAACAACACATTTCTTACGCGCTGCTTCAACCCGCAGGAATGGAACCTGCTCCGCTAACCAAGTCAGCCCAACCCGCCAGGCTACCCGAAGCGCCGCAGGATCACCGCTTCTGGGACCATACCAACACCATTCTGATCGCAGCCAACACGGCCTTCAGCGCCGCCGACTTCGTGGTAACCCGGGACAACCTTCGCAACGGTGGCCAGGAATTGAACCCCGTGACCCGCGTGTTCAGCGGCAGCACAACTGGCCTGGCGCTGAATTTTGTGGGCGAGACCGTGGGCGTGGTGGGGCTCAGCTACGTCTTTCACAAGACAGGACACCACAAACTTGAGCGCGCGGTGTCGATGGTCAATATCGGCAGCTCAGCAGCGGCGGTGTCGTTTGGTTTAGCTCATCGATAATCAATAAGCGATAGTCAATAGCGATAATCGCTAGCGAGTACCCGCCGGAGCGCGGCAACGCGGCGTTGAGTCGCCAGAGACATCTGTATTGCTTCGCGACCAGGTTGGAATCGAGGCGGGGGCTGGGTTGGAGACGATGCTGATAACTCCTCTGGCGCTGATCGCCCGCACCACGTAGTAGTATTTCTTGCCATTCTCTACCAGATCATCCATGCATCTCGTATCCGGGAAGGGTTGGACGTTCACCCGCTCGGCTGGAGGTACATTGCGCTCGGTTCCGCGATAGATGCAGTAGCCGGCCGCGGCGGCATGTTTGGAATCTGCGGGAGGGCTGGCTTTCCACGAGAGAATTACTCGGTGGCCCCCTTTCGACTGAGCAGATGGCTGTGTCGCCGACGAATCAAGCAGCGGGCAGATCAGGTGCATGGGAGGTACCGCTTGAAGCCGCAGGTTGCGCGGACGTTGCCGACGCCTGCGAGATTGGGGACGGGTGCTGCATGACCGGGCCGCGTTTGCATCCGGACTGCTGGGTGGTCGCGACACCGAGAAGCGGAACCACTAGAAGCAATCGAATGCTTAGCCGAAAAAACGGCTGTTTCATGGTTCCATGTTTGTCAGGGTCGTTATGACGCGCGTTCTTGATGCACCCGCATGGCCTCATGGCTCCCCAGCTTTGCTAAGCGCAGGATAACTCGCACACTCGAGAACTGCATATGTAATTCCGAGGATCGTTTGCACCGGTTTGATAAGCCTTCCCAGTTCCCTGGGTCGCCACTCACGCAAGCCACAAGCGGCGGTTCGGTCGGCCGAGTCGCTCCGCCTGTTCCACCCCTTTGGTAATCTCGACCCGCGCAGCGGATTAGCGCACCCTAAGAGGGATTCCGCTCTCTCTACCCGGAAACGGTCCTCCTCCCCGGAATCGAGTACGACCGCAGATCCGTGCCTGCGGAAAGCAAGCTCGACCTGACAAGCTCGACAGAATTTATTCAGGAGCATTTAGATGCGCAGTGTGATGACCCGTTTTTTCTGGCTGTTCCTGCTGCTTGCGATTCCGGCGTCCGCCGCAGCGCAATCTGGCTATAAAGTCATCTCCGTCACGGATGGCGGCACGATTTCCGGCACCATCAAATGGTCCGGACCGGCGCCCCGTGAACTCGAATTTCCCGTCACTAAGGATCCCCAGATCTGCGATCCCGAGGGCAAAAAGGCGGTCAGCCTCGAACGCCTGATCGTCGGCCCCGAGGGCGGCGTCGCCAACACCATTGTCTATCTCAAGGACATCTCCTCTGGAAAAGCAATGGAATTGCCCGAGCAGCGCCGACACCTCGACCAGCGCCACTGCCACTACGTTCCTCACATCCTGCTCGTACCCCAGAACACCGAACTGCAGATGAAAAGTTCCGATGCTACCCTGCACACCATTCACATGGATGGCGCCGCCAGTTTCAACCTGCCGTTTCCTTTCACCAATCAGATCAATTCGCGCACCATGTCCACGCCTGGCCTGGTCAACCTGCGCTGCAACGGCGGCCATGTCTGGATGAACGCGGAAATGATGGTCGTGCCGCATCCTTACTATGCGGTCACCGACGAGAGCGGGCGTTTCGAATTCACCAGCGTACCGCCGGGAACCTACCAGATCGTCGCCTGGCACGAAGGCTGGGGACTGGCTGGCAAGGAACAAGCCTACGACGTACTTACCGAGCGCTCGGTGCAGCGCCCCGTCTTCACCGAGCCAAAGACTTGGGAGAAATCGGTCACGGTGAACGCGAATCAGCCCAGCACGGTCAACTTTGTAATTGGGAACAAGTAGGGGAAGATAGCAGTTTTAGAGGGGCCCCAATTTGGCATCGACGAATAAGGGGCGCTTCGACTGCGGGGAATCTCGTCCTGCGGACAATCATGCCGCACTCAGCATGGCAGCGAGCTGGTAGAGGGAATTTCTACCAATCCTTGTCTTGCCAATCCTTGCCAGAATCGTCGTTATCCGATTCACTCACAGGGCCATCGGTATCATCCCGGGTCTGATTGCGTTTGCGATAAACCACGAAGATCATGCCGATGGAACCCAGCGTGGGGGGGAGTACCAGCACCAGAATCCCGCTGCGCAAGGCTTGAATCATGCGCGAACCCGAGGATGCGGCTTGGGTATAGCAAAGCGCGCAGCTTTGAGCAAAGGCGGAGGCGGGCACTAGAAGGAAGATCAGCCCCACCAGCACAATTCCCAACATCCAGATTGATCTCAAACGTTTCATCGTTGCCCCAACCACCTGCATCCGTGCAGTCAAGCTAACGCGCCCAGGGTACACCATTGATCAACCGGAAGCTATCCGACCAACCGTACTGCATGCCGAGGAGCACAGCTACCGTGAAAATCGACACAAACCAGCGCAATCCCCGATTGTCCGACAAGTGCATGAAAAACAGGAGCGCGAAGCCGGCCTCAATAACGGCCACAATCATCATCCGCTCGAACATCTGCGACACGCTGATGTTCTGATAGGCGATCACGAACTGGATTCCGGCCAGCGCCAGCAGGCAGAGGTAGACGATCAGGTCCTTGCCCATCCCACCGCTCTTATGTGCGTCAGCGTTATTCATACTTGTCTCCGCAATTTGTCCTGCATTCCTGCCATTTAGTGAGCCAGATTTAAGAGATACATCAGGGGCACCACGAACATCCACACGAGATCGACAAAGTGCCAGTAGAGTCCGGTGATTTCAATGTCATCGGCCTTGTAGCGGCTCCCCATGTAGCGCAGGGCGACTGCAATCAGAGCGACCACGCCCCCAGTCACGTGCAGCAGGTGCAAGCCGGTAATGCTGAAAAAGCATGCGCCGAACAGCGGCGTGCCCCACGGATTGTGAAACAGCGTGACTCCCTCGCCGATCATCCTTGACCATTCCATAATGTGCAAGGTGGCAAACAAGATGCCGAGCGCGGCCGTGATCATGGTCCAGCGGAATGCTTTGCCCTTATCGCCTTCCTGCGCCGATTGCACCCCGAACATCATGGTAAGACTGCTGGTCAGCAGAACGAACGTCATGATGGCGACATTCGTGATTCCGTGAAACGGCCTGGGCCAATCGGGAGTGGCATTCCGAGTAAAACCGTAGGCAACAAGACAACCGGCAAAGGTTGCGCTGTCGGCGATAATGAACAGCCACATCGCCATCTTCTTTGCCGGCACCCTGAACGTAGGTTCGGCCATTGTCTCGGTGGCATCGGACCGCGACGCGAGCGCGTGAATGGAAACATCGGCTTGGCTCAAGTTCCCTCCTGAACTTTGCGGACGGCGAAGTTCCCTTCGGCCCGCTAATCTAGAGCTTCATCCAAAGCAGCAAAAGCAGATACACCCACAGGACGCCCATAAAATGCCAGTAGCGCGAAGTCGCGTCCAGCGTGCTGCGCTTCAGCACCGAATGGTTGAACTTGCCAATCACGCGAACCAGACCCCCGAGGCCCCCGAGCAAATGCAGGGCATGGGCTACGGTCAGAACGTAAAAAAACGAGTAGCTGATGTTGGTGGCAAGTTTGAATCCCTGGGATCGAAGGTGCAGCCAGGCAAAGGTCTGCCCAGCCACGAACAGCAGTCCCAGGAAAAGGGTTAGGTAAAGCCAGGGAACCGGATTCCCGGCTTGCCCCGTGTCATCCTTCTTCTGCGCGCTGCCCATAAAAGCCGCCACGCGGCGCCGGGATATTTCCAGCGTGAAACTGCTGGCGATAATCACCAGAGTATTGAGATAAAGCACTGGGGGAAGGCTAATGTGGCGCCAGTCGGTGGCTGAACCCTGGCGAACGATCAGGGCGCTAGTGAAGGCAGCAAAGGTCATGCTGATGCCCGCCAGCGCTACCCAGATGCCGGTGCTGGCAGGAGGGGGAGGGCGCCATCCCAGCAGATTGTTCGGCGGCTCATGGACTGTTGTTGCCATCCTGCTAACTCTCCTCAGCGCACTTGCGCTTACTTTTCTTCGTCCGGGCTGTGAACCTTCTCGGTCGAGGTTTGCATGATGTAGTCTGCGCTGGCACCCTCGACGCTGTACTGGTAAGGATCGTGATATACCACGGGCATCTTGTCGCCGAAGTTGTTATGCGGAGGCGGAGTGGCCGTGCTCCATTCCAGAGAAGTACCTTCCCACGGATTATCGTTCGGTGCAGGTGCGCCCCAGAACCGGCTATGAATCAGGTTATAGAGGAAAATCAACTGGGCGAATCCGGTGAACAGGGCTGCGATGGTGATGAACTTGTGCACTGGAATCAGCGGGATCAGGTAGTCGTCGGTGAAGGCCTGGTACCGGCGCACGTTGCCGGCGATTCCGAGATAGTGAAACGGCATGAAGATGCAATACGTACCCACGAAACTCATCCAGAAGTGCACTTTGCCGAGCGTCTCGTTCATCATGCGCCCGGTCATCTTGGGGAACCAGAAGTAAGTTCCGGCAAAAATGCCGAACATGGCAGCGACTCCCATGACCAGGTGGAAGTGGCCCACCACAAAATAAGTGGCGTGCAACATGATGTCGATGGAGGGCTGCGCCAAAAAAAATCCGCTGACGCCGCCGCTGATGAACATCGAGATAAACGCCAGCGAGAACAGTGACGCGGAATTGATCCGCAGCTTCGAACCATACAGGCTGCCCAGCCAGATCAGCACGATGATGGTGGACGGAATCGTGATGACCAGCGTGGGAAACGAGAAAACCAGTGAGGATACCGGATTCATCCCGCTGACGAACATGTGGTGCCCGTAAACCATGTAACTTAAAACCGCCAGCGCCCCCATCGAATAGATCAGCACGCGGTGGCTCAACATGGGTTTGCGCATGTTCGTGACGAGAACATGGGAAACAATGCCCATGCCGGGCACGATCGCGATGTAAACCTCGGGGTGCCCGAAAAACCAGAACAGATGCTGCCATAGCAGGGTGGATCCGCCGGTGTGCGGAAGTACCTGATCATTGATAACCGTGTTTGAGGGCACGAAGAAACTGGTTCCCGCCACGTGATCGAGGATCAGCAGAATGCAGGCGGGCATGAGCACTGCGAACGCCGTCAATCCCATCACCGAGGTGATGAACCATGCCCAGGCAGTAAGCGGAAGGCGCATCAGCGACATGCCCTTGCAGCGCATGTCCAGCGTGGTGGTGATGAAGTTCAAGGAACCGAATAGCTGGCCCACGCAGAAAAATGGCAATCGAAGTCGCCCAAAGAACCACACCCATACCTTCGCCCGGGCCGCCGGCGGAACCGACGGCGCTCAACGGAGCGTACTGAGTCCAACCTCCGAGAGTAGGCCCGTCCGCGACAAAAAAAGACGCGCACAAAAACAAGAACGCCGGTGAACGTGACCCAAAACGACATCATGTTGAAGTGGGGGAAGGGCATGTCTTCTGCGCCAGTTTGGATCGGGAGAAAGAAATTGCCGAATGCGGCGAAGGGGGCCGTCGTGAGAACAAAAAAGACCATGATGGTGCCGTGCATGGTCATCAGCTGCAAGTAATATTCAGGCGTCATCACATTGCCAGGCGCGCCGGTCTTCGAAAGCAGGTGAAGACCTGGAATGGCCAGGCTTCCCCAGCCCAGATGGAGACGCATAATCCAGGAAAGCACCATGCCGACGAACGCTGCAAACAACGCCAGAGCGTAATACTGCTTCCCGATCACTTTGTGGTCGAGACTGAAGACGTGCTTCCGGATGAAGCTGGTCGGGCCTCCGTGTTCCGCCGCATGGGCGGACATGTCGTGCATTGTGCTCACCTCAAGCCAGATGTTTGGGCCACATCGCGTGCAATTCAGCGCTACTGCAGAGCTGCCTGCTGCTTAATCCAATTGCCGTAATCTTCCTGTGACATCACCTCGAGATACGCCTTCATGTTGTAGTGCCCGAGGCCGCAAAGCTGGGTGCAGACGATTTCGTACTTACCAATCTTGGTTGCCGTGAAATGAACTGAAACATCCAGCCCAGGAACGAAATCCTGCTGGATGCGCAATTCAGGCACATAGAAGGAGTGCCCTACGTCCTTGGCATGCATTAGCAGATGGATCTCCCGATTCACCGGAATTGCCATCTCAGCGGTGACGATGTCATCTTTGGAGTCCTGATCGTTGGTAGTGTCGAGGCCGAAAAAGTTGGCGTTGGCCTCACTGATCTTGTCAGCATGGAGCGGACCGAACGTGCCATCCGGGCCGGGATAGCGGAAATAAAAAGCAAACTGTCCCGGCCTGCACTTGTACCGGCATCGCATTGGCCGATGGCGGAACGAAATATACGTCCCGCCCATGCCTTTACGCCAAACACACCCAAAGCCAGGACCTCGGTACCCACCAGCAAGAAACGCAGCCAATGACCAATCCCTCCGCCCCGCCGGGAAAATTCCTGATCTTCTCGCCGGGCTTAACGACTGGAGAACTTCCAGATGAAGAAAGCCAGAAGGAACTGAGAAGCCAGGAACGAAATACCCGCTTCCACATCGTGTCCGCATACTGCTCGTCGATCAGGTGACCGTGGGTGGAGATGTCCTGCGGCATGGGCCACATGTGCATCACGATGGGAATCAGCCGAGGCAATTGCGATCAGAATGATCGTCACTGCGAATAGTTTCGCCATATCGCTCCGCCTTTGGCCAACTGGCAGGGGCCTTACTTTAGCAAATCGCCGCAGTGTCAACTGCGGCGATTCGTGATTCGCTTGTGTGCAACAGCGCGGAAGCTTTCCAGCTCTTACTTCGCCTTGAAAGTGAAATCAGCCTTCGCGGCGCCGCCAGCCGCAACTGTAACTTTCTGGGTCTGCGTACCGGCAGCTTCGTGCCACGCCGTCACTGTGTAGTTCCCGGGCGGAACATTGTTGATGGTGTAGTTGCCTTCGGCATCGCTGGTAGCGTACGGTCCTTTGACCACAGCAAAATAACCGTGCATCCAGGGATGGATGTTGCACTTTACCTCGATAAACTCCATGCGCCTTCCAGCTTTTCTCCACCGGCGGCGCTCCCGGCGGTTGTGACTGGTTCCACGGGATGTTGCCGGTCATCGGGTTGGGGTTGGGATGGATGTTGTGGGCCGTCTGATCGCTGGTGACCACTTTGAATGTCTGGCCCACATCCATCGCCAGCACGTGCGGCGTATACACGCAGTTCTTCTGATCGAACACCGGGATTGCGGTCGAAGCCGTTGCGTTCCCGCTATAGCCTTCGGAGAGGTAAAGGACAACGTTCTGCAATCCTCCACTGGCGCCCACGACATAGGTTTCGAGATGCGCCGGATCGCTGGCGTGGGCCTTCGAGCAGTAAGGGTCTTTCGACATGTCGATGCCCTTCATGTGCGGAGCCGGGCCGTCGAGTTTGACCATTCCCGTGATCTTGCCGTCTCCGGCGGCACTGACGCTCTGATTGAGCAGCAGCGCCCCGCAGCATAGCAAAACTACAATCGATAGTACAGCCGCAAAATTGTATCGCTTACTCATAAGAAAGCTCTCCTTTAAGAACCGTACGGCAATCATCGGGCGGACAGCACTCAGCCCTATTGCTGTCCCGCCGGGGCGTTGGGATCAACCGGCTTCAGGCCAAGTTGCTTCGCCATTGCTTTTTCCTTGCTCTTTTGTGCCATGAAGGTTCGCAGATAGAAAACCAGGTCCCAGGCCTCATCCGGCTTGATGTTGTCGGCGAATGACGGCATGGGAGTGCCATCCAGGCCGGTCATGAAAATCCTGTAAATGTCCGCATCGGTCTCGCCGCACTTGGGCCGGCTGCCGTCGGTAAAGTTGAAGGCCGCGATCGGCCGCCCCAGATCATCCTGCAGCGTTGACGCCGACGGGCCATTGGCCTGACCCATGCACGCCGTGGCACTTCCAGCATTGCACCCGGGCGAATACATCACGGCCGGCCTTGATGCGCTCCGGCGTGACTTCGGGCTCGGGCGGAATCGTGATGGGTGTTCCCGGTTTTTCAGTCGTCCAGCGCGGAGAGAAGTGCTTCACCCAGGCCACCAGGTCGGCGCGCTGCTGCTTGGTGAATGTGCTCCATTGCGGCATGTTCGAGCGATCGAGGCCGCGGGCGATCGTGTCGAAAAGATCCTGATCGGTGGGCAAGGTCCCAGTCGGGGTCGAACGGCACTTGAATATGCCCAACTGAAAATCGCGGGGCTTCGGATCGACCCAGGGGAAGCTCTCGCCGTTGCCGTCGCCATTATCGCCATGGCACACGACGCAGTACCGGCGATAGTCACCTTTCGCGTCCTTGGCGTGACCGGTAATGTTCCCGACGTGGCTCTCCATGTCCATGCGCGTCTCGAAGTCGTATTTCGTGAGCTGCGCGGATGAAGCCGGTACCAGCGCAAGGGCCGCACCGGCGCCCAGACAAAGCGACCACTTCTGCAATCTTGTTCGCATGTCTATCCCTCTAACTTTCTAGAAATCAAAATCAAAGCCCAGCAACAGTTCGCTGGTGTTGATGTTGTGGTCAGTCAGGCCATACAGAGGACCCGTACCGTCCTGGTGCAGCCAGTTGTACTCGTTGTGCCAGGCAAAGCCGGCACGGCTGGTCATGAACGGGTTGTAGCGATAGCCGATTGTGTACGATGAAAGATTGCCCAGGTTGGAGGGAGACGGACCGATGATTCCCGTAGGTCCGATTCCCGTATATCCCGCGCCATTGGCCTGCTGCGACATTCGCATCGTTTCATAGCGGCCGATGAAAATAGTTGCGGGCTGTAGACGTAGTGCGGTTCGAACAGAACGCCGTTCCAGGTCGGAGAACGAGCACCCGGCCGGGAGACACCGTCCCGGTCGTATTGTTCAAGGGTAGCCACTCCGTCGATCAAATCGCCATAACCCTGGCCAAACCAGGCACTGTCCTCACCATGCTGCGTAACCACCGTGAGATCGATATGCTGGCCGAAGTAGAACTGCCCAACAAACCCCTCGCGGCTGAAGTTCTTGTTGCCGATCGCGGAGGACCCGGTACCATTAGCACCGCCAAAGACTACGCCGCCCTGAGTGAGCCATGTCGTAGGCGCTTCGCCGACCATCGCGTAGAAGCCTACGCTCTGGACCCCCAGCCTCCCGGTGTCGAAGGCTTGGCTGCCCGTGAAGAAGCCGGTATAGGCATTGCCATAAGGCAGACCGACGTTGCCGTCATTCGAGCTGAGCATCGCAACGGAGTAGCGCGTGCGGTCATTCCAGGAGTGCCCCATGACCTCAACACCGAGTTGGTTGTCTCCCATTTGACCGAAGATGTTGCCATCGCCGGTCGGGATGAAGTGGTAGAGCTGGTAAATACCGCCGTTGCCGGTAAGGGTCAGGATGCGTTTTTCTGAAAGCAGATTATCCAGCTCGAACTTGCCCAGCTTTACGTTGAGCCAGGGACTGCCCAATACATTGTCGAGCCGGGCCATCACAGTTTCAAAGTGAAACGACGCCGTAGCATCCGACGATGGCAGCACATAGAAGGAGAAGTTCTTTTCCAGCGTGCCGCCGGTGTGGAAGTCGAGGCCGCTAAGGTCGAATCCGGAAGAGGTCACGCGCTGGATCTGGCTTCCCGTGATCACCGAGCCGCCCGCTCCATCGGATCCGTAGGTATCAACCGGCACCTTGCCGGTGCTCACTCGGTGCCAGAGCGGAATAATGCGGAACGTGACCGGCCAATATCCGGGGTTCTGCCAGATCGGAGCATCGCGGTCATTCATGAGCTGATAGCCGTTGTCTTTGAACTTCTGTCCAAAGTAATTCAACATCGGCCAGGATTCGTGGCAAGCCGAACAACGCAAACCGTATTTTCGGGCAAAGGCCGGCAGCGCGCTTGCGGGTGGACTGCACGCCAGAACCACGAGCGCGACAATCAGGGCCAAGGAAAACAGCGTAGTGGATGGATGGAATGCTTTGCGAAGATGGGGACGACTCAGAACGTGCATAGCCGGACTCCTCAGCAAAGATCGAGATCTCGTATCTGTTTTTGTAAGTTAAAACTTCTCACACAAAGGTGGAAGTAGCTACCTTAAGACCCAAATGCGAATCCCTCGCATTCGTGCCCCAGGTAAGGGCGCAAGGTCCTACCACTGTACCAGCGCGGAAATACTACTACCCTCGATAGGTGAATTTCAAGAAGTTTTACAATTTTTTTACAATGTCCGATGTCAGGTCCGTTCCCTGGCGCGTAGACCTTAGAAATGCATCCATCGAAGACGAACATTATTTACGGTAGTTGACAGTCTTGGGGCTGGGGTACGAGACTCTGTTCCTGGGAGCGGACAATCAAGGTGGATTGGCGGACAAGAGTTCCGATTCAGGGGGCGGCGCGCACCAGAAGTCTTTTGGCAGCGGGCATGCTGCTGCTGATTTTGGCGGTGCTTCCTCTCGCCGCCCGCGAAAAAGACAAACTTCCCTACGGCGAGGGATTGATCGTCAACATCCCGCTGCCGGAGAATGAGGTTGAACTGGTCGTTCAGGATGTCGTGCAGAACGGCATAATCAGGGGAACCAAGGAATACAACAAGGACGAGTTTGTCTCCGGCGCGAAGGCCGCCAGTTCCTCAAATGTGTTTCCGGCATGGACTGAGGGCGGGAAGGTGTTTTACAAAATCCGGGAGCACGCCCTCGACCCTCGCAACTTCAAAGACAGCGGCGACGTGGGAACGCTGGTTGTGCGCTATGTGCTGCTGGCCCAAGGCGATAAGAACACGGTCCTGCGCATCGACGCGCTGTTTGAGGAAGACTTCCGCCGCACGGTGCACCAGTCGAGCGGATCGGTCGAGGGCGCCGAGTACAAAGACATCCAGGAACACCTTGAAGCTATCGAGGTGATGAAGCAGCAGACCGCCGAGGTTTCGAAAGAGCAGGAGGAACAACGGCTAAAAAAGCAGCATCAACCGGCGCGGCCCGAGGGCCCTTGGGGTCCCGTACCTGAATCTCCGTCATCTTCATCTTCGTCGTTGTCATCTTCGTCACAGCCGGTACCGGCCGCGCAGATCCAGCCGAACGCCGTGGTACCCGCAGGCACGATTCAACCGCAGGAGGCAGCGTCGCCCAGCCAGACTCTAACCGACCAGCTCTTGTCAGGCCAGGGATCCTCCGAGCAGAGCGTCTCCGGCCGGGACATCTCTGGGCAAAATCTTGAAGAGCGGGTAAAGGATCTGCGGAAGCAGCTTGAGCGGCTGGTAAAAGCACCGGGGGCGCCGCTCAAATCGGCGCCGTTCCACACAGCTAGTACGCTCCAATCCTTGGCCACAGGCACTGAGGTCCTGATTCTTATTTCCACCCCCTACTGGTATGGCGTGGAGACGCACGAGGGGCAACACGGATGGATCATGCGCGATCTATTGGAGCAACCGTGAAGCATCGTGCCCCCGGGTTCTGCCGGCCTTTCGCGTGCATCCTGTTGACGGTTGCTGTGATTTTTTGCGGCGCAGAATGGGCCCGCGCGCAAGGCGATGGATTCGAGCGTACCTTCCCGCAGTCCAAAGCCTCGGTGGAAAAAGCGCTTAAAGCTATGCAGTCTTCCACTGCGGGACGGCTTCCCGTGCTGAATGGTTTTGCCAGCGCCGCAGATCATCCAATGGACAGCTATCAACGTGGGTTCTACCAGGCCAAGTTCCAGGTCAGCGCGGCGCCTTCCGGCGGATCGATTGTGCGGGTGAGCGTGGAGGTAACGGCCTGGCATACCGACCCGGTCGCGGCGCGTTCTGGCTATGAGTTGTTGACTTCGAATGGCCGCCTGGAAGCAGATCTTCTGGATCAACTGGCGGATCAACTCGCCGGCAAAGCGCCGCAAGCTGCAACAGGTTCTCCGGCGCGCTCAGACTCGCGGCCTTTTCCGTCGATGCAGCGGGCTGGAGCAGCGGGGGCATCGTCGTCGGAACAATTCCTTGCGGAGCATCGAGTTCGCCACAGACGGCTTCCTGACACGCGGCCAAAACTCCGGATGCGGAGGAGGGCCCTATTTCTGCGCCGGTCCCCCGGCTTCCACAAACCAGCGGCGGTTTCTCCCCTTCTCTCGCGCAAGGTCTCGCCCGAGAAAATACGCCCGCGGCGGGGAAAAAAAACCTCACTGACGATGACCCGGGCGGTTTGCGAGCGGAAGCCGAAGCCTGCAAGAAATTCTGAAAAACCAGGCCCATCCCAGGAATCTGGTTGCGGTAGAAAAAATCGGAACCCCCGTAGTGGCCACCGCGAGTTTGACAGCCAAGACTTTGTTCCTGGCAAGCGCGCACGATGAGTTCGAGATGCTCGATTTCAATCGGGATTGGGTGCACGTGCGTATTTCGGGCTTGTCGCGAGGATGGATATGGCGCGATAGCCTGGAAATGCCCGATAGCGTCCCGGCCGGCGATGCCCCGCCCAGTCCCGTGCCCGTGGCCGCCGAGGTATTTCATATGAGCCGCGAAGAGTCCGCTCCTTTTCCGGGAGATTGGGCGCCGTTGAGAGGGAAATATGTAAAGATCGTGTCCGTGGAAAAAATAAACGAAGCCAAGGAGGAGGGCCCAGCTCCGGCTGGAGTTCGCGAAGTCCGTCCTCGACAAAGACTATGCGGATTTGGCGCAAAAGGCGCAGGAACTTGCCGGGATTGTTGTGATCTTCGATTCGGTCGACGGCGGGATGATTGCTGCTGCCTTGCCGTCTCTCCAGCAATGGAAGGCAGGAAAGTTGTCAGACGCAGCGTTATGGCACCAATGTTTTTTTGATCCACCGGAAACCTTTAACGAATCGGGAATTTCGGCGAGCCAGTGAGAGTATAATTCCGTGTTTCGCTTGACTTTGTATCGCCATAAGAGTATCCATGCATTTCTTGAGTCTCTGGGAAGCCTTGGTGGGAGCTTCCCGCTCCGCGCGGGTCTTCAACGTATTCATCTGCGTGAGAAAGCGGTAGGGCAACCACACCATTGATGCCATGAGCGCGATGACCCAACCTCTGATCTTGTTTCGCAAGCAAGCGACTTCCCTTCTGCGTGACTACTCAGAACTGATCAAGCTGCGCGTCACCACTCTGATCGTGATGACGGCGTGGTGCGGCTATTATTTCGGAGCGCAAAAGGCGGGAGTATCGTCGCTCAGTTGGGGGCTTTTGCATGCACTGCTGGGAATCGGACTGGTTTCCAGCGGAACGGCGGCGCTGAATGAAGTGATGGAACATGACGTGGATGGAAACATGCGCCGCACCGCTCACCGCCCCCTGCCGGCAGGCCGCATGACCTTGCGTCATGCCACGACGGCAGGCTTGATCGCCACTTTGGGCGGATCGATTTATCTCGCGATCTTCACCAATCCGCTTACCGGGCTGCTAACCTTCCTCACTTCCGTTGTCTATCTTGCGGCTTATACGCCCCTGAAGAAGATCTCGCCGGTATGCACATTTGTGGGTGCGTTTCCTGGAGCCATGCCCGGGGTACTGGGTTGGACGGCGGCGCGCGGCCGACTGGAGTGGGGTGCGCTGATTTTGTTTGCGATTCTCTTCGTATGGCAATTTCCGCACTTTTTCTCCATCGCATGGCTCTACCGCGAAGATTACGCGAGCGGCGGAATCCGCATGCTGCCAGTGGTCGAGCAGGATGGCCGGTCCACCGCAAGGCGCATTGTGGCTTATTCGCTGCTCCTGATTCCCCTGAGCGTTTTGCCCGGCATCTTCGGGATGGCGGGGAAAATCTACGTGGTGGGAGCGGTGGTTCTCGGCATCGCACTTCTTTATTTTGGAGTTCGGCTGGCAGTTCTCAAGCTGCCGATTACCAGTCCCCGATCGAAAATGCTGGCTCGCCATGTGCTGCAAGCCACGGTGATCTATCTGCCCTTGCTGTTTGTATTGATGATGGGCAACGCCTCGCGGCCCTAGGTGGCCGGTCCCGCAGCGTATTGTGCCCACCACTCAAAAACTTCGTCCTTGACAGCAATCCAGACCCGTCGTACCATTTTGCGACTTCGGGCGTGCAGCTTCGTCGGTTGCCGATTTCATGACGCGCAACGTCTTTATCTGCTTTTTGTAGTAAGCCTGCCCCGCCCGTCTGCCAATTAGCTCTACCTAATCGCAAAAGCTGCCGTACCCTTCACCGGCAAGCGCGAATTCCATACCCTGGAAATCGGAGGAAAGACGTGGGGGAGATCAGTGTGCCCTAAGGGGGAGATCATGTTCCATAAATTCAGCGTTGCCACCATCAGCATTCTCGCGATTTTACTTGTTGCTAACATTTTTTGCCTGGCGCAACCGCCGCAAACCCAACCACAGTCCCTGTTGACGCGCCATGTGCGCGATATCGTGGCCAATGGCCAAGCACCGCTGGTGGGGCATCTTCCCTCGAATCAGGTTTTGCACTTCGACATGGTTATGCAACTGCGTGATCGAGCCGGCCTGCAAAGTTTTATAAGGGAGCAATACGATCCTTCGAGCCCGCACTTTCACAAGTTCCTCATGCCGCAGGAAGTCACCGAGCGGTACGGCCCCAGCCAGGAAGACTGGGACGCCCTGGTTGCCTTCGCCAAAGCGAACGGTTTTCAGATCGTCGGAGGCACTCGCGATGGCCGGGATCTCTGGCTGACCGGCACAGTGGCGAACATCGAAAAGGCCCTCCATGTGACTCTGGGCGTGTATCAGGACCCGAGCGAGGAAGGCCGCACATTCTTTGCAGCCGACCGCGAGCCCACCGTGGACCTGCCGTTCCAGCTGTGGCACATCACCGGTTTGGACGACAATTCCAAGCCTCATCCCCTGTATGTGAAGAAGATCGATTATGCCAAGGCCCACGGGATCAATCCCGAGGACATAGTGTCGAACATCACCGGTTCCGGCCCTTCGGGTAACTTTTTGGGCAGCGACATGCGTGCGGCCTACTACGGCAGCGGGTCTCTGACTGGCACGGGCCAGAACATCGGGCTGTTCGAACTCGCAGGAAGCGATTTGGCCGACCTGAGCACCTATTACACAAACGTTGGGCAAACCGAACCTTACACTCCGACTCTCGTTTCCACGGGCGGGTACGCGACAGCTTGCCTCGATAGCGGCGGTAGCAGCAAAGCGTGTGACGATATTGAGCAGACCATCGATATGCAGCAGGCAATGAGCATGGCCCCAGGCTCGAACATGCTCTATATGTATGTTTGCGGCGCCGTCCTGGCCAACGAAACAGGAGGCTTCAGCGATAGTGCCTGTATCAGCGCGATGGTGACCACCACGGCTGCTCCACTGAGCAAGCAAATCGGATGTTCCTGGGGCTGGACCCCGGCGGATACGAGCACCCTCGATCCGTATTTCGAGCAGATGGCTTCGCAAGGGCAGAATTTCTTTGTGGCATCGGGCGACAGTTCCACATCGTCCGCTTCGAATGAGGCATGGCCGGCGGACGATGCGAATGTGGTTGCAGTTGGCGGCACGGACTTGACAACCTCAAGCGCGGGAGGCCCTTGGAGTTCGGAAACCGCCTGGAACGATAGCGGCGGCGGCATCTCGCCGGATTCAATCGCGATTCCGTCCTGGCAGCAGATCTCGGGTGTGATTAACTCCTCGAACAAGGGGTCTACGTCCCTGCGCAACGGCCCGGATGTATCGGCCAACGGGAATTTCAGTTTTTACTATTGTGGCGACCAGAAAGCTTGTGGCACAGGACTAGGCGGCACCAGCTTCGCAGCGCCCATGTGGGCCGGCTACCTGGCCCTGGCTAATCAGCAAGCAGCGGCCAACAGCGAGTCGATTGGCTTCATTAACCCGATCATTTACACGCAGGCGGCTCAGGGCGGCTCAACCTACAGCAGCCTTTTCCACGACATCACCAGCGGCACGTCCGGCAGCTTCTCGGCCGTGACTGGCTATGATCTGGTGACCGGCTGGGGAACCCCGAACGGGAGCGGCCTCATCAACCTTCTGGCCCCTGCAGCCGGCGGTACGGAAAGCCAGACGATCACCTTCACCACGAACGCTCCGGCGAGCGCGGCCTATAACAGCCACTTTACGGTAGCGGCCTCGGCTAGTTCGGGCTTGGCCGTAACGTTCACCAGCTCAGGCTCCTGCAGCAACTCCGGCGCCACCTACACCATGACCAGCGGAGCGGGGACATGTTCCGTGATCGCAAATCAGGCCGGCAACAGCACCTACGCCGCCGCACCAACCGTTACCCAGACCACTTCCGCCACTACGGCCAGCCAGACGATCACCTTCTCCACAAACGCTCCGGCAAGTGCGGCCTACAACAGCCACTTTACGGTAGCGGCCAGCGCCAGTTCCAGTTTGGCGGTTGCCTACACCAGCTCGGGATCGTGCTCGAACTCGGGTGCAACCTACACCATGACCAGCGGCACCGGGACGTGCTCGGTAATTGCGAATCAGGCGGGCAACACCAACTACGCGGCGGCGCCAACCGTTACCCAGAACACCTCCGCCACTACGGCCAGCCAGACGATCACATTCTCCACGAATGCTCCGGCAAGCGCGGCTTACGGCAGCAGCTTCACGGTGGCGGCCAGCGCCAGCTCCAGCTTGGCGGTTGCCTACACCAGCTCGGGATCGTGCTCGAACTCGGGCGCGACCTACACCATGACCAGCGGTACGGGATCCTGCTCGGTGATCGCGAATCAGGCGGGCAACAGCAACTATTCGGCAGCACCGACCGTCACGCAAACGACTAACGCCACCAAAGCCGCGACATCGATCAGCGTAAGCAGCGTGAACCCGGCCACGGAAGCATACGGCCAGGATGCAGCGGTCACGATTACGGCAGTTCTGTCGTGGTCCGGCAGCGGCGCAGCGCCCACAGCGGGCAATGTCAGCGTCCATGGCAACGGACCCAGCAGCTACGGAACCACGAGTTGTGGCAGTCCGAGCGGAACCACGATGACCTGCACGAACACCTACACGCCATCTGCCTCGGATGCGCCGGGCTCTTACACCGAGTCGGCGGCATTCTCGGGAGACGGCAACTACAGCAATTCGGGCAGCACGCAGACCAACAACTTCACCATCAGTTCGGCGACCTCGGGCACGACGGTGACTTCCAGCCAAAATCCTTCAGTTCTGAACCAGTCTGTAACGTTCACAGCGACGATCAATGGCGAGTACGGATTGTTGAAGGGACGCCGCGAACATGTGAAACGGAACGTAACCGGATCGGTTACGTGGAGTTCGAACACCGGCTGCGGCACAACTAGCGTAACGCCTGGCAATCCTGGAATCGCGACGTGTACCACGACCACCCTGCCGGTGGGAACGGATACGATCACGGCAACCTACTCGGGCGATAGCAGCCACAGTGGCAGCACGGGAACGTTGAGCGGAGGCCAGGTCGTAGGTTCAACCACGACGACGGCGATCAATGTGACCGGCGTCAGCCCGGCCGCGGAAGATTACGGCAACAACGGAACGATCCAGATCACGGCTGTTCTGTCGTGGACGGGCAACGGCCCAGCCCCGACGGCTGGCAATGTAACCATCGGCGGAAATGGGCCCAGCGGCACCTACGGAACCACCAGCTGCGGGGCGGCGAGTGGCGACACCATGACCTGCTCGAACACCTACACACCTACTGCTTCCGATACCCCTGGCAACTACACGGAGTCGGCAGCATTCTCGGGAGACAGCAACTACAGCGCTTCGAGCAGCACGCAGACCAACAACTTCACCATCAACAGTGCGACCTCCAGCACGGCGGTTGGTTCCAGCCAGAATCCGTCGAACTGGGGCCAGTCGGTGACCTTCACGGCCACGATCAGCGGCGAGTTTGGAATGGTCAAGGGGCACAACCAGCGCGTAAAGAAAAACGTAACCGGTTCGGTGACCTGGAGCGCCAACACGGGCTGCGGCACGACCGCGGTCACCTCGGGCAATCCGGGAGTAGCGACCTGTACTACCTCTAGCCTGCCGGCGGAAACGAACACGATCACAGCCACTTATTCCGGCGACAGCAACCACGGCAAGAGCACCGGGACGTTGGGTGGCGGCCAAGTCGTGAATCCGGCCAGCCAGGCGATCACGTTTACCACGAATGCACCGGCGAGCGCCGTCTACAACACCACGTTCTCCGTGGCGGCCACGGGCGGCGCCAGCGGCAACCCGGTAGTTTTCACCAGCAGCGGCGCATGCTCGAACTCGGGCACGACCTACACCATGACGAGCGGCGCGGGCACTTGCTCCGTGATCGCCAATCAGGCCGGCAACACCGACTATTCGGCGGCGCCGCAGGTCACGCAAAGTGTGAATGCGAATACAGCTTCGCAGACGATCACGTTCACCACGAATGCTCCGGCGAGCGCGGTGTATAACAGCAACTTTACAGTGGCGGCCGGCGCCAGCTCCGGCTTGGCCGTTGCCTACAGCAACTCAGGCGCGTGCTCGAACCGGGCGCGATCTACACCATGACCAGCGGTACGGGCACTTGCTCGGTGATCGCCAACCAGGCGGGAAACAGAACTACTCGGCGGCCACGCAGGTCAGTGAGACCACCAGTGCAACCAAGGCTTCGCAGAGCATCACGTTCACAACGAATGCTCCGTCGAGCGCGGCCTATAACAGCAACTTTACAGTGGCGGCCAGCGCCACTTCGGGTCAGCCAGTGGCCTTTACCTCGTCTGGATCGTGCTCGAATTCGGGCGCGACCTATACCATGACGAGCGGCACGGGCACTTGCTCGGTGATCGCTAACCAGGCGGGTAACAGCAACTACAACGCCGCGGCACAAGTTACGCAGTCGACCAACGCGACCCCGGCGTCGCAGACGATTACGGTCACAACTCCTGCTCCGCCGACCGCGACTCTGAAGAGCAGCTTCACGGTAGCGGCCAGCGCCGGTTCGGGTCAGCCAGTTGCTTACGGGAGCTCCGGTGGATGCACCAATTCGGGCGCAACCTACACCATGGCGAGCACAGGGAAAGTGTCGTGCGTGGTGACTATGAACCAGGCGGGCAACAGCAACTACACGGCTGCCCCGCAAGTCACCGAAACCGTAAAGGTAGCGGCGGCAATTGCGTGCGGCTCCATGTGCACCTTCACTGGCGCTCCCGCCAGCGCTACTTACCTCTCCACCTTTAACGTGGCCACCACTTCGGGTTCAGACTCGAGCGTTCCGACCATCACCGCGGCCGGGGTTTGCACCGTCAGCGGCAACACCGTGACGATGACCAAGGGCACCGGGACTTGCACGCTGACCGCTACCTGGGCAGCGAACGATGTCTATGCCAAAGCCACTGCCAAACAAACCACAACTGCCGCGCTGGGAGCCAGCACAACCACCATCACCTCAACTAGTCCCGATCCGTCGACCCGGGACAGAAAGTGACGATTGACTTCAGTGCTGCGCAAGCGAACGGGAACCCAACCAACCCAACGGGCAAAGTGACCGTCAACGCGAGCAACGGACAAAGCTGCAGTGGGACCCTGGCGGCCGGCGCCGGGCACTGCACCATCACCTTCAATACCTCCGGGACAATCACCCTGACCGGGACCTACGGAGGTAGCACCAACAACAGCGGCAGCACCTCAAACCCGTACTCACAGACTGTGAACCCGTAAGCAGCAAACGTAATGAACAGCGGCCCAGGTCAACCTGGGCCGCTGTTTTTTTGCCTTGGGACTGAGAACTGTACCGAAGTTGCGCAGGAATATCTTCGTCGCCTCAGAGGAAAGGCCAACGCTCACCGGAAAATCGTATAACATCGCCTGCGGAAGCCGGTCGAGACCTTATGGATGTGCACCTCATTGATGGGACCTACGAATTATTCCGGTATTTCTTCGCTGTTCCATCTGCAGCGGATGTGAACGGCCAGGAAATCGGAGCGGTCCGTGGTGTTCTAGGTTCGGTTTTGTCCATGATCGAGGGCGGTGCAACCCACGTTGGTGTGGCAACCGATCATGTCGTGGAATCGTTCCGAAATGACTTATATACCGGATACAAGACCAGCCAGGGTGTGCCACCGGAGTTGCTCTCGCAGTTTCCGATTCTCGAAGAGGGACTGCGAGCCATGGGAGTTGTGGTATGGCCGATGACCTATTTCGAGGCGGACGATGCCTTGGCTTCCGCCGCTACAAACGCAGCGCAGGATGCGCGGGTGAAGCAGGTGCTTATCTGTACTCCGGACAAAGATCTGGCTCAGTGCGTGGTAGGCACACGAGTATTGCAACTGGATCGCCGTCGCAACATCTTGCGCGACGAAGCCGGCGTTGTGGCCAAGTTCGGAGTAAGACCGGAATCCATTCCCGACTACCTTGCCGTAGTCGGTGACAACGCGGACGGTTTTCCAGGCGTGTCTGGGTGGGGCAGCAAAGCGGCGGCTCTAACCTTCTCTCAATACCCTCACCTGGAAGATATCCCGAAGGACTGGCATGCCTGGCATCCGTCAATCCGCCGGGCCCGCCCGCTTTCCGAATCGCTCTTCCACACCTGGGATGGAGCCTTGTTGTTTCGCACTCTTGCGACCTTGCGCCTCGATGTGCCGGTCTTTGACACCATTGAAGATCTTCGTTGGAAAGAAGTGCGAGCGGACTTCCCGGAATTCTGCCAACGGATAAAAGCGCAGGATTTGCTTCGTCGAACCGCGTCGGCAACGTCGAGCAGAATACCGACCGGGAAGGCGAATTTGTAATCACCCGCAAGTGGCATTATCCAGCCTGTCATACCACCATACCTACATACCGCAAGTCATGTTCAGGCTCCAAACGTTGCAGAAATTGCTCCCCCAATGGTGGACCTGCGGTATAGTAGCCATACCAACGCCAGTCCCCCGAAACTGGCTCGTGCGGGAGTAAACCCTGTGTACAAAGTCGTCCGCACTTCGCGGTTATACGAGCAAATCGTTCAGCAGATTGAAGAGTCTGTTCTCAATGGCACACTGAAACCTGGCGACCAGCTTCCCGCCGAGCGCGATTTGGCGCAACGTCTCGGTGTCAGTCGCACAGCTGTGCGCGAAGCCGTAAAGACGCTCCGCGAAAAAGGCTTGGTCGAAGCCTACTCCGGTCGGGGCACCTTCGTGACCGACGGAACCTCTCAAGCGGCTCGTCAATCCTTTGACCTGATGGTGAAGATCGGCCAGACGGAAGGTTCTCCGCACCTGGCGGAATTGCGCCTGATCCTGGAGCCGGCAATCGCGGCCTTGGCGGCCGAGCGCGCCAAGGAAGAAGACCTGGTCGCTCTGCGAGAGGCGGTTGCCATCATGGATCGCTCGCACAAAGATCCAGAAAGCTTTATTGAGGCCGACCTCGACTTCCATCTCGCTCTGGCGGAGGCGGCAGCCAATCCTCTGATTCTTTCTTTGATCGATTCCATCGTCGGACTGTTGCGTGAGCAGCGCTTGAAAGTCTTTAACGTCCACGGGGGCACACAGCGCGGACAGATCCACCACAAACAGATTCTCGATGCCATGGAGCGTCGCGATCCGGACTTGGCCCGCCGCGTGATGCGCGCGCATCTGGAGCAGGTTCGCGAGGATTCACGCACTTCCGCTGGCACCAGGGCCTTGGGAAAACATGCGCCGAGTTCCAAAGTTTCCTGAACTGCCGGGGACGAATATTGTGTGGCGTGGCGGCTTCAGGCCCGCCGCTAAGACTCATCTAAAAGGAGCTGCGGCGCGCGGCATGGGCTGGACGAAATACGATTTCGCGTGCATGTTCGATGTGCTGGCCGCCATGTCAGGAGTCTCAACCCCGGTGACCGGCGGAGGTCCGAGAAAATGACAACGGCGCGATCGAGTCTCGCCGCCGGTGGCGCCCGCGCCGCAAATGTTTCCGAAATGGCCTCGCGTTCCAGAGCGACTCAGGAATTGCGGTTGGCAAACTGAAAAATCGGCGTAGAATGTTTTCCCGTAGAGATATGAAGTGTTGCCCGCCTAGCTCGGAGTGTGGTGGATCTGCTTCCCCCCAACGCCATGCTGCTCGTCGCGGCTTCTGTCAACAATAAGGGCTTTTTGTGCGCTTGTTTTCGTGGGCCGCTATGTTGGGCTAGCATGGTACGCAGTCATCTGATATTGTGTCTGCTCTTGCTCGATACGGCAGGCACTTTCTTCGGTTTCAGCGGAGCCAAATGAACTTTCATTGGAGGCTGGTCATGCCAAGCGATCCCCGCTTCTTGCCAGTCGTCCGCGCCGTTGTCGGCGAGATAGGTCTAGTTTACGGTTTGTCGGAGGACTCGTGCCGGGCGATCACTTTGGCGGTGGACGAAGCTTTGGCTAACGTAATCCGGCACGCTTACAAAAACCGCTATGACAGGGAGGTCGAGGTGACCTGCCAGGTAAATGCCACCCAGATGGAGTTCAAATTGCTCGATCAGGGCGAACCACCGGACATGGCAAGGATCTGCGGCCAACCTTTGAACGATGTATCCCTGAGCGGGCGGGGAACGCATTTGATCAAGGCGGTCATGGACGAAATGTTGTACGAACAAGTCCCACAAGGGAACCAGTTGAGACTGATTAAGCGCCTGCCCGCAGGCAAAGCGGAAAGTCGCGGGAACTGATCTGCAAGTGGCCGCGTGAGTGGCCGGGTGAAAGGATAATAAGGATAAACATGGAGAGACAGTTAACGTCTTCGACGAGAATTGAAAAGGGGACGACGATCGTGGACGTGGTCGGCCAGATTGACCTCGGCACTTCTCCGGCCTTGCGCAAGACCCTGTTCGAGTCAATGAAGGCAGCCGAACGGGTTGCCATTAATCTTGCCGGTGTAAATTACATCGATAGCTCCGGGATCGCCTCCCTGCTGGAAATCCTCAAGGAGGCGCGCAACTCGAATAAGCGGCTCATCTTATTTGGACTGACGGCGGCCGTTCGTCAAGTCTTACAACTTACCCATCTGACTGGCGTGTTTAACATTCGCGAGACAGAAGCACAGGCAATCGAGACTTAAAGCAGCGCCTGCCAGCAAACGAAGAACTCGAACGAAGAGCTCGATAGTGAAGAGGAGAGGCCGGGGTTGAAAGCTTTGGGCAAACTTGGAGCAGTACCGGGGCTGGTTGGCCTGTGGACGATGAATGGTCTCGCCTACGTTGGCGGACTTGCGACCCTGGCCGGCCAGTCGGCCTATTTCACATTCATAGGCCCTTTCCGCGGCCAGCGCCTGCGTCCCCAGCGGGCCGTCCATCAAGCCATGGCGGTGGGTGTGGAAGCGGTACCGATCGTTTCTCTTATTACTTTTTTCGTCGGCTTGATCATGGCTCTTCAGAGCGCGTATCAACTGCGTCAACTCGGGGCAATGCAGTTTGTGGCCAAAGCAGTGGCGGTTTCGATTCTTCGGGAACTGGGTCCGCTGCTTACCGCGATCGTGGTCATTGGCCGTTCGGGTTCAGCCTTCGCCGCGGAAATCGGCACCAAGAAGGTCACCGAAGAAGTCGACGCTCTGAAGACCATGGCTTTCGATCCGGTTGCCTTCCTCGTCGCACCCAAGTTTTTGGCGATGCTGGTGATGGTCCCTTGTCTGACGATTTGGGCTGACTTCATGGGGGTCGTGGGCGGGAGCGTTTTTGGAGTTGCGGGCGCCAATTTTACTTTTGGCTCGTATTTTCTGGCGACTCGCGACTCAATCGTCTTGCGCGACGTTTACACCGGCCTCATCAAGAGTGCCCTGTTCGCCCTGGTCATCACAGCCGTTGGATGCAAGGAGGGCTTCTCCACCGGGGCGGGCGCCGAGGAAGTAGGACGCTCGACGACTGCAGCCGTTGTAACCTCAATCGCGCTGGTGATTGTGGTCGATCTGGTGTTTACGGCTTTGTTTTATGTGATTAACCCGAGTTAGCACAGGAGATCATGCGTGCGTTTGAAGTATTGGCCAGAGTTGAAATTTGAACCGGCGGTGGAAGTTGCCGATGAGTAACTTGAGCGCTAACGACGCTGCTATTTCGGTGGTCAATCTCCGCGTGAGCTACGGCGAGCGCGAAATCCTTCACGGCATTAACTTTGATGTGAAGCGAGGCGAGACCATGGTGATCCTGGGAGGATCGGGTTCGGGAAAAAGTACGTTGTTGCGAACCCTGGTCGGCCTGGAGAAACCCAGTGGTGGAGAGGTTTGGATTAGTGGCGTGAACATCGCGCGCATCACGGACCGGGAAATGGATGAGATTCGCAAAAAGTTAGGGATGTCGTTCCAGGGCTCTGCACTGTTCGGCTCCATGACAGTGGGCGAGAACGTTGCTCTCCCGTTGCGCGAGCACACCGATCTCGCCGAGTCCACGATCGAAATCATGATACGGATCAAGCTGGAGCAAGTGGGCTTGAGTAATTTTGAAGATTTCATGCCCTCGGAACTCAGTGGAGGAATGAAAAAGCGCGCTGCCGTCGCCCGCGCCCTGGCGCTGGATCCTGAGATCCTGTTTTTCGATGAACCCTCGGCGGGTCTCGATCCCATCATTGCGGCGGGACTGGATCAGCTGATTCTCAATCTCAAGAAGGCCTATTCCATGACCATGGTTGTGGTGACGCATGAATTGGCCAGCGCGTATCTGATTGCTGACCGGATGGTGTTGGTTGACAGGGGCAATATCGTCGCCATGGGAACGGTGGCGGAGCTTCAAGCGAGCACTCATCCGCGCGTGCGCCAGTTCCTTGACCGCGTGCCAGAACCTGAAGTGAACGATGAACTCGACTATCTGCAGATGCTCATAGGGGATCGGAAACCCTCGAAGTAAGAACGGGATTCCGCTTAAGGGGATGTTATGAACAGTAAGGGCGAGCTGGCCGCGGTTGGAGTCTTCGTGTTGATTGCCGCGACTTTAATGATTGGGACAGTCCTGGCGGTCGCTGGCACATTCAGCAGAGGTGGGGTTCCCTACCACGCATACTTCAAGTCCGCCGCCGGAATCGTTCCCGGCGCCGTGGTTCGTTACGGGGGCATGAAGGCCGGCAGGGTCGAGACCGTGCACCTTGACCCGCGCGACTCCACGCGCATCGAGATCGATCTTACGGTAGGACACGACATTCCCATCAAAACCGACAGCGTGGCGAAGATCACCAGCCTCGGGGCTCTCGACGAAAACTACGTGGAAATCGGAACCGGCACCAATGGCGCGCAGCTCGCTCCACCGGACAGCGAATTGAAGTCGCTCGATACGATTGGAATTGGCGACCTTGGCGGCATGATTGGAAACCTGGCCCCCGTGGCCCAGGAGGCCCTGAAGAACCTGAACCAGCGCCTTACGGAACTGCAAGTCACGATCGCCCGTGTGAACGGCCTGCTGGATGAACGGAACCTGACCAACATCCGCGAAGGTTTGGGGAACTTGAATGGCATGCTGACCGAGGACCGGCCAAAGATCGCGGCGACCCTTACCAACGTGCAGGCGGCAACCGCCAAGATGATGCCCCTGCTCGACAACCTGAAGACTACGATGGATCAGGCAAACCTTGCTCTGTCGCATCTTGACGCTGTCCTGGTGGAAAATCGCCCTGACATTCGTGAGGTCGTCGTCCAGTTGAAAGGGACGCTGCTCCAGGCGTCATCACTCATGGAGCAGGTCAAGAATCTAACCGATCGCGACGCTGACAACCTCGACCAGATATTGCTGAATTTGCGCGTCACCACCGAAAACATGAAGGAATTGACGGATACATTGAAGTCCAGGCCTTCCATGCTCATTCGCGGGAATAGCGGGAAAGATCGCAAACCGGGCGGGAACTAGAGGAAGAGGCAATTCTATGCATCGAACAACATATCGCATTCTATTCGCGCTGTTCGCCTTAGCCCTAACCGGTTGTGGAGGCGCAACCCGGCCCATCAAGTACTACACGATCCAGGTTCCGGTGGCGCCTACACTTTCGACAAACCCCTACCCGGTCTCTCTGTTGGTTGCGAACATCACGGGACCGGCAATGTACCGCGACACGCCAATTGCGTATCGGGTCGGCAGCAATGAGATTGGCGTCTACCACGATAGCCGCTGGGCAGAGCCGCCCGCGGAAATGCTCAAGACCAAATTGATCCGCATGCTGCATATCTCCGGAAACTATGAGTCCGTGGCTGGGGTCGGGACCGCGTCGGCGGGACAATTTGTGATCCGCGGCCGGCTCCATGACTTCGAGGAAGTCGACAGCGGGAGCATCGCCGCACTCGTATCCATGGAGTTTGAGTTGTGTGACCGGAAGACGGGGAAAGTCCTGTGGTCGCATTTTTATTCGCAGAGCGAACCCGTTCAGGGCAGGGAGATTTCAGCGGTAGTCGCGGCGTTGGACGTCAATCTTGACCGCGGATTGAAAGAGGTTGCCGCCGGGCTCAACGAGTATTTTGCGGCGAACCTCCCCAAGAAATCCTGAGTGAATACGCCTCCCCGAAGATCCGAATCGTATGGGACACCTGCCCTCGGCTTCCTGTCAAGCGCAGGGCGATTCGCCTTTCTTGCCGGGCCAAGAACTGAGGCGACAGGAGTCTTAAGTCTCTTGACAGTGGGATTAGCATAGTAAACGAGTCGATATTTCTATCCAAACAGGTTCCCTAGCCCCCCAGCCGCGACCTGGGAAAGACTTTCGTTTGTTCAAAATCTCAACCGAAGCCACGCCGCGCCGGTGCGGGCGGGCAGCAGTTTGTCTGCTGTTCGCTATTGCGTTATCAGCCCAAACCGCATTCTCGCAAGCCGTAACCGCCAGCCTCACCGTCGGAAGTTCTCCCGCGGCCGTTGCGGTCAATCCGTCGACCGGCACTATTTATGTGGCCAATTCCGCGGGCAATAGCGTCAGCGTTATCAACGGCGCTACCAACACGGTCACGGCGACGGTCAGCACCGGCACCGATCCAGTTGCCCTTGCGGTGAACCCGTTAACCAATACGGTCTACGTCGTAAACGCGGGAAGCAACAATGTGACGGTGATCAACGGCGCGACGAACGCTCCTTCAACCGTTACCGACCCCAATGCCATCTCGCCTTCGGCCGTTGCACTAGATCCACTCACCAATATGGTGTATGTCGCCAACAGCGGGAGCAACAACCTTACTGTGATCAACGGCGCAGGAAACACGGTCGCGGCCACGGTCAGTGTGGGCAACACTCCGGCCGCGGTCGTGGTGAATCCGGCAACCAACAGGATTTATGTCTCGAATCGCGGCGGGGGCAGTGTTTCGGTTGTCAACGGAGCGACCAAGACAGTCGTAGCAACCGTCACTGTGGGCACGACCCCGGTTGCACTGACCGTGAACGCCGCGACGAATACGCTATATGTCGCCAACAGCGGCAGCAGTAATCTGACGGTGATTTCCGGTGCAAGCAATCATGTTGTGACCACGGTCGGCACCGGCGCCAGCCCAGTGGCTGTAGCCGTAAACCCGGTGACGAACACGGTCTATACCGCAAATAACGGAAGCGGCAACGTTACCGTCATCAATGGGACAAACAATACGGTCACGGCCACGGTTCCGGCGGGCAACGGTCCCGTTGCAGTAGCCGCCGGCCCGACCACGAACCAGATCTATGTCGCCAACAACGCGAGCAACAACGTCACCGTCATCGATGGCGCGAACAACAGCACCACTACCGTCGCGGACCCGAACGCGAACGCGCCGGTCGCCCTCGCCGTCAATCCTTTGACGAACACGGTCTATACAGCCAACAACGGCAGCGGCAACGTGACCGTCATCAATGCCGACAGTAATGCGGTGACCGCGACCATCACTACCTCGACCAGTCCCGTCGCCGTTGCGTTGAACACGGTAACGAACATGGCCTATGTGGTCAACAATACGACCCACACGGTCACGGTAATCAACGGAGCGACGAACCAGGCCGTAGCCACAGTTCCTACCGGCACCAGCCCGGTTGCGGTCGCGGTGAATCCCGCCACCAACATGGTGTACGTGGCCAATAGCGGCAGCAACACCCTTACCGTAATCAACGGATCGAACAATACGGTCGTTGCCACCGTCAACACCGGAACAAACCCCGTGGCCGTCGCTGTGAATCCCGTGACCAACACGGTTTACGTAGCCAACAATGGCAGCAACAACGTAACCGTGATCGAAGGGGCGAACCATTCGGTCCTCACCACGGTGAGCGTCGGAACCGCGCCTGCCGCGGTATTGGTGAACCCAGCCACAGGACTGGTCTACGTCGCCAACAGTGGAAGTGACAACGTTACTATTTTCGACTCAGTCATCTCCAGCAACGTGACGATCACCGACTTGGCCGCAAGCCACCCCGTCGCCCTGGTGGTGGATTCGTTGACGAACACGATCTATGTCGCCAACTCGTACAGCGATAATGTCTCGATCATCAATGGCGCCACCGCCTCGGTCGCAGCCAGCGTCAATGTTGGCGATACGCCCATCGCGTTGGCCCTCAACCCGATTACTGGCATGATTTATGTAGCAGACAATGGCAATAATTCGGTTTCAGTGATCGACGGGACTCTTCAGACAGTCATTGCGACGGTTACGGTAGGAACAAGCCCAACCAGCGTGTCAGTGAACCCGTCGTTGAATCGAATCTACGCCGCCAACAACGGCAACAACAGCACGGATTTTGGCAGCGTCAGCGTCATCGATGGCGTCAGCAACACCAGCACCACCGTCACCGATTCCAATGCCAACCAGCCTTATGCGCTGATTTCAAACCCGCTGACCGGCGAAGTCTTCGTAGCGAACAACTTGAGTTCGAACACCAGCGTCATTACCGCGGAACCAATTCACTCGAATGCAATAACCGTGGCCATTGCGCCGTTGGCGGGCAATCAAACCTCCAACGAGACGCCCACGTTTAACTTCACCGCTTCGAATACTTTCAGCGCCGCCCCCGTCGATAGCCTGCTTTTCCAGTTGGACACCTGGCAGGGATCGTGGACCATGGCCACTCCAACGGTCCCGGGCAGTTTCACAGGAACTACGGCCACATTGCTGCCTGGAGAACACACTCTCTACGCATACGCAACCGAAGGTGAGGAGGCGACTTCAACTGCGACGGGCGTTCAGAGTAGTCCGCTGCTGGGCACGATTTCTTCCTACGGATTCCTGGTGGCCACGCCGATCGCCGACGTTGCACCCCCCAGCCTTAGTTTCGGCAACCAGCAGGTGGGAACATCCAGTTCCGCGCAGACCGTAACGCTCGGAAATCCGGGCAGTGCAACCTTAACCTTCAGTTACTCCATTCCCGCAGGGAGCTTCTCCGAAGGCGCCGGAGATACCTGCATTTCGGCCGCGGGCCAGTTGGCCGCCAACACGTCCTGCACTATTTTCGTTGTATTCACACCTTCCGCCACGGGAAATGCGGCCTCGACACTGACCGTGTCCGACAACACCAACAACGTCTCGGGCAGCATTCAGACAGTCTCTCTCTCTGGCACGGGAACCACATCTACCTACACTCTGAACGTCGCGGAAATGGGTTCGGGCAGCGGCACGGTGACCGGAACGCCGGCGGGGATCAATTGCCCGTCAACTTGTTCAGCGAGCTTTGCCACCGCAACTCAAGTGACTCTGATGGCAACGCCGAATGCGGCTTCGACATTCGTTGGCTGGAGCGGAGCATGCAGTGGCGCCGGAGCATGCATCGTGACCATGAACTCCAATCAAGCCGTGACCGCCACATTTGCATTGATCTCAGCAACGGCTTGCACGGGGACCACCACCAACTGGATCGGGGGAACATCGGGGAATTGGAGTAGTGCAGAGAACTGGAGCACGGGCATTGTTCCGAATGGCAACGTCAACGTGTGCATCAATGACGGAAACTCGACCCCGTCCCAGGTTACGCTCGACATCACAGCCAGCGTCACCAATCTAACGATCGACCGCGGGAGCAGTCTCACTCTCAGCAACAGCACCTCGTTCACCGTGAGTGGCGTCATATTCAATGCGGGGCAGCTCGCAGTCAGCGCCGGGGCCAGTAACACTTATTTCACCATTGCCGGAGCTGTGAGTCTTTCCGGCGGCGGCACAGTGACGTTGAGCACTACCGGGAACGGTGTGGCTGTCATCGACGAGTATGGCGGCCAGACGCTGACCAACGTAAACAACAGCATTCAAGGCGCGGGATACATTGGCTGGAACGGTTTGACGATGGTCAATCAGGCGGGCGGGATCATCAATGCAAATACAGCCACGGGTCCGTTATACCTGAATGTAGCCAGCACGACCAACCAGGGCTTGCTGGAAGCGACTGGCGGCGGCAGCTTGCAGTTGTCGAATACCTACTACAACGCCGGGGGAAGAATGCTGTCGAGTGGCACCGGCTCAACCGTGCAGTTCATGAGCGCCGACATTCAGGGTGGCACGCTCACCAGCACCGGCGGCGGCATTCTGGGTGCGGCCGCGAATACAACTCCCACCTTGGACGGAAGTACCCTGGGCACGTTGACGATTGCGGGCACCTACACAGCGCCCAACAACACCGTCACTTATCTCCTGGGGACGATCAATAACACGGGCACCATTCAGATCAACCCGGCGGCCAGCAACACTTACCTGACCTCCCAGGGAAACCTCACCCTTACGGGCGGAGGCACGGTGACTTTGTCCACGACAGGTGCGGGCGGCGTGGCCGTACTCGATGAATATGGCGGTTCAACGCTGACCAATGTAAATAACATCATTCAGGGCACGGGATACATTGGCTGGAACGGTTTGACGTTGGTGAATCAGGCAACCGGGGTGATCAATGCCAACACAACCACCGGCACGTTGGAACTGAATGCGCCCTCCGTGACAAACCAGGGTTTGATGGAGGCGACCGGCGGCGGCACGTTGGTGCTGGTGAATACCTACTATAACGGCGGAGCGAAAATCACCGCCAGCGGCAGCGGCTCTACGGTGCAGTTGATCAGCGGAACAATCCAGGGGGGAACGCTGACCACAACCAACAACGGGGTCCTGACCCTTGCCACTGGAAACGCCTTTACCCTGGATGGGAGCACGATGGGTACCTTGACCATCGCGGGCACGTATACAACCTCGAACAACACCGTCACTTATCTGACGGGAACCATCAACAACACGGGCACGATTCAGGTGAATGCCGCAGCCAGCAACACTTACCTCACCATCGAAGGGAACGTCAGCCTTACTGGCGCAGGCACGGTAGGCTTGACCAGCACGGGTGTAGGCCTCGCGGTCATCGACCAATATGGTGGCTCGACCCTGACCAACGTGAACAACCTCATTCAGGGGGCGGGCTATATCGGATGGAACGGGTTGACCGTGGTCAATCAGAGTACCGTCAATGCCAATTCACCCGCTATCGGCCCATTGATCATGAACCCGAATGGGCTTACGAACGAAGGGCTGCTCGAGGCCACCGCCGGTGCCAGTTTACAACTTTCCGGCAGCACTTTTAACAATACTGGCGGAAACATTCTGGCGAGCGGCAGTGCTTCCACAGTGCAATTCGCAAGTAACGTGACGATCCAGAGCGGAACTCTAACCGCCGCGGGCGGCGGAATTCTTGGCGCCGCGGCAGGCAACAACCTGACCCTTGACGGCAGCACTCACGGCCGGTTGACGATCGTGGGCACCTACACTGGCGCCAACAACAGCACCACCTACGCGCTCGGCACAATCAACAACACAGGCATCATTCAGCTGAACGCGGCAGCGAATAACACATTTCTGACCATCGCAGGCACCACGAGCCTCATTGGCTCCGGTGCGATTACGCTGACCACGACGGGTGCGGGCGGAACGGCCTTTATCGATCAATACGGCGGCCAGACGCTCACCAATGTCGACAACATCATTCAGGGAGTGGGGTATGTCGGCTACAACGGCCTTTCGCTCATCAATCAGGGCACTATCAATGCCAACGTTGCCGGCACGCTGATAGTCAACCCAAACGGACTTACGAACCAGAATCTGCTGGAAGCGACGGCCGGCGGCACTCTGGTGTTGACCAATTCGACCCTCAACAACAAGACCGGCACCATTCAGGTAAACGGCGCCACCTCGACGGTGCAGTTCGCCAGCAACGCCGTAATCCAGGGCGGAACACTCTCCTCACTCAACAGCGGCGTCTTGACCGTTGCCGCCAACAACAACATCACCCTAGACGGAAGCACTCAAGGTAGCCTGACCATCTCGGGCACGTATGCGGCATCGAACAACACCATCACGTATCTGCTGGGGACGATCAATAACACCGGCATCATCCGACTGAACGCGGCAGCTAGCAACACATACCTGACCATCGCAGGCCCCACGAGCCTCACTGGTGCCGGAACGGTAACTCTGACCACGACGGGTGCGGGCGGACTGGCCACTATCGATCAATACGGCGGCCAGACTTTGACCAACGTCAACAACATCCTGCAGGGCACGGGATACATCGGCTACAACGGCTTGTCGGTGATCAATCAGGCAGGTGGGGTCATCAATGCCAACGTGGTGGGTGCGAGCAACCCTCTTGTGATCAATCCCGGCGGGTTTACGAACCAGGGTCTGCTGGAGGCGACTGGCGGAGGAACGCTCACGCTGAGCAACTCGGCGATCAACAACGGCGCAGGCACCATCAAGGTGAATGGAGCTACCTCCACCGTGCAGTTCGCCAATAATGCGACAATCCAGGGTGGAACGCTCTCCACCGCCAATAATGGAGTTCTAACCATTCCCAGCGGCAACAACATTACCCTGGACGGGAGCAGCCAGGGTACATTGACCATCGCTGGCACCTTCACGGGCGCGAATAATACCACCACGTATGCGTTCGGCACTATCAACAACACAGGCATAATCCAGCTGAACGCCGCAGCTGGTAACACATATCTGACCATCGAAGGTACTACGAGCCTCACTGGCGCCGGTGCGGTTACGCTAACCACGTCGGGTGCGGGCGGAGTCGCCGTGATCGATCAATACGGCGGCCAGACTTTGACCAACGTCAACAACACCCTGCAGGGCACGGGATACATCGGCTGGAACGGCTTGTCAGTTGTCAACCAGGGAACGATCAACGCCAACGTCGCGAACTCTCTGGTGGTGAATCCGAACGGGTTCACCAACCAGGGATTGCTGGAGGCAACCTCCGGTGGGACTCTGGTGTTGAGCAACTCGACGATCAACAACAGCGCAGGCACCATCAAGGTGAACGGATCTACCTCGACGGTACAGTTCGCCAACAATGCGACGATTCAGGGTGGAACGCTCTCCACGGCCAACAATGGACTTCTGACAATTCCCAGCGGCAACAACATCACCTTGGACGGAATCACTCAAGGCACATTGACCGTCGCCGGAACCTATGTGGGATCCAATAACACCACGACCTACATGCTGGGAACGATCAGCAACATGGGCGCGATTCAGTTGAATGCAGGCGCCAGCAACACCTATCTCACCGCCGACGGGACCGCAAGCCTCACGGGCGCCGGCACAGTGACGTTGGGCACCACAGGCGCAGGTTTTGCGGTCATCGACGAGTATGGCGGGCAGACGCTGACCAACGTGAGCAACACCCTGCAAGGCACTGGATATATCGGTTGGAACGGTTTGACGGTGATCAACCAGGGAACGATCAACGCCAACGCCCCGACTTCTCTGGTGCTGAACCCGGCCGCGTTGACCAACCAGGGGACTTTGGTAGCAACAGGTACCAGCACGTTGCAACTGAGTACGACCGTCAACAACGCCGGCGGAAGCATCGTTGCGAATGGCGCAAGCGCCACCGTGCAATTCGCGAATGGGATCTCAATCCAAGGCGGTACGCTGAATAACATCGGGGGCGGTTTCCTCGGAAGCGTAAGCGGAAACGTTCTCACTTTGGATGGCACTGCCACAGCAGTTTCGATTCCCGTCGGCGTTACCTACACCGTCGGGAACAACAGCACAACCAATATCCAGGGGACAATCAACAACAACGGCACGCTGCTGCTGAATTCGACGGGCAATTCGACCATCCTGAACGCATCTGCCGGCGGTGCTTCATTGACCGGCAGCGGCTTGGTGACGATGACAAGTAGCGGCAACATGATCACCGGCGCGTCTCTGCTCAACGCGGGCAACACAATCCTCGATTCAGTGGCCTTCAACATCAACGCATTTACGCAGACTTCCGGCCTGTTCGATGTCACCACAACCGGCGGCGCTTCCACCGTCACCTTCAATCTGAACGGTGGGACCGCACAAGTGGATGGAAACCTCTCCGCTTCTACCAGTTTGAGTGCGACTGGCACCGGCACATTCTCCGGCACAGGAACGATCACTGGCAATGTAAGCGCGTCAGGCATCACACAGGCGGGCAACATCCCGAACCCGGGGATCTTGACGATCAACGGCGCTGGCGCAGGCACCTACACGCAGGCTTCGACGGGCTCATACGACGTTGTGATCGGAGGGCTCACTCCTGGCACGCAGTATTCTCAACTGAATGCGACTGGGGCAGCCAACCTGAGCGGCACGCTCAACGTGACTTTGATCAACAGCTTCGTGCCCTCGTCCGGCAACCAGTTTACGATCTTGACCGGAGGCACGCTGGCGGGGCAGTTCCTCACTACGAACCTGCCCACTCTGCCCCCAGATCTGATTTGGGCGGTCAACTACACCGGCACATCTGTCGTGTTGTCGGTGAGCTCACCGGTTTCAACCTACACCCTGACGGTGACGACCCTGGGCACGGGCGATGGCACGGTGACTGATAATTTCTCGCTGATCAACTGCACCGACACTGCCGGAGTGCAATCGGGAACGTGCTCGGCCACTTACAACTCGGGAACAACGATCAATCTGACGGCGACCGCCGTTTCGCCCGCTACCTTCGGAGGCTGGGGTGGAGCTTGCACCGGAACGGGCGCCTGCTCCGTGGTCATGAACTCAGCGCAATCGGTGACGGCATCGTTCGTGCCCCTTCCGGTCACGCAGCCAGTGATGTTCAGTTGCCCGGGTGGGGTGTATCCGTGCTCGAATGTCACGCCGCCGCCGGCCGTGTTCAATTGCCCGTCGGGCACAAACCCCTGCACCGATCCTAACGCGCACTCGCTCGCACTCACTTCGACCACGGTGAGCTCGGAATTCACCATGACCGTGGCGGCCAACGAAGTGCCCATGCTGCAAGCCGATGGAGACTGCGAATCCGGCCACACGCCAGCTACGGACTTTGACTGCCGCTTCACCAGCTACTTCCCGTATGAGACCCTGGGCAACGGCGACGTTATTGTGCCCATCTGCGACGCTTACTCGAACGGAAACTGCGTCTTCTATAGCGTCTACTTCGGCACCAAGGGGACCGAACCTCCTACCACGGATTATGCCGGCCCCATCTCATGGTCGATCGCATGGAACAACGCTTCGTTCCTGCCGCCACCGACGTACCCGTATCAGATCAACAATCCGCGGCTGTATGACGATCCCGATTACGAGGTGTCGACTACTACGCCCTACGGCACCAACTGCAATTCGCCGATGCTGATCAACGGCAATCCGACGAATCCACCGATTTACTGTCAGTTTATTTTCGACATCACGACTTACTACGACCCGAATCAGCCGCCCGACGCAGGCATTGGCGGAAAAACCAAGCAGTTCAATGATGTGGTGGTGGCGTTCCCGCTGACCATTGCGTCGCCGAGCCTCAGCATTACCAAGACTGCCGATGCCACGCAGGTAAACTCCGGCAGCGCGATCGGTTATACGATCGCCGTGAGCAACAGCAGTGCGCCGGGCACGGGCGCGGCTACGAACGCAGTGATCAGCGATCCACTGCCCGCGGGCACAAATGTTAACTGGACGATCAGTCCGGCCTACAGCGGCATCGGCACTTGCAGCATTACTGGTTCCGCCCCTGCGCAAACGTTGAGCTGCGCCCTCGGCAGCATGTCTCCGGCGATCACCGCCAGCGTGCATGTGACCAGTGCGAATTCGAGCGCCGGCACCTACGTCAACACGGCAACGCTCTCGGCCGACAACAGTTCACCGCTGACCAGCACCGCCACAATTACAGTAGTGATTTCCACGGGCCCGATCGCGACCCTCACGCCCTCCACTCTGAACTTCGGCAACGTCTATCTGGGAGTGCCATTAGAGCGAATCGTGACGCTCAGTAACACCGGCGGCGCGGCCATGACGGTGAGTAACATCAAAATATCCGGCCCGGGGAATGATCTGGCAGACTTCGTTGAGGTCAGTTCCTGCCCCAAGACACTTTCGGCGGGAAGGTCCTGCCAGATCGCAGTCACTTGTCTGGCGGTCAAGGACAACTACAGCCCGACCGCCACGCTGGCGGTCACGGACAATGCCCCGGGCAGCCCGCAGTCGGTACCACTGAGTGCCACCGTCATTAACCCGATGATAAGTCTCAGCCCGAACACGCTGAACTTCGGAGATCAGAAGGTTGGCACTACCAGTGTAGGGAAACGGGTGACGCTCACCAACTCCGGGACCACCTCGGCGGTTCTCTCAAGTGTTACCATCAGCGGGAACTTCGCCTTCGGTGCGCTGACCACCTGCAAGACCGGTACGACCCTGGCGCCAGCCTCGACCTGTGTGATGCAGGTGACTTTCACGCCGGCGGAAAAGGGAACGCGATCCGGCACCGTGATCATCAAGGAGAGCGCCCTCGGCCAAAAACAGGAAGTCACCCTCAGGGGCACCGGAGACTAAAGCGCTGAATCGTGACAAGTTCACTCCACTATGACGGGCTTCGTTAGCGGTAGAATGGCTAACGACATGGAATGCCCGCATTGCCATTCCAGCAATCCTCCGACCGCAGTACGTTGCCTCCAATGCGACAAACTCCTCGATATTGGTGAAATGACCGCGGCCACGGTTTCTGACGGGGTCACGCTCGCACTTGATCCTGAGGGGGGCAGGCGCGCGCCCGATCCTGACGGCGCCACCATGGAAATGCCCATGTCTTCTTCAGGCGCGGCGACGGCAGAACTGGGCGTCGCAGAGGGCTGGTCACGCCCCGCAGTTGCCTCGCCCGTCTCTTCGTCCTCTCTGCCGCCCAACAGCCTTCTCGGAAAACGCTACGAGATCCTTGATCTGCTCGGCGAAGGAGGCATGGGGGCGGTCTATAAGGCGAGAGATCGCGAGCTCGACCGCATCGTTGCCCTGAAAGTAATCCGGCCAGAGCTGGCCGTCCATCCTGAAATTCTCGCTCGCTTCAAGCAGGAGCTCATTCTTGCCCGCAAGGTAACGCATCGCAATGTGATCCGCATATTCGATCTGGGCGACGTTGACGGGATCAAGTTCATCACGATGGATTACGTCGAGGGCCAGGATTTGAAGGGCCTGGTCAAGACACAGGGCAAGTTGCCGATCGAAACGACGGTCCAGATTATCAAACAGGTTTGTCTTGCCCTGGAGGCCGCGCATGCAGAGGGCGTGGTGCATCGCGATCTAAAGCCGCAGAACATCATGGTCGATGCCCAGGGCAGGGCTTATGTGATGGATTTCGGCATTGCCCGCTCGGTTGAGCCCGGCGGCATGACGCAGACCGGCATGCTTGTGGGCACACCCGAATACATGTCCCCCGAACAGGTACGGGGAGAGCACGTCGAAGCGCAATCCGATGTGTTTGCGCTCGGCCTGATTCTCTACGAACTGCTCACCGGCGCAATGCCGTTCAAATGGGATACCGCGCAAGCCTCCATGTACAAACGTACGCGGGAGCCAGCACGGCCAGTAAATGAGGTTGACCCCAACGTTCCGGCATTTCTGAGCGAGGTTGTCAGGAAGTGTCTCGAGATTGATCCTCAGCGCCGCTATCAGTCGATGCGCGAAATTTTGGATGCTCTGGAAACGTGGAGCCAGGGTACCAGCCGGGTTCCATTGACGTTGACGATTGCCGGCTTCTTGCCACGGCGATTTGCCTGGAAAAAACATGGCCTTCTGGCCGCCCTGTTCCTGATCGTCGTTGTGGCAGTGGGAGCCAGCATTCGCGCGCGGCTTCGTTCCAATCCGCAGGCGGTGGCTCCAAGCGGACCTGCGGTATCACTGGCGATTCTTCCCTTCCGCAATTCTTCCGGCGATCCGAGCCTGGACTGGCTTGGCGCAAGCCTGGCGCAAATGTTGAGCACGGATGTCGGCCAGTCCGCCTCTCTCCGCGTGGTCTCTCCAGAACGCATCGGCCAAATCGTCCGCGACTTGCGCATCTCGCCGGACGCATTGTTTGACTCTTCCACCGTCAAGCGCCTTGCCGAATTCAGCAACGCCGATACTGTGGTGTGGGGGCAATACACAAAGTTTGGTGACCAGATCCGAATCGATACCACCGTAGAAGATTTAAGACACACGCGCTCCGCCAAGCTCACTCAGTCGGGCAACGAAAAAGATGTGCTCGCCGCGGTCGATCACCTGGCCGGCCAGATTCGCGACCATCTCGCTCTGTCGCCCAGCATCGTCAAGGAACTGCAGGGGCAATCGTTCAAGCCTTCCACCAGCTCCTTGCCCGCGCTCCGCGACTACGATCAGGCAGTTCAGCTTGCCCGGCAAGGAAATTTCCTCGGCGCGCAAAAGCAGTTTGAATCCGCGGTGAAAGAAGATCCGAACTTCGCTCTGGCCTACTCGGGATTGGCTGAAGCCTATGCCCAGTTGGGCCAGGAGGAGGACTCCGAACGATTTTCACAAAAGGCAGTTGGGCTAAGCGACAATCTTCCTGCCGCCGAGAAGTATCTGATTCTCGCGAAACATGAGACTATCCTGAAACGCTATCCCCAGGCGATTGAAGCCTACGAAAACATTGTGAAGGTCTCTTCCGAGAATGCTGACCTGCTCTTTGCCCTGGCCGACCTTTACGAAAAGTCCAGCATGTATGACAAAGCCAAAGAAGCTTATTCCAAGGTCCTGACTCTCGATCCCAAGCGTGTCGATGGACTCTTGGCGATGGGCCGGGTGGAAATCAAGAGTGGAAACGACCAGGGCGGGTTGGAGTATCTGACTCGCGCCCAAGGCTTAGCCGTAGAGTTTGGCAACGACGAAGAGAAGGCCCAGATTCTTCAAGCCATGGGGATCGCTTACGCCGATCTAACCAAGTGGGAAGACGCTCTGCGCAGCTTCCAGGATTCCCTGACCATCAAACGCCGCCTCGATATGAAGAAAGGGGTCGCCGACAGCCTTGAAACCATCGCTCAGGCGGAAGAGACTCTCGGAAAACAGGATCAGGCCCTGAAGGATTACAACAGCGCGCTGGCATCGTATCGAGAGATCGGCGATAAGGCGGACACGGCGCGCGTGCTGAACGATGTCGCCGATTTTTACAACAATCACAGTCAATATGATAAGGCGCTCGGAATGTACAAAGAATCTCTCCAGATCCAGGTTGATCTCGGAAATGTCAGCGATCAAGGCCTTGTCCTGAACAGCATCGGCAATACCTATCTATTGAAAGCTGGACTACGAAGATGCGCGCTCCTATTTCGAGCAGGCCCTGCAGATTCGCGAGAAGCTCAAGGTGCCGGGCGACATCGCGGATACAGTTCACAACCTTGCCGAAACCTCGACCAAGCTCGGTCAATACGATCAGGCGCTGCAGCTGTATCTGCGTGCGCTGGATCTTCGGCGAAGTGCTGGCGACAATCGCAGCGCAGCGATTGAATCCGCGAGTATGGGTACTCTATTCGGCTACCAGGGGCGCTATGGCGCGGCGCTCAGTTCCGCCGCAGATGCACTTAAGACATTCCGCGAGACCAAGGAAAACGATTACTGGCTGGGAGAGATTCTGGGCAATTATGGCAACGCCCTGGCCCAGGTCGGGCGGAGCGACGAAGCTGAAAAGATTTTTGATGAGGCTCTGACCGTCGCGCACGGACTCAAGAACCAGGCACTGATAGCGGCCGTGTTGGGCTATAAAGGCGACAGTCTCTCTTATCGCGGTCAATACAAAGCGGCAGGCCCGTTCTATGAGCAGGCGCTTCAGGCGGCCTCGCAAACAACCAATGCGCAGCTCACGCTGCTGGCGAAAGTAAATCTCGCCAAACTGGCGGTCAAGCAAGGGCGCTCAGCCGCGGTCGTGAACCAGTTACGCGATCTCTCTCAGCGGGCCGATACCATGGGCCTGAAGTATCTCTCCATTCAGTGTTCTGTTTCGCTGGGAGAGGCGCTTACAGATGCAAAAAACTATGCTCTGGCGCAACGCGACCTCGAAGGTGCGGTGACTCGCAGCGAAAAATTGGGCCTGCGCGCGCTGCTCGCTCAGAGCCAATTCCTGCTCGCGCGAACTCTCGACCGTTCGGGCCATGCGTCCGACGCTTCTCCTCACTATGCGCAGGCCCGGCAAATTGCAGAGAGCATTCAAAAAGAGGCCAACTCTGACGCTATTGTCAATCGCAGTGATTTGAGTCCCATCTTCGCCCGCAAAGTCTCAGTGGATAAGTAATCCAGGCGGTATCAGGCTGACATGCGGGACCTGCTCGTCATCTGGTAATCTCTGACACAAAGATTGAGTTTCTCCCAACGGCAATTTCAAGGAGTAACGCCAAAATGCAACCACTTGCGAAATTAGCTTGCCTGACGTTTTCTTGCGCAATATTGATAGCGGGAATCGCTTCCACTGCAACCGGGCAAGCGCGGACGCCGGATCCGGCCATGGTCGCGCGGCGCAATGCGACCGAAAAAGAACTCGAATCCATCGCCATCATCGAGCGCAAGGTCATGGTGCCCATGCGCGACGGCAAGCGCATGCAGGCCGACATCTACCGGCCCAAAGATGAGTCGAAGAAATATCCCATCATCTTTGTCCGCACGCCCTACAACTTCAATTACTGGGATGTGAACTGGGCGCGCCGCGCGACATGTCCACCGACTGGACGCGGTCAAGCGCGGCTATGCCTATGTCGAGATGAACGAGCGCGGACGCTATTTCTCCGAAGGCGACTACGACATTCTCGGCGTGCCGCTTACCGATTCCGACGATGAACTCGACTGGATGGGCGGGCTGCCCTGGTCGGCGGACAAAGTCGGCCTGATCGGCTGCTCCTCGACGGCGGAGTGGCAGTTGGCCGTGGCCTCGCGCGGCAACAAGGCGCTCGCGACGTTCATCCCGGAGAGCTTCGGCGCCGGCGTCGGCCGCGTCGGTCCGTATTACGAGCAGGGCAACTGGTTTCGCGGCGGCGCGGTGCAGATGCTCTTCGGATCGTGGCTCTACGACTACGGCCTTCAAGCCAACGACGGCCGCCCAATTTCCCGCCGGGCATGTCGCAGCGAAGCGCTGGTCACTGCGGCCAAGTCCTACGATCTCGCCGCGCACCCGCCCACGGTCGACTGGGGCAAGGCGCTTCAGCATTTGCCGGAGAAAGACATCCTGGCCGCGGTTGGCGCCCGCACGGCATCTTCGCCGACACCACGCCCTCCGGCCAGCCGGGCATGATCACGCGCACGCCCAACGATCCCGTCCTGGTACAAGGGCGGACTGTGGAACGACAGCATGCGGATCAACATTCCTGGCCTGTGGCTGATGACCTGGTACGACATCAGCGTCGGGCCCAACCTTGCCGCCTACAACTACGTCCGCAAGACCGCCAGCCCGGCGGTCGCCAACGAGCAGTACGCCATCATCGCGCCCGTGCCCCACTGCAGCTACAAGCGCGCCACGGAGCACACCATGGTCGGCGAGCGCGACCTGGGCGACGCGCGCCTGGACTATGACGCGCATCACCTATGGCTGGTTTGACCACTTCCTTAAAGGCGAGGACAACGGCATCTCGCCAAGACGCCGAAGGTCCGCTACTACACCATGGGCAGCAACAAATGGCAGTCGTCGGATACCTGGCCGCCAGAAGGCGCGAAGCCGGTGACCTATTACCTGGCCAGCGGTGGCCATGCCAACTCGCTCAACGGCGATGGCGCTTTGGCTGCCTGCGCCGGAGCCAAAGACGCCGCCGACCAGTTCGTCTACGATCCCATGAATCCGGTGCCCACGCACGGCGGAGGCTTCTGCTGCATGGGCGCCGACTACAAGCCAGGCGCGATCGACCAGCGCCGCTCGAAGCGCGCGACGATGTCCTCGTCTACAGCACCGGCCCGCTGAAGGAAGGCATCGAGGTCAGCGGCCCCATCGACGTGACGCTCTATGTCTCGAGCGACGCCAAGGATACCGACTTCACCGTGAAGCTGATCGAAGTGCTGCCCGACGGCACGGCCTACAACATCGACGACAACATCCAGCGCGTCCGCTATCGCGAGGGATATGACAAGCCGCCGGTGTGGATGGAGAAGGACAAGGTCTACAAAGTCACGTTCCAGCCCATGCAGACCAGCAACTACTTTGCCGCCGGCCATCAGTTGCGCATCGAAGTGAGCAGCAGCAACTTCCCGCGCTTCTGACCGCAACCTGAACACCGGCGGCAACAACTACGACGAGTCCACGGGCATTGTGGCGCACAACGAGGTGCACCATTCGACGCAATATCCGTCCAGCATTACGTTGAGCGTGGTGAAGCGGTAAAGCTGTCTCCCAGGTACGACCATCGAAACCGGCTACGCGTTCGGCGACAGACGATTGAAAACGTCTGCCAAAGCATGCATTCGCGCCGAGTCCGCCGGATTCTTCGCCTTTGCGGCGCTTTTCTCCAGAGAAGGAGACATTCCCTTCAGTTTCGCGACCGATGCGTTGTCCATGTGAGAATTCTCTACGCTTGCAATCGCCTTCTTTAGTTTGTCGATTCGACCTTCGGAGAGGGCTTTCGAGCGCGATAACTGATCCAGGTAAGCTTTGGCCACGACCAAATTCGATGGCCACTCGAGCTTTTGCTGGTTCTGCACATTGAGTTCACCGACGTGAACCGTCTTCGCCGCGTCAATTTCGTTTTGCGTCAGAAGTTCGGTCGGCGTCAGTTCAAATACATCCAGACCACGCGCAATCTCCGAACCATAGATATATCCGTTGTACCAATATGCCGACCACTCGCCACCCAACACCAGCATCTTCGGATCGATCGCCCCACGGTCGAAGTATGCAATTTCAAACGGATTCGCCGGGTCGGTGAAGTCCACTACGGAAACGCCGCCCTGGTACCACGCTTGCACTTCAATGTCACGGCCGGGGACCGGAACCAGCGAACCGTTATGGGCCACGCAATTCTCCGAATCACCCTGAGCGGCCGGCATCTTGTAGTAGTTCGCAAAAGACAGCTTATCGTTCTTCAGACGAAAGATTGCATCGGCGCCCCACTTGTTCGGGTCATTCGCGCGGCAGCGCGCGCCCAGTCCGCCGCCCCATTCATCGGTGAATACGACTTTCCCGCCATCGTTCGAAAAAGTAGCCGAGTGCCAGTAGGAATAGTTGGGGTCATTCACCGCATCCACGCGCTTCGGATTCACCGGGTCCTTGATGTCCAGCAGAATCCCGTTTCCCGAACAAGCGCCCGCAGCCAGCCCGATCGCCGAATACACCGTGATGTCATGGCATTGATTGGTATCCACCGGCTTCTCCGCGCCGTTCTTCCCATGCGTCCCGCCGTTGTTCAGGCCGTTGATGGCGCCCGTTCGTGCGTCAACAAATACTCTCGGGCTCGATACGATCTTCGCCTCCTGGGGCGACGCCAGCGGAACTTTGATCACGTCGATACGAAACAGCGCAGTATTCGGATCCTGGTCCGGTTTTTCGCCCGAACATCCCGCCAGTTCCTCTGCCTGGCGCACGAACGACGTTCCCGAAACGTAGATGTACACATTCTCTTTGTCGTTGGGATCGACCACCAGCGTATGTGTGTGCGAGCCACGGCAGGTTTGTACTGCCGCAACCTGCTTCGGGTTTTTGATGTCGGAAATGTCGAAGATTCTTACGCCGCGAAAACGGTCTGGCTGCGCAACCGGCAGAAGTCGACGCTCCAGTTTTGGCTTATCTTTATCTTTGTTTTTGCCATCATCCTTGGCATCTTTCTCTTTATCGCCGTTGTCTTTGTCTTTGTCTTTGTCTTTGTCTTTGTCTTTGTCTTTGTCTTTGTCTTTGTCTTTGTCTTTGTCTTTGTCTTTATCTTTATCTTTATCTTTATCTTTTTCCGCGTCTGCGGGGGGTGGTGGTTCTGGCGGAAATCCCTGCACGCCGCAGTCCAGTCGCCCATTCGGCATCTCCACTGACATGAACAGCAGGTTCTTGTAGACCGATACATCGCCCTGTCCGCCGGGGCACACCATCGATGTCAGCAATTGCGCATTCATCGGATTGGAGATGTCGAAGATGTTCACACCATAGAAATTCCCTTGAAACAGGTGGTTGCCCTCAAATGCCAGATCCGAGTTGGCAAAAGCCAGCTGGGCAATCACCAGGTGCACCGATTTCGGAAGCTTCGCGTTACCCCCCATGCCCAGTTGTCCCAGCACCGTCTGCACTTTGGGATCGTCGGGATTGTCGGTCCCGAGTTGAAACGCGTCTGGCTTCTTTACCAACTGCAGGTGCTTCATTCCCACTGCAGCTTCGCCGGCGTCGTAAAGGCCGGGCGTCAACTTCGCTCGCGGATCATTTACATCCGATCCCATCATTCCCGGCGGCAGCGGGGGTGCTGGCTGGGGCGCAAACGGGTCGCCCCCTCCGGCCTCTTTGTCCTTATTCTTATCTTTTGCATCCGCGCCCGGCGTGGAAGCGGCAGGCTTCTCCGCGCCAGCCTGTGGCGGAGTCGCGGTCTGCGTCTCCTGGGCCTGCATACGATTCACACTGAAAGACGCAAGAAGGACCGTTACCGCCGCGCACAGAGCAAAACTGGACATTCGCTTCATTATTTCTCCCCCGATTTTTCTTTCTTAAGCATCGTCTCCATAATTCCGATCTCGGCCCGTTGCGTATTGTCCGCATCGGTCGCGAAGTCGAACAACTCGGCATCCTGCCCGGCGCCTGCAGTGTCGAACAGGTCTTTGACCATCGTCAACGCGCCGTTGTGATGCTGGATCATCCCCACTAAGAATAGGTGGTCGAACTCGGCGCCCTTAGCCTTTCGCAGCGCTTCCATCTGTTCGGGCGTAAGCATTCCAGGCATCAGTTTCATTGCATCGTGTGACATGTCCATCCCTGGCATGTCCGGCATCGGCGTCGGAACCGCTTCGCCCCGGGCCGCCAGCCAGCCCTTCATAAACTTGATCTCGTCCGACTGGGAACTGCTGATACGCGCGCCAAGCGAGCGCAGGTTCCTATTCTCCGTATGCGAGGCAATCATCGCCGTCATCTCCACCGCTTGTGCATGATGCATGATCATGCCCTGCATGAACTTAACGTCCGCAGTCGCACGCGGCGGCAGTGCGGCCTTTGTCGAGGGCGAAAGCGTCTTGGTCGGCGAGCCCGGGGCACCGGGTTGCACCACGACCGGCTTCGCCGGATCCATCCGCTGTGCGCTGACGGAGGCCACAAAAGCGACCGCGCAAAAACAAAGACAAAAATGAAAATAACGACCCGTAGTCAGCAACGGACCGCACAGCACGGCCACTCCCCGTATCGAGTCAGGCTTGCACTGGCGGCAGCAGCGAATCTGCTTGCCATAGCGTCGAAAAGTGAAGAGCCTCATTTGGACGGGAATAGAATTTTGTCACAAAACATGATGGTTTTCAAAAATGTTTTGCGCCGTGGACCAATTTCTTTCAGGCCGAAACATAACACCTAAACAGCGCGAAAGCGGACTGAATCGATCTCCGCAGTCAGGCGCGTGCCCTCAACGATTGTATAAAAGATCTGAGGAGCGCGTATTAACGGATGGGAAATGGCATTTCAGGCCAATCGGACTTATGAAATGCGACCCCGCTTCTCGTGATTCTCGCTCGATGCGTTGGCTCGCCTTCCTGAAACCCTAACCATCCCGGATGGTGCCCTCTTTGTGGATGGCCGATTGCTTTCGGAACCTTGCAGGTCCGCTGCGCTTCTAACGTGGCTCTAATTCAAGCCTGACTGTTTGAAAAAACCCTTAAAAACGTGGACTGACAATGAGCAGCCTTCAACATCATCTCGCGACGAAGAATAAAGCGACGAGGCCCAAGCCATCCGCTATTCAAAACATGCTGGGGATTGCTCTGGGGCACCACCGCACGGGACGGATGGCCGAGGCTGAGCAGATTTACCGGCAGATTCTGGCCATCGATTGCCGTCAGCCTGACTGCCTGCATCTGCTCGGCATGATTGCGTATGATGCCGGACATCATCAGGCCGCGGTTGAGTTGATCCGCAGGGCAATTGCGATTAACGAAAACGGGGCTTCGTACCATTCGAACCTGGGTACTGTGCTACGCGCGCAGGGCATGCTGGATCAGGCTGCAGTTTGTTACATTCGGGCGCTGGCGCTGCGGCCGGAGTTGGCTGAGATCCATACCAACCTCGGTAACATCCGGACGGCTCAGGGCAAGATCGATGAATCTATGGCGTGTTATCAGCGGGCCTTAGCGCTGATGCCGGAGTCAGCCGATGCTCGCTACAACATGGGTGTGGCCCAATTGCTCAATGGGGACTTCGCTTCAGGCTGGCGCAACTTTGAGATGCGCTGGCAAACCAAGGACTTTGGCACGCCGATGCGAAGTTATTCCCAGCCACTATGGGATGGCGAACGGTTGACCTCGGGACGATTGTTGCTTTGGCGCGAGCAAGGCGTGGGCGACGAAATCATGTTCGCGGGACTAATTCCGGATGTAATGCGCACCGGCACTCGTTGCCTGCTCGATTGCGACGCCCGGCTGATGCCCCTTTTTTGCCCGGTCTTTTCCGGGCATCGAGGTGGTGTCGGGCGTTGATCCGAAGCAGTGTCCTGAGTTGGATATGGTCGCGCACTTGCCCAGCGGCAATCTGCCAACCTTGTTTCGCTCGACCGAAAACAAGTTTGCCGCTACCACGTCGCCTTACCTCGTTGCCGACCGGAAAGAACGGGAGCGGTTTCGCGCTTCCTATGCCGACGGCAAACCGCTGATTGGGCTGGCATGGCATACCAACAATCGTACGTCCGGGCGCTACCGATCCATCGATTTATCGTTGCTGGCTCCGCTGTTGGCGCGGCGCGACATTCGTTGGGTTAGCCTGCAATATGGGGACCACGAAGATCTCGAAAAACAAGTAGCCAGCGCGGAGGCGCCAGTCCTCATCGATCGCTCAGTGGATCAGTTCTCGAATATCGATCGTTTCGCGGCGCAAATTGCGGCCATGGACATGGTGATAACCATCGATAACTCCACGGCCCATCTCGCAGGCGCGCTTGGCGTACCAACCTTGCTTCTGCTGCCCTTCGCGCCCGACTGGCGCTGGCGGCAAACCGGCGAGACTAGCCTCTGGTATCCCAGCCTGCATCTTTTCCGGCAGCCTCGACCCGGCGATTGGCAAGCCGTCGTGCAATCCGTCCAGAATGCCCTCTAGCCGCTGCCGAACTGACCTGCCCGTTGCAAGCGCGTAAGGCTGCGCATCCAGAAAGTAACCTGTGGTTGGTGAGATAGGACACATCCAATCGTCCTGAAATCGCTATTGGACGAGATCCCGGCCCTGAACGCTGTTGTTACGAAATCCGAACAAGCACGACTTTTCATCGCGGAAGGTCGCGATCAACGTCTATTGTCGTTACCGGCCTTCCTTTCGTAACGGATTCGGCGCAACGATTACGTTGACACTGTTAACGCTACAGCGTATATAATTAAAAAATTGCTTCCCGACCCTGGAGGACAACTCGACAGCCGCATGGCTCAGCGCATTCTGAGAAAAGTGGCTGTTCTGGCCGGAGTGTCGATTGCCGAGGCTCCAGATATCGGACGCCGGCGTTTCCGGCTGCAAAACACTCCTCCCGGCCCGGTCAGCGATCAGGATGTGGTGCGAGAGGCATTGCATAACTACTCGAACCCGGGGAACTGGAATGAAATTACTCGTTATCGATCCCAGTGTTGAAACGCTTCGTCTGGTAGAGGGAGCTTGGTCGGCATCTGAAATTGAAGTCTTCGCCGCCGCGGATACCGAAACTGGTTTCAACATCTTTTTTCAACACCGGCCAACGGTTGCTCTCGTGGCCTCAATGCTACCTAACATGAGCGGCATCCAGGTCATGGAGCAAATACTGGCCGCCGATCCGGCGGTCGAGGTCATTCTGATGACCGACCACCCCTCCACTGATTCCGCCGTAGAAGCAATCCAAAAGGGGGCCAGCAACTATCTCACCAAGCCTCTGGACTTAGACAAGTTGCGGGCGCACGTCGAGAGAATTCAAATCGACGCGCGGCGGCGCGAGAGAACCGCCGCACTCGACCGGGAATTGCTGAACGCCTATGAATTCGAGGGCATGATCGGGCGCAGCCCGGTGATGCTCGACGTCTTCGCCAAGATCCGCCGCGTGGCCCCGCATTTCAAAACGGTGCTGGTGACGGGAACTACAGGGACCGGAAAGGAACTGGTGGCCAAAGCGCTCCACCGTTCGAGCGCGGCAGCGAACAAGCCATTTGCGGTTGTCAATTGCGCGGCGCTGGTCGAAACATTGCTTGAAAGTGAGTTGTTCGGTTACGTGAAAGGCGCCTTTACCGGCGCGCTCAAGGATAAGATCGGCGTCTTTGAATTCGCCGACGGTGGAACCGTATTCCTCGATGAGATTGGCGAATTGCCTTTGGCTGCGCAATCCAAACTGCTGCGGGTCTTGCAGAACGAAGAGATCCAGCGGGTGGGTTCGCCGGTGCCGCGCACCGTGCGTGTGCGCGTGATCGCCGCCACCAATCGGGATCTGCGGCATGAGATTGCGCAGGGAAGGTTTCGCGGAGACCTTTATTATCGGCTTTCCATGGTGGAAGTTGTGCTGCCGCCGCTGGCGGAAAGAAAAGAAGACATCCCCTTGCTGGAACGCCACCTTCTGGCCAAGTTCGCCGCGCAATATCAAAAGGATATCAAGGGGATGACGCGCCGTGCGCAAGCCTGCCTGGCGAGCCATTCCTGGCCGGGTAACGTCCGGGAACTGGAAAATGTGATCGGGCATGCTTGCATGATGACCACGAACAACGTGATTGATATCGAGGATCTGCCCGAACGATTGCGACGGCCGGCTACTTCCCCCTCCGATCAAGACACCGGGTTCTTTACACTCGAGCAGGTCCAGCAGCGCCATCTCTTGGACGTATTGCAACACTTCGGAGGCAATAAGGCGCGGACAGCGGGGGCCCTGGGCATCGGGCGCGGTACGCTTTACGAAATGCTGGCGAAGATTAAGAGCGTGAACGTATCCGGTATCAGTATCGATAGAGATAGAGTTAGCGACGAGTCGGACGAACCCTCCAGCCCTCGAATCGACATAGCCTAGCGGTCTCGCTGCAACTTGCTGAAAACGCAGGTTGCAGCCGTAGCTCCCCTCCTCGGAGTAACGCGCATGGGCGTGAGTTTCTAAGAAGCCGCTAAAGATTTTGTGTGCATTTGCCGATAGGCTCCACATGACATTACGGGCACGGGACTACCCGGAATGACGGTGGAGTATGGACCAGTTTTCGATACCAGAGCGCATGGAACCGGTGGCTCACACCGAGAACAACCGGCGCAATACGGTCTATCCTGACCGGCATCGCCGGCGCGCCGCCAATCCCGTTCCACCTGCGGTGCGGAGTGAGGATAACGATCCCCAGGGAGAAGACAGCGGATTGGACGAGGAGACCCACAATCTGGACGAGCAGGCCTGAGGCTCGTTTTCAGTCGTGTTCTAAGCGGAAAACGCCCGGATCGATCCGCTCAGTATTGCCACTGCTATCGTGTCGGGCGCGATTTTGTATTGACCGCTGCTGATCGCCTGGCGTAATGCATCGATTCTGTCCTGCCGGGTGGATGAGGTTGCCATAGCCTGTGCGGTGAGCGTGCCAATGCTGTCGTGGCCGAGAGACAACGTCGCTTCATCTTCGCCTGCAGAATCAGGCGTCAGACTTGCATGTTGTGCGGCCCGTTGATCCTGCTGTTGGGTGATGATGGGATCGGGAGTGCTTCCAGTCAAATCGACTTTCATTTCTGTTTCACCTTTCGAATTATAAATCTCCGTTTCAAATCGTTCCCAGGCGATGCCGGACATCCGATACTTCGGTGACGCGAATGCCGTAATTTCCGTCAACGATGACAACTTCTCCGCGCGCGATGAGCTTGTCGCCCAGGAGCAGGTCGGCCGGTTTATTTACCTCGCGATCAAGCTCGACTACAGAACCCGAGTTCATATCCAATATCTCGCGCAGTGACATGGTGCATTGCCCAAAGCGCAGCGTCAGGTTGAGAGTGACGCCCAACAGAAGATCAAAGTTAGGTTCAGTGGCGGCGCTGCCTTGCTTTCTCGTCTGGCCCTGGGAAACGGCTGCGGGCGCGACAGACAAGCTTGATTGAAGTTCCGAACTCAACCGAAGCCTTAACGGCAAGGTGTTTGCCGGAGATTCGGAGGCCAGCAAGGTGACCGTAAGACCTTCCCAGACGGGCGGGGCGGCGCTGCCAAAATCACATTTGATCTCGCCAAACGTGCCCTGCAACCCGGTCGTGATAAGTCCGGCGGCATGGTGCAGGATTTTTTCGATCGCTTCCTTGTGCTCGCGCTTTGGTTTAGCCGCGGCATCCAGAGGTTCCGAAAGAATTTTTTGAGCCAGGAACAGAGCGTCCGTGCCCCGGAGTTGGATCGCCAGATTGCCGTTCAGGCCGCCGGAGAGTGCTGCCTCAAAGCAAACCAGTGGAGTTTCCGGCGATGAGGGTTCGTTGGCAGGGTCGATGGCAACAGTCCAGGCCGAGGCAAAGGCCTGCGAACAGACATCGCCTATCGCCTGGCAAAAAACATTTACGAAACCTTGAACTGCGGGTCCTGGTGTGCTCAGAGGCATTTTAGTGTTCTCTTTCCTCTTGCGGGATCGCCAACTGGCGCAGGATTTGAGCGGCCTTGTGGCGCCCGTGCCGAACCGGAGCAGCCTCAAATGTTTCGCGGCCCGCGAGAATCATGGTGGCCGGCTTTCGAACGGGAATCCCGAGGTTATACATACTCTGCGGAGCAAGTCTCATCACGGTTTCGATCGGAAGCTTGATGTTGGTGACTCCCAATTGAAGGTCGAACGGACAATCGAGCAGTTTGGCAGCGAGCGGGCCGCTCGTGCGATCGGCGGTGCGGGTTTGCTCATAGGACCAGTCAGTCGAAAGTTTCCGGAGAAGCGTGTTCGATATTGCTCTGGGAAACACCAGAGCTAACTTCCCTGTCGCGCCGGCCAGCTTGATCTCAAAGCTCAGACAGAGAGTCTTTTCCGTTGGGGACAGCAGATGCTGCATTTGAGACGCTGGCTGGCGCCGGGCGAGTTGGAATTTTGCACCCAAAGGTATCCAGGCTACTTCCAGCTCGCGGCAAATGATAAGGGCTACTTCCTCCATGATTCGCTCTTCGATTTCGCTGATCTCACGGGTTGGAACCTGGCAAGCGCCGGTCCCACCAAGAAGGATGTCGACCAGAGGAAACATCAACGAGTGATCAATCTGGAGCGCGGCCTCCGCACCGGTCTGTTCGACCTGGAAAGACATCATGTAAGTCACTTCGGGGATACGTTCCAGAAATTCGCGGTATGACAACTGATCGACTGAGACGAGGCTGACTTCAAAGGCCACGCGCAGATAAGCCCCGAGAGATTGCGTGAGGTTGCGTGCGAACCCTTCATGAAGTCCGGTGACCGCGGTTAACTGGTCGCCGGCCAACTGCCCGGACTGCCGGAAGGTGCAGGGTTTGATCGAACGCGTTTCCGCTTTTGCAGAGTCGTCTGCACGAGCATAAGCAGCCCGGAGCATCCCATCGATTTCTTCTTGTTTAAGAACTCTTTCCATATCGCAGCTCAACGCCTAATGCTCGTCCGGAGTTAGAACAGGATGAGCGCTAGGCAACATCTGCCTAGCTGCAATGCACGGGAAATGCCAAAGCTGGAATCAAAAAAGGAAGGCGAGGAATGGCTAGGATGTCGATCCGGCGGAGCGAGTCTTGCGCGAATGCAAGGACTCGATGTATCCCTCGATGCAGTCACGCTCTTTTTGCGAGGAGAAGATGAAGGTGAATCCATGTTCGTCGTCCTCGCAACGAATCAGGCGAGCGGCTATTCGTACTGGTATTGAGCCGCCGGGCAAGCGCATTACCAGCGTGACATGAGATCCGACTTCGAGCGGAGCGCGAAATGTCGCTCTAAGACCTTCCTTACTGATGTCCACACAGCGCCCGTCGAGCAGGAGTGGAGGGGTTCCAGAGGTCTGCACCAGCAAGCTCAAATCCGCGGGAAAGCGGGGCGACCGGTATTCGAAGTTATAAGTATTATCTGACATGAACGAGTTCCCCGGAAATCAGTGACTGACGATACCGAAACGTAGCATCGGCTTCGTCACATCGACGACAAAATGAACAAACGCCTCTTGATCGTCAGCTAGCCTCATCGCCTTCTAATTTGCGGCACCCGCAAAATTGAACAAATCGCCTTTGCTGAGTATGGCTTTGCATCCGCGCCCTTCTCATCGGCACTCTCGCAAGCATTTGTTAGGGGGAATCGCTCAGTCTTCTTGCAATTTAGTTACCTTCGACAAAGGCCCTCTAAATTCTCACCTTTTGGCACACCCATTGCATTGCAAGTGGGCAGATGTTGCCTAGTTCTCATCGCAGTCCAATGCAAGCTCTGTCGGAAGTGCCGCAGAGGGTGGAGGGGCATCTTGCAGATGCTTTCTCCGAATTCATCGCAGCGGCAAATCGGCTGGAGGACTCCCATCGCCAGTTGCATGGCGAGGTCGCGGAACTGCGCGGGGAGTTGGAAGAACGCAACCGTGCGCTGGCCTCGAGTCTTGGCGAAAACAAGCGCATGCGTATCGCTCTGCGGCAAATCCTGGATGCCTTGCCCTGCGGCGTGGCAGTAATGGAAGTGCCCACCGAAAGAGTTGTGCTGCTCAATCCCGAAGGCAGCCGGCTGCTGGATATGCCGATGGATGAGTCGTTTTTCGGATATGGCTTTCCTCCCTGGATGCAAAAGGGCATCATGGCCGCCTGCCGCGAAGATGGTTATGAACAAGAGGTGAGCATTGAAAAAGAGAGCAAAACCTACTGGCTGGCCATTCGCTACAGCCGAATGCCACTCGCAGCCAACACGACAGATGAGGCTGAACTGACTCAGGTGATCCTGATTCTGCGTGATGTTACGGCGCACAAAAATGCCGAGCAACAGCGCGACGCGGCAAGAAATAGCTTTGCCCTGGCGGAGATGTCCACCGTGTTGGCGCACGAGATTCGCAATCCACTGGGCAGCCTCGAGTTGCTGGCGCGCTGCGTCGCGGAAGATCCAGGATTGAATGAGGAATCGAAGCAGTGTGTCGAGCATATACAAGCGGGCGTAAGGTCGCTGGCGGCGACCGTGAGCAATGTGCTTCGCTTTCATTCTCCCGGTACGGAACCTTTGCGATCTCTGCAACTATCGTCGGTCGTGAGCGGCGGGTTGGAATTCGTTCGTCCACTCGCGAAGCAGAAAAACATCAGACTCACTTTGCGAAACAGCCTTGGTCACGCCGAAATAGCAGGCGACTCTGACGGCCTGAAGCAGGTCCTGATGAATCTTCTTTGCAACGCGCTGCGCCATACGCAGTCTGGCGGCGAAATCACGATCACCTCACAGGTAGCGTCACGACCGGGGGGATCGATGGCGATTCTCGAATTTGCGGATACGGGCACGGGGATCACAGCAGACGTGCTTTCGCAGATTTTCGAACCTGGGTTTACGACGACCGGCAGCTCTGGGCTTGGATTGGCGGTGTGCCGCCATATTGTCGAGCAGCATGGAGGCAAGATCAGCGCACGCAGCCAATTCGGAAAAGGCACCACATTTCAGGTGGAGATTCCCGTCTTATGAAGGGTCAGCTCGCCAAATCGGTGTTGGTGGTGGATGACGAGCCCGGCATGCGGATGGCGTTAAAGACCAATTTTCAACGCGACGGCTGGATTGTGGACACGGCTGGCGGCAGCGCGGAAGCCATGCAAAAGCTATCTGCACAGAGCTTCCCACTGCTCGTAACCGATGTGCGCATGCCGGATGGTGATGGCCTGGAACTGATGCGATCAGTACGATCGTCCAGTCCTTCGACCGCGGTAATCGTACTGACGGCATTTGGCAGCGTCCCTGAGGCGGTGCAAGCGATGCGCGGAGGCGCTTGCGACTATTTGACGAAGCCCGTTTCGTTTGAGGAGTTGCAGTCGACGGTGAACCGGGTGATGCAGGCGGCGAGCCGCAGAGTGGAAGTTGAGCAGGCGCCGGCGAACTCGATTATCGGCACCGCTCCTAATCTTCTGAAGAGTCTGGAGCGGGCGCGGCACGCGGCCAGAACTGGCGCCGACGTGCTGATTGAAGCTGAGAGCGGTACGGGGAAAGAGTTGTTTGCGCGGTATATCCACGACAGCAGCGACCGGCGCGGACGACCATTTGTGGCGGTGAACTGCGCCGCAGTCCCGGAGAATCTTCTCGAGAGCGAGCTGTTCGGGCATGTGCGGGGAGCCTTTACCGGCGCCACTGCGGCAAAAGCGGGGCGCTTCGAACTGGCCGAAGGCGGGACGCTGCTGCTGGATGAGATCGGGGAAATGCCCTTGCACCTTCAGCCTAAGCTGCTGCGCGCCCTGCAGGAGCGGGAAATCGAAAGGCTGGGAGATACCCGCAGCACGAAGGTGAACATACGGATTGTGGCGACGACCAATGTTTCGTTGCCTTCGCTGGTGGCACAGGGACGGTTTCGCGCGGACCTTTATTACCGGCTCAACGTAATTCCACTGACTCTTCCCGCGCTGCGTGATCGGCGGGAGGACATTTCTGTGTTGGCCAGCTTCTTCGTCGCAAAGTTCGCCGCTGAAGCAGGACGGCCGACCCCGGCGTTGCATTCTGAATTCCTCTCGGGGCTGGAAAAACATTCATGGCCAGGGAATGTACGGGAGCTGGCAAATTTTGTTCGTCGAGTTCTTACGTTGAGCGATGGGCATGAGCTTGGTCCCGAGTGTCTGAAGACAGAACTGTTCAGCAAGGCGCAGACCATCAGTTTGCCTTCTCAAACTTCTGTTGATCTTCGCGCGGGCACATCCATGCGCGAAGTGGAGCGACATTTGTTGCAGACAACGCTTGAAATCACCGGCGGTAATCGCACCCGGACGGCCGAGATGCTTGGCGTCAGTCTCCGAACCATCCGGAACAAGATCCGGGAATACGGATTGCCCCCGCGGAGGTATGCATGAACGACGTATCTACACCGATGATGGGTGTGCTCGAGAAGTTTCTCGATGTGACTTCACAACGCCACAAGCTGGTGGTTTCAAACATGGCTAATGTGGACACGCCGGGATACCACACCAAAGACCTGAACTTTCGCAGCGAACTGGTGCGCGCGGTATCGAACGAGGAAAACGGCAACGACAATTTTCTTCCTGTCGCACGCAACGTGCCCGGACTTCTCGAGCGGCCGGACGGCAACAATGTCAGCCTGGATCGTGAAGGCCTTCTGCTGGCGGAAACGCAGATGCAGTTCGGGCTTGGGGTCCAGTTGTTACAGCACGAATTTCACAACTTGTTGTCGGCAATCAACGAGGGAGGCAAAGGATGAGTATCTTTACCACGCTTGAAATCAGCGGATCTGCATTGGCGGCCGAGAGGCAAAGGGCGGAGGTTGTGGCCGCAAACATGGCCAACGCCGAAACCACGCACACTCCGGAAGGCGGGCCTTATCGTCGGAAGGAAGTTGTGTTCGCCAGCTCCGGAAACATGCCGTTCCGCATGATGCTGGCGGGGTTTCATCCTACGCCGGCCAATGCCATGCCGGCGGTCCGGGTGCAGCGCATCGTCAACGATCCCTCGGACCCTGTGATGCGGTACGAACCGGGTCATCCCGACGCTAACAAAGATGGATATGTGGCCTACCCCGCGATCAATCCGATTATGGAAATGGTGGATTTGATGGGAGCGGTTCGATCGTATCAACTCAACGCTTCGGCCATTCAAGCGTCGAAGCAGATGCTGCAGCAGTCGATTGAGCTTTTGAAGTAGGCGCGGTCTAAGGCGCCGCAAGGAGGAGCGAAGAAATGAGCAACATGATTGGATCGAGTCTGCCGGCATTTCACGGGACGCTACCGACAAGTCCGACCGTTCCGGACACTGGTGACAACGAAGGTGGCGGCTTTGGGGCGACGCTGAAGAATGCGATCAGCCAGGTAAACGACCTGAGCAACAATTCGGATGCAAAGGTGGCAGAACTCCTGCAAGGCGACCGGCAAGACGTTCACAATGTGATGATCGCCGTCGAAAAAGCCGACGTTGCGTTTCAACTCATGATGCAGGTCCGCAACAAGATCGTAAATGCATACCAAGAGGTATCGAAGCTACAGTTCTGAAACACCAGTTCGAAGATCGGATCGATAGCAAACCCAAAGTATGCCGCCCATCAATCAAGTTCAGAAACAGTTAAAAGAGTTTTTCGCCGGCCTCAGTGGCACGCAGAGAACGATGCTGATCGCAGCCGCGGTCGTGACCGTCGCGATCCTGGCTGCATTTGCCCATTTCATTTCGACACCGGATTTCGTGCCGCTGATGACGGGAATGGAACCATCGGATGCGCAGGCGCTCGGCGCCAAGCTGGCGGCCAAGAACATTTCTTATCAGCTCTCTCCCGACGGCAAGGGCGTGAACGTGCCCAGCGACAAGCTGGATTCGAGCCGCATGGAAGTGGCTTCCGATGGCATGCCGCACAGCGGCCGGCTGGGGTTTGAGCTTTTCGACAAACTCAACTGGGGAGAAACCGAGTTCGATGAGAAAGTGAACTACCAGCGCGCCCTTGAGGGCGAACTCGAGCGATCCATTCAAACTCTGAGAAATGTAGAGAGCGTCCGGGTTCATCTGGTCATGCCCACGGATTCGGTGTTTGTAGATCGGGAACGCACTGCCAAGGCGTCCGTAATTTTGAAGTTGCGTTCGGGGCAGCTTTCGGAAGAAACGCAGCTGGGGATTGCCCGGCTGGTTTCGGGCGCGGTGGACAAGCTGAGTCCGGAAAATGTGACGGTGATCGATTCCGACACGAACCAGCCGATGGGTTCATCGCGGAAGGATCAGTATGCCTCGGCGAACGGGGGGAACCAGGAAGAAGAGTATACGGCGAGGCTGCTGAAAACTGTTGAGCCAGTGGTTGGCGCACAACATGCCCGCGCCAGTGTCAATGTGGAGTACGACCCCAGCAGCAGCGAGGAAAGCGCGGAGGAGTACGACCCCAAAAGCCAGGTTGCAGTGACAACGCAGAAATCGGAAGAGCAAGTCGGCGGCAGTTTAGCTGGAGGGGTTCCCGGGACATCGAGCAACGTGCCGGGCGGGGCAGGCGCAAAACCGACAGTCGATCCTGAAGATGGAATGCAGCTGTCGAAAAGCGAGAGCAACACTTATGCCGTCAATAAACTAATTCGCCATGTCGTGGAACCAGCCGGCCGCATACGAAGAATTTCTGCTGCGTTGCTGGTGGATGATGCGATCGAAGTGACACAGGAAAATGGGAAGCGCTCGGAGACACGCCGAAAGCGCACTTCCGACGAGCTCAAGCAAATTGAAGTTCTTGCCAAGGCAGCAATCGGAATCGACGCAACTCGCGGCGACCAGTTGACAGTGCAGAACCTTTCGTTTGATCAGCCGGCTCCAGAGCCTGTGGCAAAACCTACGGTTGCCGACCGGGTTCGCCTTACATTGAACGACTGGTCAAACGTGGTGCGCTACGCGACCTTGATCGTTCTGTTCCTGCTGGCCTATGTTCTGCTGTTGCGGCCGCTGAAGAAGCAAGTGCTGGCGACGTTCCGCGAACTGCCTACGCGCCTCGCTTCGCAGCGCTCACAATTAGGGGCTGACGGAGCAACCGGAGCGAATGGGGCCGCGTTATCTCCAGATCAACTTCGCTCTTCGGCCTTAAGAAGGCAACTGGTGGATAAAATGACGACCGAACCGACCGCGACCGGCAAGCTCATTCAAGCCTGGATCCATGAGGGTGGGCAATGACGACTCAAGCATCTCCCCGCATGAACGGCGTTCGAAAGGCGGCCATTCTTATGGCGCTGATGGGCGAAGAGGCCGCCGCCGCGGTCTACAAAAGCCTGGCGGAGACCAACGTCCAGCGTGTCACCAAAGAGCTGACAGAAATGGGCAGCATTCCCGCCGAAGTCGCGCACGGAGTTCTCGAGGAGTACGGCCAGTTGGCCGCCACACAGACACAAGTCGCGATCGGAGGTGTGGAGTTCGCAACTCGTCTGCTGGTCAAAGCCTTTGGTCCCGATACCGCAAACAATTTCTTGCAAAAGGCGGTGCGCCTTCAGGAACTGAGCGCCGGCCAACTGGAATCGTTGCAGAAAGCCGATCCGCAGCAACTGGCCAAGTTCCTGGTAGGGGAGCACCCCCAGACGATCGCGCTCATCCTCGCCCACCTGGACGGAAAGCAGGCTTCCGCTCTATTGATGAAGTTACCTGAACAAACCCAGGCAGAGTGTGTGAAGCGACTGGCACAATTGCGGCAATTTTCTCCGGAGATGGCCGAAAGAGTTTCGGTGGTGCTCAATCGCCGGCTGCAATCTTTGGGCGAACAGAACCGCAAAACGTTTGCCGGAGCTAAGAGTGTTGCCGATGTGATGAACCGGCTCGAACCTTCTGCGGCAAAGTCGATACTGGAATCCATTGAGCGCGACGATCCCAAAACCGCGATTAATATTCGCAACCTGATGTTCACATTTGAAGATCTTCTGGGAGTAGCCGACACGTCTATTCGTGAATGGCTCTCGTCGATGGACAAGAAGATTTTGGGACTGGCATTGAAGGGCGCGAGCGCCAACGTCCGGGACCACATCTTCAGGGCCATGTCATCGCGTGCGGTCGAGATGCTGAAAGAGGATATGGAAGCGCTGGGCCCAGTCCGTGCCAAGGAAGTGACCCAGGCGCAACAGGAAGCCGTGACTCTGCTGCGCAAATTGGAGGCGGAAGGCAAGGTGACTTTGAAAGCCGAGGGGGACGATGAATACGTCGTATGAGCAGGCTGGCGAGAGCGCGATCCCGGTCGTGGAAACATTCATGTACCGCGACACGGTTGGGTCGCAACCGGCATCCACTCCGCCAGCGATGCTTCTGGGGGAATCGCTGAGGGAGAACACCGCCAGGGCGGACAATCCTGGAGGCATCAGCCAGAGAGACCTGCCGCGATTGCTGTCGGAAGCTCATGCCGAGGGAGTGGCACAAGGAGAGCGCCAGTCGGCAGTGCGTTTTGAGCAGGAAGTCGCGGAGGAGCGCAAGCGTGTGGTTGAGTTGGCCATCGAGTTTCAAAAGCAGCGCGCGGACTATTACTCAAAGGTTGAAACCGAGTTAGTCCATCTAGCGCTGGCGGTTGCGGCGAAGATCTTGCACCGTGAATCGCAGGTCGACCGCTCCGTCGTCGCCGGACTGGTAAAAGTAATGCTCGAAAGATTGCAACAGAGTTCGACCGTGATCGTGCGCGTGCGGCCGGAAGATGCGGAAAACTGGAGACATTATTTTATCGGCCACCCCAATCTGCAGGTCGTGGAAGACTCCACTTTGGAGCCGAAAGGTTGCAGGCTCGAGACCGAACTCGGCATCGCCGATATGAGTCTGGATGCCCAACTGAAAGAAGTCGAACAGGGATTTTTTGACATGCTGGCGCGAAAGCCTGAAGTGAAATGAACTCTACTCCCCTCGATCCTTACACTCACTGGCTGCGAAGCAGTTCCACCGTGCGCTGGACAGGGCGCGTGACCCAGGTGGTAGGCAATCTGGTGGAATCCGCCGGGCCGTTCTGCTCGGTCGGGGAATCGTGCGAGATTCAGCACTCGAACGGCTTGCGGTTTCCCGGTGAGATTGTGGGCTTCCGCGGTTCCAAGGTGCTTGCCATGGGCCTGGAAGAACCGCAGGGAGTGCGGTTCGGCGACCAGATTGTGACATGGGGCGCAAGGCCTTCTCTCCGCGTCGGTCCGGCGCTGCTCGGAAGAGTGATCGATGCGACCGGCAAACCGATCGATTCGATGGGAGAATATCGGGCCACGAAATCGCGGCCGATTGATGGCGCCGCGCCACAAGCTCTTGATCGAACCCCGATCAGCGAGCAACTGGGTTGCGGCATCCGGGCGGTAGACGGTTTCTTGACTTGCGGCCGCGGGCAGCGCGTGGGAATTTTCGGCGGCAGTGGCGTCGGCAAAAGCACGCTGATTGGGATGATGGCCCGGGGCACGGCAGCAGACATGACGGTGCTCGCGCTGGTCGGAGAACGTGGACGCGAGGTGGGCGAGTTTCTGGAGACGCTCGGGCCGGAGGGGCGCGCGCGGTCGGTGGTGGTGGTGTCAACCTCAGACCAGTCTCCGCTGCTGCGAATTCGAGCAGCCCTTGCGGCAACGGCGGTGGCTGAGTTTTTCTGCGATCAGGGAAAAAACGTTCTATTGGTGGTGGATTCTCTGACTCGATTCGCCATGGCGCAAAGAGAAATTGGATTGGCGGCGGGAGAACCTCCGACGGCGAAGGGCTACACGCCTTCGGTGCTTTCCATGCTGGCGCGACTGGTAGAGCGAGTGGGCAGATTTTCCCACGGAAGCATCACGGCCTTCTACACCGTTTTGATGGAAGGTGACGATCAGCAGGATCCGATCGTGGACACAGTCCGTTCATTGCTGGATGGCCACATTGTTCTCGACCGGCAGCTGGCCTTGCGCAATCATTACCCACCAATCTCGGTGCTGGACAGCCTGAGCCGGTTAATGCCCAACGTCTGCTCACGAGAGCACATGCAGAAAGTGGGCGCACTGCGAATGTTGCTGGCCGCCTACGCCAAAGCTGAGGACCTGGTTCGGATCGGCGCCTACCAGCGCGGCACAGATCCTACGCTGGACAGGGCCCTGGCTGCTTTGCCGCAAATCGAAAAGTTTCTCAAGCAAGAACCAAACGAGACGGCAACGCTGGCTTCGACCTTGGAGCAATTGCTCACGCTTCCGAGCTGACCATGGCCTTCGAGTTTGCTCTAGCGGCGATCTTGCGATACCGGGGCAGCATCGAGCAGCAAGAGTATCTTCTTTTCGAAAAGATCCAGCAGGAAATCGCCCAGGTGGAATTGCGGATTCGTCAGGTCGAAGACGACCGTTCGGCAGCCACTGAAAATCGGGCCGCGAAACTTACCAAAGGCCTTCCCGCCGGGGAAGTGCAAACCGCCTACGATTACGAGCGCGCCCTCGAGCAACAACGCGAAGCGCTGCAGGCCCTATGGCAGGAACTCAAGGTGAAGTGGCGGAAGCAGTTGGCTGCTTATGAAATGGCGCGACGCAATCGTGAGACCCTCGACAAACTGCGCGAAAGAAAGCTTGCCGTTTATACCCGGGAACGGGCCAAGAGAGAGCAAGCAGCGATTGATGATGTCTTCCTATCGCGGCACGGACGCCACTAGCGCCTCATCCATCGCATCGATGAATTGAGCAAGTCTCTCCCCGCTGGAATCTGTCTCGCAGCGCAAGCAAATATCGTCATCTTCCCAACGTTGTCTAAGAGAACACTAGGCACACTTTGCCCACGCAGCAGCTAGGCAAAGGTTGCCGGATCGAAGCCGTATCAGCACTCGCGCGTTTTCCTCTAATCGGCACAACCCCACAAACTCTTTAGTGGCTACGAGCTAGTGTCGAAACCGGAAGAGTTTCTAATCGGGATTTTTTTGGCCCCCTCCGTGCAATGAAGTGTCCGGGTCAAGGAGTCTTGTGATCGCAGTTTCACCAAAACTCGCGCCGGCTGGAGTGCCCGCAGCAATTCCTGCGTCAGGAGTTTCGCGCGGCGAAAATACGGCATCCCAACCGTTTTCGGCAATGCTCGTACAAGCAAAGCCAACTCTTGACGATGCAGCGACACCACCAGTCTCGACAGAGCTCCGCCAGGCGAAGTCCGCGCCTGACGATTCACAGAGAATTGAAATTGAGGCAAAGACCATTGCAAATCAGGGCTCGACGCATTCAAAGCCTCTCTTGGCAACCGTGCCGCTTCCCACCTCAGAGATATCTCAGGCAGACCACACGGTGGCACCACCGGTTTCGACTGCGCTCGAACCAGCGCGGACACCACTTGGCGAAGCTGCGCAAATGCAGGCTGCCGCGAGCCTATGGTCTCCGCCGAACGGGAGCCTCACCGCTGGCCGGTTCGGCGTGAACATCCCGGTTGACTCGAAGATCACCGCGGATTCAAAAGCAACGGTTGCATCGCCTTCCAGATCTCTGGATTCCAAAACTAGCATTTCGCAAACCCACGCGGAAGCATTAGTATCCAGCCTCTCGATCAGCCCCGTAACCATTAACCCCGTAACCCAGGACAAAGCCATTGTGCCTGCGCTAACCACATCTTCCCCCGCTCTCCCTTTGAATGAAGAAAGCAAAGACTTCGTCGCGGACGCAGCCTCATCGAACTCCGTTCCGCCCGCATTGTCGACTGAGTTGCCGCTTGCACTTCCGATCACGGTTCTGGACGCGGCCCCTGCTAGTGCCAAAGTCTCGACCCCGGACAAGCCGGATGCAACCGTCGAGTCAACCGTGTTGCCATCGCTATCGAAAGAAGTAGTTCTTGCGCCACGGCAGCAAGACTCGTATGGTCAGAATTCGCCAGAGCCAGCGGATGCAAAATCCACGAGTGGCGAATCGACGACTGGAAAATCGAGCGCCGTTGCCAGCCGCATTCCAGAAATAACGCCTAGTCTCAGTACGAATCCGTCAGGTGTGGCCGCTTCTGGTTCCAGGCCGCAACCTGCGAGCTTCCAAACGGCTTCTTCAGTCCACAACGTCTCTCACGCCGCGGCCGAGGCGGCGGACGCTAATAAAATTCAGGCTGTCATCCACTCTGAAGCCGAAAATATCCTGGTTCAGCTCCCCGTTTCTCCTGCTCTCTCATCGCTTGGGTCGAATTCGGGGAACGTAGATTCCGACAGCGCTCAGGGAATGCAGATCAAACCAGAGTTGGACAAGTCTGCGGCTAGCGGGGCACAGGATAGTTTCAGAAGCCCCAGCAAAAATGTCGAAGTCACGGCGAGCCCAACCACCGACACAAAGAAGGATGATTCACCGCTCTCGGGCAACTCACCATCGACGGATCAAGGCACGACCGGCCTTCCCTTAAAGTCGGCGGACCCCGCTTCATCCTTTTCGGTGAACGGAATTCAAACCTCACCCACTGCCGCCGACAACAAGACCGAAGCTCTGAGCGTTCCCCGCCAAGCCGGCGAAACACTGGCCCATCAACTTGCGCAAAAGTCGACCGGCATTGCGGAGAATCACGGCCAGGGAGAAAGCACGGCTTATGCAACGCCGCTCATCCAATCGGCGAAACTGCTGGAACGAATGGGAGAGGCCGAACTCAAGCTCGGAATACGCGCCGGCGAATTCGGCAGTGTCGATATTCGGACATCAATGGTGCGCAACCAGTTTACGGCCGAAATCTCGGTAGAGCGGGGAGAACTGGGCCGTGTAATGGCGGCAGACCTTCCCGGCTTGCAGAACCGGCTCTCAGAACAACGGGTGCCATTGGCGAACATCATTCTGCAGAATCACGCGGGCAGCCATTCGTCGGCTTCAGAACAACAGAAGCCGCGAGAAGGCCAGCCGGTGTATGCGGCAAATTCACGCATTGCCCGCGAAGAAAGCTCGATGCCGGCCTGGACCGCGCGCGAGACGGCAGTACCGGAGTCACGACTTGATATTCACATTTAAGGTTTCGTGGAAGGCAGTTCAGAAGCGGCACGGAGGATAACTATGTTGCTAACAGCATTACCCAGCTTATTTGCCAGCCCAGCCATGGCGCACGCGAACACGAACGCCGTAGGCTCGACGCCCTCAAGCGGCAGTTCGAGCACGTCAGCATCATCAGCGACGCAAAGCTCCAATAGCGCGGAGAACACTTTCATCCAGTTGCTGGTGACCGAGATGCAGTCGCAGGACCCGACCTCGCCGATGGATCCTACGACCATGGTCAGCCAGATGTTCTCGATGAATCAACTACAGCAACTGATTGACATCAATCAGACTCTTTCCACTGCCCTTTACCAGGGTCCGTCTACGGCTGCTGCCGCTTCTTCCTCCGCCGGCAACTCTTTCCAGGCCAACGCAATTCCATCGAACGTGAGTTCGTCGCTGGCACAGGCCGCGACGTTGCCCACCAGCACCGCTGCGGCACAGTATGCCCAGCAATTACTGACAGGAGCACACTAATGGCATCGTTCTCGATTCCTCTTTCCGGGCTCGCCTCCACGGGAGAAGCCCTCAACATCATCGCTAACAACCTCGCCAACCTGAATACGGATGGCTATAAGGACCAGACCGCAAATTTCCAGTCGCTCTTCTATCAGAACTTCGGAGCTGATGGTTCGGGCGACCCGATTCAAGTCGGCGCTGGCACAGAGGTCGGTTCAACGGCCACTAACTTCAGCGATGGCAACCTGCAGAATACGGGCGTCAATTCGAACGCTGCCGTCACCGGCAACGGCCTTTTTGTTACGCAATCGGCCAACGGCAGCCTGCAATACACCCGCGACGGAGATTTCACCGTCAACTCCGCTGGAGACCTGGTTACCACGGAAGGCCAAACTGTCATGGGCTATCCCGCCGTGAATGGCGTAGTCGATCAAGGCGGCGTCTTGTCCGCGATCAACGTCGGGCAGGGTTCAACCAGTCCGCCGGCCGCAACCACCACCATGCAGCAACAGACCAATTTGAACGCCGCCTCACCTGTCGGCACCACCTTTTCCACACCCCTGACCGTTTATGACTCGCTAGGCGAGTCTCAGGTGTTGACCTTCAACTACACGATGACTGCTCCGAATACCTGGACTTACCAGGTGACGACGCCAGCCGCCGCAACCGGCGGCACTGGCACGCCAACGGTGCTCGCTTCTGGAACCCTGAATTTCGACAGCAGCGGCAACTTGACGTCTCCCGCAGGTCCCATCGCGGTGAACCTCAACGGTCTGGCCGACGGCGCCGCCAATATGAGTATTTCGTGGAACCTTTCCGGTCCCGGTGGAAGTTCGCTGCTCACTCAAGTCGCATCGGCGAGCGCCACGTCCGCCACGAACCAGAATGGCTTCATTGCCGGCACTCTGCAGAACTATACGATCGAGAATGACGGAACGGTCGAGGGTCAGTACAGCAACGGCCAGACTGCCGCGCTCGGGCAAATTGCTCTGGCAAATTTCGCCAACCCGCAAGGCTTGCAGTTGGTTGGCGCAAGCGGCTACCAGTCAACGTTGGCTTCAGGCGCGGCCGTGGTCGGAGTGGCCGGCACCGGCGGTCTGGGAACGATCACGGGAGGCGCTGTGGAGTTGTCCAATGTGGATATCTCCACGGAGTTCACCAACTTGATCGTCGTGCAGCGCGCCTTCGAGGCGGATGCTCGTGTGGTAACGACGTTTGACAACATCAGCAGCTCCACCATCGATCTGCAGGCTAGCCCAGGCAATTAGCCTCGGGAATTAGCTCGTGATTAGAGGACTCGGCGGCGCGGATCCAAACCGCGCCGCCCCGAGCCTCTTTCTACTCCACCTCTAATTGCTTTTCGCCGCAGGAGTACATGTACGCCTGCTTCGGCGACCTCCAAGTAGTTGTCAACGCACGTTCTTGTCTCAGCTCTGACTCCGCATCAAACTCTGGCGAACTCGGCCTTCATGGTACGCGACTTGCATTTGCCGAGATGGATCAATCCGCGTTGGCCATCAGGTCAGGTCGAGCGCGGACTCCAGACCGAAATTCGACTATGGACGCAGCCGTACAACTGGCAAAGGAAACACCCCCCAGCCCGAAGGTGGCGACGGAACAGGGTGGGAGGAGTCTGCAGGAATTCGGTTGGCTGCCTTGCCAACTCTCACTCGAGATCCCAATCGTCAACTTCACCGTCGGAGACTTGCTCCGTTTGAGCAAGGACTCGATCGTCGAAACCGCTTGCCCCGCAACCAGTGACATTCCGCTACGCGCAAACGGGCTGCTTGTCGGGTGGACAGAATTTGAAGTGATTGAAAAGCGCCTGGCAGTGCGCATCACGGAATTGGCATGAATAAAACTCCAGGGGAGCGAACATTGCAGGGAGCGGTTACAGGAGAATTTGCGATCCCTAACTGGAGCCGCCAATCCGGACGCGTTCACGCGACAGGTAGCGCTGAACCGAAGAAGCCCTGGCCAACAGCGATCAGGTCGGCAGTGATCAAGTCACGTGTCGAGCCCTCGCCGGTTAGCGAGCCTCCTGTCCGAACCAATGTCCCTGCGAGTTCGAACGTATCGCTCATGGTCGATCGGCTCTTTCGAATGGTGGAAGCACAATGCTGGGAGCAGGAGCAGACGCCGGAATTGAGCGTGGCCGCTCGATTAAAAGAACATCGTTTCGAAGAAAATCAACATGTGCAATTGGAATCAGTCGCAAGTCCGGAAATGACTTGCGAGCCAACTGTTCCGCACCCCGTCAGCTCCTTTGAGAAACCAGAAATCAGGAGTCTCGGTAAAACGGAAATCACCAAGACAGAGCCTGCAGAAGTGCAGCCAGCGCCAGAGTTGCCCTCGCAGCAGTTCTCACAACCATCCATCGATGCGAACATCGGCGCCGACTGGGAGGAGATCGCAGAGCTGGATTTGCCCATAAGTAGCCAGGAGATGAGTTGCGAACCGGAACCTCTCCGCTCTATCAGCCCTACCGCGACAAAAAAAGCCAACAACGTCGCGAAGGACCCAGTCATGACACTGGAGCCCGCAGAGACACAGCAATCGCCGCGCTCGGCAGGTTCCAAAAGCTGGTTGGCTAAGGCATGGCATTGGTCCCGAAAGAATGTGAAGGTTCGGCAAACCAAAAAGCGGCTGAAAGTATGCGAGACCGTGTCATTGGGAGACAAGCGTTTTGTGGCAGTCATCCAAGTGGACGAAGAACAGTTTCTTGTGGGCGGGGCAGCAGGCTCGGTGGCGGCTCTGGCGCGCTTGGAGTCTTCAGAGGGATTTCCTGACATGTTGCAGCGGCGGTGGACGCGGGACCTAGTCCAGCCATGAAATCGAACTCAATTTTATGGGCAAGGCTTTTCGCGCTACTACTCGTACTGATGACGAGCGGCAGCGTAGCCGCCGCCGCGCAGACTCAACCGCCTGCAAGCGGAACCGCGGCGCCGCCTCCAGCGCAACCCGCGGCGGTTCAAGTGGCCTCATCCACTCCGGCCTCACCTTCGCAACTCGCGGCTGCTCCAGCGGGGGCGCCCAGTTCGACTGCAACAACACAACTTTCGGCAGTTCCAGTCACATCGCCAGGCTCTACTTCGCCGGCGCAGCCCGCTACAACTCCGGCAGCAGCGACGAGCCCTACATCACCCGCACAACCCGCCACAGTTCCCGCAGCGACGCCAACCGCCTCATCGACAGCACAGCCCGCTGCAACGCCCGTCGCGTTTCCGGCGCCCGCCGATCCTAACGAAATTCGCATTAAAGGCATTGGCAAAGGCTCGACATCGTGGACCATCGTCGTCCTGCTAACGTTCCTGACCCTGATCCCTTCCTTGCTGCTGTGCATGACGCCCTTCGCGCGCTTGCTGGTTGTGTTCCACTTTCTTGCGTCAGGCCCTCGGACTGCAGACCACGCCGACCAACCAGACACTTATCGGTCTGGCGCTCGATCCTGACTTTCTTTCTTGATGCAGCCCGTGGGCGCGACCATCTACCAGACGTCCGTTGTCCCTTTAGCAAGACGGTACGCATTTCTGCCATGCAGGCCATTGAACGCGGCGCGAGGCCGGTGCGCAAGTTCATGTTGCACTATGTCCGCGAAAAAGATGTCGCGCTTTTCGTCGAACTCTCGAAAGAACCGCGGCCGCAAGCATCCCGATGACTTTTCGCTGCGTGTCGTTGCGCCGGCGTACATCCTCTCGGAGTTGCGAATGGGCTTTCAGATCGGCACCGTCTTGTTTCTGCCGTTTCTGGTGATCGACATGGTCGTCGCTTCCATCTCCACCTCGGTCGGAATGCTGCAGTTGCCGCCTGTCGTCATCTCAACGCCGCTCAAACTGCTGCTTATTTGTGATGGTGGATGGCTGGAATCTACTGGTCGGATCTCTCATGAGGAGTTTTAACTGACGTCATGATGCCGGTGCAAGTAGCCATCGATCTCGGCCGCATGACCATGCGGGAAGTATTTATGCTCGCCACGCCCAATTTTGGCGATTGCGGTCGTGGTGAGCTTGTCGGTCAACATTGTCCAGGTGCTGACCTCGCTGCAGGAGACCACCATTTCAGCCGTGCCACGTTTGCTCGCTGTCGCGGCCGGCGTATTTTTTCTTGATGCCCTGGATGTGGAGGCAGCTTTGCCAGTTCACTTTGCAACTGTTTTCGGATTTTCACCCGTACTTGCGTTGAAGTCATGGAAATCTCGCTCATACCGATTTTAAGTTCGGTGTCCTGGTCATCGGACTCCGTGTCTCCGGGCTGATGATCTTTGCGCCGTTTTTTGGCAGCGCTGTCGATTCCCGCCACGGATCAAGGTGGTGCTCGTGATCGCGATTACGGCCGTTCTATATCCCGGTGTATTCGCCACGGCTGCATGCGATGCCATTGTCGAATGGCCGCTACTCGTCGCCAGCGAAACTCTCGTTGGCATAGCGATAGGAATTGCGACCAACGTCGGTGTTTGAGGGCGTGCAGATGGCCGGCCAGGTACTAAGCGTTCAGATGGGATATTCGCTCGTGAACATTCTCGACCCGCAATACCCAGGTCGACAGCACTGTCGTTGCCATTCTTTCATCAGAGCCTGGCGATGCTCATTTTTCTGGGGCTCGACGTTCACCACTGGATCTTGCGCGCGGTCGCCAAAGCTTTCGACTATCTTCCTCCAGGCTCTGCCACTCTGAATCCATTGTTCGCTCAAGCGATTGCTGCATGAAGGCGCGATGGTGCTGGACCTCGGAATCCAGATCGCCGCCCCCGTCCTGGCGGCGACGCTGCTGGCCGACATCGTGCTTGGGCTGATGGGAAAGCCTCACCGCAGATGCCTCTGATGTTGCTTGGGCCGGCGATAAAAAGCATGTTGGGAGTCTGATTCTAACTGTCACGATTCAGATTTTGGCCGCATCTTGTTTGCAACGATATTTTTCGGAGTCGATTGCTTACACGGATCGCTTGTTGCATCTGGCGCGGTAAACACAATGGCCGATTCGAGCAAAACGGAAAAAGCTACACCGCAAAAGCGCAAGAAAGCCCGCGAGCAAGGCCAAGTTGCGCGCACCAGGGAACTTTCAAATGCGCTGGCATGGGGCGGTCGCTGGCGTCTGGTGGCCTGGCAGATGCCGGATGTCACGCGACAATGGCGCGGATTGTTACAAAACCATTGGATCTCTCGATCGAGCAACCACTTCGGCCGGGCGGCCCGCATTCTGTTCTGGATCGCCTGCGGAGTGTTGCGCTGGATCGTTCCCATTCGTCGCTTACGGCTTGGGTGCTTTCGGTGGCCGGCGGACTTGGCGCAAGGCGGACTGGTATTTGCCCCGGAAGCTTTGGCAGCTCAAACCCGAACGCATGAATCCTGGCAGCGAAGCTTAAGCAAATGTTTTCCCTCGCCGGCCTCAGCGGAATTCTGAAGTCTCTTGCTGCCGTTCGCCGTCATTGTCTGGATCGGCGTCGCGACCATCTCGCAAACATTGGGAGACCGTGATCCAGGCCTCCGACTTTGAAGTGCGCGCTTACGCCAAGTTTCTGGTCGGCGTGATGTGGAGAATTGGTTTGGAAGTCCGGTCTGGTTCTGCTGTGCTGGGCCGGCATCGATTATCTGCTGGTCTGGCAGAAGCACGAAGGCGACATGAAGATGAGCCGCCAGGACATGAAAGATGAAATCAAGCAAACCGAAGGTAATCCCGCGACTAAAGGCCAGGATCCGCCGACATCCAGCGCAGTATGCGACGACGCCAAATGCTTCGCGACACCGAAAAGGCAAGCGTGGTGATCACCAATCCCACTCACTTTGCGATCGCGCTGCGCTACGAAATGGACATGGACGCTCCGATCGTCATTGCAAAAGGACGAGACCTTCTGGCGCAAGAGATCAAAGAAGTAGCGCGCTGGCATGGAATTCCTGTACTGGAGAATCCGCCGCTTGCGCAGGCGCTTTATCGAACGGTCGAGGTCGGGCATCCGATTCCGGCTGCGCTTTATTCCGCCGTAGCCGAAATTCTGGCTTTCGTGTTCCGCTCGCAAGCGCGGGCTCGCCAGCAAGCAAGATGCACGCACGTGGCACGCTAACGAAAGCTAAGGCTTGAACAGTGAGCGAAATGTGGCTGCTAAACCAAAATCGCTGAGTCGCGTCGCTGGGAGCGCAGCGATTGGATCGTCCCGGCGCTGGCCGTGAGCATGGTGTTTGTCATGCTGATTCCCCTGCCTGCGCTGGCGGTCGATCTTCTGCTCGCCATCAGCATCACTGCGTCCGTTCTGGTGATGCTCGTCGCCATCCAGATTTTGAAGCCGGTGCAGTTCTCCGTCTTTCCCAGTCTGTTGCTGCTTGCTCACTCTCTTTCGCTTGTCGCTCGGCCTGGCCAGCAGCCGCCGAATTCTGTTGCATGGCAGCGAGGGCGCGGCTGCGGCCGGACGAGTCATTGAGTCCTTCGGACAATTCGTCGTCGGCGGCAACTACGTCGTTGGCTTTGTTCTTTTCCTGGCGTTGATTGCGATTCAGTACATGGTCGTCAGCCACGGCGCGGTGCGCACCGCTGAAGTCACTGCCCGATTCACATTGGACGCGATGCCAGGCAAACAAATGGCGATTGATGCCGACCTGAACGCCGGACTGATTGACGAGAAACAGGCGCGCAGGCGCCGCGAGCAGATTGCGCGGGAAGCCGAATTTTATGGCGCCATGGATGGCGCAGCGCGTTTCAGCCAGCGCGACTCTCTGGCGACCATCCTGATCACGGCCATCAACATCATTGCGGGCTTCCTGATTGGAGTATTCCAGCACGGCATTCCTTTCATGGAGGCGCTCAAGACCTACACCATCCTGACCGTGGGCGACGGGCTGGTCACCATGATTCCCTCGCTCCTCGTCTCCGTTGCCGGAGCCATTGTCCTGACGCGGGCATCTTCAGACAGCACTCTGGGATCGGACTTCGGCAGGCAGCTGTTCCGCAAGAGCCGTCCGCTCTGGATTGCCGCAGGCGTCATGGGCGGACTTGCAATCATTCCCGGGCTGCCCAAACTCTCTTTCATCCTTATGGCCGCGGTGCTGATCTATTTCGCGCGCCGGCGCGATGGGCCGAGGCGGCCGAAGCCGACAGCCGCAGCCGGAACCGACGCCGCCAAGAATCAAGGCGCGCGAAGCGCCGGCTGCCGATCCCATCGATGCGGTCGCTGAAGCTCGATGAATTCATGCTCGAAGTCGGATTGGGCCTGGTTCCTCTGGTCGATAGCAAGCAAGGCGGGCAATTGCTCGGCAAAGTCGCGCTCTTTGCGGAAGCAACTGGCGCAACAGCTCGGCTTCCTCGTGCCCTCGATCCACATCACCGACAACCTGACGCTGAAGGAACGCGAGTACGTCATCTATCTGCGCGGGGTCGAAATTGCGCGCTGGGAGATGCGCCGCGACTGCCTGCTGGCGATCAGTTCCCAATCCTCGCCGCCGGCGTTGCCCGGCCAGGAAACCCGCGAGCCCGCATTCAACGCGGCCGCGAAATGGATCGCTCCTGAATTGCAACCGCAGGCCGTTGCAGCGGGCTATGTCGTGGTCGATCACACTTCGGCGCTTGCCACTCACCTGAGTGAGGTCGTCAAGCAAAATGCCCACCTTCTGCTGACCCGGCACGAGACCAAGCGCCTGATTGACCGGATGAGTGATTCCCATCCCAAGCTGGTGGAAGAGCTGATGCCCAAGCTGATGACGCTGGGCGAAGTGCAGAAGGTGCTGCAGCAGTTGCTGCGCGAACAAGTTTCCATTCGCGATCTGGGACGATCCTGGAAACGCTGGTCGAGACGGCGGGATCAATAAGAATCCGGTGCATGCTGGTGGAAGCAGTTCGGCAGACGCTGGGTCGAGCGCTTGGTTCGGCCGTTGCTCGATGAACGCGGTGAGTTGAAGGTGGTCACAGTCGATCGCGCGATCGAAGAAGAATGCGCGCGCATTTTGAGCCCGCAGCCGGCTACGCGCCGGTGCGCATGCAGCCAAACACCGCCCGGCGAGTGTGCGATGGGCTGCGCGCGCTTTTTGGCGACCAGGTTGTGACGGCGCCACCGATTTTGCTATGTCAATCTCCGGCGCGCTTCCAGCTGCGACGGCTGTTGGAGCCGTTTCTTCCAAAAATTGTCGTACTTGCTCCTACGGAAATTCCGCCGCTCATTCCCGTGCAGTCGATTGGATCGTTGCGGTAACCGGGTTAAATCGCAGTCTGATGATTCGAGGTCGTATGTTACAAGCGCAAACCGCATATAAAGAACAGCATGTTGGACGAAAAAGCAAGAGCGCGACCAACTCATCATGAAAGAGTTGCCGCAGGTGTATTACATTGCGCGCCGAATTCATGAACGCCTGCCGCAACAGGTGCCGTTCGAAGATCTGGTCCACGCCGGCGTGATCGGCTTGATCGAGGCGGTGCGGAGTTTTGATGCCAGCAAGTCAGTGCCGTTCAAGTCCTACGCCAAATTTCGCATTCGGGGAGCCATCCTCGACAGCCTTCGCGAACTCGACTGGGGATCGCGCCGGCCTTCGTCACAAAGGCCGCCAGATTGAAGAAGCCATTTCGAAGTTGTCAAAGAAACTGGGGCGGCAGCCGGACGAAGAAGAAATCGCGGCCGAGTTGGGCATTTCACGATCGACGAACTTTACGACATCGCCCACCGCATTGACGGGGCCATTCTGATTGGCCAGCAAGTTACCTCGACCTACGACCGCTCCGAGAAGCAGGATCTCATCGAATCAGCTCCCAGCCGGGATGAGAACCCTTTTCAGCTTTGCGTGCGGACCGAAGTGAAGGAAAAGCTCGCGCAGGCAATTGGGACCCTTTCGGAAAAAGAGCAGATGGTGATTTCTCTCTACTACAAAGAGGAACTCACCATGAAGGAAATCGCGGCGGTGATGCAGTTGGGAGAGTCGAGAATCTCGCAGCTTCACACCCTGGCTTTGCCGAAGTTGCGCGCAGCTTTGCAAGACTCCGCGCTTGATGAAGTGTTGTTGTAGGACAGACTCGCACACGAGAAAAGACATGCTTGCTACGCAGAGCGCTCAGAAAACATCGTCGAGTTGGCAAAAGTGGACGACCAAGTGTGCCAATTCAAATTGCAAAACCAAGGGTTTGTTTCAGGCCTTTACTCATCGCAACCAGGGGATGAGCATCAACGAGCAATGGTATTGTGGCGCTCAGTGTGTCGAACAGGCCCTGAAAGGGATGATCGCGGAGATGGTGACCTCAACCGGCCGGCCGGTGAAGGCACGAACTTCGAGAATTCCCCTGGGATTGTCACTGCTGCAGCGGGGCGTACTGTCTGCAGAGCAACTCGCGGTTGCGATGGACCAGCACAAATCGACCGGACTCAACTTCGGCGAGGTCGTGCAGCAGTTGGGTTTTGCAACCGCGGAACAGGTGACCGCGGCCGTCGCAGCCCAATGGGCCTGCCCGGTGTTTCCCTTGGGAGACAGGCAACTCGAGCTGGGCATTCGCATCCCCCGGCGGTTCCTGGAACTGTACGGAATGCTGCCGGTTCACTATGCCGAGACCGAGCGCCGGCTTTTGATAGGCTTTGTGAGCGCGGTCCAGCATCAACTTCTATACACCATCGGCCACATCACTTCCTGCAACGTGGCGCCCTGCTTCATCACTGCGCGAGAGTACGAACTGCATCTAAATTCTCCCTCGACTCCGTTTCAGCGCGATGACGAGCTTGTTTTTGATCAAATTGTCGACCCCACCGAGATGGCGCGAATCGCCACCAATTATGTCGCCCAGTTGGGAGCGGAGCGGCTGCGATTGGGCAAGAGTCACGATTACCTCTGGGCCCGTATCTGGGGGCGCAAGAGGGAAATGGATTTGTTGTTTCAAGTGCGGAGTGACTAGGTTACCTTTAGCGCGAGGCTGCGGATGTAACGGGCAACCTGTTCCACTATCTGCACTTGCGGTAACTAACGCTGGAACCATCGACTGCCGATAAGACGTGGGCAGGATGGTCCCATGTCAACGAAGCAGACACAACATAAGATCCAGCTGACCACGGCTCCCCAGCCAGCGCTAATCGAGTTTCCGCGCTTACCGATGTTTCCCCTAGTGGGCGAAGCGAAATTCCCCAGCCCGCCAGCTCTTGCCAGCACTCTGCAGCAGTTGGAAGCCTGTCTGACCGCGCCCGTGAGTAACCTGCACGATATTACCGCCGTCATACGGAATGACGTCGGCATGACCGTGCAATTACTGCGGCTCGCGGCCCGCGAAGTTGCAGAGTGGCAGGAAAAAATCGTTCCTATCAGCGAGATCGCTGTGCACCTTGGGCTTGAGAAGTTGCGGGCCCTCGTGGACCAAACCGCGACTTTACCCAATCAGTTCAGCGGGAATAACACTTTCAGTGCATGTGAGCGGTTCTGGATGCATGCCAGGTTAACCGCTCTTGTTGCCGAAGAACGCGTCACTCCGTCTTGCGGAGTTACGTCGGAAGAGGCCTACCTGGCCGGACTTCTGCGTCATCTCGGCGATCTTCCGTCGCTTCTGGGCTGGGCGGCTGGCACCTCGATCGCAGCAAATTCTGCGGTGCTCGGCTGGCAAATGGCCCGTGCCTGGGGATTTCCCGGCACGCTGGTCGATGTAATCAGCGGCGAACATGGAATGTGCCGGAGCCGCGAATCACACATTCTGCTGGACGCCGCTGCAGACGCCGAGATATGGGCCTCGCGTTTGGAGTTTCTGGCTGCGCGCGAGTCGACAACGGCCCGCACCGAGAGTCACACTTATCGGATGCGGCGCAATTAGAAATACCAATGCAGAACGGCGCTAGATAGTCCCGGTCCGCGACGCTTTAATCCGCCTCTCATTTGCGCGACCGCCGGCAACGAATCCTCAATTACTTACAGCCCGTCGCAGGCTTCCAATGTGGCCACACCCGTGCTTCTTGTGTTGCAGGAGTCTCTATGGACAGCGGGTTCTATGCGGCATGTACGGCGTTGATGGCGCGAAGCCAGTCTCTGGATCAAGTTGCGAACAACCTTGCCAACGTAAACACCCCGGGCTACCGGGCACAGCATGACTCGTTTCGTTCGCTTCTGGCCTCATCCTCAGGCAGCATGCACCTTTCCAGCTTGAACCAGGCCGTGAACAGCTTTTCGGTTTTGAGTGACGGGCGGACTGACCTTTCTCAGGGAAGTATGGAGAAAACGGGGAACGATCTAGATCTTGCCATCGAGGGCCATGGTTTCTTCGCGGTGCAGACCGAGGGCGGACAACTCTACACCCGAGACGGGAACTTTCATGTTTCGCCCAAGGGACAACTCGTAACTTCGGGCGGGGATATCGTGCTGGGAGCGGACAATCGCCCGATTACGATCGTGGGCGCTCCGGTGTCAATAAGTCCGGATGGAACCATCTCGGTGAATGGCGCGCTTGCCGGGCAGTTGAAGATTGTCGATTTTCCGGCGGCAACACCGATCACGCCAGTCGGAAAAACTTACTACTCGGCTCCAGATAAAACTGCAATTGCTCCCACCGAGGCCAGCATCCAGCAGGGATCGCTTGAAAGCTCAAACGTAAATCCGGTTGCCAGTTCGGTCGAACTGATTACGGTGCAACGTTACTTTGAACTGATGCAGCGGGCTTTGACCATGTTCCACATGGAAATGAATCAAGTCGCCACGCAGGACTTACCGAAAGTTTCTCCCAACGCATAAATACTAAGGAGTCGAAATGCTTCGTGCACTTTATACAGCGGCCAGCGGAATGTCGGCACAGCAGCTCAACCTGGACAATATCGCCAATAACCTGGCCAACTCCAGCACGGCGGGGTTTTACTCACGCCGCCTGCAATTCTCCGATCTCGTCTATCAGAACGTGATCATGCCGGGCGCAGCCTCCACCCAACAGACCACGATTGCCGCGGGCCTGCAAGTGGGACTTGGGACCATGCCGGCCGCCTCGGAAGTGTTGCAGACGCAGGGTAACTTCAGCTCCACCGGTAACCCATTGGATCTCGCAATCCAGGGACTCGGCTTCTTTCAGGTCACCATGCCTGACGGCCAAATCGCATACACAAGGTCCGGCTCGTTCCATCTGGATGCAACTGGAAATATTGTCACCGCGAATGGCACGCCCCTGCAGCCCAACATCACGATTCCGGCGAATGCGACTTCGGTCACCATTGGTTCGGACGGAACGGTTTCGATTACGCAATCCGGCCAGAATGCGGCTTCGCAGGTCGGCAGTATTCAGCTTGCGATGTTTCCCAATCCCGGCGGCTTGAACAGCGTGGGCAACAATCTCTATCTCGCGACCACGGCTTCCGGTGACGCAATCGTTGGCGCTCCGGGATCGGCCGAAGGCATGGGAACGATCCAGCAGGGAATGCTCGAACAGTCAAACGTGGACGTGGTGGCCGAATTCGTCAATATGATCGTGGCCCAGCGTTCCTACGAATCCAATGCGCGTGTCGTGACCTCGGCGGATCAGATGCTGCAAGATCTGACCAGCCTCGGCCGGTAAGTAGCGAGCGATGCTGAAGCGAAAGAGCACCAACCAAATCGTCTGGTCTGTCGCGCTGTTTGTGTGCGCTATGCCGGCAGCCGTGGGCCAACCAACGGTCACGCGAAATGCTGTCTCGGCGCGGCAGGTAGCCGATGCCATGGCAGTGGCCGGAATTGACGTCAACGCCAGTCAGATCGAACTTTTGCCGGGCCCCAGTACCGAGGCAAATGCAAGTTTGCGCGTAGTGAGCGTGAACGATCGAGCTACGGGCGCGATGAAGGTAAAGTTGCGCTGCCTGAACAATCGGGAGTGCCTCCCTTTCTACGTTCTGGTGCATGGCGGCAACGGGATGAAACTGCGAGATGCACGAGAACGCGAATCGGCAGCGGCAGCGGCCAGTCCTGTTCAGAACGTTGTTCGCGGCGGCGATCATGCGACCTTGATTCTTGAGAGCGCGGATTCCCGCATGAGCCTGCCCGTGATCTGCCTGCAGAGCGGTGTGAGAGGACAAACAATCCAGGTCGCCAGTCCCGACCACCGGCGCCACTTCAACGCGGAAGTGGTTGCGACAGGGATGCTGAAGGGGAGCCTCTGAGTCACGAAAGACCTATGAGAATGCGATCTGGAATCCGGTGGGTGCTTGTTCTGGCGGCAATCGCATGTCTGCAGAACGCTTCTTTGCTGATGGCCGGCACAAAGCCGAAACAGGATTCCGCAAAGCTGCGCGCGGACTACATTGCTCGTATGCAGCAGCAGCCAACCATTCAGGAGGTCGTGACTCTGGGCAGCTTGTTCACCCCGAACGGCGCGCTCACGGACATGAGCGCGGACTACAAGGCGCACCGCCTGGGCGACATTGTTACCTTGATGGTGTCCGAGACAACCGCGGCGCTGTCCACCGGCGATGTGAATAATTCGAGAGCATTCGCCGCGAACTCTGCCATCACCAACATTCCAGGAACCAGTTCGCAGTCCGCAAACCCACTGCTGGGCATGACGTCTTCGAAATCATTGAAGGGCCAGGGAGAGACCTCGACCGGTTCGAGCGTGACGGCCACTCTTTCGGCCCATGTAATTGCCATTCTGCCCAACGGAAACATGGTGGTCGAAGCGGAACGGCAAACCATTATCAGCAGCCAGCATGAAAACTTGATTGTGCGCGGCGTGTTGAGGCCGGGAGATGTGAGTCCGAGCAACACCGCTGCAGCCACATCTCTGGCGAATCTGGAGATTGAACTGAAGGGCAAAGGCGTGGTTTCGGACTACATCGGGCGGCAGAATCCTATCATCCGGGGGCTGCTATGGCTGTTCACCTGGTGATTCCGAAGCCACTCAGCGTGCTGCCGCGCCGGATGCGGACTGCATGGCTCGCAGTCCTCCTGGTTTTTATATTTCTTTTTCCCGCCGGAACCACTTGCGCGACTGCGGACGATACTCGCCAGGTTTTGGTTCGGGACATCACGAGCATCGACGGCATTCGAGATAACCCCCTGATCGGTTACAGCGTCGTCGTCGGGCTCAACCGCACTGGAGACAGCCAGCAAACTCAGTTCACCACGCAGACTCTGGCGAATGTTCTGCAAAGGCTGGGAGTTCAGATTCCCGCCGCGACGATTCAAGTCAGGGACGTTGCTGCGGTAATGGTTACGGCGTCACTGCCTCCGTTTGCGCGGCCGGGGACGCTCGTCGACGTGACTGTTTCCTCGATTGGTGATGCTAAGAGTCTCGAAGGCGGAGTTTTGCTGCTCACCTCATTGCACGCCGCGGATGGGCAGGTCTATGCCGAGGCGCAGGGCGCGCTCACTCTGGGTGGATATACGGCTGGCGGCGCTGGCAATACAAAGATTGTGAATCACGCGACCGTAGGCCGGGTTCCGGCGGGCGGAATTGTGGAGCGCGACACTTCCATCGATTTGAAACAGCTCAAGGTTCTGGCGCTCTCTTTGCGTGAACCGGATTTCACCGCAGCCCGCGACGTTGCCAACGCGATCAACCACGAGTTCAAAAAGGACATGGCGTCCGCGCTCGACAGCCGCCACATTGAGATCAAGATCGAACAACCCGGAGCCACTTCCGTCCCATCGCTGATTGCCCAGGTGCAAAACCTGACCGTCGGAATCCATCCCCGCGCCAAAGTCGTGATGAATGAGCGCACCGGAACGATCGTGATGGGAGGCGATGTAAAGCTGTCTCCAGTCTCGGTGCTGCACGGCGATTTGACGGTAGAAGTCACGACCACATTCCAGGTGTCGCAACCGCTGCCTTTCTCGGGTGGAACAACGACCGTAATACCGGAGACTGAACTGCACGCCCACGACAAGGCAGCGCGATCGTTCCAACTGAAAGAAGGGGCAAACGTCGAAGAATTGATCAATGGCCTGCACGCGATGGGCGCCACAGCCCGCGACATCGTTGCCATCCTGCAGGCGATAAAAGCCGCTGGCGGATTGCAGGCCGAATTGGAGGTTCTCTAGGTCATGGGTAATTTCAGCATTCCAAACCTGGCAGCAGCCAACTCGAATCTCAGCCAGGCCAGAAGCGATCTCGCGGTACAGAACCTGAAAAAATCCGCGACCATCAAAAGTCCCTCCAAGATCGATAAGGCAGCGCAGGATTTTGAAAGCATTTTGGTAGGCCAATGGTTGGAGAAAGCGCAGAAATCATTCGCCACGGTTCCGGGAAGCGATCCCGATCAGCAGCAGGATGCGGCTCACGACCAGTTTCAAAGCATTGCCTGCGAATTCATGGCGAAGGGTCTCACCCAAAAAGGTGGGTTCGGCATCGCCAAAATGATCAGCAAATCTCTGGCCGCGTCTGAGGCGAGACAGGAAGAAAAGGGCTCGAAAGAAGCCCAGCAGACCCCATCCGCGCCCCAGACTGGCACTGCTAAGTAACAGATGTACAAGCAGTTACGAGTTTTAACAGTTTCGATGGCGGCAACTGAAGTTTTTCGGTCGAAATGCCGATTACATTCCGCCAGCAAACTGTGAGGTTTCAATTATGAGAATTGGATTAAACACACCCGATCCACAGTCGGTTTCCACTGAGCAGGCAACGAAATCGTCTAGCGCGACTACAAATCAGACCGGGGCTTCGCGCACGGGCAATTCGAGCGCTTCGTCACAGGATCACGATACGGTCACGCTCAGCGCCCTGTCCACGCAGGCGTTGGGAACGCCCGAAGTGCGTCAGGGGCTGATCGACAGATTGAAACAGAGCGTCAGCAGCGGGCAGTACAACCTCGATCCGCATGAGATCGCGGAGTCGATGTTGAGCAACTGAGAGTTCCAAGGCTGAATCGACCATGCTGAAGTCGGATGCAGATCGCAACCAGGCGCAACACGACCATCTCGCGCAAGTCCACGCCTTATCGCAGGCAGTACGGTCGGCAATATCGGCCATTGAAAAGAACGACCTTCCACAATTTCAGGCCCACTTAGCCGTGCAGGAAACCATCTGCAACCGGCTGGCTTGCAATCAGGAAACTCGGCCGTTACGCGCCGCAGAAAAGAAGAGTTCGGGTGACAGCCCCAATACGCAACTGGAACGGGAAATTCGGCAGGCCTATTCTGCGCTGGCGCAACTCAATCGCGTGTACGCCGCGATCTTGAAACGCGCCAGCAAATCTGTCGAGCTGATGGCGGCATTCTATCGCAGCCACGGAATAGGTTACGATCCCGGGCCCTCGGGTCTAGCGCAAAGTCACACTTGGTCGTGCGAGGTATAAGGATATGGGATCATTATCATCCGCGATGTGGATCGCAAGCGGCGCCCTCGACGCCGACCAGGGCGCGCTGGACGCCACAGCCAACAACATCGCCAATCAGAACACGCCCGGTTACAGCCGCGAACTGCCCATCTTCGGCGAAGCTGCGCCAAACATGGATGGAAATGTAACCTACGGCAACGGCGTGGAGCTGCTGCAGATCCAGAGTGTGCGTGATCAGGTGCTGCAGATTCAGATTTCGGGCCAGAACTCGCAACAGGGAAGCGCACAAGCCCAGTACAGTTCGCTGCAACAGATCCAGACTCTTTTCTCGAATCCCACTGCCGGCATCGGCTCGGACTTTACCGCATTCTTCAACAGCATCAGCCAGCTCTCCACCGATCCCTCCAGCATGCCCGATCGTCAGGCCGTGCTCACCGCCGGACAGCAACTGGCGACCGATTTCAATTCGACCGAACAAAACCTGTACTCGATCCAATCGGGAGCGAATCAAACGGTCTCGCAAACCGTCACTCAGATCAATACACTGACGCAGCAAATCGCTGCCCTCAATGTGCAGGTCGGAAACATGCAAAAGCTGGGCCAGGACCCCGGAGCGCTGGGAGACCAGGAGACTCAGCTCATTCAGCAACTCTCGCAATTGACGACCGTGAATCAAATTCAGACTGAAGATGGCCTCACATTGACCACCGGAAACGGAACGCCACTAGTCGTCGGTGGCCAGAGCTATACTCTTCAGGCTTCGAATGGCGGCTCAGGAGCGACTGAGATCACATCCCAGGGGCAAAACATTACCAGCTCTCTTACGGGCGGCCAGTTGGGTGGGAATCTTCAGATCGTCAATACAGTAATTCCGGGCGTCCTCAGTCAAATCGACAATTTAGCCAGCCAATTCTCCACCAGCTTCAACGCGGCCCAGGCCTCCGGCTACGACTTGAACGGGAACGCCGGGCAACCCTTTTTCACCGATACCACCGGCCCCGGAGCAGCCAGCAATCTGCACGTCGCCATTACCGATCCTGCTCTGATTGCTGCCAGCTCGGACGGGACGCAAGGGAGCAACGGCAACGTCGCCAATCTTCTTGCAGTTCAGAATCAGACGCTTCCTTCCGGATACTCGCCGCTGACCACGTACTCCAATCTGGTGGCGCAGACCGGGACCCTCACCGCTCAGGCGGGGACCGACGTTACGGCAACTACTGCGAGCCTGAATCAGCTCAACAATCAGCTGGGAGCGGTTTCCGGAGTGAACGTCGATGAGGAATCCACAAACCTTTTGAACTACCAGCGGGCCTACCAGGCGGCCGCTCGTGTTGTAACCACAGTGGACGAACTTACCCAGACTGTATTGGATATGGGATCGGGAGTAACGGCTGCGCCGTAAAAATATGCGCGTAAATCCAAATTTCACACCTGACATTCTCACCGATCTGTTTGCCACGGAAGCCAATCAACAGACCGCAATCCAGGAATTGGCCACCGGCAAAAGGGTCAATGTGCCTTCCGACGATCCTGTAGCGGCAGCGGAGGATGTGCAGAATCAGGCCCTCCAGAGCCAAAACGATCAATATCTCCAGAACACTAGCAGTCTGGAAGGAATGCTGCAGACGGCGGATTCGGCGCTTAGCTCCGTGGTCACGGCGCTGAACCAGGCCATCTCTCTCGGCGTCCAGGGCGCGAGTGCGGGCCTCTCTTCAGCGGACCAGCAGCAGATCGCAGAGCAAGTGCAGAGTATTCAGAGCCAGGTCGTAACCCTCGCCAACAGTTCCTATCAGGGCAGCTATATCTTTGGGGGAACGGCGAACCAGGCTGCCCCCTTCACTCTGGATGCGGCCCAGCCCGACGGGGTGCTGTATCAGGGAAATACCGATGTAAATAACGTCGAGATTGCGCAGGGCGAGAGCATACAAGTGAATCTTCCCGGAAGCCAGATCTTTCAGGGAACCGGCGGAAACATCATGAGTTCGCTGCAGCAACTGGTGACCGCGCTGCAGAGCGGCAATTCAAGCAGTATCGGCACCGCCACAACCCAAGTCAGCGATTCCCTTAACTATTTATCGCAGCAGCGCGTTTTCTACGGAAGCGCCATGAGTCAACTCGACAACAATCAATCTGCCCTGCAGCAGGAACAGGTGAATCTGCAGACGCAGGATACCACCCTGGTCGGCGCCGACATGGCCACGGCTGCGACCGATCTGTCGCAAGCACAGACGACACAGACTGCGACGCTCGAGGCCCTGGCCCAGATCCTTCCCCAGAGCTTGCTGAATTATCTCCAGTAACTCGCGCGACCTTGCGGTTCTGGATTGGGTCCGGGGTTGGATCCTAAGAGTGTCCGTCGGCGGGAACGCCGACAGGATGCCGAGAACAAATCCCGCGAGTGAAATCAGGACGTGAGTACTCCCATCAACGATGACCGGCTGCTGGTTTTCGATTGCCACGAAGCTTGGGTGTATCAGCTTCGCGCGCTATCGCAACCTATGGACGTAATTGTTGGTCTAAAAGGACGACACACCAGCGGTTGGGACGAAGCCATGCGCCCCGTGCCGCCCAATGCCCGTCTGGTGCGCTTGGCCGACGTGCTTGCTGCCGGGCGCGCTTACCATTGCATCATCGGCCACAATCTTAGCGATCTGCTGGATGTAAAAACGTTGCCGGGGCCGCGACTTTTCGTCGTCCATCAGGTCCTTGAAAGCATTATGCGGGAACAGCGCAGCGTTACCCCTCCGCAGGAGTTTCGGCGGTCGGTGGCGCAATATATGGCCATGATTCGCGCCCATGTGGTCGCCGTCAGCGGGCTCAAAGGGCAGTCATGGGGTTTCGGTGAAGACGTTGTGCCGTTTTCCGCCGATCCGGCCGACTACCCTCCTTACGAGGGTGATCTGGCGCGCGGCTTGCGCGTAGCCAATGATATTCACGCGAAAGCAAACACGTTGATGTGGGAGTTTCATGTACAAGCCTTCGCCGGCCTGCCCATCACCCTGGTGGGGCGCAATGATGACATGCCGGAAGTGAAGCCGGCTCGCGATTGGGCTGACCTGAAACAGACTCTAAGCCACCATCGCTTTTTCATTCACACGGCAAACCCGGCCCTGGAAGATGGTTACAACATGGCCACGCTTGAAGCGATGGCGGCAGGCTTGCCGATAGTCGGTAACCGGCATCCGACCTCGCCAGTCGAGCATGGAGTCAGCGGGTTCTTATCCGACGATCCCACGGAGCTTCGAGCCTGCGCCCAACGGTTGCTGGAGGACCGGCAGCTTGCCATTCGTATGGGACAAGAGGCGCGAAAAGCATTGCTGAAAACATTTCCTGCAGAGAGATTTCGGGCCGGGTTTCTGGATTCGATTGAGAGAGCGCGCCGGAAATGGTTCCAGAACTAGGTTGGTTTCAGAACTAGATATATGAAATAGCTCCTGCTTGGCGGGCCATTCCGGTCCCGCTTCACGCCGTCCAATTCATGGAAGTGACTTCGCCGCCACCGGCTGCCGCAGCCATGGAGCGTTCCACTTCCCGGTTGGGCGAAGCAGTTTCCGCCGTCGCATATGCTGGGCCCAGGTTGGGCCTATCGGTCTGCTGCCACGCTTGTCGCACATCGAAAATCAGCTCGATTTGCTTCTTCAGGATCTCAGGACTTGCCTTCAGATGTGCTTCGAAAATCTTGCTGCGCAACGCGGAATAGAACCGTGCAAACGTTTGCGCCGCTTCGCCGCCATTTTCCATGTCGAGCGAGCCTTCCAGTTGCTGCAGGACGAGCAGGGCGTGCTTGATCTCCACACTGCGCCGCTCAATGTCCCGATCCTCAAGCGCAACCACAGCCTGCTCCAGATCGTTGATCAGAAGATCATAAAGAATGATTACGAGTCCGGTCGCGGTCGCGTTTTGTGCGGCAGAACGCAGGTATGAGAGTTCGGTCTGGCTTTTCTTCATGTCGTTTGGGCGGTCGGAGGATAGCCGAGTTCAGCGTTGACCTGCGCTTCTTCCTGCGGCAACTCCTGCAAAGTGATGTCGGCCTGGTTATATTCAGCGGTCAGCAGCGTTTGCTGGGTGTTGAGATAACTCTGGAAGTTGTTGATCTGCTCCTGCAGGTTCGTGTTTTGGTTGGTGATCCCCAGAAGATCGACAGTAAAGGCGCCCGTGACGGGAGTCGTCAGATTATTCAGTTGGCCGTTGAGGTATGAAGCAAAGCCATTCGAGGCCGGCCCCTGCATGAAGCTCTGCACGGCGGCAAAATTGTTTTGTACCGCATTTGTGAGTGTTGCCGTATCCAGGGTTAACGTTCCATCGGTGTTCATGGTGATCCCGAGGTCCGCCAGGGTCCCTATGCCGTTGCTGCTGCCCGTGGCATAGCTGCCCGATGACAAGAGAATATCCTGCAAACTGGAGACGGTGCTGTCGCTGGCCAGAGGACCTTCCTGGTTGTTCGCGTTCACCGTGTACTGCGTATTCACATCGCCGATAGCGGTATTGTAGGCGCCGACAAAAGTCGCAATGGCTTCGGAAACCGCGCTGGTATCGGGCGCAATGGTCACAGTGATCTGGCCTCCGGGAGCAGCGCCTAGCAGATTCAAAGTCAGGCCGGAAACTGCCCCGGTCACCGTGTTCGACGCGCTGTCGATCGGGATCCCATCGACTGTAAGCGATGCGTCTTGTCCAGCCGAGGCCTGCGTAAAGGTAAGGCCGGAGGCGCCGCTGATGGTAAATCCGTTGGCAGCGCCGGAAGCGTTGCTGACGATCGCAAGGCGTGATCCACTCGAATCGTTTACCACGCTGGCGGTGACTCCAAGATTCTGGGTATTGATGTAGCTGGCAAGCTGGTCGAGAGTATTCACGCCGCTGCCGATCTGGATCTGCGTGGAGGGACCCGTGCCGACCTGAATATTAAAGCTTCCAGGCTGTCAGATTCGTGCTACTGGTTGCCACCGAATTTGAATACCACGATGCCGTCGATGCGATATTGTTTACCACCACGACGTGCGTTCCGGCGACCGTGCCGGAGGCCGCAGTTGCACCCACCACGCTGGTGTCTGAAGATGTGGCCGTCATCGACGCGAGAGCGCCCGCGGGATCGGATAGCGCCGTCAGGCTGGTCTCGAGCGATGTTACGTCAGTCTGAATCTGGGTAAGGTCGGTGGTCTGAGTTTGCAGGGCTGCCTGTTCGTTCTCCCACTGCATCTCCGGCTGGGAAAGCGCGGCGATGGCTGAGGCGACTGCGGAAGCGACGTTAATGCCGGAGGAAGACGATCCTAACCCGGACAACAGTGAATTGATGTTGATGCCACCGATAGATCCCATGGTCGGTAACTACCTCGTCTCCTGCCACATCTTTCATTCCTGCGAGATAAAGAGATGGTGGGACCCTTAGGTCCCACCATCATCCAGACTATTGCAGCAGTTTCAAAACGCCCTGTGCCATCTGGTTCGACTGTTGTAGGGCAGCGATACCTGTCTGCTGCAGGATGGTGTACTTCGAGAGGTTGGCCGTAGTCACCCCGATGTCCGCATCCATGATGTTGCTCTCGGCAGATTGCACGTTCGTGATCTGGCTGTTCATGACGTTGGTGGCCGACTGGAGCTGGATCGAGCTGGCTCCGAGGTTGCCACGCAGCGAGGCGACAGCAGAGATCGCGTTGTTGATCGCGGTCAGCGAGGTCGCGGCCGCACCCGCCGTGAGCAGAGTATCGCCGGCCAGGGTCAAGCTGGTCGCGTTCACCGTTACCATGCCCACCGTGATGCTCGTGGTGCCGGCGGCGCTGGAATCGCTCATGAAGATGGTGAGGGTGCCAGAACCGAAAATCGCCTGGCCGTTGTAGGTGGTGTTTCCACCGATCGTGTTGATTTCGCTCTGGATCGATTGAAACTCGTTGTCGAGCGCGATGCGCTGCTGGCTGCTCACTGTGCCGCTGGCTGATTCCGTGGCCACCGTGACCGCCTGATTCAACAGCGTCGTGATCTGCGACAGGGCGCCATCGGCGACCTGCAGCATGCCTACGCCGTCGCTGGCGTTCTGTACTGACTGGGTCAGAGCCGTAACGTTGGCCTGCAGGCCGTTGGCGATGGCCAGGCCGGCTGGATCATTGGCGCCGGAGTTGATGCGTTGACCGGTCGAGAGCTGCTCCAGCGTGCTGTTCAAGGACATCTGCGTGTTGTTCAACGAAGTCTCGGCCTGCAGCGACGAGATGTTATTCAGGATGCTTAACATTGTGAAATCTCCTTATTTCGAATTCCACCTGCGCCGAAGGCCGCGGCCCGTTTCTGATTTCTCGAAGGTCGAGAACCGCCCATTCCAGCAGGAGGTTATTTTTGACGGGCTACTAATCGGCGCTTTGCGCTTTTAACTTAATTTCCGCAAAAAACCTTAGTAACCGGCATCAAGTTACCTTCAGACTGGAATTCGAATGGGGGGATATCGACATCCTCGTGTTGCTTTCTTGCTACAGCATGACACCTTAATCTATGAATGCTTTCGCGAGCCTTGGCCACGACCGGCGCAGAAACACGCCCGGCTCTAACCAATTTCTAATGCCCACCACATACGTTCATCCCGAAAACCATGCGAACTTCTCATTCCCTTTTAATCACGACTCCGCCGTGCTAAACCCTGCACACTACCCTACGCACGTGCCCGCCGCCGCATTTCTATCTCGAGTGTGCCGCAGCCGATTGCATCCGAGTATCTCCGTTCAGCGCCTCCAGCTTTTTGAATTGCGCCTCAGACCGGGCTTGCAGCAACTCCGGAGAATCGGGGAAAAGTTGCAGTCCCCGTGAAAGGGTCTCTTCCGCCTTGCTCCATTGTTTCAATTGAGCACGGATGCTCGCCGCGCGCAGAAAAAGCTTGGGGTGGCCCATTACACTGGTGAAACTTTCTGCCGCCTCGGCGGCCTCTTCCAATCTGCCGGCGATGATGCAGCCTTTCATAAGCCGATCGCTGATGGCGTGAATTTCCGGGTTCATTCTCGCTGCACGCCGCAGTTTCGCCAGTCCGGAAGTCTTTTGTCCCGTCTGCATCTCCACGTACCCCAGTTTGCTTTCAGTCTGGGGATTGCTTCCCGAAAGTTTCAGAGACCGGCTGAAAGCCATCTTTGCCTCTTTATACCGGCCCAGGCCGTAGAGTGCGTCCCCCCGCAGATCTTCGCGCAACGCCGTGCTCGAACCCTTTCTCGTGTCGCGCTCCACCGCATCCAGCGCCTCCTGGAAACGCTTCAGGGAGATCAGGGCCATCCCGCTGAAAAGCCATGGTTCGGGCGCGGTCGGGGCCAGCTTCAAGGCCCGCTCAAAGCAGCGCAAAGCCTCTTCGGGCTTATGGAAGCACTCGAATTCGTGGAGTCCAAGCTGTGTCCAGGCAACGTGATCTGTGGGGTTCTCTTCGGCCTTGGCGCGCAGCAAATCGCGATAGAATTCGGTTTTTTTCGAGCGCGACTCGAGATCGACCAGTTGCCCAAAGTGATGAATGAAGAAGTCGGCGCTTGGCAGCCTCAGCCCCAGCGCCAGGATTTGCGCTTCCACCAACTCGTGAATGCGGCCGGTGAAATAAATTCCCGGATGCCTTCTGAACAAACGGCAGTTTTCATGGGCAATATAGGATGGCGCATTTTTGGCGCGTTCGTGTTTGGAATCGTTGGGCACGCTCACGCGGTCCCATCCCCGGTTGAACCGGCTCCACATGTAGTTGCGAATCGGCGTGATATACCCACCCACATCGGGCGCAAGGAGTGAAGCCGGAATGCGATGTTTGGCGGCTTGATCCAATTCTTCATCCGCGTCCAGCACCAGAATCCAATCTGTAGTCATGGGCGCGAGCGCCGCGTTGCGGGCATTGGCAAAGTGGTTTTCCCAGGGGAAAGAAATGATGGTCGCGCCGAATTCCCTCGCAATGTCACAGGTGTTGTCGGTCGAACCCGTATCCGCAATTACGATCTGGCTCACAAGTTGGCGCGCGCTTTCGAGACACGGGCGCAGCGTGTCCCCGGCATTCTTCACGATCATCGAAAGACCAACGGTCGGCATTCAGCCTCGCAGAAACATTAAGGTTTGATTTGAAACGTGCATCGCTGCGGATGCATTCGTTGAGGTCGAATGCAGGTGCAATACCAGAGTCAGTCCTTGCCCTCAGGTCTCTCGGCCTCGAACTCACCACGACGAAGACACATCCGTTAGTTAGAGCAAGATGAGGTCACTGGATTGCATAAGTCTCTGTCGTAACCATGGGGCCGATGAGGGCGAGGTGTATCGATACCCTGATCCGGGCAATGCGTGGTTTCGAGAGCGTTAGGAACGGTTTCTAAATGAGCAAATTTCACATAACGCTGGTGCGGCCGGAAGGATTTCTGCACACAGAAGCCTTCCGTGAAGTTGCCCAAACGCTGCAATTCGGATTACGAAGCATCGGTCACGCAGCCCAGATCCAGGACAACACGATTGATCCCAACGCAACCAATGTGCTGCTGGGAGCGCATCTGCTTCCCGAACAGGATGCGCGGATGGTTCCTCCGGGGTCGATCCTCTACAACCTGGAGCAACTCGGCGGCCCCAGTTTGCCGAAACATTTCTACGAACTGGCCCGGCTTTGCACGGTGTGGGATTACAGCCTGAACAACATCAAGACATGGAATGTAATGCGCTGCGCCTCGGCGCCGGTCCACGTTCCTCTGGGATATGTGCCCGAACTGACCCGCATTCAGGCCTTGCCACTCCGGGACCAGGATATAGACGTGCTCTTTTACGGATCGGTGAATGAGCGCAGAGCGCGCATCGTGAATGCCCTCAAGGAGGCCGGGGTCAAAGTGCAGGCCCTGTTTGGAATCTATGGCGAAGAGAGAGACAAGTTCATCGCCCGATCCAGGGTGATTCTGAACGTCCACTTCTACGATGCCAGGATCCTCGAAGTAGTTCGGATCTCTTACCTGTTGGCCAATGCCAAGGCCGTGGTGACGGAATTGTGCCCCGACACGGAGATGGAACAAGGCCTCGCGGATTCAGTTCTCGGCTGCTCCTACGACTCAGTCGTGCAAGGCTGCCTGTCTCTTCTGCGGGACGAAGCAGCACGCAGAAAATTGGAAGCCCGAGGGTTCCAGTGGTTCTCTCAGCGAAAGGAGTCCCAAATTTTGAGCAACGCAATTCAAGCATGCGCAACCCCGGCCACAACCACGATTGAGGGCCAATTCCCCACAAAGCTCAACCTGGGCAGCGGCAAAGATTGGCGTGAGGACCACTTCAATGTGGATATCGATTCCTATTGGGAGCCGGATGCGGTGCTGGATTTCAACCGTCCGCTGCCCATCGGAAAACCGCTCCAAACCGACCGCTTCGGCCCAATCGTGCTGCAGAACAATTCGTTCGATGAAATTATCGCCAACGATTCGCTCGAACACATTCCAAGCCTGATGACGGCAATGAGTTCGTGCCTGAATTTATTGAAGGTCGGTGGCTTGTTCCGCATCAGCGTGCCCTATGACCTCTCGTGGGGTGCGTGGCAAGACCCCACTCATGTGCGTGCCTTCAATGAAAGAAGCTGGCTCTATTACACGGAATGGTTCTGGTACATGGGGTGGACGGAAACGCGCTTTGATCTTGTGCAATTCGATCTGGGCCTCAGTCCGATTGGCGAAGCGCTGAAAAACCAGCAGGTGAAGGGCGAAGACCTGGCCCGCCACCCTCGTGCGGTCGATCAGATGCGCGTAGTCCTGCGCAAACGTTTACTCACCGAGAGCGAGAAGAAACAGGTCGAAATCTATATGAAGAGGCCGAACCGCCGGGCAGCCGCTGCCGGCCACGCTGGGGCATCTCTGATTGGTGCATCCCAGACAACTTAAGGCTTGACGTTACCTCGGTAAAACATAACCCAGCGGGCTACTCAGGACTGGCCGTGAAAGTGCCGATTAGTGTGCGTTCACCGGGCGGCCTGCTACCGCTATCTGGAACTTCACGGAGTCTGTCGTGATTCAACTTACGCGCTTAAAGGGTCAACAGATCGCCGTGAATTCCGACCTGATCAAATTTGTCGAAAGCAATCCCGACACTGTGATCACTCTGGTCAATGGAGAAAAAATTCTGGTTTCCGAGACACCGGATGAAGTGCGGGCGCGCGTCATCGAATTCCGGCGCGCCGTAATCAGCGAAGTATTAGCGATCAGCGCCAACCCTGAGATTGCAGCGATTGCAATCGAGAGTGCCCATCGCAACCAGGTCGTTCAGGCGCAGCCAGAGCGAAGACCAGAGGAAAGACCTCGTGGATAAGAGCACGATTTGTGGGATTGTCCTCGCCATCGGGGGAATTCTGGCCGGGTTGCTGATCGAGGGCGGCAAGATCGCGCAGATTCTTCAACCGACCGCAGCCATGATCGTCCTCGGAGGAACGCTGGGCGCCGTCATGGTCCAGTTCCCCCTCACGATCGTCATGCAGGCGTTCAAGCGATTGACGCATGTCCTGCTCGACCGTACGGAGAATCCAACCAAACTGATTCAGACGCTGGTTGGCTTTGCCCAGCGAGCCCGCAAGGATGGCATCGTCGCACTCGACATCGAGCTGCCGAACATCACAGACCCGTTCCTGAAGAAGACCCTGATGCTGGCCGTGGATGGAATTGAACCCGAAGAACTCCGCAAAATGATGGAACTCGATCTCGACAACCAGTTGGAACACTCGGAGAAGATTGCTCAGGTCTTCGAGGCAGCGGGGGGCTTCGCTCCGACGATCGGCATCATCGGAGCCGTTCTGGGACTGATTCAGGTCATGCAGCATCTGCAGAACATCGACGAAGTGGGCAAGGGCATAGCCGTAGCTTTTGTGGCAACGATTTATGGGGTAGGTTCCGCGAACCTCATTTTTTTGCCTTCTTCGGGGAAGCTGAAGATCAAGGCCCGCGAGGAGCAAATGCTGCGTGAAATGACTTTGGAAGGAGTCATCTCCATTCTTGAGGGGATGAACCCACGCATTCTCGAGACCAAGCTGCAAGGGTATCTGCTTGATCAAAAAGTGCAGAAGCATCCCGAGCCGCAACGAGCATGAGCCGCCGCAGGAAAAAACACGAGCACGTGAACCACGAGCGCTGGCTGGTCTCATATGCCGACTTTATTACCCTGCTGTTTGCATTTTTCGTTGTCCTTTATTCCACATCGCAAGTCGACAATAAGAAAGTGGTTCAAGTCTCCGCCGCCATCCACGGCGCTTTCCAGGAATTGGGCGCATTTGCAGGAAGTGCGCAAGGGTCGGTCATGCGGGTCGAAGCCGCTCCTCCTGGTCTGCAACAAGTTACGAACCTTGACTCTGGCCTCACAACCGACAGCTCCAACACTGGAGCGGGCAATGGGCTGGATATCGACCGGCTGAAACACGAATTGGAACAGGCGCTGGGGACACAGATCAAAAGACACGAGATTGAAATGCGCGTTACTCCCGAAGGTTTGGTCGTCAGCCTGCGCGAAATCGGATTCTTCCAGAGCGGCAGGGCCGAACTTTTGCAGGACGGGCGAAACACGCTGGCCCGCATCGCGAAAATCCTCGGTGACAAAGGTTTTCAGATTCGCATCGAAGGGCATACCGACAACGTTCCCATTCACACCGGCCAGTTCAAATCCAACTGGGAACTCTCGACCGCACGAGCTACGTCGGTGGTTGCGCTGCTCGTCGAACGCTACCGGTTTGAGCCCACGCAAATCTCAGCCGCCGGTTACTCGCAGTACCACCCTGCAGCCAGCAACGGAACCGAAGAGGGCCGGAAAGTAAATCGGCGAGTTGATCTGGTTGTCGTTTCTCGAAACAGCCCCCCCAAAGATTCACCTGCACCGTCAGCAGCCGCGACGCAGGGGAGGAACTAGATTTTATGTTTTCGATCATTGGCATACTGGTTGTCATCGGGGCAATCATGGGCGGGTACCTGATGGAGCACGGGAACGTGAAGGTCCTGCTTCAGCCGGCCGAACTCCTCATCATTGGCGGGGCCGGAATTGGCACCGTTCTCATTGCCAACCCGCTCCACATTCTCAAGAAGATTGCCTCCGGCGTGCTTGGGGCCTTTGGCGGTTCAAAGTTCACACGCGCGCGCTACCTCGAGACCCTGAAGATGATGTATGACCTCTTCAACAAAGCCCGCAAAGACGGACTGATGGGCCTGGAAGCGGATGTGGAAGAGCCGGACAAGAGCGCTGTTTTTTCCAAGTACCCCAAGTTTCTCAACGAACATCACGTCCGCGATTATGTTTGCGACACGCTGCGGATGGCAGTGACCGGTACCGACGCGTTTGACCTGGATCAACTCCTCGATCTCGACATGGAAGTCCATCATCATGATTCCGGGCAACCGATCGCGGCTCTCAGCAGCATGGCGGATTCACTTCCCGGCCTGGGTATCGTGGCTGCGGTTTTGGGTGTGGTAATCACCATGGGCGCGCTCGGTGGCCCGCCGGAGGAAATTGGTCGCAAGGTGGCAGCCGCACTGGTAGGCACGTTTCTGGGTATTTTGCTTTGCTACGGATTTGTAGGACCGCTCGCGGCGAACATGGCGAAATCAGCTGAAGAGGAGCGTTGTTATCTTCATGTCCTCAGGGTGGTCATGATCGCCTTCCTGAAAGGTTCAGCTCCCATCATGGCCGTCGAAGCCGCTCGGCGCGCAATCCCGGGCAATGTCCGCCCAAGTTTCAAGGAAGTAGAAAAAGCCTGCCGTGAAGCGGGTGGCGGAGCACCGGCGGCAGCGGCCGCTTCGGCGTAAAGGAACGCCTTTGAATGGCTAGCGCACGGCCCATTGTCATCATCAAGAAGAAAGGCGGCTACGGTGGCCACCACGGTGGCGCGTGGAAGGTCGCCTACGCCGATTTTGTCACCGCCATGATGGCGCTGTTCATTGTCCTTTGGCTGATGAACTCAAGCAAGCAGATGCAGGAAGCCGTCGGCGGCTATTTCAAGGATCCTACCGGCACATCCAAGATGGTGGGCACCGACCGGCGCGGCTCCGGTGAAAACTTCACGTTGAAAAAAGACGACATGTCCACTCTGAAGGAACAGCTGCAGAAAGCTGTCCGGAAGGTGACCGACTTTGACAAATTGAAGAACCAGATTCAAATGACGATTACTGACGAGGGCCTGCGAATCGAGCTGCTGGAATCTGCGACCGGCACCTTTTTCAGCATCGGAAGCTCCGAGCCCAACCAGGATGGCAAAGAACTCCTGGTACTGTTGGCGGCTGAGCTAGGCAAGCTACCCAATAAGCTCTCCGTCGAAGGACACACGGACTCCAAGCCCTTCGCTGGCGATCGTGGCTATTCGAACTGGGAACTATCGGCGGACCGAGCCAATTCGGCCCGACGCCTGATGCAGCAGAGTGGGATCCGCGACGACCAGGTCTCGCAGGTCCGCGGGTATGCCGACCAGCTACTAAGGACTCCAGCCACTCCTCTGGACCCTTCCAACCGGCGCATCTCAGTCATCGTCCACTATTTGGAGTCGGACAAGCTGGGAACCCCGGCGCCCGCCACCGTCTCACCTCACGAAGAGGCGCCGAAAACGATCCAGCCCTAAGCCCGCAATTTATTTCTTCCCTCGGACTCTCGAGCAGAGACTTCATAACTTCCTCGCGGCAAAGTTCCATGTGTACGACTTCAAGACACCAGTGTCCTGACTGCGAACACTTTTTCGTTACCCTGCGTTTGCAAAACAATCAGAACCCTTTGCATTTAATAGAGATGCATTAGCCGGGCATTAGGGCACTCTAATTGCCTATAACAGCCTGGGATCGACTCTCTCCCAGCAGTTGGGTCGGCTCACCCCACAACTTGTTTTCGCATTCTCAAGAAACAAAAACGGACAGTTCTTAGTTATGGCAGTTAAAAATCAAACTCGCAGCTTCCTGGGTATGAGGAGGACTGCCGCTAGCTCAGGGAGCCATGGGACACGAAGAGGGGACGCGCAAGATATCCGTGCCGACAGACAACCAGGTAAAGGTTTTAATCGCCGAAGACGACGTTCCGCTTGCAAATTTGCTGCAACGCGGACTACAAACCAGCGGGTACGCCGCCAATGTTGTGCACGACGGCCAATCCGCACTGGAAGCCACCAATAAAATTGCCTACAACCTGCTCATTCTGGATTTGAATCTTCCCTTGCTGGATGGCATTACGCTGCTGCGACAGCTTCGGCCGTCGAAGCCAACCCTGCCAGTCCTGGTGCTCACCGGTCGTAGCCAGCTCGAGGACCGGGTCCTCGCCCTTGATGCCGGCGCCGATGATTGCCTGATTAAACCATTCTCCTTCCATGAGCTGAATGCCAGGGTTCGCGCTCTGCTTCGCCGCCATGGGGATACTGCCATCGGCCCTCTTCAGGTCGCCGATCTCGTCCTCAACCGCGCCGAATTCCGCGTAGAGCGGGGCGGTAAGCAAGTGGACATGACCGCGAAAGAGTTCGCCTTATTGGAATACCTGATGACGAACAACAGGCGACCGGTCACGCGTCCTCAAATCATGGAAAATGTGTGGAAGACTCCCTACGACGCCAAAACCAACCTGGTCGATGTGTACGTTAAATACGTGCGCGACAAAATCGATGCAGATGCCCCAACCAAATTAATACGCACCATCCGCGGCGTGGGATACGTTCTCGCCGACAACTGAGAGGGAACGCACATGTCATCCAATTTGGCAAACGCAGAAGCAGAAGTGGAAGTGGCGTCCGGCATGCCCATCGGGCAGGAAGTCCCGCTCAGTCTGTCGCGCCAACTCCACGACGCTACGCAGCCCCTCACGGTTCTGCAAGGGTTGCTGGAACTGGCGCTGATCAAATCGCAAACTGTGGAAGATTACCGGCAGTCGGTCGAGCTCGCGCTCAAGGAATCCGCCAGGGTCGCGATTTGCTTTGTGGAACTGCGCGACCTGATCACGCTTCATCAGCGCCAAACGCAATATCCAAGCCCGGGGGTGAATCTTGTCTAGCGCGATTGTGAACCCATCGGGCGCTACCCCGTCTCTCGGTGTCCCGAATGCTGTCCCAGGTGCTGTCCCGAGCCCGGTTTGTGTCTTACTGGTGAGCCCGAATCCAGACCTCCGCCATGATCTGGCCTCAAGGCTGCAATCGGACCGCTGGGATGTTCGGGAAGTGGCCAGTGGCGCATCGGCCATCGATAAAATTTACTCCGGAATCGGCTCCTTGATCCTGCTCGACCCTGCCCTCCCGGATTTGCGAGTAGATGAATTCAGGCAGTTTCTGGCGGCCGATCATCCGCACATTGAAATCATCCCGATTAACTCTCATACCGGCCGGCCCATCTCGGCTGCGCCGCCGAACACGCTGTGCTTTGAATTGGTGCGCGCCATTGAGCGCGCCGGACCGGTCACGGTCGATCATAGCGCGTATTCGTTCGCCCCCGAAGCAACGCCCGGATTGGAGCAGGGCTTGCCCGGCCTGGTGGGTTCGAATGCCGCGGTCCAGCGCATGTGCGCAATGGCGCGGCTGGTGGCACAACGCGACACCACCGTGTTGGTCACGGGCGAAAGTGGCACCGGTAAAGACCTTGTAGCACGAGCCATCCATGACCTTAGCTTGCGAAGACAAAAACCCTTCGTCGTAATTAACTGCGCCGCCATTCCTGAGGCGCTGCTCGAGGCGGAGCTGTTTGGGTTCGTAAAGGGAGCCTTCACCGGCGCCGTGCAATCCCGTGTTGGCCGCATCCATGCCGCCCAGGGAGGCACGCTGTTCCTCGATGAAATTGGCGACCTTCCTCTCGGGCTTCAATCCAAACTGCTGCGTTTTCTCGAACAGGGGGAAGTTCAGAGGCTGGGCAGTACCGATACGTTCCGTGTCGATGTCCGCGTCGTGGCTGCGACCAACGCGAACTTGCGCAGCAGAGTCCAGGAGCACAGTTTTCGGGAAGACCTTTTTTACCGGCTTGCCGTTTTTCCCATTGAATTGCCTCCGTTGCGGGATCGCATGAGCGACCTGCTGCCGCTGATCCAGGCTTTCCTGGCGAGGTTTTGTGCCCGCAACGTCTCGCTAAGCCCGGAAGCGATCACGCTCTTGCAGCAGCACACGTGGCCGGGCAACGTTCGGGAAGTTCGTAACGTAATCGAACGGGCCAGCATCCTCGTGGGCGCCGGCCAGGAGATCAGGCCAGAGCACATTCTGATCTGAGCTCGCGGTCAGGGCGGCTGCCTTCGATCCGCGAAGCTAAGGCTTCAGCGCCCCTCTGGATTACCTTGGTCCATCCCGTGTCTGACTCTCCCCAGCGCAGGGGTGCCCTTTCGTGCCGCTATAGCCGTCACGTTTTTCCTTTCTAAGGCCGATTTGGCTGTCGACAGGCTGACACAACGAGCGTAGTCCCGGTCACATCAACCGTTTTCTAAGGAGATTCTCATGTCACTAACAGTACCTGTTTCTACTGCATCGTTGAACCCGTCGTCGGCCACAATGCAGCAGTTTCTCAAAACGCGCCAAACCGATCTACGGCAACTCGGGAAAGACTTGGGAACCGGCGATCTGTCCGGAGCCGAAGCCGAGTATCAAGACATTGTCAATCTGGGTAAGAGTGGCCCATTGCCCAACGGAGAATCATTCCTGAATTCGCGCCGTGAACAGGATTTCTCTGACATTGGTCAGGCTCTGCAATCCGGCAACCTCGCGGGTGCACAACAAGCATTTGGCGCCCTCAAGTCCACGTTTGAAAACACTTTTCATGGTCCGGTTCTTACCGGCCCCGTCTCCACAGACAACCCGGTGGAAAGAGCGCCCGGCACCTTCTCGGAAACTACCGCTTCCCCCATTCTCTCCACAGCCCCCTTGGGTACGAATCCAACTGCCATTCTCTCCACCGCCCCTGCGGAGCCGACTGCAACTGCCATCCTCTCCGCCGCTGCCAGCACCTTTGCCAGTTCTGTGAGCGCTTCGGCGGCTTACGAAAGCCTCAGCATCAATGTCTAGGCCCTCAATCTGGTAGGTGCAGCAAGCGGAACCCATCCCCATCGCCCGCTTGCTGCACCGTTCATTCAACGTCTCGATTCCGGATTGATGCTCCGGCTTGACGATCCAACTATCTCGATTAGACCCGGATGAGGACCTTGAATTGCATCTATGCCACGGGCTTCCGGTTCCAGGGGCAGAATTCCGCGTGCCCACGAATCCCGAGGAGAGGCAATGCAAAGCGCAGATGAACTTCGCAAGCTGTACCTGGACATGGTGCAGAAATGCATCATCAACACCATCTACGAGGACCCCAACCAGGGATTCTGGTCGCCGCAGGTATTCGACGGCCAACTGCGGGACCTCGGCCGGGACTGGCCTTCGAAGGCGCACAGCATGATCGGCAACCGTCGCATGTCGAACCTGCGGCAGATCACCGAATTCGTCGTTGCCAACAATATCCCCGGCGACTTTATTGAGACTGGCGTATGGAGAGGCGGCGCTTGCATCATGGCGCGCGCAATATTCAAAGCCTACGGAGTTATCGATCGCCGCGTCTGGGTTGCCGATTCTTTCTGCGGTCTGCCCACGCCCAATCCTAAATACTCCGCCGACGCCAACGACCAGCATCATACCTATCCGCAGTTGGCGATCTCACTCGAAGAAGTGAAGGCAAATTTTTCCAAGTACGATCTACTCGATGACCAGGTCGTGTTTCTCAAGGGATGGTTCTCGGAGACTCTGCCAAAGGCGTCCATCAACGCTCTGGCCGTCTTGCGGCTTGACGGCGACATGTACGAATCCACCATGGACGGATTGACCAACCTCTATCACAAAGTCTCTCCTGGCGGCTTCGTCATCGTCGACGACTTCGGCGCGGTGAAGGCCTGCCAGCAGGCGATTCTTGAATTTCGCGGGGATCACAAAATTGAAGATGCCATCCATAACATCGACGGCATCGGCGTGTTCTGGCGCAAATCGCCCGCGCAGCCAAACCAGATTTCCCAGCCGACAAATCAGGGCACATGCGCATCGGCCGGAGCTTGAATCCCAGCCGAACCTGATCAGACCTCGTGTGCGTCCAGGCTCCTCATTATTCCAGCAACGCGGCACATCTTGCCTGCCGCTGCCGTGGGCAGGCTTTGCCCAGTCGATCTGTGCCGGCGCCCTTCCGCTTTCGTCCCATCGGCTAAATACAGCCATATCTGCGAGTTGGCGCTCATGAGCTTCGCAAGGACGTTTGGTACGAACCTTGCAATCCTTTTCAGTCGCGGCAGCTAAAGTTTAGCCGACGAACTGCCGATAAGAACGAAGCAACAACCGAACTCCGCGGGAGGATAGCAATGTCAGTTTCAGGTATTTCCACCAGTCTGTCTACGTACGGCACACAGAGCGGCCCGAGCAGTTTCCAGCAGATTCAAAAAGAGTTCCAGCAACTGGGCCAGGATCTGCAATCCGGGAATTTGTCCGCGGCACAATCCGACTTTGCCACACTACAGAAACTCGTACCGAAAATCAGTCAGGCTTCGTCCGGGCAGAGCAGCAATCCCCTCCTTCAGGACTTCGCCCAGCTTTCGACAGATTTGCAGTCCGGAAATCTGAGTGCGGCGCAGCAGGACTACACCAACATTCAGCAGGCTTTCCAGCACTTCTCGCCGAGTAGCGGTGCGCCCCGCGGTCACCACCACCACAGCGGCAGCGAGAATACGCTCGGCCAGTTGTTCAGTGATTCCGGAGATAGCGAAGCGTCAACCCAATCGTCGACTCAGACCGGTCCGAGCGGCGTTTCGGTAAACGTGTAGCGCCACAGGAAATTCGTCACCGCAAGCCCACAGGGGACTCTTACCAAGTCCCCGATTCTTTTTTGATGTCTTACAAAGCCGGATGTAATAGTCAGGGTGTAATAGCCGGGGTGTAATAGTTAGGGTGTAATCGCAACGACCCGCAAGGGGCTGCCGGAACCACCCACAATTTTCAGCGGCGCTGCGATCACGATCGCGCCGACCGGCGGAAGCTGATCAAGGTTGCACAGACTTGCCAACCCAAACTTGCCGCTGCCGTGCATGAGGTAGTGGTTTGGAAAAGGCGGATCAAACGTGGCCGCCTGACCAGCGTCGGTTCCAACCGTTTCCACCCCGACGCCCAACACATCGCGCTCCTCAGCCAGAAATACAGAACTCTCCTTGGCCAACCCGGGAGTGCGCGGCCCTCCCTCCCTTAAGTTGATGTATTCTTTGGCATCCGTCCGCTTCGACCAGTCGGTACGCAACAACACCCACGCTCCCGCCGGAATGCGTCCGTACTGCTCCTCCCACCGTTGCGTGCGCTCTCGCGTTAGCAGATAGTCTGGATTTTTTGCCGCCTCCGCGCTGATGTCAATTACGCAGGCGGGACCGATAAATTTCTTCGGAGGAATGCGATCGACGCTGTTGTCCGGAAGATCTTTCCCAGAGACCCAGTGGATGGGAGCATCAAAATGTGTTCCCGTGTGTTCGCCAGTCTCAAACCCATTCCAATACCAGGCAGGGCCGCGCTCATCATAGTGGGAGAGCTCCCAGATTTTGAATGGAGGTGTGTTGTTGAACTGCGGCGGCAGGGGCAGCAAAGGTGTCTGCGGACTCAAGGGCTGGGTCAGATCGACAACCCGCAGCCGTCCGGCCGCTAGATCGTCAAGCAGTTCGGTCAAGACGCGAGACATAAGCGCACCTCACAATAGCGCACCTCACAACACTCCGGGTTCCGCAGTTTCTTGTTCACTGGCTCCGCTGGGGCGATTGGATGTGAGCGGATTGAATGTGTCGCCGGAATTGAAACCGGTTCTCCAGCAACGCCAGATCGGTCACATAGCCGGCGGGACCGGTAGCTTCCACTTTACAGATGATGGTCGTCAGCTCATCGCCGCGCCCAGCCTCGGCAAAAGCATTCTTGAAACTTTCGACACTGCGCACTGTGGCCACTCGTGGAATGCCAGAAGCGCGTGCGACTCCCTCCAGGTCTGTTCCAGTGCTCGTCGCGGTTGGGAAACCACCGACCGAGAGCAAACTTTCGTTGTCGAAAACCACGTGGACCAGGTTCTTCGGCCGGTAGCGCGCCATCGTACTGAGACCACCAAGGTTCATCAACACCGAGCCATCACCATCGAAGACGATCACTTTCTGCTTTGGCAGGCACAGCGCCAGGCCCAACCCCGTCGACGAGGCCAACCCCATGGCATGTTGCAAGTAGAAAAAATTGGACCGATGACCCAGGGAGTGCAACTCAGCCGCGACTGCTCCCATGATCGTAACCACCAGACAGTTTTCCAGTTCCGGATAAACCGACCGAAGACAATCGAGTCGCAGCATCACTCCTCCCACATCAGGTCCCGCGTCAACAGAAGCGCGACCGGCTGCAAGCTGCTTTCGGCGAGGGTCTGCGCCTGCTGGATCCGCCTTCTGACGGTCTCCGGCCCGTCCAGAAAAAAGTAAGGGATGCCCAGCGCCCGCAACACCGGTTCGGTGACATTGCCGCCCTGCGTTTGCCATGGATCGCGCTCGCCCAGTGAGCCTCGGTAGCTGATGAGCATCAAGAGCGGAATCTTGTAAAGATGGGCGAATGAGACGATACCGTTAATCGACGCGAGAAAGCCGTGGTTCTGCATCAGCATGGCTGACTTGACCCCGGCAAGGTGCGCCCCGGCCGAAATCCCCACACCTTCTTCTTCCTTCGCCAGTCGCGCCAGAATCATTTCCGGATCCTCTTCCGCCGAGCGGATCAGATGCACCAGCCAGGTCTCAGGCAGCGCCGAAAGCAAGCGAATGTCGCATGCCTTCAATGCCTCGTAAATCAGCCTGGAGTTACTCGAAGATACCGGCATACGCCTCTTCAAAACTCTGGAAACAAAGAGAGCATATTCTAGCCTGCGAACGTGGAAATTGCATTCTTGACGGGTGTTTGCGGCGGGGTATAGGTTGGGCACTGCTGGTTTGATAAGACTTCAGCGCTGATTTTTCAGGCACTCAGGAGTACATTCTTGCATCCCAAATCCGAGGGCGTTCTCAACCCCGAGACTCCGTCCGAATCACTTGCAGACTTTCCCATCAAAGCCGTTCGCGCCGCTTTCCCCGCCCTGACTCGGCCTCCGGAGTTCATCTTCTTCGACAATGCCGCCGGCGCGCAGGTTCCACAGATCGTGCTCGATGCCGTGAATCATCATCTCCTCGAATGCAATGTGCAGCGCGGAGGACGCTACGCGAAAAGCCGCGAGGTGGATGCAACCATCCTGCGTGCCCGCCAGAGCGTCGCCGATTTGGTGAACGCCCGGGACGCAAGCGAAATCGCATTTGGCATGAATGCCACTTCCTTCATTCGTTTGGTCAGTTTGGCGATCGGGCAAACGCTCGGCAGGCGGAATGAGATCGTCGTAACCGATCTGGACCACGAAGCAAACATCGCCACCTGGATGGCGTTGGAACGGAATGGCGCCACTATCCGCTGGTGGAAGGTCAGGGATGACGGAAATCTGCACGCTGACGATCTCGTTCCGCTGGTATCTTCGGCGACTCGCTTGGTGGCGTGCACGCTTGCTTCCAATGCCCTCGGTTCGATTGTGGATGTCGCCGCGGCCGCGCGAGTAGCGCACTCAGCCGGCGCTGAGATCTTTCTCGATGCAGTGCATTACGGCCCTCACGGCCTGATCGACGTGCAAGCCTTCGATTGCGACTACCTGGTCTGTTCGGGCTACAAAATCTTCGCTCCTCACATGGGATTTCTTTGGGGACGCCGCAACCTGCTGCAAGATCTCCCAACGTTCTGCGAGGAGTTTATTCCCAACGAACCCCCGGGCAAAATCGAAGCCGGAACTTTCATTTACGAAAATGTTGCCGGCATGGATGCCGCGGTGCGCTACCTGGAAGACCTGGGCCGGAGTATCGCCGGCGGCGATGCACCGAAATCAAGGCGGGCCGCCTTGCAATGCGCGCTCGCCGCAATCAAAACCTATGAAGAATCGCTGGCGCTCGAAATGATTCGCGTACTGAACGACTGCGGCGCGGTCGTCTACGGCATATCCGGCAAGGCTCGAATCGCCGAACGAGTGCCCACGCTATGCTTCAATTTGCCGGATATTCACCCCGCGAAAGTCACCGAGGTGCTCGCACAGCAAAATATCGGCGTGCGCGATGGTCACATGTATGCGCCTCGCCTCATCGAGCGTTTGGGCCTTGCCAAAGAGCGCGGTGTAGTCAGAGCGTCATTGGTTCACTACAACACGATGGATGAGATCCGCCGGTTTGGAACTGCGCTGGCCAAGATTGTGCGCGGCTGATTTGCCTTCACCTCTCGGCACGAACCTGGAATTACTTCTGGAATTAAAAACGATGAACACTCCATGCTGACCGATAACGAAATCCGGAGTATCCGTTCTCGCTTCGCCATTTTCCGAAGCAAGATCTATCTCAACAGTTGCTCTCTGGGCGCGCTATCCGATGCCGTGCAGGCAGGTATGGAGGACTATCTCGCGACCTGGCGCGAGCAAAGCCTGCCCTGGGAGATCTTCATGGACCGCTATGAGGCAGCACGAACCGCCTTTGCGCGCTTCATCAACGCCAGCCCCGACGAGGTGGCCATTGTGACCAGCGCCTCGGCCGGCATCAATAGCATCGCCAGCGCCTTGAACTTCCGGAAGCGAAAGAAAGTCGTGCTTGGCGAGTTCGAATTTCCTACCATGGGTCACATCTGGCTGGCGCAACGTGGTCGAGGCGCCGAAGTGCAATTTGTTCCCGCGGAAGGTGACCGCATTCCGCTGGGCAACTATCAAAAGCTCGTGGACCGCAATACCCTCATCGTGCCGCTCACCCGCGTCTGTTTCAAGAATGGATTTCGTTCCGACGTGAACGCCATCGTTCAACTCGCCCACCGCCACGGCGCGCTCACCATGCTGGATGATTATCAGGACTGTGGAACGCGCCCGGTTGACGTGAAAGCCATGGACCTCGATTTCTATGTAACCGGGACTCTCAAATACTTGCTTGGCACTCCCGGTCTCGCTTTTCTGTATGTTCGCAAAGAACTGATTTCATCGCTCGTTCCCACGGTTACAGGATGGTTCGCGCAAACCAATCCTTTCGCTTTCGATCCTCAACATATCGATCTTTCTCTCAGCGCGCGGAGATTTGAATCCGGCAGTCCCTCCGTGCCGAACCTCTATGCATCCGTACCTGGATTCCAACTGCTGCAGGAAATCGGCATGCAGAATGTAGCCGATCACATTGCGAAACTCTCGCAATCGCTGCTCGCCCGCGCCCGCGATCTGGGTATTCGTGTCAAAACCCCCGCCGATAGCGCGGGACCGCTGGTGGTATTGCAGTGCAAGGATTCGGCCTTGCTGGTGCAGAAACTTGCCGAAAGCGGCATCGTGGCTTCGAGCCGCCACGACGGCCTGCGCATCTCGTTTCATGTCTACAACACGCTGGACGACGTAGGCGCAGTCGCCGAAGTTCTCAAGAGCCATCTCAATCTTCTGATTCTCGACCCTGCCGCCGTTGACACTCATGACTGATCACCAGATGACTGATCACCAGATAACCGATCATCAGCCTGCAGCAGTCGCGCCAACGCTTGCCGGCGCTAAACCTTCGACCCCGGAAGTGGCTGGCCTTCACCGTCGACTGGGCCAGAGGCAGCTGACCATGATGGCCATTGGCGGCGCTATCGGCGTCGGCTTGTTTCTTGGCAGCAGCGTTACCATTCGCCTTGCCGGGCCCGCAGTCATTCTTTCTTATCTTTTGGGCGCAGGCATCGCTCTGATCATGTCCTATGCCCTGGCGGAGATGTCAGTCGTCCATCCGGTCGCCGGCGCTTTCGGAGTCTACGCGGAGAAATATCTCAATCCCTGGGCCGGCTTTTCCGTTCGAGCGACCTACGGAGTCGCACAGATCATCGCCATCGGCGCTGAAGTAACCGCCGCTGGCATCTATCTTTCTTTTTGGTTTCCCAGTGTTCCGCAATGGATTTGGGTCGTGCTTGTCTCCGTGGCCGTGTTGGCGCTCAATTCGATGCGGGTGAACCGCCTCGGCGAATTTGAATATTGGTTTGCCATGATCAAAGTGGCCGCCATTATTGCCTTCATTATCGTTGGGCTGTCTTTGATTCTGGGCTTTGGCTCCCGCAGCGCGATCGGCCTTTCCAACTTGACTCAGCATGGAGGCTTCCTGCCTGCAGGATGGAAAGGCGTATGGCTTTCGCTCACCATAACCGTCACCAGCTACATGGGAGTCGAAATCATTGCGGTTACGGCGGGAGAAGCCCAGCACCCTGAAATCACCATTCCGCGCGCGATGAAGAGCATCGTTTGGCGTCTTATTCTGTTCTACGTTCTTGCGATTGCAATTATGGTGACCATGGTCCCCTGGAACCAGTCCAGCGGCTCGTCCACGCTTTCGGGCAGTCCTTTCGTGACCGCATTTGCAGCGGCGCGCATCCCCTTTGCCGCCGCGATCATGAACTTCGTCGTGCTCACGGCCGCGCTATCGAGCGTCAACACGAACCTCTACCTTTCGAGTCGAATGCTTTTTTCTCTTGGCCGGAGTGGCTATGCTCCCGCATGGATCGGCACGGTGAGCCGCAACGGCGTGCCCCATCTTGCATTGCTGGCTTCGACGGCGGGGATTGTCGCTGCCATCTTGCTGGCCATCTTTGCTCCCAGCAATGCTTTTCTCATGCTTTATGGGGCCGCACTCGCCGGAATGCTCTTCGTATGGCTGGTGATTCTCAACACGCACCTACACTTTCGCAAGGCCATCACAAGGGAACGGCTGTTGGCGCTGCCCATGCGCCTGCGGGCCCACCCATTTTTCACCGTGGTCGGCATTTTGCTGCTGCTTGCGATTTCGGTTACAACCTTCTTCGTTGACGGATTGCAATGGTCGGTCCCAGCATTCTCTGTTTTCTTAGGTATTATTTCGCTGTTTTATCTGCGGAGCCGGGGCCGCAGAGCGGTTTAAGAGCCCGCCGGAAAAAGCGTCGAGTCGGCACGATAGAGTGTGGAGACGGCACGATCGCGAAGGGCAGCAGTTCCACTTCGTGGGGTAGATCGGGAAGGGCACGAGTTCCAGTCTTGAGCCCGCCCCGAGCGAACGTAGTGAGCCAAAGGCTGCAAAAACAACTGCGGAGGCGGCACAATAAAGTTCGATGGCGGCACGATCGGGAAGGGCACGAGTTCTACTCGTGCCGCAACATGCGCTAAATCGGCGCGGCTTCAGCCGCTGAGGTTTAACTCTTGATGCCAAAGGGCTCTTCCGGCACTCTCTTAGCATCGAGAAAACATTCTGCAAGGAGCGTACGAAATGTCTGAAGCCAGCGAAGAGGTTTACTCTTCGCTCCACCGGCGATTCAAAGGAGCTTTGCTGCGCCCCGGCGAAAGCGCGTTCGAAGACGCTCGCGTCATTTGGAATGGCATGGTGGCCCGCGTGCCCGCACTCATCGCACGCTGCGCAGATGTAGACGATGTGCAGAACGCAATCCGGGCCGCCTCTGAAACCGGGCTTCTTACTGCCGTGCGTTGCGGAGGGCACAGCCTCGCAGGCTTCAGCACCTGCGATGGTGGCCTCGTGATTGACTTGTCCACCATGCGGCAGGTTGCGGTGGATGCTGGGACTCGCCGGGCGCGAATCGCCGGTGGCTGCCTCTTGGGATCGATTGATACCGCCACGCAAAAAGCAGGACTGGTTTTTCCCTCCGGAGTTGTCTCGCATACCGGCGCCGCCGGATTGATCCTGGGAGGAGGAACTGGATGGCTCACGCGCAAATTCGGCTTGTCATGCGACAACGTCGAAGCGTTCACTCTCGTAACTGCCGACGGTTCCCTCGTGCGAGCCAATGCAAGTGAGAATCCGGATTTATTCTGGGCCTTGCGCGGAGGCGGCGGTAACTTCGGAGTCGTAACCGAATTTGAGTTGAAACTTCATCCCCTCACCTCCGTGCTGCTCGCTGAGGGACTGACTCCCGAATCAGATATTCGTCGGCTCCTTGAGTTCTGGAGAGACTTCATGCCGGCAGCGCCACACGACCTGAAGTGGAATGTTGACCTTCGCCTTGCCCCCGATTCCGAGAAAGTGCCCGTTAAGCTCCGCGGACGGCCAATCGCCGGTAGTTCCGTCGTTTGGACAGGCGACCCTGACGCCGGACGACCTTATTTGAAGCGAGCGCTTTCCATGTGCACTCCGGATTCGGTGAGCAGCAAAACTGTGTCGTTTATCAATTTACAGACCATGGCAGATGACGCTTTCCCCCATGGCCGTCGCTACTATACAAAATCTGGTTACTTCACTGATCTCGAAGATAGCAGCATCGACTGCATGATTGCAGCGGTTGCTACCATCCCTTCCCCCGAAACCCAGATTGAACTTGCGTATCTTGGGGGTGCGGCGGGTCAGGTTGCCGCGACTGAGACCGCATTCGGCGATCGCAGCGCTCCTTTCATCGTCAACTTGCTGGCCAACTGGTCGGACGCATCCGCCGACGCTCACCATATTTCCTGGATTCGCGGACTCTTCCGCAAACTTCAGCCCGCCATGAAACCGGGTGTCTACGTAAACTTTATGAGTGGCGATGAGCAGGATCGCGTCCCGGAAGCCTATCACGAACGCTGGGATCGTATGGTCTCAGTGAAGACGCATTATGATCCAAATAATTTCTTCCGTCTGAATCAGAATGTTCCCCCGCGGGTGTGACGGCGCAAAGTGACGGGGAAACCTCCAGCGAGTTCCCATACCGCGGCGAACGCCCCTCGCTCACGCGCATGAACCTTACGGCCGGAGCGCCCTCACTGCACCGATAACGAAACCGAGGCCGTATGCGTCGTTCCCCCGCCGCTGGCTGTGACCATCACGGTATACGTGCCGGCGGGTGTTCCCGAATTACCGGCGGGCGCGACCGCTTGCCCGCCGCCACCACATGCGACCCCAATCAAGCAACCACTCAGCACCAGCAACAGCAGGCAGAAGCTCAACAACTTTCTGCCGCGAGGCTTCTTCAACCCTGACACGCTGAGTAACATCGATGGAATCATCATACCGAGAGCCAACCGCAGTCCCGAACCCCGTTCCGGACTTGGAGAGGCCAGAGCCGTTTGCGGCCCCACCGTGGAAACCGTGAGGGTTGACGTCACCGTATTGCTTGCTACTGAGGTCCCTGCCATCGAACAGGTTGCCGCAGGGCTCACCACCGGAGTGACGGTGCAGCTGAGCGCTAAAGTCGATGGATCAAGGCCACCGAATGTGGTAACCGTGATTGTTGCTTTCGCCAAGCTTCCAGGCGCGACCGAGGATGGCGATAAGGTGCTGGCCGAAACGCTGAAACCCGGGGCGGTCACCGTCAGGCCCATCGCCTCCGAATTGCTGCCGTTAAAGTTATTGTCTCCGCTATAGGAAGCGGAAATAGTGTGGTCACCCGCACTGAGCGTTGAAGTCGAGAAAGTCGCAACTCCTCCTCCGCTCACGGCAGAAGCGCCGATTTGAGTCGACCCATCCAGGAAGGCCACCGATCCAGTTGGCGCACCGGCGGAGCTTCCCGTAACTGTCGCCGTAAACGTCACGGTCTGATTCAGGTTTGCGGATGTAGTTGTGGAACTCAACGCCGTCGCAGTGTTCACCTTTTGCACCACTTGACTCAAAACTGGCGAGACGCTCGAATTAAAGTTGCCGTCGCCGCTATAAGACGCGGTGATCGTATGCGTGGCCGTACTCAACGTCGAGATGGAAAGCGTTGCCACGCCCCCACTGCTCACAGCCGAAGAGCCGATGGTGGCGGTTCCATCAAAAAACGTCATTGTGCCCGTGGGCGTACCGGACGTGTCGGCCGTGACGGTCGCCGTAAGTGTGATAGCTTGCCCCGGATTGGACGGGTTGCCAGAAGAGAGTAGTACCGTGCCGGTGCCCGCTTTCTGCACCGTCTGGTTGAATTCCACGGTGTGCGGTTGGAAGTTCTTGTCGCCCGAATAAACCGCTGTTAGCGTCGAAGTCCCCACCGCCAAACCAGCCGTGCTTACCGCGAATTGGCCGCCAATTAGAACCCCGGTACCCAGGACTGTGTTCCCATTCTTCACCGTCACACTACCGGTCGGCCATGTTCCATACGATGCACTTGCCTCAACGCTTGTCGTAACTGTGATGGATTGGCCAAACGCTGAGGGATTGCTCGACGACACGCCGTGAATCGCCGTACCCTGGGCGTTGAGCAGCACGCTTATCGTGTCACCGCCTCCGTTGGCGACGATAAGGTCTTGAGTTCCGCTTGCGTTGAAATCTCCGGCCACTGCTGCATAGGATAGGTAGCCAACCCCGAACAGCGTGGGAGTACCGAACGTGCCATCGCCATTGCCCATGAGAACACTCACCACATCACCGGGAGTATTCTGCACAAGGGGGCTGGTCAAAGCCAGGTCAAGCTTTCCATCGCCGTTGAAATCAGCAGCAACGATCGAGAATGGATTTGTGCCAACCGCGTAAGTCTTGAATGGTTGGAAAGTGCCATCGCCGTTGCCCAGAAGCACGCTCATCTGTCCACTGGGCGAGTCGGCCACCGCGAGATCGAGTTTCCGATCGCCGTTGAAATCACCCACGGCCACAGCCGAATTGGCCTCGGTTCCTGTCAGGTACGTCATCTGCGACTGGAAGGTGCCGTCGCCGTTGCCCAATAAAATGCTGATGCTGCTGTCAGTTTCATTCACCACCACCAGGTCGAGTTTTTTGTCTCCATTGAAGTCGCCCACAGCGACTGCTTCCGGGCCATTTCCAGTTTTGTAACTTGCTGCGGCCCCGAAGGTGCCATCGCCGTTGCCCAACAACACGCTCACCGTGTTGCTGTTGAAGTTTGTGACCACCAGATCCAGTTTGCCGTCGCCGTTAACGTCTGCGGTGGCAACGGAAGTTGGCCCGCTTCCCACTTGGAAGGCGACAGCGGGTTGAAAGGTTCCGTCTCCAACTCCCAGCATGATGCTGACCCTGTTCGTGGCATAGTTTGCCACCGCCAGGTCGGGAATGTTATCGCCGTTGAAATCTCCCACCGCCACGGAATCGGGGTCGCTGTTGGTGCCCGGCGAGTACTGGCGCGCACCCTGGAATGTGCCATCACCATTGCCCAGAAGGATGGCGATCGTGCCCGCGCCGCAACTCGGAAAATTTGGACAGTTGCTGTCGACCATCGCCAGGTCGGCATTACCGTCTCCGTTGAAGTCACCGGTTGCAATCAAGTAGGGAGCCGGGGCGGAGGCCACAACTGGCGGCGGCCCGCCCGGATAGTCCATGCGTGCCTGAAATGTCTTGTTCTTGTTGCTCAAAATCACGCTGACGCTGTTGTTGTTGGCATTTGCCACCCCCAGATCCGGTGTGCCGTCGTTGTTGAAATCTCCCGCCACAACCGCCGCAGGATTGTCGCCGGTTCCGCAATTCACATATCCCTTGAACGTGCCGTCTCCCACTCCCCAGAGCACGCTTACGCTGTTGCCGCCAACTACCGACACCGCCAGATCCAGTTTCCCGTCTCCGTTGAAATCGCCCACTGCCACTGCCGAGGGCAGACCGCCGGTGGTGTACTCCACGTGGTTTTGAAACGCACCATTTCCCTCGCCCAGCAGAATGCTGACAGCCTTGCCCTGCTGGTCCGCAACTGCAACGTCGAGGTTGCCATCCCCATTCAGGTCCGCCAGCGCCATCGAAACCGGAGTATTTCCAGTCGCGTACTGGGTCTGCGCCTGGAACGTGCCCTGCCCATTGCCCATGAGTACGCTGATCGTATTGGAGCCGGCGTTGGCTACGACCAGGTCGAGGATGCCGTTGTTACCGAGATTTGCCGCCGCCACCGCCAGGGGATTGGTTCCAGTGTTATAGAGCGCTTGCGCACCGAAGGTTCCGTTTCCATTATTGAGCAGCACTCCTACCGTGCCATCGCTTGAATTGGTTACGGCGAGATCAAGCCTGCCGTCCCCATTGAAGTCACCGACCGCAACCCCTTGCGGTCCTCGCCCAGTTACATAATCCACCTTTGCCTGAAAAGTTCCGTCGCCTTCGCCCATCAAGATACTGACGCTATTGCTGGACCAATTCGAGACCGCAATATCGATGTGCCCATCTCCGTTGAAATCTCCGACTGCAATGCCCTGAGGTGCGCTGCCGGTCGCATAGTCGGTTTTGGGGCTGAATATACCATTGCCTTTTCCCAAAAGCACGCTGACCGTGTTATCGGCCGAGTTCGCGACAGCAAGATCGAGGATCCCATCGCCGTTGAAGTCGGCCACCACCAGCGTTTGAGGATTCATCCCGGTGGGATATTGAGGCGCCTCTAGGAATTGTCCAGTTTGCCCGATCAGCATCCCAGACAACACAAAGCAGATGAGTCCAGAAAAGATAGGTTTCAAGGCAAAGTCTCCTCGCTCACGAATGCCAGCAAATGCACGTTCTGGGGGAGATCCGGGGGAAATTCAGGGAGAGCACCAACCGAGGGGGAGAACACACTGCAGTCCGCAGTTGCAATAATCTACTTCAGGCCTTCGTGCGCCGCAATCCCCAATTCGGCTCTGTTCGACAAAGTCCAAAGACTCTGTCGTCAGTCTCTATCGCCGCGGCAAACAAGCCGGCTTTCAAAAAAAGGCCCAAAGCCTTAACTTTGAGCCCTTTCCTACTTGGGGGAGTGCCGTACTTCCTACGTCTACTTGGGGGAGTGCCGTGCTTCAACGTCTACTTGCTGCCCGATACAACGCTCACAGTCTGGGGTTGACTCGCCAATTGCTGTTCAACAATCTGACGCAGAGCGGCATAGTCCAAAGCACCGCTCATATAGTGGCCATTGATGAAAAAGCTCGGCGTTCCAGTGATTCCCAGCTTCAATCCTTCCTTGCGCTCCTTGTCCACGGCTGCGGTTTCCGCGCCGGAATCGAGGCACTTATCGAACGCTGTCATATCCAGCTGCAACGCCTTAGCCTGGGCCTTGAGTTGGTCGACATCGAGCTCTTTGCTGTGAAACAGCTCGTCGTGAAATTCCCAGAACTTCCCCTGTTCATTGGCGCATTTTGCGCCTTCGGCGGCTTTTTCCGCGCGGGCGTGCATCTGCAGGGGAAAGTCTTTGTAGGTTAGGTTGAGCTTATCGCCAAAATCGGCTTTCAGCTTCTTCACATCCGCGGCCACCTTCTGGCAATAGGGGCACTCATAGTCGGCAAATTCCACCAGAGTCACCGGCGACTTTGCGCTCACGATTTGCGCATTCTGTGTATCCAACTTTACGCTGGGGGGCGCAAGTGTGATGGTTACAGTCTGTTGTGCGCGCAATGCCTTGATGTAGGCCAAACGAATTTTCTGGGTGCGCAGTTCTCGAATCTTGTCCAACACCTTGTCGCGAATCGTGTCGAAAGGTTGATCCACTTCCAGCCCCTCGTAGTAGACCTTCATTTGATCTTCGGTTGGGTCTTTCACCTGCGACTTGATATCGCGGTCCACCAACTGATCGACCGTGAGGCCCTCGCTCTTGGCCTTATTCTCCAGCAACTTCTTGTCGATGAGTTCATTCAGCGCCTTGGTCTGCGCTTGATAATATTGGTAACGCGCGCTCAGGAGTTTATTGGACTCTTCCTGTTCCAGATCGGCCATCGTAACCTTGATCCCGCCGACTTCAGCCACGACGGTGCTGTCGCTCTGCGCTGTCGCGTATCCCGTCACCAGGAATGCCAGAGTGATGGCCCCGAATCCAAGCTGCAAAACCTTTCTTAAAACCGCCATGAGATCCCCCGTCTCAAAGATTTTCGTGAAACAAAACTTAACTCAAGAAACCCCGAAGCCAGGTGGGGCCAGGCTGCGGCCCCACCCGGACTCAGGTAAATCTACAAACTACTCGCCTGTTCCGCAGCTGCAGACACCGCTGCCGCTGCCGACCAGGTTGATCGCGAAGCATCCATTCTGAAGAGCGCCCAGTTCAGCGGAGCTCATGGGTGCATCCTGGGAAGCTGCTTCAGTGATGTGGTTGCCCACCTGGATGTGAGTCGCCCAGGAGCGCACGCCATAGCTCACCGGCGCGATTTGGGTGGTCGGAAGCGGGCAAGAGCCGCTGCCGTTCACCGCCGCCGACACGATCCGGATGGTCCCGGTGGTCAGAACATCGTGCGTCAACGTGTTGGCCGTCAGATCCCTGTTCACCGAAAGGGTACGAAGATCGTTCGGTGTGATCTGGCAGCTGCAGCATTCCTGCATCTCCTCGTACGGATCGAAGACGAAAACGTCAGCGCAAATGTTACCGCCCGAGTAGCCGGTGTTGGTGATTTGGACTACCGCAAGCGAATCACCGGACGTGTTGGCGTTGATGAAATAATCAACTTTCAACGTGTCGGTGTAAGTGGTGGTAGCACCAAACGCAGCCCCGGCACATAGGGTGAGAGCTAAAGTACACACTACTAGCGTTGTAATTCGACGCATTTGTTATCCTCCTTGTGATTACGCCTCAAGCTGGGGGGGGGTGCTGTGGCTTTAGTGGCGCAGTTGGCACTTTACCCCAACTCGCCGCGATCACAAGTCTCCATGCGCACTAACCCAATCGCACTAATGCCGCTGGAACCCGTTACCATCGCCGTTTTCAGGGGCGCATGCCGCTTCCCACCCCACAATCTTGCCGATGATGCCCGAGCGCGTCGAAACGTTCATCTTCACCATTACCAGCCGGATGAAAGCCTTCACCGTATTCGGACTGATCTTCATACGCTCGGCAATTTCCTTGCTGGTCAATCCTTCCAGTAACAATTTGACGGTTTCCTGCTCCCGGCCGGTCAAGCCGAATTGCCCCGACAGTTCAGAAATCCTGAGCGTTTCATTGCTTACCCGGTCCAGCATCACAACCAGCATGCCCGCCGTCGGCGCCCCAGCCGGTCTCGGATGTCCATTCTGATATTCAAGCACCCCCAGTGGAAACGAGCGGCAGACATAGGTCCGTTTGGCGGATCGGAACTCCTCCACCACCCGGTAAGGCGGTCGCCGCTCGACGAAAATGGACCGTACCCGGTTTAGCAACCAGGCGTCCAGGCGCTGAATTTTTTCTGGCGGGTCTGGAAATGTCAGTATCCGAAGCGCTTCGGCGTTGGAGCCGACCACGCTTAGGGACTCATCGACCACAATTAGACCCGGCCGTGCCGGAACGGTACCCAATGAATTCCTCTCTTAACGAGACAATCCTCGGCTATCTTCGCAACAATATCGAAATATGGGACTCAGAGTTCCCTATCGGACCCGCGTTAGTCACGCAAAGCTCCGCAGTCAATTCCTTGAGATGCAGATCCGGTCCATGCGGGGGCAAGGAACAACCTGCAGCTCCCTGTGGAACTATCACTCTCTGCTACAAATACATTGGTCCTTTGGGGAAGGGATTACTCCTAAGAGGGGGGGTAAGGAAGCGGGAGAATTGTCCCATATAATCTTCCGTCGTCAAATGGCCGTTTCGTGCTAGTCCGAATGGGCTAGTCGTATGGGCTAAAACGGCTTCGTCTCCTTGTGAAACACCCGCGTTACGATGCCTTTTCCCTGCCGGGCGTTGTGGTCCTTTCGGATTGCGATGAAAATCGTGATCCCAAAATCGCCTTCGTCGCTTCTAAAGGTTTCTGTACCTTGATCGTGGAAACAACGGACGTGAGCTTGCCAACCCATGCGGCAACATGCCCTTGAGTTTTCCCAAGAAGCTCGCGGACCTTCGTGTCGCGCGGCGGCTCCGGTGTCGCCTTGTTCAGCGCATCTCGATACTGCGCAATCCACGCCTCTTCCTTTGAGCGCTCCAGGGGAGTTTGATCAAAATTCATGGCACGCACGCTCCTTAACACTAGATTGGGATGCGGGGATTAAAAAGCCTTATACGCCTTCTGGCAGCGGGAAGCATAGCTCCGAAAGGACTAATTCCATGGTTGATGCCACCGGCGCCCGTTGCATGATCCAAGTCAAATGGGTCCAAATCGATCGAACGCAATTGACGCGGTTCCGGAGCGACGCAAGCACGCAACCAGTTTCTACTTGCAATCCCCCTCGCACGCGTCCTATTTTTGATCAGCATCGGGGCGGAAATACTGCGACAATATATTTCATTGCCAGGGGACTGCGTACACTCCATGAGATCAATCAAGCGCGTAATACTCGTCATCATGCTGGCTGTTTCACTTGCGGGTTCACAGTCACGGCCGGAAAAACATTCTTATCTAAGACAGGCCGAAGTTCACGAGACCAAGGGGACCGTACAGATCGTCGCCAATAGTCCGCGCCCCCTGGCCCAGGTGCTGGACGCTCTCTTCCAAAAATATGGATGGATGGTCGACTACGAAGACCCGCGCTTTACCTCCAAAATGGATCTGACGGAGTCCGACGGACCCTCGAAGCAGATCGTTCCATCTGGCGGGAGTTTCACCGTGGAATTTCCGGCGAACATGGAAAAAGAAAAGGTCCTTCAATTGGTGACGGATTCTTACAACAAGAGCACTAATCCCGGGCGCTTTGAATTGCGCAAGGTTCAGGATACGTTCGCTGTCATCGGCGTGCAGGCCCGCAATTCCCAAGGCCAGTTGTCGCCCCAGAAGCCTTTGTTCGATGCTCCAATCACCGTCAAAAAGCAAAAGCAAAATATCTCGGATACTTTGAAGTTGATCTGTCAAACGTTATCCAAGCGCACCGGCACCGCCATCACGATTGGCGTGACCCCCAGAAACCTGCTGGACCGCGGTCAAATAGAAGTTGGCGGAGCACAACTGGCGGCCCGCGATCTCGTGCTTCAGAGTCTGACCCTGCCCGACCACCAGTTCTATTGGCGGCTCGTCTTTGATCCAGGTTCCAAAGGCTATTGGCTCGACATTCACACGCCGCAGCGTACTGCCGCTCCCACTCCGGCTCCCGCCCCCTAAGCGCAGAGGCTACTTTCCTAATTCGACGAGTAGAAGGCCGGTCTCAGGAACATCGAGCTTGAGTTCGTTGTTTCTGACCTCATAGCGCCTGGGCTCCGGCAGTTCGGCCGCTCGTCGAAGTTCCGCGATTTGAGATTGTGTTGGATATCGAGGCGCGCCGATTTTGGCGTATGCGCGCAAAACATTTCCGTGATCCGCATCCAGCTGCCAAACCGTCGCTCTGCGAGCTCCCATGTTCTTCAGCTTGAGCGTCAGAAAGCTGCCCGGTCCCTTACCCTGCGGTTGTGCGTAATTCCAAAAGGCCAGGACGAATGAGCCGTCATTCTTTCGCGTAAACAACGCAGTGTCGGAATCGAGCGCCAGCCGCTCATCTCCCAGAAGATGCAGTAGCTCAAACGCATTGAACGCAGGTTTTGGAATGCCCCCTTCCGCGAGCAAACCATACCCTCCGTAGAATGGCGTCTTTACGACTCCTTGTTCTTCAAAAACATCCGAAAATGTCCAGTACGACAAAATGTCAACCAGACCGTCGCACTGGCGCACCGTATCAGCGAGCCACGGTGCCATGTAGGTGGAGTCTGTGATCTCGGGCTCGTTTTTGTAGCTGGCGTTATACTCGCTCACAATCAAAGGAAGTTTCGGCAAAGTAGAGGCTTCGATCTGGTCGTGAACTTTCTTCACCGCGCGACACACCATTTTTTCGCGGGGGATATTTTCCGTGGTACCGAATACATCCTGCGCACTGTCATTGCCGTAGATATGGGTTGAAATAAAGTCCAGCGGAACGTGGTTGTCGACGCAGTGCCGGATGAAGGCATCTACCCATGCCGCTTGTGCCGTAGCCGGACCTCCCACACGCAATCGAAGGCTGACTTTTTTAACCGCTTGCGCTGTGTGCTCGTAGAGTTGCCAGTACGTTTGCTGCCTCGGCTCGCCCGCCCAGAAATCGATGTTCGGTTCGTTCCACACTTCGAAGTACCAGCTCGACACCTCATCGATCCCATAGCGCTCAACCAGATGCGCAACGAATGCAGTGATCAACCCATCCCATTTTTGCCAATCCTTGGGAGGAGAAACATTCTGCTTGTACCAGAACGCATGCAGGGCGTGCTTGGCCGCCAGATCGTTGGGCATAAAACTGATCTCCACGAATGGCTTAACGTGGTTGGCAAGCAGGCCGTCGTAAATCTGATCGACATACGAAAAGTTGTACTTCGGTCGCCCCTGTTCATCCTCGGAATAAACGCCGGCCTCATCATGAAAAATCGCGTGAAAACGAACGTACTCAAAGCCGGTAATGTCTTTCACCTGGCGTAAATCATCACGATAGCTCTCTCGCAGGCTCAAAATAGCTCGCCCGGAGCCAAACATCTTTTCCCAATAATGTGGAAAGGGATGCGCTGGGGCGTTCCCATTCAGAGTGACGATCTCACGCGATGCCCCGGACTGCACTGGAGATGACTGCCCGAGCGATATGCAGGCGCTGAAGGCGAGAGCCACCATCAGAACCAGTCGACTAAATTGTGAAAAAGACCGTCGCATGAGGTGAAGTTGAAAATCTTTAGGCCGCGAGCCTGCCCGGCATGCCTTTGCTCCGCACATGCGCGACTGGCTTTTCATGCAGCAGGCGTTCGGTCGCCATGACACGCCGTTCGGCGTGAAACCAACGCTGAACAATGTCTTCCTTCAGAAAATTCGCCAGCGCGAGCAAACTCATTCCCTGGTGATGCGCCATCCAGCAGCGGGCCAATTGACATCGGCTTTGCCAGAACTTCTTTCCATCTCCGAAATCAGCGGCTTCATAAAAGCCGTAATCGCCAAACCAGCCCATTGCCGACATTCGTTCCAAATTCGTCAATGCCCCCACCGGATCCACACTGAGCGCCAGAAAGGTCGAATAGGGTGAAATCACTAGTCTATTGATCTCGGGCTTGCGCAAAGCGAGGTTGGCCAGCCCAAAAGCATAGTATTGATAATTTCCACATTCATCGAGTTTGAAGTATGCCGACTCTGAAATTCCCCACGGCACGCCTTTGTCCTTGCTGTAGCGCTGTTGCGATCGCACTGCGGCGACGCAGGCGCGCTCCAGCAACGTATTGGGGTAGGAGTGCATCCACAAAGAAGGCATTAGGTATTCAAACAAAGTCCCGGTCCACGAAAGCAACACGGGACGGCCTTTATCGAGAGCGTGTGCCCGGCCAAGCAGAAACCAGCTCTCTTGCGGAATGTCTTCTTTTGCGATGGCAACCAGGATCGCAGTGCGGGATTCGGTGGCCAGCAGGTCATAACAGGCCTGATTGAGAGTATGTGAATCCAGGTCGAAGCCAACGGACAACATCTTGCGGCGATGATTGAATAAAAACTCGAAATCCATCGCGTCCGCCAGTCTTCCAGATTCCGTCGCGATCCATCGTAAGTCGGCGATCAGGCCAATGACGTTTCGCTTCGCCTTCTGCAATGCCTGTCGAAACCCCTCGTAGCAGATTTGCTTGTCCGTCGTAAGCGAGCCTAGAGTCTCATCGATCCGGGCGATCAACCTGTCGATCGACTGCGGCGCTTGCTCAAGCGGCACGCTCTCCAGCAATTTGAGATTGAGCACAGAGTCATGGCCCAGGCCGGCAAACTCGGGCGAAAGCCAGGGAGCATACTCGCTCACGACTAATCGGACATTCTGCACCCTTGCGCTCGCTTCCTGCGCGATCCATTGCAATCCGGGCGCCTCCTTTGACTTCGCGGCGGCCTCATTTGCTTTTTGCACAACGTCATCCGGAAACTCGAAAATAGCCGGCAGCCATTGGTCCGTCTGGCTCTGCCGTTTGTAGGTGGAGAGAACTTTCCGCGGCAGCAGGCGCGACTCTACGAGTTCCCGCAGGGTATCAATGTAACCCTCCGCCAAACACGGCTGCACCAGCGGCTCATACAGCTTCTCAAGACATCCCTGCTGCAGGGTCCACAAAGACGCCAGCAAATTGCCGCTATCCACGGAAGAAACGAAACGACGCGCCAGCGACTCAAGTGTGCGAGTGTCATACCAGTTCAGCATATGACCGCGATGTTTGATGAGAGACGACACCGTCTCCAAAGTCCGCCGGGTCTGCAGTGTGAACTCCGGCACCGTGAGATATCCGAACTCGCAGGCTACCTGCCTCGCATTCAGCAGCAAGCCGATGTTGGTTGGGGAAACGCGAGCCGCCACCGCGGCCGGCTCTTCCTGCACGTTGTCCGGAATGAGCCAGTGGTGCTCTGCCGTGCTGAATTCCGCGAAGTATCTCCACGTGCGGAGCGCACTGCGTCGGAGAAATTTAACGTCCTTCACCGATGTCTGTTTGCGCGCCTTCGCCGGCTCCCGATTCAGCCACGACGAAACCTGCTTGCTGCAAGCCCAGAGGCACAGGATCGGAATCGCCGCGTAGAGCGCATGCGGACGAACCGCCCAAATCAGAATCCCCAGAGCAAGCGCCACCACCGGCATCCAGTTCAGGTACATATCGACGGGCGCGTTCGCTTTCGCTCCCAGCTCAGCTTCGGCGGCAGTTTCCCACTCGAGAAGATGCTGCCTCGTCACCAGGCGCCTCACCAGCGACCGCACCACGGCGTCGAGCGACAAAAGCGTCTGATGAACGAGGAACGTTAAGGTAAAGAACAGGTTGATGTTCGCTGTGTAAAAATCGCCGAATGCCTGGCGCGCCGCATCCAAATCCAGGTTGCAACTTGCTCGCACCAGATTCCCGCCCAGTTGGAACCATGCAGGTGTGAATAGAATGCACAAGGCCACAACCGTCCATTCCCATGGCGCACGGGCCGCCACCAGCCAGCCGACAACAAACAATAGGAAGGTCGCTGGCTCTACCAGGCTGCGCCGCAGATTATCAAAAATCTTCCACCGCGAAATTATCGATATGGGATTGGCCGCTTGCTCTCCAGATTCTTCCGGTACGCGCGCGCGCAACCATCCGGCGATTTGCCAGTCTCCCCGCAGCCAACGGTGTTTGCGGCGATTGTAGGCTCTGTAATGAGACGGATAGTCTTCAATCACCTCAATGTCGCTCACCAATCCCGCGCGCGCATAAGCGCCTTCAATCAGATCGTGGCTTAACAGGGCATTGCGGGGAAACCGGCGGTCGAGGACGCGATGTACCGCATCCACCTCATAGATTCCTTTCCCGGTAAAGCTGCCCTCGGAATAAAGATCCTGATACGCATCGGAAATCGCCCGCGTGTAAATATCGAGGCCCGTTTCTCCGGCATAGATCGCGGCCAGCCTCGAGCGTGCCGTGCTTTGCACGCTCACCCCAACCCGCGGCTGCAGAATGCCGTATCCCGCGACCACGGTGTTCTTCTCCGGATCAATCACGGCCTGGTTCAGCGGATGCGCCAGGGTTCCAATCAATCGGTGCGCAGTTCCCCGCGGAAGTTCGGTATCGGAATCGAGCGTGATGACGAATCGAACCCGCGGAAAAAGCGAGGCATCGCCCGCCTTTACCGGAAAACTGTCGTACTGTCCGCGCAATAGTTTGTTAAGGTCAAGCAACTTGCCGCGTTTCCGCTCCCACCCCATCCATGCCTTTTCGCGCGGGTTATAAACTCGATGGCGATGAAGCAGGAAAAACGATCCCATTTCCTGGCTTGCATATTTTTCATTCAAAGCCTGAATCAGATCGCAGCAAAGAGCGACTAGCGGGCTGTCTTCACGGGCCGGTTCACGCGCATCCGGCAAGTCCGTCAGCAGAGCAAAGTGGATATTCGGATCGTGATTGCCGAGAAAGCGAACTTCCAGATCTTCCACCAGGCCTCGCACTTGTTTCTCGTTCAAAAGCAGGCTCGGGATGGCAACCAGGGTCAGACATTCCGCCGGAATGGCTTCGCTGAAATCCATCTTCGGAAGCACTTCTGGCGGCAGCACGGAACAGACCAGATAATGGATCGACTGTACCGCGGCCTGTGAACTCGGCAAGAGCAAAACCAGCATCGTGAACGCGACGAACGGGAGAGAACTCGAGGGGTCTGTGAGCAGCAAGGTCGCCGCCGACGCAATAACAAAAGTTAGAATGCCTATCGCTGGCAGAAAAAATTCGTCAGGATGCCTGCGCAACAGACCTTGAAAGCGCCGGCCCAGAGGCGGCCGATATCCAACCCTCTTCCTGAGTAATGCTTCGCCTCCGTCAATCAGGTAATAACCGATGTGAGATTCGCGCAGGGCAACGCGGGAGTCACGATAAGTTCGGCCACGGGCTTCCTTCGCCAGCGCAAGCGCCACTTCGGCCACGCCGATTTCACTGAAATCGCAGTGCTTGGCGATATGTGCGATCCGGTTGCGGTACAGGTCGCGGCTTTCGAAATCCATTTGCTCGTAAGCGCCTGCCGGATCCTGCCGCAGAACCTGGTCCATGACGAACAGAGGCTCCACAACATCTCTCCAGAAGGTTTGCGTCATGTCCCGCAAACTTCTTATGCAGACACCGATGCCGAACGCGTTCGTGTCGCCAGGGACATGTTCTCCCGGGCCATGTTCTCCAGCGTCATGTCCTCCACGGGAAGCGATCTTTTCCAGCAGTACCAGCTTTAATGCAGAGGGCAGCGCCCGCAGCTCATGCAGTTGCAGCACCGTCGTTCGTTGAAACACTTCCACGAATAGAACGAACTCCTGCTCGTGGAATTGATACGAAGCCGATTTAAGGAAGCCCTCCGCAACCGCCAGCACCCGTGGGACAACCGCTCCATTTCGATCGCGTACGTGCGGCGTCTTCACCACTTTCTTCAGCAGTGATGCATTCTGCAGTTCGGCATATACAAGACGCTCATTATCGTAAAACCAGCGCTGGTCATTCGAAATTGGGGCTCGGGGCGGTGTGATCCGCAAGGCTGCGAATATCGGCCGGAAAGCCCGCCCCAGTGCGCGGTTGCGCTCGGCAAATGTGCGCGACGATGGGGAGTTTGGCAGCCACGCAAGGCTCCGCGCCAAGTCTTCTGCCGCCTGGTGAAGACCTTGCGGAGTGTGCGCCTCGGCGCCTGACTCCATCTGGCGGGCCTCTTCCGCGCTGACTCGTTCGAGATGTGCGTTCTGCGGCATCGGGTTCCCTGAAAAATGACTAGCGATAACTTGCGGCCTGCATTTCAAACATCTCCGCATAACGCCCGCCGAGACGGAAAAGCTCGTCGTGGCTGCCATCTTCGGCAATTCTTCCGTTTTCCAGAACCACAATGCGATTCGCCATGCGCACCGTGGAAAACCGGTGAGAAATGAAAAGAGCGGACTTCCCCAGGGTTAGCTCCGCGAAGCGCTGAAACACTTCGTACTCACTGCGCGCATCGAGCGCAGCCGTGGGCTCGTCAAGAATCAGCACTTGAGCGTTGCGAAGATAAGCGCGCGCCAGCGCAACCTTCTGCCATTCCCCTCCGGAAAGGTCCACACCGTTCTCAAAGCGCCGGCCCAGCATCTGATCGTAGTCGCGGGGCAGTCTTTCGATCACTTCGTCCGCCATGCTCTTTCCGGCAGCGTTCTTAAGCAGTTGCAGATTTTCGAGCGCTTCAATTTGTCCCACGGCAATGTTTTCGCGGGCCGTCATCTCATAGCGCATGAAATCCTGAAATATCACGCCGATTTCGCGATGCAGGTCCTCAAGGTCGTACTCGCGCAGATCGACTCCATCGAGCAGGATCTGACCTTCCACCGGATCGTAGAGGCGGGTCATCAGTTTCACCAGGGTCGTCTTGCCTTCGCCGTTTTCCCCGATCAGTGCCACACGCTCACCGGCGTGCAAACAAAAATTCAGATCGTTCAATACCCTGCGGGAATTGCCCGGATATGCAGAACGACACCTTTCGGAACTCGAACCCTCGCACAATGGGTCGCGGCGCTGGCAATGCATTCGGTTTGCTCCGGATCGTAGGCTGCATGGCGAAGAATGCGAGCAAATCAGTCAGAAAAAGGGCCTGGTCCGCGATGCTGGAAAGAGTCGAGAAAATCTGTTGAATATTGCTGCTCGCCTGCATAATCGCACCGGTCAGAAAAGTCAGCGTGCCAATGCTCAGCGCTCCGCTTACCGTCCGCCAAATCACGTAAACGTAAGCGGAGTAATATCCAGCGGTTCCAATCATGGAAAGAAACGATCCCGCAATCGCGCGGCGGCGGGCCAGACTTACGTTCTCTTCGTAAATATCGTCAGACAGCTTTGTAAACCGATTAACCAGGAAGTCTTTCAGCCCGAACAGCTTGAGTTCCTTCGCCGCCTCGCGGCTTCCACCCAGTACACGCAGATAGTCCATTTCCCTGCGGACAGGAGTCTGCCGGAAGTTCCGTATATATCCCAGAAATGCGAAGTGGCTTTCCCCGAGAAACGCCGGAATAATGCCTGCTATCAGCAACAGCAACAACCAGGGCGAGAACAGGAGAATGGCAACGGACAGCGAAGCCGCGGTAATCGCCTGCTGCACTAATCGACCGATGGATTGAATCATGCCCAGCCGGTCGGTAGCTTGCACCCGCGCCCGCTCCAGCCGGTCGTAAAAAACTGGGTCCTCGTACGCCATGAGGTCCAGCCCGGCGGCGTGCTTCATTACCCGGATACTCACATGACGTGTGTATTTGTCGGCAAGGAGCGCATCCAGGTAGTCGATGACGCGGCCGACGACGCCACCAAAGCAGGCAACCGCAAATTCAGCCGCAACCAACCACCAAAGGTATCGGGGTGCCGCATGATGTCCACTCACGACGCCTACGATCACGTCGATGATAAGTTTCGTGATCCACAGCGCCGCAATCGGCAGCAAAGAAACAATGAGCCGAACGAACAGGCTCAGCGACACCACGATCGGCCCGGATTGCCACACAATCTTGAGCACGGGAGGCACGTTGCGAAGCGCCGAAAGGCGTTCGCCCCACCCACTCCAGAAGCTTTTTGGCTCATCCATACGGTTAACCGACCTTATGAGAAGTGCGTATCAGATGCTGAAATCACTTTCGGGGTTCGGGCAGCCACACCAGCGCTTCCGCAGTCGGATCGCCCCGCCAAACCTGCTTCACGTTACGTGCCAATTTCGAGACCCGCTGCAGGCCGCACGACCAGCCTCTAAGACTTCGCATGAGGCGAAGCTATCTTATGTAAAATGTGTTGCTTACAGGAAGCATCCGGCAAGGTGAAAGGCCAGCTCGGGCTACCCGGCTCCGCCTCATCCAAGCCAGGCACAAGCAAGATGTTCCAGGTCGAATGCAAGAATGTCATGCATCGATCAAGCCATGGCCAGACGAGGTTGATCGATCCCCCTCAACGACCACCGCTTCAGTACTTCTTGAAGCCAGCTCGAGCCATTCCCCGCCGAGCTTCCTCATTCTTCATGAAGGTGTTCCAGACAAATCCGGTGCGCGCATTTTCGGCCATCAACATGGTGATGCCAGTGTCGATTCCAATTACATCCGGATCATACCAGTTGGCAAGGGGGTTAAACGCGTTCACAAAGCCATATTTCGTCCAGGCCGACGGATAGCGGTTCTTGACCGTTCTCAGCACCCGCAGCACAGGCTGCGTCAAAAACGGTAAAGAACCGGCGGAGGCGCTGGGCACAACCGTGCCGTCGATTGGCCCCATGGCAGGCGGCCCACCCCAAATTACATAGCCGTCGCGAGAGTCGGAGGCCGTGATCCCCCACAGATCGTCGCTGTAATCGGGAAACTGCTTGCCCAGTTCAATGCAAAACAGGCGGTGCACGTCCGTGGCAATCGTGGAATTCTTGAAATAGTCGGCATACTTGTCACGTTTACCCCGAAAATCGAACCACGCCTGCGAATATTGATGAACAAAAAGCGGCGCAAACGATCCGATGTAGCGCCGCCCCTCATACTCGAACTTGAGCCGCTTCCACGCGTCCCAGGCTTCCGGATGCAGGGGATGCGAGGTCGACCCCATCCCCAGCAGATACATCATCATCAGTTCGCTGTAGTAGTCCCATCGGTTCGGCAGAAACCCCACCTCGGGCGTCCAACCATGCGGCAGTAGCGTGGTATCTTCCGACAGCCACGTCCATTCCACGCGGTTGAAAATTTCATCCGCCAGAGCCTGCACTTCCGGGGACTCGAAGTGCTGGCGGCAAGTGAGCACCCCGCACAGCAGGATGGTAGTATCCACCGACGAAACCTCGGAGTCCCATACTCTCTCGCCCGTATTGATGTTTGCCCAGTGGTAAAAAAACCCGCGATGGTTCGGGAGTTTTGCCCATAAGCTGTGCAGCGTGGCCAGCACCCGCTCCAGCGCGGCCGCCCACGGGATAAAGCCTCGCACCTGGCCGATGCAGATGGCGGTCAGTCCAAAACCGGTGGCCGCAATGCTGGCCACAATACCCTTATCCTCGACGCGAGTATTGCATCGGTCCTTCACCAGGCCGGTTTTTGGATTGCCCTGGTCCCAAAAATACTGGAAATTTGCCTTCTCAAGTTCGTTGAGAAAGTCATCGTCCTCATGACTGAGTAAACTCTCGGCGGGCGCTTGCCCGGCTGCGCTGCGCGACGAATTGTCACCCAGCGCAAACGAACCCAAATGGGCGAGCGGAATGCTGCTCAAAAGGCCAAGCATTCGCCGAGCAAACTGCCGGCGCGATGAATTCTCACGGAAGAATTCGCTCATCTCTTACCCGGTTGACTCATCGAACCCGAATATAAGCCATATCGGTAATGGTGCAGTTCGGATTGTCATCCTGAACAAGCGTCCCTTGCGCAGTGAAGAGCCTGTCCTGAACTGACAGGCGAAGGAATCTGGGCGAGCCATGCGAGCGTCGCGTTTTCTGCGACGCAGTAATCGCGCGTTTGGCTCGCTTCCTTATCAAACTGCACGACTACCGCCCTCTTTGATGACTATATTCTTATGCGCTGTGGCCGTAAAATGTTCGTAGCTCGTGACCTTCAACACACAATCGATTCGCATCTTTGCCACGGGGTTGCTGGTTTTGGCAATCCTGGGTTTTTTCTATTATCGGCATCTCCGAAAACCTCTGACCCTTACTGGCGCGGTCATGGTGCAGGATGCCGATTTCCGTAAGCAACTGCCCATCGCCAACGTAGAAATTCGCCTGACCAGCGGTTTGACCAGAGGTGCGGTGCGGTCGGATTCCTCGGGCTTCTTTTCTTTAACCTTGTTCAAGCAGGTAAGAACAGGACAATCGATTACGCTGCAATTTCGTCATCCTAATTATCGGCCTCTCGATCTGAACGAAGTTGCGGGCAACCAGCTTTACATCGTGAGGATGGTTCCCCTTGCCCGGAATGCTCCCCTTGCGCCCGCACGACCCGCGGTAAGCATCGCCAATGTTCGAGTTCGATATTCCACTAAGGTTCAAACCTCCATGAATATCGGAAGCGTAGCGAAAACATTTGAGGTAAACAACTCCGGAAATGTCCCCTGTAATCGTGGTTCCATGTGCTCTCCGGACCGTAAGTGGAAGGCGGCGCAGGGTTCCGTGGAACTCGATGCGGGGTCCGCCAATGAATTTCAAAATGTACGCCTCTCCTGCATCGCCGGACCGTGCCCCTTCACGAAAGTCGACGCCGATAATTTTTCGCGCGGCGGCCAGAAGATCTCAGCCACGGTTCGCGATTGGTCTGATCCAACCACTTTTCTGCTGGAGGCGGAAGTCAGTCATACCATGGCGAGCCAGACTGACTATCAGTCTTACCCCGTGATCTTTGGCAGCGCCCTCAGCTTCACATTGCCAGTCCAGGCCGAGGGTGTAAGTCTTGAGGCCGACGAAGACGGGCAGACAATTATCTATCCCCTTGGTCCCGATTTGCTGTTGAGTTGGGCTAGTTGCACCGTGGCCACTCCCAAGGACCAGGCCAGGGTCTACCGTTGCGAACTCAAGCCAGGCTATCGCTTCCAGTAGAAAACCAGCAAAGCAAATCATGTGGCGGGGCCAGTAACTCTTTTAGCGGAGATACAAGTTTCCCAGTATAGGCATGCGTCCGCTCTTTCTTTAGCCTGTGTTTCTACGCAATATGCCCCCATTGAGTGGGTCCGGTTCACTGGGAGAACCGGTACCCACTCCCCTTCTTCGCTGCCAGCGACCTTATTTCGTTTTTTCAGCACAGAGGCACAGAGAAGCCCCAACTGCGTGACGAATCCGCCCCTTAGTGGTTTCTACAAGTCGGAGGTTTTCTCTGTGACTCTGTGCCTCTGTGGTGAAAAATGGCAAATCAGGACACTACTGTTTTTGGAGTTCCTTCATGCGGAGGGATGCACATTCGAAGGCGGAAAAACGAAGTCCCGGCTACACGCGGGCCGGGACTTCCAGGAAATCAACTCAGTCATCGCAAACTACGACGCTCGACGTTGACGATCGCGCTCTTGGTTTTCTTCATTGCTGTCGGTTTGACCGGGGCCGCCCTTCTTCTGGAATTGCCCCGGTTGACCACTCTGCTGCCCCTGTCCCGGGTGGCTGCTCTGCTGCCCCTGCCCCGGTTGACCGCTCTGCTGATTGTGCTGGCCCTGACCTTCCTGACCTTTCTTATCCATGTCGCCCATGATCGATACTCCTTTTGCTTTCGAGATAACTTGCCAACTACAAATTAGTTGCCGCACTCGATCACAAGGTTGGGGAAATTCGGGTAGTGGGTCAGTTTGAATTTACTTTGAAAGGGCGCGGCTTCAGCCGCTGATTTTTCAAATTGGCCCAACACCGAAATTCGTTGCTCACAACATCGCCGACAAAACCGTAAGCCGAGAAAGAACGACACGCATGGGCACAAAAAAAGGGCCGCGTTCTCGCTGAACCCAGCCCTCGTAAAGCAAAGTATCAGCCTTAGCTCGCTTTCCGGTCCCTACCGTCTCGATCTGTCTCGGTCGCGTCCTCGTCGCGCTCACTATTCCGCGCGTCCTTATCTGCCGCCTTCTTGGCCGCATCTTTGACATCGCCCCAGGCATTCTGGGCCTTTCCTTCGGCTTGCTTCAGCGTTCCGTCGATCTGTTTTTCGGGATCTCCGGTCCACTCGCCCGCCTGGCGTTCAATGCGCCCCGCTACGTCTTTCACTTTGCCTTCCACTTGATCTTTGTTCATGGGATTGTCTCCTCTGCCAATAAATTTGGTCGGGCCTTCGTTAGACTTCTCGTCAAGCTACGGGTCTGCCCTGGATGAGCCGGATTAAAACCGCGATCACCGCCAGCACAAGCAGAATGTGAATGAAACCACCCAGTGTGTACGAGGTGATCATCCCCAACAGCCAGAGGATCAAAAGCAAAACAGCAATGGTCCAAAGCATCGGCGCTCCTTTCATCAAGCGTCTACACCGTCCACTGTGTTGGAGTCTATGCGAAGCCGGAGAGAGAGAACATCCAGCGAAGTCCCTATTCAACCGCAAGTCTCGCCCTACGCGATCATCCTGTCAGACCATCAAAAGAGTAACTACGGGCGGTCCTTCACACTGATCATGCGGGCGCACATCACTCAGCGACCACTGATAATGACACCAATCTACAGGAATCTGCCGATTGACCCCGGAACGAAACTGGAAAAAGCCAAGCTGGAAAAAGCTGAGGTGTCCCCACCGCCCGCAAACCACCGAAGCAGCCGTCAGGCCACGCGAACTGCGGGACGCGTTGGTCCAAGCTTTGCAGCCATTCTCACCAGGTCGGCGAGGGAATTTGCCTTCATCTTCTGCATGACTTGCCCTCGATGCGCCTTCACCGTAATTTCGCTGATGCCGAGTTCGCAAAGTTATTGCGGCTTCAGCCGCTTGTTTTGACAACTGACCCATTGCCCCCTGGTCAGGCCACCGCAGCCGGGCTACTCCGAAGAGCCCACTCTGCGCCGAAATGTACAATCCGTACTTGGTATATTGCCGACACGTTCCGATGCGTTCGCCCAATAGACTATGGCCTCTGCATCTGGCCTAATCAGACATTCAGGTCAGTTGGTTCGGAGCGCTGCTTCTGGTTCTCCACATCATTATTATTGCCTGGGATCAGCTTAAAGAAAGGAATCTTCTATGAACTCCCCCACCGTCTATCGCACCGTACAGGTCGACGGCCTGTCGATCTTCTATCGGGAGGCCGGGCCGAAGGATAACAATAAAGATGCGGAAACGATTCTCCTGCTGCACGGACTTCCATCCTCGTCACGGATGTTTGAACCGCTTTTCGCGAGGCTGTCCGATCGCTACCGCCTGATCGCCCCTGATTATCCTGGTTTCGGACATAGCGACTGGCCGGACCCCAAAACATTCGCGTACACCTTCGACCATTACGCCGAGATCATGAACCTTTTCACCGAGGCGCTCGGCCTCTCGCGCTATACCCTCTACATGCAGGACTATGGCGGCCCCGTCGGTTTCCGCATGGCGCTGGCACATCCGGAACGAATCGCGGCAGTAATTGTCCAGGACGCCGTGGCCCACAACGAAGGCCTCGGAGCAAACTGGAAAACGCGCCGGGCTTTCTGGGCCGATCGCGGCGCCAACGAGAGCGCTCTGCGCACAAATCTCTTGTCGCTCGAGGCCGCCCGCGCCCGTCATGTGGGAAACGACCCTGACGTGGAGCGCCACGATCCGGACCTTTGGACCGATGAGTATTATTTTCTTAACCGACCCGGCCAGGCCGAGATTCAAAGCGACCTTTTCTACGACTACCGAACCAATGTGGACTCCTATCCGAAATGGCAGACGTGGATGCGCAAAACGCAACCGCGGCTACTCGTGATCTGGGGGAAATACGAGTTGTCCTTCGACTCGGGCGAGCCGGAACGCTTTCGCAAGGATGTTCCGAAGACGGAACTCCACGTTGTGGACGGCGGCCATTTCGCACTGGACACGGCTGCCGATGAAATTGCGGCATTGGTCGGAGGCTTCATGGTGTCTCACATTTAGGGGTCAAGGCTCCGCTCGCCGGTTGAAATCGCCGCTGTCATTTTACGGGTGGGAAAAATCACTTTGAATTTGCTTTGAAAGGGCGCGACTTCAGTCGCGCCGTAAATACCGCAAAATCAGCGCGGCTTCAGCCGCTGATTTTTCATACTGACCCACTACCACTCCATAGCCTGCATTGACTTGCCCTCGGCGTCCCGCCTACCATTGCACGTCAGAGCATGATCGACAAAGCATGATCGGCCAAACCATCTCGCACTACCGCATCGTCGAGAAACTGGGCGGCGGCGGCATGGGCGTCGTCTACAAGGCGGAAGACACCGACCTCGGCCGCTTCGTCGCCCTCAAATTCCTACCCGATGAAATGTCGAGCGATCCCCAAGCACTGGAGCGCTTCCGCCGCGAGGCACGGGCAGCTTCGGCCCTCAATCATCCCAACATCTGCACCATCTATGAAATCGGCAAACACGGCGAGCAATCCTTCATCGCCATGGAATTTCTCGACGGCGTCACGCTGAAGCACCGCATTTCCGGCCGTCCCATGGACATCGAAAGCCTGCTGGCGCTGGCCATCGAAATTGCCGAAGGCCTGGAGGCGGCAAACAGCCAGGGCATCGTTCACCGCGACATCAAGCCCGCGAATATTTTCATCACCCGCCACGAGCACGCCAAGATTCTCGATTTCGGCCTCGCCAAAGTTTTAACCGCAGCCGGCCGAACTCCCTCCAGATCACTCCATGGCCACGCTCGACGAAAAGCAACTCACCAGTCCCGGCACCGCCGTGGGCACCGTCGCTTACATGTCGCCCGAGCAGGTGCGGGGCAAAGACCTCGACGCCCGCACCGACCTGTTCTCCTTCGGCGCAGTGCTCTATGAAATGAGCACCGGCACGGTTCCTTTTCGCGGCGAGACCACCGGCGTAGTTTTCGAATCGATTCTCAATCGCGCCCCCGCTCCCGCGATTCGCCTCAACCCCGATATTCCGTCCAGGCTCGACGACATTATTCATCGCCTCCTGGAAAAAGATCGCGACCTGCGTTACCAGGGCGCCTCCGATCTTCGCAGCGAATTGAAGCGCCTCAAGCGCGATATCGAATCCAGCCGCACCGCGGTCTCCACCGTCATCTCTGGCCCCGACCCGCTCTCGCCAGGAGCACACCCCGGCGCAACCTCCGCTTCACCCACCGCCGCACATTCCACCAGCGGGCAACCTTCTGCGGCCAATCCCACCGCCAATCTCGTCAGCGATTCGCAACAGATCGCCGGCCTCGCCTCCCGTCACAAGCCCGCCCTCGCTGCCGCGCTGGCCCTTATCGTGATAATTCTTGCCGGCATCGGCTTCTTCCTGTATCGCGAGCGAACCGCCCCAACTCCACTTCTCAATCCTCCGCTCCCGGCAAGATCACGCAGATCAGCCATTGGAACAAGCTCATCAACTTCGCCAAACTCTCGCCTGATGGACACACGCTTGCCTTCAGCTCCGCCGCCGGCGGAGTCCAACAGGTTTTTCTCATGCTCACTTCCGGCGGAGACCCTCTTCAGCTCACTCGCGATGAAGGCGACAAAATTGTGGAGACTTTTTCCTCCGATGGCTCCGAAATTTACTACCACCGCAACATCGGCCTCGATGAAATCTGGGCGGTTCCCACCCTCGGCGGAGCTCCGCACCGCGTGGTTCCCGGCGGTCTTTGGCTACTTCCCCGGACGGCAACTGGCTCTACTATCTAAAAACGGACCCGTCCAATGTCGTTTTCCGCGCCGGAAAATCCGGGCTCGTCGAAGAAAAACTCTTTAGCTTTGAGAACCCCCCGCGTGCAGCCATCGCCATTCTTCCTTATCCGGATGGCGAGAACCTGCTGGTGTTGACCTCAAAAACTTTGAGGTCCGGCGAGGCCCAGCTCAACCGCCTGAACATTCCCAGCCACCAACTCACTGAACTGGGGTCGATATCCCCCGCGTCGGCCGATCTGGTGTGGGCCGAGCCGGCAAAATCCCTGCTCTTCAGCCGCGAAGTCAACGGCCTTACCAATCTCTGGAAATTCGATCTCGCCAGCCGGTCGTTGACTCAAGTCACCTTCGGTCCCGGCCCGGATTACTCTCCCTTGCCCGACCCCGCCGGCAAGGGGATCTATTACGTCAACGGAAAGCAATCGGGCTTCCTCACTGTCTACCATCCGAAATCCGGCCAGTCGGTGGACGTGGTTGCCGAAAACTCCACTCAACCCGCGCTTTCACCCGATGCGAAGCGCGTCATGTACGTAAAGGCCCTCGGCCCGACGCAAAGCGAAATTTGGATCTCAGACATGGATGGCGGTAACAAAATCAGGCTGGCTGCCTCGGGAAACTTCGATACCGGCGAGTGGACGCGAGATGGTTCCAAAGTAGCTTTCTTCGATGAAACGGGGAAACAGTCGAAGGCATTCGTTGTCGGCTCTGACGGCAGGGGTCTTCATGAAATAGCTGCCAACGTAGAGGGCTTGAACGGGTTCATGACCTGGTCAGCCGATAGCCAGTCCATGTACCTCACGACAGTGACGCCTGAACACGGCATCTCGGTTTGGAAAGCGAATGGCGACGGCTCCAACCCCCAACTTTTTGTATCGGACTGCGCCAACTCCATCGACACTACCCCGGACGGAAAATATTTGCTCGGCTTCAACGGCCGGGGCGATAAAGCCGGCATCTACGAAATTTCCATCTCCGACAAAAAATGCATTCCTCTGCTTCCAGGGATCGTCACCTACAGCCTCTGGTTTGCACCCGACTTCAAATCGTTTGTGTATGGAGTAGCCGAACAAGGCGGCATGGTCTTCTACCGCCAGAAATGGCAGGATGGCCAACTTATCGGCAAACCTGAAGTGGCCTTGAAACTGCCTTTCAGCTTCCGCCTGTATTACGCCGGAAACGCCTTCGATTATTCCCGCGACCTTTCCTCGATTATTTATTCCCGTCCCGGTGGCCAGGCCGACTTCTACCTGCTGAGCCAAAAACCGTGAATGCGATGATCCCGGTGGATCACGCCGCAAGGGGCTACTCCCACTGAGATTTGTGTCGTTCCAGCCACCAGCAGGGACTATCGCTACCATGGGGAAAGATGGAATGGCTGCATCTCTCTTGAACTGCTCCCGTCATGTCGTACTCCGTCTTGCTCCCCTTGAGCGAAGTTGCCAGGAATTGATGCACCGCTACAGTGCCGTATGCCGTCCCATGGACTATGCGAATCCGGAGCAAAGCCCAGTCCCCCAGATAAAGCAGTTCGATGATGACGGCCGCAACGATTATGGCCCGCAAGAATCGATAGAGTTTCATGCCGTGCGAATTCGGTAGTGGGTCAGTTTGAATTTGCTTTGAAAGGGCGCGGCTTCAGCCGCTGATTTTTCAACTTGACCCACTACCGCGAATTCGGGTCGCTACTGTTGAATGTTCGTATCGTTTATCGTTAATCGCAAGCCCCTAATCCCTAAATCCTTTATCCCTAATCTTTAATCTTTGTATCGCTCGCGGGAGGCTTTTGTGTCACTTGCGCAGGCCCCGGTAACTGGGACGAGTCCCAGCCGCCTCCTAAGGCCTGGATCAGAGACACGGCAGATGTCATCTGCTGCACCTGGAGACTATTCAGCGTCTGGATGTTCGCGAGGACCGTTATTTGTGCGACCAGGACGTCAATGTAGGGGTCGATACCGGCCTCATATCGTCCTTGTTCAAGCTTCAGATAGGTCTGGGAAGAATTAACCGCTTGCTGTTGCTGCGCTATTTCCTTGGAAAGGATGCGAACCTCTGCCAGAGAATCTTCTACCTGCTGGAAGGCGGTGAGAGCGGTCTGGCGGTAAGCGGCGAGATCTGCATTGTAGGCGGCGACATATTGCTGCACGGTAGCTCGCCGCAGGCCGGCGTCGAAGATAGTCTCCGACAACGACGCGCCCACTGACCAGAAACGGCTGGGCCAGGAAAGCCAGTTTCCGATCGCCGAACTTTCAAAACCGCCTTCGGCGGTCAAACTTAATGTGGGAAAGTACGCGGCGTGAGCGATGCCGATCTGGGCATTGGCCGCCGCCATGGTCCGCTCCGCGGCGGCAACGTCGGGACGCCTTTGCAGCAATTCGGAAGGCACGCCAATCGGAATCGGAGGCGGCGTAAAGGTGAGCGGTTTCACCGGGATTGAGAAGCCGGTGGCCGCCTTGCCGACGAGCATGGCAATGGCGTGCTCATACTGTGCACGAGCGATGCCCACATTCGTTGCCCCGGCCTGAGCGCTTTCGAGCGCGGCCTGGGCCTGGACCACGGAAATCTCGGTAGTCATGCCTGCGTCATAGAGAGAGCGAGTCAAGTCGAGCTCTTTCTGATCGGCCGCGACGGTGTCGTCGAACAGCTTCTGCAGTTCATCCTGACCGCGGATTTCAAAGAAGTTACTCAGCCAGGGCAGCCTGCTCCGTGAGTCGCTCGTTTTCAAGGTCGGCTGCGCTGACCTGTGCCGAGTATTGAGCCTGCCGCACCGTGTTGCGGACTTTTCCCCAAAGGTCCGGGGCCCAGGATGCTTCGAGCGGAAGTGAATAAAGCGTGCTTGTCAATTGCGTGGTGCTGCCCGTTGTGCCGCTGCCTGAGTTGTTGTTTGCCGAGGTTGCGCTATTCAGGTTCGCCGAGGCCCGAGAGTGAGTGACAGAAGGCGCGGCGGCGAGGGTGGGGAAGTATTGCGATCGGGCTTCCCGGACCACGGCACGAGCTTCCATGAAGTTCTCGAAATATTGCTTGATGTTCTGGTTGTTGATATCCAATTGATCTTCGAGGGCATTGAGTTCCGGGTCGTTGAAAATTTCCCACCACTTGCCATGCAATTTGGCATCCGCCGGCTGGGCGATGGTCCAGGTGCCGCCGTCCTGAAATTGAGTTGGAGATTCCTTGTAGGACGCGGCTGGAGCTTGCGGCGCAGGAGGGTGATATTTCGGGCCCACGGCGCAGGCGGAGAAGGCCAAACAAAGCGCCGCTGCGCAAGCCGACATCGCAAGGGGTTCAAGTTTCTTTGGGAATGTCATAGCTGTCATAGCTTTTCCATCCGCGCAATTTATCTTCAATTCCTGCTCATCTCCTCAATCGGCGCCTGACGCGGGAAGCGCATGCCCGCTCGCGGGCTGCTTTTGGAACTTGAGTCGCAAGCGATCCAGGTACAGGTACACGACCGGGGTCGTATAGAGGGTGAGCATCTGGCTCACGATCAAACCGCCCACGATCGTGATACCGAGTGGCCGTCGCAATTCCGAGCCTGTACCGGTTCCGAAAGCCAGAGGCAGCGCGCCGAATAGAGCCGCCATTGTGGTCATCAGAATCGGACGGAAGCGCAGCATGCAGGCTTCGAAGATCGCTTCGCTGGTGCTCTTTCCCTGTTCCCGCTCCGCCACCAAAGCGAAATCAATCATCATGATCGCGTTCTTTTTTACAATGCCAATCAGCAATACGATTCCAATGATGGAAATTACGCTCAGCTCGATCTTGAACAGCATTAAAGCCAGCATTGCGCCAACGCTTGCCGACGGCAGAGTCGAGATGATGGTGAGCGGGTGTACCAGACTTTCATAGAGAATTCCAAGAACAATGTAAACCGCCAGAAGCGCGGTCCCTATCAGCATAGGCTCGGAGGAGAGCGAATCCTGGTATGCCTGTGCCGTCCCGGCGAAGAATCCCCGGACGGTCGCCGGTGTTCCCAGTCTGTGCTGCATTTCGGTGATGTGCTGGGTGGCATCGCTCAAGGAGACGCCGGTCGCCAGGTTGAACGACACCGTGACGGAAGGAAACAATCCCGTGTGATTGACGGCAAGAGGGGTGGTTGAAGCCTGCGCGGCACTGACCGCACTGAGAGGGACAATTCCGCTGCCCGGTACGTTTCCGCGACTTGCAACGCTGGAGTTGGCTAACGCGCTCGAAGCGGTTGCGGCCGTGCTCCCGCCGGTGGCGCGCAGGTAAATATCTTTCAGACCTTGCGGGCTTTGCCAGTATTTGGGAGCGACTTCAAGCACCACATAATACTGATTGAGTTGCGTGTAGATGATGGAAACTTCGGACTGGCCGAATGCCGAGTAAAGCGAGGAATCGAGCGCCTGCGCTGTTAGCCCTAGCCTGGCCGCGCTGGGCCGGTCATAGGTGATCATTTCTTCCAGCCCACCGTTCTGCTGGTCCGAGTTCACATCCTGCAATCCGGGAATCTTTTTCATCTCGGACAGAAGGATGGGCCCCCACTTCGTGAGGTCCTGAATGTTGTCGGACTGGAGAGTGTATTGGTAGAGCGCGTTACCCCCTCGTGCTCCGATGCGCAAGTCCTGCGCGGCCTGCAGAAAGGCGTTGGCGACCGGCATACCATTCAGCTTGGGCCGCAAGCGATTGATGATCTCCGGGGCGCCGACCTTGCGTTCGTTTAACGGTTTGAGCGCAATATAGATAAAACCCGTGTTGGTGGAACCGCCGCCTCCCGTATAGGCGTTCACGTTGGCAACGGCCGGGTCGCTCTTGATGACTCCGACCAGGCGGCGAACCGAGTCGTCCATCGCTGGAAAGGAAGAATCCTGCGGACCTTGCACGCCCCCGGTAATGGCGCCCGTGTCCTGCTGCGGGAAAAAGCCCTTGGGAATGCGGTACATCAGAACGACATTCAACACGATGGTGAACAGCAAGATCACCAGCATCAGGGCCGAGTTATCGAGCGCCCACAGCAGAGTCCGGCGATAGCTTTCGAGCATCCACGAAAAGCCCTTCTCGCTGATCTGATAGATTCTGCCGTGACCTTCCGGGTCCTCATGCTTCAGCAAATATGCACACATCATGGGCGTCGTGGTCAACGAGATCACCATGGAAACCACGATTGCGGTGGAAAGGGTGATGGCAAATTCGCGAAAGAGCCGGCCTACGATCCCGCCCATCATGAGGATGGGAATGAAAACAGCGATCAGCGAGATGCTGATGGAAAGGACGGTAAATCCTATCTCGCGTGCTCCGAGCAACGCAGCTTTGAAAGGCTCCATCCCCTGCTCGAGATGGCGCGAGATGTTTTCCATGACCACAATGGCGTCATCGACGACAAATCCTGTGGAGATGGTGAGCGCCATGAGAGAGAGGTTGTCGATGCTGAAGCCGAACATGAACATCACAGCGAAGGTGCCAATCAGCGAGACCGGGACCGCAACGCTGGGAATGATGGTGGCGCGGCCGTTGCGTAAAAAGATGAACACCACCAAAATAACCAGGCCAACAGAGATCACGAGCGTCCGTTCCACATCGCTGACCGAAGCCCGAATCGTAGTGGTGCGGTCGAGGACGATAGTCGTGTCGATGCCCTGCGGAATCGAGGCCTTGAGAAACGGCAACTGGGCGCGGACGTTATCAACCGTCTGAATGATGTTCGCGCCCGGTTGGCGGAAGATGATGACGGTGACGGAAGGAATTCCGTTGAGATATCCGGCCGAACGGACGTTTTGCACGGAGTCTTTCACGTCGGCCACGTCCTGGAGCCGGACTGCCGTCCCGTTGTGATACCCCACAATGAGCGGCTTGAAGTCTTCTGCCTTTGAAATCTGATCGTTGGCGATAATATCCGCGGTAACGCCAGCGTAAGTGACCTGCCCTTTGGCGATATCAGCATTCTGCGTACTGAGAATGGATTGAAGGCTCGAAATCGTGAGGCCGTAGCTATTCAGTTTTGTGGGGTCCACCTCCACACGCACCGATGGCAAGGAAGCTCCACCGACAGTCACCTGTCCGACGCCCTGGATCTGGGAGAGTTTCTGCTCCATGATCGTCGAGGCTTCGTCGTAGAGTTTCCCGGTGTCGAATTTGGAGGAGGTCAACCCGAGGATCATGATGGGGGAGTCTGCCGGATTGACTTTGCGGTAGGTGGGATTGGCCGGAAGATTGGCAGGCAGGTAGGTGCGCGCGGCGCTGATGGCGGCCTCGACATCACGAGCGGCGCCGTCGATATTGCGGTTGAGGTCAAACTGAATTGAAATCGATGTGCTCCCGAGCGAACTTGCAGAAGTCATCTCCGAGACTCCTGCGATGTGCCCGAATTGGCGTTCGAGCGGCGTGGCCACGGAAGAGGCCATGATCTGCGCGCTCGCACCCGGCAGTGAGGCTGAAACCGAGATGGTTGGAAAGTCCACCTGCGGGAGCGGTGAAACCGGCAGAACGGTAAAGGCAATCGCGCCCGCGATGGCAATCGCGATGGTCAACAACGTCGTGGCCACAGGCCGGCGGATAAATAATTCGGAAGAATTCATGACTGTTCCGAGGGCTGTACTGTGCCCTGGGACGCCGTCTGGGGCGAAGGAGAACCGGAGAAACGCTGACCCAGATTGTCAAAGAAGATGTAAATCACAGGCGTGGTATAAAGCGTGAGCGCCTGGCTCAGCAACAATCCGCCGACCATGGCAATTCCCAGCGGACGGCGAATCTCGGAGCCAATTCCGCTTCCCAAAGCGAGCGGCAGTCCTCCCAGCAGCGCCGCCATGGTGGTCATCATGATGGGGCGGAATCGAAGCAGGCTGGCTTCATAGATGGCATCGGTCGCATTCTTGCCATGTTCGCGTTCCGCCTCGAGTGCGAAGTCAACCATCATGATGCCGTTCTTCTTCACAATTCCAATCAACAAGATGATGCCGATGATGGCAACGACACTGAGGTCCTGCCGGAAGAGCATCAGGGCAAGCAGAGCTCCTACTCCGGCAGAGGGCAGGGTCGAGAGAATCGTGACGGGATGAACGAAGCTTTCGTATAACACCCCCAAAACGATATAAACCGTCACCAGCGCGGCCAGAATTAACAGCGCCTCGTTGGACAAAGAATTCTTGAAAGAGGCCGCAGTGCCCTGGAATTCCGCCTGCAGGCTGGCGGGCATGTGCATCTCCTGCTGCACTTTGTCGATGGCAGTGATGGCGCTGCCCAAGGCCGCGTTTGGGGCCAGATTAAAAGAGATGGTAACCGCGGGAAACTGCCCTTGATGAGTGATCGAGAGCGCTTCCGAGGTCCGCGCGAATCGAGTAAAAGCGCCTAGCGGCACGGCGTTGCTGATCGTGGTCGCGACGCTGCTGTTTGCGGAGGACCCGACTCCGGACAGGGCCGCATTCGAACTGGCCGCAAGCGCATTGTTCGGCGGAACCAGTACGTTGGAAGACGGCGTATACATCACCGAAGAGGTGGTGGCATTCGAGCCCGCCGAAGCCGACCCGGATGAGGAAAACGAGTTTGCCGCCCCCGGCCCCGACGCGCCGGAAGACGCGTTCGCCTGGATGTAGAGATTCGCCAGCGTGCTGGGGTTCTGCTGGAAGTTTGGCTGAGTTTCCAGAATCACGTGGTACTGGTTGAGCTGCATATACATGGTGCTGATCTGGCGCTGACCAAAAGCGTCGTACAAGGTGTTGTCGATGGTAGAGGGCGCGATTCCGAGTCGCGAAGCGGTAACGCGATCGATGACGAGCGAAACCGCCAGGCCGCCGGTTTGCTGGTCCGTAGCGACATCCTCCAACTCCGGCAAACTTTGCAGCTTGGCCACGAAACGATTGGTCCAATCGTTCAATTCAACTGGGTCCGGATCCTCCAGAGTGTATTGATACTGCGTGCGGCTCACGCGGTCATCGACGGTGATGTTCTGTACGGGTTGCATGTAGAGCGAAATGCCTTGCACCTTCTGCAGGTTGCTCTGCAGCCTGCGCACCAGGTCGGCTGCACTGATGTGGTGCCGGTCCGACAAGGATTTGAGGTTGATCGACATGCGTCCGCTGTTGAGAGTCGTATTGGTGCCGTCAGCTCCGATAAAAGAGGAGAGGCTTTCCACCGCCGGATCCGCGAGGACCACCTTGGCGATTTCCTGCTGCAGTTCCGCCATTGCCGGAAAAGAAATAGTCGCCGACGCCTGGGAGATCCCCTGAATAACACCCGTATCCTGCACCGGAAAGAAGCCCTTGGGAATCACGATATAAAGGATGATGGTCAGCACGAGCGTGCCGAGGGCGATCAGAAGTGTGACGGTTTGATACTGCAGCACGAACTTCAGCGTTCTGCCGTAAAAAGCGATCATCCTTTCGAAGACTCGTTCTGATGCTCTGTACACCCGCCCTTGCTGCTCTTTGGGTTCGTGGCGCAGGATGCGCGCGGCCATCATAGGAGTGAGAGTCAGCGAAACCACCGCGGAAATGACGATGGTGACGGCGAGGGTTACAGCAAATTCGCGGAAAAGACGGCCGACAACATCACCCATGAACAGTAGCGGGATGAGGACAGCGATAAGCGAGACCGTCAGAGAGACAATGGTGAAGCCAATCTGTTCGGCGCCTTTCAGCGCGGCTTCCATGGGAGGATCTCCCATCTCGATGAAGCGTGAGATGTTTTCGATCATCACGATGGCATCGTCCACCACAAAGCCGGTGGAGATGGTCAGAGCCATGAGCGAGAGATTGTCAAGACTGAAGCCCAGCGCATACATGGCCGCGAACGTTCCGACCAGCGAAAGCGGTACGGCCACGCTCGGGATGATCGTGGCATAGAGGCTGCGCAAGAATAGAAAGATAACCATCACGACCAGCCCAACCGTGAGCATCAACTCGAACTCGACATCGGATACAGATGCCTGGATCGCGGTCGTCAGGTCGGTGAGGGTGGTGACATGAATCGAGGCCGGCAGATTGGCCTCGAGCTGAGGCAATAATTTCTTGATGCCTTCGACTACGCTGATGGTGTTGGCGCCGGGCTGGCGCTGGATATTGAGAATGACGGCGGGAGTCAGGTTCATCCAGGCCGCTTGATTATTGTTCTCCACGCCGTCAACCACGTTCGCGACATCGGTCAGCATGATCGGCGCACCATTGCGGTAGCTGACCACGACGTTGCGATAGTCGGCGCTGCTGACGAGTTGGTCGTTCGAATCGATCTGGTAATCCTGCCGTGGCCCGTCGAAATTGCCTTTCGCCGCGTTAACACTCGCCTGCGTCAGCGCCGTGCGCAAGTCCTCCAGATTCAGGCCGTAGGAAGAAAGCGCGGCGGGATTGGCTTGAATGCGGACCGCCGGCTTCTGCCCGCCGCTGATGCTGACCAGGCCGACTCCATTCAACTGCGAAAGCTTTGGAGCCAGCCGCGTATCCACCAGATCTTCCACCTGCGACAGCGGAATGGAGTCGGACGCAATGGCGAGCGTAAGCACCGGAGCATCGGCGGGATTCGTCTTGCTGTACACCGGCGGCGTTGGCAGGCTGGAGGGCAGAAAGCTCTGGGATGCATTGATCGCCGACTGTACCTCTTCTTCCGCAACGTCGATATCGAGGCTCAGATTGAACTGCAGCACAATCACCGACGTGCCCCCGGAACTGGTAGAGGTCATCTGGCTCAGGCCTTGCAATTCGCCGAACTGCCTCTCGAGCGGGGCGGTTACAGTAGTAGCCATCACATAAGGGGACGCGCCGGGGTAAAAGGTGAGGATCTGGATGGTCGGATAATCGACCTCGGGCAGCGCCGAGACCGGCAATTGCCGATAGGCGACGATTCCGGCGAGCAAGATTGCGGCCATCAGCAGCGACGTTGCCACCGGCCGCATGATGAATGGGCGAGACGGACTCACGGGGCCTGGCTTCCGCTCGAAGCACCGGGTATGGGCTGGGTCGAGACCACAATTTTCGAATTATTCTGCAGCTTGTCGAAACTGCTGTTGGCCACAACATCCCCCGGGTTGATCCCGGTCACCGCAGTGTTGCCGGAGTCTGACACGCCGGTCTGGACATTGCGGATCTGCGCCGTATCGTTCTGAATGAGATAGACATATGCGCTGTCACCGTTGTGCTGGATGGCGGATGAAGGAATCAGCGTGACCCCCTGTTCGGTCGTTACCAACAGCCTGGTATTGACGAACTGGTTGGGGAAAAGCTCGCCTTTCTTGTTATCGAAAAGCGCGCGCATCCTGACCGTGCCGGTTGTAGTGTCGATCTGATTGTCAAACGTCAGGAGTTTGCCGGATGCAAGTTTGGCTTTCTGGGCCCGGTCATAGGCGTCCACCGATAACCGCTTCCCCTGCCCGATTTGCGCTTGCACCTGTCCCAGACTATCTTCCGCAACGGTGAAGATGACGGTGATCGGTGTAATCTGGGTGATGACGGCCAGGATCGTACCGCCGGTGGATTGAACCACGTTTCCCGGATCGATCAGGCGCAGTCCCACGCGTCCATCGATCGGCGATGTGATGTGGCAGAAGGCGACCTGGACCTGGTCAAAGTTCACCGTGCCCTGATCGTTCTTGACCGTGCCTTCATCCTGCAATACGATTTTTTCCTGATCATCCAACGTTTGCTTGGGAATCCCATTCTTGGCCCACGCCTGCTGGTATCGCTCAAGGTCCATCCTGGCTTCCGCCAGAACATTCGTATCCCGCTCCAGAGCACCCTGGGCCTGCAAGAGTTGGGCCTCGTAAGGCCGGGGGTCGATATCGATCAAAGGCTGGCCCTTGCGAACCAGCTGGCCTTCCTTATAGTGCACCTGTGTCACCAGGCCCATGACTTCGCTGGTAATCGATGCGGTGTAGACAGGTGTAACGGTGCCGATGGCCTCCAGGTAGACGCCGATGTTTCCTTTTTGCGCCGTGGCCACAACGGTCGGTACCGGGCCGGTGACGCCTTTTCGTCCCGAAGGCGAGGCGGAGGAGTTGCTCCCGCCGGTGTAGTGAACGATCAGGAAGAGAATCAGCCCGAGTGCAGCCAGAGTAAAGAGCCACACAAAAAGACGCCGCCACTTGGGGCTTTGGGACTGGCTGGCAGGAGGCAGCTGATGTTGTGGATCGATATGAGGAGCGGCAGGTTGATTTTCCATTCAGTGTCTTCGTCAATCGCTATCACATTGAAAATGCCTGGACCAAAAGCGGACCACCGTTCGCCGTCAACATCTGACCAGAGCAGTTCGATGGTCTGAGATGCATTCTTTGACGCCTCGGTTTACGAAACCCGCAGAGTTCTCTCGATAATATTCACGCCTCATAATATCCACGCCTCGGCTCCATAAAGTAAACAATCCGCAAAGATTGGTAAATATTCGTAGGGCGGAGTCTCGGATAGGGATAAGGGCATCTTCGACCGTCTGGCTGCCCTGTGTCCCTTCTCCATCTCCTTGCCCCGTCTCCCTGCACATTTTCCCACCCACGGGACGCCCTTCCATTGCCCCCATGCAATTGCAAGTACACCAGTAGACATAGTTGACAATTGGCCGCAACCCATGCTAACCTTCCCTCCAATGTGAAGGCTAGAAGGCTCGTCTTCCCGCCTGACTCCTTCATCCGGGCTGTGGATTTCAATTCACCGCTTGGTGCAGCTCTCCCCTAGATCGTTTTCTATCGATTCCAAAGGAGCCCGACAATGCGGCATCTTATCTTCACTGTGGACGACGATCCGGTCATGTCCCGTCTTTTGCGCCACATTTTGGAAGCGGAAGGCTTCCTGGTACGCAGTTTTTCATCCGCCGCCGCGGTATTGGGCTCTGCTCCCGGCATGAAGCCTGCTTTATTCCTTCTCGACATGGTGCTGCCGGATATGGGCGGTCTGGATCTTTGCGGCGAAATCCGGCAGATTGCCCACTGGGCGGAGATCCCTGTCATTTTCGTTACTGGAAAGACCTCCGAAGTCGATCGCGTGGCAGGGCTTCAACTGGCGGACGATTACGTCAGCAAGCCTTTCGGCCCTCCGGAACTCATCGCCCGGGTCCAGGCGGTACTGCGTCGCGCCGACAAACGCCAATCTCCCTCGCGCATCACGGTGGGCGACCTGGAATTGGATGGAGACACCATGACGGTGCAGGTCCGCGACCAGTTGGTAAGCATGACCGCCATGGAGTTTCGGCTGCTTGCCCACCTTGCCGTGAACATTGGCAAAGTGTTCCGTCGCGATCAACTGCTGGATGCCGTCTGGGATGCGCGCTTTGTGACCCCGCGCACCGTCGACGTTCATGTCCGCCGCCTGCGGGAAAAGATTGAACTTGACCCCGGGACTCCGCGCTATCTTCAGACGGTTCGGGGCGCAGGCTACCGCCTGGCTCCGCAACCGAGGCATGCAGACGTGCCGCAACCAGTTCGCGCCATGGGAACCACCATTCCGCTGTATTCCGGCATCGCAGTGTAATTTGCGGAGGCCTGGTCTCCTCATTCGGGAGCCGCCGCATGCAGCCCGTCGTGTAAGTAGACCTTCGTCTCGCCACCGGGGCAAAACTGCGCAGAAAATTGCACACTGCAGGGCACGATTTACCCATTTTGCCGCTCCCAGAGCCGCTTTCGCGTCACCCGCATAAATTTAATGTTAAATCTATAGTAAATTAGTAGACATACTATTGAATCTCCGCTACAGTGTTTCCCGTGGCTGTTATTGCTGTAATCCCAGTGGCCCTCACGAGCTTTTCGCAACGCCGCCATCTTTTACGTTGATTAAGGCGCTCCCCCAAGTGAGGCGTTAAAGAAAAGCGGGCTTTGGGCCGCTGGGTCTGTCGTCAAGCCGGGTTTCAACACCAGGCAGGCTTGGCGCAGGCTCGAAACTCTGAATGATTTCCGTGCAGACCGATCGAAGCGGCACGGGTGTTCGAGATACACAAGTATGTGGATAGACGTACATAAGTAAATAAAAAAGTGAGGATAAAATGACCCGAATCAAATTTCTGTTTTTCGCTCTGGTGGCTGTGCTTGCCGCCAACATCGCTCCCGCCGCGCACGCGCAGGTTGCCTGCCTCGCTTCGGTGAACACTCCCAATTGCTTTGTGCACCTTGTGGGGGCCGGAGCTTCCGCTCAGTTTTCGCAATCCGCCATCGCTGCCGACGTTCTGGCCGGCAGCAAGCTGGGCAGTCCATCGACTCCGGTCTACGCCACCGCGACTCAGTGTGTCTATCACTGGACCGCGAAGACCTCCGCCAACCTCATCGACAATCGTGGCACGGTCGCGATCCCCATTGAGCCGGGCAACATCTGGATCGTCTGGATCGCCAATCTCGATGCCGGCGACGTTTGCCCGTCCACCGGCGGAGGCACCATCAGTTCCGGCAATAACGGGATTACCGATATCTGGCTGACCGCTGGCCTGGATGGGACGATTGGAGTCCGCAGCTTCCTGGCGCAAAACACTCCCGCCAACGGGGGTTCTGGTGTTGCCCTGCAAGTCATTCCCAACGCTCCCGGCAACCTGCTCGGAACCGGCGCCAATATTCTCTTCCCCGATAACGGTCTCGATGTAGCCATAGCCAGCGGCGCCACGAATATCCCGATTGCCATCGGCACGGACCAGGCTGGCATCAAGGATCTTCACATCAACGCCTCCTTCACCGAATTGACTCCCGCGGATGCTCTTTTTTGTCACCAACCGCGCCATGGCGGCCCTGAACACCACCACCTACGCCGGTCTCGGCTACAAGAGCAGCGCCAACGTGGGCGCATCCATTCTTACCTCGGAGGGCACCGGCACCAAGGCTACGCCGGTGAAGTTCGCAATTACAGGGAACGACCCGATTACGCACGACGCAATCCGCACCTACCAAAGCGTCCCCATCGGCGCCGCTCCCCTCATCTTTATCATGAACAACGGCAGTGGTACTCCTCTCGCTACCAACCTGGTGACGGGCGTAGTCGGCGACGGCGTAGCGAATCCCACCGGTGGTTATCCGGCCGCTCACCTGTTTGACGGAACCACTTCCTGCGATAGCGACAGCGCGGCTTTCGGCGGCAATAATGACGGCAATGGCACGCCTCTGACTCTGTTCCTGTTTCAGCCTACCGCTGGCACCGCGGCCACGGCGGAGTTCAACGTTTTCCGCACCACCGGCAACACCGACGACTCGCAGGAGAAGGGCGTCAATCCAACCACCGCCAATCCCCTTGCCAATCTGGCTTGTAACGGCACGGGCTCTCGTTCGCGGGCCATTGGCAGCGCCGAGGAAATCGGCACCACCAGCACCGGCCTGCTGGGAACAGCAAACTCCCTGGGCTATGTCTTCACCGGATTCGTCAATCTGCAAAAGTTCGGAGGCGCTTCCCACCCAGCCAACTACAACTACCTGACCGTCGATGGCGTCGATCCGTTCGGCTTTGCCACCCCCATCGCCAACCAGGGATTCCCCAACTGCAAAGGACCCTGCACCGCCGCCTCTTACTGGACCGGCGGTTACTCCTACCCGACCCTGCGCGACGGTAGTTACAAGGCCTGGTCGATCTACCGCTGGCTGGTGCCGGTTCCCGATAACGACCCCTACGGTCCTACCGCGCTGGCTCAATCCGCCCAAGATAACGTCGACACCACTGTGGCCGATTTCGTTCCCTTCGCCACGTCCACCGGAAGCGACGGATTGGCCATTTACCGTTCCCACTTCACTCAATCCGGCGTCACTTGCACCGGAACGGACGCCTGCAACGGCACCGCAACCGCCGCCAATGCGCTCGACGGTGGAAACACTCTCGGCATCGACGACAAAGGCGGCGACATGGGCGGCCTGATCCAGGGGCCCTTCGGCATCTCCCAGGCCCCCGGTGTTGTCTCCACCAATGGCTACGTCACCACCAGCGCGGTTTGCACCAAGAAGAAAGGCTACAAAGTGACCTACAAGGCCGGCTTCAAGTTTGTGGCCAGCGCTGGATGGGAAAACCAGACCATCATCATTGGCGGCGTGAGCTATACCACATCCACGGGAGTGCTTCCCACAGCGACAGTCCTCTACGTCGGCGGCAGCAGCACTTCCAACACCTGTACAGGTCCTCAACCCTCAACCATCACCGTGGCGGTGCCTTATTCCATCCTTGGAATCCAGGCCCCGGCAGCCACAACCACCGGTCTGCTCGGCAAGAAAGAGTAGCAACCGGAGTAGTAGCAAACCGGGGGCCCATTGCTCGCGCAATCTTGCGAGGAGAGGGCCCCCGGTCTTTTTTGAATTTTGCTCGCGCCTTGGCCGAAGCCGAGGGAGAAAGCGCTCATCGGGGGTCAATGAGCGTGCACGCCTGATCGCGACAGTCAGTCAGCGACAAGATTGTTGGACACCGCGATGCGAAAACTGGGTATAACATCTGCAAATGATTTTTCCTCCATCTGAGGTTGCGTTAAAGATCGCAATCGCATTGGGCGTAGGGTTGCTGGTCGGATTTGAGCGAGAGTGGGCGCACAAGGAGGTTGGTGTGCGCACTTTCTCCATTACGGCGTTACTCGGAACGCTGGCAGCCCTGGGGTCTGGACAGTACGCCGGAATCTGCCTGGCCGGAATCATCGTCTTCGCTACGCTCATCAACGGGCGCAGCTTGCTGGTCGATGGGTCACTTGAAATGACCACTTCGGTGGCCTTGCTCGTCACGTTTGTTCTCGGAGTGATGATCGGTCAGGGGCATCTATTCACACCGGTGGCTTCTGCGATCGTAGTGACGATGCTGCTGGCCTGGAAGACAGAGTTGCAACAATTCGCCGGTGGCCTGACGCCGGATGAGATTCGCGGGGCAGTCCTGCTCGGTCTGATCGGTTTCGTTATCTATCCGCTGTTGCCCGATCGCTTTATCGATAAATGGCAACTACTGAACCCCCGGCAATCATGGATGATCGTAATCATCGTTGCTGGACTCGGTTTCCTGAACTATGTCCTGCTGCGTCTTTTCGCAAATCGTGGACTCTATTACACGGCTGCGCTGGGCGGGCTTGTGAACAGCACCGCAACCGTTGCCGAGTTATCGCGGCTGCTCACGGGCGCGGCCAGTGGCATGGCGGTTGCTCTGGTGCTCATTACCTCGGTTGCGATGTTTCTCCGCAACCTGCTGATCCTCGCTATCTTTGCTCCAGCAGCCGTGCCCATTGCCGCGCCGCCGATCCTCGTAATGACGCTTTGCGCGGCGTTGTTCGCCTGGAAGCAGCGAAGGCGCGGCGCAACACAAGTCAGTCCGCTCGCGGTTTCTTCTCCCGTATCGCTCAAGTATGTACTTAAATTCGCGGGGCTGTTCCTGGCAATGCAAGTCATCGGCACGATAGGGGCACGATATTTGGGTAGGTACGGATTCCTGATGTTGAGCCTGATCGGGGGAACCGTGAGCAGCGCCAGTACCACGGCGGCGGCGGCGACAATGGTGATACACGCGAAACTCCTCCCCGATGTAGCCGGCGTGGCCACCGTCTTCGCCTCGATCGCCAGTACGCTGATCAATCTCCCCTTGGTCGAGAGGCAAACTCACGATAGGAGCGTCACTTGGACTCTCACCGTTATTTCCGTAGTCCTGGTCACTCTAGGTCTGGTGGTTCTCGCTTTACGACAGAGGTTGTAGTAGCGAACCGGGGGCCCATTGCTCGTGCAATTTTGGGTAGTGGGTCAGTTTGAATTTGTTTTTGAAAGTTTGAATTTGTTTTGAAAGGGCGCGACTTCAGTCGCGCCGTAAACGCCGAAAAATCAGCGCGGCTTCAGCCGCCGATTTTGCCCGGTTTCTTTTCGTGATCAGCGTGTCCTTACATGACCGGAGCTGCTGTTCCATCCGACCATTTGCCAACTGGGACATAGAAGGTGGTTTGCGGCTCCGGGATCTCGCGCGGATCCATCACTATCGGGGAACCGTCAAAGTTCGCACCCCAACTCGCCGCGTCTGTCTTTGGGAGATGGAACATCAAATGCGGATACCAATGCACGACGGCATCGTTGAGGTACTGTTGCTTCGACAACATGAAGGATATGGAGCCAACTTCCGGCGGGGACAGTTCTTTGGCGGCAACCGCAGCCGTGATGCGTTCGAGGATCTGCGGGTTGGACAATCCGGCCATCACCAACTCCGTCCTCTTAAGAGTGTAGGGCAGGACGGACCGCGCGGCCGCGGCGTTGTAGCAAATGGGACTTCGATTCTTGGGATTCCAAAATTCCGGGTGGCTGAATGGCGACATCCACGCTCGTTCCACGATGCACACGAAACCGTTCTTGCCCTCGACGGCAGTCTCGTAGCCATGGCGGCCGAGAAACATGACCGTGGCATCCGCCGATATGGATGGCGGAGCCGCGGTTCGCGCCAAAGCGATCTCGGTATTACGCTCCGTCATGTACTGGTCAACCGGAGCCATGCTGGGATATGGCGATTTACTATTTTGTGCCTGAGCTCTCTGCGCTTGCATTAGAAGCGCCGCGCCCAGCGCGAGGCTCAGCGCCAGACTAGCCGGCGCGATCATCCTGACTGACTCTCGGTTCATTAGGTTTTCTCCTGCGCATTGGGATCGGTTCGGGGATGGATTCATTGGCGTTCGCGATTCCGCCCTCCCGTACATACAAACCGGTTGGTATCCACACACTGTCCCTAGATGATGCGATCAGTCTGCTCTGCGGTTGCCCAAGCTACGGAAACTGGCATAGGTTCCTCCCGCAGACCCAAGGTCCAGCTCACTTCTTCAGTGCAGCCGGCCAATTCGTCAACAAGGTGATCGTTGTAGTTTTCGATCGGTCCCCGGTGAGCACGGCGAAACGCTGGCCATCGGCGCTGACGTCATACAACGGCAAGGTTCGATCTACAAGATTTGGGAAGTCGAGTTGAAACATGGGACGAATGGCATCCACGCCGAACGTCGGCTGCGTGTGAATCTGCGCCGCCATCAAACGGTTGCCTCTGTCTACGTAAAACAATTCTTTGCCCCCGAAACGCGGCAGCCATCCCCCGGTCGTGGAAACCTGGAACTTTGACACTGGCCCCGGAAATGGCACTACATACACTTCCGGCCGTCCGGTTTCGTAGGAGAAAAAAGTCAGCCAGTGTCCATCGGGAGAGAACTTGCCTTCGTATTCATTGGCCGTCAATCCGGCTGTGGCCGGGGGTCGAAACGCTGGGCCGCCAGCCAGCGGCAACGCCCAGTTCGAGAAAGCCTCCTGCATCGAACTCAAGTGCATCGAAAGGTACTTCCCGTCGCGCGACCAATCAATCGGAAGTCCAAACTCGTCCGTATCATTCTTGTAGATGATTTGTTCGGGGTGACTGCCATCGAGCGCCAGCCGGCGAATCGACCATTTGCCGCCACCCGGAACGAAATAAACATAGATAAGTTCCTTGCCATCGGGCGACCATGTGGGACTAATGTCAGATGGCCCGAAGGTGATGCGGGCCGGAGGCCCTCCGGCGACAGGGTACACCCACACATTTTCCGTTCCCGCCTTTAAGTCGGCCACGGTAACCGCAATCGATTTTCCATCGGGAGAGAATCGCGGCCAGCCATAAATCGCAGGTGGCCCCAGCGTCGCTATGACGTTGCCACTACGATCAAAGACTTTCAGTTCGGATTCGGCGGAACCTTCGTGATATGCCAGCACGCCATTCGTCGAGACCGAAAAATATCGCGCATTCCCCAGAGTCTGCGATTCGCCCGAGACCTTCCAGTTGCGGATATCGAAGCTCTGAGCCATGAGGTGCCCCTGGCGGGAAAACAGCAGGCGGTCTAATGCAAACTGGGGCATTTGCCCCGCTGCCACGGTTACTCCAACCTGCTCCGGTTTGTCGAGGTCACCCACTCTGATTTCGGGAGGGCCATTCGACCGGGTGGCGGCGTAAAGGAAATGTTTGCAGTCGGGGAGGAAAGAAGGATCGTCGTGCGAAAAGTCCGTCGCGCTGAGTTTCGTCGCCGGCGAAACTTCTCCGCCCGCTGCATTCACGCGGTAGATCGCGCCGGAACGTTGCTTGCAGAACAAGATCGTGCCGCCCGCATTCCAGGTCCCGCCGCCGCTCTCGCCTGCCAATCCTTCCGCCAGCACTTGCGGCGTTACACTCGCAATGCTGACTTTCTTCAGCTTCCCGTCAGCCGCGAAGGCGAGATACTGCCCGTCGAAGGACCAGAACGGTTTGCTGGCATCATCGGTTCCCTCCAGCACCGTCGCCTGTTGCGCATCGAGCGTACGCATCCACAACCTGGTCACGCCTTTTTCGTCCACGGCAGTGAATGCCAGCGCTTTTCCGTCGGGAGAAACGGTGACCGGACCAATCTCCAACCCAGACATGGGAAACGAATTGCCCGGCGGCGGTGGAATGTAAGATCGCGCAGCCGTCGGAGTCAAAGTGCCTGGGCTGAAGAAATGACCGACTGCAGCTCCGATCAGCAGCAGCGCCACGCCCGTCAATGCAAGCCCGATTTTCCGCGAGCCTGAGCGCGGCGCCGGCACAGGCGCCGATGACGAAGCCAGAGAGATGCCTTTCAGTTGCAGCTGCAGATCGTGCGCAGTCTGGAACCGTTCCTCGCGATCCTTGGACAGGCAGGTTGCCACCAGATAGTCGAGCGCCGCCGGGCTCAGAGGTTTGATCTTGCTGATCGTTTCTGGATCTTTTTCCAGAATCGCCGAAGCAACGCTGATCTGGTTTTTCCCTTCGAAGGCCCGCCTTCCCGTGGCCATCTCGTAGAGCACCGCGCCGAAGGCAAAAATATCGGACCTGGCGTCGGCATCCTTGCCTTCGATCTGCTCGGGAGACATATATTGAATCGTGCCCACGATGCTGCCGGCGGTGGTCAGCGGGCTCAGCGGGCTCGCGCTCAAGGTTCTGGCCGCCGATAGCAGCGGCGCCGACCCTGCACCCGGCGCCGACAGCGTGGGCTTCGCCAGACCGAAATCCATCAGCTTCGCCCCCGCCTTGGTCAGCATGACGTTGCCGGGCTTCAGGTCGCGGTGAACAATCCCGGCGCGGTGCGCCGTTTCCAGAGCATCGGCGATTTGCATTCCTGTCTTCAACAACTCCGGCAGTGGGAGCGCCCCTTTGTGCAGCCGATCGGCAAGAGTCTCGCCGTCCAGAAACTCCATGACCAGATAGTCGGTCCCATCGTAGGAGCCAACGTCATAGAGATGACAGATGTGGGGATGATTCAGTGAAGAGATGGCCCGCGCTTCACGCTCAAAGCGCTGTTTGAACTCCTGATTATCGGAAAGATGAGCGGGCAGAACCTTGATCGCAACCGTGCGGTCTAAACGCGTGTCCCGGGCGCGGTAGACCTCGCCCATGCCGCCCGCCCCCAGCGGGGACTGGACTTCATAGGGTCCTAGTTTTGTGCCAGCGAGAAGGGCCATGCGTGCGTGTGATTATAGCGCGCTGCTTGGATCAGCGGTTGCACGCCCGTGGCTACTGAAGGCTGTGGAGAGTTCAAGCCACCAGCAAGATCTTTCCGATACCACCCTTTTCTGCCTCTGCCTGAGCCTCGGCGGCCTCACTGAGTGGGAGCTTCTGGCCGATCGGAATTACCAGCTTGCCATCTCGCACCGCTTCAGCCATAAACTCAAGTGTCTTCCTGTCGAATTTCGAGAATACGTGCACCACTTTTACAGACGGGTACTTCGTGGCGTTCTGCGGCAGCCCTACAACCGATGCATACACTCCTCCCGGCTTGACCTTGGCGATGAGCTTCTCGGCGGTTCTTCCGCCGACTGCATCCACCACGGCATCGACCGGCGGAAGATTCGCGATCACGGTATCGTCGTCGGTTGCCATTACTTGATCCGCGCCAATCGTCTTGGCCTCATCCATCTGCCTCTTCAGAACCCCGGCAATCACAGTCGCCCCGCGCGCCTTCGCAGTGAATACGGCCGAACGCCCGACATTTCCCACAGCACCTACGACCAGAACCGTCTGGCCAGCTTTGATTCCCGTCGCAGCCATGAGCTGGTTGCCGGTCACCGTCACCAGCGGCAGCGCCGCCGCCTGGATCAAATCGAGTCCCTTGGGAACTTTCGCCAGAGCCGCAGCTTTCACAACACAAAGCTCGGCGTATGTATTGTCCGCCATGGCGAACACTTGGTCGCCGGCGGAAAAGCCTTCCACTCCCGGCCCGATCTTCACCACAGTTCCCGCCATATCGACACCGATGAGGCTGGGGAACTGCAAGGGATAGAAGTCTTTCGTTAAGCCGGCGCGCCGCTTGTAGTCGATCGGATTCACGCTGGTAGCGGCGACCCGCACCAGCACCTCGCCCGGCCCCGGAACCGGGTCAGGGTAATCCTCGAACTTGAGCACTTCCGGACCGCCGTATTGGTGGAGAACAATTGCTTTCATATTTCATCTCCTTCTATTTCTTTTGAGGGTGAACGCCAAGCTCGCGCCACGAAGTTTCCGCGAGATTGACCTTGTAGTAGTTTGCAGCCTTCTCGATGTTCGCGAACGCCAAAGCGCGGTCGGCATCGGAGACGTCGATGACCTGGTCGAACCGCGCCACCGCGTTGCGCACATGCTGCGCGTCGGTCAGTGGTTCTTTGCGCTGTTTCGGAAATGCGTAGACGCTGTCGGGCAAGTCGCTCTGCGTCGTCAGCTGTCCATGTTTTTCGTGAGGTTTCCAGGTCGCTTCCGGCATGTCTTTGGGTTCCTTTCTTGATGGACCAATTACACCCCAGGTCGTGCGGCGAATCAATTGGACGATGGTATTGGTGATACGGTTGTCTCGTCTTAAGGGACCGGGATAGAAGCCCCCGGCGATGACAATTTCCAGAGCGTGATCTTCACCCAATACTTTGGTATTGTCGATACGTTCGTCCAATAGATTCAACGTCGCGGTTCTGGCCTAATAACTGCGCCGCTGATGGGAGCAATTATGGACGCAGCCACCACCGCGCCAAACACCCAGCCGAAACCGGCAGCGGAAACCGGGATTCCGGGGGACACCGTATTTGTGATAGCACTGTATCGAAGGAGCCAGCAATGAATAACGTACAAATTGACCAGAAGAGTTATCAGATGCCACCGAAAGAGGGGATCAGCATCGCGTGTTTTCTCACCGTCGCCGACCTCGAGCGATCGGCTCGCTACTACGAAAAGGTCTTCGGCGCTCGCATTCTGAGCATGGGTGACGGCAACGCGCCTCCGTACCTTCAGTTGGCGAATATCTGGATGATTCTGAACGTCGGCGGCGGCCCGACCCCGGATAAGCCGACGGTAACCCTCAGCGTCCCCGACCCCAATCACATCAACAGCTTTATGAATTTCCGCGTCGCGGATATTCAGGCTTGCTATGAATTATGGAAAAGTCGTGGAGCCGAGTTCCTCACGCCGCCGATCCCCAAGTACGGCGAGATCCGCTGCTACATCCGCGATCCTGACGGCTACATCATCGAGATCGGACAGAGCACCGACCAGGTCTACGGTTAACTGCCGGCACGGACGGGATGCGGATTTAAACGTTACGGATTCCGGTGCGTGGCCCGCGCTCTTGATCGCGCTGGGCACATTGAACCCTACCCAAGTGTTATCACGGGTAGTCTTGTTCTCCTCTATGCCGACGTAAAGCTCGCCGCCCTCGGCATTTGATAGAGCTGCGATTGCGCGAGTGAGCTTCGCTGGCTTGATGGCCACCGCCTTGACGTCGCAAAAATGACCTTCACGGATCGCGAGTATCTTGTCGCACTCCGCCTGAGATATTTCAATGATCTGGATTGGCATATTACCCGTCCATCTAAGTGTAAATGTTAAGCACAGCCCGAACCAATGCTTGACCGTGTCCATCGAAGCTTCCGTACCCAAACCTTGCGCGTTAGGAAAAACCGCGCGGGTTGGCCGCTAAGCTGGCGCTTTTTCTGGTATAATGTAGACACGTTGCTACATTGAGGGCCGAAGACCATGGCTATTACAAAACTGTCGAGTCGAGACTTTAATCAGGACACTAGCAGGGCAAAGAGAGCCGCTAAGCGAGGTCCCGTTTTCATCACGGATCGAGGTCGTCCGTCCCATGTACTGCTCACGGTGGAGGAGTATCAAAGGATTACTGGAGGGCAGAAGAGCATTATGGATTTGTTGGCGATGCCAGCTGCCGCTGAGATTGAATTTGAGCCGCCTCGTCTGCGGGGAAACCTGCACGAGCCGGCGGACCTGACCTGATGTACATCCTGGATACCAACGTAATTTCAGAATTAAGAAAAGCGAAGAAGACGCATCCAAACGTCAAGAAATGGGCCGAACGCGTTCCCTCGGCGAGTCTCTACATCTCGGTCATTTCTGTACTGGAATTGGAGATCGGAATTCTGCTGGTCGACCGCCGCGACAAGGAACAAGGCGCGATCCTTCGTGCGTGGATGGATCTTCACGTGTTGCCCACATTCTCAGGCCGCATTCTTGCGATTGACACCGATGTCGTCCGGCGATGCGCGACGCTTCACGTACCGAACCCTCGCTCCGATCGTGACGCTCTTATCGCAGCCACAGCCCTGGTGCACGGCCTGACCGTCGCGACCAGGAATGTAGCCCACTTTGAGCGTACGGGCGTCGGTATCCTCAACCCTTGGGAAGCTTGAGCAGGTTTTCGTGTCACTCCCTACAATTCGGTTGATGCAGGTTATGCCCCGGGGAATCCGAACATCAACCACGACTGGTTGGCTACCCAATCCGGGTACAGCTCCGTCATCTGATCGAACAGCGCCTGGTCGGACTTCGCGGTTTTTTGAAGCCGATCGAAGTCCTCGAGGTAACGCTTGGTGTCCTGGATCGTCGAGGGAGAGTCGGGCGCGCCGGGCTTCTTGTGACCGGCGACAACCATCGCCGGGTTGAGCGCCGCTAACCGGTCTAGCGCTGCGATCCAATTCTTCCGGCTCTCGGGAGTGGTGTCACCGACATACATGCGGCATTGGTTGTATACAACGTCGCCAGCGACGACCAGTCCGATTGATGGAACATACAAAGACGTCGAATCGGGACTATCGGTGCGGCCCTGCTTGATGATGCGCAATTCGTGGCCCTCGAGCGTGAACGTGTCGGGCTCATACGGCTCAGGTGGAACCAACTTGTTGGGCACTTGCCCAGGAAACATCCGGCGCGCTAGCCGCTCTAACTGTGGGAGTGAAAGACATCTGCATGGCGCTCAACGTCTCGGGCGTTGTTATTGCGCGAGCGCCCGGGAAACGGTCGAGCAGAATGCTCAGGCCGTAGAAGTGGTCGAAATGGGCGTGCGTTATATAGATGGTCTCCAGGTTGCGATTGTGCAGAGCGATCCAAGCCGCGAGAGCCTCGGCCTCAGCCACTGTCCCCATGGCGTCCACCAGCACGGCATCGTACTCGCCGAAAATTAAAGTCGACGTGATCGGATCGAAGCCGAGCGGTTCGCCGAAGGGCTTTGGCCGCTCGCCGACCATCGTCTTTCCCGGGGCGGTGAAAACGTTCACGCTGAGTTTGTTCGAATCAGGTGGGCTCGACTCAGGCGGGTTCGACGCGATGGGGGCGGTCATGTGCGTGGCCTCTTTTCCATTTGTGCCGGGCATTTGGTACTCGTTTCGATAGCAGAGCGTGTGACTGTTTATGGATTAAGCCAGAACAAAATGGCCACGCAATTGGACGTTGGTACTGGACGGAAGGCGCGTGGCCCACATCCCCGCTTCTCGCAAAGAGCGCGAGAAATGGGGCACCCCACCGTGTCGGTGATGCAAGATGCCAACGGCCATCTGCAGGCGTTTGAGTCGCTCTTCCCGTTGGGTGACGGATATTCCTACTCTTTCCTGCGATCCGCTACGTATCCTGGTCTGGTTCTGAAAATCGACATCAGCAAGAGTCGAGACGTAAAGGTTGCGTCAGACGGTAAAGTTCTTATTCGCCGAGGAGCGCAGAATCTTCCGGTAGATTCTGATGAGGGCCTTACTCGACTCAAACGTAACAAAGGGCTTTCTTCCTTCGAGACGGAGCCCGTTAATGCCGACATAGCGCTGATCACTAACTCGGTTGTCGTGTTGGGGTTTATGCTGGATGTCGTTCCAACTGCGGAGCCGGAACAGTGGCTCCGGAAGCAGCAGGTCATTCAGGCAAACAAGCCCACCGTAGCCGGAATTGTGCTATTCGCGGAAGAGCCGCAAGCCGCTCTCCCGAAGCGATCGGGGATCAAAATCTATAGGTACAAGAGCACGGACGCGGAAGGAACCAGAGACACTCTCGACGGAGACCCGCTGTCGATTGAGGGGCATGCGTACTCACAGATCAGCGAGGCCGTCACGACAGCCGCAAAGATTATAGAATCGGTGCGAGTCAATACCCCGGACGGGCTTGAGTCAGTCAAGTACCCGATCACGGCTCTCCATGAAATCATTACGAATGCCGTGCTGCACCGGGACTATAGCGTTGCTGACGATATTCACATTCGCATTTTCGACAACCGGGTCGAAGTGGCAAGCCCTGGCACTTTGCCCGCCCACATTACGCCAGAAAATATTCTGAACGAGCGCTTCGCTCGCAATGCAACGGTGGTGCGGCTGATCAACAAATTTCCAAATCCGCCAAACAAAGATGTCGGCGAGGGCCCGAACACTGCGTTCTCGGCCATGCGAGAAATGAAGCTCAAGCCGCCGACGATCGAGCAAGCTGGCGGCTACGTCAAAGTGGTGCTCAAGCATGAACCACTTGCTAGTCCAGAAGAGATTATCGTTCAGTATCTCCAGGACAATGATCAGATTACGAATCGCATCTCTCGCGACCTTTGTTTTATTGGCTCCGAAAATAAAATGAAGGGCATTCTGCAGCGGCTTGTGAAGAACGGCCTCATTGAGCTTGTACCCGGTACGACTCGCTATTCTGCGGCCTATCGACTGAAACGGCAGTGAGAAAACCGCAAGTGTGCCTTTAGCCTTGCTTTGCAATCTTGCCGGTGCGGATGAAAAGCGGAAACAGACTCAACTTCAAAGAGGAGAACAAAATGGCAACAAAAGGAAAAGTGTTGGTGCTGGTCTCAAGCGGTCGCGGCTTGCCCTTGAAAGATGGCGGGTGTTACAAGGGCGCTGGCTACTATCTCAACGAGCTGACGGTTCCGGTTCGCGCCCTGATGAAGGAGGGCTACGAAATCACTTTCGCCAACCCCAAAGGCAACGCGCCCCAAGTGGATGTGCATTCAGAGGTCGCCGATTTCTTCGGCGGGGACGCGGCCAAGCTTGAGGACTATATGTTATTCCGCGACGGCCTGACTGGGCTCAGAGATCCACGCCGCATTGCGGATGTCATCGCGTCGGGCCTCGATCAATATGACGCAGTTTTCGTTCCCGGCGGCCATGGTCCGATGATCGATCTTCTCGATGATCCCGATGCCGGCATAGTGTTGAGACACTTTCATGAAACGTCCAAGCCTACGGCCGTGCTCTGCCATGGCCCGATTTCACTGCTCTCGGCGCTTCCGAATTCGAAGGAGTTTGTCGCCGCGCTGGCGGCAGGCGATGCCGCTGGAGCTCAAGCGAAGGCGCAAGGCTGGATCTATGCTGGATATAAGATGACCATCTTTTCGACAGCGGAAGAGCAGCAGCGCGAGCCGCTTGAGATTGGTGGCAAGGTGCTGTTCTATCCGGACTTCGCCTTGCAAACGGCGGGCGGTGACGTAAGCGTGCTCGCTCCATGGAGCAGCTATGTACTTCAGGATCGCGAGCTGATCTCAGGTCAGAACCCGTTCTCCGATGAAGCGCTTCTGAAACTCCTTCTACCGGCACTCGACGCGAAGAAGAAGTCGGTTCCGGCGGCATAAGAACCAGAGGGAAGCCGGGAAGAGGCCGGGTGCCCCATTTCTCGCGTTCTTTGCGAGAAGTGGGGCTTTTGGCCGAGCTCATTCTCAGCCCAGCCAATGTTCATCTGTCACAGACAAGACCGCGTATTGGTGCGTAGTGTTTCCCCATGCCATGGGGCCTGAAGCGGTATTACGGAACGGGAAGCCTCCATTTCATCACCTGGAGTTGCTACCGGCGCAAGCCGCTGCTCGGTAATCCCGTGCGCCGCGATCTGCTACTCAATGTCCTCGAACTGATGCGCGTTCGCTATCGTTTTGCCGTGATCGGATACGTGGTCATGCCCGAACACGTACATCTGCTGATTTCCGAACCCATGATCGGCGATCCCTCGAAGATAATTCAGGCCGTGAAGCTGAGCGTCTCCCGGCGGCTGGCCATTGCGGGCGAATTCTCCGGCCGGTTTTGGCAGAGTCGCTTCTATGACTTCAATCTGTGGGGCCAGCTGAAAGAGGTTGAGAAGCTGAAGTACATGCATCGCAATCCGGTGGTGCGCGGACTGGTGTCGAGTCCGGAGGATTGGCGATGGAGTAGCTACCGCTGCTATGCCTACGGAGAAGCGGGACTGGTTCGGATCAACGACTGGACCTGGTGGGAGGAGAAAATTCGACGGAGCGCTGGTTGAGGGCAGGGTGGGTCTCGGTGAAAAGCCCCACTTCTCGCAAACAACGCGAGAAATGGGGCACCCACCTGTGTCGCTGATGCCAGCGAGATCAAAGACCTGGGCCACCCGCCACGGTGGGTGGAGTGCTATGGGGTCCACGAGACACGCGGACGGCAAACGGTCGAGGAGTTCGTCCGCCTGGAAGCGGCACACGACTTGAACCATCTTCGGCAGATCGACCGCATCTTGGGTAGGCGTATGTAGTGGTAGCCGGGTGCCCCATTTCTCGCGTTCTCTGCGAGAAAGCCTGCCCTGAGCGAAGTCGAAGGGTGGGGCTTTTGGCTTGAGCTGATCCTGAGCGCCTTGCCGCATTCCCCGCCCAAAGCAGCGCCGCCGTCCCGAGCGGCAAGAGCCTGCCCTCAGCTTGTCCAAGGGGTGGGATTCCACAAACGCCAACGCCGAACCCAACCAACGTCCCCACCCGCAGAAGCTAAAGAGAGCTAAAAGCTGAAAGCAAAGAGCAAAGAGCTGAAACCTGATGGCTGACGGCTGATGGCTGACCGCCCCGTGCAACATGCCCCACCTAACTCCTTTAGGCTGCCGAACTTACCCCTAACTCCAATGGGCTCCCGAATTTGCATGCTGGTACCCCATGTAAGTGACTGATTCTAAAAGAGCCGGGGTGGGGGGAGGGGAGTGACAAAATGGTAATATAGCATTGAAAACAAATAACTTACGAAATCTCACCAGCATGTAACTACATGTTTTCGCCCCCGTTTTCGCCCCCGGAAAACCGGCGTTTCCCGCCAAATCGCGCCTGCAGTCCAGGCCTCTTGCGTTGGGCTGCAATCTTCCTTTAGATTGATGGCTTCTCTGGCTAGTCCGTCGGAAGCGTCTATGGCCGATCCCTCGCATACCCCGGACGACAAGACTTTAGCGGAAGGCAAGACTCTCAGTAACTTCTCAGCCCAAACCACGTTCACCAGAGTTGGCCCGTATCGACTGCTTCAGTTAGTCGGGCTCGGCGGCATGGGAGAAGTCTGGCGCGCCGAGCAGACCGAACCCTTCCATCGCACGGTCGCGCTCAAGCTGGTCAAAGCGGGCATGGACACGCGCGAGGTAGTGGCGCGATTTGAGTCCGAGCGCCAGGCGCTGGCGCTCATGGAACATCCCAATATCGCCAAAGTCTTCGACGCCGGAGCTACGCCGGAAGGCCGCCCATTCTTCGTGATGGAGTACGTGCACGGCATCGCCATCACGACCTATTGCGACCGGCACCGGCTGACGATCAAAGAAAGGCTGGCGCTGTTTACCCAAGTTTGCGAGGGAGTGCAGCACGCCCATCAGAAAGCCATCATCCACCGCGACCTGAAGCCTTCGAATGTGCTGGTCGAGGAAATCGATGGGAAACCGGTGCCGAAGATCATCGACTTCGGCCTGGCCAAAGCCACAGGCCAACGGCTGAGTGATGCCACGATGTATACCCAGGTCGGTGGAGTCGTGGGTACACCGGATTATATGAGTCCGGAGCAGGCGGACAACACCGAACGCAACATCGATACCCGGACGGATGTCTATTCTCTGGGTGTGATCCTGTACGAATTGCTGGCCGGGGCATTGCCGTTCGCCGTCCCTCAAACGCAGGCGGACGGAGTGCCGGCACTGCTGGAGAAAATTCGCGGAGAAGATCCGCCGCCGCCCAGCTCGAGGATTAAGGCCAGCGCAACGTCGAAGGAGACGGCTGTCCAGCGCCGGGAAGAGCCGCAGTCCCTGTACCGTCACGTACGCGGAGAGCTCGACTGGATCACCCTGAAGGCGCTTGAGAAGGAGCGGGCGCGGCGGTATGGGAGTCCGATGGAGCTGGCCGCCGACATTGAACGCTACCTGCGGAACGAACCCATTGTGGCGCGGCCGGCAAGCACGGCGTATCGCTTGCAGAAGTACATTCGCCGGAACTGGATTGCCGTGTCGGTGGCCGCCGGACTCGTTCTGTTGCTGGCTGGTTTCGCGGTGATGCAGACGATACAGGTGCGACGCATCACGCGGGAACGCGACCGGGCCAACCGCATCACCGATTTCATGACCCACATGTTCAAGGTTTCCGATCCCAGCGAGGCGTTAGGCAATTCGATTACGGCGAGGGAGATTCTGGACAAGGCCTCGCAAAACATCGATAACAGCCTGACTCAGGACCCCGAACTGCAAGCCCAGATGGCGCAGACCATGGGCACTGTTTACGACAGCCTCGGACTTTATGCACGCGCGGAAAATCTGGACCGCAATGCGCTCGCCATTCGCACGCGTGTTCTCGGACCGGGCCATCCCGACACGATCGATTCGATGAGCCAACTGGCAGTCGTCCTCGACCAGCAAACAAAACTTCCCGAAGCAGAGAAGCTGGCACGCGATTCTTTTGACCTTGGCCGAAAGAAGCTTGGTCCATCCGCAACCGCAACCCTATTTTGCGCCAACCGGCTTGGGCGGGTGCTCAACGAAGAGGGGCGCTATCCGGAGGCGGAGACGGTTCTCACTCAGGCTCTCAACGAAGTGCAAACGAGCGACGCAAAGGGCGATACCAAGAACGACAGGAACGCGCAAGACAAAGTGACCGCCGGTCTGCAATCGAATCTGGCAATGACCTACGCGTATCAGGGTAAATATAAGGATGCGGAAAAGACGATCCGGCAAGCCTACGAACTCGACAAGAAGCTTTATGGTGAGGACGATCCGCAGACTTTAACCGCGGAAAACAGTATCGGCAGTGCTCTGCTCCGGCAAGACAAGTATTCCGAGGGAGAGTCTGTCTACCGCGATGTCATCCCCCGACAAACCCGAGTCCTGGGCCCTGAACACCCAAGCACGCTGACCACGAAGGGCAATCTCGGGTTGGCGCTGATGCTGCAAACGCGTTATGCCGACGCCGAACCGCTTCTTCGCCAGGTATGGGAGGCTAAAACGCGGGTGCTTGGCCCGGACAATCGCTCCACGCTGGTGGTTCAGGGCCAACTCGCCGATGCGCTTCGCCTGCTCGGCCGTTTACCGGAGGCGGAGAAACTCACACGGCAGACCTGGGATACCGAGCGCCGCGTACTGGGGCCGGAGCATTCCGACACGCTCGTCGTGATGGGACAGGTGGCGGAGCTTCTTAATACCGAACACAAGTATCCGGAAGCCGAAAACTTGTACCGGCAGGAAGTTGAGTTGTTGACCCACGCTCTCGGGCCGGACCACCCCAACACGTTGGATGCCGCCGCCGAACTTGCACTGGTGCGCATAGAGGACCATCATTATTCCGAAGGGGAGTCCGCTCTGCGCGAGCAGCTTGCCACCCGCAAAAAACTCTTCACCGCTCAGAGCGCAAGAACCGCAGCCGGGGAGTACGACCTAGCCATTGCCCTCGCCATGGAAGGAAAGAAGGAAGAAGCAATTTCACACCTCGAATCTTTTCTCGACGACAGCCCCCCGGCCCAGACCGTGGACCAGATGATCACCGATCCCTACTTAAGTCCTCTGCATAATGATCCAAGGTTCACGGCCCTCGTTGACCGTGCGAAAAAGCTTCTGGCGTCGGGTAAGTGAAGGGCTGGGCTGACCCCAAGTGCCCCGCCGTTGGGCTAAACCTTGCCTTCGGGCCCGAAAATGGAGAGGAGGTGGCCGTCTACATCCCGGAAGTGGGCGACCCAGTCGGTTGGCGTGACTTTGCGCGGTTCCGAGGTGAAGGAGACTCCCTTAGACGTCAGGTCCCGGTGGGCTGCTCTCACGGACTCCACCTGAAAGACAACCTCGGTTGCGCCAGTCACGTTGGGCGCGGCATGAACATGTCCGCGACTTAGGCCCAGCAATACAGTTCCGCATTGCAACAGGGCCAGCTGGGACTCCCGCATGATCACATTTAGGCCCAATTTTTCCTCATAAAACGCCAGCGCCTGGGGTAGGTCGCGGACACCGAGCATGATTGCGCTGATCTGCGAAAGCCGCACGGGTTGCTGCATAAAAACCTCCCGCTTGATCTATTGGGCCGAAATGGACAAGCTTATTTTGGTGGCGCTGGACCGAACCCCATCTTTTGGGGTCCCGTCATCTTTTGCATTTCGTTCGGGTCGTAGAAGAAAGGACTGTAATCACGGTCGGAGAGTTTTTCAGGGTCGGCCTGATCCGTTACGGGTCCGGGTCCCATGACGGCCGCTCTTCTTTTCATTTCAGCCATGTACTCCTTGTCGAGGAATATCTCGGCCGGGTGTGGGTCTTTCAACAACAAATCCCGCGGGCCAAGATAGAGATAAGCATCCACCATTCTTGAGGGCGGAACAGCACTGGATTCCATTGCGGACTCGGTTCGATTGACATCCTTTCCAAAACGAATCAGCACGCCTCCGCCGCTGTGGGTCTTGTCCAGCAAGTCTGCCAGCCACGTGCCGGGCAGATCTTCGACCAGCGATGGGATCGGCCATGCAGCCATCCGCGATTCGAACTCGTCGTTGTACTTTTCCATTGGGGTGTAACTGCCAAAACCCGCGTGGTCGGCGATCACGAGGGTCACTCCCGGATAGTTTTTCTCATACATCTCCACTGCTGACGCCGACAACATTGGTCCGCCGTGACTGTGGTAGAGATGGCCCACGCCGAAAAGCATGAGTGCCTTGAGGTGCTTTGAGAGCACTTCTTTCTCCATTACGGAGGCAGCTGTTGTGTCCCGCTCCATGAATCGCCATAGAGTTGCCGGCTCCGGTGGGTTGCGTTTCAACGATCCCCATGCATCGTCGCGGGTTTTGACCTTGCTCCAGTCGATCGGAGGGTCGCCCGCCACCACGCGAAATCTCTTTCCCGGTGGAAGCCTCTGATTGATTCTTCGGACTAACGGAAAAAGCTGCTCATAAAATGCCGACACACTGCACATAGGCTGCGTCGTGTTACGCCACACTTGCCGCGCCTGGTCCAGCGGGACATCTTCGCCCGCGATGTAGCGGTCGAGGATTGGCTGGTAGAGCGAATTGCCACATTCCACGACGATGTCATTGATTTTGCCGGGAAGCTCGGGGTTGCGGATGAGGTTGAGAATGAAATCGTCGAGATCCTGATTCCCATGGGCCGCGCCCATTCCGACAACTTCGTATCTGTCAAAGGCAGTGAGAATCGCCTTTGCGGCATCCTGCGGCTTGGGATCAGTTCCGGTGATGGTCGGGCGCGGCACCTCGGCCATTTCGGGTCCGGAACCCGGCAGTGGCATGGTTTCTTGCGCGAAGGCAAACTCGCAGTATGCGAACGCGACGACCAAAACCATCAGAAAAAGCGCTGCATAGCGGGAGCACTTCATTTATGTCTTCTCCTTGAGACTCATGCGCCATTCTATTTGTTCTTTGCGAGCGTGGGTTGCTGAGAGTTTCAGGCGCTGGTTTGGAGGTCCGTTGAAGGTGCATCGGCAATCTCCAGACCCGCCTTGCGCACGCCGTCGAGCACATGCTCGGCCATCTCGGGAGTGAACCACATCGACTTCACGGCGCGCGCGATCTTTCTGAAGTTTGGAGAGCGCAGTGGAGAGATCTTCGCGAGTGACTCGCTCCCACTACCCGAAGCTGCGCAGCACCGCCTCGCAGGCGGCTTAACCGTTCAGGGGCCCGGCTGCGCACCGCCTCACTCAATCGATTGGGGCAGACAGTGGGGACAGACATTGGGGACAGACATTGGAAACAGACGATGATGTACTCTGTCTCTCAGCCATGAAGATTCTACGGACACAGGTTTTGCTGCTGGTGGCGTCACTGGCGGGGGCGAGTGGGTGCGCTTCGATTGGGCCGCCACAGGCGCCGTCGCTGGAGTTGCCGCGTCCACCGTCGGACCTGCGTGCAGCACGCAAGGGCGACAAAGTCACGCTTACCTGGACAATCCCATCGCGAACCACGGACCGGCAGGGCATGCGGTATCTGGGAAAGACTCGAATCTGCCGCAGCGTGGACCGGGTCAATGCCGAACACAGTTTGGATCGCGCCGGCGTCGAGCATCCCGAGGGCGATCGGACCCTCGGTGTCGATCTCTCGTTCAAGGAATGTGAAACTGCCGTTGGTGAGGTGGCGCCGCCGGCGAGTTTCCTGGAGGCGAAGAAGTCGTCACCTAAGAAACTCACGGCTACGTTCACCGATACATTGCCGTCTGCGATCCAACAGGCAGACCCGGCTGGCTTCGCCGCTTATGGCGTGGAGGTGATGAATGAGGCGGGTCGCGCCGCCGGACTCTCCAATCAGGTGCGGGTCACCTTGACGCCGACAATCCCACCATTCGCTTCGTTTGTCGCACAAACCAATGCTCAAGGCGTGTTGCTTTCGTGGGTGTGCCCGCTCCAGTCGGGCAGAAGCGCCGGCGTGAAATATTTGTTCCGCATTTACCGGCGCCCCGGCCAGACAAAGATTGCCGAAACGAAGATAGCCGCGACAAAGACCGACGAGACGAAGACAGCCGAGACGAAGACTGGCGAGACAAAAATTGCCGAACTCGACGCGACCGATTGCGTCGTCGGGCCAGGCGGACTTGCTAATGTGACGAGCCAGCCGTCTGGTGAGGCGCCGCGCACGACGGAAGCACAGGGTAAGGTTGTCAGTTCCTTTCTTGACCAGAATCTTGAGTGGGAACACGCCTATTTCTATCGAGGCGCGGTAGTGAGCGTGGTCGAGAGCGCCGGGAAGCCCACGGAAGTGGAAGGGGACGACACGCCCCAGGTCAGAGTATTCGCACACGATGTGTTTCCGCCGGCGGTGCCGTCGGGATTGCAGGCGGTGTTTTCAGGGCCAGGTCAGCAGACATTCATCGATCTGATCTGGGCGCCGGTGACCGATGCGGATCTGGATGGGTACAACGTTTACCGTCACGAGGAAGGCGGAGCAGCGGTGAAGGTGAATTCAGAACTGGTGAAAACGCCCGCGTACCGTGATATGCAGGTGGTGACGGGCAGGACTTATTTTTATTCGGTATCGGCCGTCGATCAGCGCGGAAATGAGAGCGCCAGGTCGGAGGAAACGAGCGAAAGCGTGCCCTAGGGCCGGTCTTGGCTTTGGACTCGCCGAATACTCCCCGAGCCAATCGCCGAAACCAATCGTGAATCCTGGTTTGTTCCTGCAATTTGTTCAAAACCTTCTGGCGGGAGTTCTTAGTCCCGTGGTTAGATAGAAGCGTGGTTAGATAGAAGCGTGGTTAGATAAAAGCAATGAAATATTGTCGATTTCAACTGAATGGGCAGGCGCAGTACGGGCTGGTCGAGTCGGTCGCGGGACGCGACGTAATCCAGAGGATTCTGCTTACCGCTCCGGAAGAGGCTGACGGGGACGTGGAAGGATTGCGAACGCGGCGGATCGACGCAATCGGCCTTGACGAAGCCGAGCTGCTGGCGCCGGTGCGGCCGTCAAAGATTGTGTGCGTGGGCCGGAATTACCGGGCACATGCGGCAGAGCTGGGCCACGAGGCACCATCGGAGCCGCTGATATTTTTCAAGCCGAACTCCGCGTTGCTGGCGCCAGGCGGAGCGGTGCGGCGCCCCAGAATTTCCGAGCGCGTGGATTACGAGGGCGAACTGGGCGTGGTGATCGGCAGAACTTGTTACCAGCCGGCGGCGGATGAGGACGTGCGCGCATACATTCTCGGCTATACCTGCGTGAACGACGTGACCGCGCGCGACCTTCAGAAGAAAGACGACCAGTGGGCACGGGCCAAGGGGTTCGATACGTTCTGTCCAGTGGGGCCAGTGGTCGTGGACGGGCTCGATCCGTGGGCGGCGGGAGTGGGTGTGGAAACGCGGGTCAACAGCGTGGTGCGGCAGTCGGGGAATACTCGGGATTTTATCTTTTCGCTGGATGTGATTATCCGGCACATTGCGCAGGCGATGACGCTGTTTCCGGGCGATCTGATTGCGACCGGCACGCCGGAGGGCGTGGGGCCGGTGGTGGCGGGAGATGTGGTGGAGGTCAGCGTGGAGGGAGTGGGGACGCTCAGGAATACGGTGGTGGATGAGTAGGGAGCGTCGGGTGATTGTTTGATTGGGCCATCGCGTGATTGAAGACCGGAATTATTGAAGGCCAGTTGCCGGTTGGCAAGTTAAATCAGTTAGGCGCAGGTCTTAGTCGACAATCAGAAGTTGACGCGATGTTTTACTGGAGGCGGAAGCGTTCGCACATCACGCGCTGGAGGCGGGGTTTGTAGAGCAGATCGTAGGCCAGTTCTTTGTCGGGAAACATGGCGAGGGCGGCGCGTTTGGCGCTGGCGGCCAGTTCAGAGGCTTCCTCGACGGTGAGGGCGGGGTCCTGGCTGATCACCGATGTGACCATGCTCATCATCACCTGCAGGCGGTGGATTCTGCGGGCCTCTTCCTGATCTTCGCGATTCTTTTCGCGTTGATCTCGGCTTGTCTCTGCCGCCAATGGTGAGTTTTTCTGGCGATCCGCTCGGTTCCCCAACATCCATGCTGCACTCCTTCGCGCACGGCCCCTACCAGTATTTTCCTCCAACGGAGCGAGAAAACAACTGCACAAAAGTGCTGTGACTATGGGGATGGAGGGCCCTGGATGCAACTCTGGCGGCGATAAGAGTTAGAATCACGAGAGTGCGAGTCCGAGCCCTTTTTGCATCGGATTCCAGGAATGGAGACGCCATGGCAGAGCAGTCCGATGCGACCGCGGTAAAACGACCGAAACCCGATCCCAATGAAAAGCTGGTGAAGGTGTTCGACAGTGAGCAAGAGTCGGAAGCAATGGTGGTAAAGGGATTACTCGATTCGGCGGGAATTGAGAGCGACCTGGCGTCGGCCAGCCTGTTGCAGGATGCGTTTCCCGGGCTTGGGGGAATGCTCATCACGGTGCGGGAAGAAGATGCGGCGCGGGCGCGCAGCTTGATCGAAGAGCAACGGCTGTCATCGGCAAGGAGTGATTCCGCGGACGATGCGGACGATGACGAGACCAAGGCGTAGGACAAGACATGTTTGACCCATGCTTTACTGTATCGTCGGCAGGTAGGGAGTCACCGTGTGGCCGTCGAGGTAGAAGGTGACGGCTCCGTTCAGGTCGGTGCGGTAGACGTGGCTGCCGGCATCTTGCAGGCGTTGCAGGACCTCAGACTTGGGCAGGCCGTAAGAAGTTCTGAACCCCACCGAGATTACGGCAAAGGCCGGATTCACAGAGTTCAGAATCTCCGGTGTGGTCGATGTCGCGCTGCCGTGATGTGCGACCTTCAACAAGGTGGCCCTGGGATGGTGCAGTCTGGCGATACGGCGCTCAACTGTTTTTTCGGCATCTCCCTCGAGTAATACCGAGGTCTCGCCGTAGCTGACCTGCAGAACCATCGAATCGTTGTTCTTGGGCTCGAGGCCGACGGGCCAGTCTCGGGGTGGGAAAAGCACATCCACCCTCGCGCCGCCAAGGTCGAATTCATCGCCTTCCCAATGGCGGACCACTTTGATTCCCAGCGCGTGCGCTTCGGCGACCAGGTTATCGAGGGCCCGGCTGGGAGGAATCAGGCCTATCCACAATTCTCGCGGGCGAAAATCCTTCAGGATAGCGGGCATGCCTCCGATGTGATCGGAGTGCCCGTGGGAAATTGCCACGGCGTCCAGGCGGGAGATGCCGCGCCGCCACAGATATGGCGCGACCACATCTTCGCCAAAATCGAGTTGCGAACCGGCGCCCCAGACCGGACCACCGGCATCGATGAGCAGGGTGCGACCTTGCGGCGTCACCAAAAGGATGGAATCGCCCTCGCCAACGTCGATGGCGGTCACTTCGAGCGTTCCCGATCTGCGTTGCGGTGGCGGTGTCACGAAGGCCAGGGCCAGGGAGGCGAGCAGTAATGCAATCAGGCCCGCAGCCGTGAGCAGGGCACGGCGGCGAGCGCAGACCATGGCGGTGATCAGTGCCGCCGAAGCTGCAATCATCATCACAAACGAAGGCGTCGCAACGCGGAGGTCGGCTAGGCGAAGTCCTCCGAGTCCGTGAACGGTTCCGGTGATCAACTGCAGAGCCAGCGTGGTGAGCAGGGCGGGGAGTTGGCGGCAAAAAGCTGACGAGGATCGAACAGAAGCAGACCGAGACCGGCTGCGCCGACAGCATTGACCATGGCGCGTTCGCGGTAAAGCAGGTGGGCGCAGAGATAGATGGCACACATCACCGTGGCTCGCCAAACCGGAGCGCCCACTTCCGTGAGAAAAGCGTAGGCGATGCAGAACAGGATTGTAAGCAGAGTCGCCGGAATATCGCTGAGGCGCAGACGGCGGAGGGTCCAGAATGTCACGAACGCAAGAATAGTTACGTTCATGCCTGAAACCACGAGGATATGGTAGGTGCCGGAACGCTGGAAGTCGACGCGCGTGTCACGGTCGATGAAGGCTTCCTCGCCGATAACCATGGCATCGATCAGCGCGGCCTGGGGGGGAGGCCAGAGTTGGTGCACCTTGGCAATGACGCTAGCATGAATACGGGCGCGCCAGAGTTCCAGACGGCTTCCAGCGAAACCGGAGAGGTGCTGCACGTCCGCAGCTTTCGCCGAGCCGAGCGCCGAGATGCCGTTTGCCGCGAGGTAAGCCTGATAGTCGAAGGCTCCGGGATTTCGGAAATTTCGGGGGAGCTTCAGCTTTACGGGGACGCGCAAACGCTCACCATAGCGGAAAAGGCGCGGCGTGTCGGCGCTGTAGATTCCGAGCCGCACGCCCGAGTGGACGGAAGTGTGCGTGCCGCTCTCAGTGACGATTTCTTCGGTTGCGACATCGAGGCCCTGCCTGATCTCGTTTGGAGCGCCTTCACGAAGCCTGCCTTCGCGCGTGACGTGAGCGGTTATTTCGACTTGTTGACCGTCAGTGAAGGGCTGAAGTCTGGTATCAACAGGAATGGGCCCCCGCACTTGCACGTGCAACGCGCCCATCAGGAAAAATGCGGCTAGAACCAGAGAGGCGGCCACAAAGGTCCTGCGACGTATGAAGTACAGGGCCGAGGCCAGAAACACGATGATTGCCGCGACCCACCAGGAAGCGGGGCGCCACGCGTAGGTCCCTGTAACAATTCCCGAGGAGTAGGCGATGGCCGCCCAGAGCATGGGTTGGTGGGAGGTCTTCAGGTGGAACTCAGGCGGAGTTGCAGAATCGGCGACGGCGGGATCAGGCGCAGGTTCGTTTTTTGTAAGAGAGTCGACGGACGACCTCAGCGGATTAAAGGCATATCCACAGCCTGAATAACGGCACGACTTTGTTCGCGCCCTTTCTATCGCGGTGCGGGCTTGCCGTGGCCGATCCGGGACTCGGCGCACCGGGTCTTAGCGCACCCGGCCTTAGCGCACTAAGTGCAAGACGCTTTCCAGGTGGTAAGTTTGGGGAAACAAGTCGACCAGGTGCGCTGCCTCGACTCGATAGCCCGCCGCTTGCAACGGAACCAGATCTCTGGCCAGAGTAGCCGGGTCACACGACACATAAATCACGCGTGGCGCGTGCATGCTCACAAGCGCATGCGCCACGCGATCACCCAAACCAATTCGAGGCGGATCCACAACCACCAGATCGGGCTTATGGGTTGGGTCAGGGGGAGTAGAACCCTTCCCAGCCCGATCCTTACCGCCAGGCCCACAGAGGTAGTGCTCGGCTGTGGCGTAAACCACCTTTCCATTGACCGGCAGATTGTATTGAAGATCCCTGGCGGCGGTCTGTGACGATTCAACTGAAACTGTGTGACGGAAATCACAGGCCAGGGCTGTGGAAAATAGTCCCACGCCGGCGTAGAGATCAACAGCCGTTTCCCCGCTTAGGCCGGCCGTGACGATCTGAAGAAGTTCGTCGGTGAGAAAACGGTTCGTCTGAAAGAAAGTTCCGGCGCTCACACGGTACGCAGTAGTTTTCAACTGATAAGTAAGATCTGACGAGCCGACGGTCACCAATGGCTCCCGCACGCCTTTCTGCGGCTCGCGGAAAGATGCCACGCCGGCAATCTCAGGCATGGCGGCGCACAGATCCTCGGCCCATGACCGCACGGCTGAGCGGCGAGCTTCGGGGTCACACAAGAGCTCAACCAGCACTTTTGTGTCGTCAGCGTTGGCAAAGAACTCGACCTCGCGCACGCCCTTGACTGCCCTGCCGGCGCGTCCCTCGCGCCACAGCGCGGCGATAGCGCGATTAATCAGCGGTGAACTGATTGGACATTCCTCGACCGGCAGCACTTCATGCGATGCGAACTTGAAGTACCCCAGGACGAATTCGGGGGCGGTGCGGACTTGCAGACGGGAGCGGTTGCGATAGTTCCAGGGTGGCGAAGGATGCAACTGAATTTCGCACTGCAGCTCGAGCTTGGCGATGCGGCGCAGGTTCTCCCGCAGGATTTCTCTTTTTATCTCGAGTTGATGGTCGTAAGCGGCATGCTGGTAGTGGCATCCGCCGCAGTGGGCGTAATAGGAACATGCGGGCTGAATGCGGTGTGGCGACGGTTCGACGATCGCGACTGCGCGAGCGCGAGCGAAGCCAGGTTTTTCTTCGGTGAGCGCAGCGTCGATTTTTTCCCCGGCAAGAACGAAGGGAACGAAGGCGGCCTTGCCGCGGCTGTGGTCTTTATCATCTCGCGAAGTGGCGGGAAGGCGAGCGAGGCCGTCGCCGCCATAGATCAGTTTTTCGATTGTGAGGAGCAAGAGTTGATTCTACGGCATGGCAAGACTTAACACCGGGTTGGCACTTTTCGAGCGTCGATTGCATTTCTGGATTCTTTTGTCCTTTAGATCGACGGCGTTTAGATCGGCGATTGACGATTGGTATCAAAGCGCCCTTCCCGCGGCCGCGCCGGAAGCCCAGGCCCACTGGAAATTGAAGCCGCCAAGATGGCCGGTAACGTCGACCACTTCGCCGATGAAGTAAAGGCCGGGGATTTTGTGGCTCTCCATCGTTTTGGCGGAGAGTTCGGCGGTGTCGACGCCGCCGCAGGTGACTTCGGCTTTTTCGTAGCCTTCGGTGCCGGCCGGTGCGATCTCCCAAGCGTGGACCTGTTTCTCCAGGGTTGATAGCGCATGATTTGTCCACGACGTTGGAGTGTGGATTTCGAGCCAGCGGTCGGCGAGTCGATGGGGCAAAAACTTTCGCAGTTCGGCGCGAAGCGTGCCTGGGTTTCTTGGCGTGTTTGAATTCTGAAATGCCGCGGTGATTTCGCTTCCGGGCGCGAGATCGACGAGGATGGGCTGCGGCTTGTTGCGGGGCTGATTCCAGCATGACGAAATCTGCAGGATGGCGGGTCCGCTCAGGCCGCGATGCGTGATGAGCATCTTTTCGCGAAATTGCTGCCCGCCGCAAGAAGCAATCACCTCCTGCGAAATGCCGGCGAGATCGCAAATACGCGAGCCTACCTCTGCGGTCAGGACAAGAGGCACGAGTCCGGGCCAGGGGTCGCGGACAGCCAGACCGAACTGCCGTGCCAGATCGTAGCCGAACGAGGTTGCGCCGATCTTTGGAATCGAGAGGCCGCCGGTGGCGACGACCAGAGCGGCAGCGCGAAACTCGCCGCACGACGAGCGCACGATGAAGTCTGCCGCGCGTTCGACGGCGTGAACGCTCGCATTCAGGAAAATTGTCACTCCCGCCTGCTGGCATTCGGACTCGAGCATCGCCAGAACGTCGCGCGCCGAGCGGTCGCAGAAAAGCTGACCCAGAGTTTTTTCGTGATAGGGAATGTGGTGTTTTTCGACCAGCGCGATGAAGTCGGCTGGGGTGTAGCGAGCCAAGGCGGATTTTGCAAAATGCGGATTGGAAGAAATGAAATTCTTGGCCTGGCAGTGGAGGTTGGTGAAATTGCACCGCCCTCCGCCGGAAATGAGTATTTTTCTGCCGATACGGTCAACACGTTCGAGGACGGCGACACGGCGGCCGCGCTTGCCGGCTTCGATGGCGCACATCAGGCCGGCCGCGCCGCCACCGAGGATGAGTGCGTCGAAGGAATGGGTCACGAGGTCACATGTAGAAGAGACTCAGCCGCGGCAGGCCGAATTTCTCCAGAAGGCGTTTGTGGACGTACTGCTTTTGGAGCTGCTCGATCTGCGCTGCCGCCATTTTGCGGCGGTACGGTGCGAGTTCGCGGTCGGCCTGCGCGCGCACGGTTACAATTTCTTCGTCTGGAGTCGCGGCAAGCAATGCGGCAAATAATTTTTCTTCGAGTACCGTGAGATGACGCTCAAGGTCTTCCAGTCTTGATAAAGCCTTCTTGCCTTCGATCTCCAGCGCAAGCTTGCGCAGCGTGGCCGCAGATTCCACAGCGACGGCGTGGACGGAAATTCCGGCGCTCCGGGGCAGTTTCGCTGCTTCCAGAAGATCCGCATTGCGCCGCAGAAACGCCGAGATCGCCTCCGGCTCAAAACCTTGTTCTGCGGCTGAAGTGTGCGATGGCGCTTGAGCGACGCCAACGGCCGCCTCTTTCATATCCTCCGCTGCACTCAGTACGGCCTGCGCGCACCACAAGATGCTGTTTATCCTTTCATGTCTCTTCGACTTCCGCAGTTCGTATTTGTCGAAGGCTGAGTCGATGCCTCGAAGTACGGCCTCGAGAGGGATGCCAGCGTTCTTCCAGGTCTCGATCTGGGCCCAATCAAGAGTCGAACCGATGAGGGGAGCCCCACGCCGCCGCAAAAAATGCTCTTCAACCTCAGAGAAATATTGGAAGTAGTTGTCCACGGCGGCTCAGCGGGTGGAACGTGGAGTGGCACCCTGGACGCCGCTGTTCCTGGTTGCTTTGGAGGAAGCCGGCGCGGCTTTGGGCGCCAGCGTTGGGCGCGCCGCCACGTTTCGTTCCCAGATAATGCGCAGGCCTTCCAGTGTCAAGAAATCATCCACGGTCTTGATGTACTTCGATCCCGTGCCGATCATCGGGCCCAGGCCACCGGTGGCAAGTACACTTGTGTCTTTGCCCAATTCCTTCAACAGAAGTTCGAGAATGCCATCCACGAGGCCGAGATAGCCGTAGTACAGGCCGGACTGCAAGCTGCCGACCGTATTGGTTCCAATGACGCGCGCGGGCTTCCGGATCTCGACACGCGGGAGGCGCGCGGTGCGCTGGAAAAGCGCATCGGCTGAGATGCCGATGCCGGGGCAAATCACGCCGCCGAGATACTCGCCTTTCGCGGAGACGCAATCGAAGGTAGTCGCGGTGCCGAAATCGACGATGACGCACGGGCCACCGTATTTTTCAAACGCAGCCACGGCGTTCACGATGCGATCGGCGCCGACCTCCGCAGGATTGTCGTAATGCACCGGCATACCGGTCTTCACGCCTGGTTCAATCAGAAGCGGCTTGGTGTTGAAATAGCGCTCACACACCTGGCGCAGCACTGGATCGAGCGGCGGCACAACTGACGAAATCACGATGCCCTGAATGCCCGACGCCTCAAGACTCGCCATAGAAAATAAGTTTCGGAACAGCACACCATATTCATCCACAGTGCTGCCCTGGCGGGTCGCGACGCGCCAGTTCGCGATCAGACGGTCGAAGCGCGGGGGACCGTCGGCGGGGGGTTGGGCTTCGGCGTGGCCGAAGACTCCGAGCACCGTGTTCGTGTTGCCGACATCGAGAACAAAAAGCATGGTTTGTCAGGAATTGAACGCCGATCAAGAATGCCGAGAGGCGGTTCCTCTTTCCCTTACCGTCCCACTTAACACAGTCTGCACACCTTCGGCGGTCCGCAGTTGCAGGAATCCCCGATCGTCGAGGCCCTCGGTCGTGCCTTCGACTTGCGATCCGTTCTCTTCGATCCGCACCTGCTTCCCTCTTACCCACGAGGAATGCTCGGCGAAGCGGCGCAGAATCGACTGGCGCGCGTCAGGTTGCTCAAGCAGGTCCCGATATTCCCGGTCGAGCGATTTTAGCAAAGCTGCGGCCACCTCCACGCGCGACCACTCACTGCGGGTCGCCATACGAAGGGAAACTGCTTCGTTCCCCAATTCGTGGGGAAAGACTGCCTGGTTCACGTTGATGCCGATGCCCACAACGATGTGCCTCACGCGCGTGGGTTCGGCGTTCATCTCGGTGAGAATGCCGCATACTTTCCTGCCCGCGAGGAGCACGTCATTGGGCCACTTCAGGTCGGCGCTCACGCGGGCATCCATCTGCTCAAACGCGGCGCGCACCGCCAAGCCCGCCGCCAGCGTTAGAACCAGCACCTCGGAAGGCGGCAAGGGCGGTCGCAGAACCACCGAACAGTAGACGCCAGAAGACCGCTCCGATTCCCAGGAGTGCGCCCCTCGGCCGCGGCCGGCAGTCTGCTCTTCTGCTATAAACACGCTGCCCTCGGCTGCACCTTCGGCGGCGGCAGCCATGGCCGCCGTGTTGGTGGAACCGATCTTGTAGAAGTGACGGATCTGATTGTCGAAGATGGTGCCGCGCAATAATGGCTGCAGGATTTCAGGGAGCAGCAGGTCGGGCATCGACTTAAGCTGATATCCGGTCGAGGGATGACCCGCCACATCCACTCCCAGGCCGCGCAGTTGCTGAATCATGCGCCAGACTTCGGAGCGGTTCGACGTAATCTCCTGCGCGAGTTTGGTGCCGCTTATTACAACGGTCGCGTTCTCCATCAACAGGCGCACAATACGGCCCAGGCGATCGTCGATAGGTTGTCCGTGGGGCGTGGGACTGGCCGCCCGCGATCTATTTCCCCGAATTGGCGTGGCGGTCTTGATTCGGGCATTATGCGGGAACGGGCGCGAAAGCACAATCGGGGGAACGATTGACTCCGGTGTGGACAAGGCGTTATTTTCAGTGCAGCGCTAGGGGCGCATCCAGTCCGCGGAAAGGGCCGTGCCCACCCACTTGGAAAACTGAAGGCCACGAACCTTCTTTCAGCCTGATTCGTGCGGACTCCAGGCATGCGATGAAAGGAGATTCGTATGTTCCCCAATCCTCAAGCTGCACTTCCGCTGCCACCACGCCCCAGCGTTGAGCGGTACAAAAAACTCGCCAAGGAACTGGTAAAGGCCGGCGGGTCTGGCGGCCGGGACGCGATTCACATCTGGGCGCAAGCATGGGTCAGGACACTCGACGGACTGGCCGGTCTGAACATCACGCGCCAACAGCCGGTGAGCATCGAACTCTGGGTTCAACAGGTCGAGGAATGCGCCCGGAGAAAATTATCGAACGCTGATCCGCAAACGAATACATTCGCCCTTGCCGATGCCCAGTTCGTAATCGCACGTTCGCATGGCTTTGAGAGCTGGCCCAGGTTCGCTCGACATGTGGAAGACCTCGCTCGCGGAGATTCCGCCACCTGCCGGTTCGAGTTGGCCGCGGACGCGATTGTCTCTGGCGATCTGGATACTCTGCAGCGATTGTTGAGGGCAAATCCGGAGTTGATTCGCGCACGGTCGGCGCGTGAACACGACGCCACGCTGCTGCATTACGTCTCTGCCAATGGTGTGGAAGGCTATCGGCAGAAGACGCCGAAAAATGCGGTGCAAATAGCTGAAACCCTGCTCAAGGCGGGAGCCGACGTCGATGCGAAGGCGGCGGTATACGGAGGCGGATCGACCACTTTGAGTCTTGTGGCAACCAGCATCCATCCATGGCGGGCCGGTGTGCAGAATGCGCTGCTGGATGTTCTCCTGAGCTACGGCGCAACCTTATACAATACGAGCGGGAAGCATAATCTGATTGCTGCGTGCCTGGCAAACGGACGCCGGGACGCTGCAGAGTTTCTTGCCAGTCGCGGCGCGCCCCTCGATCTTGAAAGCGCAGCCGGGGTCGGCCGGCTGGATGTAGTGAAGAGTTTCCTTCGTGAGGATGGGAAATTGAGGCCGACTGCCCGACCGGAGCAACTCCAGCGGGGATTCTTGTGGGCTTGCGAGTACGGGCGAAACCTCGTCGTGGAGTTTCTTCTCGATCATGGCGCGGACCTGGCGGGAAAAGCGGACACAGGACAAACGGGCCTTCACTGGGCGGTTATCGGTGGGCAGACAGCTACGCTTAAGCTGCTGCTGGAACGAAAGGCTCCGCTGGAAGAGTTGAACGCCTATGGCGGGACGGCGCTTGGGCAGGCGTTGTGGTCGTTCATCAACGGTGACGATTCTATCGATTACGCCCCTGTTTGCGAGACACTGCTTGCCGCCGGAGCGACAATGGAACGCGGCTCGGTCGAATGGCTGGAGAAGCAAGCAGGTCGCCCTGCCGCGGCGAAAGCTCGACTAGCGCAAGTGCTTCGCCGATATGGAGCGACAACGTGAGCGCGTTATGCCGGTTGCGTTATGCTGGCTGCGCTTATGCTGGCACAACCCGCATGCTCATGTTTGCGGCTTGCGGCGAGTGCGTGATCAGGCCGACGGAAATGAAGTCGACTCCAGCCTCGGCGTAGGCGCGAACATTTTCCAAGCGGACTCCGCCGGAACATTCGATGACAACGTGGCGATCCAGGCGGGAGCAGCGCTCGACCGCGCGGCGGACGTCCTCGGGGAGCATGTTATCCAGAAGAATCGCTTCTGCGCCGTGGGCGAGGGCGTCTTCGAGTTCGTCCATCGTGCGAATCTCGATTTCAATGGTCTGCGGGCCGCGCCGGTTACGCACGGCGCGCTCCAGCGCCGGAGCCACGCCGCCGGCCAGATCAATATGGTTGTTCTTGATCAACACTCCGTCGGAGAGATCGAGGCGATGATTCTGACCGCCGCCGCAGCGCACCGCGTATTTATCGATCACGCGGAGGCCAGGCGCGGTTTTTCGGGTATCGAGAATGCGCGCCTTGGTGCCGGAGACGGCGTCGACGAACTTGCGGGTCAAAGTGGCGATTCCGCTCATGCGCTGTAAGAAGTTCAGGATCACGCGTTCGCACGACAGGATGACGCGCGCATTGTGGCGAATTACTGCGACCGACTGGCCGCTGTGCAGGCGCACGCCGTCGAATATCTCCGGATGCGTCGTTACCTCGTAGTGGGAAGTGACGGCGCCGTCGAGTGCGGCGTAAACGTCGAGGATGCGGGCCACGCAGCCGATGCCGGCCAGAATGCAATCCTGCTTGGCGAGAATCGTTGCCGAGGCGCGCTGGTTGGGGTCAATACAAGCGTAGCTGGTGGCATCGCGCGTGGCCCGGTCTTCGAGCAGCGCATTCTCGAGGATGGCGGTGATGCGGCGGCTATTCCAGTCCATAAGGCGGTACCTCGGCGGCCAGTTGTCAGGGGCCGGTTAACAACCCATCTCTTTCAGCTTACTATTTGTCTTCTCCAGCATCAGGGCCAGTTCCTGCGCACGTGTGCGGAGCCCTTCGATAACCTTCGCCGGGGCCTTCTCGAGGAACTGTTCATTGCCCAGTTGACGCTGGTTATTGGCAAACTCTTTTTCGATTTTCTCCAGCTCTTTTTTCAGGCGTTCGCATTCGGCAGCCGCATCGATCTTTCGCTCATAGACCACGTGAACATCGAAGCGCGCGGTGCTGCGCGCGCCGGCGTGTTTAGCCAGAGAACGATCCACGAATGCGATTCGTTCGACGTTGGCCAGGCGCTCGACGGCCCCGCGATTCTGCTCGATCATGGCGCGAATTCCCGGTTCGTGGGCGAATACCTCCACCGGGACCTTTACTTTGGGCTCGACTTTCAATTCTGCTCGCACGTTCCGAATATTGACAATCAAATCCTGCAGGATCGCCATTTCGGTTTCGGCAATCAGATCGAATTGCTCCTCGTCGGCTTGCGGATATGCCGCCAGGGCAATCGACTTTAGAGGCGCATTGCCTTCATAGATCGCGTGCCAGATTTCCTCGGTGATGAACGGCATCACGGGGTGCAGCAGGCGCAACGCAGCATCGAACAGGGTGACCAGGTCGCCGCATGCTATGGCGGCCCGCGTTTTGTCCGCGCCTTCCTCGAAGTTCAGGCGGGGCTTGATCAGTTCGAGGTACCAGTCGCAAAATTCCCCCCAGAAAAAATCGTAGATGCGGTTGGCGCCTTCGTGGAACCGATAGGCCGCGAGGGCATCGTTCACTTCCCCGGTGACACGGTTGAAGCGGGAGAGAATCCATCGGTCTTCGAGAGTGGTGAGAGTGAAGCCCCGGACACCTTTCGTTTGGGGATCGATATCGCGGGCGGGAGCGCCCGCGGCAGCTGACCCGATGCGATCCACATTCATGAACATAAATCTGGCGGCGTTCCAGATTTTGTTGGCGAAGGCGCGGTAGCCATCCGTGCGGCTCTCGCTGAAGGCGATGTCGGTGCCGGGAGCGGCCATGGCGGCCAGAGTGAAGCGGGTTGCGTCGGTGCCGAAACGATTAATGATCTCCAGCGGATCGATCACATTGCCCTTGGTCTTCGACATTTTCTGTCGCTCGGCGTCGCGCACCAGAGCGTGGATGTAAACCTGGCGGAAAGGAACGCTGTCGTCCCTTTTGTCAGCCCAGCCGCTCGCCTCCTTGATGGCGGGATCCTGTTTATGATCCTTCATGAAATAGCAGCCGGTCATGATCATCCGGGAAACCCACAGAAACAGGATTTCGTAGGCTGTGACCAGCAGCGTGGAGGGATAAAACACCTCCTGGTCACGCGTCTTTTCCGGCCACCCCAGCGCGGTGAACGGCAGAAAACCTGAGGAAAACCAGGTATCGAGTACGTCGGGGTCCTGCTCGAGTTTGCCGCCGCAACTGCACTGCAGTGGGGCTTCGCGGGCAACAATGATCTGGCTGCAACCCTGGCAATGCCATGCGGGAATGCGATGTCCCCACCAGAGCTGCCGCGAGATGCACCAGTCGTGAATGTTGTACATCCAGTTGAGGTACATCTGCTTGAAGTTTTCCGGGACGATGGTGATCTCGCCGTTCTCGACCACCTGGATGGCGTGATCAGCGAGCGGCTTGATCTTCACGAACCACTGCGCGGAAAGGCGTGGCTCGACGACCGTTCCGCAGCGTTCGCATTTTCCCAAACCCAGCGTGTAATCTTTCTCGGCCACCAGGAATCCCTGTTCCTGCAAATCGGCGAGCACGCGCTTGCGAGCTTCGTAACGGTCGAGTCCGGCGTATGGGCCGGCGTTCGCATTCATGCGGGCGTGTTCGTCCATTACGTCGATCTGCGGAAGGTTGTGGCGCAGGCCGGCCTGAAAGTCGTTGGCATCGTGCGCGGGAGTCACCTTTACCGCGCCGGTGCCGAACTCGGGCTGCGCCAGCTCGTCGGTGATGATGGGGATTTCGCGATTCATCAACGGCAGTAGGACTTTTTTGCCGTGGAGATGTGCGTAGCGTTCGTCTTTCGCATTTACCGCGACGGCGGTATCGCCCAGCATGGTCTCAGGGCGCGTGGTGGCCACGGTGATGAATTCCGTTTCTTCGCCAATCGGCGTGCCGACGACGGGGTAGCGAATCTCCCATAATTTGCCGGCAACGTCTTCGTGCTTCACTTCGAGATCGGAGATCGCCGTCCCGCAGCGCGGACACCAGTTCACGATGTACTTGCCGCGATAGATCAAGCCGTCTTCGTAAAGGCGGACGAATACCTCGCGCACGGCGCGCGAAAGATCTTCATCCATGGTGAAGTATTCGCGGTCCCAGTCGACGGAGGCGCCGAGGCGCTTCATTTGGTCGAGAATTGCGCCGCCGTAGAGCTTTTTCCACTCCCAGACGCGCGCGATGAATTTTTCGCGGCCGAGGTCGCGGCGCTTTATGCCTTCGCTCGCGAGCTGGCGCTCGACCATCATTTGCGTGGCAATGGAAGCGTGATCGGTACCGGGCAGCCACAACGTGATAAAGCCACGCATGCGATGCCAGCGCGCGATGATATCCATTTGCGTCTGGTTGAGCATGTGGCCCATGTGCAGGCGGCCGGTCACATTTGGCGGCGGCAGCAGGATGGTGAAGACCGGGCGCGTTTCGCCGGGCGGAGGCGTGGGGACGGAAAAGAGTTTTTCTTTGACCCAGTACTCAGCCCAGCGGTTTTCAATCGCGCCCGGCTCGTAGGATTTGGGTAGCTCGTGGGGCATGAGGATTCAGTCAGCAACCGGCTCGGAACCCTTACCGCAAAAGACACAAAGGGTCACAGAGGATTTTCCACCTCTGCTCCTTTACGGCCTTTGGGGTTGAGGCGTGCCGAGAAAGCCTGAGAAGATTGATCTTACAGGCGCGGGAAAAGATGGGTCAAACGCACGGGGCACGAAAGAATTGATAGCTGAACGGGCGGGCGTTCATCGCGAGGGCAAGTTCGTGCCCGACTTTGTTCAACGGCAAAGGTTTGTCGATGTTATTGAAGGCGCTTCCCTCAAGACCAAAATACAGAATCAATCTGTGTCCGCGCTGGGAAAGCTCTCCCTTGTGAATGCCACGGGTGTCGGACAACGTGATTGACCCTGCCGGCGCCGTCACATGAACAATTTTCTCGGGGCAGACTTCTCTCACTTCCTGGTCGCTCAGATTCATGCGGCTCACCAGGCGCCTGGTCAGAGGCCGGGTAGTGCGATTTGGATTATGCGAACCTTTCACGAAGACAAAATGCGGGGACTCGAAGGTTGTGTCGGTCAGGTTTACGCCGATCTTCAGCCAGCGCAGGCAGCCTGAATCCACATGAAACGGGCGCGGCCGGAGTCCGGGTGGAAGGAAATCGGTATCCCACCACATTGCGGGTTTTGTCACGACCGGGAAGACGCCGAGATAGCGCGTGGCGACCGCCAGGAGATAAGGATCGCACAAGAGACCTTGCACGTAATGGTTCTCCAACAGAAGGTCGCGAGGGACTACATAAGACGAATAGCGGGGCTGGGAGGGATCGATTCCATGGCTCGTGCCGGTAGCGGCGACCGGGATTTCCGATTGCGCCCCGGACGCGTGATCCGCTGCCAGAGGCCCCCATGTCGTTGTCTGTAGATCGCACGACAGGGCCAGTTCGTATAGATTTTGCATCGCTTCTTTTTTCAGACGGTGTGGAAGTACAACCACGCCATCCTCTTTGAGAACGCGAGCGATTCCCTCGATGCCAGGATCCAGAATTCCAGCCTGACTTACCAGAGACGCGCCATCCCAGCCGAGCTTGATCTCGGATTCCTTGCGCCTCGATTCCAGCAGACGGAACAGAATGTCGTTCGATCTGCCATCGGTTAAAGCGTAGAGCTTCTGTAGGATGTCGTTGCTCGTGGGTGCGGGCTCGCCCAGGCGCCAGTATCGCCAAACGTCTCTGCCGAAACCACCGACCTTATGCAAGGTCTCGCGATATTGAATCAACCGCATGCTTTTTTCGGGTTCGTTCCGGCGAGTATAACACCGGAAAATTTGGCTTTTTGCACACCGACAAATCGTCGTTGCGGGGGCCTGACTTCATAAATCACGCCGGACGCGAGGTTAGACGACGGCCCTCGTGTGCGGGATCGGCGCCGATGCCATGGCGTATACTGCCCACACTCCATGGCCGATCTTTTCATGGCTGATCTCTCCAGGGCCGATTTTTCATCCAACCCGCCGGGGGTTGTCCGCAATGTTGAAGCCGGGCGCGAAATATTGAAGCCCAACGAAGATGCGCCGCCCGGCAAATGGGAATTGCTGGCTCTCGTTGTTCTGAGCTGTGTCGCGATGTGGGTTACAGCCCTTGTTCTTCGCAAGTCGCACAACCTGATCTTGAACTATGGGGATAACGATGCTTACCTGGGGGTGGCAAGCGCCATCCTGCGATGGGATTTCCATGACGTTTATGTGCAGCACTTCATGGGTTTTCCCTATTTCATCGCATTGGCGTCGTTGCTGTTTCATATTCCTCCGCTTGTCGCGCTCTGGTTGATTTCCGCAGTTTCGTCGCTGATCTCCGTGTGGCTCGCGGCTCGGCTGTTCGGGACTGTGGCTGCAGGATATTTCGCGCTCACAAACTTCGCATGGCTGCAGGTTTCGTTCCTGGGAGGGTCTGAGCCGTTGGCGCTCGCGTTGGGCCTGGGCGCCTTGCTGGCTTTCCGGCGAGATCGCATTTTCCTGGCTGCTCTGCTGGGATCGCTTTCCGTGACGGTGCGGCCGTTGATGATCTGCATTCTGGCGGGAATTGGCCTGGTGTTGCTTTATAAGAGAAAGCTGGCCTCGTTTTTCGTCGCCATCGCGACTGGCGTGGTGGTTGGGATTCTCTACGCTTTGCCGTTGTTTCGCTATTTTGGCGATCCGCTGCTTACGGTGCACAGCTACACTGGGCACGACTACGGTGGAGGCGGAATGGCAGGGCCACACGGACGCTTATTTGGTTGGCCGTTCCATGGCATAGTGGCGGGAACCCTGGCCTATCCTGCCCCCTGGACAAACCTGTTATTGAGCTTTTTCTGGATCGGCCTTGTCCTTGCCGGCGTGGGCATGATGTTGTCGGGGCGCTACCGCGAATATGCGAAGACCCACGCGAACGAAGCGATTTTTTGCGGCCTGTATCTGGTGGCGGTGTTCTGCTACGACTACCTGATCTGGGCCCGCGGCAACTTCATTCGATTTGCGATTCCATCGCTGCCGTTCGTTTTCTTCGCATTGCTGCCTTTTTTGCCGAAGGACCGAAGACTGCTTTGGTGCCTGAGCATCGTGAGCGGTGTGCTAGCATTGCTTTCGGCGGTCGGCGTAAGAAATGTGGTCGGACACTTCTAGCCGGCAGCGGAAAAGCTAGGGGTGTCGTTTCGCGCGAGATGACAGCCGTTGGATCAGCGCCCAACGGCACAATGCCGCGGAACTCATCGGCCTTACTTCTTCTTTTTTGCCATTTTACGGGAAATCTCCGCCATAAGCTTGGGGCGAAGATCGGCCAGAACGCTGTCTACGATACTGGCGACATCGTCGGCGGAATTGCCGCTGGATGCGGCAGTAGCCAAGGCTTCCTGAGTGGTCTGTTCCGCGCCGGCCGCTGCAGCGAGGGCGGCCTCAGCCGGAACGGACTCGGAATTTTCGAATTCCCCGGATGGGATTGTGGCCTGATCTTTTTTATTCTGAACCTGCTTGTTCTGGATCTGCTTGTTCTGGCCCTGCGCCGCATCAGCGTCTTTACTCGTGTCGCGGATTTGACGCCAGTTCGCCCAGGCTGCGGCTGTGCTCTTGACTGCTTCGGACTCGGGTTTGGGCGCGTCTTCCTGAGGTTGACGAACAATCGGGGCAAACGCGCGGCTGGGTGTGGCGGGCGACGCCGTCACCTCAGGTTCATCTACCGGAAACTGGGATCCGTGCCCCAGCGCGGCAAAATCGGCGATTTGTTTATCTGTTACAGGACGCAAGAACTCCAGAACCGCCTCAGGTGTCGGCATTCCAGGCGCTGGCACCTGCGATGTCCTAGCGAACGCCTCGTCGTCTTGCAGCGCAGTTTCCGTCGCCGCGGGCTTCAGGGAGGCAGCCGGAGCAGACTGGGTGGCTTCAGCGGCGACGACAGGAATGGGCTCCGGAGTCGAGTGAGGTTCAGGTTGCGGAATGGCAGCGACGACCGTTTCAGCAGCAACGACCGTTTCAATTGCCGGCGCGGCAGGACTCTCGGGAGCAGTCTGAAATTCCAGCAGGCTTGATAAGGAAATGGAATCCGCTTCCAAAGGCGGACCCGCCTTGGCTTTCTGCATTTCATGCTCGAGAGAAAGCGTGGCCTCGTCGGCCTCAAGCGCAACTGGAACCGCTTTCCATCGCGAAGCCACAGCCATAACAGGCACGGATTCGGACGCAGCCGCCATGGTTACCGGTTCATCCTGCGGCGCGGGGTCCGGAGTTGCGTGAACTGCTGTTTCTGCTATCTCGGCTTCGGCTGTGGCAACTTCAGCTGTCGCGGCTTCACTGACCTGAGATTCGGAAAGTTGATCTTCATCTCTCCGAGTCCCAGCATCGAGAATCTGGGTTTCAGCAGTCTGGGTTTCAGCAGTCTGGATTTCAGCAGTCTGGATTTCGGCGATCTGCGCTTCGACGATCTGTGCTTCAACGATCTGCGCTTCCGGAGCCTGAACCTCGTCCTTGATGGCGTCTGCCATCTGTATCTGCGCCACGGCGGCCGTGATGGCGGCCAGTTCTTCCGCCGTCACATCTTTGGGCAAGCCTGCCTCTGCCGATGCGGCGACATCAACGCTGCCATCCACTGCTCTGGCGGATTGCCGGCTGTCCTCAGCCCGCTGGGTCGCAGCCTTCTCCACCGCCGTTTCGACCACGGTGCGAAGGTCGCGGTTCATCGGGTTGTAGAACGAACTCTCGTCCGCGAATTTTTCTTCGGGCGCGCTTTTCTTGGGCGCGATCGCGATTCGATTCTTCCATCCATTGGCTTCGCCGGAGGCTTCGTTTCCAGCACCATGCCCCGAGGCTTCCGCCGCGGCAATTGCCCGCGCAAAGCGGCCAGGCTTGGAAGGTTCAGCCCGTGGCACGACTTTGTCTTCCAGTTTGGACAGAGCGCTCAGCAGTTCGCTGGCTTCGAAAGGCTTTACGATAAAGGCATCCGCCTGCACTCTTTGCGCTTCTCCGGGCTTGAACGGCTCGAGTTTGCCTACGCTCAACAGAACCGGAATGCGATCGGTTTCGCGCGATTCCTTAAGACGCTGGCATACTTCCAGCCCGCTGTAGCCGGGCATATAAACATCAAGAATGACGAGGTCGGGTTTGAGCTCGGAGATCTTCTTCAGCGCGGCTGAACCGTTATTGACAGCAATGACCTCGTAACCGGCATCCGTGAGGATTTTCCGCCCCATATTTTGGGCGGTTACGCTGTCGTCAGCCAGCAATATCTTCCGAGCCAAGGATTTCCCCTGATGAGGCGAGATAACGCGAAGGTAACCTGCCCTTCGACGCAAGTCAATGATCCAACGGGACGTTACGTGGTTACCAGCGGCCAGCACCTACCGCGTTTTCGAGCCAAAGGAGGGGTCGGAGCTTACGAAAATACGGAGGAATATGACCCCTGTACGCTCATTCCTTCCGTCGCATGACCTCTTGGCCGAATCCGACCTCTAGGGCCTGCAGTACCGGAAGGCTTATTCGGCCAAGTCGCGAGAGCGCAAAGGCGGCGCGACCAGCGCGGGCGGCAAGCTTAGAACGTGAGTATTTTTTTCAAGCCCTTCTTTTTCTTCTTTTTGCTGGTTGAAACATCCTGGTCGCTGGCCAAACCGGAAGTAGAGGAAGAGCTCGAACTCGCGGCAGCGCCATCTCCAGTAGGCGCCTGCTGGATCTCGTTCATTTGGACTGGCGGCGGCGCTGGCTGATCGCTCGCCCCTGCGGCCGGTTTCAACTCGTTCGGATCAGGAGTTGCGTTCGGCTTCAGATCGTTAGAATCCGGTACCGGTTTCAGTTCGTTCGGATCTGCCGGCGTGTTTGGGCGGGCAAAGGGAGCGCCATTCGCCGGTGCTGCGTCTGAGCGCGGAGCGGGTTCGTTCGCCCCGGGAGCCGTCCCATCCTTCACCGTCTCCACTGCCAGGCCGCGATCGCCTACCGGGGGCCCCATCGCCTGGCGCATTGATGTATTAATCACATCACGAGCTGCCAGCGGTGTTGGATCGACCAGCGTCGGATCGCCCACCTTTGCGGCTTGCGCCACATCCGGGCCCTTTTTCACCACACTCATCAGGCGGTCAACCGTGCTGGCTTCCCGCCGGCTTTCCTCTTCGGCGCGGTTCTGCGCTACTGCCGCCTTGGTGGGTCGGGGGATCGGCTGATGCAGAGCCGCCAGGCGCTTCTTCGCGTCATCGTCACGCTCCATCACCGGGTAGCGCTTGATGATTTGCGAATAGGCCGCAGCCGCTTCTTTGGTCAATTCAGCGATCATCTGGCCCTTACCCGACTCAGTGCCGACGCAACCCGCCGGCGTATTCACCGCCGTGCAAATCGGCTTCGCGCGTAACATGGCGGTCTGACCTTCGTAGTTCTGCCCCAGCAGGTACAACGCTTCATCGGCCCGGCTGTACAGCGGATATTTCTCCACCAGAGACTTCAGTCGCGCAATGGAGGCCGGATACGACATGCGCAGGTAATAGAACTTTCCAATATCAAACTCCCGATCCGCCAGTACTTCCTGCACTTCGAGCAAGCGGCGTTTGCCTTCCGCCACGAGTTTCGGATTGTCCGGGTACTGCATGATCAGATTGCGGTACTCATCCTCCGCACGCTTGGCATGGGTAAAATCGCGATCCGCCTTCTCCATCTGCTGGTACTGGATGTTGGCGATCTTCAATTGCGCCTCAGCGGCTTCCGGCATGTTGGGGAAGAAGGTCTCGAAATCGCGGTAAACCTGTTCCGCCTGAGCGAGCGACGCGGTTCCACCCTCCGCGTACCAGGAGTCACCCTCCGCCAGTTTGGCGCGCGCCACGAACTCGGAGTCGGGGTAGGTGTTGATCAAGGTCTGCAGCGTCATGCGAGCGACGTTGAAGCGGTTGTGCTTCATCGCGTCCATGGCCTTGTCGAACAGCACCTTATCGGGCTGCTTGGAACCTACATTGGCGAGGGGATTGACGGCCTTTTTATTGGAGCAAGCCGCGGCAAAGAGCAGCAGCATGGCCAGGGAAACAATGTATGAATTTCTTCGTAACATTAACATTACGACCTCAAATCGGAACTCGCTGTCGTCCTACGGGACTCTGCTAATAGATCTCCGCACTCAGCACCTTCAGATCCGGTGGTTCAGGCTCTTATCAGCGCCGCCTCGGTCGCCGCCTTCAGCAGCGCTTCGGCATTCTTTGTTGGATCGCCATTGCCGAACACGGCGTTGCCCGCCACCAGAATTTCGGCGCCTGCGCGTACCACGTCGCCCACCGTATCGAGGGCCACGCCGCCATCCACTTCGATCCGGTAATTCAAGCGGCGCTGGCTGCGAATCTCGGCTAATCGCCGCATTTTGTGCAGCGTAGACGGGATAAATTTTTGCCCACCGAAGCCCGGATTCACCGACATAACCAGCACGTAGTCAACGATGTCGAGCACTTCGGCCAGGGCTTCGACCGGCGTAGCCGGATTAATCACCACGCCAGCCAGACAGTCATGGCTTCTGATGAGATGCAGGGTGCGGTTCAGGTGCCGGCACACTTCCTGATGCACCGAAATCCAATCCGCGCCCGCTTCGGCGAAGGCGGGAATGAATTCATCCGGATTCTCGATCATCAGGTGGCAATCCAGAGGCAAATCTGTCACCTTGCGCAGCGACTTTACTACCGGAGGCCCAATCGTGAGATTGGGGACGAAATGCCCATCCATGATGTCGACATGGACGACCCTTCCGCCGCCTTCCGCAGCGGCACGCACCTGCTCGGCAAGACGGGCAAAGTCCGCCGAAAGAATCGAAGGTGCCAGTTCGATCAAAGTAGTCCGGGAAACCTGAGCTTTCGTAAGGAAACGGCTTGTGGGAATTCTAACACGCGGAAATGCAGTACCGGGAGCCACATCACGAATCCGCATCTCTCAGATAAGCACCTGAATCCGCATTGCATCGGCCACTCCAATCGGCCAAAATCCCGGCCCATGTTACCCTCGTCGGACATGACGGGTAGCCCCCAATTCGCGAGCGCCTCCTTCGCCATGGCATCTTTCGTCGCCTGGGGCACCAGCGACTTTCTCGGCGGCTACTTTACCCGCAAGGCCAATGCATTTTTGTTCACAGTCATCGTTAACATTGGTGGTCTGCTTCTGATGGGCACGTTGGCTTTGGCTACTCATGCTACTTTTCCGCCGGGGCGCGCCGCCGCCTGGGTGCTGGCGGGAGGCGTTTCGGGAGGGGCGTCGCTCGGCATCTTCTATCGCGCACTTTCATCGGGAAGGATGGGATTGACCGCGCCTGTTGCTGCCGTCCTGGGCGCAGCAATCCCAGCGGTTTTTTCCATTTACAAAGAGGGCCTGCCCGGGAGGGTGCCCTTGCTCGGCTTCGTCTTCGCCGCCTTGGGACTCTGGCTTATTACGCGCGCCGAAGATGGAAGCAAACCGGAAGGGATCGGACTGGCCGTGATGGCGGGCATTGGTTTCGCGGGTTTCTATCTTTGCGTGCGGCAGGCCGGCGAGGTGTCCGCTTTGTGGATTACTTCGCTTACACGAAGCGGCGGCTTGATTATCACCACCTTGATCGTTTTTTTGGGCGCGGGATTTCGTGACATCACGCCCGCCGGCGTGCGCTGGGGTGTCCTTACCGGATGCATCGACTCCATGGGTACCCTGCCTTTTGTACGTGCCCTCCAGACTGGGCGGCTCGACGAGGCGGTCGTCATCTCGTCGCTCTATCCCGCAGTGACTGTGCTCTTGGCTCGTTTTCTTCTGAAAGAGCACTTTAGCCGGTGGCGGATTGTTGGATTGCTCGCGGCGCTGACGGCAGTGCCGATGATCGCGGCCGGCTAAACAGGCTTTATTCCATATTCTGGAATACAAAACAATGACTCTTGTCGAAATCCGCAACCTGACGAAGATTTATCCGCCGAACCTCTGCGCAGTCGACGATATCTCTCTGGACATTCACGCCGGCGAAACCCTCGGCCTTGTTGGCGAATCGGGCTCGGGCAAGAGCACGATGGGACGGTTGATCCTGCGCCTCATCGAACCGAATTCTGGCAGCATCCGCTTCGAAGGGCGCGACCTGGTCGCTGCGGGCCCTGCTGAAATGCGCCGTTTGCGCCGCAATATGCAGATCGTCTTTCAGGATCCCTTCGCCTCGCTCGATCCCCGCTTTCGGGTCGAAGACATCGTCGCCGAACCGCTGATCGTTCACGGAAATGCGGCTGCGAAAGGCGCCCAGGCCCGCCGCGCCCGCATCATCGAACTGCTTCGAGCCGTGGGCCTCGACGAATCCATCCTGCGGCGCTTTCCGCATGAGTTCAGCGGCGGGCAGCGCCAGCGTATCGGCATCGCGCGCGCGCTGGCGCTGCGACCCAAATTCATCGTGGCCGATGAGCCGGTCTCTGCCCTGGATGTGAGCGTGGGTGCGCAGATTGTCAACCTGCTGGCGCAACTGCAACGCGATTTCGGCCTGACTTATCTCTTCATCTCTCACTCGATGCCGTTGGTGCGCTATCTCTCGACCCGCATCGCCGTGATGTATCGCGGCAAGATCGTGGAAGTAGGTACGTCAGAGCAGATCACAGCGCGCCCTGAACATCCTTATACCCGCAGCCTGCTCGAGGCTACGCCGGAGGTCGCGGTTTAGTCAGAGCTGCTTGCCGGGAATTATCGATTACTGCTGCCCCTACTCCTGACCCAGCGAGCAATCCGGATTTACGTTCTGAATGTAAATACCGTTGTTGCCGATGCGGTCATCTTCAAACGCGAGCGCTGCCATCCCCGCCGGTGAAATCGACGCTACCAGACGAGACTTGTCCGAGAGCGTGGACGAAACCGCGAACTGAGGGCAGATCGTATTGCCACTGCCATCGAGCTTGATGGCTTGGATGGTGCCTGATCCGGTTACGCCCTCGTCCACCCAGAAGGTAAGCGCTCCCGTCCCGATTTGCACGGTCTCGACGAAGATCTGCGAGTCAGTGCCGAGAGGAACAATGGTCAGGCCGTCCGCACCCCACTGCGGAGCGCCGGCCGAGTTGAATTTTTGCCCATAGACTCCGTTGAGCGACTGCAGGGAATTTTCTTCGGTCCAGAAGACAAAAACTTCCTGGGTGCTGGGGTTGTAGGCAGCGACGGGATCGACTCTCACGTTGCTGGTGTTGGCCGAAACCGGAACTCCGTTTTGCTGAAATGCCGCGCTGCCATCGCTCAGAATGTGCTGGGCGAACGACTGCAGCGGATCATTGGTATACCAGGCAAAAACGGCGCCCCCTTTGCCGTCATAAACGAAATAGGGGAAATTGCCGAACTGCAGCGACCCCACATCGAAGATATCCACATTGCCGCTTCCCCACATCTTGCCGCCATTGGCGGCGAACTTGTTAGCGCGCAGCTGCGAATCACTGCCGAAGCCGGAGTTGCGCACCCACGACACGATGACAGAGCCGTCTTCGGCCGCGTGCATATCTGCCAGTGTGTAATCGAAACCGGCTTCACTCAACACTACGCCCTTGCCCCATTGCGGCTTGCCAGCCGCGTTGAGCTTCTGGAGCACCACATCGCTGTTGCTGGTCCAGGCGACAACGACGTTTCCGTCGCTCGTTCCCGCGATTTTCGGGACCGCGTTGAAAGCCCGGTTGAGGGTAAGCTGCACCCCGAGGCTTCCCCACTGGGGGACGCCATGCGCAGACATGCGGGCGCCCGTGATCTGCAGGCCCGGGCTTTCCCGCGTGTCCTGAAAGGCGAGCAGGGCGTTGTCTGTGGTGTCTTTGTCCAAACCGTAATCTTCGGTGGAGCTGTTGCTCAGATCGGCGACAAGCAAGCCATCGTGCTGAAACTGTTCCACTCCACCGGAACTCAGGCGCTGATAGTAGACGCTATAGCCCACGGGAGGAGGACTCGCGGGATCGGCATCGAACCAGCTCACATACCATCCGCCGTTCTGCAGCGGCACAAGTTTGGGCTGCACCTGATCGCTGCCGTTGTTGTTGTCGGCAAGAGGAAGGTTGACGGCGGGGTTCGAGGACCACTGCGCGAGAGCAGCGGCGGAAAGGGCAATGGTCAGCACAGATGTAGCGAGAAAATGGAAGGTGATTTTCATGGCTGAGTCGGTCCTGGATCGCTATTTTCGGTCTACTTGAGACCGTCCAAACAGGTACTCCGGGCCAAACGGGCCGTCAATCAAGGAATTCGGACGGCTGCGGGGACTAAAGTCCACATCTGCTTCACGATGGCAGCGGCACCGCACCTCGTGCGATCCCTCTCAGGGATATTCCCATAGCTTGTACGTCAGCTTGTATCGTCGCCACCGCCCAGCTAGAATTCGGTGGCACGATTCAGGAGGCCACGACATGGCTGCCGCTCCGCTCCCACCGATCTCCGCACCCGAACCAGTTGGGCTTTCCGAAGGTGCGCGTATCATCGACACGTTCATTGCGCCCTCGAAGACTTTCACGGACATCCGGCGCAACGCAAGTTGGTGGGGCCCATGGCTGCTGATCTCCGTTTTCGCCCTGATCTTCGTTTATTCGATGCAGCGGCAGATCGGCTTTGATCAGATCAACCGAAACGAGATTGCGCACTCATCGCGGGCCGACCAGTTCGACAAACTCTCGCCCGGGGACCAGGCGAAACAACTGCAGGTTGCAAATAGCTTTGTCCGCTATCTCTCCTACGGCACCCCGGTCACGATTTTGCTTTTCTTTGCGATCACAACAGCGGTGATGTTTGCAACGTTCAGGTTCGCCGCGGGAGCCGACATTTCATTTAAGACATCCTACGCAATCGTTTTTTATGCCAGCCTGCCCAGCATTATCGGATCCATTCTGGGCGCGATTTCGATGTTCGCCGGCGTCGATGCGGAAGGCTTCAATGTGAACAATCCCGTGGCCACGAACCCTGCCTATTTCATGGATCGCGCAGGCGGTAAGTTTCTGTATGTCATGGCCTCCGGCCTGGATGTGCTCGTGATTTGGACGATCATTCTAATGGGTATTGGCTTCGCCTGTAACAGCAAGGTAAAAACCTCGACAGCAATTGGAATCGTGGCCGGGTGGTATTTGTTCTGGAAGCTTGGCGTCGCGGCCATCGCCTCGATGTAGAAGGGTGGAACCTGGCAGCCGCGATCCAGCCTCGCGATCAGCTAAGGAGATCTTGAATGAAACGTGCTTTTGTGACATTTCTTTTCGTTTCGGCCTCAATTTTCGCCTGTGCCGGTTACGCGCAAGCGCAAACGGCGACACCGCCAGCTTCGGCCGCTGCGCCTGTGGCAAATCCCGTGACGGCTTCGCTCAGGATCCTTCTGCCGCGCTCGCGCAACAATATTCTCGGCGCCATCACCGCCATGCCTGCGGACAAGTTCAACTACAAGCCGACGCCGGACCAAATGACGTTTGCGCACCTGGTCGTGCACATCATCGGCTCGAATAACAACGGATGCTCGAAAGCAGCGGACCTTCCCACGCCCAAGGTGGAGGAAGCGAAAGAGACCGACAGCAAAGACAAACTTCTGGCCTCCGCCACGGCATCGTTCGACTTCTGCGCCGAGGCGCTCGGCAAGATGGATGATTCCAAGCTGGGTGACACTGTCGAACTCTACGGACGCTCGCTTCCTCGCGCCATGGCTGCGCTCAGCCTGGCCAGCGGATGGGCCGACCATTATGCAGCTGCCGCACAGTACTTGCGGATGAATGGAATTTTGCCGCCTTCGGCGCAGCCGAAGAAGTAGGAAGTAGCAAAGCGTGGAGTGACCGGCGCTACTTGATCTGCACCAGTTCGCCCGCCGGCGCTGTCGCCGGAGCCGATGGCGCCGGATGCTGCGGCGCGCGCCAGCCATCAAAGATCGAAACCTGATGTACGCACGATACCGTGCAGTGCGGGGCACAACCTTTTTCGGTGAGATATTCGCGGCGCATGTCGTCGCGCGTGTAGGTTGCCAGCGGAACTCCGGGATAGCCGCGCTGCTGCGAGCAGTAATGCACCAGGCCGTCTTCGCAGATGTAGAGATAGCGCGCGCCGGCGCGGCAGCGCCAATCGTTGGGTAGCCCTTGCGCAATGTTGTCCTGGAAGGCATTGATGCGGGTGAAGCTGCTCTTCTCCCATGACTTCATCTCGTCGTAGATGCCACGCTCTTCCTGGTTCAGCGGCTGCACCTGGCCGCTGCCGTCATGAATGATTCCGATGGTCGAGCTGAAGCCGAGTTCGACGGCGCGCTTGCCGATGGTGAGCGCATCCTGCGGATTCGATATGCCGCCGCCGACCACCGAATTGATATTCACGTGAAACTCGGCGTGCTGGGCGAGAAATTGCAGTTTCTTGTCGAGGACTTTCAGGCTCTTTTTCGAGACTTCGTCGGGATTTACATTGTCGATGGAAATCTGCAGCCACTCGAGGCCGGCACGGTTCAGGCGCTGGATGCGGTCGGGCATCAGGAAATATCCGTTGGTGATTAAACCGGCGATCATGCCGTTGGCGCGGATGCGGCGAATTACGTCATCGAGTTCAGGATGCAGCAGCGGTTCCCCCCCTGAGATCGTGACCACGGCTGTGCCGAGCGCGCCCAGCTTGTCGATGCGGCTGAACATCTCTTCTGTCGGCACGGGCTTCGAAAAATCGTCGAATTCGTTGCAGTACGTGCAGGCCAGATTGCAGCGGCGGACGGGAATGATGTGCGCCAGCAAAGGATGATCAGTGTCAGCGAGCGCCCGCGCGGCCATGGAGGCTCCACGCAGGTTGCGGTGAAGAGCCTTGGCGCGGCGGCGCAGGGTTGTGAGAACTGAGGGCATGTTGGTGTTAACTACTATTACAGCATGGATGCGGGATAAGTGCAGGCCTGGCGACAGTAGTTGGGGAAATTGGCGGGGTAGATGGAGGAGTATTCGATGCCAGCGGCATTTGCCGGACGCCGCCGTCAGCCGGTTTGCATCGGGGGTTTACAGAAACGCCGCAGCCGCAGTTCGTTCCCCGGCTTTGGATTGAGATCGAGTTCGTTAAGCATGGCGAAAACCCTTTCGTGGAATTCTCTCGTTCGGGTGACAACGCTTACGAAAGAATCGTGGCTGACGTAGAGAAAAAACTGGCCGGTGCCGAAGGACCACTCAGGAAGATAGTACGCGTCAAAGCCGAAGACCATAGGTTGCATCAGCATGGCGACGGTATCCTGTAGTTCATTCCCTCGAAACAAATGGCCCGGACCAACTTCAAATGATGCTGGCTGCCCGGGCCGCGCGGTGCATCATTTCGACGATGCGATAGCCCATGGCTTCATCACGTGAGTTCCATACGCTCCACTCCTTGAACCAAAGCAAGGCACCCTCGAAGTCCTTATCTTCATAACCGATGGCAGCCACGAGGCGCGCAAAATAAGGGAGCCTCTCGAGCTTCGGCGGGTACTCAAGATCGATACAGTTAGCTTCCGGATGAGTGTAGAACAATTCTTTCCCGTCGCAGTGGGCGTAGTCGTGGTTTCGGTCCGGAACCTTGTCTGACCACGAGAGCCACTCGATCGCCTGCGCCTTTGTTAAGACTTGCAATTCGCTTCTCCTGATTCGACTCATATTGTAACAATCGCCTCGCTTCGCTTGGCTGGACAGCCGAGGCGGCTGCCCCCACATAGAACGTTCAGCCTTCGACTGCTTTGCGCAGCGCGGCTCTCGCCAGCAGCCGAGTGGAATCCAGCATCGGTAGTGGAGATTGCTCCTGCGTCATCAACAACGGAATCTCGGTGCAGCCGAGGACAACCGCGTCGCAGCCTTCGTCTTTCAGACTACTGATTACGTCCGAGAGATACGCCTGGGTCCGCGGCAGAAATACGCCCTGGACCAGTTCGTCAAAGATGATGCGGTGGATGCGCTCGCGCTGCTCGGCGCTGGGGATGCAATGCTCGATGCCTGCGGCTTTCAGTTTTTCGGGGTAAACCGGCCCTTCCATCAGCGCGCGGGTTCCGAGAATCCCCAGGCGTTTGTAGCTGTGGCGCTTAGCTTCGTTCGCGACCTCAACGGCGATGTGCAGCCAGGGACGCGGCGAACGGTGCTCCACCAGGTCGAAGGCTTGGTGCACCGTGTTGACCGGGGCAATCAGAAAATCGGCTCCGGCCCTGGCCAGCTTTTCCGATGACGAGAGCATGAGTTGAGCAACGCCTGCCCAGTCATTGGCCTCGATGTATTTCACGTAGTCGGAGAAGTTGTGGCCGTGCATGGAGATTTCGGGATGGCCGTAGGGGCCGAGCAACTCCGCACCCTCGATACAGATAGTGCGATAGCAGAGCGCGGCGCCTTCCGCGCTGCAAGCGACGATGCCGATGTGGAGGGACATGGAGTTCAGTTCTCGGAGGCGACGTTGACGGCCTATCTTGACGGCTTCTTGTTCGCGTTCGTCCACGCGACTTGCAGCAAAGCACCTTGCCACTCCCATAAGGACATCCGCCAGTTGAGGATGGTCCGGCCAAATCGTTTGTGGTAGCCGGACAAGCCAGGCTGCCGTGGCCGCAACGGTTGCGATCACAGAGATTTTCAAGGTCTTCATAATCGTGCGTCACCTGGCGGCCGCGGCATCGAACAAATCCAGAAACTGCAACTTCTTCTCGGCCGGTAAGAACGACGCTTCAAATGAGTTGCGAGCAAGCTCGCGCAGGTGTTCGTCAGTGAATCCGAAAATCTGCTGGGCGAGCTGGTACTCGCGCGCCAATGTGGTGCCGAACATGGCGGGGTCGTCAGTGTTGAGCGTGATCATGACGCCCTGGTCGAAATAGTTTTTCGCCGGATGCTCATTGAGGTTGGGGCAAAGACCAGTACGCAGGTTGCTGGTAAGGCAGATTTCCACCGGGATTTGCCGCTGGGCAAGCTCCTCGACCAGATCGGGATCGTGAAATGCGGTGAGCGCGTGGCCGATGCGCTCGGCGCGTAGGTTAATCGCACCCCAAACCGATTCCGGCGGGCCGTTTTCGCCGGCGTGGGCCGTGAGCCGCATGCCGTGGTCGGTAGCCCAGGCGTAAACGTCGCGAAAAAGTTCGGGCGGAGCTTTCTGCTCGTCGCCTCCAATGCCGATGCCTACCACTTCGCGGTCGTGGTAGCGAACGGCTAGTTCGAAAACTCGCTGCGCGGCTTCGGGTCCAAACTGCCGCACCGCGTCGAATATCCAGACCAGTGAAATGCCGAAGTCACGGGCACCGCGGGCGCGGCCACGATCGAGGCCCTCGAAGATGGCCGCGAAGTCCTGTTTGCGCCACAAGCAGACTCCCACCGAGACGTAAACCTCGGCATGAAGTACGTTTTCCTGTTTCAGCCGCTGCATCAGCCGGTAGGTGATGAGTTCGTAGTCCTCTGGCGTGCGCAGGTACGCGGTAATGTTCTTGAAGGCGAGCAGAAAGCCCGGAAAATCGGAATAGCGATAGAGTTGTTCGACTTCGATTTGTGTGGCACGTTCGCCGTGCCGCAACCGCAATTCGATCAATGTGACCGGCTCGATCGCGCCCTCGAGATGCAGGTGCAGCTCAGCCTTTGGCAAGAGGCGCAGGAAACTGCTTGGCGGACGATCGAGTGTGGAAGAAGTCACCTTTTGATTGTAGATTCTTGCCGGAAGATTTGCGAGGAGTGCGCCCTGGAGGGTTGTGCCCACCTTAACCACTGAGGACACGCAGGCACACGACGGGAAATTGCTCAGACCGTGAGTCCCTACGGGTTCGCCTGAGCGGCGGATTTCTGTTGCGGTTCCGGGATGTCATTGCGAATATCAACATCGATCAGATCGCCGGCATAGCTTGCGTCTGACGGGGGACGAAAATGCACGACCGCGCGCATGCCCTGGACATGCCGGCACACGCTGAAGTGGTCTGCACCGTACCAGATCGTATCGGAGAATCCGGAAAAAATGCCCTTGCCGTGAAAGGTGAGGATCTGACCATCATGCTCCAGAACGAACGAAATGTTTCTATCCGGCCCGGAGCAAGCCACCGACTTCACTCTGCCTCCCAGCGATTGCAGGTCCGGCCACACGGTCATTGTCAGGTCTTCACCAGGCGGCCGCTGATCTGCCGGAATCGCATTCCAAAGCTCGACGGCTTCGTCGTGGTCAGTGTGGGTCCACCTTCGCGCGACGAACTTGGCGAAGTTTGCGGCTTCGGCTCCTCTGCCCATACGCAGAAGTATCTGGCCGCTCTGCACATGATAGCCGGCGAGCGAAGGGTCGAGTTCCTCCGCTTTGCGGGAAAGGCCAAACGCGGTCTGCGGGTCATCATTGCGCACTGCCAGGCGCGCTAGCTGCACGTAGGCCGGCGCGAATTGCGGGCTTAGCGCGAGCACTTTCGTTAGCGCGTCGCGAAACGCACTCTCATCGGCGGAAGCATCGGAGGTAGCGATCGGAGACATCATTGTCTTTGCGAATAGAGCCAAGGGGAGGTTTGGATCGAGCGAATTGGCTTGCGAGAATTCGTTCAGCGCCTCGGCGTCTTTTGCCTCCGCGAAATCGATGAAACCCATGGTCTCGTGCGCCCGGCCGAGATTGGGATCGTCCTTCAACGCTTGTTCGACTAATGCCTGAGCTCCATCAAGATCGCGGGTCCACAAATGGAAGCCAGCCAGTTCGGCCTCGGTTTCAGCCACGCTCAAGGTGCGCGAGGTAAAACTCTTTTCTTCAATTTGCGCGGAATCGGGCACAATCCCGGTCTGAAATGCGCGCTGTGAAACGTAGGCTGCGAGCGCGCGATCCATTTCCTTGAAATCGCCAAACACCTGCTGAAAAGCTTTCTTCTGGTCCATACCCTGCTGTAACAGAGCGGCAAACTGGGTCAGGCGCTTACCCGGAGCGAACATAAGATAGTGCACCAACGCCCAGGACTGCGAGTAAAACTGATAAACCTTGTCTTCATCGTGATAATACGGGGAGCTCTGATCGACAGAAATGAGAGTCTCGATCGGGATCAGAGCCTCGTGCGGCATTTGGTAATTAAGAGGCGGAGCGCCAACATAGATTTTATGGGCCTCGAAGCGCGTGTATCCGTAGAAGTCCGCCAGACCTTCGTCGAGCCACACCGGGAGCCAATGGAAATTCAAATGAAGAATAGTGTGAGTGTACTCGTGATACACGATCTGCCTGGCAACACCTTCGTCTGGAATGTCCAATCGCACCATGGCATATTGTTTTTCCCATCCTTGGTGGAATATGCCGCCTGGCTTGATCCCTTTTGATTTCCATACGGCAGGTTCCAGGGACTTGGCGGTGGGCTCGTCCAGGACGGCGAAGATGGTGAGCGGCGCGCCGCCCTCGAGGCGAAACTCAGGATAGCGGTCGGCGAAGACGTGGCGCATCTGCTCAAACTCTTTGGCAACACGGCGGGCGTCGCCCGGGCTGCCGTTTGTGAGCACGCGAAAGTGCGGGCTGCGTACTTCGACCCAGGGCCTTTGATGGGCGACGGTGGGCAGGGCCGAAAGCAGCAAGCCGATTACGACGATTGCGCGCCTGGCCAAGGACATGGCTTCCTGATTGTAGATGATGGAAAAGTCGGGAGAGCGAGACGAGGCTACTTCTTCGCGAACTCGCTGCGATGCCGGCTGTAGAAGATATAAATCAGCAGGCCGAGGCCGAGCCAGATTACGAAACGCAGCCAGGTGATGATGGTGAGCCCAAACATCAAGCCGCCGCAGAAGAGGATCGAAAGCAGCGGGAACCAGGGCACAAACGGAACTCGAAACGCGCGCTTGCGATCGGGCTGCCGACGCCGCAGGATGATCACTCCCAGCGAAACCAGAACGAAGGCAAACAGCGTTCCGATGTTGGCGAGGTCGGCGGCATCCCCGATGTCCACAAGGCCGGCGGGAATTCCTACGGCAAAACAGGCGATCCAGGTAGAAATGTGCGGCGTCTTAAATTTCGGGTGCACTGCTGAGAACAGCTTCGGCAGCAAGCCATCGCGTGACATCGCGTACCAGATGCGTGCCTGCCCATACTGAAACACGAGCAACGAAGAGATCATGCCCGTCAGCGCTCCGATCACGATGACCGAGCGAAACAATGGGTGCACGCCCAGATACTTCATCGCGTAGGCCACGGGAGCTTCGGCGGCTTCACCGGACACGAAGGTTGTGTACTTCATCATGCCGAGCAGAACGACGGCAACGCCGACGTAGAGCAGCGTGCACACCACCAGTGACATGATGATGCCGAAGGGCAAATCTTTTTGCGGATTGCGCGACTCCTCGGCGGCGGTGGAGACGGAATCGAATCCGATGTAGGTAAAGAAAACGATGGCCCCTCCGGTAACGATTCCAGCGAAGCCAGATGGCGCGAAGGGCACCCAGTTCGCGGGCTTCACCAGCATTCCACCGACTACCAGGAAGGTCACGATGGCGCCAATCTTGACTGCGACCATGATGTTGTTGGTCTTCGCCGACTCCTTCACTCCGCGGACCAGCAGCAGCGTGAGAAAGAAAACGATGAGGAAGCCGGGGAGATTGAAATAGGCACCCGTCCACTGACCGCCGGCCCACACCGGGCTGGCAAATTTTTCCGGCAAGTTCAGGCCGAAGACCGCGAGTTGCGCTTTTGTATAACCGGCAAAGCCGACCGCGACTGCGACGTTCGAGACCACGTATTCGAGAATGAGATCCCAGCCGATGATCCAGGCGAAAATCTCGCCGAGCGTCGCGTAGGAGTAGGTGTAGGCGCTGCCAGCGATGGGAATCATCGACGCCAGTTCGGCATAGCACAGGCCGGCAAAACTGCAGGCGATCGCGACCAGCAAAAACGAAATCGCAATCGATGGCCCGGCCGGCGGGCGTCCGTGCATGAGCGCCCCCGCCGTGCTGCCGGTGCGCAGTAAATTTATGATTACGTCGAGGGCCTGCGCGTGAAGAATGGATGGCGCCTGGAAATATTCGCCCGCGGCCGCGGTGCCCGTGAGGATGAAAATTCCCGAGCCGATGATGGCGCCGATGCCCAGAGCCGTCAGCGACCAGGGGCCGAGAGTTTTCTGCAAGCGTTGGCCGGGCGCTTCCGAATCCGAGATCAGCTTGTCGATCGACTTGCAGCAGAAAAGCTGATTGTCGGAAGTGCGAATTGTGGCGCCGGGTTCCGTGGACGGCGATGATTGAGACAAGTGGCGGTGGTCTCCTCGAAGCTGGACTCGGGCATGGGCCTGCGCCCATACCCGTGATCCAGGCTGCGCTTACCGTTTCGACTGGCCGCGAGCCAACTTCTTCACTTTGCGCTTTTTCGATCCGCGCGCGTAGTCGCGCGGCTTCTTCGGCTTCTCTGCCTTCGTCTTCTTCCGCGAGGCGCGCTTAGACTTCTTGCGTTCTTCTTTGGTTAACTTTTCTGTGTTTGCCATGATTGCTTTCTTGAAACCGTAATTTTGTAATTTGGTACTTGAGTAATTTGTAATTTCAAACCCGACACTCTTTTGAGGTCGTAAATTGCCAAATTACTCAATTACCAAATTCCATTCACGCCCGCTCCAGTTGCGCGTACTTCTCCACCAGCTTCTTTAAGCCGAAGCGAGGAAATTGTACAGTAATCTTGGCATCTTCGCCTTCTCCTTCTCGCTGGTAGACCGTTCCTTCGCCGTATTTGGGATGGCGGACTTTCTGGCCGGGGCGGAATCCCCGCTTGCCGCTGGGCTCTTCTGTCACGTTTTTCGGCAAGCTGAACTTCTTGCCGCGGCTGGCAAAGAACTCGGCAATGTTCTCGATGGAGTTGTAAGGCTTGACTGGGGCGGTGGGCTTTTGGCGGCTGGTCTGAACCGAGGCGCGCTTCCAGCTTGCGCTTTGGTCTTCGTCTTCGTAGGAGTAGTGAGTATCGGAGTCATACGCGGGGCTTCGCCCCGAGCGGACGGGGGCGTCCGCCCCTCCACGAGTCGAACCGGGCCTGCGGCCGCCTAATTCTTCGATCAAAGGCGCGGGGACTTCTTCTAGAAAACGTGACGGCACGCTGGCTTCGGGCTGGTCGGTGCCGTATCGACGACGGTAGACGGCACGGGTGAGGACGAGTTGGTCCATGGCGCGAGTCATGCCGACGTAGCACAGACGGCGCTCTTCCTCCACATCGTCAGGCTGGAGCATGGTGCGCGAATGCGGGAAGAGCCCTTCTTCGAGGCCGCTGAGAAGGACCATGGGAAACTCCAGGCCCTTGGCCGCATGCAGGCTCATAAGCGTGATCTGCGAACGCTCGTCGTAGTCATCGGCGTCGGCAATGAGGGCAGCATGGTCGAGGAATTGATCGAGTGTTTCGCCGCGGTCGCGGGAGTCGGCGGCGGCATTGACCAACTCACGCAGGTTTTCGATGCGGGAGAAGGCTTCGGGTGTGTCTTCGTCTTCGAGGAGTTTGATGTAGGCGGTCCGGTCGATGAGAAATTTGAGCAGGTCGGCGGTGGTAGCCGCTGGATTTTGCTGGTCACGGAACGGGCCATGCGCTCCCTCTTGCTCTGGGAAAACGGCCGGCGGGACCCCGCCGCTACGGTCAGAATCTGATTCACCGGAATCTCGCGCCGAAATCGAAGGAGAAATTTTCGAACTCGTTGGGATCGAAAGCGGCCGCATCGTCTGGCAGTGAATCGTCCGCGGAGGCTTGCAGGGTTTCGCCCTGGACGGCCGAGGGCGGCTGTCCCCACACGGGCCGTAGCGAGCCTTCGAGTTGCGCGGACGAGGCGTCCGCTGCTCCACTGCCGGCGGCGCCTTCGAGATGCTCGGCGAATGTTCCCGCCTGCATTGCCTGCGCATCGACAATCAACTGCTGGAAGTTCTTCATCGCCGCCAAAGCGCGCTGCGGCAGCAGTTGGCGGCGGATGGCGTCGGCAATGGCGCCCCACAAGGACAAGCCAGTCTCGAGCGCCAAACGTTCCAGCGTATCGATCGTGCCTTTGCCGATGCCGCGAGTCGGCGTGTTGATCACGCGCAGCAGGGAGATTGAGTCGTCGGGATTCTGGATGACTTTCAGATACGAGATCAGGTCTTTGATCTCGGCGCGCTCGTAGAAAGAGAATCCGCCGACCACTTTGTACTTGAGGCCATAGCGGCGCATGGCCTCTTCAAACAGCCGCGACTGCGAATTGGTGCGGTAGAGCACGGCGGCGCGCGGAGTTTCACCACCGGAATTTTCAGTACGACCAGCCTCGCGCAGATACTTCGCGATGTGGTCGGCGGCGAACAGAGCCTCGTTTTCGCCGTCGGGAGCCTCGTAGTAGCCGATCTTCGTCCCGCCCTGCCGTGAAGTCCAAAGATTCTTGCCCTTGCGGCGGATGTTGTTCGCCACCACCGACGACGCTGCCTGCAAGATATTGTGCGTAGAGCGGTAATTCTGCTCCAGGCGAATGATCTTGGCCTCGGGGAAGTCCTTCTCGAATTCGAGAATGTTCCGGATGTCGGCCCCGCGCCACGAATAAATCGACTGGTCTTCATCGCCGACGGCACAGACGTTATGCCGCGAGCCAGCTAACATCCGCATCAGCTCATATTGTGGGCGGTTGGTGTCCTGGTACTCATCGATCAATAGATATTGAAAGCGGCGGTTGTAATATTCGCGCACGGGTGCAGCCGTCTTTAAAAGACGTGTGGCTTCCAAAAGAAGATCGTCGAAGTCGAGAGCGTTGGCTTTGCGCAACTCCTTGCGATATTCCTCGAACAGGTGCGCAATCTTCTCCGTCTTAGGATCGGCCGATTGCAGGTAAAGCGCCTGCGGGTCGAGCATATGATTTTTCGCCCAGGAAATTTTCGAAAGCACGTTTCGCGGCGTGAGTTGCTTGTCGTCGAGGCCAAGGCGTTTCATTACCGACTTCACCACCGCTTGCTGGTCACTCTCATCGTAGATGACAAACTTCTTCGTGTGACCGATAGGCGGCCGCCCGGGTGTGGCTGAGGGAATCTGCAATGCTTCAATGTCGCGGCGAAGAACGCGCACGCAGAACGAGTGAAATGTCGAGATGACCGGCTTGGCGATGCTGAGTCCGCCGACGAGTTTTTCGACGCGTTCGCCCATTTCGGCAGCGGCCTTGTTCGTAAAGGTCATTGCCAGGATCGATTCCGGCATTACGCCCATGTGCTCGATCAGGTAGGCGATACGGTAGGTGATGACGCGCGTCTTGCCGCTGCCCGCGCCGGCGAGGATGAGCACCGGCCCTTCGGTAGTTTCGACGGCCTCACGCTGCTGCGGGTTCAGTTGATCGAGAAAAGACAATGCGGAAGTAGCTCCGGAACTGATGATTCAATCTTACAGTGATTCGGGGGAGCGGCTTGGCCTTCAGCCAGTGGCCCCACTTCGATGATCTGTTGGCCTGCCATTTGGCCTTGGGGTGTTGTTGACAGACCGGAGCAACTCGTCATAGGATGCTGCCACTTCGAGAGCAGAGCCCCTGCTTGCGTTGTGGGCCCATCCTTTGTAGTAGACCCCAGTGGAGGAAATTATGCGCTCGCACAATCTTCTGCCCGTTTTCTCGACTCTCGCCGCCTTCACGCTCGCTTGGTTTCGACGGAAACATGGACACGCACCCGCGATGAAGTCCGCTCGCGCGCTACCGCTTTTGTGCTCGCTCGCGCTGCTGGCAATTCCCCTGAGGGCGCAGACTATTCCGGGAGGTGTCAACGTACCTCTCACGGGGGGCAGCATTACCGCTACCAGCGACCCGGATAGTTCTTCTGGCGTCGATACCACTTCCTTCTTTGCGGCCCCAGGTTACACCATCACAAACCTGGTAGGTGACGAAGGCGGAGATGGCATTGGCTACTCGTGCGTCCTTTTCAACGGCATATGCACTCCCGCCGTGATTGCTTCCGTGATGGTCTCCTATAACGGCCTCGTCGATTTCCCTCCCAACGGCGCCATGCAGGTGAACGGCCAGACCTTCGGAATGTGGGGCTTCCCCAGCTTCGGCGCGACGAACTTTAACTCTCTCGTAGAGCCGAATGGTTCGTTGACGGTTTGGGGAAGTGCAGCCGCCGGAGGTTCCATCGGCGAATGCAATCTGTTGAACGATTGCTTCTCCATCCCCAACGAAGTGATCTTTGTGTTCGGCAGCACAAAGTGGCAATACAACGCACACCTCAGTCCAGATGAACTTTACCCTGGGACGTACGATTTTCAGTTTATGGTCATCTCGTCGCTAAACACTACCAGCACTACGCTGACAGCCGCCCCCAACCCATCGACCTTTGGTCAAACCGTTACTCTCACCGCCATTGTAACGCCCCTAACCGGCGGCATTCCCACGGGCACAGTTGGTTTCAATGAAGAAGGGACCACAAATCTGGGTCAATCGGCAGTGAACAGAAGTGGCGTGGCGACTTTCACGATTTCCAGCCTCACGGTCGGTCAGCACTCTTTTACGGCCACCTACAGCGGGGACGATTCCTTTACCCCCAGCACTTCTCCGGTCCTCACGCAACAAGTGAACTCGCGGCTCAGTCGGTGTTCGCGGACAGCGTGCGATTGATTGGTGGACGGCACCGATGCTCAGGCTACCCTAGGCCAGTAACTTCTTCTCCACTTCTGGGACGATAGACATTGGGGTACTTCATGAATTCAGTTTTCATGGATGGCCATGCGGCGAACATGAGGTTCGACGACTTTCCACGCGGGGGCAAGGCACTGTTGTCACACCCACGCCGCCATGAGATGCCCCAATCCGCCTCTGACGCGCAGTTCGTCCGACCGGCCTTTGAAGTAGCGCTCATTGAGTTCCTCGCGCTGGAGAAATTCTGTGCGGTGGAATCCCAGGTCTTTCAACTCATACTGCAATTTTGCGGGATCGAAGAACAGTTGAAAAGGCTCTCCGGCTGCGGCCACACGGCGCGAGAGTGCGGCGAGCGCGATCCTCTGCCCCACGTTGAGCAGCTTGCGATCAATCGCGAAATCGAATACTACGCCGCTGCCTGCCGGCATTCGCGCGATGAAGCTCAACGTGGTCATGCAGGCGGCGTGGGTTAAATATGGCGTCACGCCCAGCCATGAGAAGAAGGCTGCTGTATTGGTCTTGAAGCCGCACTGCTGTAATCCATCAGCCAGGCTTTGCCGCTCGAAATCGACCGGGACAAACGTCAGTGATGGCGGGATGGCAATGCCCGCTGCCTTGAGTTGTTCACGCTTCCAGGCCTGCGTGGCCGGGTGATCCACTTCAAACAAGCGCAGGCCAGGGTGGGGATTGCGATAAGCAAAGGTGTCGAGGCCGGCGCCGAGCACGACGTACTGCGTCACCCCTTGCGCAATCGCGTGAGCGAGTTCGTCCTCGGCGTAGCGGCTGCGCACAGCCATGAACGCACGGAAGGCGCGGGCAAAGGCGTGATGTTCTTTGGGATTGGACTTCAGCTCGGCAGCCGCTTCGTGGCCAATGATTCGCAGGGCCAGAGGATCGTCGAGCACGCGGGGGTGGTCATGCAACTGATGCGCGGCGCGGCGAATCGCCACCCGTTGGGCCGTCTGGCTGAATTTGCCTTCTTGCATGTTCAGATTCGCTGCGACGTTGCCTGGGCGGCGAAAGTTTCTGAGCCGGCCTGGCTAATGTGTTGACTCTGCACGAGCCGCATTGCATTCCTGGCAGGGGCACAATTCGCGCAGCAGGTTCCACGAGTAAATGCCGAGGTCGTGGTCGTCATTCCATTTGAAACGGATGGCGTACTTGCCAATTCCTTCGGCGGAAACCGGCTTGGCCGCGGCTTTGAACATGGGTAGCGCGCCCGGAGCAAGCTTTGGCGGCGCACCCGGCTGGCGTCCAGTTTTGTCGCGCTCTTCGTTGCACATGGCGCAGGGGCAAGCGTCACGCAGGAGAACGAAGCCGTAGTGGGAAACGTGGCCGTCGGCCCATGCAATGTCCATGCCGGTACCGGTGGTCAGATTCACCTTTACCGATTTGGGGTCTGTCGCCGCGGTGGGAGCCTGAAGCGGGGACTGCATGGGTTCAGTATCGCATACAGGGGCAGCAGGGGCCGAGGTAGGTCGGGTTAATCAGGTCTGGTTAATGAGATCCATGTTAATGAGGGGCCGAGGTCGAAGACGCCGCCTTCGGACTGGTCATTACGCCGATGGCAAGGCCCCCGATAGCACCGGCCAGTATCCCCATCAAGGCCAGGAGCAGCGTGCTTTCTACCAGGGTTGCTTTTCCGCGATTTGACATAGCGCCTCCCGAACCGCCGAAATACCCTGTTATTTTAGCTTGGTTCGCCCGAAGCAAGCTAGAGCCAATTGTCTCCAACGGCTGAATTAGGTAAAATAAGCAATTCGGGTCAAGCTCTGAAAGGATCTGGCAGTCATGGCACAACAGTGTGAAATCTGCGGCAAAAAACCGCAATCAGGCAACCACATCAGCCACGCCCATAACGTCACCAAGCGGCGCTGGAATATTAACCTGCGTCCGGTACATGCCCGCGTCGGCGCCACCACCAAGCGCATGCGCGTCTGCACGTCTTGCTTGCGCAGCGGCAAAGTCGTCAAGGCGTAAACCTTAGCGATTGAGCGATTGAAAAGCGATCATTCAATCGCCCAATTCAATCTACTGCACCTGCAGCAACTGGACGTCGAAAATCAGCGTTGCGTTGGGTGGGATTGGGCCGCCAGGAGTGCCGTCGGCGCCGTAGGCCAGATTCGGCGGAATGCGCAACTGGCGCTTGCCGCCGACCCTCATTCCGGCGACTCCTTCTTCCCATCCCTTGATCACGTCGCCGTTGCCGATCGTGAAATCGAATGGTTTGCCGGCGTCGACCGAGCTATCGAATTTCTTGCCCGTGGTGAGCCAGCCGGTATAGTGAACGCGCACGTGGCTGCCCTCTTTGGCGGTCTCCCCATTGCCCACCTTGATGTCCCAATAGATCAGGCCAGAAGGCGTTTTCATTCCATCGCCGGTGACCTTGCTGGGTGTATTGGTGTCAGGAACTGCAGATTTCTTGGCCGTGCTTTGCGCGAGTACGAACATCGCGAGTCCGAGGATGATTGCAATCGCCACAATGTACTTGACCATGCTTGCCTCCTACTTAAGGTAGTTTAACCACAGACGACACAGAGGTGCACGGAAGTTCTTAATGTGCACCGTGACTCTTCACGGTTACGACGACTAATCCAGAGCGATCACGTCAATTTCCACCAGCACGTCTTTGGGCAAGCGCGCCACCTCCACGGTGGAGCGAGCCGGCGGCGTGGAACTGAAATATTTTCCGTAGACCGCATTCATGGCCGCGAAATCGTCCATGCTTTTCAGAAAGACTGTCGAACGCACCACCTTACCCAGCCCACTGCCTGCAGCTTCCAGAATTTCCGACAGATTCCGCAGCACGCGATCAGTCTGCGCCGCCACATCTCCGGCAATCACTTGCTGCGTTGCCGGATCGATGGCGATCTGACCCGAGGTAAATACGAATCCGTTGGCCTTGATCGCTTGAGAATACGGCCCAATGGCCTGGGGAGCGTCTTTGGTGGAAACAACTTCGCGCATGGATCCTCCGTGGTCATTAACGCAGATGCACTCAGACGAAGTCAAACTTGGATCCGGATCTTGCGCGGCGCAAAAATGCCCTGTTTTCCGGTAAGGCTAAAGGTCTGCGCGAATCAGCCGATAGGGGGATCAGGAAAGCTTTATTTCGCCGGGGCGTAGTCGATATGGAAAATGAGATGAAATCCACTCTGATTAACGAACGAGTTCTTGGGAGCCGCGGAAGCCTTGCCGGGGATGACCCGGACGCCAAGCCCAAGTTCAAGACGGGCCTGGCCCGGATTAACCAGGAACTCTGGCTGGTGCTGTCTCTGTTTGTCATCGCCGGCCTGTTCAACTGGCTGGTCGCCTCCCACCGCATGATCCTGGGCCTATACACTTTGCCCACTATCTTCTCGGCCTACGTCTATGGGCGCCGACATGCCGTGCTGACGGCGAGCGCCAGCATCTTCATGGTGCTCATACTCCTGTGGAAGAATACCGGCCTTTTTACCCCTTCCGCTCCGTCGGTGTGGACTTACGATCAATGGTCCGAACTTCTCACCTGGGCGGGCTTGCTCCTCATCACGGCCTACGCGATGGGAACTCTGTATGACAAGAACAAACTTCATCTGGTCGAGCTGCGCCAGACTTACTTCGGGCTGTTGACGATTCTCCAGCAGTTCATTTCGAACGACAAATATACGCACAATCACTCCTACCGGGTTGCGCTGTATGCCTCTTCGATTGCCGCGCGCATGGGATTTGATCAGGAGCGCATCGATGATGTCCGCGCGGCAGCTCTGCTGCATGACGTAGGCAAGCTTGAAACCAGCCGCGACCTGCTGCACAAAGCCTCCAGTCTTACTCCGGTAGAGATGGCGGAAATGCGCAAACATGTCCAGAAGGGAGTCGCACTGCTCGAACCCGTCGGAGGATCGTTGCGCCGCGTGCTCCCGATCATCCTCGCTCATCACGACAAGTTCGACGGCTCGGGATACGGGCCGGCCAAAGGCAACGAGATCCCCATTGAAGCCCGAGTGCTGGCCGTAGCGGACGCCTATGACACCTTGACCAGTGATCGCCCTTATCGACGGGCAGTCACTCCATTCGAAGCCCGGCAAATCATCGTCTCCAGCGCCGGAACCAATTTTGACCCCGCCGTTGTCGATGCGTTCGTCAACGCTTTCGAACACGGCCAGATGGAAATCCCCGAGGCCCTGGTCGTATGAGCGAGACCCAGACCCACGTGATTGGATCGAATACGGCTGGATCGAACCTCGCGGGATCAAAAAAAGGGCCGCCACCCACCATCGGGGTTCGCGTTCTGCTGGTAAGCGGCGACATTCAGACCATCGATACTCTTTGCGAGTCCATGGGAAAGATGTCGATGCACGTCGATGTCTGCTCCGACTTCGCCTCCGCTGCCTACAAACTTTGCCATTCCAAATTCGAAGCCCTGGTGGTCGATTTCAAGGACCGGACCGACGCTCTGGATCTGCTCAAGAAGTTACGCCAAATGACGTCGCACAAGGCTTCGGTCGTGGTGGCCGTCCTGAATTGCAACGAAGAAATGCCCAGCGCATTTCGCGCCGGGGCCAGCTTCGTACTGGTCAAGCCGCTGTCTTCCACCGTCCTGATGCGAACCCTCCGCGTATCCTATCCCCTCATGGTGAACGAAAAGAGGCGTTCCTTTCGTTGCCCCGTGCGGGTTCCCGTCTATGTCACGACCGGCTCGCAGCCTGAAATTGTGGCTACCTCCGCCAACATCAGCGAGGTCGGCATCGCTCTCACCAACGCACCCGGCCTGCAGGTTGGAGATCGAGTTACCCTGCGCCTGCTATTGCCCCATACCCAGGCCGACGCCAAGATCACCGCCGAGGTCTGCTGGTGTAACCCGGCGGGATGCTCAGGCATGGAATTCGTTCAGGTTCCCGCCTCCATCCAGGAGCAGTTGGTCTCCTGGCTGGCCGCCCGCCTCGAAGACTATCTCCGCGAAGAAGCCGCCGCCCTGAGAGGCTGAAGCAGTGGGTAGTGGGTAGTGGCCAGTAAGCCGCGCCAACGACGCCATTCAGTAGCCCCGCACGTAAGTGCGGGGTTGCCTTGCAAAGGAGGAACGGGGTCCCGAAGGGACGGCACCGGCTCTCACTCACACTGGTCAGCGCACTGAACTTTTCGCTCACGTCCAGTCCCGAGGGAAGCTTTGAGTGCAATCAGGAGCGCAGATGCCGTCGCTCGGCGCGAGCACGCTCAAAGCGGCCTTTGAAAGGCGCGCGAAGTAATAAGTCCCACACTAGGAACGGCAGGGCAATGAGAAACAACGGGACGACCGCGAGCAGCAATCTAAGACCGACCCCAAGCGCATACAGACCCAGAACAAGTCCAAAATAGAGAGCTAGAAGCACACCGAACCACTTCGTCGCGACATTGCGTCGCATGGAATTCCATCCGAACCACAGCACAATCCCGCACACTGCAAAAGCGGCAACAACAGCGGCATGACCAGGAGCCGACTCTGACGCAACGCCCCACAGTACAAAACAAACAATGGCGATCGGCAGCGCTCCCCAAGCGAGTCGCCGCAAGACACCAGAATCGCCGGCACCACGTTCTTCGGGACGTTATCGAAGTCTCCCTCTCGGGATTCGAACGCCCCCATTGTACCCTTCATAGCGCTTCGCAAAAGAGAGGGTTCTACTGGCCACTGATCACTGACCCCCGGCCATTAGATTTTCTGCAGCCTTTGCACCTCGTGCACGCCGGGGATTTTCTTCAGCCCGGCCATGATGGATTCCAGATGTTTGAGATCGGAGATATCGAGGACTATTTCCACGCTGGCCTGGCTGTTTTCCGTGCGCGCGCCAATGTTGCGGATGTTGCTTTTTGCATCGCCGATCACGCTGGTGATGCTTTTCAGCATGCCGAAGCGGTCGTCGCAGTAAACCGTGAGTTTGACCGCATATTCCGTAGGCGTGCTCTCATCGTGTCCCCACTCGACTTCAATGCGGCGCTCCGGTTCGTACATCAGGTTAGTGACGTTAGGGCAATTCTCGGCGTGCACCGCCACTCCTTTGCCGCGCGTGATGTAGCCAATAATGCTTTCCCCCCGAATTGGGTTGCAACAGCCGGCGCGGTAGACGAGCATATCGCCCTGCCCTTTTACCATGATCGCGTTGTGACCACCGAACACACGGCGCACTACGCTGGCGATGGCGCCAGGCGTGCTTGAGAGTCCTTCCGCCTCAATATCGCCCGCCATGGAATGCGTCGCCCCGGCCGGCAGCAGACGCGCCAGCACCTGCCGCGCGGAAAATTTCCCGTAACCGATGCCTGACATCAGGTCATCGACTTTGCCCAGCCCGTAACCTCCGGCAACTTTCAACAGTTCTTCGTCTTTGATCTCATTGAAAGCGATGCGGTACTTGCGCGCCTCTTTTTCGATCAGCTTGCGCCCGATTTCAATGGAACGCTCGCGCTGGTGCACATTGAGCCAATGCTTGATTTTGTTGCGGGAGCGTGACGACTTGACCAACCCGAGCCAGTCGCGGCTGGGCTTGTGTCCGGCCTGGGTGATAATTTCGACAATGTCGCCGGAGTGAAGTTTGTGCCGCAGGGGAACCATGCGGCCGTTGACCTTCGCGCCCACGCACGTATGGCCGACTTCAGTGTGAATGGTGTAGGCAAAGTCGATCGGCGTAGCATCGCGCGGCAGGACGACCACCTTGCCTTTGGGCGTGAAGGTATAGACCTCTTCGGGATACAGATCGACCTTCAGCGCCGACAAGAACTCCTTGGGATCGCTCACATCGCGCTGCCACTCGACCACCTGCCGCAGCCATGCCAGTCGCTGCTCGTCCTGCGCCGAGACAGGGCCGTCTTTGTATTTCCAGTGGGCGGCAATGCCCTCCTCGGCCATCTTGTGCATCTCTTCGGTCCGAATCTGGATTTCAAACGGCGTGCCGTCTTCGGTGATCACCGAGGTGTGCAGCGACTGGTAGAAATTGGGCCGCGGCATGGCGATGAAGTCTTTGATTCGCCCCGGCACCGGACGCCAGATGTTGTGAATGATCCCGAGCACGGCGTAGCAATCTTGCAGCGAGCGGGTGATGATGCGCATGGCAAACAAGTCGTAGACCTGGTCGACGCCGATCCGCTGCCGCTGCAGCTTTTTGTGGATGCTAAAGAGGCGCTTGATACGGCTTTCCACCTGCGCCTGGATGCCCGCCTCCTTCAGCTTGTCATTGATGATCGACTGCATCTTCGCAAGAAACGCCTCGCCCTGCTTGCGCCGCGCGTTGACTGCTTTTTCCACCTGCTCGTAGCCGGCGGGATCGAGAAACAAAAAGCCAAGATCTTCGAGTTCGCCGCGAATCTTTCCCATGCCTAGCCGATGCGCGATAGGGGCATAGATCTCAAGAGTTTCTTCGGCGATTTTGCGCTGGCGCTCGGGCTGCAGGTGTTCGAGGGTGCGCATGTTGTGCAAGCGGTCGGCAAGCTTGATAAGCACGACGCGGATGTCGTCGACCATGGCGAGCATCATCTTGCGCAGGTTTTCGGCCTGCGCCTCCTCGCGGGTGGCAAAATCAATTTTGCTGATCTTGGTGACACCTTCGACGATGTGCGCGACCTGCTCGCCAAATTCTTTGCGGATGTCGACGATAGTGACCGAGGTATCTTCGACCGAATCGTGCAGCAGTCCGGCAGCGATGGCGACCGGGTCCATTTTCATGTCGGCCAACACGATGGCCACTTCCAGCGGATGCACGAGGTAAGGCTCGCCCGATGCGCGAGTCTGGCCTTCGTGATGTTTCAGGGAATAGTCGTAGGCCTTTTTGACAATCGATAGATCGTCTTGCGGGCGGTTTTCCTGAATCCGCTTCATCAGCTCGCGGAATTTGGTGAGCGTGAGAGCGGTGGTCGCGATCTGTTGGCGCAGGCTCGCCATGAAGAATTATAGCGTGGCGGGATGGACGAGTCGCGCCGAGCGCGCGGCGGGAGGCTGTTGCGCGATCGGGCAGATTACGACCAAGCGGATTGGCGATGGATGGCCGACATCAAGGTTGCACGATGACCTTTCCGGTCATTTTCGGATGCATTCGGCAATAGAACGGGTATTCTCCCGGCTGAGTGAAAAGGAATTGGAACTTCTCGTCGGTGTCGAGTGCCGCGGACTTGAACTTCCCCTCGGTACTGTCAACCGTATGGGGGATGTCATCATGGTTAATCCACGTCACTTGCGTGCCTGCCTTGACCGTGATCGTTGACGGGGTGAAGGCGAAGTTGTCGATCTTGACCTCAACCGCCGCCGGCGCCGGCGAGCCGGAAGAAGCCGCCTGCCGCGCCGATCCTCCGACGCTTTGCTGCGCTGACGCCGCAGACGCGCCCAGCAACATCACGACGATTGCGACGAGAGGCAGACTGCCGCATATGAGATCTTTTCGTTTGATTATTCGCGTCGTTTTCATGATTTCATTCTCCGTATAGTGCGCTGTTTGTGAGTCGAAGGTCGCTATCTTTTCCGGCCGGAGCAGGCTTCGCGTCATCCAGCGCCAAATCGACAACGGCGAGGCTCTTGCCGCTCACCCGATAATTCACGTCGGTGATTCCGAGGACTTTCTGCAGCTGGTCGGCGGCCACCTTCATGGGTCCAGCCGACGGAGCGGTTCCGGGCGCGGGCTGCGGAAATGCAGTGGACATTGCCGTGTGGAACGAAACCTTGCCTTCGATCTTCTGCATGACCTGATGAATATGGCCATTGAGGACGGTTACAGAACCAAAACGCTTTACGTAAGACAGTGCCTGTTCGCTGTCATCGGCTCCCCAACCCCAATCGGGGTAAATGGTCCAAAGCGGAATGTGGGCAAAAAGCACTATGGGAGTGCTCGCGGAGCGCCCCTGCAAGTCATCCTCGAGCCATTCCAGTTGTTCGTGACCCAGTGATCCCAGACCTCCGGCCTTCAGGTTGACGACGTTCACCAGACCGACGAAATGCACTCCCTTGTGATCGAAGCTGTACCAACCGGTTCCTTTGGTGCCTTTTCCGTAACGCTGCAGATATTGTTCGCCATTGTCGGTGAGCATGTCATGCTCGCCGGGCACGAAGTAGATCTGCTTCGCGGATGCGGCTTTTAGCGCCTGGTCGAGCGTATCGAATTCACCCGGCTTCGAAAGTTGGCTCAGATCGCCGGTGTGAACAATGAAGTCTGGCCTCACAGGCAGCGCATTGATGCGATTGATCGCCGTCTGTAGTGTGGCTGTCACATCCGGATTGGCCGGCTTGTTAAAGCCGATGTGGCTGTCGCTGATTTGCACAAAGCTGAAGTCGGCGCCTTTGCCGGCACTCTTGCCACCGCCTGCGGCGAATGCGCGGGAAACGGGAATGCCGCCGCTCATGGTCCAAACCAGCCCGGTACCAGCCCATGCCATGCACTTGAGAAATCCACGGCGGTCGACCCCGTCGTGATTGAGATCCTGCAGCCTATGATCGATGAAATCCTGCCTGTGGGCTGTCATTTGCCCTCCTTGTTTGTGTAGCTCTGGAGTGATAACTCGCTCGACGCGGATTTATTCCAAATTTCGCGCCGACAAATTACGTGATTTTTCTGCTGTTCGCCGCTCGCGAATGCCGAACGCGCTTAGCCGGGCCCGTTTACACCGCTGAGAATGCCGCCAAGATGTCCCGTCAGGATGATGGCGACCAAAGCGAGAAACTCAATCGGCAGGCGGAAGGCAGGTAAGGCAGCCGACTTTCGCCGGGCACGAAAATGCAGCCACCAGACCAGCCAAATCATCGCAATCGAAAAAGCCGCGAACACCAGGTGCAGCAGCAGAATGCCTTTCAGTTTCTGGCCCTCAAACTGGAATTGCCACGCAAGTATGCCCGTAGCTGCAGCCGGGATCGTCGAAACCGCAGCCACGAGCAGGTTGTAATAGGCGGCGTCCGCCAGACTCCGTCGCTTTGCGAAATGTGCAGCGAAGTCGAACAATACAGCCGTGATGAAGAGGGCAATGGGAAAGTGGATCAACACCACATGTTGTGCATGTTTGGCAAACAACACGGTTTTAAGATCAAAAGCGTGCAGGTCGTCCCTCCCCTACGGCGAACTTCCTAGTGGCCTTCGAGGGCAATAACTGCCCAGACGGTAGATTTATTCCCCGAAACGTTCAATAAAAGTGCCGAGCCAGACACTCTCAAGCCATCTACCTGATTCGTGACTCCCTTTTCATCCGCTTCAAAGTTTTCAAATCGATCTGGAATTTGTTCTGCCGCTCCGCGAACTGCTAGAGTGCCTTGTAGATCATGAATGGCAGAATTCTGGTGAGCGGGGTTTCGGGTCCGATCGGCGCCGCTCTTATTCCTTCTCTCAAAACGAGCGGATGGTCCATGGTGCGACTGGTGCGCTACCCCGCCACCGAAGACGGGCAGATCGCATGGGACCGGAGAAACCGATCGCGCCGGAAACCGTCTCCGGATTCGACGCCGTGATTCACCTGGCAGGCGAAACGATTTTCGGACGGTGGACTCCGGCCAAGAAATCGAAAATTCTCAACAGCCGCGTCAATGGGACATCCAATCTGGCGCAGGCTCTGGCGCAGGCGAAGGAGAAGCCGCGGGTGTTCGTGTGCGGCTCAGCGATTGGCTACTATGGCAGCCGGGGCAGTGAGGTCTTATCGGAGGAGAGTGCGGCGGGTGCGGGGTTTCTGGCGCAGGCTTGTCAGGAGTGGGAGGAAGCAACTACGCCAGCGGTGCAAGCGGACATCCGGACTGCGCATCTGCGCACGGGGATCGTGCTCAGTCCAAAGGGCGGAGCGCTCGGAGCGATGCTGCTGCCCTTCAAGCTGGGCCTGGGCGGCCGCACGGGAGACGGGAAACAGTGGATGAGCTGGATTGACGTGCGGGACATGGTGGGAGCGATCCACCACATCCTGAAAAATGACTTGATCCAGGGACCAGTGAACATGGTCGCCCCCAAGCCGGTGCAAAACGCCGAGTTTGCCAGGACGCTGGCCGGCGTATTGAAGCGTCCGGCGATTTTCCCCATGCCCGCCTTCGTGGTGAAAACGATTTTCGGCGAGATGGGTGAAGAGTTGCTGCTTTCGAGTCAAAAAGTGGAACCGGCGAAGTTGATTTCCAGCGGATATCCGTTTCGGTATCGCGAGCTGCGGGCCGCACTCGAGGGATTATTGAAGCCGCCGGCGACTCCTGTTCCAGCCGGCAAATAGTCCGCGGCATTCGAAAGCCTGCCATCCGGTGGGGCTCGTTAATTCCACTCACGGCTTCAGTTGGGGTTCGAGCGCCGTATTTCTTCCTGCAGTTTCTGCAACAATTCCGCCCGCTGGTCAGTGCTTAATTCCCGCCGCAGTTCTTCGAGCGCCAGGGCCACGATGTGGTAGTGATGCGCCCCCGCGTATTTTGGATCGGTGGTGATGTCGAGCCAGAGCTTGTGCATGAGCTCAACATCCTGCGGGCGCATGCGCGGAGTGTGCGGGCCAATGGTGTACTCGCGCACGGATCCGTCAGGCGCATAGACTTCCAGGCAGAGGCGCGGGCGAGGCTCGGGCATGCGCTCCCAGGCGTCGCCGGTGAGTTTGGCCTGTTCATCGGCGGTAAGCTTGTTGGAAAGGCCGCAGATCATGCGGGAGGAATCGAGCCGCTGCGCGGTGACCATGATGGCGTCAAAGACGTCGGTCGCCGGAACCACCAGCAGGGAAATCGGCTTCCCTTCTTTTTCCGCGACGGCTACGGCGGCAGTAAAAAGCTCCTGCTCATAGTGGTCGAAAACCTGGCTGGCTTCCATCACTGAACTACCCCCAAAGCTGGGTTCGCGATGGTAGAGGCGCGCGCTCATTACCACCACATCCTGCTGAAGCGTGTTGGTGTGGGCCAGTACCTGGCGCAGGTAGTACAAGTTGCGCGGATCGCGCACCGCGACCAGAATGTTTCCCGGCCGAACCCCCATGGCGCCGCTGCCCAGTTCCTGATTGCCGTAGACGCGGAACTGGTCGAGCTGTTCCGGCTTGCCGTGACGTTCTCTAGCGACGTGGCGCTCGGAGAGCGTAAAGATGGTGAAGAACACGGCACTGAAAATCACTCCGGCGATGGTGGCCTGATACTTGGTAAACAGGTTCACAATCGCGGTAATCAAGAGCACGGCGGAAATCAGAATCAAGCCGACTGGAATTTCCGTCTTGCCGAAGTGCAGGTTGCCTGGAACTTTCCATGCCCGGTTGCCCGGCTCGGTGAAGCGCAGCACGAGCACGGCGATGGACTTCATGGCGAAGCTCCAGATCACACCGAACGCATAGAGAGCAGCCAGCATGTAGACATTGCCGCGGCTGAGCACGATGGTGAGGATCTGCAAACCGACGATCAGGTTAATGATGCGGTAGCTGGTTCCGAAGCGGTGGTGCGGCTTCTGGAACCAGCTGGTGAGGACTCCGTCTTCGGCTACGCGGTTCAGAACGCCATTAGCGCCCACGATAGAGGTATTCTGCGCCCCCGCCAGAATAAGTACGCCCACCAATACTACGAAGCCGTGAAACAACAGCTTCAGGCTCTCGGGCCCCACCAGATACATGGCGATGCCGCCGATCAGGTTGGCGAAGTAATCGGGGCGGACCTTGTCGGGGATGATCATCACCGCGAAGAACGAGACCAGTGAGGTAAATAACAGGCTGTAGATAAAAATCACCAGCCCGGTTTTCTCCAGGTTCTTCAGCTTGGGATGTTCGATCTCGCGGTTGACCTGCGCCAGCGTCTCTTCGCCGCTCATGGCGAGCACAGAATGGCCGAACCCAACAAAGAGGATTATCCAGGTGATGTGACCGAACCAGGTTCCGTTGAGCCAGCCCAGCGACTCTTTGATCAGCGGAACGACGCCTGCGTGGAGCGGATTGGGGGGCAGTTGCACAGGCGCGCGCAAGACCGTGATGGTGCACCAGATGAGCAGAATCACCACCATCACCGTGGTGATGACCATGATCTGCAGGGCCTTCTGGCTGGATTCATGCATACCCTGCGTGTTCTTCCACCAGAAGTAAGCCACTACGATCACGGCCAATCCCGCAGCGAAGTGGTCATCGGAAAAATTCAGCGGGCGGTGCATGTACACGCCCATGTCTTTGATGAAGCCGGCCAGGTATTGACCCGCGGAGACGGCGCTGATGGGCCCGGTCAGCACGTAGTCGAAAAGCAAGGCGGAGACAGAAAACTTGGCCAGAGTACCGCCCATGGCCTCCTTGACCACGCGGTAGACGCCGCCGCGAACGAACATGCTGCTCGACTCGATGTAGAGCGCCCGCACGCAATAACTGAACAGCATCACCCCCAGAATGAACCAGGGAGCGCTCTTGCCGATGACCTTCTCGGCGTCGCCGCCCGCGTAGTAGGCGGAAGACGCGAGATCAGAGAGGACGATGGCGGAGGCTCGCCAGAAGGAAATAAAGGTCAACATCACCGTCGTGGCGACGAAGACCTTTATGGCCGGTTTGGATCCTGCGGATGTAGCCATGCTTTAGAAGAATTGCGGGGTGCCCATTACCAGGATGGGCCTATTGAAGATAGCATAGGGAGACGCGGGTAGTGCGTCCCGTTTCCGGCATTGCACGTCGACTACCGGTAATCCAAGCTCTGGGTGTGAGCGCTAAACCCTGGTTACAGCAGCACTCAACGAGATAGCAGTGACGGTGACGGATTTTCCTCCTATTGCAGCTTCGCGTACTCTGCTTTGGCTTGCTTCAGAATGGGGATGTCGGGGTCGGCGTCCTTCCACAAACTGAAAAAATCCTCATACGCGGCGCGGGCTTTCGGCGTATCGCCCTGCATGGCATAAGCGCGAGCCAGGCCAACACGCGCCACAGCACCGAGGAAATTGTTCGCCACCCTTCCGGGGTAATCGATGAACTTCTGGAACTCGGCGGCAGCCTCATGACCCTGGTGCATCGCCAGCAATGCCTGCCCGCGCAGATAAACCGATATGAGGGGAGGGAAAGCGGTGCGCTGGAGTTCATAACGTGACGTAACCTCGAGATCTTGCACAGCTTCAGCGGGATGATTGTGGCTTAGCTGGATCTCAGCTTGGATGATCGGCAATGCGTACGAGTTGACCATCGTGTCCAGGGGGTATTGCTTAGCCATCTCGGTGATTGTCGTCTCGGGGCGGCCGCTGTCTCCAGCCAGGGCAAGCGCCATTGCGGCCATGATGTCTACTCCTGTATTTGTTGTGTTTCTGGTCAGGGCCAGAGCGTCGGTCACGCCACGCCGTGCTCGATCAGGATAACCGAGTATGGCTTCCTGCCATGCGCTGGTGATCTTCCAGCCAGCCGCCTGGATTCTTCTCTCCTTGTCGACAGATTCCAGCTCTACCGTCTGTCGAAGCAACTCCCTGGCCTTTCGAAGGCGGCCATGGTAGATCTCGGTTTCCGCCAACGTAAAGAGATCATCGCCATTCGGAGTCTTCATCATCTGCGCCGCCTGCGTCTGCATTTCTGCGGCATCGCCGCGATGAAATGCCAAAATATACTCAAAATAGGTCTTGGAAAATTCTGAGCTGCGAGCGTGGAGGGTCGCCTGCGCCTCGTCGAAGCGATTCAGCGATAGGAATGCCCACAATAACGGTCTGTAGTTGTTCTCATTGCCCGGTTCCAGCCGGAGTTGTTCTCTGGCCAGCCGCAGAGCGTCATCGTATCGTCCGAGATATAGGTAGACGTGGGCAAGGGCGTAGGCGGGGTACCATTCGCGAGGATACACCTGCCGCCACTGCTCAAGTACCCGAACCTCCCTTTCGGATTCACCGGTCACGATGTCGTAGTAACGCGAGTCGATGTAAAACCGTTCTCGCTCGCTCACTCCATCGCGCAGGGCGAAGGACTTCTTGCTGTTTTCGATCGCGGGGCCTTGTACGTACAGGTTGTTGTAAGCTTGTCCGAGGTGCGCATATGCCATGGCAAAATTGGGATCAAGTTCGATGGCGCGCTTGTAAAACGGAATCGCGTCTTCATTACTCTTGGTTGCCCAAGCCTTGACGCCACCGCTGTAGGCTTGCAGCGCGGCTAAGGAGGGAGTGGTCGCCTGCTCCATGGGCGTGTCGTATTTTTCGATCGAACCCACGGACTCTCCCAACTTGCCGCGCAAGCTCGAAGCCGCCTTGTCCAGCGCCGGGAGTATCTTCTCTTTGCTCTCAGCGCGAACCTGTTCCGCTACCAGCAAGTCTCCAGTGGCGCAATTCGTCACAGTGAGCACGACAACGTATTGGCCGCCGAAGTTGGCGATGGAACCTTGCAGCAAAGCATTTCCGCTCACCCGCTGGCAAAGGTCCCGCGCCACTTCGCCGGTAACTCGTTGCCCGGTATCCTTGCCCATCAACTTGAGCGCCTCGCCCATCTTTTGATCGGAGACGACGTTCAAATATGGCGACTGGTCCAGGCCAACGGTCAAAGCCTGCTTGAGCGTGTCATCAAAAACGGGATCGCCCGTCCGGTTGTCGAAGTCGGCGACGACAATGGTGTCCTTTTCTGTGAGCTTTGGAGCCAAATGGGAACGCCGGTACCAGGCGCCGCCAAGAGCTACCAACGTTGCAGCTATGGCGAAGGCTGCGATCCTTCTTCCGATCTGACTTCGGGAAATTGGCGGACTTAGTCGTTCTGCGGCGCGACTCCTGGTAGTGACGCTGGTCTGGATCGTATGTCTCTGAAAAACCAGACCACCGGAATCGCTTCCGGCCGAGACCGCCGGTCCCGGAACGTTATCTCCGTTCTCCGGGGCAACATTCTCTGGGGCGATGTTCTCCGGGCCAACAACCCGCACGGTCGCTACAAACTGATAGCCTCGCCCCGGAAGAGTAACAATATAGCTGTGGTCGCCGGGCTTCTCCTCGAGCGCCCGCCGCAGCACGGAAATGCTTTGCGCCAGGCTGTTCTCGTCCACGAAGGATTCTGCCCAGACATTCTTTAGCAGTTCCTCGCGGGTGAGGGCTTTGCCCGGGTTCTGCACAAAGTACCACAGCACATCGAAAGCGCGGCGGTTGAGCACAACCACCTCTTCTTCCCGGCGCAGAGTGCGTGTCAGGGCATCGATTTGAAACTCCCCGAATTGGTATATCCCCGCTGTTTTCATTGACCTGGTGGCGCTTCACAACTTGTCAGAATTTGTCAGATTTCGTCACTGGCCTTTTTTCCACGCCTGCCGCAACAATCGCGATCCAGTGGGCGAGAACCGAATGAAGCGACTTTACCAATGGATCAGCGAACGGGCAAGTTTCTTCCGTTCAGACATCTCCGCTCAGGGCGCGACCACGACCCGCACCATTTGCACCGAGGTGACGGTGCAACGCGAAGGGATGACGCTCATGGTGACCGGCGCTGCAGCCGCTTTTGAGCTCTGCCCGCTCTGTGGGCAAAAGATAGCTCCGGCACAGCCGGAGCCAGCAAGCTTTCGTCTGCAGAAGGCTTCGCCCCACGCCGGTCCCGCCAAAGGTCCTTCCCCCTGAGTCCGGAAAGATGAGTTCAGAGAGTTTCGTAACGAATGCCACGGCGACGCTCGGACAAAAAGCTCGTAGGAAATCACGAAGAGGAAACAAACAAAACACACTTGGAGGAAATCATGAAAAAAACGAATACTCGGCTGCACCTGGATTCACTGGTATCTCTGATCCTGCTGGTGTGTACGGCGGCCTACGGCCAACGTACACTCAGTGGCGATTACACACCACCGCGCGTTTTCATTGAGTTCGATGCTCCGCACGCCGGCGCAGGCTCCGGCCAAGGCACCTTTCCGCAGGATAACAATCCCGCCGGCACGATCACGGGATACTACATTGACTCAGGCACCATATTCCACGGGTTCCTGCGGTCCCTCGACGGCACCATTACCTCGTTCGATCCTCCCGGGTCGGGCACGCTTAAAGGTTCGTCCCAAGGCACCTTTCCTCTTAGCATCGATACTGCGGGCGAGGTCGTGGGACAGTTCCAGGACGAGAATTACCTGTTTCACGGCTTCCTGCGCGCGGTCGACGGCACCTTCACGGTCATTGACGCCCCGAATGCGGGCACACAAGGCGGCCAGGGAACCATCGCCGGAAGTATCAACTCGCAGGGTGTCATCGCTGGATACTATCTCGATGTGAACAACATCTTCCACGGCTTCGTGCGCACTCAAGATGGCGCCATCACTACGTTCGATGACTCAGGCGAGGGCACGGGCACCTACCAGGGCACCGTGGAATCGTACACAGAGCAAGGCATCAACGGCGCAGGGCAAATTATCGGGTATTACGTCGATAGCAATAACCTGGTTCATGGCTATCTCCGGTCTCCTGACGGCAGCACCTTCACCACCATCGACGGCCCCGATGCGCCGTACACCTATCTTGTGGGCCTCACCCCAGACGGGGCAATCGCGGGGTATTTCATAGATGCGAACAACTTGGCTCATGGATTGCTGCGCTCTTCGGACGGCATCGTGACGACGTTCGACAATCCCAACGCAGGCACGGGCAACGACCAGGGCACGTCCGTTCTGGGCGTCAACCCCGCAGGTGCAATCACCGGACTCTACACGGATGCGGGCAACACCAATCACGGTTACGTGCGCTCGGCGGAGGGAGCTTTCACCACCTTCGACGCTCCCCACGCAGCCGGGGGCAACATTCACGCGGGCACCCGCCCCGTGAATATCAATCCGGCTGGCGCAGTTGCGGGATACTACATTGACAAGAACAAAGTGACCCACGGTTTCTTGTGGGCTCCGGAAGCTCCGTGAGCCGCTTATGACACGCTGGTTAGACTGAAGATTGTGGTATTGGGAATTGCAGGGGCGACATGGAGAGAAGCTCCCGGAAGAGGAGCATCGATCTCACGTCGTTCCTGCGATCGCCTGGCAACGCGATTCAAGAGCCGCCTCATCTCCCTGATCCCTGAGATTCAAGGGAACTGGACTTGCTCTACGCCATCCTGCATCTGCCGCATGAGGCGAGCAGTAACTGTTGAAACATCGCCTCATCACTCACGAACCCGAATCGACTACCCGGAAACTGATTCACACGGGTGGGACGGTTAGGGCTCGATCCAGCCGAGTGAGGCAGATCCCTGGGTGTTGCTGCCCTAGCCCTTCGGCGCGAGGTAGGTATGAGTGATCCGGTCGTGCCAGCAGAGAGCGTCTTCATCGAGCAAGGCCCAGGCATATCCCATGCCGAGGGAAGCGGCCGACAGGAAGGATGCAAGGACACGCCAGCGGCGGACGCGCCGTCTGGCGGGACTTCCATTGAAGCAAACCAGATCGAGTCCGGCCAGACGCAATCCAGGCGTGCTGCCGGAGTAAACCACAAGCAGGTATTCGTAAGCGGACCAGAACGCGGCGAAAAGGCCGACCGCAATCCCGATTAGTTGTATTCGTGGCGGACGGATCGCAGTCATCTTCCAGAAAATGAAGCCGAAAACGGCGCAGGCGCCCGCGATGATCAGGCCGTCGATGGCAGAGCAGAGGATCCGCCGCGCCAGGCGCGCGCTCTGCAGCGGAAAATCAATTCCGGGACGCTTCTCTAATTCTGGCTGTGGGGCAGGCTCAATCGTGATTCCTCCCAGCGCAGGAAGCGGCGCGACAATTTCCGGCACTTCCAGAATGCGTGGGCGGGCGAGATTGAAGACCGGCTCGGCCAATTCGTCGAGCGGTGCGGGTGCCGGGGTCCAGGAGCGTGGGAACTCGATGATTTTAGCCGTGGTCACAAACGTGCCAGTTAGATTGGTGGCAGCGGGATGCAGGACAGGGTCGCTCGCGGGAAACAACGACACCGCATCCTGCTGCTGCTCTGTCGCAGGCGCTGAGGGCCGAGTGGGAGATTCCAAAATATCAGCTGAGTTCACGGCGAAACGATCTAACGCCAGCGCATGGTTGGAGGTAGTCATCCCCGGCGAAGACTCGGTGCTCGCAAACGACGTGTTATCGGAGGCAAGACTGGAATCCTCCGCCTCGAAGCGCAGCCGCAAGGAGGGATAGCGAGGCGGACGTGGCTTGCGCCGGGCATGATAACGAGTCAGCCGCGCGGCGACTTCGTGCCGCCACGCCGAGACGTCCTCCGCTGCAGCCTCGTTCACGGGTTGTTCGTTGGACACACCCTCAGAAAGGGCAGCAACCGACCCTTCCTCTGAAGAACGCGGGCTGGGGGGCTCCAATTTCAGAGTTGCCGGTGCAGGGCCCTCCGCTGCATCTGCCGCGCACACGCCCTCGTCAGGCAGCCAGCGCGGCGAAGCGTCGGAGTATGCATCGGAAGAGCAGCGGCAAATGTCACCACAAAGCGGACAGGGCATGAATCACAGTTTTACGAAAATCCTTAAAGGAACCGGCCGGACCACCATTCAAGACAACAATCCCGGATAACCACGAAGTCGGCGCCGGAATCCAACACTCCATCGGCTTTGCCTCCCGAGGCGCCGCCGTGCTAAGTTCACCACGATGCTGTCCCAGAACCGCTCCGAGCGTCTTTTCTTCTGCGTTCGGATGATCTTTGCTCCGGCGATACGGTTCCGATGACTGTTCGCAACAGATTCCTTATCACGGCGGCGACGCTTTGTCACCTTCTTCTCGCTCCCGCGTTAGTTACCAGCCAGTTGCCGCCTGTGAAAGCGCCTGCAGCAGCGCCATCTGGCGCACCACAGAACAAGCCGGCGGTTCAGGAAACCCCCTGTGCTCGTGCGGCGGCCGCGCAAAAAGAAACTGGCGACATCCACACGATTTGCGCGCTGGAGCAGGAACAGCAAGGCGACGTTTACAAATTGCATGGAGTTGTTGAGATCTACTACGGAACTTACCTGCTGAAGGCCGACGACGCCACCTACAACTCCGCCACCAAGGAAGCGACTGCGACCGGACACGTTACGCTGGATGGCGGTCCCAATGACGACCACATCCGCGCATCGCACGCCAATTACAATCTGGATTTCGAAACCGGGCGCTTCTACGATGCGACCGGAACCACCGGGCTGCAAATCCGCGAGAACCGTGTAATCCTCACCTCCACCGCTCCGTTCTCTTTTACCGGCAGAATTGTCGACAAAACCAGCCCCGATCACTATCTGGTGTACGACGGAACGATCACCACCTGCGAGTTGCCTCATCCCAAGTGGCTCTTCGACGCCCGTAAGATCATTGTGGACGTTGGCGGGAATGCCCAAATCTACCGCAGCAACTTCTGGCTGTTGGGACTGCCCATTCTCTACTTTCCCTACGCGACTCATCCGGTTGAGAAAGCCGCGCGGACATCCGGCTTTCTGATGCCGTCTGTGGCCAAGTCCTCAACCAAGGGCTACGTCATCGGCGATGCCTACTACTGGGCCATAAACCGCATGATGGATGCGACGCTCGGCGCCGAGTATTTTTCCCTGCGAGGCTGGTCGCAGCGGGGGCAGTTTCGGGCCCGGCCCAGCGAAACCTCCTACGTGGACCTGAATTATTTTGGAGTGATCGACCGCGGGATCGGCACGCCTCCGGTGAAGGAAGGCGGCGAGAATGTTCGACTCAACTCGGCCGGGAACATCGATGGCTTCCGCGCCGTGGCCAACATCGACTACTTGAGTTCGTTTCTGTTCCGGCTGGCGTTCAATGAGGTTTTCAGCCAGGCGGTTTACTCGGAAGTGAAATCGACGGCCTTCCTCTCGAAAACTACCGACGGCTTGAGCGTCAATGGATTTGTAGAGCGCTACCAGAACTTCCTGAGCACGACGCCCGGCCAGGTAATCAAGATTTCACATGCTCCCAGCCTGGACGCTTCCAGCGTGGACCAGCAGTTGGGGCACACGCCGATCTACTGGTGGTTCGACGCGTCGGTGGCAGGTTTGTCGCGCAGCGAACCGGCAGTGTGTTCAACCCTGGCCGTGGTCCCGACTTGCACACCGCCCTTCCGCACCGGAAACCTGCTCGGCCGGTTCGACTTGAATCCCGGAATCTCCATGCCGTTATTGTTTCGTGGATGGTCTCTGCGGCCTGAATTGACGTTGCACGAAACCTATTACACGGAAAGGTTGGTAGGAGCGACCCGCAGCAATCCAGGTCAGGCGCTGAACAACCCCGTGAACCGCCAGGCGTTAGAGACTGCGGTCGAACTCCGCCCGCCCGCTCTGGAGCGGGTGTTCGACAAGGAGTTTCTGGGGCGCAAATGGAAGCACGTCATCGAACCGCGCGCCGTGTACCGCTTTGTGACCGGCGTAAACAACTTCGACAATATCCTGAAATTTGACGAGCGCGATATCCTCACCGACACGAATGAGGTCGAGTACGGCTTCGTGTCACGGCTCTATGCCAAGCGCAAGTCGGCGAAGCCCGAGGATTGCAACTCCATCATGTCGGGACTCACGGTGGGCGGCCCAGCGCCTGAGGCAACGATTCCTTGGCAACACACCAGCCCGCTTAACAATGCGGCGTGCCCGCCAACCCCCGCAGTACGCGAGGTGGCAACGTGGGAATTGGCACAGAAATACTTCCTCGATCCGACCTTTGGCGGCGCCCTGATTCCCGGCGAGCGCAACGTGTTCACCACCACGGCCGAACTTACGGGAATCGCGTTTGTCACCGAACCCCGGCATCTCTCGCCTCTGGTCTCGCGGTTGCGCTTTGAAACCACGTCGCGCACCGACGTGGAATGGGACCTGGACTACGACTTCCAGAGTAATCGCGTCAACGCGAGCACCGTGTTGGCCAACTATCATATCGGCCAGGTAACCATCGGCGGTGGCGATGCGATTCTGGAATTCCCCGTCGAGGCTGGAACTTCGGCCTTGAGTTCGCTCACGCCCGCGCGCTTCAACCAGTTCCGCGCGGCACTTGGCTACGGCCGCCAAGTCAAGCGCGGCTTTAGCGCCGCCAGTAGCTTTGGCTTTGACGCGGAGTCCAAACAGCTGCAATTCGTAAGCGCGCAAACCACCTACAACTGGGATTGTTGTGGCATGACCATGGAGTATCGCAGCTACGCGGTAGCCAACGTGCGCAATGAAAATCTCTTCCGCTTTACTTTTACTTTGGCAAACATCGGCGGGTTCGGTAGCCTGCGGCAGCAAGAGCGGTTGTACTAAGCGGCAAAGATCAAGGCTGTTCACGATGTCCTGCTGACGGTGGCCTGCTAACATGGGTGCATGTCACCAACGGGGATCGAGGCGAAACTCGCGGCGCTGCATTCCAGGTTGGCCGGCCTGGGACGTCTGCTAGTCGCCTACTCTGGTGGAGTTGATTCGGCCTATCTCGCGTGGGCGGCGCATCAGGCGCTGGGCGACAACATGCTGGCCATCATCGCCGATTCTCCCAGTCTCGCGCGCGCTCAAATGGCGGACGCGATGGCCTTTGCCCACGAGCAGGAGATTCCGCTTGAAGTCATCGCAACCTCGGAACTCGACCGCCCGGAATACAGTCGGAACGACGGTCAGCGTTGCTTCTTCTGCAAAGAGGAACTGTTTACGCTGATGGAGAAACTGCGTGCGGCGCGCGGGTTCGCAGCCATTGCGTACGGCGTCAACCGGGATGACCAGGGCGATTTCCGTCCCGGCCAGAAAGCCGCCGTCTCGCATGATGTCGTAGCGCCCCTGCTTGACGCTGGACTTGGCAAAGCGGAAATTCGCGCGCTCGCGCGTAGCGCCGGCTTGCGCATTTGGGACAAACCCGCAACGGCGTGTCTGTCATCCCGCATCGAATACGGCCGCGAGGTTACCCGCGAAGCGCTTGCGGTCGTGGAAAGAGGCGAGGACGCAGTGCGCGAGTTGGGGTTCCGGCAATTCCGTGTGCGCCATCACGGAGAGATGGTCCGCATCGAAATTGCGCGCGATGAGATGCACCGGGCGCTCGACCCCCTGATGGCCGCGAATTTCATCAGGATATTCAAGGATCTCGGTTTCAAGTTTGTGACGCTCGATCTGGAGGGCTTCCGTTCCGGCTCGATGAACGCGTTTCTTCCGGCGGACAATCTGTTCCGGCGTACTGGCTGAAGCGGGCCTTCGTTCCAGGTCTAGGTCTCGGGCCTTGGGTCTGGGATTATGGTTCATGAGCAAACCAGAAAGCTGCACCGATCCGCCGACCCGCATTTCTGCAGCCTGCGCGCTGCTATGAGATAATCAAATCTTCAACTTGTGATACTAAGGCGGTTTTTGGTGACCTTAATTCGCCGTTCTTTTATTCTCTTGCTGGTTGTTTGCTTGGGATGCGTGGCCCAGTCCGCTTCACCCGATTTGAGCAAAAAGGTCGAGCGTCAGATCCGCGCAACCTACAAGGTACCTCCGGAGGTCAAGATGCTGGTCAGTGCTCCGACCCCCAGCACTGAGTTTCCCACCTTCGAGTCGCTCGTCGTAACCGTGGATAACGGGGGGAAAAAGCAGGACCTCACTTTTCTACTTTCGAAGGATCATTCTTCCATGCTGAGGTTGACCAAGTTTGATCTGGGCAAGGACCCGTTTGCCGAAATCATGACCAAACTGGACACCGGCGGGCGGCCTACAAGAGGCTCAAAGGCATCCAAAATAGTGGTCGTGAATTTCGACGACTTCGAGTGCCCGTTCTGTTCGCGCATGCATGAAACCTTGTTTCCACAAGTCCTGAAAGAGTATGGCGATCGCGTAACCTTTGTTTATAAGGATTTTCCGGTAGTGGAGATTCATCCCTGGGCGATGCATGCTGCCGTGGACGCCAACTGCCTGGCCGCGCAGAACGGGGATGCCTATTGGGATTTCGCCGATTATATTCATGCCAACCAGAACCAGGTGAATAGCGAGAAGACAACTGGGGGGCGGTTCGACGAGATCGATAAGATCACCATGCTACAGGGGCAGAAACACAATCTCGACGCCACGAAATTGCAGGCCTGTATGAAGGCGCAGGACGAGACTGCAGTGAGGGCCTCTATTCAGGTCGGGGAATCGCTGGGAGTGGGGGGTACGCCCGCCATATTTATCAACGGCGAGGAACTCAATGGTGGCGCTGTCCCCATCGGTGTTGTGCGCGCCGCACTGGACCGCGCTTTGAAGGATGCCAACCTGCCCGTGCCTGACCACGCGGCTACGCCTCCGGCCTCCGAGTGATGTTATTGCATCGAATCGTCAGTGGGAGAGACTCCTTGAAGAGAAAAGCAGATTTTGCCCGGCCGGCCGCGTGGCTGGCTGCCGCCGCCTTTTTGGTCTTATTGCTGGGCTGTAATACGCATGTAAGTGGCGACGTGATGGCCACGGTGGATGGCCGCAAGATTTTCCGCTCCGACGTTGACAAGTATTACGAGAACCAGGTGGCGAGCGCGCAGCAGGCGCCGGTCGGAGAGCAAGCCACCGTCCTTCGCCTGAACATTTTGCGCCAGTTGATCGATGACGAGATGGTGATGCGCCGCGCCGAGAAACTCGGCTTGCTGGCTACGGAAGACGAGGTGGACCGCAAACTCAACGAGATCAAGTCTCCCTACACGCAAGAGGAATTCGACAAGCGTCTGCAGGAAAAAAAGATCACACTGGAAGACTTCAAGCGCGATATCCGCCGCTCCATTACGGTGGACAAGGTGATGAACAAGGAAGTGTCTTCGAAGATCAACGTCACCGACCAGGACGTTAACGAGTATTTCGCGGCGCACAAATCGGAATTCAACCTCATCGAGCCGCAATACCACCTGGCCCAGATCTTCGTCACTCCCGCGCCCAATCCACAAGTACACAACCAGAACAACAAGGCGCAAAATGAAGCCGACGCGCGCAAGAAAATCCAGATGATCGGCAACCGGCTGGACAGCGGCGACGACTTCGCCACCCTCGCCATGAATTATTCCGAAGATCCGGAGACTTCTGGCAACGGCGGAGACCTGGGCACGATTCCCGAATCCTCCCTGCACAACACCGATCCAGGCACACGCGATGCCGTGGCCAAGCTTAAGCCTGGGCAGTACACCACGATTATCACCGTGGTGAATCCCGCCACCAAGCAGGCAGTGGGGTTCCGCATTGTGAAGCTGGTCACGAAGGAACCGGCGGGGCAACGCGACTTGTCTGACCCGCGGGTGCAGCAGGCCATTCGGTCACAGTTGCACGACCGGCGTGAGCAGTTACTGAAGGCCGCCTACTACGAAGTATTGCGCGACTCGGCCAAGGTGGAGAACTACTACGCCAAGAAAGTGCTGGATAGCAACGGGCTGACCAAGTAATACTCCGCTCACTTACTCCACGCACTTACTCGACGATCAGGAGAACGTCGCCGGCGCTCACGGCCGCGCCTTCACCGGCCAGAATTTTCTGGATGGTTCCTTTTTTCGGTGACTTGATCTCATTCTGCATTTTCATGGCCTCGACCACGACCACGCCGGCTCCCGTTTCCACCTCGTCACCTTCGCGGACCAGCAGGCGCACAACTTTGCCGGGCATGGGCGCCGTGATTTTCTTAGGGCCATGATCGTCGCCGGCTCGCGAGCGCCCGCGCAAAGAGCGGGGATCGCGAACCTCCGCGGCAAAGCGCTCACTCCCCACCCACAGATTCCAATCTTCCCCGACGCACTCGGACTTGACCTCGTGCGACATGTTTCCGACGCGGAGCGAGAGCACATCCTGGCGGGCAAGAACGGCGTCCACGTCAACCGGCCGGCCGTCGAGAAAGCAGGACCAGCGCCCCTCCGCATGATTGAGTTCGAGCCGGTAATTCTTGCCGTCGATGGTTACATCGTAGATCATGAGAGCGATTTTTCCGTTTTCAAGTTCTGGTTTCCTTCTAGCGCAAAGCTTCCCGGCGGCCTTCAATCTTCCACTTCGATTCCGTCGGGCGGGTTGCGTGATCACTGCTGGCGGTCGCACCGTTGCCCGCGCCAGGCGCCGTTGTGCCGAGGGAGGCAAAGATGCCCGCCGCGATGGCCGCAACCTCCGCCGTTTTAGAATCCACCGACTTGTCTTCCGCTCGCCGCAGCATGCGGTCGAGGAATCCGGTATCGAGCCTGGCGGCGTGAAACTCCTTGTCACGCAAAATGCGTCGAAATAATGAAATGTTGGTCTTGATCCCGCCCACAAAATATTCGTCGAGGGCCCGCGTAAGGCGCGCGATGGCCTGTTCCCGGTCCGTACCATAGCCGATCAGCTTGGCCAGCAGCGGATCGTAATCGATGGGAACAGCCCACCCCTCGTACATGCCGCTGTCGCGGCGGATTCCCGGCCCGGAAGGCGAGAGCAACAGAGTAATCTTGCCGGGGCTGGGAAAATAATTGTTGTCGGGATCTTCGGCGTAAACGCGGCATTCGATGGCATGGCCGCGAATGCTCACGTCCTCTTGCTTGAAGGGCAGCTTTTCGCCCGCTGCGATACGAATCTGCAAGTGGACTAGGTCAAGGCCGGTGATCAACTCCGTTACCGGATGCTCCACCTGCAAGCGGGTGTTCATCTCGAGGAAATAAAACTTTTTCTCTTGATCGACGAGAAATTCAACAGTGCCGGCATTGGTGTAGTTCGCGGCCTGCGCGACCCGGACGGCGACCTCGCCCATCCGGCGCCGCATATCAGCATCGACGATCGGCGAAGGCGCTTCTTCGAGCACCTTCTGATGGCGGCGCTGCAGCGAGCACTCGCGTTCGCCGAGGTAGACGATGTTGCCATGTTCATCCGCCAGCACCTGCATCTCGATATGGCGCGGATTGACGATTGCTTTTTCGATGTATACCTCGCTGTCGGCAAAGGAACGCTCCGCCTCGCTGCGCGCCGCATCCAGCGCAGATTTCAGTTGCCCGGGGGCGTCAACCAGCCTCATGCCCTTTCCCCCGCCCCCGGCGGCAGCTTTCAACATCACGGGATACCCGATTTTGGCAGCCACCTGCTCGGCTTCCTCAAACGATTCCACGCCCCGCGACGTGCCGGGCACGAAAGGAACCCCGGCTTTCTCCATGGCCTGGCGGGCCCGAGTTTTCGAACCCATGGCGTCCATCGCCGCGGCGGTGGGCCCAATGAACTTCACTTCCGCATCGGCGCACGCCCGGGCGAAGTTCGCGTTCTCGGAAAGAAACCCGTAACCGGGATGGATGGCGTCGGCACCGGAACGCTTGGCGACGTTGAGAATCTTCGCCACGTTCAAATAGGACTCAGCAGCCGCAGGAGCACCGATGGGATGTGCCTCATCGGCCTTACGAACGTGCAACGCGGCGCGATCCACATCGGAGTAAACCGCGACCGCAACAATTCCCATTTCGTGGCACGCGCGAATCACTCGCACCGCGATCTCTCCCCGATTGGCGATGAGTATCTTCTTGAACATATTTGCCGAGCACATTCACGAAACATGCGTGCCAGACCTGACGACTCCGAAAGCCACTGGCCCAAGGCCGCTCTTCAATATATCATCGGCAATTCCGCACCTTTTCCATGCTTTCAGCTCCCATGTATTCAGCCACGACCAAGAAACCGGATGGAGGCGAAACACCGCAACCCTCATCGGTCCAGGCCGGCCACGCGTTCGTGTCGGTCTTGACGCTGGCTCTGCTGGCCGCTGCCGCGACGGTGCTTCGTTTCCTGTTTCTCACGCGCAAGCCATTCTGGTTTGACGAGTGCTTCAGCGTGGAGATCGCACGCCTGAACTGGCACGACTTCGCGCGCCTGCTGTGGTGGCGGGAAGCGAACATGTCACTCTATTACCTGCTGCTGCGCGGCTGGCTGCATTTCGGCTCTAGCCCTTTCTTTATCCGCAGCCTCTCGGTGCTGGCTTCGCTGGCTACGCTGCCTGCACTGTACTGGCTGGCGGGAAGGCTGTTTGACCGGCGCGTAGGCGTGATCGCCGTCGCGCTGATGAGTTGTAATGCGTACTCCATTCGTTACGCGCAGGAAGCGCGCAGCTATTCGTTGTTGGTGTTGCTGGCCGTGTTGTCCAGCGGATTCTTCGTGACCTGCCTTCGCGAACCTTCGCGGCATAATCGCCACGCTTACGTCTGCACCAGCGTGCTCGCTGTCTATGCACATTTCTACGCCCTGCTGTTGATCGGTGCCCAGTGGTTGTCAGTGAAAGGGATGAGAGGGCAGCAGGAAATCGCTCCGGTTTCCGGCGCAATGCGGCGTTCCTGGATTTTCATCGGCATTGCCGTGCTGCCCCTGCTCATATTTGTCGCCAAGACCGGCGCCGGCCCCATTCGCTGGATCTGGCGTCCTGGCTTTCACGATGTGCTGAATTACTGGGCGCATCTTGCCGGCAACGCCGGACTCCCACTACTGCTGCTTTATGCGGCTGCTTGCCTGGCGGCCCTTTTGCCACTGCGGGCTGGGCTGCTCGCGCTCCGGCCCGGCTGGGAGGTCTGGCGGCTCCAGTTTCTCCTGATCTGGCTGCTGTGTCCGGTGGTCCTGACGCTTCTGCTTTCGCTGGTGCGGCCTGTTTTTCTGGCTCGCTACTTCATCTTTTGCCTGCCGGCTTTGATTATTCTGGCCGCTGCCGGGCTTGCCAGCCTCCGCAAATCGTGGATGCAGGCTGTTTGCCTGGCGGCCATGCTCCTGCTCTCTCTGCAGGGAACTTTTTCTTACTATCAGGGCGACTTCGACGTTGAACGCGACGGATCGGAGGCTTCGACGAATTACATCTACGACCACGCGCGGCCGGGCGATGCGATCCTGTTTCACATCGCCGAGGCGAGGTTCCCGTATGAATTCTTTGCTGCGCTGCGCCGGCCGCAGGATTCGTCGGGCAATCCCGCGCCTGGACCCGAGATTATTTTCCCGCGCCACGGCGACCGCCTCGACTACCGCGATGTGACCGGCAAGCCCACGCCTGAGTTGTTGCACTCATTGGCGGGACGATATCCCCGCGTCTGGGTCGTGCTGATGAGCAACGGAACTCCCGGAAATCCAGACACTACAACACTCATTCTGAATCAGACTCTCTCCGAATCCTTCCGCCAAATCGAGCGGGTGCAGTTTCCTCAGATGGAAGTCAAGCTTTACCAGCAGGGCGCTGCCCGCAGCGTCCCGACGACGGGTGATATAAACTTTTAATAATTCCTCTTCGTTTCGGCGGGATTATATGGACCCAAAAGCGTCTGTCCTGATCGCGGTTTACAATGCCGTGCGAGAGCTGGAGCTCGTGCTAACCGGGTTCAGCCGCCAGACCTCCCAAGATTTCGAGGTCGTGATTGCCGACGATGGGTCCGGCCCCGAGGTGCGGGATTTTCTCCGATCCTTTTCCCAGCGCGCGCCTTTTCCCCTGAAATACGTGAGCCAGGCGGATGAGGGGTTCCGCAAGACTAGGATTCTGAATCAGGCGATCCGCGAATCCTCTGCCCCATATCTGATCTTTGACGACGCCGATTGTGTGCCTCATCCCAATTTCGTGCGCGCGCACCTGTACCATCGGCAGGAGCGTACCGTGCTCTGCGGGCGGCGAGTGAACTTGAGCCCGGAAATGACGGCCAGATTAACCCCCGAGGATATTCGGGCCGGCAAACTCGATCATGTCAGCCCGAGATTATTGCTGGACGCCCTGCTGGGGCGGGCGGGACACCTGGAAGAGGGATTTGAGATCGAGAATCAAACTTTGCTGAACTGGTTGCATCGCGCCGAGCCCGTGCTCTTCGGCTGCAATTATTCATTGCACCGATCCCTACTGGAGGAAGTCAACGGCTTCAATGAGGATTTTGTGGACTACTGGGGCGAAGATATGGAACTTGGCTATCGTTTGCGCGCGGCAGGCGCGCACCTTCGCTGGATACGGCACCGCGCCATCCAATATCATCTGCATCATCCTCAGCGTTCGAAAACCGAGAAGAGCTGCGCGCTGCTGGAGAGTGCGCGTATTTCCGGGAAAGCGGTTTGCAGCAATGGGCTGCGCAACATTCCTCCTGGGGAGGAGGAAATCGAATCGCCTGTGCGGACGGCTACCTAACCTAGCCCGGCGGCGGGAGGCGAATTCAAACCCGATCCTGCATTGCGGTGCCGAACGGCAGCGCCAAGAACAGAATTATTTCGGCTGGTCGAGCGTGATTCCCTGAGCTCCAGGCTGCTTCTCGGCTTTTGCCTTTTTGGTCATAAGGGTCTGATCCACCCAATGGTCGGCCGTTTTCAGATCTTCTTGACGGGCGTTCAGGTCATCACATTCCACATCTGCGCGTTCCCGATACATCAGGTTCAGATAAGCCATGGCGTCATCGTAATCAGGACGCAATTGGATAGCCTTGTTCAGGCTGTCGATACCCTCCTGGATGGCAGGGCCATTCTTATCTTTTAGTGCTCCGCACACTCTTTTCTGATCTTTGTTCTTGGCGCTCAGGTTCTCGTCCGGCTTAAGGCCCAGTTTGGCGCGCTCTTCCATGCGGGGCTGGTAGCAGATGGCCCAGTCGATGACGCCGATCGAGTAGTAGGGGTCGGGATCGTTGGGATCGAGCTCAGAAACCATGTGGTTGTATTTTTTGGCGTCGTCGAATTTCTTCAGGTTGTAGTAAAGCGACGCGATACCCTTGGCGGCATTTACCTTCTGCTCGCGGGCCGAGTTCATCTCGAGCACTTTCTTGTATTGCTCAATGGCCTGTTCCGCCATTTTGTTGTTATCCGGAGTGTCGGCACCGGGAATGTACTGCTGCGCAAAGGCAGTGGCCAGGTAGAGTCTGGCGTTAATCAGATTGGGAGCTAAAGCCACGCTCTGCTGGAAATGGTCGATCGCTTCTTCGAACTTGGCATTCTTGTAAGCGGTAACGCCCTTGTTGAGCTGGTCGCGGGCGCGCAGATTGTCGCAGCCCATGGAACAGAGAAGGGCCAGCGTCGCAGCCGCCAGTGTTAGCAGTCGAATATGTTTATTCATTGCGCTATGAATCTCCCTTGCACACAGCATCCTAGGCCCGAGACTTCGGATTGACAAGCGATGGGCCAGAAGCTGCCAGATGCGGCGCGGCCATTATTGCCCGCGAGGCCCTTGAGTACCGCATGCACGCGGGCCGAACCGCCCGCGCCACATGAGCCGTTTCTCAAATCCCTTACGCTCTAGCCACCGGCTTCGATCTTGGCCGTAATAAGGCCGACCTTGTCCACTCCCGCGGCGTGCGCGATGTCAATCACATTGGCAACATCGGCGAAGGGAATTGCGTCATCGCCCTTCACGAACATGACTTTTTCAGCGCGCGTCTTGTAGATATCGGCCAGTCGCCCTTGCAGGTTGTCCCAAGTGGCGTCTTCCTGGTTGATCTTGAGGCCGGGGTCTTGCCCGTTGCCGCGATCAATCAACTGCACCACAATGGTGCGGTCCGGCGTGTTGTTCTTCGGCGCGTTGGGCGGAGGCGGCTGGGGAACCAGCGCATCCAGACCCTTCGGCGTCAGTGGCGTGATCACCATGAAAATGATGAGCAGCACCAGCAGCACGTCAATGAGCGGTGTGACGTTAATGTTTGCACTTTGTCCCCCGCCCGAACCCAATGACATACTCATAAGTCGATCTCCTCTATTGCCCCGGCCCTGCCGGCGCGGCAGGCGGAGCATTTGGACCGGTTTTCCTCTGGTCGGTGAGTAATCCCAGGTCGTCTACGCCGGCAGCGCGCACAGCGTCCACCACCCCGACTACATTGCCGAAGTGAGCACGGGCGTCCGCCTTCAGGTACACCTCTTTGTTGGTGCGATTGGCCAGGCGATCCTTTACCTTGCCGGTCAGAGTGTCCACCGGACCCGTAAGTTTATCGGCGCCGAAGTAGACGGTACCATCGCGCATCACCGAAACCAGCAGCGCGTCTTCCTTGTCCGCGTCCTGCATGGGCGTCGGATTATTTACCTTGGCCATATCCACACTGATGCCCTTCTGCAACATGGGCGTGATCACCATGAAGATAATCAGCAATACCAACATCACGTCCACCATGGGGGTGACGTTAATGTCGGAGTTGACGTTGGCCCCTTCGTTTCGCTTGGCTAATGACATAATTTCTCCGTAAAGCAGTTGCCAGTTGCCAGTAAAACCAACCCACTGAAATCGGCCCGGGTTGGGAAGGCCGGCACCGGGATCGTCCGGCGCCGGTAGCAACTCAATCGCGGACCTGCGGTCCCAACATTTTAGGACCGGCGAACGTCGCGCCGCTTCAGGAAGTAGTCGATCAATTCACTCGACGAATTATCCATCTCCACATCGAACGCTTCCACGCGGCCGGTGAGGTAGTTGAACATCATGACGGCGGGAATCGCGACCAGCAGCCCGAAAGCGGTGGTTACCAGCGCTTCCGAAATGCCGCCTGCGACCGCGCCCAGACCGGTAGCCTTCTGCTCCGAAATGCCCTTGAAGGCGTTCAGAATGCCCATCACGGTGCCGAACAGTCCAACGAACGGGGCCGTCGAACCGATGGTGGCCAAGCCGCCCAGTCCGCGCTTCAGTTCGGCGTGGACGATGGCTTCAGTGCGCTCGAGAGCGCGCTTGGAAGCTTCAATGGTCTCGCCGGGAATGGCACCGGGGCTATCCTGGTGGGCCTTGAATTCCATGAGGCCAGCGGTGACGACCTTGGCCAGATGGCTCTTCTTGTTGCGCTCGGCGACCTTGATGGCTTCGTCGATGCGGCCGTCGCGCAGGGCTCCAGCGACTGCGGGAGCGAAGGCGCGAGACTGTTTGCGGGCCGCGTTGTATGCCATGGCGCGATCGATCATGACACCAATCGACCAGCCTGACATGATGAACAGGATGATGACCACGATCTTCGCGATGATGCCCATCTGCTTCCATAGCGAAATCGGGTCCCATCCCACTGCGCCGCCCTCCTGCACAATCCAGGCGGCCACCCTGGGCACGTGATTGAAAACTTCTGCGGTTAAATTGGCTGCTAACATGAGTTGCTTTCCCCTCCTCGGAACTCTTTAGACTTTGATGCGAAATCCTGGTGAATACAACGCTCGGCGGAGCAAAACTTCATTGCCACTCCGCGCTGAATACCCCTAAAAGTGTACCTGATGTGCGTGAACCGCATGTGAAAAGGCACGGCGGCGCTGTCCCGCGAAAACGGGCTCTCCCGGCCACCGGTTTTTGGTGGGATGGGGAGGGCCAGCTCGAGCTTACGCTTTCAAACCTACCGCGACTGACACCGAGCCACGACTGACGGCTCTCTAGCCTCCGGAAAGGGTGAAGTTGAACGATACTTCCGTGTCCACTTCGACCGGCTCACCGTTGAGCAGATAAGGCTTGTATTTCCACTGCTTGATGGCCTCAATGGCCGCAGGCGCCAGCATGGGATGTCCGCTGATGAGCGTAAGGTTCTCGATGGAACCGTCCTTGCCTATGATGGCATGCAAAACAACCGTCCCCGAAATGCGGGCCTGCCGCGCCAGCGGTGGATAGGCAGGCTGCACCCTGTGAACCAGCAGCCCCGATATTACCCCCGAGGAAACGCGCTGGCGCGTAGGCATCGCGACCTTGGGCACGGCCACCGGCGTGGAGCTTATAATGCCGCCAATTACGCCGCCCATCTGGCCGCCGGGAATACCGCCCGGAACGCCACCGACGACCCCGCTCGACGCCATTGCCGGCGGAGCCTCGTCTTCCTTGATCATCTGGATTTTCTGAGGAATCTTGGTCGGAGTGCGCAGAGCGCCATTTACGATGTCGGTCTGAATCTGCTTGACCACGTGCACGACCGCAGCGGGAGGCGGTGGTGGCGGGGGTGGTGGCGGGGGAGCCACAAGAAACGTCATCAATTGTTGCTTCGGCAGAGCCTCGGTGAAGATCAGCGGAATCAGAACCATGATGCCGATCGCGATGATCTCAAGGATGATCGCGAACGTCGTGGTCCGTCCCCGTTTGGTTTTAAGCCTGCCGCCGGATTCCAGAAGGCTATCTTCAAACATAGTATTTCTCCCTACAGAGCCTTACGTAAACTTAGACACCGACTGCGTCCCCTTTGCTCCCGTTGCCACCAAGGAGGCCACCCAGCCTCTTTGTTGCAGAATCGTCCCCTTCGAACCTCAACTTCCAACTTAGTGCAAACAAAGATCAAAATCCGAAATCGCGAGCTACCACCAGGGCCCTACCTGGCCCGGACAGGCATCGCAGCCGGCCGCTTGCCTTTACTAATCCGCCAATCCTGGTAGGCCACCAGAATCGGCGCGGCAATCGCGATCGAGGAATACGTCCCGATCAAAATGCCGATCACCAGCGCCAGGCTGAACCCGCGCAACACCTCGCCCCCAAATAAATAGAGTGCAAGTACGGTAAGGAAGGTTAGCCCTGCTGTCAAGATGGTTCTACTTAGGGTCTGGTTGATGCTTCGGTTAACGATGTCCGAGAGCTTCTCCCGCCGCATGAGTTTAATGTTTTCTCGGATACGGTCAAATACCACGATCGTGTCGTTATTAGAGTAACCAATCAGGGTGAGAATGGCGGCGATGACGGTGAGGGAGATGTCCTTGTTCAAAAGCGAAAATGCGCCAACCGTGATCAGGGTATCGTGGAAGACCGTGACCACAGCCGCGACTCCGTAGATCCACTCGAATCGGAATCCCAGGTAAATCAGCATTCCGGCGAGCGAATAAGCGGTCGCCAGCAGGGCCTGCTTGCGCAACTGCGCGCCCACTTGTGGCCCGACAATCTCTACGTTACGAACACCGAAATCGGACAAGAAAAAACCATCCGACAGGGAAGCGACCACCGCCGGATCGACCGGTCCCTTCAGTTGATCGAACGAACTGAGCACGCCGCCTTGCGCCTTGTCCCGTGTATCCACGATGGCCTGCGCTTGCTGGGTGTATTTCTGGTCAGCATCCGAGCCCAGGTGCATGGGGTCTTTGTCCATCAGGTAAGTTCTTGACGGCCAGGAAGCTGGCGTTGTTCAGATCCTGCTTGCCGGCGGGGGTGTTGGTTTCCAGAGTTTGATGATCTTAGTTCTTGCCGTTGTCGAGCGCCTGTTCGCTGGTTTCCTGCACATCGAGATCGATCAACACTTCGTTGTCTCGAAGGCATGTCGTAGCGCTGGATTTTCGCGTTGTGCAGGCCGGCACGATCCATGGCGGAGCGCAGCGCATTATCGTCCGGGCGCGTGCGAGAACTTCACGTAAACCAGCGTACCGCCGCGGAAGTCCACGCCGTACGGAATGTGGTGCCAGAACAGCATGGAAAACAGGCCCGCCACGCTGAACACCAGAGAGAAGGCGAGAAAATACCACTTCTTGCCGAGGAAATCTATGTTGGTATTGCGAAAGAACTCCAAGACGAACTCCCAAGTTTCAAGGTTTCAAAGTTTCAAGGTTTCAACGTTTCAATGTTTCAATGTCCCAATACTATCGGTTCTTGACTTTGCAACCTTGAAACCTTTGAAACTTTGAAACCTGCTCTCATCTAAATGCTCAACGCCTCACCGCGCTGCTTGCGGCTCAAAACCCAGTCGAAGATCGTCGCGAAACGAACACCGCGGTGAACAGGTTCGCCAGCAGACCCAAACGTGAGCGTGACCGCAAATCCCTTTGACCGGGCCGGTGCCGAAGATGAACAGGATCGCCGCCGAGACGATGGTGGTCACGTGAGTATCCACGATCGTGATCCAGGCGTGACCGAAACCCTGATCCACAGCGGAAGGCGGCGTCTTGCCGTTGCGCAACTCTTCGCGGATGCGCTCGAAAATCAGCACATTCGAATCCACGCCCATACCAACAGTAAGAATCACTCCCGCGATTCCCGGCAGCGTCAGCACCGCCTCGAAGTAGCCCATGAATCCCAGCAGAATGATGAGGTTCAGGATCAGCGCAATGTCGGCATTGATGCCCGCGGCGCGATAGTAGATCAGCATGAAAATCAGCACAGCCAGCATGCCGACGACGGCGGCCCGAACGCCGGCGCGGATCGAATCGGCGCCCAGCGACGGCCCAACACGTTCGCTCTTCGAGATACTTGATGCCGGCGGGCAGCGCGCCCGAGCGCAGGATCATCGACAGATCCTTGGCCTGCTGCTCGGTCATGCTGCCACCGCTGATTTCGCCGGTATCGCGAATGGCTTCTTTGATGTTCGCCACTTCCATGCACTTTGCCATCGAGGACCACCGCCAAGACTCTCGCCAACGTGGGACGAAGTGAAATTGTAGAACCGCTGGCCGCCTTCGCCGGTAAGCTGTAAAGCGCACGTTCGGGCTGGCCATTCTGATCGGTACTGGCTTGCGCGTCCCGCAAATCTTTGCCGCCGTACCGCCGAAACACGCGACACCAGATACCAGGATTGCTCATCCGCAGGACTCCCGGGAGCGGCATGGCCGGGCATAAGAACCGCATCTGCGCGGCAAAATCCCGCCCTTTGTCCTGCATTGCCGCTTGCTCGCTCGGATAAGGTCCACCCATCACCTGCTTGATCTCAAGCATGGCGGTGGACTGCATGATGTCTTTACGCGTTCGGGATCGTCCACGCCGGGCAACTGCACCAGAATCTGATATTGGCCGAGGCCATGTTCCTGGATGGTCGGCTCACTGACGCCCAGCTGAGTCAATGCGGTTGCGGATGGTCTCGATCGCCTGAGTCACGGCCTTGTTCTTCAGGTCGCTGAGCATCTGCGGCTTCATGGAGAGGGTATAGGAGTTCTCCGCTCCCGAACTCAGGTTGTACTCCGGCAACCGCTCGCGAAGCTATATCCAGCAGATCCTTGCGGCCTTCCGGCGGAACACCCTTCAACACCACCTTGTCGGGATTGTTCTGCCGGATCGGGCTTGGAGATGTCGGCGAAGGCAATTTTGCGCTTGTTGAGCTGCTCTTTGAGCATCTCGATGGCATTGTCGGAATCAACGTTGACCGCATCATTCACCTGCACCTGCAGGATCAGGTGGGTTCCGCCCCTCAGATCCAGCCCAGGTTAATGCGCTTGGTCATGGCTGTCGAGCAAACCCTGGCCCGAAAAGCTCTGCGGAATGCCGAATATTCCAAACAGGAATACGAGCAGGATTGCGACGATGACGACTAATCTCCAGAGTAAGATTCTTATTCATAAAGAAAATAGTATCCAGATAGTCAAGTGATTGATGCCGCCACTACTTGGCCTTACGCTTCTTCCTCCGCTGGTCGTGACCTGCGTCACGGAGGCCCTGGTCACTTCCAATACAAGATTATTGGGAGGAACGCGCAGATGAACCGAGTCGTCCTTGAGCGCCATGATTGTTCCCCGCAAACCGCCGCTGGTCACCACTTTGTCGCCAGTCTTGAGCGCATCCAGCATGGCCGTCCACTTCTTCTGGCGGCGCTGCTGGGGCAGGATCAGCAGAAAATAAAAAATGGCAAAGATAAAAAGGAGCGGGGCAATGCTCAACCATCCCATTCCGCCACCGCCGCTTGCACCGCTAAGAGATTGCATATTCATCGATAAGTTCACCGGTTCCGTCGGAACTTCAATCCGCGAACAGCAGCCCACGCCTGCCTCGCCACGGGCCTGTCATTTCACGACGGGAGTTCTGCTCGATTCCGGCCGGATCTACCGTTGCCGCTTCAGGCTTGCATCCGGGGAGGTCCTCCAGGAAGGTCACCGTCCAGATATGATTCCGGTCGAGACCAGACGCTAGAGAAAACGGGACTCTTCCCCAAGCTGAATAGAATGACGCACCCGCCGCATAGTGTCAAGGTAGAAACTCAGGTTATGCAGCGTATTCAAGACCTGAGCCAGCACTTCATTCGAAGCATAAAGATGCCGCAAGTAGGCCCGCGAGTAGCGCTGGCAAACCCGGCAGCCGCAATTCGGGTCGAGCGGGCCGGCGTCCTGGGCGTAGCGCGCCTGCTTGATGGAAACCTTTCCCTCGGAAGTAAACAGCAGCCCATGGCGCGCCGCCCGCGTGGGCAGGACGCAATCCATCATATCGACGCCGAGTTTGGCATACTCGACGATCTCCTCCGGTGTGCCCACTCCCATCAGATATCGCGGCTTGTCTTTCGGCAGATATTCGAGCGTGGCCTCGACCACCTCGCGAGTTCGCTTCCGCGGCTCGCCGACGCTCAACCCACCGATGGCGTAGCCGGGAAACCCGATTTCGACCGTCCGCTCGGCGGATTCCTTTCGGAGGGCCATATCCATGCCTCCCTGCACGATGCCGAAGAGGGACTGGGTAAGGCCCAGTAGCCAGTACCCAGTTGTCAGTAGCTTGTGTTCTCCTGAGTGTGCGCCGCGTCATTCGCTGGGCGCCGAGTCACTGGGACTGGGTACTGGGCTACTGCCTCCACGGCACTTCGTGCTTATGCTCCTCAAAATACTTCTTGCTGCGCTCCGCCCAGCGCAATGTCAACTCCATCGAAGCCTTCGTCCGGCTTCGATCGGCGGGGTACTCCGTGCACTCATCGAACGCCATGATGATGTCCGCGCCCAGCCCGATCTGTGCCTGCATAGCGCTCTCCGGCGTAAAGAAGTGCGACGAGCCGTCGAGATGCGAGCGAAACGTCACGCCTTCTTCGGTGACTTTGCGCAGCTCGTTCAGGCTGAAAACCTGAAAACCGCCGGAATCGGTCAGGATTGCCCGCGGCCACGCCATAAAGCCATGCAGCCCGCCGAGATTGCGGACGGTTTCGACCCCGGGACGAAGATAGAGGTGATAGGTGTTGCCGAGAAGAATCTGAACTCCGAGTTCTTCGAGAACGTCCTGCGACACGCTCTTAACCGTGCCGGCCGTGCCCACTGGCATGAACACAGGGGTTTCGACGTCGCCATGTGGGGTAAGCAGGCGGCCGGCGCGAGCTGCGCTGGCACGGGCCTCGATCTGGAACTCGATAGACATTTTCCGATTGGCCCTGCGATTGTAACAACCGGCCCGACGGAGCGGCGGACGCCTCGTCCGCCCGGGTGGCAAGATTTAGGTTGACGAGCCTGCTATGCAGTCCCCAGACGAGGGCGTCCGGGGTGCCACCAAGTTCTCACTTCTTCATCTTTTCGACGAACTTTCCAACACTCACCACCGCCCTGCCAATGGTGCCGCGGCCGATCTCCTGCGCGTCGTCACGCGCGGTCATGCGCAGAGTATAGAAACGTCCGTCGAAAGATTCGAGCACCGCATCCGCTGTGATGTGCGCTCCAATGCCGCTGGCCGCACGATGCTGCACGTTGATGGCAGTCCCCACGGTAATCTCGTCGCCCTCGCAGTAGGGTTGGAGCGCGAGAAAGCCCGCGGTCTCCATCAGACGAATCATGTCAGGCGTGGAATAAACCGGCGGCAGCTTAGGATGGTGAGCGGTCAGGGTGTGTTTGAACTCGACAGTTTCGCTCGCTTCGCCGCGCGTCCCGATGGGGATGGGTTTCGCCATGATTCCTCTTGCGTCCTCCAGACCACCAGAAACAAACAGCCAATGATCTCGAGACCGCGGAGATCATTGGCTCACTTCACTTCGCTTCACGTGCGAAATTCTACGCCGCGTACGTCATCCGCTTCGCTTCAATTCCATCCAGCGCCTGCCACAACATTCTGGCCGTGTTCTCGGCTGCCGCCAGCGTGGCTTCGGCCGCTTCCGGATTCGCCGCCAGCCGGCTCTCCAGCTGTTTGCGCCAGACATTTGAGTGGTAGACATCGGCGGTGGCGTGCAGCGTGAAATAGCCGCAGGTCTTGTCGTCGGCGCCATACATTTCGCGCAAGCCCCTCTCTTTTTCCACGGCCACGCGCGGCACCTGCGATTCGTAAACATAAAAAGCGGCGAGCACCTCTTCCGGCGTGCCTTCACTCGCCACACAATGGAAGTGACGAACGAGCTCCCGAACCTCGGCAACCGGCAAATGCCAGCGCATGTCCCGCCGCGCTCCCATGCCTTCGGCAAAATCGAGCCAGAGCTCTGAGTGCGGCGCAGAATCCTTCTGCGACGCACCAGCCGCGCCATTCTCGTCGCACATGTTGGCCAGCACCGCGCGCCGCAGGTCGCCTTCATCCAGCCGCAAAGCAAGCTCGGCCAGATAGCTCGGAAATGCTTCGACATGGTGGTAATACTGCCGGGCATACTCGCGCAGATCGTCGTGCGTCAACTCGCCGGCGGCCCATGCCTTGTAGAAGGGATGGCAAAGCAGGTCGTACCTAGCGATGGCTGCTTCCAGCCGTTCGAAGAACTGAGCGGTATTCATGATGGCCTCCTGTTTGCAGTTATGACCAACTACTATACGGACGGACCTGCGAGTCGGCAAGTACGGTCATCACGGCACTGGCCAACTCGCCAACTTGTTAGAATGAAAACATGCAGTTTACCGAACAATTCGACGTAGTCGTTGTCGGTGCCGGCCATGCCGGGTGCGAAGCCGCAATGGCAGCGGCGCGCATGGGCCTGAATACTGCGCTCTACACGCTCAACGTCGACTTGATCGCGCAGATGTCTTGCAATCCGGCGATCGGCGGCATCGCCAAGGGACACCTTGTCCGCGAAGTGGACGCGCTCGGCGGCATCATGGGCGAGATCACCGATGCAGTCGGCATTCAGTTTCGCCTGCTGAACACTTCGCGGGGCCCGGCCGTGTGGTCACCGCGCGCGCAGTGCGACAAGCAAGCCTACCGGCTCAAGATGCGCGAAGTGCTGGAGTCACAGCCGAATCTGAAGATCAAGCAGGCCGAGGTCGCGGAGCTGATAACGGAAGTATCCAGTACTCAGTACCCAGTACCCGGTGAAACCGATGACTCGTTACTGGGTACTGAGGTGCTCGGTACTGGGTGTCAAGCTGCGCGACGGCCGCACCGTGGGTGCGACGGCCGTGATCATCACGACCGGAACTTTTCTCAACGGCCTGATTCACTGCGGCGAGCAGCAGTATCCTGCCGGGCGTTCCGGCGAGCCGAATGCAGTTCTGCTCGGCGAATCGTTGAAGAAGTTGGGACTCCGCGGTTGCCGCCTCAAGACCGGCACGCCTCCGCGCCTCGATGGCCGCAGCATCGACTGGTCGCACTTCCAGGTGCAGCCGGGGGACGCCGATCCCACGCCCTTCAGCTTCCGCACCAAGCGCGTGGCGCATCACGATTCGCAAGAGCCGTGCTACATCGCCTGGACCACACCCGAAACACACCGCATCATTCGCGAAAACGTACACCGCTCGCCGATGTACAGCGGGCAGATTCAATCGATCGGGCCGCGCTATTGTCCGTCGATTGAAGACAAGATCGTAAAGTTTCCCGACAAAGAGATGCACCAGCTTTACCTCGAACCCGAGGGCCTGAACACGCACGAGATTTACGTGAACGGCATGAGCACGTCTCTGCCGGTGGAAGTGCAGATGGCGATCCTGAAATCCATTCCCGGCCTCGAAAATGCCGAGATGCTCCGCCCCGGATACGCCATCGAATACGACTCGATCGATCCCACCGAGCTGCAGCGCACGCTGGAGACAAAAAAGATTGCGGGATTATTTTTGGGCGGCCAAATCAATGGCACGTCCGGATACGAAGAAGCCGCTTGCCAGGGCTTGATGGCGGGCATCAACGCCGCCTTGCAGGTGAAGGCGCAGCCGTCGCTGATTCTCGACCGCACCGAGGCCTATACCGCGATTCTGATCGACGATTTGATCTCCAAAGGAACGAACGAGCCCTACCGAATGTTCACTTCACGGGCGGAGTTCCGCCTCCACTTGCGCATTGACAACGCCGACCGCCGCCTGACGCCGCATGGCCGCCGAGTCGGATTGATCTCCGATGAAGCCTGGGACAATTTCCAAGCCAAGCAGCAGCGCTTGGAGAAGCTCAAGACCCTCCTGGAGCAGACGCGGCTCACGACAGCCATGGTGGAGCAAGCCGGGGTTGAGCGAGTCACGACGGGTGAGTCGCCTGTCTCCACACCGTTCGATGAGGCAGCTCAGGGTGAGGGCGCTGCTGTGGTTGGCTTGACACTGGCGCAAATCCTGAAGCGGCCCGAAATCACAATCGAGCAACTGGCGCCGATCCTGCGCGAGTTGCATCCTGTTTTCTTTCGACGAGAAGAAATCCGTGAGAATCCGCGCGAATCCGTGGCTGCACTTTCTTCTGAAATCCGCAACGAACTCAAGTCCGTGGAAACAGAAATCAAATATGAAGGTTATCTGCTGCAACAGCAGCGGGCCATCGAGCGCATGAAGAAGTCTGAGCAGCGCTCGATACCGGGCTGGTTCGATTACCACTCGGTAAGCGGGCTCTCGCACGAGATGCAGGAAAAGCTCACTCACGTGCAGCCGCGCACGCTGGCACAAGCCTCGCGCATTCCCGGGGTGACGCCGGCAGCGGTGTCGCTGGTGAATGTGTTCATTGAGATCCAGGCGAAGCGGCGGGAGCAGGCAGCCGCCATTTAGGTCTTGGGTGTTAGCTCTTAGGCTTGCCGTTTATGCCTTGCCAATCGCCGCCAGGGCGGTTATACTTTTGGTATGAAAACGGCGGTCTCCATTCCCAATGAACTCTTCGACGTGGCGGAACGCCTTGCGCGGCGCACGCGGAAGTCACGGAGCCGGTTGTTTAGCGATGCCTTACGCGAGTACGTGGCGCGCCGCTCGCCCGACAAAATCACCGAGGCGATGGATCAGGCTCTGGCTGAAATCGGCGAGCGTAACGATCCCTTCGTAGCGGCGGCTTCGCGCAGTCGTCTGGAGCAGAGCGAGTGGTGATCTCGCAAGGCGAGATCTGGTGGGCAGATTTGCCCGCCCCAACCGCCTCGGGCCCGGGGTTTCGCAGGCCAGTGGCAGTTGTTCAAAGCGATGCGCTCAACCAAAGCCGGATCTCCACAGTGGTTTGCGTACCGCTGACGAGCAATCAGAAATGGGCTCTTGCTCCGGGCAACGTCAGCTTATCCGCGCGGGTCACCGGTCTGCCTAAAGATTCGGTCGCCAATGTGTCGCAAATTATTTCTCTCGACAAATCCCTGCTGACGGAACGCGCCGGCAAACTCCCGCGGGCAAAGCTGGAGTTGCTTTTTTCGGGGATTGATCTGGTGCTCGGCAGATAGAGATGTGTTTCCAGCAAGTCCGGCTGCGTTGACCATTCACCCAGTTCTTAAATCAGAACACGCTGAAGCCGGAACTAGAAGCTGGCTCTTCGAATTAACACTGCGTTAACAATCCCCCATTGCGCAGGCATTAATATCTCCGGCATGGCCCCAGAGCCGTTTCACATCGACGACCAGCCCGGAACTCAGCGCGGACAGCGCGTTCTACGCCTGAGCGGCCCATTGGTCATGACCAACGTGTTCGGTTTCCAATCCACCGTGCGGGCCGATACTTCGCGCTCGCTCATCATCGATTTCACGAACGTCCCGTATGTGGATTCGGGGGGTATCGGAGCTTTGGTTGGCGCCTATGTCACGCGGCAGCATGGCGGACGAAGTCTCGCCTTGGTGGGCGTGAACGAGCGTGTACATACCGCGCTGAAAGTTACGCATGTCGACCAGTTTTTCCGCTTCTTCGATTCCGTGAGGGCGGCCGAGCAAGCCTCCGCGGCCTAGGCGGGCTACAACTCCAGCCATCCCAGAATCTTCCTCGCGCTCCGGCCCTGGCTCGGACGGTCTTGACTTGATCAGTCTTGACCCGATCGGTCTTGACATGGCCCACCCATGCGCTAATATTTCCGCGATGCTGCCAAGAACCCTACGCATCGAACAATGGCAGGGACCCCGGCCCGGGCAGCGTATCCTTCGCCTGGACGGTCCGCTGCTCATGAGCACCATGGCCGAATTCCATAACGTGGTGCGAGCTGATACTTCAAGTTTGCTGATCATCGACTGCACCGCAGTCCCCTACGTGGACTCTGCAGGTATCGGGTCGCTGATCGCTGCCTATGTCAACCGGCACAACAGTCAGCGGAAGCTCGCCCTGGTGGGCGTCAGTGAGCGCGTTCATAATTCGTTAAAGGTGGCGTGGGTCGAGCGGTTGTTTCAGTTTTTCGATTCGGTGAGCGCTGCCGAACGAATCTCCGCCGCCTAGCGCAACGCGCTACTCGACACGGTTTGACGGCCTTTCGTATCTCTCCTAAGATTGACTCCCCGGCCACAATCATGATCGGCCAAACCATTTCGCATTACCGCATTACCGGCCAGCTTGGCAGCGGCGGTATGGGGGTGGTGTATGAAGCCCAGGACCTCGATCTCGGGCGCAAAGTCGCGCTGAAGTTCCTGCCGCCGCAACTCTCGCGCGATCAAAACGCGCTCGATCGATTTCTGCTTGAGGCCCGGACCGCCTCGGCCCTGAACCATCCCAACATCTGCACGATTTATGCGGTCGAAAAAGTCGGCGAGGGTGAGCAATCCCAGTCGTTTATCGCCATGGAGTTGCTCGAAGGCGAAACCCTCGATCGCCGCCTTGCCTCCGGTCCGATGCCCCTGGATCGCCTGCTCGACTGGAGCATCCAACTCGCCGACGCGCTTGACGCCGCCCATGCCAAAGCCATCATTCATCGTGACATCAAGCCGGCGAATGTATTTATTAGCCCGCGCGGGCAGGTGAAGGTGCTCGACTTCGGGCTGGCCAAACTATCACATCCTGAAACGGAGATGGAAACCATTGGAGCGACGCAGGATACGCCGGGACCGCTACACCTCACCAGTCCGGGATCGACCGTGGGCACGATTGCGTACATGTCGCCGGAGCAGGCGCGCGGGGAAGAACTCGATACGCGGACCGATTTGTTCTCGCTGGGCGTGGTGATTTATCAGATGGCGACCGGGCGCTTTCCTTTTTCCGGAGCCACTTCCGCCGTCGTCTTCCACGCCATTCTTGAACTCGATCCGATCCCGGCGACGCAGCTGAATTCCACACTGCCATCGAAGCTTGAGGAGATTATCGAAAAAGCTCTGGAGAAAGACCGCGACTTGCGCTACCAGTCGGCCGCCGACCTGCGTGGCGACCTCAAACGCTTGAAGCGGGACACGGAGTCAGGAAGGAAGGTGGCGGGGACAACAAGCTCCAGCGCCGTAGCGGTGACACCGGCTTCCTCGAAGGTTTCGACTCCGGCAGCGCAAACTGCGGCGCAGAGTTCGGCCGTTGTCTCCGCTGTCAGGCGTAACAAAGCGGGGGCGGGCATCGCGGTGGTGGTAGCGCTGGCGGTGCTCGCAGCGGCAGGTTATGGGGTCTATTCGCTGACCCGCCGCGGCAAGCACCAGGCATTTGAGAACTATACGATCGCGAAAGTGACTGACAGCGGCGACGCAGTGCTGGCCGCGATTTCACCTGACGGCAACTATATTTTGTCGCTGGTGCGCAACAATGGCCTGAGCCGTCTGCAATTGCGCAACGTACCCACCAACAGCACCACGCAGGTGCAACCACCCGCCAACGTGGAATACAACGGACTCCGTTTCTCGCCCGATGGGAACCATTTTTATTTTGTGCGCAGCGATCCGGGGAACAATGAGCTCAAGTTTCTGTACCGAGCGCCTCTGCTGGGCGGAGCGGCGGAGAAGCTCGCGGAAGACGTGGACACGAATGTAACGTTCTCCCCCGATGGCGGCAAACTGGCGTTCATGCGCTACGACAACCCGAAGGCGGGTGAGTACCAACTGATCGTCAAAGACCTTCATAACGGAGCGGAGACGCCGCTGGTGAGCGGGTCGAACAAGGAGCGACTGAGCGATTTGGCGTGGTCGCCCGATGGAAAGGTGATTGTGTGCAGCATCATCCAACCGCAGGGCGCGCTTACTGGTCTGGACGTAGTGGACCCCTACTCCGGGCAGCGAAAGGCGCTGATGCGAAGCGAAAACGGAATCGTGTGGCACCCTGAGTGGCTGCCCGATGGCAGCGGATTGCTGGCGACCTACAAGGAGGCGAGTTCAAATTACACACGAAGCCAGGTGGTCCGCATTGCCTATCCCGGTGGCGCATTGACGCCGTTCACGCGCGATGCCAGCTACTACGAAATGATCAGCGCGGCGCGCAGCGTCCCCGTGCTGGCGGCAGTGGCCAAAGAAGAACGTTGGAATATTGAGCTCATGGCTGCGGGAGCAGGAGCTTCTGACTCCAGGGCGCTGGGCAAAGCCAACGAAGATTTTAGCTTTGCGTGGATGCCGGATGGAAAGTTGATCACGGATAAGGACTATCGCCTGCATGCGATTGACCCGGAAACCGGAACCCAGGCGATATTCGGGGCTGATCCCGGCGTCCCTGAGTTCCTGCAGCAAACGTGCCGCGATGGCCGCATTGTGTATATGCAGCTCGCTACTGAAAACAAGATCAATATCTGGAGCAAGGATCCTTCGGGCCAGAACCCCAGAAAGCTGACCAATGGGTCCTATGAGGCAATCCCCCACTGTTCGCCGGATATGCAGTGGGTCTATTTCCTCGACACCGCCTCAGGCGTCGTGATGAGGGTGCCGCTGCAGGGCGGCACGCCGCAGAAAATTTCCGCCCTGCATCTTATCGGCGACTTTGACATTTCCGCGGATGGAACGGCGCTCTTGTTCGTCACCGTGAATCACGCCAAGGAGCACAAGGAACAGGTGGTGGAAGTGACGGCGGACACGGGTCAGGTGCGGCGGGAGATCACGATGCAGAAGCCGTGGACCGGGCCGATCCACTACTCGGTGGATGGCAAGGCGCTGGAATATGTGGTCCGCGAAAATGGAGTGGACAACATCTGGCGGCAGCCACTCGATGGCTCGGCGGGAAAATGGGAGACGGCATTCAAGTCGGAACATATTAGCCACTTTGAGTGGTCGCCCGATGGCAAGCGGCTGGCGATGTCGCGCGGGCATACGGATTCGGATGTGGTGCTGATCCGAGACAGTAATGGCAGTGGTCAGTGAGCACTGGCCACTGCTCTTGAAAATAAAAAGGCGGCCATCGCTGGCCGCCCCTTATTCGAATTGTTTAGCTGCAAAGTGGTTTATGCACCCTTCACGTTCTCGGCCTGCCAGCCCTTGGGGCCTTTGACCACATCAAACTGCACTTGCTGACCTTCCTGCAGGCTCCGGAAGCCGCTCGCCTGAATGGCTGAGAAATGCACGAATACATCCTCGCCATTCTGGCGGCTGATGAAACCGTAGCCCTTGGCGTCGTTAAACCACTTCACTGTTCCTGTTTCCATGTGGTGCAATGTTCCTTTTCTTGATGTAGCGCTGAAACTTTGGAAGGCTTCTTCGGCAGGCAGGTCACGCGCTGGTTGGCGGAGAAACTGGGTACTGCGAAAGAACTCTAAAGATCAAACGCAGCTAAATTGTAAGGGAAACGCTTTAAGAAATTCCACAATATTTATCGCCCCGTCCTTTAAGTAATACCCCATCAGCCACTTGCAAGCCCGAGTCGCGGAAGCGGCGCCATTCATTAGCCCCAGCCTGCCCTGAGCGAAGCCGAAGGGTAAGTCCGGGGAAGTCAGGATAAGGGCAACCGAGTCCGCTTCAGCGGACGGCACCCGCCCGCGATACAAACTCCTCGGAACGGCGTTTATTTCCCCGCACCCTCGGACTTGCCATTCCAACCGCAAACATCCATCATCAAATGAACATGCTTAAGAGCCCGCGCCTCCGCAATCTTCTAGTTCTACTAGCCCTCACTACCTTCGCCTGGGCGGGAATCGTCGACGACGTCCGCACCGCACTCGCGCAAGACAACTTCACCACCGCGGATTCCTACCTGAACTCCTACCGAACCCAGCACGGAGTCACGCCCGAGTACATCGAGGCTTACTCCTGGCTGGGACGCGCCGCTTTGAGCTCAGGTAAGTACGATCAGGCAGCGGCCTATGCCAGGCAGACCAAAGATCTGGCTCTCGCACAACTGAAGCAGCGGCCACTCGACGCCGAGCCGCACCTGCCGCTCGCGCTGGGAGCAGCCCTCGAGGTGCAGGCGCAGACCCTGGCGGCTCGCGGCCAACATGCCCAGGCTGTGGCAGTTCTGGAGGCAGCACTGCGCACCTACTGGAGCACTTCGATTCGAGCCCGCCTGCAGAAGAACCTGAACCTGCTCTCGTTTGTAGGCAAGCCCGCGCCCGCGATTCGGGGTGAGGAATTTCTTGGCTCGAAACCGCCGGCCCTGGCTCGACTCAAAGGCTCGCCGGTGCTGCTTTTCTTCTGGGCGCACTGGTGTGGCGACTGCAAAGCCGAAGCGCCGATCATCACCCAGTTGCGGACCGAATTCGAGCCCAAAGGCTTGACCGTCCTCGGGCCCACGCGGCTCTACGGCTACACCGCGCAGGTCGAGAACGCCGCGCCCAGCGACGAGCTCGCCTACATCGACGCCGTGCGCAAGCGCTTTTACGGCGGATTGCTCGATATGCCGGTTCCCGTCAGCAAATACAACTTCGACACTTATGGCGCATCGACCACCCCAACGCTGGTCCTGCTGGACCGCGCGGGCAAGGTTGCCATGTACCATCCGGGAGCGATGCCTTATGCGGAGTTGCGAGCGGAGATTGAGAAGGTAGTGGCTCGGTGAGAGGCACTGCACGTGTGGCGCGGGCACCCTGCCCGCGATTGCCAACAGCGGACAACCAGGCGGAGTTCGCCACCATATTCACGCCTTGAGCCTTGTCCTCGCGCTTTGCTCACCGTGACTCCACCTCCCGCAACTCCCCTGTCTTAACGTCATACACAAATCCCCGCACCGGAATATGCTTCGGGATCCACGGATGCCCCTTCACCCGCCGCACCTGCTCCCGGATGTTCTCTTCCAGATCTTCGAAAGCATGGAAATGCGTGGGCGCGCCTTCGGAAGTACCCATCTTCTCTGACAGCTGCTGTTTTAGCTCGTCTTCTCGCACCTTCAGCAATCCGCAATCCGTGTGGTTGATGATGATGAACTCCTGCGTATCGAGCAGGTGATGCGAAACGATCAGCGAACGCAGCGCATCTTCAGTGGCTATGCCACCGGCGTTGCGAATCATGTGCGCATCGCCGGGGTGCAACCCCAGGCAGCGTTCAAAGAGGATTCTCGAATCCATGCAGGCCAGCACAGCCACACGGCGGCGCGGACGGACGGCGAGATCTCCCAGGTTGAAGTTCTTCACGAAATCTTCGTTGGCTTTGAGCAGTTCGTCGGCGACTGACAATTTTTTGTTCCCCTTCGTTCAAGATGTCTATCAGGCTATTTGAAAAACTCTTCTTCGGGGAGGTCCTGGGAAGGGCACGACTTCAGTCGTGCCGTTAAGCTCCCCGAACGTCAGCCGCGCTTCAGCGCCTGAGGTCTGCCCTCTCCCGCCAAAACAAGTTTCTCAGCCCCTCCTGATTTTGTTTCGTCCGTTCTCCGAGCCCGCTGGTTGTTCCTCCAGTCTAACCGCTACAATCGCCCGGTGAACCTCGACGATACGATCGTAGCCATCGCCACCCCCCCGGGCCGCGGCGGCATGGGCGTGGTGCGCGTCGCAGGGCCAAAAGCGCTCGAAATCGCAAAGCCTATGTTGCGCCTGAAGCGTGAACTGGATCCCGGCCGCGCCGTCTTTGGGGAACTCATCGAGCCGGGCAGAGCGGGGGCGCCCGCTCTACTCGAGCCCCGCATCGACGAAGTCGTCGTCACCTTCTTCGCCAAACCTCACTCCTACACCACCGATGACATCGTCGAGATCGCAGCCCACGGATCTCCGGTCGTGCTGCGGCACATTGTTGAGCTCTTCGTCGCCGCCGGAGCCCGCCTCGCCGAGCCGGGAGAGTTCACCATGCGCGCCTTCCTCAACGGCCGCATCGATCTCACGCAGGCAGAAGCGGTCCGCGATCTCATCGATTCGCAGACGCTTTACCAGGCAAAGGTCGCCGCCCAGCAGCTCGAAGGTGCGCTCTCGCGGCGGTTGCGGCCGGTCAAGCAGAAGCTGGTCGAGTTGATCGCAATTCTCGAAGCAGGAATCGATTTTGCCGAGGATGATGTGTCCGTCATGGCCGACGCAGCCATCCTCGATCGCATCGCCGCCGTCGGCCACCCGCTCGAGCAACTCGCCGCAACTTTCGCCTACGGCAAGATCGTGCACGAGGGACTGACTCTCGCCATCGTCGGCCGCCCCAATGTGGGCAAATCAAGCTTGTTCAACCGTCTGGTCGAGCGCGAACGCTCCATCGTCACGGCCACCCCCGGTACCACGCGCGATCTGGTTAGCGAAACCGTCGCCATCGGCGGCATTCCGATCCAGCTTATCGATACTGCGGGGATTTGGCAGGCGCTCGATGAAGCCGAGTCCATTGGAATTCACAAGTCCCTGGAAGCGTTGGCCGATGCCGACCTGGTGTTGATCGTGTTCGACACCTCGCGGCCGACAACAGCGGAAGATGACGAGCTGATGCGGCTCAGCGAGAATCGCCCATCTATCGTCGTCGGAAATAAATGCGACTTGACTTCCCCAAGCTCGCAGCCTGACGTTCCGAAGTCCTTCCGCTCAAGTTCGAGCTTCGGCTTTGACCGGCGACGGCATCGCCGAACTGCGCACCGAAATTCTGCGCCACATCGGCGGTGAAACCGGGGCGCAAGCCGAAGCTGGATTTCTCACCAATGTCCGCCATCAAGCCTTGGTGAAGGAGTCACTCGCCGCGCTCTCGTCGGCCACCCACGCAGTGGCGGTGAAAGTCCCGCATGAGATGTTGCTGATGGATCTCTACAACGCTCTCCGGCCGCTCGATGCCGTTACCGGAGCCACCACTACGGATGACATCCTGAATCTTATCTTCAGCACGTTCTGCATCGGAAAATGAAAGCCGGCAAGTAATATATAAAACCATCATGAAAGAAAGGGTTCTGATTGAGGTGTGTGTCGACTCCGTCGCCTCGGCGGTGGCCGCAGAGCGTGGTGGCGCCCAGCGCATTGAGTTGTGCGGCGATCTGCTCGAGGGCGGAATCACCCCGAGCATAGGAATGATTGAGCTGGTGCGGGCCAAAGTGGACATCGCCCTGCACCTCATGATCCGCCCGCGGGGCGGCGATTTCTGCTACTCCTCCGATGAGTTTGAGATTATACATCGCGATATCGAGATGGCCAGCAAGCTCGGCGCCGATGGCGTGGTCTTTGGCATCCTCGACGCCGGAGGGAAAGTCGACACCCGGCGTTCCCGCGAACTGGTTGAACTCGCGCGGCCGCTTGATGTCACATTCCATCGCGCCTTCGACATGTCCGCCGATCTGTTATTCGCTCTCGAGGATGTCTGTGCCACCGGTGCCAATCGCATCTTGACCTCGGGTGGGCAGCAGACGGCCCTTGAGGGTCTTGACTGCATCGCCGGGCTCGTCAAGGCCGCGAAGGGAAGAATCGCGATCATGCCGGGCAGCGGGATCAGGGAAAACAATATCCGCCGCATTGTCGAAGAATCCGGCGCCCGCGAAATTCATACGGGTATGTGCAGCGTGCTGGATGGTCCCATGCACTTTCGCAACCCGCGGATCGTGATGGGGAAAGAACCCGGACGCGAGTATCGGCGCACGGTGGTGTTGGAAGAAAATGTGCGAAGCTTGTGCCGGGCAGCGTCGCTCGTGGAATAGGGTTTCATTTCGAAAGTACGCCCAGGGCATCGCGGAATATCGCGTCGAATGATCCTGCCTTCTCGCCGTTAACGCCGCTCTTGGCTGCGCTCGCCAGCGCCTTCTCGGCCGCCGGTCGTTGGTAGCCCAGATTCATCAGTGCGGAAACAACATCTTCCTCCGTTGCGCTCATCGTGGGCACTGCTGGCGCAGAGGTCCCCAGGGCCGGCGGCAGTTTATCGCGCAGCTCCAGCACCATGCGCTCAGCGGTTTTCTTGCCAATGCCGGGAATCCGCGTCAGACGCGTGACATCGTTGCCTCGGATTGCGCCCGCCATTTCGTCCGCCGCCATCCCACTCAGGATCGTGATGGCCAGCTTGGCGCCGATGCCGCTCACCGTCATCAGCTTCTCGAATAATTGCTTCTCAGCAGGGCGGAGAAATCCATAGAGCGAAATCACATCCTCGCGCACATGGGTGTGAATGTGCAGGGCGACCTCGGAGCCATTGGCGGGCAAGTCAGAAAATGTCGGAACACTGATGTTGACTTCGTAGCCGACGCCGCCGGTCTCCACCACCACTTGATTGGGATGCTTGGCCAGAAGTTTTCCGCGCAGATGGGCAATCATGCTCCCGCCATTGTAGCTGCACCGGTGACGATCAGCTTTGCCGGGAAAATAAGAAAACGGCAGGGCCGACCCCCTGCCGTCTTGGGAAATCCCACGATCTTGATTTGAGTTACTTTTTGTTGACTGTCTTCTTCAGTTCGGCTCCGGGGGTGAACTTCGCGACCTTGCGGGCGGCGATCTTGATGGTGGCGCCGGTTTGCGGATTGCGGCCGTTGCGGGCCTTTCTCTGCGACACTGAGAAGGTCCCGAACCCTATCAAAGCCACTCGATCGCCTTTTTTCAATGCGCCAGTAATGCTGCTCACAGCAGTGTCAATCGCGGTTGTGGCCTGCGCTTTGCTGATTTCGCAAGCGCCCGCGATCTTGTCAACTAGATCGGCTTTATTCATAGTTTCTCCTAGCAGGTCTCTTTCATACCCAGCTCACACCGGGAGGATAAAACCTTGTGACTGAGTTCGGGAAACCTGACGGCACGTATTCTCCTCTCTCCACGCAGAATGTCAACTGTGAAAATCCGCGCCGGAAGCCTGTTTCACACCCCCCGTGTCCCGAATTGGGGCGGTTGGGGCGGGTTTGGGCAGCAACCACCGTGGAAAGCGCTCACTCACCCGCGATTCGAGAGCGTCCATGCCGTGCCGAGGACAGTTTTCCTACGACCTCCACAGGCCTTTCGCCCCTTCACAGGTTGTACACAGGTATGCTCGGTTTCGCACTTGCGGGAACCGGGCACGCAGGTGCAAAGTCGGATGATAGAGTTTGAGAAGAGGCCAATTGAGCGGAATGGAATTGCGAAGGAGCGAAGAAACAGGTCTGAAACTCGCCAAGGGACAGGAAGGCGTATGCCCTCTGTGCGCAGACACTGGTTGGAAGACTGTTCCTGCCAGCCCATCCCTTGGTGGCGCCACAAAAGACGGCTCCACAAGAGAAGACCGCCGCGTCGCGCGCTGCGATTGTCAACTGCGTGCGCGGAATCAGACGTTGCTGACCGCAGCGCGCATTCCCGAGCGATACGAGCATTGCGAACTCGCCAGCTACACCACCGACTTTCCGGGAGCCCATCCGTCGCTGGCGTTCGCCTATCTCTCCGCCGTCCAAGTTCGCGCAGGAGTACGATCCACGCGACGGCACGGGACTGTTGATCATCGGCCAGATCGGCACTGGAAAAACCCATCTGGCGGTTGGCATCACCGAGGAACTCATCCTGACCAAAGGCATTCCCTGCCTGTTCTACGACTATCGTGAGCTCTGAAACAAATCCAGAATTCCTACAATGCCTCGGTTCAGACCACCGAGTTGGACGTTCTTCGCCCGGTGTTTGAAACCGACGTTCTCGTGCTCGACGAGCTGGGCGCGATAAAGCCTACTGAATGGGTATGGGACACGGTGAGCCTTATCCTGAACACGCGCTACAACAACAACCGCACGACCATCATTACGACCAATTTCGAGGACGGGCCCGCGCCAAAGCTGAGGGAGTAGATGGACGCGAGACGCAGTTCGCGGGACGAGACTCTCGGAGACCGCATCGGTGATCGGATGCGGTCAAGACTGCAAGAAATGTGCCGCTTTCTCACGATGAAAGGCGAAGATTTCCGCCAGAAGTTCCGCAGCGCCAGCTTTCGATAGTTCTTCACCACGATTCTGCTGCGATACGATCGTCAGTGAGACTACTGCCCTGGGATCGGCAGCCGGAGGGAGCAACCATGCGTTGGTACCACTACGTGGCGTACTTCTTCGGCGGCGTATTTCTCGCCAACGCTCTGCCCCATCTCGGCAATGGAATTTCGGGTCATGCTTTCCAAAGCCCCTTCGCATCGCCGCCCGGGTGGGCTTGTCTTCCTCGACGGTCAATGTCGTATGGGGCCTCTTTAATCTTGCCATCAGCTATCTGCTCGTCTGTCGTGTCGGCAGCTTCGATCTGCGCAAGACCCCGCACATCGTCACCCTCGGGGCGGGCATCCTGATCATGTCTCTGAATTGTGCCCACTATTTCGGGCGGCTTCACGGAGGAATGTAAGACCTTTGCCACGGATCTGCGCGGATTTTCACGGATCAAGGGGAGTCTCCGGTCGAATGGTTTTCCCTTATCTGATTTATCCGTGAGAATCGGTGAGAATCCGAGCAAATCCGTGGCGAAAGAAGCTCTCCACGGAAATCCGCACTAGAATGAACGCGTGCTGACCGAGCGCCTGGAATTCGCGCCTGAACGCGACGCCGAAGTCTTCGCCGCCGTCCCTGCCGCGCCGGCCGTGTTCCTGCTGCATGGGCACGATCCGCAAGCGGAGCCTTACGTCAGCAAGACGGCTAATCTGCGCAGGCGCCTGCAGAGGCTCCTGGGCCCGGTGGAAGAACGCACCAGGAAGCTCAACCTGCGCGACCGCGTTCGTTCGATTGAATATGTGCCCACCGGTTCCGACTTCGAGTCCGGCTTTGTGCTCTACAAAGTTCTGCGCGAAACGTTTCCGAAGACTTACGCCAAGCGCATGCGCCTTCGGTTCGCGCCCCTGGTGAAGTTGCATCTGGAGAACGAATTTCCGCGCGCCTCCATCACCACGCGCCTGGGACGGCTCGAAGGCCGCAACCGTTACTATGGGCCGTTTCAGTCGCGCAACGCGGCCGAAAAGTTCATGAACGACTCGCTCGACTTCTTCAAGATGCGCCGCTGCGTGGATGACCTGCATCCCGATCCTAAGTTTCCCGGCTGCATCTATTCCGAAATGAAGATGTGCCTCGCCCCCTGCTTCAAAGGCTGCACTGGCGAGGAATATTCTGCAGAAGTGAACCGCGTACAGGCCTATTTCGATTCCAGAGGGGAGTCGCTGGTGGGCGAGCTCTCGGCGCAGCGCGAGTCGGCATCGACCAATCTCGCATTCGAGGATGCCGCCGCGATCCACGTTCGCCTGGAAAAGCTAAAGCCTGCTCTGAGCCAGTTTCCCGAGATCGTCCGCAGCCTTGATCGCTTTTCGGCACTTTTGGTCCTGCCTTGTCATCAGACGGATTCGGTTACCTTTTTTTCCCTGCGGGGCGGCGCCATCACCGGGCCGGCAGTATTCGCGATTCAGCCCGCCGAGCATACGAAGTCGCAATCCATGGAATCGCGCGTGCAGGGCGTTCTGGATTCTTTCCCGCCGGCAAAAGCGCGTGCCGTGCTGGAAATAATGGAACATCTTGCCATGCTCAAGCGCTGGTACTATCGGGGGCATCGTATCGGAGAAATATTTCTTGCGGATGACAAGGGTGTTCTCCCCATGCGCCGCATCGTGCGCGGCATTGGCCGCGTGCTCCGGGGTGAGGGCGCGGAAGAAGACCTTACGCCGATTCGGAGGGAGGGAGATTCGTATCTGGGCCCGCCCTTATGAATGGTCAAAATGACGAAATTGTCGGGCCCACCAGGAAAGCACAAAATGGCAATCAAAGACCCACACGGCAAACAACTCCGCGAGCACCTGCTTGATCTGCTCAAAGGCGGCGGCGCCCACGCTACATTTGACGCCGCCGTCAAGGACCTGCCCGAGAAACTACGCGGCGTAAAGCCCAGCGGACTGCCGCACACCGCATGGATGCTGCTCGAGCATCTGCGCCTGGCCCAGTGGGACATCCTCGAGTTCAGCCGCAACCCGAAGTATCAGGCTCCCAAATGGCCCGGCGATTATTGGCCGAAAACAGAAGCGCCACCGAGCGCGTTCGCCTGGAACAAGAGCATTCAACAATTCCGCAGCGACCTGAAAGCCATGCAGAGCCTGGTCGCCAATCCCGACACGGATCTCTATGCACGCATCCCGCGGGGTGATGGCCAGACCATTCTGCGCGAGGCCTTTCTGGTGGCCGACCACAACGCCTACCACCTGGGCCAGCTAATCGACGTGCGGCGCTTGCTGGGGGCATGGAAGGGCTGAGGTTTACGATTCGTAATTAGTAGCCACAAGAGAATGAGCCGGCCCTTTCGGGCCGGCTCACTTGTTTTACCGGATTGTCTGGTCCGCTTAAGGAGCGACTGTAATGGTCACCGGTATTTCGTTGGTGAGCGAGCCGGAGGTTCCGATCAACTCAATGGTTGAGGTTCCAGTCGGCGCACGTCTGGTAGCGCTCCAGGTGATGGTCACCTTAACGCTGCCATTCGCCGGCGGGGTCACGGGGTTGGCCGAGGCCGTCGCCGATACGTCAGTGGGGAATCCGCTAACACTTAGGGTGACCGCAGAATGGAACGAATTCAAGCTGGTGACGGTGAGCGTGGTCGATACACTGCCGTTGTCATCGATGGTGAACGATGAGGGCGACAATGACAGGGTGAAGTTCTTCGTTCCCGAAGAAGCAGCCACCGTGAGCGCAATGGTGGTGCTGTGAGTGGTCGAGCCTGACGTTCCCGTGATGGTCACAGTCGCGGTACCAACCGTCGCCGTCGAAGAAGCGGTGAGCGTGAGGGTTGAGGTAGCGCTGCCGTTCGCCGGCGGAGTCACCGGGCTTGTCGAGAAGGTCGCCGTCACGCCGCTCGGCAGACCGGTGGCGGTAAGCGTGGTTGCAGAACTAAAGCTGTTCTGGCTGGTGATCGTGATGGTGCTGGTCCCGCTCGCACCCTGCGTGATGCTGAGCGATGTGGGCGAAGTCGCAATCGTGAAGTTCGGGCTCGCCGCCGCAGTCACCGTAAGGGCAACGGTTGTGGTTGCCGTCAGGCTGCCGGAAGTACCAGTGATGGTCACCGTGGAGGTGCCCGTCGTCGCCGTGGAAGAAGCGGTCAGCGTAAGCACACTGGTTCCGCTCGTGGGGTTCGTGCCAAACGCCGCGGTTACGCCGGTGGGCAGGCCCGATGCGGCGAGCGTGACGCTGCCGGAGAATCCGCCAAGGTCAGTCACTGAGATGGTGCTGGTGCTCCCGGCGCCGCCTTGTGTGATGCTCACGCTGCTCGGCGAAGCCGAGAGCGTAAAGCTCGGCGTCGAAGATCCGGCCAGCGCATTGATCAAATTGGCTCCGTTCGGACTGCCCCATCCCGTCACCAGGTCGTACCCGGTCACTGCCGAATAACTACCGGAAGTGCCGCTGGTGATGTCGTGGAAGTCCGTGTTGTAGCTGGAACTCACGCCGATGGAATAGATGCTGGGGTTGATAAAGCCTACGGTCGATTTGCCGTTGGCCACCAGTTGCTGGTTGAGCAGCGCGACATAGCCGGCCCACATGGGGGTCGCAAAGCTGGTGCCGCCGTAATCGTTGGCCGTGCAAGTGGTTTGATCGGCGCAAACGTAGAAAGTGAAGTTCGCATTGGCCGAAACATCCGGACCGTTGCGCAGTGTGGTCGAACCCTTATTGCTCGAGTTGATCACGCCCGCCTGCGACTGCCACGAGGGAATCGCGATGCTGTCCGGTGAGATGCCGCCGCCGCTGTCGGCCCAGGCCGTTTCTGACTTCCAGGCGCCACCGGCGCTGGCGGTCGTCAGATCGGTGCCGCCGACGGAAACGACATTGGCATCATCCGCGGGCCACGCTTCATTGCTCGACGACCAGGTCGAACTATCGCCTGAAGCCGCAAAAAAGTTTTGCCCCTGAGACGACATCTTCTCGAAGTACGGGTCAAGCGTGCTGGGATCGGCCGGTGTCCATCCCCAGGAGCAACCAATGGTGGTGGGCAGTGGGCTGTGCGTCGTCATGGCGCTGATGATGGCCGTATCGGTCGACCCGACATACATCACCAGGCTGGCAAGCCCAGGAGCCATGCCCAGCGCCTGGGTCATATCGAGCGTCTGTTCCGTGTCATCGCAGTCGCCGCCGGACCTGGAATCCACGCAACTGGTGCTGGTTCCGTCGGTGGAGAGCAGGGTGATGGGGACGCTGTTGGTTTGTCCCACGTTTGAGTAGTAGGTGGTGAGGTCGGTTAGATCGGTTCCCAGAAACTCAAATAGTCCCAGGTTCTGGCCGGAGCCGGTCAGCGCAGTTCCGCCGTAGTAGGCCGCTCGCATATCGCTGCCCAGGAAGGAAGCCGACGGGCCCGAGCCGGTGGTGGCATGGGAGACGACCTCATTCGGATTGAGGCCGTGCGCCTTGGCATAGTCGCTCTTCTTGACGTACATGGGATGAGGAATGGAGTAGTTGTCCAAACCGGAAATGTGCCAGAGTTGGAACGGCAGGTCCACGCTGGGCTCCCGGTCCGGTGCGTAAAATATGCGGTCTTTGACGGGATCCTCATAGGTCTGCAGAATCACATGAAAGGCCGACTCGATGGCTGACACCGGGCCCTTGACTTGCACTTCCATGCCGTCGCGCGAGCCGCCAATAACAGTTAGTCCGTGTTGCCGGGCGAACGCCACAACGGCGTCATAGTCTTGCTGGGTTGGACCGAATCTTTCCGTGAATTCCGCCGGGGTGATGAATTGCCGGTACTGCGAGCTCTCCGGGTTGTAAAGCTCGCTGAGGAAGGTTTGCAGGCCTGCCCGATCACGCAGCGGCAGAACGATATCCAACTGCAGATCTTTATTTGCCGGAAGGTGCCCAACCACAGGCGCCCGCCCGGTCACTGTGATTTCACGCGTATGGCGCGTCAGGAGGCTTTGTGATTCGGCACGGCATAAAGGGCTTGTGAAGATCGTGAGTAACAAGAAGGCGGTCGCGTAGACAATCGTGGCTTGCCGGACTGCTGGGGGAGTGTTTCTTCTCATTTTCTTGTCCTTTCAGTTTTTCTTCAGCCAATTATCTTCGAGTTCAAACGTTCCAACGTCCGGCAAATTCAATTGGTCTTGCCAGACGAAAACCGGAAAATCTTACCTCACATTGCAGGCTACATGAAGGATTTTTTGTTGCTCGTTACGAAAGTCGGATTCCCAAATCGGGGAACTCAGGTGTTCTGGGTATTGCCATCCGATGGCAATCGGTGATTAGAAATCAGACTGCCGCGGGCTCGCTTGCGAAACACAGCTTTCATCCCCTCACGCCAGCGTTCGTCAATCCCCACCAGCTCCCAAGCAATTTCAGGCGAGACGTAGCGCAGCAGCGTATCCGTGGCTGGATGCACATGCAGCGCAGGAGCCACCAGAAACAGCAGCGGTTTCTCAGCCGAAAGTTCTTTGCCGTCGAAATATCCAAAGCGGGAAAATTCGCCGCGCGCATGGTGCCACTCCACGCGCGACCAATAATCGAGCCCCTGCATCGGCAGGTGGATATCTTCGTCCGCCTTCAGTTCCACCACCGCCAGTCGTCCCGCATGCGTCGTGGTGAGCACGTCGATCATGGCGCGATCAGCCGCGGAAAAAGCCGGCACCTGTGAATATCGGCACGAGGACTCCAGGCGATCATCGACCATACTCACGTCGCCTACGATAAGAGATTCCAGCCATCGCTCCGGCCGCAGCCTCCACAAAGGATGTTGCCGGGGCCCATAAGGGTGGCGAGTATCGCGCAGGCAGTTCGTGAGTTCTCTGAAAGTATCCTCATTACCTGCGTCGAGAACTCGCTCCTCCGCGCCCACGCCGAATACAATCTCCTCGACGCTGTCGAATGAGCCGGGAACGCATCCCACCCGCGCACGGCTGAACTCCAACCCACGCCAGCGAAAAGCAACTTCTGCCGCAGACAATACAGCCACTTCGCAATTCGGCAGCACCTCCCGAACCCTCGCAATCGAATGCTTGAAGCGCAAGCGTGCTGCCTCATCATCGGTGGCGTGGACCAGCCGCGTCGCAACATTGCCGCGGTCCCCGCAGTCGATTTCGACCAGCGCGTCGTGCCGCTCGTCCAACTCAAATAACGACCACCTAGCGGCATCGCGGTTCAGATTTGCCATCCTCTCCCGCACCAGCGCGGAACTGCCGCTGGGCAGAAACATCTTCAGGCCTTCCACCAGCACAGTCGCCCCCTGGGCCCGGCGGCACACGTCGAGCCACAGAATCCCGAAGGTCAGTGCCGCATCAATCGACGATTGGGTCTCCTGCGCGTTCACGCCAAGAACGGCAAATCCCGAACGCCCCTGTCGAAGCAATCCGCGCGTGTAGATTGGTCCAAAAGATTTTTCCAGATCCATGCCGCCGGTTAGCTTGGTGACTTTGAAATCAGGGAAGTTCCGGTCCAGCGTTCTGCGCAGCTTTTGCTCGTAGGCCGCGCGACAGGCCCGTCGAGCGGTTGGAGTGCGCCGGTCGCGCTCGCGGCAGATTTCTAGCTTCGAGGGTCGCGCCTGACCCAGCCGCTGCACCGCCAGCCGCAGCGTGCCGTTCTTCACCTCCGCATCCAGCACGCGACGCACTGCATTCCGCTCCGGCGACCACAGATGAAGCAAGCATCGGTTGTATTCGCCGGAAATGGAATACTTGGATTCCGCCAAATCAAAGGCTACGCAGCCGTTTTCCAGCACCACTGCGCCCGCAGCTTCACTGAGAAAATCCTGCACCGTACGAGTTAGAGCTTGCGGTGTTACCGTCGGCATTTGAGGTTACTCATTTCAGGCTGTCTCCGCGTCCCGATTGTCTGCCATTCGCCTTCGCGCCGTCTGTGACATGTGACCATCGTTACATTTCACCTGTGGATGTTTCGCCCGCCCCGGCCTGCCCCGTGTGGGATAATGACCGGGTTGACCAGTACGTCCCGCCCAACTGAGTCCGCTCCAGCCAGGCGGCATCTAACAAGTGTGGATAAAAGCCTCGTGAATAAGAGCCTCGACAAAAAATCTCCGCTCGACCGGCAACGCTTCTTCTTCGACCACTACGGCGTCACCGAGAACGACCTCGAACATTACCTCTCGGCCGCGCTTTCCGCGGGCGGGGACTACGCTGACCTGTATTTTGAATATCTCTCGTCCACATCTTTGAGCGTGGATGAGTCCATGGTCAAATCGGCCTCGCAGGGCATTTCCGCCGGCTGTGGCGTGCGCGTGGTTTCCGGCGAGCGCACCGGCTACGCCTACACGGACGATCTCTCTGCCAGCCGCATTCTTCACGCCGCACGCACCGCGGCCTTGATCGCCAGCGCTCCCGCAAAAAGCACGGTCGCGGGCTTTCGGCAAACCGCGGCGCGCAGCCTGTATCCCGTAGTGCTGCCCTCGGTTGACGCCGAAATCACCGCCAAGGTGGAACTGGTTATGCGCGCCGATAAAGCCGCGCGTGCCTACGATCCGCGCATTCAGGAAGTCCGCGCCAGCTACGGAGATGAGCTCCGGAACATTCTCGTAGTCGGCTCTGATGGAACTTTCGCTGAGGATTCCCAACCGCTCGCCCGCATGAATGTGTCGTGTATCGCGAAAACCGAAAACAATTCGGCGCGTGGCGGCTCCGGCGGCGGCGGACGCGTTGCCCTCGATTTCTTTTTCGGCGACAAGAACCCCGAGTATTTCGCCAAAGAAGCAGCGCGCCAGGCAATTCTTCAGCTTGACGCCCGTGAAGCTCCCGCAGGCGAAATGGAAGTTGTGCTTGGTCCGGGATGGCCCGGCGTTCTGCTGCACGAAGTGGTCGGCCATGGACTCGAAGCCGATTTCAATCGCAAGAAAACTTCCGCCTTCGCCGGACTGATCGGTAAACGCGTAGCTAGCGAAGGCTGCACCGTAATCGACAACGGGACGATGCCGTGGCGCCGCGGATCGCTGAACGTGGATGACGAAGGCGCCCCCACACAAGAAACCGTGCTGATCGAAAAAGGAATCCTGAAGGGATATCTAAGCGACAAACTTTCCGCACGCCTGATGGGCATCGCCGACACCGGCAACGGACGCCGCGAAAGCTACGAACACATCCCCATGCCGCGCATGACCAACACCTACATGCTGGCCGGCCAGGACAATCCCGAAGACATTATTCGTTCAGTGAAGCGCGGCATCTACGCCGTAAACTTCGGCGGAGGCCAGGTCGACATCACCAACGGCAAGTTCGTCTTCGGAGCCTCGGAAGCCTACATGATCGAAGACGGCCAGATCACCGCACCCATCAAAGGCGCAACCCTGATCGGCAACGGCCCCGACGTTCTGACGCGAGTCTCGATGGTCGGCAACGATCTGAAGCTGGACGAGGGCGTCGGCACCTGCGGCAAAGATGGACAAGCCGTGCCAGTGGGCGTGGGCATTCCGACGATCAAGATCGATCGCCTGACCGTGGGCGGCACCGCCAAGAAAGATCCCGGCGGGTTTATGCAATAAGATCGAACTCACCACGGAGACACCGAGTCACGGAGAAACTCCTAGATTCAGGTTTTGCTCTACCCTGTGTTCCCCAGTGTCCTCTGTGTTAGAGATTTTTTTATGCCTTCAACTGAACTAGAAACCGGTAGCCCGAAACTAGAAACTGACCTCCGCTCCCTAGCCCAGGACATCGTCCGCCGCGCCATGAACGGCGGCGCCACCGCCGCCGAATGCGTAGTCCGCGAAGGCGACGAGTTCTCCACGCTAGTCCGCCTCGGCCAGGTCGAAACCCTCAAAGAATCGGGATCGCGATCCATCGGCGTCCGCGTCTTCAACGGCCAGCGCGCCGCCAGCACCTACTCCAGCGACTTCTCAACCGCGGCCCTCGACCGCATGGTGAAATCCGCGCTGGAGCTTTCAAAGATCACGTCAGAAGACCCCTTCGGCGGCATCCCCGATCCATCGCAGCTAGGTTCGCTGACGGGCGACCTCGATCTCTACCACGAAGACGTTTATTCCCTCCCCGGCCCCGACCGCATCGACTACGCCCGCCGCGCCGAAAAGGCCGCGCTGGATTTCGACCCGCGCATCAAGAATTCCGAAGGCGGATCGTTCGATGCTGCCACCGGCCACAAGGTACTGGCCAACTCGCACGGCTTCGTCGGCGAATACCGCCGGTCGTATTGCTCCGTGTCGGCCGTTCCCATCGCACAAACTGAAGACGGCGCGATGCAGCGCGATTATTGGTACTCAGTGGCGCGCATGCTGACGAAACTCGAATCGCCGGAGCACGTCGGCAAAGTTGCGGCCGAGCGCACCCTGCGCCGCCTGGGCGCGCGCAAGGCCAAGACCGCACAGGTCCCGATCATCTTCGATCCCATGGTTGCGACTTCCATCCTCGAGCACATTTTCGAAGGCGTGAACGGCGATTCCGTCTACCGCGGAGCTTCGTTCCTTGCGGGCAAGCTGGGACAGAAAATTGCCGGCTCGAACGTCACCATCATCGACGACGGCACCATCCCCGGCGGCTTCGGCACCAGTCCCTTCGACGGCGAAGGCGTACCGACGCGTCGAACCGTAGTCGTAGAGAATGGCGTCTTGAGTTCTTACCTGATGAATACATACACCGCGAAGAAGCTGGGGCTCAAGACCACGGGCAACGCCTCCCGCGGACTCGCCGGCACGCCGGGCATCGGCCCCGGCAACTACTTCCTGCAGCCCGGAACCAGAACGCCGAAGCAATTGATTTCCGAAATTAAAGAAGGCCTTTACGTAACCGAATTCCTCGGCCACGGCGCGAACCTGGTGACCGGCGACTATTCTCGAGGCGCTTCGGGCTTGTGGATTTCCGGGGGAGAATTCGCCTATCCGGTGGAAGAAATCACCGTGGCCGGGAACCTGAAAGAAATGTTCTTCAACATTTCCGAGATTGCCAGCGATCTCGAGTTCCGCGGCTCTGTGGCTTCGCCCACGCTTCGCATTGACGGCCTCACTGTCGGCGGCGAATAATCAGAGCTCATGAAATTCGCCAGGATCGTATTCTGGATCGCCGCTATCTGGGGCGTGTTAATCCTTACCCCGCTGTATTTCATCTTCGACATGATCGGCCGCAATGATCCTCCACCGATCACTCATCCGCGTTCTACTACGGCTTCGTCAGTGTGGGTCTCGCCTTCCAAATCGTATTCATCGGCGTCGCAAAAGACCAAGCGCGCCTGCGCCCCATCATGATTCCATCCGTGGTTGTAAAATTCGGCTACGGCGCAACGCTGCTCGTGCTCTATCTGCAGAATCACCTGCACCCGCAGGATCTCGCACTCGGCGGCATCGACGTGCTGTTCGGCGTGCTCTTCCTTGTCGCGTTTTTTAAAACCAGCAACTGACCCAGAGTACAATCATCTTGAATGGACGGCCTGATCGAACCAACTCCCGCAGCCGAAGAACGCGATTCCAGCAAGCGCACCATCGCGATCGCCGTCGCCGTCGTCATGGTGATCGCTGTCGTCTTCGCATTTCTTCTTCGCGACCAGCCTAAGACCGCATCCGGACCGCCACCGTACGCTGCCAACCTGAAGCTCTCCGACTTCAAAATGAGCGCTGCCGAAAACTTTGTCGGCCACACGGTCAGCTACATTGATGGCACCGTCGTCAATGCCGGCGACAAAATCGTCACGCGCGTGATGGTGCAGGTCACCTTCAAAGACGATTTAGGGCAGCTCGCTCAGCGCGAAGAGGTTCCGATGCAGGCGCTGAAGACTGATGGACCGTATCCCGAAGCCGTGGACTTCGGCATCTCTCCGCTGGGCCCCGGCCAAAGCAAAACTTTTCGGCTGACCTTCGAGAGCATTTCCGCGCAATGGAACCGGCAGTATCCTGAGATTCAGATCACCAATGTCGCAGTAAAATAGCGAACTCCAGCAAATCTTCCCAGTGTCGTCCCGAGCGAAGCGAGGGACCGTGGTGTTTGCGCGCGTCAGCATTGACCTGCGCCGCCAGCAGAAAGCAAAATCCCTCCCTTCGCTCAGATGACAACCGGTTTCTTGTCAAACACTATTTCGCACCGTGCAACTCGGTACAATAAAGCATGGCCGAGACCAAGCCATTCCGCCTTACCGAATCGGTAAAAGCTGCGGGTTGAGCTTCCAAGCTGAGTCCGGCGGCGCTGGACACGGTGCTTGGGAAATTAGCCCGGCAACACGACCCGAACGTTCTGGTCGGCTTCGATCATGCCGACGACGCCGGAGTGTATCAAATCGCGCCCGACCAGGCGCTGGTCCAGACTGTCGATTTTTTCACGCCGGTCGTCGATGATCCCTACATTTTCGGCCGGATCGCTGCGACCAACGCTTTGAGCGATATTTATGCCATGGGCGGAAAGCCCATCACCGCGCTCGCGCTGGTATGTTTTCCCGAAAAAGCCGATCTGGAAATTCTCGAGCGCATCCTAGCCGGAGGGCTCTCGAAAATGATCGAGGCCGGCTGCACCGTGATCGGTGGCCACAGTATTCGCGACGAAGAGACGAAGTTTGGATACTCCGTAACAGGACTCATCCATCCCAATAAGATTTTTGCCAACGCCGGCGCGAAGCCGGGAGATGCTCTCATCTCTACCAAAGCCCTGGGTACGGGCGTGGTTTCCACCGCAATCAAGAAGGGAAAAGCCGAGCCGGGCTGGATTGACGCTGCCGTTAAGGCGATGACCACGCTGAATAATCTTGCGGCGGAGGTAATCGGAGCGAAAGATTACGCAGTGCACAGCATGACTGACGTCACCGGCTTTGGCCTGATCGGCCACGCCCGCGAGATGGCGCTGGCCAGCAATGTCGGGTTGCGGCTTTCTTCGAAGGACATCCCTGTTCTCCCCGGAGCTCTGGAATGTATTCGCGCGGGCTACATTCCCGGCGGCCTCAATAACAACCGCGAGTTCGCCGAGTGCGTGGTCGGGTACGACGTGGCCGTGGACGCTGACCTCAAAGCCTTGCTCTTCGATCCGCAAACCGCAGGCGGGTTGCTGATCTCGGTGGCCAATGACAATAGCGAGAAGCTCGTTCTCGACTTGCGCAACGCCGGAGTGCCCGCCCGCCAGATCGGCAGTGTGGCTGAATCTCAGAAGCCACTGATCAGCGTCTATTAAAGTCCCGCACGCAAAAAGAGGGCGGCCTGAAGGCCGCCCTCTTTATAACGATTTGCCGCGGCTTTACTTCCCGCCTTCCAAGCCAGATATGCGATTCTCGTGAATCTGCACGATCTGGAGTAGCGATGCGGCCGCTTCCCTGAGTGCACTAATCTGGCGGGCGTTGTCCTGCGTAGTACGAGCAATGTCCTGCGTCGTTCGCGCAATCAGTTCGACCGATTGCGTGAGAGCTTCATGCCGCTCGGTCAGCCTGTCGAGCCGTTCGTCGATTGTCATCCGTATCCCTCCCTCAACGCACCGGGGATCCGCGAATCCGCTGCTGCCTATGCGGTCGCCGGCCTCTCCCCGCCTTTAGCCCGCGCTGGCTGTATATCCGGCTTGATCACGCGCTGCACTCCGTCATCGATCTTCGATGAGGGCGGAGGCTGGATCGGGGGAAGATCCTGGCCGTCGACTACCATTTTGATTTCGGGCGCATCCAGCACTTCTCGTTCGATTAATGCCTTCGCGATCCTCTCAGAGTGGCGCGGTTTTCCGAAACTATTTTTTTCGCGGTGTGGTAGCCGGCGGTTACCAGTTTACGAACCTCTTGTCGATCTTGATGGCAGTATCTTCGCTGTAGTCGCGATGCTGGCTGATCTCGCGGCCCAGGAATATCTGTTCCTCTTTCTTGCCGAAAGTGAGAGGACCAAGATCGCTCATGCCCCACTCGCAAACCATCTTGCGCGCCATGTCCGTGGCTCGCTCAATGTCATTGCCGGCCCCAGTGGACACCTGGCTCAGGAAGATTTCTTCGGCCACGCGTCCACCCATGAGGATGGCCATCCGAGCCTCAGATAATTCAGTAGTAGTTGTGGCGATCGTCAATTGGCAAGTACTGTGTAAGGCCCAACGACATGCCACGCGGAATGATTGTGACCTTATGTACGGGATCCGAATTGGGCAACATTACCGCCGACCAAAGCGTGCCCAGCTTCGTGGTACGCCGTGTTCTTTTTTTCCTCGTCCGTGAGCAGAAGCGACTTACGCTCCACGCCCATCAGGACTTTATCTTTCGCAACTTCGAAGTCGTACATCAGAACGGCTTTGCGATTCTGCCGCGCGGCAGCTAGATGCCGCTTCGTTCACCATGTTGGCCAGGTCAGCGCCGGAAAATCCCGGTGTGCCGCGCGACCAAGCACTGAGAGATCAACATCATCGGCCAAAGGAATCTTTCGGGTGTGTACGCGAAGAATTTCCTCGCGCCCACGCACATCGGGAAGGCTTACCACTACGCGCCGGTCAAAACGTCCCGGACGCAGCAATGCCGGATCGAGCACATCCGGCCGGTTCGTCGCCGCCATCAGGATGACGCCTTCATTTGATTCGAAGCCGTCCATCTCGACCAGCAACTGGTTCAAAGTCTGCTCGCGCTCGTCGTGTCCGCCACCCAAACCAGCGCCACGATGCCGCCCCACGGCGTCAATCTCGTCGATGAAAATAATGCAAGGTGCGTTTTTCTTTCCCTGCTCAAACAGGTCGCGCACCCGGCTTGCGCCGACGCCGACAAACATTTCTACGAAATCCGAACCTGAGATCGAGAAGAAAGGAACGTTGGCTTCGCCAGCAACGGCCCGCGCCAAAAGCGTCTTGCCGGTTCCCGGAGAGCCGACCAGCAGCACTCCCTTGGGAATTCGGCCGCCAAGTTTCTGGAATTTCTGCGCCTCGCGCAGAAACTCGATGATCTCGCGAAGTTCCTCTTTCGCCTCTTCCACGCCAGCCACGTCTTTGAACGTGACTTTCTTCTGTTGCATGGATAACAACCGCGCCCGGCTCTTGCCGAATGACAGGGCTTTATTTCCGCCTGTCTGCATCTGGCGAATCATGAAAAACCATAGCGCGCCCAGCAGAATCAACGGAGCCCACGTCCCCAGCAACTGCAGAGGCCAACTCCCGCCGTTCACGTCTTTCACGTTCACCGACACGTTCTTCTCATACAGCGTCTTGAACATGTCGGGATAATTCACGAGGACGGTGGTATGGAAGGCCTTACCGTCGCGGTACTTCCCCCGCACATTCTGCCCGTCAACGGTCACTTCCTGCACGCTCCCCTGAGCCACTTCACTCATGAACTGGGAAGAGTTGACTTCCGTTTCCTTCTGCCCGCTGCGCCCCTGCTGGATCACCGTCCACAACAACAGGGCAGACAGCCCAATGACCACCCAAAACACTACGGTTTTTACTGTCGAATTCACCAAAAGGCTCCTGAACAAATCGGGGTACCGCGACAAGCAATCCCACGGACTCCTACCATCCATTAGATGCCGAAGGGCAAATTTCGGATCGCCGGAATCTTCCTAAGTTATTATTCTACCTTTTCCAGGGAAAAAACGCGCAACCTACTTGCATGACCTAAGTCATTTACGGGATGGGTGTTGCCGCTAGGTAAGGGATATTGCGATTGGTTTGTTCCGCCGCGCCCAGCCCGTAACCTACCAGAAACGCCTCATCGACCAGAAATCCGAAATAGTCCGGCTGTAATGCGACGCGGCGTGCAGACTGGCGATCCAGCAGCGTTACCAACTTCACCGAAGCCGGCCCGCGCGCCCGCAGGTCGTTCATCAGGAACTCGCTGGTCACTCCCGAATGCACCAACCCCTCGACCAGCAGGATATGTTGGCCTCGAATATCTGGCTCGTGGCTGAAGAATATCTCGACGGTTTCGCCGGTGGCATTGCCCTGTTTCTTATATTTCGGCTTGATGAACTGGCACACGACGGGAACGTCCAACGCCCGCACCAGGTCGGCCATGAACATAAATCCATTCTCCAGCACCGCCAGCGCCTGGATCGTTTGCCCCCGATAGTCATCGGAGATCTGGCGCGCCAGTTCCTTCACGCGCTTCTGGATCTGTTCGGCCGCAATGACCTGGCGAAGTGAATCGGCTCCCGGCCCGTTCATGAATTGGCGCGCCTCCTGGATATTCACTCGCGATTCGTACTCTGCCAAAATGCTATGTGGGGACAGCCGCCCCCGGCTGCCTGCCCTGAGCAGAGTCGAAGGGTCCGGTCGAGCGCAGCTCGCCCCCTTCACTACTTCTAGACCCCGCGCTCCTCAGCCGCCCAGGGCATCTCTCGAACCAGCACCGCCTCCTCGCCCGCTTTGGCGCATAGTCGGCCAGGAACCGGAAAGCCGCGCATCCAAACGATTTCGCTTCCGCTCACCACAACCGGCCAGAGCCTGCGACCGGGCTGCGCCACATGCCGCTCCTGCAACAGTTCTTTAATCTTCTTGGCCGACTTCGTATGCGCCGGCCAATACCGATCCCCCGCATGCCAGTTGCGCACCGTCAACGGCCCCGGCAATAAATCTGCGCGCAGAAGTTGCTGCGGATTATACTCCGCACTTCGCGATTCAGGCGCAACGCGCAGCGCTTCGAACACCACACCCAGCTCCGGCACCGAGGCGCGTCCCGGCACCGCTAGAGAATATTCGTAGTCCGGAATCCGCTCCTGCCGCCGCAAATCCGGCGTGACAAACACAACTGCCTCCGGCTCACGCACAACTTTCCAACCCAGGGAAAGCGACAGTTCTTTCCCGGCCGGTCCGTCCTCGGCTGCAAACCGCAGGATTTCTTCGATGTGCTTGAATTCCAACCGAATCCCCGCCTCATCCCCGATCGCCTTCAGCACCCTTCTCTGCACGGCCTTCGGCTCAGTCAAGAGCCACGGCCGGCTGATCGAAGCATTCGCGATCGCAGGCCAGGCTTCCTCCATCCGTTCGAGCAGCCCGGCGTCGGTCGGCCGAGTCGGGGAAGGCTGAATCTGCACCAGCGCCCGCTGCTCCTCTCCGAAGCCGGCAAGCCCGCGCGTCCACTCCGGTTGCGACCACTGCACTACGGTCCCCAGCCAGCCTGACACTTCGTTCTCCCAGTAGTCTTCCTCGTCGCGAGCAATCTCCGCCAGCTCGGCAAAGCCTTCGACCACGGCTGGATTGAACTCCCGCTCCAGCAGCGGAAGCACGAGCTTGCGCATCCGGTTGCGGGTAAACCTGGAATCGGTGTTCGACGAATCTTCCCGCCAAGCCTGCTTGAGATCGGTCAGATACTTCTCCAGTTCACACCGCCGAATTCCCAGTAGCGGACGCACAATCTCGCCATGACCTTCCCCATCCTCATGTTCGACCACGATGCGCGGATAAATCCCCCCGAGCCCACGCAGTCCAGTCCCGCGAATCACCCGCATGAGCACGGTCTCAGCCTGATCATCGAGCGTATGCCCGGTAGCGATCTTGTCGAGAGCACGCTCATAATTTCGCCTTTGAATGGGCAAGGCTTCAGCCGTTGAGTGGATCGGGAAAGGCGCGGCTTCAACCGTCGCAGAAACTGGGTTCGGGAAGGGCACGGCTTCAGCCGTGCCGTTATGCTCGACCGAGGATTCGGGCTTCAGCCCCTGAGGAAAGCTTTTGGGTGGCGCAGCGCTTCCAGCGCTGCGATTAACCGGCTCTGAGTACCGGGCTTTAGCCCCTGAGGTACCTGAAAGTTCCGACTCGCCTGCACCCAGCAGTTCTTGAAAGAATCCATACCGCAACTCCCGCGCAGCCGCCTCAACGCCGGAATGTTCCTCAGCGGCAAGCTCAGCCACATCGCCGCTAGCGGTGTGAAACTCCAACCCATGCTCCCGAGCCAGACCGGCCACAAACTCCTGATCCGCGTCCGACTCCGCCCCGCGCAGTCTGTGATTGAAGTGAACAACGGAGAGAACGATGCCGAGTTCATGACGCAATTCGAGCAGCAGGTGAAGAAGCGCAACCGAATCAATCCCGCCAGAAACCGCAACCCCGACCCTGTCCCCGGCGCAAAGCACTTCCTCCCGCCGAATATGGGCCAACACGCGCTCCGCCAGTTTGTGCACAGAAACATGGTACAACCCGGCAGCCCAAAACCCTTATGGGGACAGTTGAACTCAACCGTCCCCATCGATAGAAGTCCCAAAACGGTTTTCTCTGTGTCTCCGTGCCTCTGTGGTGAAAAGGTCTTGAGCTACAACCCCGGACTCTTCTCCGCAATCAGCTTCTTGATCTTCTCCACGAACTCCCCAGCCGCCATGTCCTCAGTCTTCTCTTTCCCGCGAGTGCGAACATTCACCTTCCCGGCCTCTGCCTCTTTATCCCCAACGACGAGTAAGAACGGCACTTTCTGCATGGCGTGTTCGCGGATTTTTGCATTCATCTTCTCGTTGCGCGCATCCACATCGACGCGCACGCCAATGGCCTTAAGCTGATCGGCAACCTTGTTCGCGTAATCCGCATGGCGCTCGCTGATCGGGATCATCACCGCTTGTACCGGCGAGAGCCACACCGGGAACGCGCCCGCATAGTGCTCAATCAGCACACCGAAGAAGCGCTCCACCGAACCGAACAAAGCCCGATGCACCATCACCGGCTGCTTGCGCGAACCATCTTCCGCCACATACTCAAGCCCGAAGCGTTGCGGCAGATTGAAGTCAACCTGCACCGTAGAAAGCTGCCATAGCCGTCCGATCGCGTCCACCAGCTTGATGTCAATCTTCGGCCCATAAAACGCCGCTTCGCCAGGGATGGTTTTGTACTCGACATTCTTTCGCTTCAGGACATTCTCGAGCGATTGAATGGCATTGATCCATTGTTCTTCGCTGCCCACAAAGTTCTTGCGGTCGTCGGGATTCCAGGTCGAAAGCTCGGTCTGGTATTTGTCGAAGCCAAAGTCTCTCAATACATCGAGAGCAAAATCGAGACAGCCGGTAATCTCGCCTTCGACCTGCTCCGGCGTGCAGAAGATGTGCGAGTCATCCTGGGTAAAACCCCGAACCCGCAATAGACCGTGCATGACTCCGGAACGCTCATAGCGGTAAACCGTTCCCAGTTCGCCTAAGCGCACGGGCAGATCGCGATAGGACTTCAGCGAGTCCTTATAAATCAGAATGTGCCCCGGACAATTCATCGGCTTCAGCCGGTATTCGGCGTCATCGAGCTCCATGGCGTCAAACATGTTCTGCGAGTAATAGCCCTCGTGCCCTGAGGTGTAAAACAACTGCCGCCGCGCCACATGCGGCGTGTAGACCAGCGAATAGCCGCGCTTCAAATACTGCTCGCGCATCCAGTCTTCCATCTGCTTGCGGATGATGCCGCCCTTGGGATGCCAGAAAATCAGTCCCGGCCCGGCCAGCTCCTGAATGGAAAACAGATCGAGCTGCTGTCCCAGCGCGCGATGGTCGCGCTTCTTTGCCTCTTCCAGTTGCGCCAGATGCGCGTCAAGATCTTTCTTCGAGAAAAACGAAGTCCCATAAATGCGCTGCAACTGCGGATTCTTCTCATCCCCCAGCCAATACGCACCTGCGATGCTAAACAGCTTGAATGCCTTGATTTTTCCGGTCGAAGGAAGGTGCGGCCCGCGGCAAAAATCCGTGAACTTCCCGGTGCGGTAGATCGAAATCTTTTCATCGGGCTTGGTGAATTGCTCGATGAAATGGCACTTCATAAAATCGCCTTCCTTCTTAAATTCCGCCAGCCCCTGGTCGCGAGGCAGAAATTCGCGTGCGTAGGGAATGTTCTGCTGAACCAGCTCCTGCATCTTCTTCTCGATTTTTTCGAGATCCTCCGGCGTGAACGGAGTCGGCCGGTAAAAATCGTAAAAGAAGCCGCTCTCGGTCGCCGGCCCGTGTCCCAGCTTGGTTTCCGGGAAAAGCTCGAGCACCGCGGCTGCCAGCAGATGCGCCGACGAATGCCGGTAAACTTCGAGCGCCTCAGGATCTTTGTCGGTCAAAAGGCGCAGATCGGTATCTTTTTCCAGCGGCCGAGTGAGATCGATGAGGTCGCCATTGGTTTTCGCCGCCAACGCCGCATCCGCCAGTCGCGGGCTGATCGATTTCGCAATGTCGAGCGCGGTAGTGCCCTTGGGGACGTCTTTCACGCTTCCGTCCGGAAGCTTCACATGAATGCTGTCTGCCATAGAGTTGGGTCCTGCAGGTGTCGTGAATCTTCTAGTTTATGGGAGCGATGGGGGAGGGTCAAACCGGAAGCGCGAAATTCCCGCGAAACACGCGGCATCACGGTTCAAAAACGAATTTCACTACCACCTGCGAGTCCTTCGCCGCAGGCTCATATCGCCACTCCTTGACGGCTTTTACCAGCGCGTCCGCGAGCAGTGGATGCCCGCCAATCACTCGCACTTCCTTGACGGTTCCATCGCGACGCACCGAAGCCTCCACCTGCACCATTCCCTTGATGTTCATTTTTCGGGCCACCTCGGGATATTCGGGAGGCGGGCCGGCCTTGAGCCGCCGCGATTCTCCGCTTGTCCCATTGGAGGGGCCACGGTCGCTGCCACCTAATGCGTGCGCCAAAAGTTCTGGGCCAAGATGAATGTTTGCCCGATCCAGGGTAGCCTGGTCAACTTCAAAGCGAACCGTGCTGTTCTTCAAAACCAGATTGATCATGCCCCCCCGCCGAAAAAACCCGTCTTCCTCCCCGACAAGGAGGACGCTTGCCGAGGTCAAGCTCACAATTGCCGCTTCGGTGCGTTTGTGCCCGGCAGAGGAACGGAAAAAAATCATTTGACACACGCCCATGTCTGCTTCTGAGTCGGCACGCCTGATCGTGATGGAATGCGTGCCGGCGGTTCTTCCCGCAACCGTTTTTTGCAGAGTGTCGATGAATTCATCATCTCCACCCAGCACTCCGATCACCAGCGGCGCTCCGTTTGGCAGGCTATGCTCCGGCCATTCCGCCGACTTCGCGAAGTTGAAAAGATAAGCGGCTTTGACCTGATACTCCGTGGCGTCCTGTGCTTTTCCCATGCCCAGAGCACAGACCAGAAAGATGGCGAAACCGGGCCCCCAACTCCGGAGGGTCAGAAGCCTCGGCCGGAAACGCTCTGGGTCGTCAGCCAAGCTGTGCCTCATTCGCTGCCTTCAAAACCTGCCCGTCAATTTAATGCGGAAGTTTCTTCCATCCTGTTGAATCACATTCTCCGGGTCTTCCGGCCGGCCCGGGTCGAAATACTTCTTGTCGAGTATGTTGTAGACGCTCGCGGATAAATCAATATGCTTGCCCAGCGCGTGTCCGAGCACGGTCACATTGAAGACAGCGAAGCCACTCACCGAACTTCCCGCCAGCGTCTGCCGTGCGCTGGTGTACTGCGCATCCAGGCTGGCAAACAATTTTCGCTGCACCAGCGGCACCGCCATGTTCAACTTCGCAAGATTCTGCGGAGAATTGGTAAGAATCTGGTGGGTCACTGCGTCTTCTGCATTGGTGTAGCTGTAACTTGCTCGGCCTGCGACCTCGGCGACCCGGCCATCGAGTTCAACTTCCATGCCGATAGCTTTGGCGCCACCGGAGTTTACATAAACCGCCTGGCTGTCGCTGGGACCGTTCTCGAGCGAGATCAGGTTGAAAATCCGGTTTTGAAAGACGTTGCCAGACAGATCGAAGTGTGCACCGAATGCCTGCTCTATCACTGCTTCAACACTGTGGATCTTTTCCGGCTGGAGCCGTAGATTGCTGTCGTAGAAAACGCCAAAATCCGGGTTGGTTTCGAAGGGCTCGGGTGCGCGAAATGCGCTGCCGTAGAGCAGTTTCAATGTGGTCGGCCGGAAAACGTGGTAGATCAACCCCAGGCGCGGGTTGGCGGTTCCTCCGAAATCGCTGTAGTGATCGTAGCGAACACCAGCGCTCACACTGAACTGGTGTGTAATTGCAAATTCATCCTGCCCATAGAACGCCCAGATCGATGAGCTGCCAGGATCTGGAGTAAAGGCGATGGGTACGGTGCGAGCATCACTTTGGTCTTGCCGCAAATTGTCGATGATTTCCGTGCCCAGGATCATTGTGTGCTTTTTCAGCAGGGTGCCGCTGAGCGTGGCCTCGCTCGTCCACCAGTTTCCACGAAACGCGTAGGTATCTACGTTGGTCGGGTCGGCAGCCAGTCCAGCGGGGTAGACAACCGGACCCTGCAGACGGGCCTGGTCGTACGAGGTCCGCAGTGTCAGATCCCATTTCTGTCCCAGGGTATGCTCGTAGCTGAGATCGAAGTATTGATGATAGTCAAGGTTCTTCGTGCGGGGATCATTGAAAAGCGAGTCAAAGTATCCAGTGGGCACCCCCTTATCGCGGGCGCTGAACAAGCCCTGCAGCGTAAACCCGCGGTAACTGACCGTGGCGATGGCGTGCTCGAAGCTTTCATAGTCTGTATTGCTCGTGATCCCGTGGTTGGTTGCCGGCGTATCGAACACTGGGAAAAATAGCGTTTGCCCCTGGCTGTTGTAAAAAGTGCCCGAGAACAGCATGTCCGCGCCTTTGTATTCCTTGCCGTAGCTGGCTCGCCCCTGGTAAGTGCCAAAGCTGGCATCCGCAAAAGACAACTCGACACCTTTCACCTGGGCAGCCTTGCGGGTGATCACATTGATCGCCGCAAAAAAAGCGTCGGCACCGTAGAGTGAAGAACTGGGGCCGCGAACGATCTCCACTCGCTCAATCATGTCCACATCCACCAGGAACTCTGAACCGACCATGTTCTGGCCCAATATGTTGTCGTTCGTACGATGACCATCAATCAGCACCAGGACGCGGCTGTTCCAGTCTCCCAAACGTCCGAAGCCACGCACCCCCACGAAGCTGTAGTCGCGGTCGTAAGTAACATAGAAGCCGCGCACGCTCCGCAGAATGTCGGCCAGCGTGCGATAGCCGTATTCTTGGATTTCCTCGGCCGTGATCACCGTTACCGAAGAAGGAGCTTCCCGGGCGCTCTGCATGTGCTTGGAGGCGCTGTAAACCTGGATATTGCCCAACTCTTCCAGGCTGGCGCCTGCCAAGTCTCTCGTATCCTGTTGCGCGATTGCCGTGGCTGCGCATAAGAGCAGCATAAGAATGCGCCCTGGATGGGCGATCCGTTCGGGCCATTTCCCCGACGCTGACTTGTTCCGATCCGGCGCGCTCGCGACCGGCCATCTGCCGCTCATGGGGCCCCTCAATAGGCGCACCTCTGCGCTGGTCTGGTGCGCTCTCCGACACCAGTGTTCTTCGGCAGAATTTCGTTCTTCTTGATTGGACGAGTAGTTACTTCAGGTGGGACCCATTTGAAAGGTATGAGCGACCGCTCTCATACCTTTGTCGGGTTGTTACTCCCTGTCCTTCACAGGCGTCGCAATGCACCACTGGTTCCCGAAAACATCAGCCACCAGGCCCAGACGGTCGCCATAAGGCTGGTCGGCCGGTTCCTGTACCGACTTCGCGCCCGCCACCAGGGCCTGCCGGTAAATCGCGTCGCAATCCGGAACATACACATAGAACATCGACTGCATGGGCTGGTAAGGCCCATGGGCCTCGCCCATTTCCACCACCGCATCGCCAATGCGAATCACGGCATGATGAACCACCCCGTCGGGCGACCCGTACTTTGCAATTTCCTGCGCCCCGAAGGCGCGCTTCAGGAATCCGATCACCGGTTCGGCCCGCAGAGGATGCATGTAGACGTTCACGTTGTGCAGTCCCTTCGGAATGTAGCTCTCGCCCTTGTGCGTGGCAATGTACCAGTAGTTGCCGAACGGATCCTTCACCCCTGCGCCGCGCTCGCCATATTCATGATCCTGCGGTTCTCCAATCGAAGTCGCTCCCGCCTGCAGAGCTTTTTCGTAAACCGCGTCGGTGTCCGGCACATAAACGTGCAACGCGGTCGCATTCGGTTTCGCGTGAAATGGCTTGCCGGGAATTCCGCCACCTATCATCAGCTTGGTGTCCCCGATGCGAGCCTCGGCATGAATTCCTCCCGCTCCGCCAATCGCGCGGAAGGTTTCTTCCGCACCAAACACGTTCTTCGCAAAGCTCAGGATGGCATCGCCATCCGGGGCAATCATGTAAGGCGTTACCGTATGCATGCCGCGCGGAATCGGGTTCACCGCCGGCTTCTTCTCCTCCGCCTGCATGGCGTTGAACCGGCGGTACACTTCCTCAGCCGACAATTCCTCTTTGAGCGTGAGGATGTTCCAGATGTAGCCAAACGGATCGACGAAGCTACCCTCTCGAGTCCCATAGAATTGATCCCGGATCGGCCGCGAAACCGTCATTCCCGCCTCCACCGCACGGCCCGCGAAGGAATCGACATCGTCGACCTGGATTACCAGTTCCACCGCCGAGTGGCCCAGAGTTTCGGGGCTGAATTTGCCGCCCTCCGGCCACTCCTGGGCCATCCTGATGGGCGAGTCTCCAACTTTGATTTCCGCATGTTCAACCCTGCCTTTAACCAGGAATCGGAATACCTCTTTTGCTGCGAAGGCTTTCTCGTAGAACTCGATGGCTTTGCCCAAATCTTTGAAAAACAATCTTGGAGTCGCAGTTGTGCGAACGGCAGTAATGGGCTCGGCGAGCCGAGATCACTCTCGATCTAAAGCGCAAGGGCAAGCCAATTCCCACCAACGACCTCTGGATCGCCGCCCTTTGCCTCCAGCACGCGCTTCCGCTGTTAACTCGCGATCGCCACTTCGATCTGGTGACGGGATTGAAGCGGATTGGCTGGTGAATTCGCGTAGGAGAGGCGAGCTCAAGCTGACTGCGGTGCTGGCGCGTAGTACAGCTCCTCCATAGCCTTCCGCACCTTCGCCGACACCGCCTCCATGTCCCGCATCGTCAACCCGGCAGTCGAAATCGGCTCGCCCACGCGCATCTCCAACTGACGGCTCTTGATGTGGTAGGTGTTCATCGGCAACAGTTCATAGGTTCCCACCAGCGCCACCGGCACAATATCAACCTGCGCTTTGATTGCGAGAAAAAAAGCTCCCGGCAAAAAAGGTTTGATCTCGCCATCCGGAGTGCGACCGCCCTCGGGATAAATCACCAGCGGCATGCCGCCCTTCAGGCTCTTCACTGCCGAACGGATCGCCGCAATCGAGTTGGTCGGCTTCTGCTGATCGATGCAGACCTGCCCCGACCGCTTCAACTGCCAGCCCACGACGGGATACGCCAGCAATTCCTTCTTGAAGACGATGCGGAATTGAAACGGAAGGTAAACGTAGAGAACAGGAATATCCATCGCCGAAGCATGATTCACCGCGTAGACTTGCGCCTTCGACGTATCGATCTTGTCGAGTCCGGTGACTTTTACCGGCGACAAAATCGTCTTCATGATCAGCCACGACCACGTCTGCGAAAACCAATGCAGGCGCCGTCCACTCCGATCAAATAATCCTCCGGGAAGTGCAAGGATACCGAGCGCCAGCGTGTAAAACCAGATCAGCGGGTCGAAAATAAAATACGACCGCAGCCGGCTCGGCCAGCCGTAGTGTTCCTGTGGGATAGCGTGCGGATTCCCGCGCGGCGCGGCCACGCGTGCAGCCTGCTGGCTTCCTTCCACTTCCACTGATGTGTTCACTTCCTGCACACTTCCATTCTAGGGGAAACCGCCTGTGGATGCTGTTTCAAACCACCATTCCCATGCTCCGCATCACCTCACCGACGAGGTAAATCGATCCCGTGATCACGATCACGCTCGTCCCTGCCAGCAATCGCGCGGGCCCGCTCCACGGCGCTGTTGATATCGTCTATGGCCTCAATTTCCATGCCGGTCCGTGCCGCCGCCTGCCGAATTTCCTCCGGCGACGCCGCCCGCGGATTCTCCGGCCGGGTGGCGATCACCTTGTCCGCCAGCGGAAACAAAATTTCCGTCATCTCCGAGATTGCCTTATCCCGCATCGCGCCGAAAACGAAAATCAGCGGACGGTCTTCATATCGTTCCGAAAGGGCGGAACGCAGCGCCCATGCGCCCGCCGGATTGTGCGCCACATCGATGACCATCTCCGGCCACCCCGGCCGCGCGGCGATCACCTGAAACCGTCCCGGCCATCGCGTCTCGTCGGATACCGCGTCTCGATGCTCTTCGCAGTAATGCTGCCGAACCCTTGCTGATTCAATTCAACCGCCGCCGCAATCGCCAGCGCCAAGTTACGCAACTGGTGCCGCCCCACCAGTGGAGTCTCAACCAGAATCTGTTCACCCAAAACTTGAATCGGGTAGCGATAGATGGAGCCATGCTTGTTTTGCCCGGTACTCGGTACCAGGTACTGCGGCACTTCCCGGCGAAACCGGCGGCACATACGGAACCGCATTCACCGCCCGCGCCCCCAGGTCCAGAATCGTGTTGCCGATCACATCATTGGCCTCGGGCAGCTGCGGCAGTACGTACCACTACTCCGCCGGACGAATAATCCCAACTTTCTCCCGCGCAATCTCGCCCACCGTATCGCCGAGAAATTTCTGATGATCGAGCGAGATGTCGGTAATCACGCTCACGCGCGGATCCACCACATTCGTCGCATCCAGCCGTCCGCCCATCCCCACCTCAAGCACCGCAAGATCAACTCTCTCTCGCGCGAAATGCCCGAAGGCAATCGCGGTCATCATCTCGAAAAAACTGGGATGCCATGGCAACTCGGCGCGCTCCACCAATCTTCTCCGCAACCCTGTCGACTTCACGATGCAGAGACGCAAAATCTTCGTCACTGATCTCTACGCCGCATTCACCCGAATGCGCTCGTTGATCCGCACCAGATGCGGCGAAGTGTAAAGACCGGTTTTCAATCCCGATGCCATGCAGGATCGCGGCCAGCGTAGCCGCCGTCGATCCTTTGCCATTCGTCCCGGCGATCAGCACGCTAGGAAAGTGGCGCTCCGGATGGCCCATCGCCTGCAAGCAGCACCCGCATGTGCGCCAGATCGAACTTGTGCGAAGGCGTCTGCGCTAGTTCGTGTCCGAGCGCAAACATGCTGGCAATCGCGGTTTGGTAGGACATAGAGAAGGTCTCAGCTATCAGCCATCAGTTTGTACCTTCAGATTATCAAGTTGGAGGATAAGATTCGACATGCGGCGGAGCCAGGCGATCGGTAGCAGTTTGGTTGTGCTGATGGCTGATAGCTGATGGTTGAAAGCTGACAGCTTCTTACGCCACCATGAAGTCCAGCGCCCGCCCGATGTAAGGCTTGAGCTCCTTGCGAGGCACGACCGCATCCAGCATGCCATGCTCCAGGAGAAATTCGACTGCGCTGAAAGCCCGCCGGCAGTTTTTGCCGGATCGTCTGTTCGATCACCCGCGGACCGGCAAACCCAATCAGCGCGCCAGGCTCTGCAATATTCAAATCACCCAGCATGGCGAACGATGCCGTCACGCCGCCCGTGGTCGGATCGGTCAGCACAGAAATATACGGGACCTTCACCTTATCCAGTCGAGCCAGCGCAGCCGAAATCTTGGCCAGTTGCATGAGGCTGATCACGCCCTCCATCATCCGTGCCCCGCCGGATGCCGACACGATAATCAGCGGAGTCTTCGAATCCACGGCGCGCTCCACCGCCCGGGTAATCATCTCGCCCACCACGGCTCCCATGCTTCCGCCAATGAACGCATACTCCATCGCGCTGACGACGACGGTCCGTCCCATCAGCTTGCCCTGCGCGTTAATCACGGCATCTTTCAATCCGGTGTCATGCTGCGCCTGCTCGCAATCGCGACGAATATGGCTTCAGATCTACAAATTTCAGCGGATCGGTCGACGATAGATTTGCCGTCGAACGTCTCATATTGATTCTCATCCAGCAGCAGCGCGAGTCGCGTCCGCGCGTCGATGCGAAAATGCTTTTCGCACTTCGGACAAACGTTCAAATTCTCTTCCAGATCTTTTTTCCATATGATCTGCCGGCAGTTCTCACACTTCACCCACAAGCCCTCGGTGCGGACGGTCTTCTTCCCCGAAGTGTCCAACTCCCCGGATTCACGCTTGAACCAAGCCATAAAAAAGTTGCCAGTACCGAGTACCCAGTACCTAGAACAACGACCGGTTTAGACTAGGTACTGGGTACTTGGTACTCAGTACTCGATGCCTCTCTGCGCCATCACGCCCTTCTCGTAAGCGTGCTTCACCTGCCGCATCTCCGTCACCGTGTCGGCGGCCTCGACAATTGTGGGGTGTGCGTTCCTCCCCGTCAAGATGACATGCACCATTTCCGGCTTCCTCTTCAGGCTCTCCACCACTTTCGCCGGGTCGAGCATGCCGTAACTGATCGCATAATTGATCTCATCCAGCACCACCAGATCCCACTCGCCCGACTGGATCGCCTTCTCTCCCTCGGCCCACGCCTCCTCGACCATCTTCACGTCTTCCGGGTCGGGCTTCTCCGCGCCCACCTTCACAAATCCCCGTCCCATCTGCTTCATCACGAACTTGTCGCCGAAAGCCTTCACCGCGTCCAGTTCTCCGTAGTGCCATGAGCCTTTCAGGAACTGCAGCATCAGCACCCGCATCCCCTGGCCCACCGCGCGCAAAGCCGTCCCCATGGCCGCAGTCGTCTTCCCTTTCCCCGGCCCGGTGTTCACGATAATAAGACCGCGGCGTATGTCAGTCATGGTTTAGGAAGCTTGATTCTACTAGATGCCGTCCGCCAGCGTTTGCACCAGGAACAATGAAAACTGCCCAATTCTGGACAGTCCGCTTCATGATCGGATGAGTGCCTCAAATCAACGGGTTAGAGCGGTGGATGCGAGTCGAGCGCCTGGCCATACGATCATCGAAGGTCGTGAATTAATCTATGGAACTCGTGCATCCAACATTCCGTATTCCTGTGCAAGCCGATCTCTGTCCCAGGCAGACTACGGAGGTCTCACCGTGATCAAAAAGTGGTTCGTCGTGATGCTGTTTTGCGCGCTCGCGGCCCTGCCGGCATTTTCCGCTCAGCACGTCGCCTTGCACCCCAGATCCTCGTTAGACTCCATTGAACAGCAAACCATTCGCGAGATCGTCGATATGGAGCGCCAAGCCAAAGAGGCCAGCCTTCGCCGCGACGCCGATTTTTCGCTGCGCACTCTCGCCGATGACTATGTGGCCATCACCCCTCTCGGGCAGGTCACCACCAAGCAGGAAACTATCTCCGCCCGCCGCAGCGGTCAATTGCGCTACGAGTCGATGAACGTCACCGACATGGTGGTCCGGCTCTATGGCGATACCGCCGTGGTTACCGCCCGCGCCGAAGTGAAAGGTCATCAATTGGGTGAAGATTTCAGCGGCCCCTATCGCTATACCCGCGTCTGGGTTCGCCACAACGGCCACTGGCAAACGGTAAGCTACCAGGCCACCGTCACGCAGTGAAAAGGAGGACCGGTTCTTGAGTGACGCGACACCGCGCGCAGGTTTGGGTGGCGCAGTGTGACAAAGCGCGCAAGTTTTTGGTGACGCAGTGACATGGCGTGCAGGTGGGTGGCGCAGCGCTTCCAGCGCTGCGATCAGCCCTCCGGCGATGATCGGGCTTTAGCCCCTGGAAACCCTCCAGTGCCCCACGCCGCTTCAATGCCCGGAATGATAAGGATGCCCTTTCAGAATCGTGAATGCCCGGTAGATTTGCTCCAGCAACACCACCCGCGCCAGTTCATGCGCCAGCGTCATCCTGCCGAGTGAAATCGTTTGCTGGGCCGCGCTGCGGGCCGTCTCGCTGAATCCATCTGCCGGCCCGATAGCGAAAACCAGGGACAACGGATTCCGATCCTGATACTCCCCAAGAAACTTCGCGAACTCTTCCGACGAAAGCTGCTTCCCGCGAGAATCCATCAGAACTAATGTAGATTTCCCGGTGCTCGCGGTCCTGGACTCGCCCGCCGCTCGCCCGCACGCTTGCAGAAGCGCCGCCTCATCCCGCAGCGTCAGGCCTTCCACCGGCACGTAGCGCGAGATCCGCTTCAGATACTCGTCCGTCAGCGACTGAATCGCCGGCTCTTTTGTCTTCCCGATCCATGCGATTTTGATTTTCACGGCGGTTTGGAAGGGCTCCGCACAGGCGCGGAGCACAACCGACCCTCGCTCTCGAACGCTCGGCTACTTCTTCTTACGACGAGTAGGCACTGCTGCGCGCTTGCGCGGACCCGGCTTCGGCTTCGGCTTCATGCCAGGTGCGGCCTTCGCGCGCGTTTTGGCCGTCAATTCCGACGGTTCCAGCCGCTTTGCCGTCTTCCACAAGCGCTCGAGGTCATAAAATTTCCTCGCCTTTTCGGAAAACACGTGGACAACGAAGTCTGTGTAGTCCACGAGGATCCACTCGCCCTGTCGGTATCCCTCGACGTGCGCGGGCCGTACGCCGGTCGTCTTCAGGCGTAGCTCCACTTCATCCGCGATGGCCTGCACCTGCCGCGGATTGGTGCCGCTGCACAGCAGGAAGTAGTCGGTAAATGCCCCCGACCCCTTCTCCATTTCCAGAATAGTAACCTCTTCGGCCTTCTTGTCGAGGCAGGCCTGTATGGCTGCCGTTACCTGCTTCTTCAGATCGCTTTTTTTCATGCGGAGTCAGTCGTTGGTCGCTAGTCGTTGGTCGTCAATCGTTGGCCCGGCAGGGCAGAGTTCTATTGTAAACGACAGTTCGTGTGGAGCGGGCGGCGGCTAGCGGCCTTTGTACAGCCCAGCTTTGTACAACCCAATTTTTCGAATGTATTCCGCGACCGCCGGATCCACGAACCGCCCCAGCGGCTTGCCCGCCGCCGCGGCCTCGCGAATCGTCGTGGAGGAAATATTCTGATAGACACCATCGAGCAAATGAATGGTCACGCCGCTCAGCACCAAATCTCCGGTTGCCGCTTGCTTGTGAAATGGCTGCGTCACTTCCTGCCGTGGACGCAAGCTCGCAGGCAGCGCATTGGCCACATCCGCAAGAGAGTAGCCGGGCCTGCTGGCGACGATAAACGCGCACTCGCGAAATAGTTCCTCGGCCTCGTGCCACTTGGCGATGTCAGCGAATGCGTCGATGCCGATGAGCACAAACAATCGATCCGCTTTCTTGAAAGACTGCTTGAGGCGCTTGACCGTATCGATGGTGTAATTCGGCGTCTTCGCGCGCGTCTTGTTCTTGTTCCCGTCTTTCGTCGCCCGGCCAGCTTCACAATCCTCAGGCGCTTCGAGCAGCGAAGGCGCGAAGTCCTTCTCCTGAGCGGTAGCGAGAGCGATCATGGCATAGCGATGCGCAAAGCCCAGTAAGGGCTGGCGTTGCTTGTGCGGGGGGATGTGCGCGGGTACAAACAAGACACGGGAAAGATTGCAGCTCTCCCGTGCCGCACGCGCCAGCGCCAGGTGCCCGTGATGGATGGGATCGAAAGTTCCGCCGAAAAGTCCGATATTCATGCGCGGTTAGTGTCCACGTTTCCTGGCTCAGTTGGCAAGCACTTCGTATCAACCCCGCGTTTCACGCGCGCCTCAAAGCACACATCGAATCCGTCTTCGGCTACTTGGCGTTCCAATCGGGCCCAGGGTACTGTCCCACGGATCATAATCACATTGTCTGCTTGGCCCAAACTCGAGTCGCCGAAAAACATTTTTTTTCGCGCATCTGGAATGAACTCCTGTAATCTCGTGCGCTTCAGAAGCCGGGTCTAGCATGGCCTTCATGCGGGTCACCCTCCCCCTGCTTCGCATCCCGCCCGCCCGCGCGCCCATCCTGCGTTACGGCGTAGCCGTCCTCAGTACTACTCTCGCCCTGATTCCGGTTCTGCTGCTCCCCAATATTGCAGAGAGCCGCCTGGCGGTATTCGCCGTCGCCGTGATGGTGAGTGCCTGGTACGGAGGCTGGAAACCGGGGTTGGTCGCCACGTCGTTCGCGCTTACAGTGAGCGCCTATTTTTCGTTTTCAGGGGAGCACACGCCGGCGCAATACCGCTCCACTATGGTACGGCTGGCCCTGTTCGTTGTGCTGGCCATGCTGATTTGCTGGCTCAACGCGGCGTTGCGCGCGGCCCAGGAGGGACTGCGGCGCTCCGAAGTTAACTTCCGCTCACTCGTGACCAATGCTCCCTACGGAATTTGCCGCTGCGATTCCACCGGCCAACTGCTGGACGCCAATCCCGCCATGCTTGCCATGTTGCGATATGCGTCGACAGAAGAACTCGCAGGCAAGCACCTCGCGGCTCTTTATGCCGACACGCGGCAGTGGTTCGAACTGGCGGACCACTTGCGCTCCGCCACACCGTTCAACGGACTCAACGTCGAGTGGATGCGCCAGGACGGTACTCCCACCGTGGTTCGTGTTTCTGGACGCGCCGTTCTTGCTGCCGGCAAAGCAACGACCTTCGAGATCTTCGCCGAAGATATCACCGAGCGGCGCGCGCTCGAACAGCAACTCCAGCAGTCGCAAAAGATGGAAGCCGTGGGCACGCTTGCCGGTGGCGTTGCCCACGACTTTAACAATCTGCTCATGGTGATCTCCGGGTATTCGGAATTTCTTCTCGACCGCCTGGGTCCGGAACCCACGCTACGCGCGCCCGCGCAGGAGATCGCCAGCGCGGCGGCGCGGGCCACGTCGCTCACGCGCCAACTGCTCGCCTTCAGTCGCAAGCAAATGCTTGCCCCGAAAATTCTCGACCTGAATGGCGTCGTCGGCGAAAACCTGAAAATGCTCACCCGCATGATCGGCGAAGATATCGACCTGGTTATGGTTCCTGGAGCTGACCTGGGCAGCGTGCACGCCGATGCCGGTCAAATTGATCAGGTCGTCATGAACCTGGCCGTGAACGCCCGCGACGCAATGCCTTCGGGAGGCAAGTTGACGATCGAAACCCGCAACATTTCGCTCGACGAGGAATATGCCCGCTTTCATGCGCCGCTGCGCCCCGGAAGCTACGTGATGCTCGCCATCAGCGATACCGGTGCAGGCATGGATTCGGAAACTCAGTCCCACATTTTCGAACCCTTCTTCACCACCAAGGGAACGAAAGGTACGGGCCTGGGTCTCTCGACTGTTTACGGAATTGTGAAGCAAAGCGGCGGTTATATCTGGGTTTACAGCGAGCTGAAAAAGGGAACCACGTTCAAGATTTACTTGCCTCGGGTCGCTGACACGATCGAGACTCCCGCGCAAGCCGAGGTTTCCACAGAAGGGGCTGACGTTGAGCCAGGAATGGAGACGATTCTGCTGGTCGAGGATGAGGGCAACCTGCGCTATCTGGCACGGCAATTCCTCGAAAAACAGGGCTACCGCGTCCTTGAAGCGGCGGACGGCGCGGAAGCCGTGCAGATCGCCGTGTCGCAGCAGGGTGTGATCCATCTGCTCCTGACCGACGTGATCATGCCCGGCATGAACGGCCGCGAGCTGGCGCACCGCATTTCTGAAATTCGTCCGAACGCGAAAGTGCTCTACATGTCCGGCTACACCGAAAATGTAATCGGGCGCAACGGAACGCTGGACGCGGGCGTATGCCTGCTACAGAAGCCCTTTACCCTGCGCGATCTGAAAAGCAAGGTTCGCGAAGTGCTCGATTCGATCCCGTTCCCCCCAGAGGTCGCCATGTCAGTTCATACCGCCCACGCGAACGAGACGCATCAACCGTCCCTGTCACGCGCGCAACGTTTTCATCTGCAATTGCCGTTGAAGTACCGCCGGCTCGATGAGCAAAAATGGCACGATGGAGAAACCAGAAATATCAGCCGCTCGGGTTTGTTGTTCCAGGCTGAAGATCTGTTGCAGCCGCACGTGGTGCTTGAAATCAATCTGGTGTTGCCGGCGGAGATTGCCGGCCTCTCGGCCACAGAAGTCGTTTGCCGTGGCGAAATCGTGCGCTTGGTAGAGCCAGGTGTGGGGAAAATGCCTCCCGCGCTTGCGGCCAAGATTCTGCAATACCAGTTCCAGCACGGCGCACAGTTGCCGCGGGCGTAAAAATATTCAGTGCCTCAGTACCTAGTTAAACCGGTTTTTCTGGGTACTAGGTACTGGGTTCTAGCTACTAGAAGTCAGCGCTTGTTCGCGTAACGCGTCCACTTCCTTAGCCATGGCGAACTTCAGTTCTTCGATGCCCTTGCCGGTCACTGCTGAAATTTCATAAACCTTCAGCTTGTGTTTCTTGCAATAACGCTTCAAGGAGGCAACTCTGTCTTTGTTGGCCACGTCGATCTTCGACGCCACCATGATCATCGGCTTTTCTTGCAGGCCAGCACCAAAGCTTTCCAACTCGCCGAGAATCACTTCCACATCTTTCACAACATCGGGGCGGCCGCTCGCGTCCGACACGTCCACCAGATGAACCAGCAACCTCGTGCGCTCGATGTGCCGCAGGAACTGCGTGCCCAAGCCTGAGCCGGTGTGAGCGCCCTCGATCAATCCGGGAATGTCGGCGACCACGAAACTGATTTCATTTCTCGGGTCGCCCACCACGACCACGCCGAGATTTGGTTCCAGCGTGGTAAAGGGATAATCCGCAATCTTTGGCCGCGCCGCCGAGATGCGCGAAATCAGCGTGGATTTGCCCACGTTCGGGAACCCGACCAGGCCGACATCCGCCAGCAATTTCAGTTCGAGCCGGTAGTTGTGTTCTTCGCCGGGACGCCCCGGCTCATGTTCACGCGGGGCCTGATGCACCGAAGTGGCGAAGCGTGCGTTGCCCCGCCCGCCGCGGCCGCCGCAAGCGATCACCATACGCTGATCGGGCGCCGAAAAATCGAACACCTTCTCGCCCGTTTCCTGGTCATACACGATCGTGCCCACCGGAACTTTCAGAAGTATGTCTTCGCCCTCGCGCCCGGTTTTGTTCGATCCTTCACCGTGGCGCCCGCGTTCGGCTTTGTATTCGGGATTAAAACGAAAATGGACCAGCGTGTTATGGCGCTCGCTGGACTCCATGATCACGTCGCCGCCCTTGCCTCCATCGCCACCCGAAGGCCCGCCGCGCGGAACAAATTTTTCGCGGCGAAAGGCCATGCAGCCGTTGCCGCCATCGCCCGCCTTCACGCGAATTTTTGCTTCATCAATGAACATGGCCGTCTGACGACTGCACTAAAAGAAAAAGCCCCGTCCCGAAGGCGAGGCACTGCGGCGCGGGCGCCCCCGCCCGCGGCTGCCGGCGGAGTAACCGAACTACTCCGCGATCTCCATCGGCTCGACCATCACGAACTTCCCCATCGAACCTTTGTTCAGGAACTTGATGCGGCCCGTGATCTTGGCGAATAAAGTGTCGTCTTTGCCGCGGCCCACGTTGAGTCCCGGTTTCACCGGCGTGCCGCGCTGGCGCACGATGATGGTGCCGCCGGGCACGATCTGCCCGCCGAATGCCTTGAATCCAAGCCGCTGCGCGTTTGAGTCGCGGCCGTTTCGTGAAGTTCCTTGCCCTTTTTTATGTGCCATAGAATCTCAGTTGTCAGTGGCTGGTTGCCACAAAATCGTGTGGTGACGGGCGACTCTCCCGTTTTTCCACTTACTTCTTTTTTGGAGCAGCCTTCTTGACCGCACTCTTTTTCGGAGCAGCCTTCTTCTTGGCATGTCCCTTGGCGGATTTCGCTTCCGCTCCAGACTCGTGCTCGTCCATGTGTGCCGGCGCAGCCTTTTTCACCTTGGGCTGCTTCTTCTCCACCTGAGGAGCCTTGAAGCTCTGCCCGTCAAAAGCGATTTCGGTGATGCGCACCGCGGAAAAATCCTGCCGGTGCCCGCGCAACTTCTTATATTGCTTTTTGCGCTTGTAATGGAACACCAGAATCTTCGCGCCGCGGCCTTCTTCCACCAGTTCGCCGACCACCCGCGCTCCGGCCTGCGGTTTTCCGATCTGGCCTTCGCCGCCCGATACCGCCAATATCTCCGGGAACTCCACCTGACCGTCGGTCCCCGTAGCCAGTTTCTCCACTCGAATCACATCTCCGGGCGCCACCCGGTACTGCTTTCCACCGGCGCGGATAACCGCGTACATACGCCTGCCTCCATCAAAATGTCGAATCAATCCAGCCCACGCGCACACGGGCGCAATCACCGAGCCTCAACTTCCTCTGCTTGCTGTGTGTTCCACCCCGGCACATGAGCAGCCAGGGCGGGCGTCCCCAGAACGGGTCGGCGAGTACAGGCAAACTCCACTATTCTAGCGTGTGCTGTGGAAATCGGTCAATGCGGACACCTAGCTGCGAATTTCCTCGCCGGGAATTCTCCGCCCGAATTACGCCCGATTACCTCTGTAATCAGGCCATCCGAGTCCTTCCTTGCCGAAACAACTCCAGCGCTCCAGGGTTAATATTGCAGGATTGATATTGAAAGAAATGTAAGGAGGTCTGTCATGCGTCGCGCCGCCATTTTTGTTTCCCTCCTGATGTTAGCCAGCATGTTCGCCAGCGTCACCTGGGGACAGCAGCAACCGGCTGCCGCCTCGCCCAGCGCGCACCAGAACATGCCCGGCATGGATATGTCCGGCCACGACATGTCGAACATGAAGGACATGGGCGCGGATAAAGATAAAGACGCGGACAAAGAAAGCGATGCTAGCGCCCACGCCATGCATTCCATGGAAGGCCACATGGATATGGGCCCGCACATGAAGATGACGGCGCTGCGCCCGGCCAGGCCCGGCGATGCTGAGCGCGCCCAGAAAGTGGTGGATGCCGCCCGCAAAGCTTCAGAAAAATATCTCGACTATCATGTTGCCCTGGCCGATGGCTTCAAGATTTTCCTGCCCAACGTCCCGCAGAAAATGTATCACTTCACCAACTATGCATACGCGATCGAAAATGCCTCCCGTTTCAATCCCGAGCACCCAACGTCTTTGCTCTACGCAAAGCACGGCCAGGACTATAAGCTGATCGGCGTAATGTATACCGCGCCCAAGCGCCTCACCGAAGATGAACTCGACGAGCGCGTTCCACTCAGTGTGGCCCAATGGCACGAGCACGTGAACTTTTGCGCTGCGCCTCCAGATCGACGCGGCGAGGGGCTGTTGCCGCATCCGCAATTCGGTTTACGCGGATCAATCACCACCGAGGAACAGTGCGATGCCGCGGGCGGAACCTTTCATCCCATAATCTTCAATTGGATGGTGCACGTTTACCCGTTCGAAAAAGATCAGGCCAGCATCTGGTCGGTCGACCGCCAGCATGGTGACACCGACTGAGATATTAGAAAGCCCGCTGAAGAAAGCCGCGGAACTTCGTTATGCGACGGTATGTTTCACGATTGTTTACAAAGCATCGACATTTCATTACATATCTTGCAATTCACACGAAATTCATTTGCGCGTGAATCTGAAACCACATCTTCCTCATCCATTACAGAACAAAGCACTCTTGCAGCGAGCTCAGTTGACAGGTGTCCGAACAAGACACCTCGCAACTGTGCCGAATCAGACTTGTCACCTTATTTTGCCCGCTTGATTCTTGCTGTCTTGATTCTTGCTAACCGGGAGACGAGCATTTCGTCAAAAGAGGCAGGAGCGAGATTGCGACAGGAGCTGAAGAGCGGAACTTTTAACGCTTCTCAAACGTAATACAACTTAAGGCACCGTCCGGACAAAAAGCAGTTCTGAACCGGCGGGTGCGGAACAAAAAATTTAGTGGGGTTAGGGGATTCTCTCACTTTCGGTTTGGCGGCTCAGGCGAGAAAACCCCCGTGCACAGAGCGGCATACCTTGCGGTTTGCCGTCTGAACCCCAACCGCTGCATTGTAGGCGATTCGCGGCAAAACACAACGGTTTTCTCGCGCAAGTCGTAAACCGGGCCGCCCCAGCCGCTCCCCGACGGAATTTCGGGGAAGAAAAAGGAGCAGTCATGAAATTTGCGACAGTGTCGAAGAGCCTGGTGATGGGGTTGGCGTTGCTGTTAGCCTCGAGCGCTTTTGCGGGAACAAAAGGCGGTTTGCAACTGAGCAAGGCCGTGACCGTCAGCGGAACTACGCTGAAGCCAGGCGACTACAAAGTGCAGTGGGAGGGCGCTGGTCCGAATGTTGAACTCAGCATCATGAAGGGCAATCACGTGCTCGCCAAAGTCCCGGCTCATGTTGTCGAACTGCAGTCTGCCGCAGCCAATGACGCCGCAGAGATCCGCACCGAGGGTGGAACCAATTCGCTGGCCGGCCTTCGCTTCGAGGGGAAGAAGTTTGCCCTGGAGCTGACTGGAAGTGGCGAGGGCATGCAGGCCGGCGGTTCGAGCAAATAGAAGCTCGAGCAAATAGTGGTTCGAGCAAATAATTTGCAACACCACTGCGAACAGATGCTTCGCTATAATGAATCAAGGGAGCACACGGAGTGTGCTCCCTTTTTCTTTGTTCTAGTTGGGCGACGCCAGCACGTCGTCGTAATAATTGAGCATGGCCCGCTTCGGCTTCGTCTTCAGCCCTTTCAGCGGAACCTTCTGCTCAACTGTCGAGTTCCCCAGAAGTTTCGCGCGCCCCAGCATAAACACGTTTCCGTCCGCCAGTTCCAGGTAAATCGGCACCGGCATCCGGAAGTCTTTGCTCACATTCGATTGCGTGACCTTGAAGTTGAACACCACGTCACCGTCGGCTCCGGTGTCGAACGAATAGTCGATCTTGTACGTGGGCAACTGCGTGCCATAAACATATTCGTTGAAGAACCAATCCATTTTGTGGTTCCCCTCAGCGTCGAGGTCGCCCCCAATGTGTTTCTCCACCATCGCTTTGAAATCCTCCGTGGTGGCGGCCTTGCCGCTATAGGTCTTGACGAAGTCCTGCATCATCTCCTTGAAGTGCTGGTCGCCGGTCTGCCGCTCCCACATCGCCATCCGGATCATGTGCAGGACGTACGCGCCCTTGGGATAAATGAGATGCCGCGTCACATCAAACCCCGTCCTGGAATTGCTCATGCGATATCCCATCGTGAGCGGGCCGGCGTCAATGGCTCGAAAACCTTGCGCGTTGCGCTCCAGCAGCAAGTCCCGCTCGTCATTCCAGAAAGCGATGAACTTCTGCGGGTTTTTCTCGATCAACGTGAGGTAGAGCGAAGCCGACATATCGGCAAAACCCTCGCTCATCCACTGGTCGCGGTACGAACTGAATCCAACCGTGTGTCCCCACCATTGGTGAGCTATTTCGTGTGGAGTCACAACCTTCCAGTAGCCGTGGTCGCCAAAATCCATGTGGAGCTGATGGCGCACCGTGTTGTCGAAGTAATAGCAGATGGGAATCCACACCAAACCCGGCCACGATTGCCCAAAGTCGCACGCGGTCTGCTGGGTGAGTTGAATGTGCTTGAAAGAAGACGGGCCAAAAAAATCGGTGTAAAGCGGAATCGCCAATTCGGCCTCGGCCAGGGACTTCTTGTTAAGGCCTGTTGTACTCATGTTGCCCAGCGCTACCTCGGGGTGGCTATTCAAAGCACCAAACACTCCCCCTCCCCTTGCAGTAGGATCGCCTTGGGCTGCCAGTTGCAACTCCTGGACCCAGTTTGGCGATTGCTTGTTGGCGTAGGACTGTACCAGGTATTCAGGATTGCTGAGCTTGGCCTCTTCCAGTTTGAAGTCTCCGAAGCTGAATCCCGCAACGGTTTGCGGAACCTCGCTCTTCCATACGGTCACGTTTTGGCCACCGTCATTGTTCTCGCTGACCAGGACGCCCGTAGCCGCCATCTTGGTTCCTTTCGGAATGCGGAAGGTCATGTCGTAGGGAGTGAATTCCCCGGAAGATTCAGCGGCATTGTTCGGATACCAGCTTTCGCGTGCAGCCGGGGCAGGCATATAATTGCCGGCGCCTTCGTTGGTCACTGCCTCTTTGCCGTCGTATGCCGACGTGACTTCAAATTTCTCTCCCATCGCCAGAGGCTTGGGCAGAATCACCGAGAAGTCCGCGTCGTCATTCTTGTCTTCCTGTATAAAAGCCAGCGCCTGCCCATTGGCGTTCACGCTCTGCACCCGCAACGTGTGGAACAAGTTGAAGGGCACGACCCGCAGCCCATTGACCTGCGCAACAAATGTGGTCGTCGCCTTCCCGTTCAAGTGTGCATTTTTTTCGAAGGTCGTATCCAGTTGCTGGTGTTCAATGCGGATGAGGTTTCCGACTGTGCCTGGCTTATGTTCGCCGGAGAGCGAGAACGCAGCCCAGACGCCATATTTGTTCTCGTCGTAGGTCATCAAACCCACTTTACTTCCCATGGCATATTCCGCGCCGTGCGGATCGACAACGAAAATCTCCTTGTCGTTATAGCGCTTGCCATGCACGAACGCCACGAAAAGCCCGCCCGGCTCGGGACTGAGCACATCCTGCAGAATCCGAGCATCGAGGTTGTACTTGAGGGTGACGGCATGGCGCATAGCGTTCTGGCTGCCCTTCAGCAGCCCGTTGTCACAGCCCCCTGAGGCCTTGGTCCCCGCCTTCTTAATTTCGTCATACGTAGAGTCGGTAAAACGCAGCACCAGGTGGTCAAAATTTTCGCTGAATTCGTTTTCCTTGGTCAGAAGCTTCAGCATCCCGGACTCTGACGGCGGCACGGAGAGCACCAAGTTGCCGTCGCCCTCAAACACCGCTCCCGTCACTTTGCCCTGAACCGGCGCCGTGAAGCATACCGTGCCCGAACGCAGATGAAACGTTCCCGCCTCGCGCTTGAGCTCAAGATTGCTCACGCTGACCGCTTCTCCGCCCAGCGCCAGGTTGCGCAGCGCCTGATAGGTTGGATCGGAGTTAGGCCCTATGGGTGCCGTGGGCGAAGAGGCCTGCGCGGCAGCCGGAATCACTGCCAGCCATCCCGCCATCACGAGCAAGAAGAGGGTTGCAATAAGTGCAAGCGGCCGCGCAAGACACACGACGGCGCGGCGCAGGGTATGAGCAAAAACTGGCATTTGAAAAACCTCCCGGGGGGAAGGAACGGTAATTATCCTGATTCTGCGCAGAAATGCAAGTGCGTAGGTCGCCTGCGAGCCACGATCCACACCAACAGCAGGGGCAGCGTCACGTTACTTTGGGTACCTCGGGCAAAGCGCCCCGCCACGTTACGATGTCTCTGAACCATGAATAAGATCGCTGTCCTGTACGATGCCGGGCAGGCGGTGCTTTCCACCTTTGATCTGGATGAGGTGCTGCAGCGCATCCTGGCCATCGCGCACGACTATTTTCATTTGCGGAATGTGGCTATCTTGCTGCTGGATAAGCAGACGCAGGAGTTGTACGTCCGCTCGCAGATCGGCTGGGATGAAGGCCAAGACAAGATTCGAGTCTCTCTCGGCCAAGGCATCTCGGGAGCCGCGGCGCTCAAAAAGCAGCCCGTATATGCGCCCAACGTCACCCAGGACACACGCTATTTCTGCTCCGCCAAGTCGACCCAATCCGAGCTGGCCATTCCCCTGATGGTGCAGGACGCAGTCGTGGGTGTGCTCGATTGCCAGAGCGACCGGCTCAACCATTTTGATCCGGAAACAATCGATCTGCTAACGCTGTTCTCCACCCAGGCCTCCATCGCCCTGCAAAATGCCCGGCTCTACTCTCTGGAGCGGCAACGGGCACGGCAACTGCAGGCCATCAATGCCATCGCCCAGCAAACCACGGCTGTTCTGGAGCTGGAAGAACTGCTGTGCCGGGTGTGTGAGCTGATTCAGGACGCATTCCGCGTGTCGCACGTCTCGCTATTTCTGCGCGAAGACCAGGAACTCGTTCTGCGCGCTCATCACGGCACACTCACCCCGCGCGTTCCCGAAGGCGGCCGCTTCGCCGCCACCACCGAGCCCTGGGCGGGCATCCTGGCCGGCAATAGCACCGCGATGGAAACGGATCTGGGCAGCGCGCCCGGCAGCACCAAATTCTTTGCCGAATCGGCCTCGCGCATGTGTATTCCACTGGTGTCATTCGGGCAGACTCTGGGAATTCTGGCGTTGGATAGCGAACTGCGCGACGCCTTCCGCGACGGCGATCTGCAATCGCTCGAATCGGTCGCCGATATCTGCGCCACCGCCATTCAGAATGCTCACTACGTGGAGCGCGTAAAACAGCTCGCATATCTCGACGGCCTCACCGGCATTTTCAACCGGCGCTTTTTTGAGTTGCGCATCATGGAAGAAATTGAACGCGCCCGCCGTTACGGCACGGGCATGGCCGTCATCATGGCGGATATCGACCAGTTCAAACGGCTGAACGACGAGTTCGGGCACGTGCTGGGGGATGAGGTGCTGCGTCAGGTCTCCTCGCTGTTTCACCAGCAATTGCGCAAGATTGATGTAGTCTGCCGCTATGGCGGCGAGGAGTTCGGCATCCTGCTCACGCAAACCAACTCGCAGCATGCCATGCATATTGCTGAGAAACTTCGGAAGATGGTGGCCAGTTGGCAGTTCCCCGGGGTTCCTCGCCCTGTCACCATCAGCGCTGGAGCGGCCGCTTTCCCCGAACACGGCACCAGCCGCGATGAATTAGTCAAAGCCGCCGATGCCGCCCTATACGCCGCCAAGCAGGCGGGACGGAATCAGGTCTGTCTTGGCACTCCAGTCCGCAGCCGCGCCGCATCGTCCTAGAGAATTGCTAATAAGAGAATTACTATTGCCAGAGAATTGCTGGCCCATTGCGAAGTTGTTATCCCGCTTTCCCCTCGCGAATTCTAAATATCGAGGCCATCGCCCTTGAGTTGGTGTCGAAGCTGTTCCACTGCCTTCTGCAGTTCCAGCTGGTTCACGCGTTGATCCTGAACCTTGGGGGTCAGCTTCTGCTCAAGACTTTGCTTCAATTCTTTCTGCTGGGTGCAGAGAGCTTTGCGCAATTGCTCGGATGCTTTCGCGTTTTCCTGCTTCGCCAGTTCCATCTGCGGCTGCATCTTGGCAATCTCGTATTGCAGCGTGCTCATCAGCTTTTCCCGCGCTGTAGCGTCCGCGTATGGCGCTTCCATGCTGTCTTCTTCGATGAATATATCGCCCGAGTCCTTGCGCTCCGGCAGCGTGATTGTCAACGTCTGCTCTTTCCTGTCGCGAATCACTGCCACTGTCACCGATCCTCCGCCGTGTGCGCGCAAGGCATGGGCAAAATCGCTGGTGTCATGGACCGGCTGATCGCCCACTCGAGTGATGACGTCCCCGGCGCGCAAGCCCGCTTTTTCGCCGCGGCTTCCCCTCTCCACTGATCGCACCAGCACTCCCGTTCCGTTCTTCGCGCCAAAAAACTCGCCAAGTTGCGGCGTGAGATTTTCCACCATCAACCCGCTTCTCATCGACGACTGCACATAAACCACTCCGATGTTGGGCATCTCGATCTCCGGTATCGGCGGAATATTGGGAATGGGTGGAATCTCAACATGGATGTCGAAATCCTTTCCTTTGTCTTTCGACATCCAGCGGGAAACTTCATTGTGCCGGTCGGCCAGTTGCACTTTGACGGTCAGGGGCTGTCCATCGCGGCTCAGTCCCAGCGTGATCAGCCGCCCCGGCGGCGTTTCGTGGATCATTCGCTGCAATTGCGATTTACTCTCCACCGCGGTTCCGTTCAGGCTCAGAATGACATCGTGTTCCTTGATGCCCGCCTTGCCTGCGGGCGCATCCTGGTCCACCATCGTCACCTCCACCCCCTGCTCCTCCTTCAACTTCAGGGCTCCGAGCCTGTCGGTGGTGATGTCTGCTATGTCTACCCCAAGATAAGAACCCTTCCCCGCGTCGTCGCTCCAAACACCGTAGTACTGCGGCGGGGCTGTCCAGTTCTGTTCGGCATGCGACAGCGTGAACAGCAGCGGCACCAGCGCAATTGTAGTCAGAATGTGTTTCCGCATGATCCAACCTCCGGAGATGTCAACGCAGTTGTCTTTAATTCCGTTACTCTGATTCCTTTACCTTGATTCTTACTGCTTCACCCGGCGGAAGCAGATATCGCCCGTCGTCGTCCGTACTTTCAGCACGGGACCGCCGCCGTTCAACTTGCCCTCCGCATTGATAGTTCGAGGCCCCCACTGCCCGCCCTCGCTGGTGACATGAATGTCCGGAAAATCGGAGCTGATCCGGTGCCCATTGCCCAGGTCCACGCTGGCCCGCACGGAAATAGCTACGTCTGCAGCGATGTACACCACAATGTCGCCCGCCGAAGTTTCCAGCACGGAGTCGGCGCTCTCAGCGCCGGTGTTGACCAACTTCACCGTGATCCCGCCTGCGCCAGTCTCCACCCGGGCCGACGGAACGCCATAAAGCTCAATGCTTCCCGCGCCCGTGTTCGCACCCACGCGTCCCCGCGCCGAAGCCAGGCGAATACTGCCGCCTCCGGTCTCGATGTCAGCGGGGCCACCAATATCTCCCAGGACAATATTGCCTCCGCCTGTCGATGCTTTTACTTTCCCGCCGCAATGCCTGATCTCCACATTGCCGCCGCCCGCCTCGATCACCACTCCTTGTCCGGCGGAAGCGACAAGAACATTTCCTCCGCCGGTTTCCGCATGAATCTGCCCTTGCACCGACTTGACCGAGATGTTGCCGCCACCCGTCTCCAGCTTCAGGTCTCCGCCGACTGTTCCGATATCGATCGACTCGCCGCCAGTTTGCGCCCCCACTGAACCGCCAATGTCATCCAGACGGATCTTGCCACCGCCACTCTCAATCTCGACTTGCCCGGCTATGCCCGTCGCCTCTACCCCGCCGCCACCGGTCTCGATCCTGACCAGAGCGGTGTTCCGCGGAATATCGATCGCGAATTCACCGGGGAATTGGCGCGGCCGTCTCCCATCCCATTGGGCCACAATCCACGCAGTATCTCCCCTCACATAGGAACTGATCTTGAAAGATCCGAACTCCCGGCGCGAGACCGAAGAAGAGGACTGGCCGCGGACTACGTAATGAATGCTGGTTTGTTGTCCGCCGTGCACCACCACCGAACCCATATCCACCTTGATTCGCAAATTTCGGGCAGCCGCCACCATGCCTGATGTGGCCTGGCTCGTGGTTGCGTTATTTGAGTCTTGGGCGAGGACCAGTGGCGCAACCATAGCCACCACGCCCACCAGCCCAACGATTTGTCGCGAGTACTTCAAAATCATCCACCTCTGTTTCTCGATCTTGAGCGCGCGGCGCTTCCGCGCAGCGATACCCGTTCTTTCCGGCCGCTAATCGATCTCCGGCAACTGCGCCAGCATGGTTCGCGCCTGCGATTTTATGTACTGGCTCTGGTCCTTGGCTGCCAGCGTCATCAGCACGCCTCGCACGCTGCCATCCGCCTTCACCGGCTCAATCAAACGCAATGCCTCGGTGCGCACACCAGGGTTTGCATCGTTCACCAGCGCCTCCAGAACCACATCGCGAACGCGCACGTCATCTTTCACGAATCCGCCGAGACCGTCCAAAGCCTTCAGCCGCACTCCCGGATTCGTGTCATACCGCAGCGCATAAATCAGCGCATCGCGCACCTGCGAAACATCGGGCTTCTGCGTCAGCAGATCGACCGAATCCATGCGCACGCCCGAATTGTAGTTATTGCGGGCCGCAAACAGCAGCAATTGCTGGATCCGCTGATCGTTCATCGACCCCTGCGTTTCCAGCGTGGAAACCGTGTTGTACTTGATGGCAATCTGATTTGTGCCCGGCTCCTGCGTGATGGATTGAATTCCGGTAATCGAAGCCTCTGCGGGCGCCTGACCTGCGACCGTCGCCGGACCCTGAGTCGGATGACCGAACACCCGGTAGGAAGTCCCCACGCCGCCTGCGAATCCTAAAATCAAAATCACCGAAGCCAGTGCCGGCGAGAAGCGCACCTGCCGCAACCAGTTCACCGGATCAAAAGCTAGCCGATGCCAGAAGTGGCCTTGCTGCGCGGTTTCCAGCGCTTCCTGCAGCCGCATGCGCGAAGCCGCCAGCAGATTCGGCGTCGGCTCAACCGAGGGAGCGTGCGCCAACAGCGCGTGAAAGTCCCGCTCCGCCTTCAGCTCAGCGGCGCAATCCGCGCACCGTTCCACATGCTGCTCCAGTTCATGCCGGGCGTCATCCGCCAGTTCGCCATAAACATGCAGCGCGATATTTTCCCGCACCCATTCGCATTTCATATAGACCTCGTTTCAAGGTTTCTGAGGTTTCAGAGCTTCAAGGTTTTTGAAACCTTGAAAGATTGAAACTTTGAAACCTTTTCATCTCATATCCGCCAACTGCCCTCGCAACTTCTGCGTGGCTCGAAACAACGTATTCTTCGCCGTCTCTTCCGTCGTGTGCAGAATCTCGCCGACGGTCCGCAACTTCAACCCGTGATAATGCTTCAACTCAAAAACCATCCGCTCCCGGGGCGTAAGTTTCTCCAAAGCTCCCGAAATCCTCGCCCCCAATTGCCGCCGCATCAAATCCCGCTCCGGATTGGCTCCCGCCCTCACATCCGGCACCTGATCGAGCAGGTCGTACTCCCCGCCAGACGCGTCCTTCACCACGGGCGCATCCTCCTTGCGCACGTTTTTCTTGCGCAGGTGATCCAGGCAAAGATTGGTCACGATGCGATAAATCCAGGTATAAAAAGAGCATTCGAAACGAAAGCTCCCGATATTTTTGTAGGCCTTGAGGAAGGCGTCCTGGTAAACATCCTGCGCGTCCTGCTCCGTGCCGGTCAGGTGCAGTGCCAGCCGCAGGACTGCGTGATCGTAGTGGCGCACCAGTTCCTCGAAGGCGGCACGGTTGCCCTGCTGCGCCTCGCGGATGAGGATCGTATCGTCGATGCGGCGTTCTTGCCCAGCCATGCGGCCCCGCGTGGGGTCTTCGCCTCCGCTACCGCCGACTCGCTCCGCCCGATACTTCGCTCTCCCGAGCGTCACTTCACCAACCGCAAGTGTTAGCGCTAAAACATCGGCCGGCATGTTCGGTCGTTCCCCGCCGCCCAGTGTCAATGCCGTATCCGGGCTGGCATAGAGATAGACGAGGACTCAGCAGTTTCGTAAGCAGGAATTATAGGCGGTCGGGAGGGTTTTCTGCTTGCGGCTCAATGGGTTGGAACAAACATCCAGGGACAGCCGCCCCCGGCTGTCAAATCGCCGCAGGCGACGAGGGCTTGGGGAAAGCTATAGGACGGAGAGGTGCGAGGGCGGGAAGATAACCCATCGGGGCAAACGGGAGGACTGCAGACATGGTGAGCCCACTCCTTGCCGATAAGCAAAGAGTGGGTTGAATTATTCCGCGACTGCTTCTTTTTCAATCACGACCTTCAAGTGCGCGGTCACGTCCTTGTGCAGCTTCACCGGCACGGTGAATTCGCCCAGCGTCTTCAGCGGATCGTGCAACTGAATCTGTCGGCGGTCAAGGTTGATGCCTTTTTTCGCCACAGCCTCGGCAAGATCGCTCGAAGTGACCGAGCCGAACAGCTGATCGTGCTCGCCCGCCCGCTTCTGGAACGAAACCGAGAGCCCGTCGAACTGCTTCGCCAGTTCTTCGGCCTGCGACTTCTCCTTGGCCGACTTCCGCACCGAAGCGGCCTTCATCTGCACGACCACGGCCTTGTTGCCCGCGGTCGCCTCAATGGCCAACTTGCGTGGCAAAAGAAAGTTGCGGCCGTATCCCTCGGCAACCTTCACCACGTCGCCGCGCGCTCCCAGCTTGTTTACATCTTCTTTCAGAATGACTTCCATGATGGCTCCGATGTCAGATCTTGTTAGCCACGGATTCTCACGGATAAACCCAAAATATATAAAAAGCCTTATCCGTGTTGACCCGTGAAAATCCGTGGCTGATTTCTTACGACGCCCGCCCGGCAAACGGCAGCAATGCGATGTTCCGCGCCTGCTTGATGGCCGAAGCCAGCCGGTGTTGGTGCGGCGAGCATACGCCGGTCAAACGCCGGGGCACGATCTTGCCGCTTTCGGCCACGAACTGTCCCAGCAGCCGGTAATCCTTGTAGTTGATGTCCGCGATTTTCTCCGTGCAGAACTTGCAAACCTTCTTGCGCCGGAAAAACTTCCGTCCACCCTCGCGCGACGGACCACCGGGGCCGGAACGCCCGCCCCCACCGCCGCCAAACCGCGGACGGTCTCCCGACGGACGGAACTCACCCGCGGCCCATCTCCCGCCGGCCGCTCGCTTGGTGCTTTCGTCTCTTCTGCCATAACGCTCCTTAATCAGTGGCCAGATCTGGTCAAGATCTGTGCTCAGTGGCCAGCAAAACCTACCTCGCTCTTGTGAACTGGCCACTGATCGCTGATCACTGATCACCGATCACTGGCCACTGTTCTTACGCCGTTGCCGGCGCTTCCGCCGGCGGAACCGCCGCCGCGGGCGCTTCTTCGGCAGCCGGGGCCGCAGGCTGTGCGCTCACTTTCTTCTTCGCGTCGCGCAGCGCCTTGATCTTATCCAGACGCTTCTGTTCCAGATCGATGCGCACTGTGAGGAACTTGATCACCGGTTCGGTCACGCGCAACCGGCGCTCCAGTTCATGCACCACGTTGCCTTCGCCCTCGACGGTCATCAGAATGTAAAGACCCTCGCGGAACTTGCGCACCACGTAGGCCAACCGGCGCTTGCCCATGCGGTCCACGCTCTTGATCGAGCCCTTGGCCGTCGTCACGGTCGTTTCCAGCGTCGACATGAGTTTGTCCAGATCTTCGTCCGCCATATCCGGCCGCACGATAAACATCAGTTCATAAGTACGATTCATGCGTATCTCCAAATCTTTGCCAGCGGATCTTCACGATCACCAGGGATATCTGGAAGTCTCAAAGATCTCTGATCCGTGAGAATCCGTGCAATCCGCTGCTAGTCTTTCTCTTCCGGCTCTTTCCGGTTAAATCGGTTCATGGCCGCCGCCGCGCCGTCCTTCAAAATCGCCATCACCGCTTCCTCCGCGGTGTCGAGCATCCCGTCCACCACCGCCAGTTCAGCCTTGCGGAACGGCGAGAGCAAATAACTTTGCCCGTCCTCCACTTTGCGCTCCGGGGCCACGCCAACCCGGATGCGCAAAAAATCCTGCGTGCCCAGCGCTCCGATGATCGACTCAATCCCGTTGTGCCCCGCCGAACTCCGACGCGTTTGAATCCGCATCGTACCCAGCGGAAAATCCAGTTCATCCTGAATTACAACCAAGTCCGACTCCGGCTTAACTCGTACTCCGCCACCAGTTCCCGCACCGACAAGCCGCTCAGGTTCATGAAGGTCTCGGGCTTGGCCAACATCACGGCTTCGTCCCCAACCTGCATTCGCGCGGTCAGCGCCCGGCACTGCCGGTTCCTGATCTCGATGCCGCGCTCGCTGGCGATACGATCCACCGCCAGAAAACCGACGTTATGCGGCGTGAACTGATACTCGACGCCAGGATTGCCGAGACCAACAATCAGTTTCACGCCACCATCCCCAACACCGAGAAGACCCATGTGGGAACAGCCGCCTCGGCTGTCCCGCCGAGCGCAGCGAGGCGCTCGGCACGGAGTTACTTCTTCTCCTTCTTCTCGCCCTTCTTTTCGCCCTTCTCGGCAGGAGCCTCCGCTCCTTCCTCGTCGGTCTCCCCCTTGCCCTTCTTGATGACTTCGGGCTCGGCTGGAGTTGCACCCGCTTCCGCCGCCACCGCTTCCGGCGTAGCCACAACTTCTTCCTTCACGCTGGTCACGTGCGCGACGGGCTGGTTCGCGTCCGAAAGGAACTTGAGCTTCTCGTTGTGCGGCAAATCCGAAACCCGCAGCACCATGCCGAAGGTGAGATGGCTGACATCAACATCGATGTGGCCGGGAATATCGCCGGGCAGGCACTCGATTTCCACTTCGCGCAGAATGTGCTCGAGAATTCCTCCTTCCGTCTTCACGCCCTCGGCCACGCCTGTCAGCACGACGGGCACGCTCACCCGCAGCGCCTTGTCCATGGCGATGCGCTTCAGGTCAATGTGCAGCAGATGGCCTTTGATCGGCTCGTACTGCCAATCGACAATCATGACCTTGGTCCGCTCGCCACTCATGGCAAGATCGAAAATCGTGTTATGCCCGGTGTCGGAGCGCAAAATGCGCAGCACATGCCTGGGATCCACGCTCACCGGCTTGGCATCCTTGCCCGCGCCATAAACCACTGCCGGGATCTTGCCCTCGCGCCGCACTCGCCGCGCGTGGTTCTTGGTTCCGGGCTCGCGCCCTTCCGCTTCCAAAACATTCTGTTCAATCGTAGTTGCCATAATTTATCCCATCCAAAAATCTTGTCATTCCGACCGGAGCCGGAGCAAAGCGAGGGCGGAGCGGAGGAACCTGCTGTTCGCCGTGATCACCACTATACCCACCTAAACAAACAACCTGCTCACTGAAGTCTCTTCGTGATTGGCCTGAATCGCCCGCCCAATCAATCCCGCGATCGAAAGCACGCGGATCTTCGGTTCCTGCTTCGCTTCTTCCGTCAATGGGATGGTATTGGTCACCACCACTTCGCGGATCACCGACTTCGCAATGTTCTGCACCGCCGGATTCGACAGCACCGCATGCGAAGCGCAGGCATATACCTCGGTCGCCCCGTTCTCCTTCAGAGCTGACGCCGTCTTTACCAGCGTCCCCGCCGTATCGATCAAGTCATCGATGATCAGGCAAGTCCGCCCATGCACATCGCCGATCACATGCATCACTTCGGCAACGTTCATTTCCACGCGCCGTTTATCGACAATGGCCAGCGCGGCGTCCACTTTCTTCGCGAAAAACCGTGCCCGCTCCACGCCGCCCGCATCCGGCGAAACCACGGTCAGATTCGGCAAGGCCAGCTTCTTGAAGTGGTCCACCAGCACCGGCGAGGCGAACAAATGGTCCACCGGGATATTGAAAAATCCCTGCAACTGCGGCGTATGCAGATCCACAATCAGCGCCCGGTGCGCCCCTGCCGTGGTCAACAGATCCGCCACCAGCTTCGACGAAATTGGGCTGCGCGGCTTGTCTTTCCGGTCCTGCCTCGCGTAGCCGAAATACGGCATCACCGCCGTAATCCGCCGTGCCGACGCCCGTTTCAGCGCGTCGATCATCAACAGCAACTCCATCAGGTGTTCGTCAACGCTAGTGCTCTTGGCGCCGTCTTTGTGCGCCGCGCGGCATGTCGGCTGCATCACGAACACATCCGCGCCCCGCACGTTTTCCTGAATCTGCACATACGCCTCGCCGTCGGCGAAGCGGATCACCTGCGCCTGCCCGCGCTGCATTCCGAGAAACGCACAGACCTCATCGGCCAACGGCTCGTTCGCGGTCCCGCTGAAAATCTTGAACTTCTCGTCGCCCCGCGCCCGCGGCTTGCGCTCCGTTTTTTCGTCGGGCACGGGCACGCTGCTCTTCTCAGCCTTCTCTACTTTTTCGGTCGGCGTCACCAAAGTAGCCATAGTTTGCTCTTGAGTTGCAAGCGCCGAACTGTGAGCCTCGAGCAATCTAACCCGTCCTGCTCGCGGCTCGCGACTCATAGCCCGAAGCTGATTTTCTGGCTGGGCCGCTAGGATTCGAACCTAGACAAAGTGCTCCAAAGGCACTTGACCTACCATTAGTCGACGGCCCAGTACGGCAGTTTCAAGTTTCCGGTTTCCAGTTTCAAAATCAAAACCGGATACCGGCACTGGTTGAAAGCGTGATAACCCTATTAAACAACCAGAAACTAGAAACTGGAAACAAGAAACTTTTTCCAGTATTCCCGCCGCGTCAGCGTTGCCGTCGCCTTCGCCGCCCATCCCTGCTTCTTCACCCTGTCCGCCGCCCTTGCCGCCGCATCCTTCGAGGCGAACAACCCGTACAGCGCCGACCCGGAACCCGACAGGGACGCACACTTCGCGCCCGCGCGTTCCAGCGCACGCTTAACTTCACCCAGTTCGGGATACGCAGGAAAGACGACCTGTTCAAAGTCGTTCTTGATCCCGGCCCGGACAAGCGCGAGAAGCGGATTCTCGGCCCGGCCCCTTCCAAAAGGAGCACCGGAGTAATTCTCGCTCAGCCACGCCGACAACCCTCGGCCAAGCTTCATCATTCTATCGGATGGTATGGCGACCGTCAATTGCCGGTCCCACTCCGCAAACGCCTTCGGTGTCGAAACCCCCACCTCTGGAGTGACCACCACGCACGCCATCGCCGGCAAATCCTCCAGCGGGTAGACTTGCTCTCCACGGCCCACGCCCAGAACCCTGCCCCCGATCAAAAACAATGGGAGATCAGAACCCACTTCGGCCGCAATCCGCAGCCGCTCGACGGCAGTTAAAGCCTTCTTCAGCGCGCGCTCAAGTCCCAGCAACACAGCCACCGCATCCGCCGAAGCACCGCCCAGCCCCCCCTGCACCGGCAACCGTTTCTCAATCTCAATGACGACGCGCCCTTTGGCTTTCAGCACTGGCAGCGCCTTCTCCACGATCCGATAACAAGTGTTCGACTCATCCCTGGGAACTCTCGCGTCCGCGCAGCGTATCTCAATCCCACGCCCTCGCTCCACGCTCACGCTGATCAAGTCATGCATCCCGATCGTCTGATACACCGTGAGCAGTTCGTGAAACTCATCCTCTCTGCGCGAGCCAATGCGCAACCCGAGATTGATCTTCGCGAATGCTCGAACAGTAATGGTCATGGGAAGAACAATTGTAAATTGAGCGGCCCATTTCGGATGGTTGATCTTCAACTCAACGTGCTCAACCCCGCGCTTGGCGAAGGTTCTATGCAAGGTTCTGCATCTTGACAGCCACTCACCCTCAGAGGACAATCCTCGGAATTCTGCGCGTCGACCGCGTGTGAATGCCCCTCCCGGCGCCGTGAAGGAAGGATGTACAGCATGAGACCTGAACTGACTCTACTAACTGCAAAACGCCTTTCGACCGGCGTGCTAGCCTTCGCGATTATGCTGGCGTTTGTCGCAATGTCTCTGCCGGCACACGCCCAAACGCTCACCACCCTCTATTCGTTTACGGGGGATGCGGACGGAAATGAGCCCAACGGCTTGATCCGCGATTCGGCCGGCAACCTTTACGGCACGACTGGCTGGGGAGGCGATCTCAATTGCGGCACGGCGCAAGTCGTTACTAATGTTCTCAGTTTCGCCGGTACCAGCCAGAGTCCAGGATTTGTGACCCCTACGCAGGGGCGTGATGGGAGGATGTACGGCACGACCTCGGGTCTTTCGGATTCAACCGGTTCAGTCTTTAGGCTCGGCACCAATGGAGCCGAAAGCGTTCTTCACGTCTTCGAGGGGACAGACGGTTCGCTGCCTGAAGGCGGCTTGACCCTCGCGACCGATGGCAACTACTACGGCACAACTTCGACCGGGGGGACCGCCGGACTGGGTGTTTTCTTCAGAATTTCCCAGAGCGGAACATATACGGAGCTTCACGATTTTCAAGGCGGGTCTGATGGGTCCACTCCTCTTTCGGCGCCCGTCGAAGCATCAGATGGGAATCTGTACGGCACGACCGAGCAGGATACTATTACCGGCTACGGAACAGTCTACAAGTACACTCTTTCAAGAAACACATTCACAACGATCTACGAATTCGACCTGACGCATGGCGCGTTGCCCGTGGCACCTCTGATCCAGGGTTCCGACGGAAATCTGTACGGGACCGCCGAAGTCGGAGGAAAGGGCTGTGGAACAGCTTTTAAGCTGGCCCTCTCCGGAAAGTTACTCCATACATTCAACTTTCCATGCAACAGTAGTCCAACGTCACCCCTGGTACAAGCGTCGGACGGAAACTTCTACGGAACCACGATCTTCGGGGGCGCAGATAACAACGGTACTATTTACAAGATAACTCAAACTGGGACGATGTCGTTTCTGCATAGCTTTGCCGGAGGAACGGCCGACGGAGCGTCTCCATTTGGCGGACTCACGCAAGGGACTGACGGGAGCCTGTACGGTGCAACCGAGGCGGGCGGGAGTTTCGGAAACGGTACCCTTTTCAAGATCACCACTAGCGGCTCGTACACTTTGCTGTACAGCTTCGCAAGCAACATTGGTAGTTCTCCATTGGCAGCGCCACTGCAATACACGAACGGGCTATTGTATGGAACGGCCAGCGCTGGCGGTACCAGCAACGAGGGAAGCGTGTACAGCCTGAATATGGGGCTAAGTCCCTTCGTTACCTTCGTGGTCGCCTCGGGAACGGTTGGCCAGACGGCGCAGATTTTGGGACAGGGACTCACCGGCACAACAAGCGTGAGCTTCAACGGCATCTCCGCGACCAGCTTCAAAGTCGTTGAGGGCACTTACATGACAGCAGTTGTTCCGAGCGGCGCGACGACGGGCCCAGTCGTAGTAACCATCCCGACCGGAGCGCTGACGAGCAATAAGAATTTCAGAATAGTCGGCAGCACGGCCAACGCGTCAAGAGAAAACTCTGCCCACCCAATCTCTCACGTTTCAAAGAAAACAAATTGAGGATACTCCCTGCCTACCCGGGCCCGCCACGGTCCATTGCCAAGAAGATAGTCCGGATGATCGGCATGGAGAGTGTAGGCGGAGGTGTCCCTTTGATACTCTAGGTGTAGCGCTATGTCATTGCAATCGATGCGTGCCCGAGCACGTCCCGAATAACCCTGATGTCAACTCCATGCCTCAATAGCGTCGTGGCAACGGAGTGACGGGTCATGTGAGGCGTAACATGCTTTTCAAATTCGAGCTTCCTGCGCAAGCCTGGCGAACGCTAGCGCAATTCCTTGAGTTGAGATCCTGCTTCCTGTTGCATTGACGAACATGACTGAGTCTCAAGCGCCGCGCGGTGGGGCAAATAGTTCTTTACAATGGTCGCGGTATAGCCCCAACACCTGCTCGACTACCGCCACAGCGCGCCCCTCCGCGGCGACGGCGAAGCGCGAAGGGATGGCTCCGATCCACGGCCGAATCAGGTCGAACACGGCGACAAGGTTATAGCAGATCGGATTCGCCAAACCGTAAGACACTAAGGTGTTTTACAAAGCATCATGGTCTACACCGCGATCTTATCTGCGTTCCCCTGTTCCATTGTGTGACTACAAACCGGTTTGCCTACCTCGGCTGGCAGTTCTATCGGTGTGTGGTGATTGGGGTTAAGATCGACACGACCGGCAAAGAAACCATTCTGTACAGCTTCGGCGACGGCACCGATGGTTTCGGCCCCAACTCGGGTGTGATCGTAGACGCCGCAGGCAATCTTTACGGCACCACCCTCGAAGGCGGCGCTTTCAACAGCGGCACGATCTTCAAGATCGCACCTTAAGCTTACCGAGCGCAGCCAGCGGTTCTAGCTTCTCCGCCTATACAGCACCGCAAACTCAAATCCCGTATTCGCGGGAAACATCTCCGCCACTTTCCTCAGCCGCTCCGCCAGCGCCGAAGGCGCCAGCAGCGGATAATCCCGCTCCCGCAAATCGTGATAATCCACATCCAAAAACAAAGAAAGCAGGTAAATCGAAATGGTGTCGGAGAACGTGGCCTCGAAGTATTCGTTTTTGAACCGCTCCGCCTCGGCGCCGCCGGCCAGCGCCAGCTTGCGCGACTCCCAGGCATCGAGCGAAGTTTCGCCCCGCACTCCCGCCTGCACCTGCTTCCACGCCAGCTCGCTGAATTCCTGCGACACACCGGCCATCTCCACCAGCGCGTGTCCCACGTTGATATAGAACTCAAACGCCACGGAAAACTTGTCGTCGGTCAGCCGTGTCGAGATAAACACGCACTGCGAATCACCCAGATTCAAATTGCGATGGCAAACCGCATTGTCGCTGAGCGCCACATCGTAGCGGTCGGCAATCAGGATCTCATCCCCCTGGCTCACCGTCAGCGGCACAAAATAATAGGCCTTGCGTTTGAGCGATGCTGCAATCGTTCCCGGCACCGCCGCAATCATCCGCTCCCAGTCGAACGACCGTATCGAAGTCTCGCCCAGAACGGCGTAGCAAACCCCGTTCGCCGCCTGCGAAACCGGCGTCATCCTTACCACATCGGCGGGGCTCCGCGTGATTGCTGGTGCTGCCTGCGACATAATTACTCTTTTATACACTACCGGGCCGCGGCACGATCCTCCCGCAGGCGTCACCCGGCGCGGCCGTTCCTCGGTCGGAGCGCAATCCCGCGCAGGAATCGCTCCGACAAACCCTTGACCGGCCCACCACCTCCTCATACACTTACAGTCCGAGGATCCCGCCGTGACCCTCAGGACGTCCTTCCTGGCCTTGCTCTTCGCTCTTGTGATGGCCCCGGTACTCCACGCCTCCAACCCGCGTCTTCTCGCCTACTACGGCTATTGGGACAAATGGAACACTCCGGCCTACAACGCCTCCGCCATCCCCTACGATCAGCTCACGCACATCGTCCACTCGAACATCGCGCCCGCCGCTTCGGGCGACGGCTCCCTGGCCATCCCGAATGGATTCCTCGAACCTGACTTGATCCCCCGCGCCCACGCCGCCGGAGTGAAAGTAGAACTCTGCGTCAGCGGCAATCCCAACCTGTTCGTCACCATCTCCGCGAACCCGCAGTTCCGCGCCACGTTCGCCCAAAACATCGCCGCCTTCGCCATCGCCCACGGCTACGACGGCGTCGACTTCGATTACGAAGTCCCCACCGATGATCAGCAGGCAGTGAATTTCACCGGGCTGATCCAGAACCTGCGCGACCTGATGCCGGCAGGGAAGTATCTGATCTCGGCCGCCGTCTCCTCCAGCCCCGGCTCCTATGGCGTCTACGATTTCGCCGGCATGATTCCCCTGCTCGACTTTTTCAACGTCATGACCTATGACTTCCACGGCGCCTGGACCAACCACTCCGGCCACAACTCCCCGCTCTACCTCAGCCCAATCGATCCCGGCCAGGAAGGCAGCCTCGACACTTCGACCAGACAGTTCCTCACCGTCTTCGACGTACCCGCCGGGCAAATCAATCTAGGCACCGCCTTCTACGGCTACCAATTCAACGTCTACGGTCTGTGGACCTTCTGCCAAGACGATGCACTCTGCGGCAACGCCGGCGCGCCCACCGTGATTTACTCTCAGGTCGAAAAGCTGCTTGCCACCGGCGACTGGATCGAAGGCTTTGACGACTTGGCCTCCGCTCCATATCTGCTCAACTCCACCGCGCAGACGTATGGGTTCATCACCTACGACAACCCCAGCTCAACCACCGCCAAAGTCACCTATGCCATCGGCGAGCACCACCTCGGCGGCGTGTTCATGTGGGAACTCTCTCAGGATTACGATGGCCGCAATCAGCCTCTACTAAGCGCCATGCACAACGCATTGGTCAAAGCCTCCGTCGCAACCCACTCCGCACCGCCACAGTAACTCGCGCTGATTATTCGGGGATTTTTTCACATCTACGGTCGCCGGCTTCGGGCCCTGCGGGCGGCGGGTATCTGCCAGCCCATCCAATTCATCATCCAGCGCCACGAAGCATCCAGGTTCCTCTCTGTCGGCGGTGGCAAAACCTGGGCGGGGAATGTCACGAGTTGGCCGCGATAAGCATCGGCGAGCCGTTTGAAAGTCCTGCCTTGCTCTTTCACCCTGCCGTCGTTGGTGAACAGACCCAGGCTGTACTCGAGCGAGACGAACTCAAACTTCCGGTCAACGTCGTGACTGTCCCAATAACTGAACCAGCTCACGCCGGAATCGATCGCGGCGAGCACTGCTTTCTCCAGCCATTCCGCCTGCTGCTTTTCGCTCAGTTCTTCGATGCAGGTGTTGAACTCCCCCACCCACACCGGCTTCCTCGCATCGCCGGCATACGACCGGATCAACGTCGCCATCGCCGCCATCAGCTTTGTGCTCGGCGGATCCATGGGGCCGCCATACTTCAGCGCGTCCGCCCAATACGGATAACAATGGGTTACCGGCATCGGCCGCGCTACCAATGCCTGGGGAGAAAACGTGGTCGACCTCAGCCACGGCGATGCGTCCACGCCGTTCACATGAATCCCCCCAGGGTAAGCGCTCTCCATCAGCGAAAACATTTTTGCCATCCACGCATCGCCGGCGGCAGGTTCCGCACTCCAGCAGGTGTTAAGTTCATTGCCAAAATCGAAGCCGATGATGTTGTTCCTCCGCTTCATCACCTTGGCAAGTTCCCGGATGAATACTCCCTGCGCCTTCCACATCGCTACGTCGGTGTAGAAGCCGGACCCAGCCACGTTGAACGGAGGCAGAAAAAACCATCCGCTCAATTGCCCGGTGAACGCCGTCACCAGCGCATCCAAGTTGCGCTCGCCCATGAGCGTAAGCAGTTGCTCCAACCGCTCCAGATGAAGCGGACTCACCCAGTTTGGATTGGGTTGAAAATAAGGCCATATCAAAAGGATTCGAAGATGGTCCGCCCCCAGGGCCGCGATCGCATCCAGGTCTCGCTTGATCGGATCTGCATCCCAGGAGTTCCAGCAGAACCACCAATTTTTTGACGGCGTGTAATTCACGCCAAAACGGTGCCGATCAAGCGCCAGACCGGGGCGCGGTTGGACCGTTGATGAACCACCGCCAGCGCTCGGCACGTTCGAAACTGCGTGTGACAATTGAGCTGCTCCAGCCGGCAGCGCCCCAGCAACCACAGCGCCCATCGCGCCTGAAATGAATCGCCGTCTATGCATGACGGAAAATATACGCTTCCCAAACTCCGCAGCCACGCCGAACCGCAGCCCGTCCCGCCGCGAAATGTTAGCCTAGCAATATGCCGCCCACCGCGCGCCCGCCCCGCTGGTATGCGATCCCGGTACGCGTCGCGCTGGTGACATTCATCGGCGCGTTGCTCTCGTTCGCCGTCAGCCTGCTGCTCGCAATCATCGGAACCGTCATCGTTGCGGCCGTTCACCATAACCATCCCAACATGACGGTGGCCTATCGCCTCATCGCCTTGCCCGCCGCCGTGGTCGCGGGAAGCATCATCTTTGTACTCGTACTCACCATGGAAGTCCGCCACCACCGCCAAATGAAAACCCTGGCCGCAATCGAGAGAATGAGCTGAGCAACAGTACGCTGAGACAGGCCGTGTAGAGACAGCCGCCTCGGCTGGCCGGCGAGCGAAGCGAGCCGCGGACTTCCAAGGCGCTACAATCGACCCATGCCGCCGCGCATCGCCATCCCCATGCCGCACTCCATCGATCGCGAATACGCCGAGCGCGCCATCCCGCAATACGAGCGTGCCGTCGAGCAGGGCGGAGGCGAGCCCGTGCGTGTCCCTCTCGACCAACTGCAGGGCGAAGTCAGGAAAATCATCGAAAGCTGCAACGGAGTCCTCCTGCCCGGCAGCAACGCCGATGTCGATCCTGCGAAATTCCGCGCCGCGCGCTCGCCCCACACCGCCATCGCCGACCCCAGACGCGACGCCGTCGACGAACAGTTACTGCAGGACGCCTATGACTCCCGCAAGCCCATCCTCGGCATCTGTTACGGCCTGCAAAGCCTCAACGTCTATCGCGCCGGCTCCCTGATCCAGCATATCCCCGATTTTCTGCCGCAAGATTTGCGCACGAAAGTCGATCACGAAGCAGGGAAGAAGGTCGCGATCGCGCACACCGTCGAGATCGACAAAGATTCAGAGTTGGCACGGATCTTGAATGGGATTGTGAACAGGAAAGATGGAGGAGATCGGGAAGGGCACGGCTTAAGCCGTGCCGATGCGAGATCGCAAGAAGAATGGGCTTCAGCCCCTGAGGGCGCCAAGCTCATCGTGCCCGTAAACTCGTCGCATCATCAATCCGCCGACTCGATTGGCAAAGGTCTTCGCATCTCCGCCCGCTGCGCCGAAGATGGGATTATCGAGGGCCTCGAAGGAACTTCCGCAGATCACTTCGTCCTGGCCGTGCAATGGCACCCCGAGCGCTCAGTCGATCAGGACGAACCCTCCCGCGCCATCTTTCGCGCGCTGATCGAAGCTGCAGACGTGCGGCGCCGCTAGCTCAACCCCGTTTACTCTTCTTACTCGTCTCCCTTTTCTTCCGCGTCTTGTTGGGAATTTCTGCCCGCTCCAGTAACACCACCACATGCGCGATGGCGGCGTTCTCTAAGTTGAGCCCTTCCGGAGTCTTCGCCTTCAACCCCACGCAATCCGCGTGAACTCCCAACAGCTCCGCCACGCGCACGCGGATGCTGGCCGCATGCGGTCCAATCTTCGGCGCGGCCAGAATCAGGCTGGCGTCGATGTTCGCCACGCTATATCCGGCATCGCGCACGCGCCTCAGCGCTTCGCGCAAAAATACGACCGAGTCCGCACCCTTCCATTGCGGATCGGACGGCGGAAACAACGCCCCAATATCGGGAGCAGCCACAGCCCCAAGCAGCGCATCGGTGATGGCATGAAGCAGCACATCGCCATCGGAATGCCCGCCCAGTCCCCGGTCATGTGCAACAGCAATGCCGCCGATCTTTAACGGAATCCCGGCGCGGAATTCATGCGAATCGAAGCCGTAGCCAATCCTCATGCGGAAACCTTGGCCACGGATTCACACGGATTTTCACGGATCTTTTTTCTTTCATTGTCAAACAGTAGGCGGCGAAATTGCGGGCGCAGACCAAAGTTGAGCAGCAGGCCCACCTCTACTTCAGTGGCGCGCAGATAGTGCAAGAGCTGAGCCTCGTGGGCAGAGTCAAGGGTTCGTGCAGCTTTCAATTCCAGAAGAACTGCGCCTTCAACAATCAGGTCGGCGTAGTATTGGCCAACTTTTTTCCCACGGAACCACACAGGTACCGGAACCTCCCGCGCCGTGGTCAGTCCGGATTCCCCAAGCACCACGACTAGCGCTTCTGCGTATGTCAATTCGAGAAATCCGTGGCCGAGCTCGTTGTAAACGTCATAGAAGATTCCGATAATCTTTTCGGTGAGATCGGAATGCTTCAGGCCAACCGGCGAAGTATTCATCAGCACAAAGTTTACGCGCCGGCCGTGGTCCTGATCCGTGGAAATCCGTGAGAATCCGTGGCTCATTTCCCTAAGTAGAACTCCGCCAGTTCCATGTCCGCGGGCGTGGTAATTTTTATATTCCTCGGCGAGCCCATCACCACCGCCACATCGTGCCCGGAGCGCTCAACCAGCGATGCCTCATCGGTGCCCAAAAATCCATCCGCTGCCGCTTCGTCGAATGCCTTCTTGATCACGCCGTAACGAAACCCCTGCGGCGTTTGTGCCATCACGATCCCGGCGCGCGGAATCGTCGCTTTGATCAGCGCCCCTTCCGCCGTGCGCTCGACCTGCTTCACTGTATCGACGGCTGGCATTCCCGCGATCGCGGCGCCATATTTCGCCGCCGCCTCAATCACTTCCTGAATGATTTCGCTCGTCACAAACGGGCGCACAGCATCATGAACCAGCACAATATCATCGCTACGTGCCGCCGCCGCAACCGCGTTCAGCGCGTTCCCCACCGACTGCTGGCGGTGTTCGCCGCCCACCACGAGTTCCACTTTCTTCTTTAGCACGCCTTTCGCTTCGCTCTCGAGCCGCGCCCGGAATCCTGCAATCTCATTTTCCCGCAGTGCGATCCAGATCTCGCCCACGGCATCGAACGCGGCAAACTTGCGCAGCGTGCGGATAAGAATCGGCGTGCCGCCCAGTTCGGTGAACTGCTTGGAGGGAGGCGTCTTCTTTTTGCCTTTGGCGCCAACGGGCATCGGCGTCATACGCGTACCAAGCCCTGCAGCGGGGATAATCACAACAACCTTCATAGCGGGCTGTCAAGTATACGAGTGCGGAAGGTGGGAGTTCAAATCTGAAGGCAATGCGGCTGTGGTGCGGTTTGGCCGTGTTACGGTTTTGTCATCCTGAGCGTAGCCGCTCTTCAGGCTTGCACAAGGGCTTAGATCTGCGTCGGCTTGGTTTCCACCAGCGCGTTCGGAACAACTGCTCCCGGTATCGCTGTGCTCGTAACCACCGGCGCTACCGCTGGAACCGCGCCGCTGGTTCGGCCAAACGAGCGTTCATCCCACTTGCCGAAGATCATCTTTCCCGCCGTCGTCTGCAGCACCGAAGTCACCGATACATCGATCGTCTTGCCGATCATCTTGCGCGCATTGTCCACCACCACCATGGTGCCGTCGTCCAGGTAAGCCACGCCCTGGTTGTATTCCTTGCCTTCTTTCAGGATGAATACCTTCATGGTCTCGCCCGGCAGCACGATGGGCTTGAGCGAGTTCGCCAGTTCGTTGATGTTCAGCACCTCCACGCCCTGCAGTTGCGCCACTTTATTCAGGTTGAAGTCGTTGGTGATGATCTTGCCTTCATAAACCTTGGCCAGTTCGATCAGCTTGAGATCCACTTCGCGGACGGCGGGAAAGTCGTCCTCGACAATCTGGATCTGAAGCGTAGCCATTTTCTGCAGGCGCTGCAGAATATCCAGCCCGCGGCGTCCGCGATTGCGCTTGAGCGAGTCAGCCGAATCGGCCACCAGCTGCAACTCGCGCAACACGAACTGCGGAGTCACGATGATGCCGTCGAGAAACCCGGTCTCGGCAATGTCGGCGATGCGGCCGTCGATGATGACGCTGGTGTCGAGGATCTTGTAGCTTTTCTTGCCCTGTTTTTCGCCGCCGAAAACCCCGCCCAGCGCCGCCAGGTTCAGCAGCTCGCCCTTGTTGGCCCCGACGATCAGCCCCACGTAGGCCATCAGCAGCATGACCAGGATCTGCAGAAAGCTCTGCGTGTGTCCTGCAGGCACGCTGCTGCGAATCACCAGCGCAAACAGATAGGCGCCGCAGATCCCGAGGATGCTGCCGAACGCGGCGCCGATCAGCCGCTTCAGGCTGACCGTGCGCAGCTTCCACTCGAACAGGACGATGGCCGCGCCAACCAGCAGCGCCCGATTCCCGCGTCGCAGTTCGGCAGGCAGCCCGAAGGGAGCAATGTAAGTAACAGGTAACGGAAACAATGACTACAAAAAGAAGACGTATAAGAACTAAGTTCACAATAAACCTCCTCCCGATGCGGCTTCGCCACTGCGGCGCGAGGCATCGGTGCCATTTCCTCGCCGCCCCGGGCGGGAATCGGCCGATCAGCTATGCGGGGCGAGAATTAGGGGAATGAAAGTACGCCCCGTCCCGGCCCGTGGAGGCGTGGCCGGAAGGTCTTTCAACATCTAACCCGAAAAGTATATACCCGTAGCGACATGTCCAGTTGAACTAAAGATTCAACCCTTCTTTGGACGAGCTGGCTGTACGAGCTGGTTGGCCGCGCTCGATGGCTCGCGCGCCTCGCGTACAGTTCGTTTCTTCCCCGGATACAGTCTTGACCGAGGTTTCCGCCGGCACCGGGGGCGCATCTCAAACCTGCGATCCGGAATCGGGCCGAACGAAGTGCACGATCCAGGCGCTGAGCCTCAAGGATTGCCCCGGAGGATATCTATGAAGGCCCTAAGATTCTTCAACTTAGCGGTTCTGTCAGTGCTCATTGGAACCGCATCTCTCGTTTACGCTCAAGATGAAAAGCAGGAAGACAGACCGGCGCGGCCGGAAGAAACCAAACAGGATGAAGCCAGGCCCCCAAAACAAGAGGAAGTTAAACCCTCAAAACAAGACGAGGCCAAGCCCGAGAAGCAGGAAAAGCAGGACATGAAACGTGACCAGCAGCGCGGCCAGCCCGCTGGTAAAGGCGGCAAAATCCCCGACGACAAGTTCCGCGCCCATTTTGGCCGCAGCCACACCTTTACCGCAAAGACCGTGATTGTGCAGGGTCGGCCGCAATTTCAGTACGGCGGCTACAGTTTTCAACTGGTCGATGTCTGGCCGGTGGGCTGGGCTTACACCGACGAATGCTATATCGACTACATCGACGGAGAATATTTCCTCTTCGATCTGCTACATCCGGGCGTTAGGATCGCTGTTTTCGTGGTGCTCTAACACTGGCGGCAACACCATTGTGCTGCCCCAATAGAACTTGGGCCGTCCGTTTGCGTGAAAAGTGGTCCCTGCGAGTCGCGATCCGGTTTCGCCGGATTGAGGCTACACAGGGTCCACTTTTTTCTTGTTACACTCGGCGGCATGAATGCCCTGATGATTACCGCCTTGTCTGGCCCCGACGCCCTGAAACTCCAAGCCGCCCCGGAACCTGTTCTGAAGCCGGGGCAGACGCTGGTTCGTGTGGCCGCTGGAGGCTTGAATTTCGCCGATATCATGACCACGCTCGGTGGTTATCCCGGAGCCCCCGCGCCGCCGCTCATTGCCGGACGCGAATTCGCCGGAGTGGAAGAAAATAGCGCGCGCCGCGTGATGGGTTACATCCAGTGGGGCGCCTTTGCCGAAAAAGTGGCCGCATATTCCAACCTGCTCTGGCCCGTTCCCGATCACTGGAGCAACGAACAAGCCGCCGCATTCCCCGTCAACTTCTTCACCGCGTACCTGGCCTACTGGCAGGCTGGCATGACTTCGCAGCCGATGTGGGGACAGCCACCCAAGCCTGCCCTCAGCGGAGCCGAAAGGGTTGTCCGGCGGAGCGAAGCTCGGCCTCGCGCCCTGATCCACGCCGTGGGTGGAGGCGTAGGCACGTCAGCGGTTCAGATCGGAAAGATCCTCGGCATCGAAATGTATGGGACGTCCTCATCGGACGAAAAACTCGCCCGCGCCAAAGAGCTTGGCCTCGAGCATGCCATCAACTACAAGCAACAGGACTACGAAGAAGCGGTGAAGACGCTCACGCGCGGCGAAGGCGTGGACGTCGTCTTTGAAATGCTGGGCGGCGAGCACACTGCGAAAAGCCTGCGCTGCCTGCGCGACTTCGGACGCGTCATTCAATACGGCAGCGCCACGGGTAAGCCGCCCCAACTCGACGTACGTGCAATGTACGCGAAGTCAGCCATACTCCAGGGACTGTGGCTGACCTACCTCTCGCAGAAGCGCGAGATCATGGAATCCGCATGGAGGCAGCTCTCCGAATGGATCGCGCAACGCAGGCTCGCTCCGGTGATCGGCCAGGTGTTCCCGCTCGACCGCGCCGCCGAAGGCTACAAGCTGCTGCAAGATGGTAAGAACTACGGGAAGGTTGTGTTGAAGATTTCATAAGAACGGCCCATGTAGAGCGGGCGCCCTCGCCCGCTGCTTTTGACCTTTTCTTAATCTCCAATCTCAGATGCCCTCCACAAATCGCGCTTCTGTTAGTCATGCTTCTCGAACACCCACCGCTCGCTTACCAGAAAATTCATCAGCGAACACAGCGCAATGGCGATGCCGTTGGCGATCAGATAATTCATTTGGGCTGCGTCGACCAGTATTTTCATCAGAGCCAGATTGCCGGCAATCGACACGCCGCCGATGGTCAAATTGAAGCGTAGCAGCCGCAGCGGTGACCTCCGCCATGACGGCCGCACTCGGTCGGCCCACGTGTAGCGTTCGTGCCACATGAAGTTGTGCACCACGGCGGCTTCTACCGCGAGCGCGGTCGCCAGGAGATAATCCAGGTGGGATCCGCTCTTCAGGACGAGTAGCACGGCGAACTGGACCGCGATCCCGAGTGCACCTACGAGGTTAAACCTCAACCAGCGCGCGGTGGTCTGTCGCCACGCGTTGTCCCGCTGCCGGGCTGAGGCGCAGAGGCTCCTTGATCGCGGGTTCATCCCTCAGTCCTTCCGGACGTGCGTTGGCTTCCCTGGCTTATCTTCCGAGCATCAGGGCTATACTTTGCTTCCAGGCGTCCCAATGCGACAAATAGATCGCGACCACAATTGTTGCAGTCCCATCTGTTTCACAGCTCTTGATTGCGAATCGATGGACGTTTGGGAATGTATCTTTGTAGAAGGACGGCGCCCGCCGCCGGCGACCTGCCTTCCAGTCCGACACGAGATCGTGAAGTTCCCCATCCAGCCGGGATTGATCCGCGTAGGTAATACGCTCGAAATCTTCGAAGCCCATGCCCCACTCTGATTTGTTTGGGTCTGTGAACTTGTTCGCCTTGCAGAGGGCCTGAAGATTGGGGCGAACCAGCAGTTTCATCGGATGCCAATCCCGCCTCAGCACTGATGCGAACACGCGCGCACCCGCCTGTTCAGTGCTGGTAAGCTTCTTGCAACTTTGCGCGGCTCCTTTATCGCATCCCAGAACACATGTCAAGGTCAGCGTTGCGGCAGTGACGACTTGTTTGGAGGTCAGGAGCGCCCCGTATCTGTCAAAAGGAGTCATTTCTGAATCCTCTCTTCGCGATAAAGCCGCACCGTATTCTGTCCGGTGAAGAAAACCACCATCAGCGCCATTCCGGCGAGGCCAATCGCTCCCCCCACGTCGAATAATCTGTAATCCCGGCCCAGAAAATGCGTCTGCGGCTTCCACAACAGCGCCACATTGCCAACCGCCAGCAGGATGCGCAGCTCAGTCGGCCCAAACCGCCAAAAAGATAGCCGAAACTCTCCGAGCGCGTAGGTCGCCAGATAGGACTGAATCGAGAGCATGAGGAACGCCACCAGCAGTCCGACTGCAATCCAGGGATGCATGTAACCTGACAATGCCAATCCCCCCATCAGCGCGACGCCGCCGAAGCTATCCACCATGTGGTCGACATAAAAGCCATAGCGCGGACGCAGTTGTCCCCGCGCTCGCGCCAGCGTGCCATCGAGCGAGTCTCCCAACCAGTTCAGCGCCAGGCAGGCAATCACCCCGAGCAGCGCATACCCGTTCCAGCCATACTTGTTCAACCCAGCCAGCGCATAGCAGGCGCCCGCCCCAACTTGTGCCACTAGTCCCAATCCGGTCAGATGGTCGGGACCAATCCATTGCGGCACGCGCGCGGCCAGCCAGAGCAGAGCGCGCTTCTCGTAACTCGCCACCCAGCTCTCCTGCACGCGCTGCATTTCCGGGTGCGGACACTCATGAACCAGCTCAATCGGCGCCGCTGTGCCCTTCCGCATATCGGATTTCATCTCGATGGGAAGGCCAGCACCTGCGACGGAACGACTCGAAACGTAACTGATCGCCATATTTACCCCCGTCGCTAAACTGAGAGCCAAGAAACGCCCGACAACGGAGCCACTCTGCACCGGAAGCCCGTTCTGCGGCAATGCACCGCGTATCAATCGCGGCTTATCTCAACCTCAACCCGCAAATCTTTCGTCCTCAAACTGTTACGAGGAAATGTCATCTCTCGAAGAAACACTTGCGGCCTCTGGTGTGCGTGTGTTTAGATTCCCAGTCCACCAACCCGGCCGCCGCCGTCGCGATGCGGCAAGAACAAGAGTGCCCTCATGGTTTGGTATTTCATCTTTTTCTTTATCTCGGGCTTCTGCACCGTTCTCTACGAACTGGTCTGGCTGCGCTTATCGATGGCAGAGTTCGGGGTCACGACCGCGATGGTCTCAACCGTTCTGTCGGTTTTCATGGCTGGCCTGGGTTTGGGCTCATGGGCCAGCGGCGCATGGATCCGTCGCGGCGCGGAAAAGATTCGCTTCCCTGTCCTTCGCCTTTACGCTGCGATTGAGTTGCTGATCGGACTATCAGGCATCCTCGTCCCCGCCGAACTTCATTGGGGACACGGCATCCTGCAACGCCTGGGTTCGACTTCTTCCGCCGAGTATTATGTCTTTTCCGGCATCTGGGTAGGCATCTCGCTGATTCCCTGGTGCGCACTCATGGGAGCGACGATTCCCGTCGCCATGCTTGCCATCGAGCGCACCTTCCAAAAAGAGTCTTCCCGATCATTCAGCTATCTCTACATGGCCAACGTCGCAGGCGCGGTTTTAGGTACCGCTCTGCCCCTGCTCCTGATCGAACTGCTAGGTTTTCACGGAACGTTACGTGCGGGAAGCATCTCCAACTTCCTGATTGCCGTCCTGGCGATGTTGGTTTCCACCTCAGCGGCGAGCACTGCTCGGCAAGATGCGGTCCGGCAAAATGCTGTCCCGGATGTTGCCGACGAAGCTGCGCCAGGCATGAGTGAGCCGGTTCTGGCCACGACCGGCGGAAGCTCTCTGCTGGCCTTGCTGTTCACAACCGGCTTGACCAGCATGGGCATGGAAGTGATTTGGGTCCGTCAATACACTCCCTATCTGGGCACAGTCGTATACGCCTTCGCGTCCATTCTGGCCACCTACCTCACCGCAACCTTTATCGGGTCGCGCCTCTACCGTCGCTGGAGCCTTCGCGCCGATCAGGAAAGTCCCCTCTTTTGGACGGCGCTGGCCCTCTCCGCGCTGTTTCCCCTGGTTGCGGTCAGCCCCAATCTTCGCCTGTTTGCCGGGATACGGCTGGTGCTCGGCATCGCGCCCTTTACCGGCCTGGTCGGATTCCTCACGCCCCTGCTGATTGATCGCTGGGCCAGAGGCGATCCCTCAAAAGCGGGCAAAGCCTATGCGGTAAACGTTCTGGGTTGCATTCTCGGGCCTCTGCTTGCCGGCTTCCTGCTTCTGCCCTGGATCAGCTCGCGCTGGGCTCTGGTGCTGTTCACGCTGCCGTGGATTTTCGTCGCCGTCCGTTCCAAGCCTCTTACCCGATCTGTGCCCGGTTTTACCTCCCGCGCAGCGGCTTATCTGGTGTTGCCTCTGGTGGTGGGTCTCCTCGTCGTTAGCAAGGATTATGCAAGCAAGTTCGGCCATGGCCGGCAGGAGTTGCGGGACTCCACCGCCACCGTAATCGCATATGGAAATGGCATGGAGAAGCAGTTGCTGGTAAACGGCTTCGGCATGACCACGCTGACGCCGATCACAAAGATGATGGCGCACCTTCCCTTGGCTTTCCTCGACCGCCCTCCGCAAGATGCCCTGACTATCTGCTTTGGCATGGGGACAACGTTTCGTTCGTTGCATACCTGGGGAATCCAGGTCACTGCGGTGGAACTGGTTCCGAGCGTGCCCCGCCTGTTCGGCTATTTCCACAGCGATGGTCCGGAGATTCTGCGTTCGCCTTTATCCCACGTAGTGATCGACGATGGTCGTCGCTTTCTCGAGCGCACCTCGAAGCAATACGACGTGATCGTGATTGATCCTCCGCCCCCGGTCGAAGCCGCCGGATCAAGCTTGCTCTATTCCGAGGATTTCTATTCCGTCATCCGGCAACGTCTTCGTCCGGGAGGCATTCTGCAGCAGTGGATGCCGGAGGGCGACGCCGAAGACCTGGCAGCCGTAGCGCTCGCCCTGAAGCGGTCGTTTCCCTACATTCGCGTATTCACATCCATCGAGGGCTGGGGATTTCATTTTCTCGCCAGCGATCGCCCCCTGCCCAGTCGTTCCGCCGATGCATTGGCCCAGCGCCTGCCGCCCGCCGCGGCTGCCGATTTGATCGAGTGGGGTCCGGAAGCCAACGCGCAGGATCAGTTCGATAATGTCCTCGGCAACGAAACCACTGTCGATCGATTTATTTCCGCATCCCCCGCGACGCCTGCCTTGAGCGATGACCGGCCCATCAACGAGTACTACCTGTTTCGAACCTTGCGCCGCAAACAGCTCTCGCCCGAGCACCAGTATCAATAAAGGAACTATCCCGGCCATATTCGTGTGATAAATTCCGGGTCCGATGAAGCCCTCTGGTAGGCTTTGAGGGAAATCCGTCTCGCGACGGCAACTTCGCGCCCGTAACCAGCCCGGCGTTGCCCGCGCCTGGCTGCGGCCCGGCTTCTCGATGATCATGACCAGACTTGTGCGGTTCTTCCGCCCTTCGCATCAGCACACGGCCTTCTCCGCCACACTCCTGCTGATGTCGGCGGTCATGCTCTCGCGCGTGGTCGGCTATATCCGCGACGCCTACATCGTGTTCGCTTTCGGCGCGGGCACGCAAACTGACGCCTACGTCGCCGCCTTCACCCTGCCGGATTGGCTCAACTACGTCGTGGCCGGGGGCGCGGCCTCCATCACCTTCATCTCCATCTACTCCCGGTTCCTCGCCGAAAAGCGCGACGCCGACGCGCAAGAGACGTTCTCCATCGTCGTCACCGTCATGACCGCCGTGATGATCGCCGGCACCATCGTCGCCGAGATTTTCACTCCCCAGTTTGTGGCCTGGATGTTCGGCCCAACGTCCACGCACCGGGGATTTTCTCCCGACCAGATCGAACTCTGCGTCCATCTCACCCGCATTCTGCTGCCCGCGCAGATCTTCTTCTATGTCGGGGGGGTAGTCTCCGCCATTCTGCAATCGCACCGCCTGTTTCTTTTTCCCGCGCTCGGCCCCGTGCTCTATAACGTGTTCATCATTTTCGGTGGAGTCCTTGGCGGGCGCCGTTTCGGCATCGCGTCGCTGGCCTTTGGCGCTCTGGCCGGCAGCGTCGTCGGACCTTTTCTCGCCAGCGTGATCGGCGCCGCCCGCATCGGCACCGGCTACAAACCTTCGTTCGATATTTCTAATCGCGCATTCCGCGAGTGGGTGAGGCTTTCCATTCCCTTGATGCTCGGCGTGTCCCTGGTCACCGCCGACGACTGGATTTTGCGCCACTACGCTTCCAGCGGCGTGGGCGACATCACCCGCCTCACCTGGGCCAAACGCCTGTTTGCCGTGCCCATCGCGGTGATCGGACAGGCCACGGGGCAAGCCTCTCTGCCATTTTTTGCCCGCTTATTCAGCGAAAAGCGACTGCAGGAATTCGCCGCCTCGGTGAATGATTCGGTCTACCGTGTGGCCTCCGCATCGTTTCTCGCCACCGGTTGGATGATGGCCGCCTCTTTCCCCCTGATCGACCTGGTCTATCGCCGCGGAAGATTCACGGTTTCCGATACCCAAACCACGTCAGTTTATTTCTTCTGGTTCTCGCTCTCGCTGGCTTTCTGGGCCGCCCAGGGACTCTACGCCCGCGCCTTCTACGCTTCCGGCGACACGCTGACGCCCATGGCTGCGGTCACGGTGATCACGGCCGCATCCTTGCCGCTCTATTCGCTGCTGTTCCACCGCCATGGAGTCGTCGGCCTGGCCTTCGCCTCTGACATCGGCATTGGAGCGAATCTGCTGGCCCTGGCCTTTCTCCTGCACCATCGCAAACTGATCTCCCTCCGGTCGCTGCGTTGGGCTGAGTTGGGAAAATCCGCCCTCACCGCCGTCGCCGCTGGCGGCCTCAGCCTGGCAGTAGCCCGGAGCGTCATCCCGTTCGTTTCCATTCGCGGCAGCCGCGCCGCCGATATCCTTCAACTGGGGTTGATCTCCCTGACCTGGGCCGCCGCTACTGCCGCAGGCTTGTGGTTTCTGCGCTCGCAGTTGCCGAACGACCTGCGCCGCCGCAAATCAGCCGCCTATCCCGCCGTCGCCCAGGGCGAGGGCAAGGAGATCATGCCGGCAGGCTCTCAGCCGTAGCTGCCGGCTTCCGCCGCTCGAGGCCTTTGCAAGCCGCGCCCCGCGCCGAGTGCAACTCTTTGCCTATTGACAACCTGGCTGGAGAATTGTAGCTTTTGTCCTCCAACTCTTGGACTCTTTTCCGGTCCTTCGCCTTGCTCCATTCCTCCGCACAGGGTTGCGGACTTCGAGACAGGCAAACCCCTGTGGCACCGGGCCAAGACTACTGGGCAAAGACCACTGGGCAAGAACCCCAGCCGACGCTGCAACTCGAGTGAGGATTCGTCAGATTCTTCACTTGAAAAGAGCGAAAAGGGTACGTATTCGATGATTGCACAGGAGAATCTATGACCTGCAAGCTGCGTTTTCTTCCTCTGGCCACAATATGCGCACTTCTTCTAACTACGGCAGCTCTCCCGGCTCAAAACGGCCATGCTGCCGACTCCCTTGCAGTTCACCCGGCCAGGAAAGTGATGCCGCGGCCAACAGCTGTTCCTAAAGCGCCACTCTCGCAAAATAATCACGCGGCCGCGAGTCGCCCCGTCTCGGAAGCTCTGGCGCCAGTCGCTGAAGCGCCGCGGTCCACTACCCATCCTCTCGTCGGTGGCACATGGCAGGTTGGGACCAATGCCGGACCTGACGGAGCTGCCAACCCGCTATTGCTGACCGATGGCACAGTGATCGTGGCCAGCGGCAACAGTCCGTATTGGTATCGGTTGACGCCAGACAACACCGGCAGCTACGTGAACGGAACCTGGACCCAGATCGCGTCCTTGCCGGTAATTGGCGGCACGCAATACGCGCCGCTCTATCACTCCTCCGTCGTGTTGCCCGATGGCCGCGTCGTCATCATGGGAGGCGAATACAACGGCAGCAACACTGAGGTATGGACGAATTTGGGCGCCATCTACGATCCGGTCGCCAATGTCTGGACCGCCGTCACCGCCCCAGCCGGTTCCAGTTGGACCAATGTCGGCGACTCCCAGAGCACGATCCTCGCCGACGGTACCTTCATGCAAGCCTCCTGTTGCGCCTACCCTGACGCCAATGCCCTATTCGATGCCACCACTTTGGGCTGGACTACCACAGGCGCTCCCAACGCGGGAGACAGCTACCAGGATGAGCAAGGCTACGAACTCCTGCCCAATGGAAATGTGTTGACCGTTGATATCTGGACCAACTATTCCAGCGGCGCCAATGGCGGCAATGCCACGAATGCCGAGCAGTACGATCCCGCGACAGGTCTGTGGATCAGTGCAGGCAACACGCCCGTTTCTCTTCCCGACCCTTCCGCTTGCGGCACTTACGAAATTGGCCCCGCCGTGCTTCGCCCCGACGGAACCGTGGTCGCTTTCGGCGGAAACACAGGTTGCGTCACTGGAGCAACCGCCGACCCCACCGCCATCTACGATTCCACCGGCGGCACCTGGAGCGCTGGTCCTAACGTACTGGCTGTCTGCGGAACGGCCGGAAAAACCAGCTGCACACTCGCCGACGCTCCCGCAGCGCTGCTGCCCAATGGCAATGTCCTGTTTGCGGCCAGCTCGGGATACGGCCAGTCGCCGACCCATTTCTTTGAATTCACCACCGCCAACAAGATCAAGCAGGTGGCGGACACAGTCGACAACTCCGCTGAGTCCGGTTCCTATTACTACAATTTTCTGGTGCTCCCGAATGGCCAGATTCTCACCACTGATTTCAGCTCTGAAGTGGAGTTCTACACCCCGGTCGCCGGCACCAGTGCGGGTGCGGCTCCAGTAATCTCCACTTTTCCATCCGCCGTCAGTGCCGGCACGACCTATTCGATTTCCGGCACGCAGTTCAACGGCTTGTCCCAGGGTGCCTACTACGGCGACGACGTTCAAGGATCGACTAACTATCCCATCGTGCAGATTACCAATACCGGCAGCGGCGATGTCTACTTCGCCCGGACTACCAACCCCAGCAACAGTTCGATTGCGCCCGGCAATTCGGTCAGTGCGAGCTTTACCATGCCCGCAACCGCGGAAGTGGGCGCCAGCACTTTAGTAGTGATCGCTAACGGCATCGCATCCAAACCAGTGAGCATCACGGTTTCGGCCCCAGCAACCACCGTAACCTTCACGCCCACATCGCTGAAGTTTGGCAGCGTCGTTATCAACACGACCAGCGTCGCCAAATCCGTGACCGTGGACAACACCGGCTCGGTCACGCTGAATCTCTCGAGCATTGTCGCCACTGGCGATTTCGCTATTTCCGCAAATACCTGCGGAACCACGCTCGCCGCGGGCAAGAAGTGCAAAGTGAGCGTCACCTTCACGCCCATAACCGCCGGAGCCCTCAGCGGGGCCCTCACCTTTACCGACAACGCTGCCGGCAGTCCGCAGACCGTAGCGCTCTCGGGCACGGGCGAGGAGCCTGCCGTTCTCACGCCCGCCACCTACACTTTCCCCAAGCAGACGGTTGGCACCACCAGCAACCCAAAAGTGTTTACCCTGACCAACAACCAGGTCACAACGTTGAGCAACATCAAGATCTCGATCACCGGAAACTTTGCGGTCTCATCGACAACGTGCACAACAACCCTGGGATCAAAAGACAAGTGTACGATCGACGTAACCTTCACGCCGACGAAAACCGGAACGCTAACCGGCACTTTGACCGTGAAGGATAATGCCAGCAACACCCCGCAGACGGCAGCCCTGACCGGCACGGGCAAGTAAGAACAGTTTCGCAACCAACCCGAGCCCCGCAGAGATAACGCTGCGGGGCTTTTGCTTGCCGCCAGGGGCATGACCTGCGAGGCAAAGGTAGCTCTGTGTCTCCGCGACTCCGTCGTGGGTGTGCTCTTGATCTTATGTTCTAGATCTCGTTGCCGCGAACCCAAATCACGATCAACCGCGGAGACATAGGTGCACGGAGAAATCACGAAAGTTAGAAATTCAGGGTTGAAAAAGTAAAGACAAGCGCGACTGCTGCTGGGCCGAGACACAACGGGCACCGACAGATTTCTCTGTGTCTCCGTGACTGGGTGGTGGGTGTGTTCCTGATCTTAGTTGTAGGTCACTTCGCGGCGAACCCAAGAAAAGAGCGGCGGAGGTTCGCATTGCCTGCGAACTCCGCCGCTGATCTTTTTTCGAAAACTCGTAACCCGCTACGGCAATCCTACGCCCGCGCGCCCACGGCGGCCGACTCGGTGATGGTGATGCTCTCATCCTTGCCGTTGGGCTTGCCCTGCTGCGCCGGCTGGCCGCCTTTGCGGATGTCGATGCCGCCCTTGAAATAGGCGCCGTCTTCGATGGAAATACGGGCTGCGATCACGTCGCCGGTGAGCGAGCCGTCGCTGCGGATATCCACCCGGTCGCTGGCGGTGAGGTTGCCCCGCACTTTGCCGAGCACGACGATTTCACGGGCATTGATGTTGGCGGCGACTACACCGTTGCGCCCGATGGTGACGCGATTGCCGGCCAGGCTGATCGAGCCTTCCACCCGGCCGTCGATATAAAGCGACTCCGACCCGGTCACTTCGCCCTTGATGACGAGCGATTTGCCGATCGTGGCCTGGTCCGCGCTGGTGGTGGTGGCCGCTACCGGGCGCGGCGCGATGGCGGGCTCGTTGGCCATTGTCGCTGGGGCGCTGGGAGTAGCGGTGGTTGGACGCTCCGGCTGACCCGGGTCTGAGGCGTATTCGTCGGCTTCCACATGGATGAAAAGTTCCTTTCCTGGTTGGGATTAGGGATCACGCGCCGCACTTGCGTGACCAAAACGAATTGTACTCCCCAGTCTCAAAATGAGCGCTGTGGAAAAGCCTTTATTTTCAACAAAGTTTTATATCTTGGTACGTACTTCCGTGTTTTCCGGCTTTGGAGATCCAGATCCTTCCACCCCCCATTTCGACCCCCAACCGTGTAAGGATTTCCGGAAAAGATCCGTCCCGTTCACGCTTCCACAGTGACTCGGCGTATGCTTTGGCGTCTAAGTATTAGTTGGGACGCAATCCAGCCACGCAGGGAGCACAACATGTTAGAGCCAGCCGTGATCACTCCTCCAACTTTCAATATTGCCCGGCCTGAAGTCGGCGAGTACGCGCCCTATTACGAACGCTATATTTCTCTGGTTCAGGGCGAGGACATTCTGGCGACCCTCGATCAGCAACGCCGTGACACCATGCTGCTGGTCTGCGGGCGCAACGAAGAGGATGGCGACTTCCGCTATGCGCCGGAAAAATGGAGCGCGAAGGAAGTGCTGGGCCACGTCTGCGACACCGAGCGCGTCTTCGCCTACCGCGCTCTGCGCTTCTCGCGCCGACGCCACGCCGCTCGCCGGTTTTGAGCAGGATGACTATGTGCGCAATGGCCCATTCTCCCGTCCGCTGGAGGATTTGGTGGAAGATTTTATTTCCGTGCGCCGCGCCACGCTATCTTTGCTGCGCAATCTCGATGAAGCGGCGTGGACGCGCCGCGGGATCGCCAATAAAAATGAAGTCAGCGTGCGCGCGCTCGCCTACATTATCGCCGGGCACGAACTGCATCATCGCCGCATTCTGGAAGAAAAGTATTTTGCGGCGAGTCGCGCATAGCGGAAACCGTCGTCATCCATGTCTTCACGCGCTCTGAGTGAACTGCTCCACGGCAAAGGCGCCCACACCGATCCCGTTGCTTGCGTTGACGATCTTTCCGTCGACTTAGCGGCGCGACACGTGGAAGGATTTCCACACTCAATCGGGCAACTCATCTTCCACATGAATTACTGGATCGACTATGAACTGCGCCGCATTCGCGGCCTGAAGCCGCCATATCCGGAGCACAACGCCGAAAGCTTCCCGCCCGCGCCGGTGCCCTCCGACACGCGGAACTGGAACGAGATGCGAAAGCGCTTTGCCGACTTGCTGGCCAGTCTTGCCGCGCTGGCGAAATCCTCTCCAAAGGAAATGCAGCTGCGAATCGAGAGCGCCCATGAAGGCGACCAGAAAATCGCGGGCACGCTCGAGGCCGTGCTTTGGCAGATAGTCGCGCACAACAGCTACCACACCGGCCAGATCGCGATGATCCGGCGCATGCTGGGCGCGTGGCCACCGCGCGGCGGCGGGGATACTTGGTAGGAAATCGTCGTTGGTCGTTAGTACTTAGTCGTTCGCGAAATCACATCGCTCCCCGCTAAGCTAAGATTGACATCTGAAGGTTTTTGGCCAACGACCAACGACGAACGACCAGCGACAGTTTTCATGCCTTCCGACTCCACCATCCTGAAACACATTGCCCGCCAGCCCAAGCGCGCGGCCGGGTTCAAGCAACTCGTGCGCGAACTCGGGCTGCATGGAGAAGCTCGCGGGGATCTCGATTCACAGCTGCAAAAGCTGGTCGCCGCCGGCGAGTTGATCCAGCTCAACTCCGATCGCTACGCGTTGCCGCAACCGACCGCCAACAAGCACGACAAAAATCTTGTGGTCGGCCGCCTCACCATGCATCGCGACGGCTTCGGTTTCGTTATTCCGGATGCAAGCTCGCTGAGCCCGTCGCTCAAGTCGCGCCTGGGCGGGGATATCTTTATTCCGCCGCACGCGATCGGTAACGCCATGCATGGCGACCGCGTGCTGGTTGACATTGCGGCAGTTCGCCCCGATGGACGCGCCGAGGGTCGGATCGTGCGCCCCGTGGTGCGCGCACACCCAACTGTCGTAGGAATCTTTCACTACGGCAGCCGCCACAACACCGTGAAGCCGATCGACAGCAAGCTCACCATGGATGTCGTGATCCCTCCGGGAACGGAGTATCCGGAAACCAAACCCACTGAGAGCGCTGGCGACTCTGAGAAACAAAAGAGAAATTCTGTCGATCGCGTGCTCGGCGACGAAGCCGCGCGGAGCGCTGGCTGGGGCGATCTCGAAGGTGTCGTGGTTGATGTCGAAATCACCGACTGGCCCACGCCAACCCAGAATCCGCGCGGTCGCGTCATTGAAATTATCGGGCGGCAGGACGACTTCGGCGTCGATGTTGAAATCACGATTCGCAAATTTCATCTCCCACATCACTTTCCACCAGCGGCGCTTGAAGAAGCACAAAGCATTTCTCCGGTCATTCCGGCGCAGGAACTTCGCCATCGCCGCAACTTCCGCGCGCTGCCCATCGTCACCATCGATGGCGAGACCGCCCGCGATTTTGATGACGCCGTCACCGTAAGCCATCTCCCGAACGGTAACTTCGAACTCCAGGTGCACATCGCCGACGTGGCGCAGTACGTCACGCCCGGCTCCGCGCTCGACCAGGAAGCACGCCTGCGCGGCACCAGCGTCTATTTTCCCGACCGCGCCGTGCCCATGCTTCCACTCGAGTTGTCGACCGATATCTGCAGCCTGCGCCCGCAAGTCGACCGCCTGGTGCTCTCGTGCGTGATGCAGTTCGATCCGCAGGGCGAAATTATTGGTTACGAACTGTGCGAGGGCGTGATTCGTTCCGCTGAGCGCATGACTTACACCGCCGTGAATGCCGTGATCGAAGGCGATACCACTGCCCGCGAGCGCTATTCGACTCTCGTTCCCACCTTCGAACTCATGCGCGATCTTGCCCTGATTCTGAATCGCAAACGCCAGCGCCGCGGCTCGATCGATTTCGACCTGCCCGAACCGGTCATCGAGTTCGACGAATTCGGGCTGATGAAAAGTATCGCGCGCTCCGAGCGCAACATCGCGCATCGCCTGATCGAGGAATTCATGCTCTCGGCGAACGAGTGCGTCGCCCAGTATCTGGAAGCGAAGCACATCGCGTCACTCTATCGCGTTCACGAAAAGCCGGATGCCAAGCGTGTCTATGATTTCGAAGTGATCGCTGCCACCTTCGGCTATTCGCTGGGCGTGGGCCCGCTGCCCATTCAGCGCGTGCAGTTCAAGACCGACCGCCGCGCAACGCGCGGCACCGGCAAGCAGGCGCGCACCATCGAGATCCCGAAAGACGTGCACATCACGCCGCGCATGTATCAGAAGCTCGCGGCTAAAATCGCGGGCAAGCCGGAGGAGCGCATCCTGAGTTACCTGATGCTGCGCTCGCTCAAGCAGGCGCGCTATTCGGAAGAGAATCTCGGCCACTTCGCGCTCGCGGCTACGAGCTACACGCATTTCACCTCGCCGATCCGCCGCTATCCCGACCTCATCGTGCATCGCATTTTGAAAGATGTGCTGCGAAAATCGGCGGAGAAACAGGATGGAGACGTGCCGGTTGGAGTTTCCTCTGCGCTCGAGAGTGGCGCCCAGCCCGACTCCGGGGAAGCCCCTTCGCCCTGGTCCAAGCGCCGCGACCGCACCACGCCTCACGAATCCCACCAGCACCTGGGTGGCCCAATCAAAGTCGAAGAACTCCACGAGATTGCCGAAGAGTCCAGCCAATCCGAGCGCCGCGCCGACGACGCCGAGCGCGAGCTCATGGAGTGGAAAAAGGTCAAGTTCATGCAGGACCGCGTGGGCGAGGACTTCGACGGCCTGATTACCAGCGTCACCAAGTTTGGCTTCTTCGTCGAACTCACGGACATGTTCGTCGAAGGCCTGGTGCCGCTCAACACGCTCACCGACGACTTCTACACCTACCACGAAAACACCCGCCAGATCATCGGCCAGCACGACCGCAAAATCTACAGGATGGGACAAAGAATTCGCGTGCTCGTCGACCGCATCGATCCCGTCGAGAAAAAAATCCAGTTTGCCATCCTCGAAGAAGCGCCGCGCCAAACGTCACCCAAACCTTCCTCGAAAGAATCAAAGCGCAAATCAAAGCGCAAGAAAGGGGAAAGATAATGACCGTCTGCCCTGGAAATCTTGTCATTCCGGCCGGAGCTTTCCCTTCCGTAAGAAGGGGAAGCGTAGTGGAGAGCCTGCCCTGAGCGAAGCCGAAGGGAACCTGCTGTCTGCCCGGATCTCAGGCGGAACAGCCTCGCTAATGGTAAAATCCTCTAGTTAACCCCATCCGCTGCGGATGTGATGCAGCGGGTTCCTTCCTAGTCGGGACGTGGCTCAGCCTGGTAGAGCACTCGCTTGGGGTGCGAGGGGTCGGCAGTTCAAATCTGCCCGTCCCGACCATTGACATCCATGATGACGTTGAACGTTACCTGAACGGTTTGTCGGTGCTGCGCAAGAGCAGCACTGAGAACCGTTCGCGTCAGATATTGTTTGAGTACATCCCCTTCGCTACCAATCCACCGAAAGACGGTGTGATTGCCTACCTCGCCGACTGCAAGCGCAAAGGGAATTGCAATCGGACTCTCAGCAACAAGCTGGTCAGGATTAAGGCGTTCTACCACACGCTGGACATCAAGATTCCCCGCAAGGATGTCCCGCGTCCTTCCTACATCGAGCGCGTACCGGAGATTTACAGCGCTGACGACCTGACCACCTTCTTTTCCGCGTGCGACACGAAGCAAAAGTTGCTGTTCAGGACTTTGCTTCAAAGCGGAATGAGAATGCAGGAAGTGCGGTATCTCGAATTCTCCGACATCGAGGACGGCTTCATCAAGGTCACCGCCAAGGCGCAATGGAACTGGATTCCCAAGACCAGTGAGGAGCGCCGCATCCCGGTTCCGAAGACTCTGACCACAGCGCTGCTTGAGACGAAGGGATCGTGTTCATTGGTCTTCCCCACCAGCAACGGGAAACCGTCCTTCTTCATGCTGCGCACCTGCAAACGAACCGCGAAGCGTGCTGGACTTGATCCGGCGAAATGGAGTCTGCATGGATTCCGGCGCACGTACCTGACGAAGATCGTGAATGGTGGGAATCTTGGTCTTCCAACCGCGATGGCGATTGGCGGTCACAAAAGCACGAAGGCGGCGCTGCGGTACCAGCGTCCGCTGGAAGGCGATGTCCTGCAACAGAAGATTGAAAACATGTGGTCATAACAGATGGAGGTAACCACTCCCCCGGTTACCTCTGTCATAACGCAGAACCAGCCGATTTTGGCGATTGCTTTGTATATTCAAATGGAGGGATTTTATGTACATTCCGGTGTGGTTTTTGGTTGTCTTGATTCTCATCGGCGCGTGGATTTGGTCGTATGTCCCGAAGCGCAAAACAGCCGTGAAGAAGCCTTACCGGGCTTCGCACATTTGCACCAGCATCACTGATCGTATGACACCGCAGCAGGTAGAAGCGTGGCGTAAGGGTCCGACGGACACGGAGAAGCTGGAAGCCGGACTGCGCACTGGTGACATCGTTGGAGTGGAGATTCTCTAATGACCTTCACCATCGCGCCAACGTGGGACGTGCTTGTGATGGATGATACCGACGAGCGCCTTCGCTGGTTCAAGCAGCGGATGCCGCATGCGAAACTGGTCAAGACGGCGGACGAAGCCATTGCCGCGCTGAACGCCAAACGTTTCCGTTCGCCCCAGACAGGTGATAGCTGCGCCACTTCTGATCTTCGTAAAAGCCGTCAGCGATCTTGACGAGGTTGCTCATGGTCTGAGTCAGCCGCGCTTTGGCGGTATCCAACTCAGCCTGAAATGCTTCGTCAATCGGATCGGCGGGATTGTGAGTGCTGTAGAACACACCCCAGATGCGTAGATCGGCGGTGTCCTTGCACTGTTGACCGTCGCCGTTGCAGGAAGGACAGATGATCGCCTTCACAAGATCGATGTCATCTACTTCAACTGCTTTGAGTTTGTAGTCACCTTGCGATGAGTAATCGAGAGTGATTTCCTTGATAGCGATTGGCGGTGCAAACTTTGCCAGTGGCTTGCCCTTGTCGTCGTATGGGCAAGCTGGAAGAATCTTCGCCATTCCCGGCAAGCTGGAAATCTGATGCTTGCGTGGACTGGTGTTGTAAATCCACATGGTGACGGGACAGCCAGAAACGCGCTTGGACGGTTTGTCCATGCGCCAAGGGGACTTTGTTGCCCTCCCCTGATTGTCTGTGTGTCGTCCTGTGTCCTGAAGCAGAGTCTCGACGTTCGCCTTCTCAAGCGGCATTGATTCTGCGGTTAAACGGTCGTAGCGTGGGTCTGAAGCCATATAGGTAAATCTCCTCTGAAGGAAGTTACCGATGCGCGATTGTCATCCCTTTCGGCTTCCCTTTCCGCGTCCGGCACAGGCTTGGTCTTATGCCGCGCCGCCGCGCCTTTCTTCCCGCGTTCCGACATCTCTTCGTGATGTTCCCGCAACTCTTCGTAGTAGGCACGTAGCCTGTCATTGACGATACGGTCGGGGAATCTATCGGACTTGGTGAACTTCGCAAGGACGGAAGTCTTCACCTTTAACCATTCGTCGGGATCGGCACCAGCGAAGCGCCGTAGCTTCTCGTCGTTGTCTGGCAATGTAGCGACCGGACTCTGGTCCCACGCTTGGTCAAGCAAGGTGATGTAAGCGCCGCGTTCGGCGCAGGACATGTCTGCTGTTCCAGCGAGAAAGTCCTTGGCGTAATGTTGATAGGCTGGATACTTTGCGTCACTCATGCTGCCTGTCCCATCTTCGCGAATCGTTCCTTCCACGCAAGGAATTCGGCATACTCGTCCAGAGGGATGCGGACGTATTTCTGGCGCTTGCGCGGAATGAAGTGCCGCCGTTCTTCCGCTGTGGTCACGCGCCATGCCACGACGCTGCGACCGCCTACACCATCACAGCAGCGTCCGTCTTTGGTGATAAGTCCTAACTCTTCCAGTTCGGCATATCGCGGCGTGACGTTGCCACACTCTTCGCCGACGTTCTCGTAGCAGAAGCGTTGTCCCCGGCGCGGATGCGCGGCGATGAATTCCAACACCATGTTCTGCAACTCGGCGCTGCGTTCCGGCGTCATGTCAGCCGCAGCTTCATGGGAGGTCAGCGGATCATTCGTCCGCGCCTTCGCAGGTTTTGGTGTGAAGGTCACCGACTGCGGCGGTTTACGGACGATGGAGTCTGGTGGGACGTTGTTGGTAATGGGATGTTTCGTCTTGAGAACGAGACAGTCCTTACATGGTCTGCCGTCAATGTGGAAGTTTCCGTTGTCGCATACTGTATTCATATCTGTCCTGATACTCACTCAGCCAAAAGAAAAGGGAGACTGCTATCCATGCCGACTCGCACGGATGGCAGTCTCCCCCATCTTCCCCTTGAGAGAGACTTCTATTTCGAACTTACCACAGGTAAATCAAAAAGTGTTAGCTATAGTTAACTTGACGAAAACTAAGCTTCGGTTATTTCTCCTTGTAGTGCTTGTCGCAAGACTTCCGACCATCTTCCATTTCGTACACCGCCGGGTCGGGACAGTTTTGAATGAAGCACTTGTCGGGCAGCTCGTCCGCGTCAGGCACGGTTTCATCGTCGTTCATCTCGTCGGATGTCATTTTTTTTTCTCCCTAACTCTGTGATGCCGCGCATCAGGCGGATGCTACATTTTCCTTGCGGCAGAAATAGCAGTCGGCGTCAGGATTGTGCTTCCCGCAGTTCCCAACCTCGTGATGTCCGTTGGGAAACATCCCAAAGTGCTCGTTGATGGCGTCTGTCAACTGGTCAAGGGAAACTTCCCCGGTGAACGTGGTCTCGTCGGCGTCCGTCTCCGCCGCGTCCAGCGTGAACTGTCCATAGCTGCACCGTCCGGTGATGAACTTCGCAAGAATTGTTGGTGTGAGTTGCTTGGTGAACTGGTCTGGCATTGTTTTCTCTCCTACTAATTCTGATGTGATGCGATCAAAAAGCGATCCACGATCTTTGGTAACCAATCACAACCGAAGCTTAGTTTTCGTCAAGTTAGATAGGTGGAGCGGCCTGATCCGCGACCGTGGTAGAAAAGTAATGTCACGTTCGCATCGTGCGCGGCACCTAATAGGTAGGAGAAAACAAATGACAAGAACCATCAATCATGTTTGGCTCACCGATGTTGAAGGTGGGAAGAAAACCCTGTGTGGTAAACCAGCGATGTATGCCGCCGACCACATGCCGTCCACCGAGTCACCAACCGTGCCGGAAGTCCTTTGCGCCGAATGCCGAATTGCGTTCGAAGCTATCAAGAAGAAAAACAACCAAATTTAACCATGAATTACTGCGTCTATCCCCTGCTACGCAACTGCGACACGACGCCGACACTGGAAGAGTGTGGCGAACCAGCGTCAGTCAAGATGCGCGGAAATTGGCTGTGCGAACGCCACTACGACATGGTGATGGATGAAAATGTACCATCGTCCAGCCCGGTGACATCAGAATAAGTAGGGGAGACAAAATGAAGCCGTCAGAGTTAGTGGTTGGTCAGAGATACTCCGTGAAGGTGCTTCGCAAACAGTCGAGGCGTGGAGACAACGGCTTCCGCATCACTACCTACATTGGCATTACACCCGGCAATGAAGACATCCAAGAAATGCAATTCCGCATCAGCGACCACGACATTGCATGTCTCTACCCGGAAGACTTGGCGATGAAAGTAAAGGCGGCAGACCGAAAGGCTGCCACACCAAGTGGAAGAAGAGTAGGAAGACCACGCTGATAGGCGAGTTGTAGTGCTCTCCGAGTCACCCCGCCGAAGTGCTATGGCACCCCAAACCAGATAACGATACAATGGTTTTGCGCCCATTCTATGGGCTTTGGAGATACCCTATGGAAACCACTTCCAACGGGGTGTCGGTGCGAGGGGTCGGCAGTTCAAATCTGCCCGTCCCGACCATTTCAGATCAGCGCCCTTCACTGCGCTCACAAATGTCAATGAGCGCTGTCGCCTGTTATCGCCACTCATTCCAAACACTCTAGAAACCGTCACGATTTCGGAGTAGAGTTCTGTACATTCAAATTGAAAGGGATTCAATGGCACGCTTCGCGCTCGTTGTCATGTCGGGCCTTATAACGCTTCGTTTGGCCGCATCGGCACAGACGATACAGGTGAGCCGTGACAATAAGACTATCTACGTGACCTCAGAGGGCGAAGCGAAGGCAGAGCCTGAGATCGCTATTCTCACGCTGGGTTACCACGCATGGAGCAAGACAAAGGACGCCGTCTACGATGAGACCGCAATAATCTCGGACAAGGTGGTCGCCGCGCTATTTCGGGCGGGCGTAAAGCAAGAAATGATCCGCACCGACAAGACTTCGCTCACCCACGTCGAGGCGGAACCAAACTGGCCCGCCGATTGGAAGGCAAACAGGGTCTTCGAGGCCGAGCTGCGCTGGAAGGTTACCGTTCCAATTAAAGATGCTGAAGGCGTTGTCGCAATCGCCATGCAGGCAGGGGCAACCGAACTAAGCGACGTGGCGTGGGACGTCGTGGATCGAACCAAGCTGCAAGCCGAGGCCAGCAAGATCGCATTAGGGAAGGCACGCACTGTGGCCGATTCCATGGCTTTGGGATTGGGAACCAAACTCGGCGCACTGGTTTATGCCAGTAACTCCGCACCAATCCGGCCATCCAATTGGCCCTTCTTTAGCGGCCTCAACACCAGCTCAGCCTCTGTTTCGAGTGTGATCGGAACGTCTCTTCCTCCAAAGATCATCAAGCTTCTCCCAGAGAAGATCAATGAGAAGACGACGGTCTATGCCGTATTTGCTATCGAGTAACGAGGGCGACAGCTACTTGATTATCCGTTTAACTGAATTGTTGTTGAATGTGCCAGCTCGACTGCTGATAAGTCGCCATTTCACTCAAAATCCCTCAACGATCATAGCCAGCGACGGAGTGCGTGCATCTATTTCGGCTTTTCCGCCGGTGCGATCTGCACCTGAACCGCGGGGCTGCTGTGCGCATCCGTAGTGTCCACGGAAACCACTTTCAGACTATCGCCGGCGCCCAGCGTCTCGATGGTTTGCGTGCCGCGTGTTCCGGAGGCGCCCGGTTGCGCTGTGCCAATCACGACGGTAGTCACGCGCAGGCCCAATTCAGGGGCGCCGGGATCTGGTTTTTCCACCTTCTCTACAGTGCTTTTCCGCCCCGTTGAACTCGTGCGCTGCGTCGTTGTCTTGCGCTCAACCGGGTGCAGAGCTCCGTCGCGCGGCGTTCCCGGAACATCGGCGGAATAGATCTCCTCGGTCTTCTGGCTCTCTCCTGCAGCGCCTTCGGCTTCCCGGCTGATGGTGTGCGAGACTTCACCCAGATTGCCGTCCAAGTCGGAGCGTGAAACGCTTTTGTCGGTGGTGGAGTTTTTCCCGTCCTTCCGGACCGTGGCGTGCTCCACCTGGCCGACTTGCCAGTTTCCGTTGCCATCGGGAAGCAGCGTGGTTTTTTGCGATTGAATCGTGCCGTTCGCCTCTTGTTGGCGGCGCTCTTGCGTCTGCATGGCCGGAGTCAGTTCTCCCCCGCCACCCGGCAATTCCACCGTGGTTTTCGTTTCCTCCACATCTTTGCTGATTTTTTTCGTCTCCTCAATATTGCGTTGCACCACCTGAAGATTGCCGTTGGAATCGGGATTCGAAGTGGAGCGCACTATGCGCGAATCGCCACCGGGCAAGCTATGCTTTTCCTCCTCGGTCACCTGCACCAGGGTCTTTGCGCCATCGGAATCCCGGCCAAACGTGCGCGTGATCGTGCGCACGGTGGTGGCGTTTACCTGCACGGTTTCCTTTTCGATGTCCTGATAAGGTTCGAAATTTCCGTCGGCGCCGCGGCGCTGGATCGAACTGCTATCGAGCGTTCGATTTCCCGTGTGCGTATGGCTTTCGAACGTGCGCGTGGGATTTATGTTGCTGCTTTGCGTCTGGGTTGTGTCGGTGCGGGAAGTGTTAGGGTCTTCCGCCTGCGAACCGGCCGCCTGCGCCCAAACTGCGCCGCTCGAAAGAATACAGGCTCCGATACAGGCTATGACGACGAGCAGCATCCGATGGCTTCGCATATCTATGTATTCTCCACCTGCGCGGGGCCGGTGTCCAGAAAGACCAGGCATGCCCTTCTCATTCGCCGCGAACCAAGGCAGTCACTTTGATCACCACCATGGTTGCCCGAGAATCTTAGCAAGCTCAGACCCCGCGCCACGTTCGCCGCACCGCTGGCGTCGTTCTTTCCAAATGCGCTGCGAGATGTCACACATTGGGGGCTCTTTATGTCCGGGCAGGTCATTCTGGATTTCGACAATCAGGCTGATGCGCTGCGCTTCGCTTTGGCGGCAGGTTCGGTGATGGCAGGCGATGCCGCCAGCGTAACCGCGAATCTGATTCAGGAAACGGCGCGCGCCAGCCGAATCCGCGTGGACACCGCCGATGCGGGCAAAATGAAGGGCGCGGACAAAATGAATAAGGTCGCGGCGGGGCGAATCGCGTAAACCCTGAATCCTGACCTCTTCTCCTTCGCTGTTCGTGCAGGCTATCCCGTACGGCGCGCGTTGAGCAGGTTCAGGATCTCACGCAAGCCCTGGCGGATGCGCTGCATCTCGGCAGGCGACTGCGCCGGGAATGGAATGGCGGCCTGTCCTTTGTCCTTTTTCCCCTCCGAGCGCAATTGCTGGCGAGCCCCCACGATGGTGAATCCCTCTTCGTAGAGCAGTCGCTTGATGTGCAGCACGCTTTCCACATCGCGCCTGCCGTACATGCGCTGGCCAGTGCTGCTTTTTACCGGCTTGAGTTGCGGAAACTCGCTTTCCCAGAAGCGCAGCACGTAGGCGGGCAGCCGGCACAATGTAGCCACTTCGCCGATGCGGAAATAGAGTTTGTCCGGGATGAAGATCTCATCCGGCTTGCTCTTGCCCCCGCTCTTCTTTCTGGCAGTCATTTTCTCGAAGCCCCAGGCCCACAATTGTGCCACACCCGGAGCATCGACATGCAGAATTTCTCCACTGTGCAATCCGCCGTCGGCACGTCGCCGCCAGCTCGACTCGAAGAATGTTCGTCTCCTGAAGCGGAAAAATACTCCTCGCCCCGGCCGCAAAAGGAAACGCCTCTCAAGAGGTGCTTCTCCTGAGAGGCTGGTTCAATTTCTCGGCCTATGCGAGTATCGTCTCGCAAACAGTTAGTGCTTTTTCTTTTTTGCCTTCTTCTTCGTTGCCATGAAGGTTCCTCCGTTGTGAACGATTTTCCCTTGCAAAGGTTTTACTGCGGGACCCCATTTGCAGAATGCCACCGACTTATAGTACCAGCGGCATCCTTAGCACAAGATATTGCGGCACTATAAACGTAGTGTCAACACAATTTTGCACAAAGAGGAAAAATTCTTTGCCTAAACGCGCCTAGTTCCAGATTCCCGATTTCGGGTACACTTCGCCTCGGGGACAAATCGGAAGGAAAAATGAACGTCGATCTCGCGTCGCACTATCTCATTGAAGCCCATCGCCAGATGCGCGGCCACAAGCGCCTGGCTGAGGGCGCGATGGCTCAACTCAAGGACAACGAGCTGTTTCTTGCGCTTGACCCGGAGTCGAACTCCATCGCCGTAATCGTGAAACACATGGCGGGCAACATGCATTCACGCTTTACCGACTTCCTTACCACTGACGGCGAGAAGCCTGATCGATTTCGCGATCAGGAATTCGAGCTTGGCTCCGCGACCACGCGCGCCGATCTCTCGCAGTGGTGGGACGATGGCTGGGAGCGGGTATTTGCGGCCATCGACGCGCTCAAACCGGAGGACGTAATGCGCCCGATAACAATCCGCGGTGAGCCCCACACCGCGCTGCAGGCCATCAACCGCCAGATCGCGCACTACGCCTACCACACCGGGCAGATCGTGTTTATGGCCAAGCACATCCGGTCGGGCAAGTGGAAAAACTTGAGCATTCCCCGCGGCAAGTCGGAGGATTTCAAAACGGCGCCACCAAAGGCTTCCCGACCCTGAGCCAGCCGCAGAGTGAGCAAGTCAGAAGTGGTGGTGCAGTTTAACCATTGCACGATTTTGTCATCCTGAACGTAGCGGTTTTTCAGGCGCAGTGCAGGACCTTCCGGCTTAACCGGCCCGATGCGTAAGCCAAACTGCACCACTCACCCTGATCTCTGACTTTCTGACTTGCCTTCTCTCCACGGTGCTAGAATCATACGTTTTGTGTCTGAGTCTGAATTCATAAGGTAGCCCCCATGTCGTCCACGATGCTTGCAGTCGTAAAGCCGGAAGCTGCGCCTGGCGCGGAGATTCGCCAGGTCAAAATCCCCGCCTATGGGCCGCAATGACGTGTTGGTTAAGGTGAAGGTCGCCTCCATCTGCGGCACCGACCTGCACATTTACAACTGGGACCGCTGGGCGCAGAACCGCATTCATCCCCCGCTGATCCCGGGGCACGAATTCTGCGGCGAGGTCGCGGCCTTCGGCAATGAGGTCACCAGCGTCAAGGAAGGTGACTTCGTTTCCGCCGAAATGCACGTGGCCTGCGGCAAATGCCTGCTGTGCCGCACCGGCGAGGCCCACATCTGCCAGAACGTGAAGATCATCGGCGTGGATGCCGATGGCGCCTTCGCTGAATACGTCGTGATTCCCGAGTCGAATATCTGGAAGCTCGATCCGGCGATCCCGCAGGAATACGCGTCGATTCTTGATCCGCTGGGCAATGCAGTTCACACCGTGCTGGCCGGCGAGATCGCGGCGAAAACTGTAGCCATCACGGGCTGCGGGCCGATCGGCTTGTTTGCCATCGCCGTGGCCAGGGCCGTGGGCGCAACTACCGTGTTTGCCATCGAGGTGAACGAACACCGGCGCAAGATCGCCCGCGAAATGAAGGCCGATTACGTGCTCGACCCATCGAAAGAAAACGCCACCGCAATCGTGATGGAAAAAACCGGCGGCCTCGGCGTCGACGTCGTGCTCGAAATGGCTGGGCATCCCGACTCAATTCGCACGGCTTTCGATATCGTGCGTCGCGGCGGCAGAATTTCCCTCCTGGGCCTTACCTCAAAACCCATCCCGGTGAACTTTTCCGAAGACATTATCTTCAAAGGCATCACCGTGCAGGGCATCAACGGCCGCCGCATGTACCAGACCTGGTACCAGATGACCGCGCTGCTCAAAGCCGGCAAACTCGACCTGCATCCGGTGATCACAGACCGCATCCCGATGAAGGATTTCGCGAAGGCCATGGAGCGCCTGAAGACGGGCGAGGCTAGCAAGATTCTGGTGTACCCGAACGGCGTGAAGTAAGCGTGGCGCGGGCGCCCTCGCCCGCGATGGACCCGATTATGTTTTGACGGACTTGCTTGCCACGGATTCTCACGGATCAACACGGATAGATCACCCAGAATGGAACCCAATAGGCCGTCTAATTCTTGATGTTCCTATGCCTTGCCCCAGGCGATACACTAATCAGGCTTTATCCGTGTTGATCCGCGTAAATCCGTGGCAATGAACTTTTGAGGTTCTATGACCCCTGCAACCCGCACCAACCCGCTCTCCTATCTCACCGACCAGCTCAACGACCTCAAGGCCAAGGGCACGCACTTCAAGCTGCGCGTGCTCGATGACGAACAGGCCCCGGTCTGCACCTTTGACGGCAAGAAGGTGATCAATCTGGCGTCGAACAATTACCTGGGCCTGACCACGCATCCCAATCTGCGCGCGGCGGCGCTTGAAGCCACGCGCAAGTATGGCGTGGGTTCGGGCGCGGTGCGTACCATTGCCGGGACCATGAAGATCCACATGGAACTGGAGGAAAAGATCGCGCGCTTCAAAAACGTCGAGGCCTGCGTAGTCTTTCAGTCCGGCTTCGCGGCCAATGCGGGCACGGTCTCAGCCGTGCTGGGCAAAGAAGATTTCATCGTTTCCGACGCGCTCAACCACGCCTCAATCATCGATGGCGCGCGCCTGTCGCGCGCCAAGATTCTGGTCTTCCGCCACAAAGACGTCGCCCACGCCGAAGAACAACTGGCCAGCGTGAAAGACGAGCCCGGCAAGAAGCTGCTGATCACCGACGGCGTTTTTTCGATGGACGGCGATATTGGCCCGCTGCCCGGCCTCTGCGACGTGGCGGAAAAATACGGTGCAATCATGATGGTCGACGACGCGCACGCTTCCGGCGTCCTGGGCCGCAACGGCCGCGGCACCATCGATCACTTCAAGGTGCACGGTCGCGTCGACATTCAAGTCGGCACGCTCTCGAAAGCCATCGGCGCCCTCGGCGGATACGTCTGCGGCACGCGCGACCTCATCGATTTTCTCTACCACCGCGCCCGGCCGTTCTTATTTTCGACTTCGCATCCGCCGTCGGTAGCGGCAACGTGCATCGCGGCCTTCGACGTTCTGGAAGACGAGCCCGAGCGCATGGAGAAGCTCTGGGAGAACACGCGCTTCTGGAAAAAAGAACTCGGCCTGCTCGGCTTCGACATCGGGGGCCGCGCCACTCCGGCCAGCGAGACTCCGATCACTCCGATCATCATCGGCGATGGCAAACTCACCATGGATTTCTCCCGCGAGCTCTTCAAAGAAGGCGTCCTCGGCACCGGCATCGCCTTCCCCACGGTGCCCGAAGGCAAAGCCCGCATCCGCACCATCATGACCGCAACACATACGAAAGAAGAGTTGGAGCAGGCGCTGGAGGTGCTGGGGCGGGTTGGGAAACGGATGGGGATTGTGGCGTAGCGCCGATCACAGAAGTGGTACAAGGGCGGTAGAGCGGTACGTACGAACCTTATGGTCGATCGGGGGGGCTTTGAAGCCCCCGAACTTTAACGCAGAGTGGCGGTAAATTCGCTTCCAGCCGCCCGCAGTTTTGTACTCGCACTTGAAATGCCAGTTCAGCCAGCCGTTCTTCTGAATGATGCGACTCTCATGGGTTAAGAGTATCTCCAGTGTCTGGCAAAATGCTGAGTCCGCAGCTTCCGTTGAATTGCGGAATTCTGCTGATTCGAACGGGCGATACCAAAAACAATTGACTTTAGAGTCCGGAACTGTCAGCTCCGCATGAATCTGCATTTCCGGTTCCATATAAAGTCTGAAAAAATAGTCCGCCTCAACCGCGGGAGGCAGATCAATTCTTGTTAGTTCGTATTCTTGTGTCCCCTCGATGACAGGGTGGGGAATAAATTGGGGTAGCAATCGGCTTAGCAGCTCAATGGTTCTGTCGGTTCCGGTTCGCATTGACATGCTGGGCGCCCTCGACTCCTACTCTGCCCGGTAAACGATTTTCCCGCCTACTATCGTCGCCACAATTTTCCCGGTGAACTGCGAGCCATCAAACGGAGTGTTGTGTGACAACGACAGCGACTTAGCAGCCGCGAACGTCCACCGCTTCTTCGGATCGAAGATGGTTACGTCGGCGAAATTGCCTCGGATGAGCGATCCCCGGCCGCGGAGGTCGAAGACGCGCGCAGGGCCGGCAGTAAAAAGGTCGACGATGCGCGCCAGCGGAATCTTGTGCTCGCGGTGAAGCTTGGTAATCGCCAGCGCCAGCGCGGTCTCGAGTCCAGTGATGCCGAAAGCGGCGCGCTCGAACTCGACTTGCTTTTCGTGGCTGGCGTGCGGAGCGTGGTCGGTAGCGATGCCATCCACGGTGCCGTCGGCGAGCGCAACCAGAATCGCTTCGCGGTCCGCAGCCGAGCGCAGCGGCGGATTCATCTTGAAATTCGTATCGTATTCGCCCACGTCCGCATCGAGTAGCGTGAAGTGATGCGGCGTCACTTCGCAAGTAACGCGAGCTTTCGCACGCTTGCCACGTCGTACGGCCTTGAGCGCATCGGAAGTGGAAAGATGCGCCACATGCAAGCGGGACTCGCGAATCTGCTGCGCCAGCGTGACGTCGCGATCCACAATGTTTGCTTCGGCGGCCGCCGGCATGCCGCGCAGTCCAAGGCGGAAACTGGTGGGCCCTTCGTTCATGGAGCAGTGCTCGGTCGCGCGCGTATCTTCGGCGTGCTGCACCACCGGCAGGTTCAACGCTGCGCCCAGCCGCAGCGCCGCCCGCATGACTTCGTCGTCGAGGATGGGCCGGCCGTCATCGGTAACGGCAACCGCGCCGGCGCGCTGCAGCGCCGCAAAGTCGGTGAGCGCCGCGCCCCGCGACCCTCGCGTGGCGGCCGCAATCGGAAACACGTTCACCACCGCGCCGCGCTCGGAGTTCCGCAGCCATGCCACCCACTCTTCCGTGTCGACCACGGGTGCGGTGTTGGGCATGGTGCAGACCGAGGTGAAGCCTCCCGCAGCGGCAGCGGCGGTTCCGCTGGCGATGGTCTCCTTATAGCTTTGTCCGGGCTCGCGCAGGTGGACGTGCAGGTCGATGAATCCGGGCGCGACGATCAGGCCGCGGGCGTCGAACTTTTCGTCGGCCCCGCCGCGGATCTTATTAGGCAGCGCGACCTCAGCCACGCGGCCATCGCGCAACAGAACGTCCATGGGCGCGTTGATCTTCGCCGCCGGATCGATCAGGTGGCCGCCTTTTATCAGCAGCGCCTCCGTTTTGGATTTCGCGTTTGCCATGGGTTTCAATCCGTGTCGATCCGTGAAAATCCGTGGCTCACTTTGCCTTCCCCATCGCCCGCGCCAGAATCGCCATGCGCGTGGCGACGCCGTTGCGCACCTGCTCCACAATCACCGATTGCGGGCCATCGGCCACTTCGGCGGTCAACTCCAATCCGCGAATAATCGGCCCGGGATGCATCACGATGGCATCGCGTTTCGCCAGCTTCAGCCGCGCCGCGGTCATCTGATAGTGCGCAATATAGTCCGGCAAACGAATCTTCTGGCCGGCCAGCCGCTCTTTCTGCACCCGCAGCAGCATCACCACATCCGCGCCCCGCAAGGCTTCTTCCGGATGCCGCGACAGGCGCAGGCCGGGCACCAGACTGCCCGCAACTTCCGGCACGAACTCGGGCGGCCCGCACAGCGTGATCTTCACGCCAAACTTCGTGAGCAGATGGCACGCGGAGCGCGCCACGCGGCTGTGAACGATGTCGCCGATGATCGCGACCTGCAATCCCTTGAATGATTTCTTGTGTTTCAGAATGGTGAAGGCATCGAGCAATGCCTGCGAAGGGTGCTCGTGCATTCCGTCGCCGGCATTGATGACTGGAATGTCGAGGTGCTTGGCCATCAGTTGCGGCGCGCCTGCATTCGGGTGGCGAATTACAATCGCATCCGCGCCCACAGCGCGCAACGTATAGCCCGTGTCCAGCAGGGATTCGCCTTTTTCGATGCTTGATCCCGAGGATTGCACCAGAACTGTGATCGCGCCCAGCGACTTCGCGGCCATCTCGAACGAAGACCGCGTGCGCGTGGAGGCTTCGTAGAATAGCAGTATGACGCGTTTGTTGCGCAACAAAGGCCGCGGCTTGAGCGGATTCATGCGGCGCGCCAGCTTCAGCAGGCCGAGGATTTCCTTCTCGCCGAGCTCCTCGATACCGAGCAGGGAACCGCGCGCCGGTTTGTTCATCGCGGGAGAATTCAAACCGTGAATCATACGCGGCTCAGGCGGCGGCGGCAAGGGCAACGGACACAGGGGGGTGGCGCAGTTTGGCTTGTCATCCTGAACGAGCGTTCTTTGCGCAGTGAAGAGCCTGTCCTGAGCTGATAGGCGAAGGAATCTGGGCGAGCCGCGCGACGTGTCGCGTTTTTGCGACACAATAATCCCGCGTCTGGCTCGCTTCCTTATTAAACTGCACCACGACCGGACACAGTTATCCCGCAGCTATGCGAATCCGACAAGCCATGTTTCAGGGCCGGTTGCGCCGTCGCAGCAGCGCGGAACCCAAGGCGCCACCCAGGCCGCCGAGAGCGACAAACGCCACGAGGCCAAAAACCAGCGACGCTGCCAACATAAAGGTGAAGCCGCCGGGGGACTTCACGAAATCCAAAAAGGGCTGCACTTCAGGGCCGGGATAGCGCGCCGCCGCCTGCTGCACTTTTTCCATCATCGCGCTGCGCACCTCCGCGCCTTTGTGCAGAACCACAACAACCAAAGTTTCCAGGATGGTCGAAGCGCCGAAAAGAAACAGGCCGGTTAATGCGCCGAGTTTGGCTCCCGCCCCCGCGCCAATCGCACCTTCGATGCTGTGCCTCCGCGATAGCGCGACCCCCAGGAAGCCGGCGCCAGTCGCGGCCACAAACGGATTCAGGCCGAGAACCACGAGTAGGAGGGCGACTCCAGCCGCGATCGCACAGGACTGGCCAGTGCGCAGGGAAGCAGCGCCCATAGGATGAGCAGGCAGAACGGGATAACCCAACCCAACCCCGCTGGAGGTCGAGGCTCCGGGAGACGGAGCGAAAGACCCGCCGAGCGCGGGCGCCGGTTCCCCGCCAGCTTCCGGCATGACTACACGAATCTGCGGAGCTCCGCATTGTGAGCAGAAGGCCTTGCCGTCCTCGACGGTGTTACCGCACTTATGACAGGGATGGTCCATCGGAACTGAGAGCGGGACTAGATTGAAAGTATCGCTAGATTGAAGGTATCGCACGATCAGCGGAAGGCGCAAGGAAGCGCCGCCGCGCTTGGCCCCGGCCGTTGCATTCAGGGCCGCGGAGATGCAAGCCCGATTCGAATTGAGCCGCTACCGCCGTTCGCTTATTACTTTAAGAACGCTTCGCTTCAGATATCGCCTTGCTTGCCGTGCGCGTGGAGGTAGACCAGGGCGAAGGTTGAGCCGCCGCGGCCTTCCTGCGATTCGACAGCCACTACGTGCTGATTATTTTGCGTTCCCACTTTCAGTTCATTGACGGGACCGCTGTTGTCGCCGTCACATTTGAGCTCTTTCGAATGCTCGTCGTCCATGTCAGTATGGGCGCCGCCGCCCTTTTCGTTCGTGTGGCATTCGAGGACTTTGCCATATTTTTTCAGCTTGTCCCGGTAGAAGGCCAGGATCATTCGCCGGCGCATCGTCGGACTCATACTTCGCGACCACTATCTTGAACCCGAAACTCTCCGTCAGGATTCCGAAGTTGAGCGGATCATTGTCCTTTTCAATTTTGGGTCGCGCTCCGGGATATAAGGCGAAGCCGGCAGCCCTGGCATCGGCATCCTTGCCCAGGTGCATATCGCCGATTGAGCTGCGCACATCGAAACTTTTGTCCTGGTCGCTGTCCGTTTTTACTGGGCTTGCGCGCCGACGCTGGAAGCCGCAAGAGCAGCGCCGATTCCGGCCGCGAGAATTAAATTCGAGATGGCTGATCGAAACATGATTTCCTCCTCCAAACACCGCAAAAATTAGATGTCCGCGTCCTTGCCATGGGCGCGCATGTAGACCAGCGAGAAGCTCGACCCCCTGCTTTCGGTCTTTACCGCCACAATGTGCTGATCGGTTTTCCTGCCCGCCTTGAGTTCCACGGTGCTGCCATGCTGGCCATCGCAGGTCAATTCGTCAGACCCGTGCGATTCCATGTTCAGGTTTAGGCCAGAAGTTCTGCACTCGAGCACATTGCCGTACTTCTTTAACTGATCTCTATAGAAAGCGATCAACTTGGCGGGTGCGTCGTCTGACTCGTATTCGAGCGCCACCACTTTGAGCCCGTAACCGAAGCCGGAGATATTCACGTTCGCGCTCTTGTCGCTTCCGTCGGAATCTTTTTCTTTCAACCGCGCCCCGGGATAAACCGCGACGCCGACATCCGCAACATCCACCTGTTTGTTGACGTGCACGCCACCGAAGGGGGAGCTGATATCCACCTGTTTGTCCTGCCCGTTCGGCTCTTTCTTCACATTCACGCTGCATCCGGGGAGCAGAAGCATCGCGGCGAAGCCGGCGACAACCGGAGCCAGCCCGGAGAATTTATTTCTGCGCATGTTCAGTCCCTCCACCTTGCACCTGGGCCGCGCGCTGAATGCCGGCGCCGCGCTCGGCGACATTCGGTATGCTGACGGGAAGATGACCTCGGATGGCGACCTCCCCAAACAGCGCCTTGACCGCGCTCAGTTCCGAAACCGTCGCGCTGGAAAACGCACACACGTAATTCTCGATCTTGGGAAAACTCGCCGCAATGTACGGGCTGCCCATGGCAACGACCGCGGTTTTTTCCGCCGCGCGATCCAGAATCCCTTGCAGCAGGACGGCCGCCGGATCGGTCACCGAAGCCATATCCCCTGCCTTGCCGGTCGTGTCGGCCACCGCGAACGCCATCCCGGCCTTGCCTGACATCGGAATCAAATACACAGCCGCGACCACTGTTTTGGCCTCGTCCACAGCCTTCAGCACTTCCTCGCTCATGCCTGCCGCCATGCGCGAATCCACATAAAAAACGTGGGCGTCCGGAATTCGCGCCCGCAACTCCCGGCCAAAAGCGCGCCCCGACTCCGTGCGCACATCGTCAGAGAACAGCACAGCCACAGTCTGGTTGTGCGTCTCTTCCTGTGTTGTATACGGAAGGGCTGCCTTCGCGGTTCCCTGGTATTGAAGGATGGGTACTTGAGTAAAGATTTGAGCGGCAAAACCTTGCCGTTGTCGCGTACCAGCGTGACCGCCGCATCGGCGACCTGCTGGCCGAAAGCCAGGTTTTCCGGCTTGCCCACCACGCTGGCGATGGTACTTATATCGACCTCCCGCGCCTCCTGCAGGCCGAGCGAAGCCTTTGTCCTCAATATCTTGAGAACTGACCGGTCAAGATGCTCCCGCGAGATTTCCCCCGATTGCACCGCCTGGATCATGGCGTTATAGGACGATGGCAAATCCACCGGCAGCAGCAACAGGTCATTGCCCGCCTTGAACGCCTCAACCGCGGCCCGCCCCAGGTTATTGACGAACAGGCGGGTCAGGCCGGCCATATCAAGCGCGTCGGTAACGACGATCCCCTGAAAGCCAAGTTGCTGTTGCAGCAGGCCCGAGATAATCAGCGGTGAAATCGTGGCATCGTGATCGGCATCGGAATCGAGCGCGGGAACCGTCAGGTGCCCCACCATCACCGAATCGACCCCGGCCGCAATGGCCTGGCGGAACGGCGCGAGCTCCACGGAGTCAATGTGCGCTCGGTCTCCATTCACCGTGGCCGCGCCCAGATGCGAATTGGTCGAGGTATCGCCGTGGCCGGGAAAGTGCTTGGCCGTGGCCAGCATTCCGCCCTCGTGCGCGCCCTTAATGTAGGCTGCAACCAGATCGCCGACTTGTTTGGGATCCTCCCCGAAAGAACGCGTGTTGATGATGGGATTGACCGGGTTCGAGTTCACGTCGGCGACGGGAAAAAAATTCCAGTGAATGCCGATGGCGCGCGATTCTTCGGCGGTGACGCGGCCGAAAGTTTCGGCGTCCTCCAGCTTGCCGTCGGCCCCGAAAGCCATGGCGTGGGGGAAAACCGTGGTCCCCATCAGACGCACGGAGACGCCGCGTTCGAAATCGGCGGCAAACAGCAGCGGCAGCTTCGAATCACTCTGCAGGCGATTGAGCAGCTCGGCGGCCTCATAGGGTTCGCTGCGCAGAAGATAGGGTCCGTCGACGTGAACCGTCATGGCAAACGAGCCAACGTGATATTTCTGCATGGCCTCGCGCAGTTGCAGATACTCGGGATTTTCCACGTTCAGAAAGCTGGCGCGGCACCAGATCATAAACAACTGGCCGACTTTCTCTTCGAGAGTCAGCTTGCGCAAGGTCTTTTCGGCCCATTTTTCGCCGGAGGGAGTGAGATGGATGGGGCCTGGGTGCTGGTATTTTTCTTTGTCTTTATCTCTGGCGGAAGCGGTCGCGGTCAGTGCAATCGCAAGTAGTACGGAGGTTACGGTGCGCATGCTCAAAACATAGCAGAAACCGCAACAGAGTCGCCCTCGCCCGTCTCCGGGTTATCCATGAGCATCCGCGGCCAATGCTCTTTCTGTCTGAGCCACCGCCTCCCGCTGCACTTCCGCATCGTCCCCGAACCCGCGCAGCCACAAAACCTCGGGCTCGCGACGAAACCAGGTCATCTGGCGCTTGGCGTAGTTGCGGTGCGCCTGCTGCGCCGCCTGCACGGCCTGCTCACGCGTGAGTTTGCCGCGCAAAACCTGCACCGCCTGCTTGTATCCCAGGGATTGCAACGGCCCGGCGTCATCACCATATTTCTCCGCCAGGCGCTGCGTTTCTTCGACCAGCCCGGCTTCGAACATTCTTTGCGCGCGGAGATTGATGCGCTCATAAAGTGCCTGTCGGTCCGGCTCAAGCCCAAGCCGCAGGATGCCGAACCCGCACAAGCGATCCCGCCCTTGCTGCCAGAGTTCCGTCATCTTTTGTTGCGACGCCAGGCAAACCTCGATGGCGCGAATCAGCTTGGGCGTGTCGTTGGCATGCACTTTGTCTGCAGCGGTGCGATCGAGGCGGCGCAGAATGCGATGCAGATAAATAGAGCCGCGACTGGCGGCCAGCTCACGCAAGCGCTCGCGGAGTTCTTCCGAGCGCTGCGGCCCGGGGGAAAGTCCTTCGAGCAGGGCGCGCAGATAGAGACCGGTTCCGCCAACCACGATTGGCAGATGGTTCCGAGCTTTGATTTCCTCGAGCACTTGCCGCGACTGCCGGGCGTACTCGCCGGCCGTGACGTGGCCGCTGGGCGCGATGCAATCGAGCAGATGATGCCGGGCTTGCGCTCGTTCGCTGACAGTAGGCTTGGCCGTACCAAGGTCGAACTCCCGGTACATCGCGACAGAATCGCAATTCACGATCTCGCCGCCGAAGCGTTGCGCCAGCGCCAGAGAAAGCGCGGTTTTCCCGCTGGCCGTGGGGCCAAGCACAACCACCAGCAGTGGTTCGGGCCGCGGCATTTCACCTTGCACCGGTCACCGTCAGCGCCAGCTCCAGCTCCAGTGGATGGCGTGCCAGTAGCGAATCAGGATCAATACCAGCAGAAGAAACGCGACGAACAGCAGGCCGGAAGTTTCCGTGGCATAAGCCGCGTGGCGGCGATGCTTGGCATCGTTTTGGCGCCGAGGGTTGGCCACGGCGGTATTGTACGCTCGGGGAAAGCTGCAGGGCAGTGACACCACATCGCGCCGCAAGGTGTAAACTCTTTCGTTCGCGCCTCGCGCGTCCTCAATCCTCATCTGGAGTTCGTTTGTGAAAAAGATCTTTTGGCTCTCCGCTGTCGCTTTCATCTCCATCCGGGTTCCGTCTGTATCAGCCCTGTGGGCGCAAGCATCCACTCCGGTGAAGCCACTCACCATCGAGGCATTGTTCGCTCCCAGCGAACTTGCCGCGCCCGGTCCTGAAACCGTGGAGTGGAGTCCCGACGGAACCAGGCTCACATTCGTGCAGCGCGACGACAAAGGGCAGGGCAACCTTTGGTCCATGGACGCAGCCACGGGCGAGAAGAATATCCTCGTCAGCGCCGCCAAGCTGGCCACGCTCGACCCCGACTACAAGAACGTAAAGGATGAGCGCGAAAAAGAGCGCCTGACCCGCTATCACGTCGCCGCCTACCTGTGGGCGCCGGATTCGAAGCACCTGATTTTCGATTCCGCCGGTCAGCTCTGGCTCTATGACCTGGCCACGGGCACGGCAGTGCAGTTCACATCCGCCCCCGACCCCAGCGGCGATCCCAAGTTTTCGCCGGATGGCAGCCATGTTTCTTACCTGCGCAAGCACAATCTCTACATCCGGCCCGTGAGCGGCAAAGCAGAAAAGCAGCTCACCAAAGACACGGCCGACGACCTTTTTAATGGCGATATCGATTGGGTATATGCGGAAGAACTCGCCGTGCGCAGCAATTATTTCTGGTCGCCCAACAGTAAAGAGATCGTCTTTCTGCACATGGACGAAACCAAAGTTCCCACGTATCCCCTGGTGAATCTGATCCCCACGCATCCCACCGTTGACAACGAGAAATATCCCAAGGTCGGAGACCCCAATCCCGCCGTGAAGCTGGGCATCGTGAATGCCGACAAGGGCAAGATTCGTTGGATCTCTCTCGGCACTGACGAACAGGCCTACATCCCACGCTTCGGCTGGTTGCGCGACGGAGTGATCTGGGCGGAAGTTCTCAATCGCACCCAGGACAAGGTCGATCTTTATCTCATTGACGCGAAGTCAGGCAGGTCGCGCATCGTTCTAACCGAAACCACCCCCGGAGCCTGGATCGATTTCGAGCGTTTGGAGGTTCGCTTTCTGCCCTCCGGCAGCGCACTCCTGTGGCCGAGCTGGCGCGACGGCAACATGCATCTCTACCTCTACAGCCTCGACAAGCAGAATCCAATGGCGACCGACGCGAAACTGGAACGGCAGCTGACCAGCGGCAATTTTCAGGTGTTGAGCATCGAGGGCGCGGACGAAACTGCCGGCACTGTATTTTTCTCGGCCAACAAGGACGATCCCCGGCAGGTGCATATTTACTCCGTGCAAATGGATGGTTCGGGGTTCAAGGCGCTCACTTCCGAGGAAGGACTGCATTCTGCAAGCTTCAGCGACGATGGCAAGCACTATACCCATACCTACCTCGGCCCGCAGACATCGCCGCGCTCATCGCTGTGCTCGGTGGGCGGCGCATGCACTCCGGTATGGCAGGCGCCCGATGAAATCGCGGAATATGGATTGCGAGCACCGAAGTTCCTTGAGTTCAAAGCGGAGGACGGCACCACGCTTTACGGCCGGCTGTTGCTTCCTCCCAACTCATCGGCCAGCAAGATTCCGGTGATCGTGAATATTTACGGCGGCCCAGCCGCGCAAACCGTGCTGAAAACTCCACCCAGCGCCTTCGACGAAATTCTGGCGCGCAAGGGCTTCGCGGTTTTTTCCGTCGACAATCGTGGAACTCCGGGCCGTGACCGCAAATTTCAAACTACCATCCGTCAGGAGTTCGGAGCCATCGAACTGAAAGATCAACTCGCCGCGCTCGACCAGCTTTTCGCCCAGTATCCGCAGCTCGATAAAGACCGGATCGCGATCTGGGGATGGTCAAACGGCGGCTCGATGACGCTGTATGCCATGACCCACTCTGACCGTTTCCGCGCGGGAGTTGCGGTAGCGCCCGTCACCGATTCGCGCAACTATGACACCATTTACATGGAGCGCTACTACGGCTTGCTCAACGAGGACAAGGCCGGCTACGAAATGTCGGACGTGAACACAGCCGCCGCCAATCTGCACGGCGCACTGTTGCTGGTCCATGGCACCGGCGATGACAACGTGCATTTTCAAAACAGCATGCAGATGATCGAGGCCCTGATCAAAGCCGGCAAACAATTCCGGCTGATGATCTATCCCAACAAGACCCACGGCATCGCCGGCAGCCGACGCCCGCGACCCACTTATTCCACATGATTGAAGATCACTTTGAGCAAGAGTTGAAGTAGAGGCGGAGTTGAAGTAGAAGAAGGCACGGAGGCAGTCGACCTGCCCAGGAACGAAGCGCCGGATCGCTACTTGCGCTTGTCGGGCTTGCGGGAGGAACTGATCGCGTCGTGTTTCCCTGCCTGAACTTTCTTTGCCCGAACTCTCTTTCGAAGACGAGTCTTTGCTGGAACTCTCCTTCGAGGAACCGTCCTTCGACGAGCCTTCTTTGGATGAGCCTTCCTTTGCGGAGCTATCCGACTTTGACTTTTCGTCCTTCTTCGAGTCGCTTGCCGCCGCCATCGGAAGCCGGCGCGTGGGACTTGTTCGCGTAATCGGTAACGTACCAGCCCGATCCCTTGAACTGCACCGCAGGCGCGGAAATCATCTGCTCCACTTTGCCGCCGCACTCTGGACACTTTTTGACCATCTTGTCGGAGAATTTCTGGATTTTCTCGAAGCGGTGACCGCACTTCTCGCACTGATATTCGTAAAGTGGCATGGGTTCCGAAACAGTTGTGAGTGAAAGCTGAATCCATTCGATTCTAGGGGCGCAGCTTCGCTTGCGTCAATTGAGCAGAGCAATGTAATGCCTCAATTTCGAATTTGTTTTGAAAGGGCGCGGCTTCAGCCGCGCCGCGAGTATCGAATCAACTGCGGCTCTTAGCCGCTGAGGGGGCGCTGGATTTCAAACCGAGGCCTTACCGGGCGATGCTCATGTGGAGGCTACCAGCCTCGGCTGTCCGCCAAGCCAAGCGAGGCGCGCACTTCCACAAAAGCCACCAATGCTCACAGATCCGCGAAACCATTCGTCCTGACTCTCTGGCGTCCGCGCCGCAAGCCCTTTCGCAGCCGTATTCCTCCAGGCCGCCTCCATCGCTCTTTGCAGCGCATCCTTACTCACGGACTTCAACAGCAGGGTGGTCGCGCCTCTTGGCGCACCCCACGGCGCCCGCCGCCGGGACGAAAACCCGCGGATAATCTTTCGAGGAAGCAGTGCTGTTGCTCGGGCGTGAGCTTCACCATGCCCCAACCTCTCTCGGGATAGCCCAGAGTCGCAAATACCTTCCCGCCCACGCGAAAATCCGGATGATCCATGTGAGCGTTTCTGTCACTTCGGGAAGGGCCAGGGCAGGCGGCGAAAATCGTTGGCGGTCATAGGCAGTGCTCTCCGGAAAAGCTGTGGCTACGCTAGCACAACCACCGGAAGGCGGTTCAAGTTACGGCACGGTGGTAGACTCCGCCCATGAAGGATTCGCAACTCTGAATCCGCGAATGCCCCGAGTGCTCGCGGCAACTCCTCGACGAGTGCCGGCCCCTCCCTGTACCTGGTCGCCACGCCCATCGGCAACCTGGAAGACATCACGCTGCGCGCCTTGCGCGTGCTCAAGGAAGTCGACATTATCGCCTGCGAAGACACGCGCCAGACGCAGAAACTGCTCAACCACTACGGCATCACGACCCGCACCATCAGCTATCACGAACACAACGAGATAACGCGCGCGGCCGAACTGGTAAAAGATATGCAAGAAGGAGCGAGCGTTGCGCTGGTCACCGATGCGGGCATGCCCGGAATTTCAGATCCCGGCTTCCGGTTGATCTCTCTCGCCATTCGGCATCATGTGCCGGTTGTGCCGATCCCCGGAGCGTCGGCGTTCCTGGCGGCGCTGGTGGCGAGCGGCTTGCCCACGGATTCGTTCCGCTTCAGCGGATTTCTTCCCGCCAAACGCGGTGAACGAGGGCGGCGCTGGAAGCGATAAAGGATTCTCCGCGCACTCAGGTTTTCTACGAAGCTCCGCACCGTATTGTCGAAGCACTCACGGACGTAGTCGAGGTTCTAGGCGACAACCGGCATGTAGTGGTTGCCCGCGAAGTCACCAAGCTGCACGAAGAGTTCCTGCGAGGCCGCGCGGGCGAGGTGCTGGAAGCTTTGAAAGCGCGCGACGGCGTGAAAGGCGAAATCACGCTACTGATCGGAAAGCCTGAAGAAGTACCAGTTCGTGTGGGGACGGGTGACTCCGCCCGTCCAGGGGTTAGGCAGCGAGTGGAGCAGATCATGGCCGAAGAGAAGGTCGACGAAAAAGCGGCCCTCAAAAAAGTGGCCAAGGAGCGAGGAATTTCGAAGAGCGAGGCGTACCGGGAGTTGCAGAGGAGCAAGTGATCCTTACCCGAGCGGCTTCAGCATGTCCTGTTACCTCGGGCACCTACAGAAGAACGCCATATCCAACCAACGGTCCCTGCCACACGAATTCGCCTAGTTTATTGATGTAGCCGATCGAATCTACGGTTGTTACAAGGCTCAAACCGTCGCAGAAGCTCTCCGCGCTGTAGAACGTAGGCCGGATCACCATCTGACCATCTAGGTTGATGAATCCGCTCGGGGGAGAGAATCCAGTTCGCGGTTCTTGTTCTTCGACTCTTGCTAAACCATCTGAGAAATCACGCGCAAGAGTAAATCTGCATTCAATAGCAATCCCACCTGCCGTGTCGATGAATCCGTACCGCTGATTCAGACTGACTACGGCACGCCCTTCACTGAAGCTATTCGCATCATCGAAACCGCCGTCAAATGCGAAACCTCCGGTCGTATCGATGAACCTGTAATAGTCTTGGCCTGCCCAAACCGGAGCCAAACCGTCCACAAAATAACCAGCGCGTGTGTCGGGCCAACGCTTTCCAGAGCCTGTTCCATCGAAGCGGGGCGTAATTTCGAAAACGCCTGACCGAGCAGTGTAGCCCCAAAGGTTTCCCACCTTCGCTGCTGCCAGCCCTTCGGAGAATGCGCGAGCATCGTGAAAGACTGCAGGGATCACCTCAGCGCCGTTCTTATCCAAAAAACCGTATCGCCAACTCCGGCGTTCCTGAAACTTGCCGACGCGAAACACAGCACGTTCTTCTTTGAATGGTTCCAGGTAGTCATACTTCGGCTTGACTACGAAATTGCCGGTTCGATCAACAATCCCCCACATGCCTTTTACTGACACGTTAGCAAGGCCGCCCCGGAAGCGGCCTATGCCCCACCACGCCGGCTGCACTACAAAGGCGCCGTTGGCGTTGATGATTCCCCACCGATTCTTGACAGCAACCGCAGCAACCCCTTCGCAGAAGCGAGTTCCCTCGTCAAAGATAGGGTCGATTACGACCTGACCTTGCTTGTCGATGTAGCCAACTTTAAAACGCGACCTACTCCGGCCCTGCCGCACGAATATAGGGAACAAGCTTGTGGGATTCATTCGGCAAAAGCCCCGTTCTGGCGTGAATCGCGGTGTTCCTACTTCCCCACCAACTCCCGCTTCACCGCCTCGCTCACCATCTTCCCATCCACCCGCATGCCTGCAGCGTTAAACCGTGCCATCGCATTCTTCATCACCGTGCCCATATCTTTCATGCCAGGCGATCCCATCTCGGCAATCGCGGCTTTCACTCCCGCTACGATTTCCGCTTCTCCTGCAGATTTCGGCAGATAAGCTTCGATCAGCCCGATCTCGGCGGCTTCTTTGTCGGCCATCTCCTGGCGTCCGCCTTTGGTGAACTGCTCGACCGATTCTTTTCGCTGCTTGATCAGCGTCGCGAGCACGGCCTGCGATTCTTTCTCATCGAGGGGCGCCATCTTTTCAATCTCGCGGTTTTTGAGCGCGCTCTTGACCATGCGCAGGCAGGAGAGGCGCTGCTCCTCCCGCGCTTTCATGGCAACAATAATGTCTTTCTGGATCTGTTCGGTGAGGCTCATGCACGAATTATAGCCGCTGCAGGATGAGGAATCGATTCCGCATTGTGACCAGTATCACCGCGCCGAGGGCCTCTTCCGGTAAACTTATCAATGACCCCGTTCCCAAGGATTTTCACTATGCTGCGAAAAAACCGTCTTTTTACTCCCGGCCCCACGCCCCTGCTTCCGGGGGCGCAAACTGCCATGGCTTCATTCACCGCGCATCACCGCACTGCCGATTTCCGCGCTATTTTTCAGCAAGTGCTCGCGGACATGAAGGAATTCATCGGCACCGCCAACGACGTTCTGGTGCTGAGCTGCTCGGGCACGGGCGTGATGGAAGCTTCGGTCTCGAACCTAACCTCGCCGGGTGACAAAGTCGTGGTGCTCACCGCTGGAAAATTCGGCGAGCGCTGGACCGGACTCACCAAGGCCTTCGGATGCAGAACAGAAGTATTGTCCGCCCCTTACGGTGAAACATTTTCGTTGGATGCCGTTCGAGCCAAGCTCACTCCCGACGTGCGCGCAGTGTTCGTGCAGGCAACGGAAAGCTCGACCGGCACTCGACATGATGTGGATGAGATTGCCAGAATCGTCCGCGCCAGCGGTGACGAGATGCTGCTGGTTGTCGATGCCATCACCGGCCTGGGCACGACCCACTTCGATGTCGATGCCTGGGGCGTCGATTTCATCATCGGCGGCTCGCAGAAGGCGCTGATGATTCCTCCCGGCCTCGCGTATTGCGCGGTGAGCGAGCGCGCATGGCGGCGGATGGAGACCAGCACATCTCCGCGTTTTTATTTCGATTTGCGCAAAGAGCGAAGGGCCGCGGCCAAGGGCGAGTCGGCCTACACGCCGGCAACCTCGCTGTTTGCCGCGCTGGGAGCGGCATTGCAGTTTGTGCGCACCATGGGAAATGGCAGCCTGGCAGAAGGCCGCGAAGTTCTAATCGACAACGCCGAACTCTGCGCGGAGATGACCCGCGCCGGTGCCACGGCCGCGGGCCTCAAACTCTTCGCTGCCTCGCCCGGGGCTGCGCTCACCTCTATCTGCCCGCCCCAAGGCATTGACTCCGGACAGATCATCAAAGAATTCCGCGAGTCCTTCGACGCCGTCGTTGCCAACGGGCAGGGCGAGATGAAAGGCCAGCTCTTCCGCATCGCCCACATCGGCTACTACGATTACCTGGATACGATCGGCATTCTGGCCGCGCTCGAACACGTGCTCGCGCGTGTAACCGGAAAGGCGGTCGAATATGGCGTTGCGGTGAGCGCCGCACAGGAAGTCTACGCTCGCGGCCTCGCCGGAAAACGCCAGATGGTTGAGGCTTGAGCTCCCCGGCGAACGTGCTCCTCGATCTAGTTGATCGTGAACGTCATGCTATTCGACGTTTCCGCCATAGTGCCGCCGCCGTAGATGCCGCCGGCGGTTCCGGGGTTCGTCACCGTAACCGACGCCGCGCCGGCGCTAGCCACGTCCGCATCCGGCAGCGCTGCCGTCAACTGGCTCGCGCTAACGAATTGTGTCGTCAAGGCCGCGCCATTCCAATTGACGGTTGCGTTGCCGTTAAAATTGGTGCCGTTGACCGTAAGCACCACGCCGGTGCTTCCCGAAGGCGCATTGTCGGGAACCAGCCCGCTGATGTCGGGCATGGTCCCGGCGGATGCGGGTGTACTGGACTTTGCACTGTAACCACATGCCAGTCCGAACGCCAAAAGCGCGGCTAGAACTGCTGTCTTTGTGATTCTCATAACCATTCTCCTGCGGGCAACTGGGCCCGTTCGAGAACAGCTTAGGAGAATGCCGTGCCCGGCATGTCAGGCCGCTGTCATTTTGATGTCAATCTTTTGTCAGCAAGGGCGTTGATCGAACGAGCATGATCGAAAAAACTTCGCCGAAAGAGCGTGCCCGAAAAAGTTTTGCTCGAAAGGAATATTTCCAACTTTGAAAATCGTCGTCGCAGAGAAAATCTCACCCGCCGCCATTGAAGAACTAAAACAGCCGGGCTGGACCGTCCTCACCGCGGACCAACTGGATGGCAAACTTACCGAGCATCTTGAGTCGGCCGACGCGCTGATTGTGCGCTCCGCCGTGCAAGCGGATTCGGCACTGCTCTCTCATGCCAAAAAATTGCGCGTCGTGGGCCGCGCAGGCGTGGGCGTCGACAACATCGACCTCGAGGCCGCCACGCGCCAGGGCATCGCGGTTATGAACACGCCGGGCGCCAACGCGGTGGCCGTCGCCGAACACACGCTGGGCATGATGCTCGCCATGGCGCGCCATCTCTGCCGTGCGGACGCGCTCATGCATGCCGGGAAGTGGGAAAAGAAATCTCTGCAAGGCTCGGAACTGCGTGGCAAGACGCTGGGCATCGCGGGCCTCGGCCGCATCGGCATGGAAGTGGCCCAGCGCGCGCGCGCCTTTGGCATGGATATCGTGGGGCACGATCCCTTCGTCTCCGTCGCGGTCGCCAAAGAGAAGGGAATTCGTCTGGTCACCCTCGACGAGCTTTATGCAGCGGCCGATTACATCACGCTCCACGTGGGCCTCACGCCGCAAACCACGGGCATGATCAACCAAGCCGCGATTCAAGCAAGATGAAAAAAGGCGTGCGGCTGGCGAACTGCGCCCGCGGAGAACTCGTGGTGGAAGCCGAATTAGTCAAAGCCCTCAAGCAAGGTCACGTCGCCGCCGCCGCGCTGGACGTTTTCATCAACGAACCCTTGATGAACTCGCCGCTGCAGGCGATGGCGAACGTGCTTCTCACGCCCCACATCGGCGGCCAGACGTTCGAGGCGCAGGAAGCCGTCGGCGTGCAGATTGCACGGCAGGTGAAGGAATACCTGCAGCACGGCGTCATTCAGAACGCCGTGAATGTGCCCTCGGTTTCCGCCGAGGAGTATGCCGAGATGCAGCCCTACATCCTTCTGGCCGAGCGCATGGGCGCGTTTCTGGCGCAGATTTCCGAGGGTTCGATCGAAGAAATATCGCTGCGCTATAGCGGCCACATCGCGGAGTGGAAAACCGATCTCATTCGCAACGCCGCCATCAAGGGCATTCTGAACCAGACTCTCGACGAGAAGGCCAACCTGGTGAACGCGGCGTCCCTGGCCGAAAGCCGCGGCCTTCGCGTACACGATGCCCATAAAGCAATAGCTTCCACCGGCGGAGCGGGCAGCGTGCTTTCCATTTCTCTAAAGAGTTCTCAGGAGGAGCACATGGTCAAGGGCGCCGTGCTGCGTGGCTCAGCGCCGCGACTCTTGCACATCGACGGGATCGATGTGGAGGCGCCGCTCGAGCGTGATCTGATTTTCCTGCGCAATCGCGACGTTCCCGGCGTGATCGGCAGAGTCGGCACGATTCTGGGCGAGGCCGAGATTAACATCGCAGATTTCTCCCTGGGGAGGCGCGGCGCGGAAGCGTCTTCGACACCGCGCGAGGCGATTGCCGTCGTCCACGTTGATGTTCACGTCGACGGCCGCGTACCCGACGATGTGCTGAGGAAGCTGGAACAGATTCCGGCAGTACAGCAAGCCAAAGCGGTGCGGCTGTTCTAGAAGCTGCTCCGCTCGCGGCGCCGCTCGACTACGAGTTCGCCTCGTCCCGCCGCAACTTCCTGCTCTCCGCCAGCAGCGCCATGGAGTGCATCAGATTCTGCAACGTGACAATGCCCACCAGTCGCTTCTCTTCCACCACCGGAATGATGCTGAGATTGCGCGACGTGAGCTTGCGGAACGCCGTGGCCAGCGATTCCTGCCGCACCGAGACTTCAAAAATCTTGTTCATCACCGCCTGCACATAGCCGTTGCCTTCCGCCCGCAGCGCCTCCAGAATGCGCTGGCGGGAGATCACGCCCACCATGTCGCTGCCCCGGACCACCGGAAAATCGTCCTGCAACGAGTGCACTGCCTTTTCCAGCGCGTCTTCGAGCGTGTCCGCGGGCGAGAGCGTGGCAAAGTCCGTTAGCATCACTTCTTCGAGCCGTACGTTGTCCAGCACAGACTGGAAAACGACGGCTCGCTCCTCAAGTTGCGCCGCCGAAAAAATTATCAGCCCGACCATGGTGAGCCAGTGATTAATGCTGAACAAACCCGCAACCATCAGAGTCATTGCCAGCGCGTGACTGATGGATACGGCGCGTCGCGTGGCCGCGGCAGGATCGATGCTGCGCGCCAGATACGCCCGCAGCACACGTCCTCCATCGAGAGGATATGCCGGCAGCAGGTTCAGTCCCGCGATGTATAGATTGGCCCACACCAGGCTGCGCGGCAGGTTGCTCGACTGCAAAAGCGGCCACTTCCACAGATTCACTCCCGGCGCCACCGCAAAAATCACTCCTGCCGCCAGCAGCGCGAAGGCAAGATTTACCAGCGGCCCAGTCATCGCAATGCGAAGTTCTCGCCCCCAGGCCACATCGGCAGGCTCCGGCTTCGCCACGCGCGATTCGTCGAACACGGTGACCCCGCTCAGCGGAAGCAGTATCACTGCCTTCGGAATCAACCCCGCCCGGCGCGCGACCAGCATGTGCCCGATCTCGTGCACCGCTACACACGCAAGAATAATTCCGACCAGCGCGAGGTCTCGCGGCCCGTTCGCCGTTGCGTGCTCGTTGTATTCCGTCCAGAACACAAACAATGGCAGAATGATGAATGTCAGGTGAAGGCGAACTTCGACCCCGAACAATCGCCCGACGTGGATAGAAAAGCTTCTCATGGGTTCCGGCTAGCTGCTATTTTACATGTTCGGCTTCATTGACCCCGAAGGCCGCTCCCTGCGCCTGCAATCGAAAGGTCACATCCATGCGCGTGATCGCCGGTAAGTACCGTGGCCGCCCGCTACGCTCCCTGCGCGGCGCCGATATTCGTCCCACATCCGATCGCCTGCGCGAGACGCTTTTTAATGTGCTCACGGCGGGCAACCCTGAAGCCCTGCAGGGCACGGTCTGGATGGATCTTTTCGCCGGCACCGGTGCCGTGGGAATTGAAGCGCTCAGCCGCGGCGCAAGGCAAATCTACTTCGTCGAGACCGCAGCCCCGGCGGCCAAGCTGATTGAGCAAAATGTGAAGAGCCTCGGAATCGCGGAAGGCTACAAAATTCTGCGCGACGATCTCCCCGGAATCCTTTGGCGTCTGAAACGCGAGCGCGTCGCAGCCGATGTCGTATTCCTCGACCCGCCGTATCGCATGCGCGAGGCATACGAGCAAACCCTCACCGCGCTGGCCGACTCGTCGCTCGTATGGGCGATGACTCTGGTGATCGCCGAGCATGAAAAGAAATTCGACCCCGGGGCGGAATTCGGATCGCTGCGCCGAATTCGCCTCTTGGTGCAAGGCGACACGGCCCTCAGCTTCTACCGCATCGGCGGCCAGCCGGATTTGAGCAAGTAGCCCGTCGGCAATGGTTGTGGATAATTGGAAGAAGAGCGGGGGAAATCGGAAAGCGGGTCAGGTTGAATTTGCTTCGAAAGGGCGCGATTTCAGTCGCGCCGTGAAGATCGCAAGGTCATTGCGGCTTCAGCCCCTGGGTTGGAAACTGATCCATTGCCGAAAATTGCGGGCAATTACTCTCTCAGCGTCATAACCAGCTACATCAGCAGTTCCCCGCTGCGCCGCACGATCGGATGCTGCATCTCCTGCAAATCGTTCTTCACCATGTTTAGCCCGTAAACGCAGCCTTCGAACTCCCGCGCCATCTTGGCAAACAGCGGGGCCACGTTCGCGTATTCGAAGTGCTCAAACTTCGACACGATGTAATAGCTTTCTTTGCCGGCCTTCATCCACTCCACAAAACTCTCCAAGCGGTGGCGGCGCAACCGGAAGTGGTTGATGCTCTCAGGAAACATTCCCGCGAAGAACAGCGCATAGTCGCCAATGTGCTTGCGCACCTGGCGCTCGCGGTCGAACGACGGCGCCGGCCCGTAGATGGGATCGGACTCAAGCAGCATCTCGCCCACGTCGGTCAGCGGACGGTCGGCCGCGTCACGAATCTTGAACAACTGATCGGCCTCGCAAAACTCAGTCAGCAGATGCGAGACGTAGGCAACCACCTGCGGATCGCGGATGCCGATCTCCTCGGCGTAGTGGCGGCCAACCAGTTCCTGAAAAAGCTGGCACAGTGGATGAGATTCCGGAATCATTCGTTTTGGGCTCCTGAAAACTCGCGCCGGAAAGCCTTGTCCCGTGCAGGCTTTCGACGTTCGTGGCTATGTAGTTATCCCAGTTCCGGTGCGAAAGCAAGTAACTTCTGTTGCTCGAAAGCATTACTTTTAGTAATGATTAAAAGTGTGCAAGCGCTTGCAAGGTTGTGTGCGGTTTTTGCTGGCACACTGCGTCCGCGGCTGCCAATTACTTCACTTTGCAACCGATAAAGAGCCGTTCCATGAAAGGAAGTAGACAGCCATAAATTCAATGACTAGTGATCAGTGATCCGGTGGCCAGGGGTCAGAAAGTCGTGCCCGCCTCTCTTTTTCTCCTCGCAGGATTTCTGTACAATTCATCCTCCTAAACAGAGGAGACATTCCTTGCAGAAATCCCGACGCGCCCACCTGTTTTTCCTTGTTCTGCTCGTGCTCTGCATGAAACTCGTAGCGCAACAGAATTCGCGGCCCGTGGTTGTGCATGCCGGCCGCATGCTCAACGTCAAAACCGGCAAGCTGCTCCCCGACCAAACCATCGTCATCGAAAACGGCAAGATCGTCAGCGTCACAGACGCCGCTGCAGCCAAAGCCCCGGCGGATGCGCTGCGCATCGAGCTGCCCAACGCGACGATCCTGCCCGGATTGATCGACGCGCACACACACCTGACGTTCGATCCCAAATTCGGCTACGAGAACTCGGCATTTCCATCCCCCGCGAAGCACTCATCGGCGCCAAAAACGCGCGGCTCACGCTCAACGCCGGATTCACCACTGTCCGCAACGTGGCTGCGAATGGATTCACCGATGTGGCTCTGCGCGACGCCATCAACGCCGGCGACGTGCCCGGCCCCAGAATGCTGGTAAGCGGCCCGGCGCTGGGCATCACCGGCGGCCATTGCGACAACAATCTGCTGCCTTACGAATATCACGCCGCCGGAGATGGCGTGGCCGACGGCATTGCCGCCGTCCAGCACAAAGTCCGCGAGAACATCAAGTACGGCGCCGATCTTATCAAGATCTGCGCCACCGGCGGCGTGCTCTCTAAAGGCGACGATCCGCAAGCCTCGCAGTACACGCTGGAGGAAATGAAAGCCATCGTCGCCGATGCTCACCGTCTTGGACGAAAAGTTGCGGCCCACGCCCACGGCGCGCAGGGCATTCTGTGGGCGTCCGAAGCCGGCGTGGATTCGATCGAGCATGGCTCCTACATCGACGATGCCGGAATCGCCGAAATGAAGAAGAACGGCACCTATCTCGTCCCCACGCTCTACCTGGCCGACTGGTTCCTCGAGAATGCCGCCAAAAATCACGTCCCGGATTTTTATCTGGTCAAAGCCAAGGAGGTCATGGCGGCCGCGCGCAAAAATGTGGGACACGCTTTCACCAGCGGAGTGAAAGTCGCCTTCGGCACCGATGCCGCCGTCTATCCCCACGGCCTGAACGCGCATGAATTTGCCGTGATGGTCAAGCTTGGGCTAACGCCGCTGCAAGCCATTCAGGCCGCAACCATCAACGCCGCCGATCTGCTCGGATGGTCCGGCAAAGTGGGTAGCTTCGATGCCGGCGCTTGGGCCGACATTGTCGCCGTCGATGGCGACCCACTCCAGGACGTGACCACTCTCGAGCATGTGAAGTTTGTGATGAAGGGCGGCGAGGTGGTGAGGAACGACTACGGCAAATAACTCTTGCAAAACCCTGCAAAATCAAAAGGCCGGCTTGCGCCGGCCTTCTCTTTCAATTTCCAAACTCAAACGATTCCAAACTCAAACTACTTCTTGGGCGCAATCGCGTCTTTCGCAGCCTTGGCCACGCGGAACTTCACCACGGTCTTGGCCTTGATCTGAATCGGCTCGCCGGTCTGCGGATTGCGTCCGATGCGGGCCTTGCGGTGCGCTTTCACCAACCGGCCAAGGCCGGGCACAACGAACACGCCGTTCTTCTTGGTTTCTTTTACAGCGACGTCGGCCAGCTGCTCAAGGAATGCAGCCACCGTCTTGTTAGGGAGTTCAGTTTTCTCCGCCATATGACGGACAAGTTGGGTTTTCGTTAAACCTGCCATTTGTTCCTCCTAGTAAAGAAGCGAATTCAAATTCCCGTAGGCCTTGATCTTATATCACCAGCCCTGTGGAAAACACCCTTATTCTACGCGGGTTCCACACATATAACACTCGGGAAGGGCCAGTTTTACAGCCTATTCACAGATAAGCGTCCCGAAATGGCCCAAACAAGCCCATCTGAACGTACCCTGGCAGTCCGGCGTGAATTGGTTATCGCGCCGGCCGAGCGCCCAGATGCCATAACAGGTGCCATAATAAGTTGGAGGGAAATTCCGCCTTGAGCTGCGTCATCTGCGAGATTCGCAAGGAAAAACGCTTCTGTCCTGCCGTCCACGGCCGCATCTGCCCGCAGTGCTGTGGCGAGCAGCGCGAGGTCACGCTCGATTGTCCCAGCGACTGCCCCTATCTGCGCCAGGCGCGTGAGCACGAAAAGCCGCGTCCCGCGGGCGATTTCGACGGAGCTTCATTATTTCTCCAGGTTGAGATTTCCGAGCAATTCACCTACGAGCATGAACACCTGCTCATGGGCTTGAGTTATGCCGTGTCCAGGACGGCGCAAGCCGATCGCAGCCTCAATGATCGCGACCTGATCGCCGCACTCTCCGCCATGTGCGCCAGCCATGAACGGCTCGCGAATTCCGGCCTGCACTACGAGCAGCCGCTGACCAGCGTGGCGCAGCATGCGGTCGCGGCCGAGGTGGAACAGATGCTGAAGGAGTTCCGTGAGGCCGAGCAGAAACAGCTTGGATACTCCACCCTGCGCGAATCCGACGCGCTCAGAGCCGTGGTGTTCCTGCTCCGGCTTGGCCACGCCCGCACCTCGGGCCGGCCCAAGTCAAGAGCCTTCATCGATTTTCTCCTGGCACAATTCCCCGAGAAACAATCCGCAGTGGTCACGCCCGAGCAACCCGCCAGCCGCATCATCGTGCCCTAGAGAAATGAGGAATGACGAATGAAGTGGCGCGGGCGCCCTCGCCCGCGAAAGCGTCCAGCAAATACCCAGCCGCGTCCGTGTAATTTGCAGCTAGGTTCTTATCTTCCGCACCACTTGCCCCACGGGCAAGGCGTCCCGCAATTCGCGAATTGTCCTCTTCAACACCGGATGCAGCGCATCCGGGCCAATCTCCGCCAGCGGCTCGAGTACAAAACGCCGCTGATGCATTGCAGGATGAGGAATCCTGAGCTCGGCCGAATCGACGATTTCATCGTCGAATAACAGAATGTCGATGTCGATCAACCGCGGCCCTTTCTTCTGCACTCGCCGCCGGCCCATCTCCAGCTCGATCTTTAGGATCGCCGCCATCAATTCCAGCGCCGTCCTTCCGGTCTCGAGTGCGACCGCGCAGTTCAAAAACCACGGCTGCTCGGTGAACTCGACCGGCTCCGTCTCATAGAATGACGATACTGCAGCCACCCGGCCCGCTTCCGCCAGGCGGGCCTGGGCCTCCCGCAGTTGCGCCTCGCGGTCGCCAACATTCGATCCCATCGATAGATACCCCAGATGCGCGAGTTTGGGCATAGTCCGGAGCATAGTTCGGAGTTAGTGTCAGGCTTTGCGCCGCCCGTTTCCACTGGAAAATGCACTGGAAAACGAACGACACACTTTGGTCACTTTGAGCGCTCTAATCCTGCCGCTAGAATTGCACAATGACCCTAGAATGTCTGCTTCTGAGCCGCGATCACCACGTCGTAGGGGTCCTTCGCCCCACGCTGGAAAAGCTCTCGATCGAGATTGAGATCTGCCAGGAAGCCAAAAATGCCACCGACATTCTAATCGCTGAAAAGTTCGATGCCGTCATTGTCGACTGCGATGACCTGCCCGGCGGCCTCGAAGTGTTGCAGGGTGTGCGCGCTACCCCCAGCAACCGCAATACCGTCACCTTTGCCGTTCTGAATGGCAAGAAAACCACCACCCAGGAAGCTTTCGGTATGGGCGTAAACTTCGTCCTGCAAAAGCCTCTCACTCCCCTGAATGCCTCGCGCTGTTTCCACGCCGCGCTGGGCTTCATGGAGCGCGAAAAGCGCCGCTACTACCGCCAGCCGGTCAAGATGTTGGTCAAAGCGGTGCTCGACGACAAGGAAATAAAGGCCACCAGCCTCAATATCAGCGAGGGTGGCATCTCCCTGTTGCTGCATCAGGCGCTGCCCAAAAGCGCGTCTCCCCGCTTGCAATTCAGTCTGCCCGGCGGTCCCGAGATGAATGTGGAAACCGTAGTCGCCTGGGCCGATATTAAAGGCCACGTGGGCTTGCGCTTTCTCAACGTGCCCGCAAGCACGCAGCAACTCCTCGAAAAATGGCTCAACGAGCAGCTTGAGAAAACGCCTCGCCCTGCGAAAGCCGCCGGCGCGGGCTCCGACACCATTCAGTAACTCCAGCCCCTTCAATAACCTGCCAGCCGGTATTCAGCTTACAACTTGCGTCCGGCCATCCACGTGGCAATCTGGTTAGATACGGAGAATCCATTGCCATGCTTCCAGCTACCTACCGAATCCACCGCGTGCAGAAAACCTTGCGTCGATTTGAAGCCGATATCCCGTTGCTGAATATGCGCCTGAAGGATCTGTCCGCCGAACGCCAGCGATCGGCGCGGCAGTTCGCCGAAGCCCTCGTCAGCCAGACCCGCGCCGAACTGAATCGTCTGCTGGAGGAACAACCCGAAGCCGTTTCCGCCGGCAACGTCCCGTGCGAACCCGCAGATTGAAGATGTGAATGTGGGGCGCGCGCGAAGGCATGATTTGGCGTGAAATGCTCTTTTCCTGAGGGCGAAAGCGGGGGCGAAAACATGTATTTACATGCTGGCGAGATTTCGTAAGTGCTTTATTTTCAATGCCAGTTTACCAATTTATTACTCCCCTCCCCCCACCCCGCCTCTTCTAGAATCAGTGGGTTAGGTGGGGTAGCAGCATGCAAATTCGGGAGCCCATTAGACTTAAGGTAAATTCGGCAGCCTAAAGGAGTTAGGTGGGGCATGTTGCAGGGAGAGCTTTCAGCCGTCAGCTATCCGGCTTTTGGCTCTCGGCTTTCAGCTCCAGATGTTAGCTCTTGGCTCTTACTTTGGGGGGCTCTTTGTGGCGGTGGGGGCGGGCTAGATATTGCTGATCGGAGCGCAAACAGCAGACCCCCTCCGGCATCGCGTGCGATTTATGAACACAACGGGCGGGGTGCGTGGTGCCCAGCTTTGCAAAGGAGGCAAAGCTGGGGCAGCCTCAGTTAATATGGCGCCGGCAAAGCTGGGCCAGCCCCCCCAGGCGATTTGCGGGCCTATTGTGTTTGTCGTGCCAAACG
>CAWAQH010000001.1:0-190037 GCA_963784085.1 uncultured Acidobacteriaceae bacterium | reverse complement strand
CATCGGCATCTTCGCAGCCCAGAGCCTGCTCGTTTCCGGCAGAACTTCCCAGGCTGCGGCCACCATCCGCCCCATCGACCTCGAGGCCTTCCGCAACCTCATCGACCCCGCCGAGAACGATTATTTGCGCCGCCGTTTGCCCACTGCCCTATTCCTCAGGGTGCGCTGGCAACGCCTGCGCGCCGCCGCCGCCTACCTCCAGCTTACGAAAAGCAACGCCGTCGTGCTGATGCGCACCGCCGAAGCCGCTTTGGCCAGCGCCGATCCTCGCCTTGCCAGTGCCGCCCGCGAACTCAGGAATGACGCCGCGCTGCTTCAACGCAATGCGTCCTTCGCCCTGTTGCGGATTTACGTTGCCATGGCCTTCCCTGCCTCCGCCATCGCTGCTCCCGTCGTCGACCGTTACGAACGGCTCAGCGGCTCGGCCATGTTGCTGGGCCGCTTGCAGAATCCCGCCGTCCCCGTTCGTTTGTCCGCGCTCCGGTAGCGGCTCACGTTTTTCCCGCAATTCCATCTTGTTTTGCCACCCTTCCTGGTGTAAAAACCAGCGGGGTGCCCATTCCAAAAACTTTTTGTGCGTTCGCGCATTTCGATCAACCGGAGTTGCAGGTTTCTGCCGCCAATGTGCTGTGAAGCACTGCGGCGTGAACTAAGGAGACTCTATGATCCGCCGAACTATGATCTGCCGAGCTACGATCTGCCGGACCACGGTCGGCCGCATGAAGATCCGCAGCATAATGATTCGCAGCCTGAACCTCTTCTCCGCCTCACTCCTCATCCTACTGCTGACTTCCCTCGCATTCGGCCAGGGCGGAGCCTCCACCGGCGATTGCATGTCACCGTAAAGGATGCCGGCGGCAATCTGGTCAACAACGCCACCGTCACCGTCAGCAACGTCGCCAAAGGCCTCGCTCGCACCGCCACCGGCGACAACCAGGGGGGCTATAGTGTCCACCTGTTGCCCCCCGGCACTTATACCGTCACCGTGCAGGCTCCAGGCTTTGGCAAGGCCGAAGCCAAAGATGTCAGCATCACCGTGGGCGGGCTGGTCGATCTCCCAATTGCACTGGCGGTCGCCGCCGGCAAAGAGGTCGTCGAAGTCACCTCGCAGCAGGAACTGATCGAGACCTCGCGCACCTCCACCACCAACACCATCGGCCAACTCAGCATCGACAATCTGCCCATCAACGGCCGCAACTACATCAATTTCACGCTCACCGATTCCCAGGTCTCACGCGACAACTCGCCCTTTCTCGGCGCTGCGCCCACCTCGGGATTGAACATCGGAGGCCAGCGCGCCCGCTCCAACCTGGTCAACGTCGATGGCGCCGATGCCACCGACAACTCCACCAACGGCGTCCGCTCCACCGTGTCCCAGGAAGCCGTTCAGGAATTTCAGATCATCACCAACAGCTACGCCCCGGAATATGGCCGCGCCGCCGGCGGCGTCGTCAACATCATCACCCGCTCCGGCTCCAACGCCTTTCACGGCGATGTCTTCGGCTTCCTCCGCGATCGTGACTTCCAGGCCGTGAACCCGTTCAGCACCGTTCCCAATCCCGCCTATACGCGCGTCCAGGCCGGGACGGCTTTCGGCGGCCCCATCAAGAAAGACAAGACCTACTATTATTTCTCCTACGAGATCTCGCGGCGCCATGAAACCGGTTTCTCCGCCATCGGTCAGGGCAACTACGGTCTGGTTCCCTTCGACGCCTCGCCATTTTTCGGAGCGCCTGCCGGCACCTTCGACATTCAAGTCACTCCCGAACAGGCCGCTTTCATGCAGACGCCCGGCCTGCCCGCTAACTTGCTGCAAGCCTATGCGGTTTTGACCGGCGCTTCCTCCGGACTCGCCGTCAATGGAACCTATCCCGCATCCTTCGGCTATCTCGTAGCCGGCGGATTTCTGCCCACGCCCGCCAACGGCACCAACCCTCTGCAGCAGTTCATCACTTCCTGCAGTTCCGCCGCGCCGCTGTGCAACGGCCTGCCCGGCACCTATACCTCGCTCGTGTCCCAACAGGGCAACTTCCCCGTATTCGAGGGCACCAGTCTTTATTCGCTGCGCATCGACCACAACGTGAATGCCAATAACCGCCTCACCCTGCGCGTCAACGTCAGCCCCAGCACCGTCACCGGACTCGAGGGCAGCGGCGAGGATCAGCCTTTCGGACAAAACGCCTTTCCCGCACCTCGGAACAAACCTACCGCGACATCACCGGAGTCGCGCAGGATACCTGGACCATCGGCAATAACAAGGTCAATGAGTTTCGCTTCCAGTACGCCCGCCGCGGCCTGTCTTATTACTACAACACCGCGATTCCCTCCGGCGCATATCCTGCCGTGAACATTCCCGGCTACGCCTATACCGGACGCGAGCCCTACTCCTACATTAACCGTGTCGAGCAACGCTACCAATTCACTGACAACTTCTCCTGGACCCTCGGCCGTCACGCTACCAAGTTCGGCGTCGACTTCAACTACATCAACCTCGATGCCACCTTCACCGTTAACTATGGCGGCATCTATGACTTCGGCCCCGTCCCTACCTGCGAGATTTCCAGCAGTCTCTGCATCCCCGGACTCCCCATTCCCGGGCTTTCTCCGGTGCAGGCCTACGGCGCCGGCCTGCCCCAGGATTTCGTGCAGGGCTTCGGCAGTCCGACCGACTCTTTCCCCAACAAGCCGCTAGGCGTCTTCTGGCAGGATTCCTGGCATAAGAGCCCCAACCTCACCTTGAACTACGGCCTGCGCTATGACATCGAATTCCCGCCCCAGTTCGCCCCGCCCACCGGCCTGGCCTTGGGCGGATACAACTACTCGGCCTCGAAAAAGGAATCCAGACTGCCACCCACAACTTCCAGCCCCGTTTCGGCCTGGCATGGGACCCCAAGGGCGACGGCAAGACCGTGTTCCGCGCCTCCTACGGAATTTTCTTCGATCACCCCCTGCTCGGCCTCTACTTCCTCGGCAACGCCTCCGATGGTTCCACCAGCGGCCAGTTGGCCTTCGGCGGCACCGGGGATGCGCCGGCGCCGGCAACCCCGGCAATCTCAACGCCATTCCCATCTTTCAAGGCCTGCCTTTGGGCGTTCCCAGCGCAGCCAATCCCTGCGCCGCCTCAACCAATCCCGCAGTCACCACCGCCATTGGATATTTGCCCAACCAGCAACAGTTCGAGTCGCTGAATTTCCCCCAATCGATTTTTCTCAACCAGAACTACTTGAGCGCGGCAACGCCTTTCCCGCTGGCGTTTCAGCCCTTCGGTTATCCCCAGGCCAAAGGTTTTGTTTACGCCTACTCGCAGCAGGTTAACCTCAGCTTCGAGCGCGACCTCGGCCACGGCTTCGCCCTCAACATGGCCTACAACTTCAATGGCGGGCGCCATATCAATCGTCCCATCAACGCCAACCCCACTCGCGGCGATCTAATGTATAACAACTTGAACGCGGCCGTCGCCGCCGGAATCAATCTCCCCACCGACAATCCGTTCACTGTAACCGGATGCGGAGTCGGGCCTGGTGGCCCCTACGTTCCGGCGGCGCTGACCAACTTCTTCCGCCCCTCCGGCATGAACGCCTCTTACGCCAATTTCATCATCGCGACCCAGGGCACAGCCGGCGCGGACTGCGTCGGCCTCGCGCAGCAGGTCATTGGCGCAGCAGGCCTCGATACCGCCTGCAATCCCGCGACCCTCGCCGGCTGCATCCCCTTCGCTGACATGGACGCCAACTACTCCAACGGCAGCTCCGACTTACAACGGTTTCACCACCAACCTGCGTAAGCGCTTCAGCAGCCACTACGAATTCCTCGCGTCCTACACCTGGGCCCACGCCATCGACGACTCCACCGATCTGCAAGCCACAACCACGCCCCAGGACAGCTACTATCCGGCTTACGATCGCTCCAACTCCACCTTCGACCAGCGCAATCGTTTCGTTTTCAGCGGCGTCTACCAGACCGGCAAACGCGGCGGCTCCGGTTTCGCCCCCAAGTTTTTCAGCGACTGGACCTTCGCTCCCATCATCGAGTTCAGCTCCGGCCGCCCCTTCAACATCATCACCGCCGGCGACGACAACCTGCAGCTTTCCTCACTCACCGCGCGGCCCAACACCTTTGTGACTCCCGCCTGCACCGCCGCCGGATACCCCGTCTACAACTCCAAGTATTCGCCCACCGGCGTCTTCCAGGAGCCTTGCTTCGCCAACTACAACGGCACCCTGCTCTCCATCGATGGCAGCCTCGGCCGCAACGCCGGCACCACTCCCTGGACGCTCTTCAACGATCTCCGCATCGCCAAACGCATCTATTTCACCGAGCGCTACAACATGGAACTGATCACCGACATGTTCAACATAGCCAATCGCTACAACGTGTCCGCCGTCAGCCCCCTGTTCAGCAACGCCGGCCAGGCCACCGCCGCCTATGACCCGCGCCAGTTCCAGTTCGCCCTGAAAATGAACTGGTAAGACGGGCGATCCAAGCCTGGACGATCCAGGACGCGAAGCGTCGCACTCATGACCCCGGCACGCAAGTGCCGCGGGTAGCAAAAAACGACTGCAAAAAAAACGAACCGCACCTGATTGATATGGGTGCGGCCTGCCAGATCTCAAACCGGGGTCAATGCGTGTAATCGGGTTTTATCCTCATATTCCAAGATCAGGCATACCGTTTGACCAAACACTTCCACACCCACACGCGGCAGTTCGGAGCATTTGTGAACCGGGGACGTTCCCAGAATATGAGCGGGCACCCATGGACGCGGTGCGTGCAGGGCAGATCAGGAAGCAGTAGAGAGACGTTCGTGGGGGCGAGATTCCGCGTTTGCGCTCAATCCGAAGTCTTCGATCTTGTACAGCAGCCCCCGGTAGCTGATGCACAGCGCCCGTGCAGTCTCTCTGCGGTTCCAGCGATGGGCTTGAAGAACCTTCAAAATAACTTTGCGTTCCAGTTCGCGGGTAACCTGCCGGGTCAGCTTTTTCAGAGAGATCGGCCCCTCCAGATCAATCTCAGCGTCGAACATGTCCTCATCGCTGCGCGCAACCAAATCGTTGCTGATCAAGTCTTCACTGCCCTCGATCACGGAACCTCCAAGCTGATCACTGTTTATCCCCAACGTTTTCTCCTGACGTGGCGCCGAACTGATTGACCCTTGAGAATGGCACACGCAAACACCGCAGTCGTTGCTCGAGAGCAACCTCATACTTGTTCCCGCCATAGAGAAAATCCTTATGCTAGAGACAGACTCGCCGGGTCTAGGCACGTTCAGGGCAATTCCTCCATACCGGGCCGCCCTTCAACACCGCCAAAACCCTTGACAGCCGCTTTTTTTCCCCAGACAATGACGCCTGAATCGTTCGCCCCTGGGAAAAGAGTCCCCATCCGTTTGAGCCCGCCAGAGGCAGGGATCCTCTAGTTCTGTCCCAGCGTTCTCTCTTCGACCAAGGTCGAAGGGCACGACGTCTGGTACTTCGTCCAGATTTCCGTTGGAGGACACTATGCATTCGACTGCTACGAATCTCCCAAAGAGAACCTTCTGGAATATTCTTGCTCTGGCGCTGCTGGCCGCGTTATCCCTGCCCGCCATAGCGCAGTCCGCCAAACAAATCACACTGACCAACGCGTCATCTATCAGCCAACCTGCAAGCGGCCTATCAAGGCTCCCAGCCAGCGCCCAGGGCCCCATTTCACGCGCCTTGGGCAAGAACGACTCGGGCTACTGGGTCCATCGAAGCGCTGACGGCTTTCGTGGCGAAAATCCGCGGAACATGTTGATCACGGAGTTCAGCCGGCGAGGTGCCGAGGTTGGCAGCCATAATCTGCGCTGGGGACTGCAGACGCGCGCCTATGGATACGGCACTGCGCTGCATCCGGTAACAGCCGTGGCCCCGCAGGCCAACGCCAACCGCGTCGAGTATCGCCGCGATGGCATGACGGAGTGGTATGAGAACGGGCCTTTAGGGTTGGAGCAGGGGTTCACGCTGGCCCATCGTCCGGGCAAGGCGAACGGACAGCCGCTGACGTTGGCATTGGAATTGCGCGGTGATCTCTCGCCGCTGGAGCCGGCAGCTTGGAATAAGAAAAGCAAAAATAGAGATGCGGACCTGCGCGGCAGAGACGGCAAAGTCGCGTTGCGCTACGCGGGTCTTGAGGCGCGCGGCGCGTCGGGACGCGAGTTGCCAAGCTGGCTGGAGATACAAGGCGAGCGCCTGCTACTGCGGGTGGTGGATCAAGGGGCGCAATATCCAGTTGTCGTGGACCCGTGGATTCAGCAGGCGGAGCTTACCGCGTCCGATGGCGTGTCAGGTGACGAGTTCGGTTTTTCCGTCGCGGTGAGCGGCAGCACGATCGTGGTGGGAGCCCCTTATCGCGCAATCGGCTCGAATAGCAAGCAGGGCGCAGCGTACGTGTTCGTGCAGAGCGGCGGAACGTGGAGCGAGCAGGCAGAACTGACTGCGCTCGACAGCGGCGCTGGTATCTCCTACACCATAGCCAGCCCGTTCGCGATTTCTCCCCTGTCAACCTGCGCGACGACCCTCGAAAGCAAGAAGAGCTGCATATTCAAAGTGACGTTCTCGCCAACGGCCGCTGGTCCCGCGACCGGCACGCTGACCGTGACCGACAGCGCCAATGACAGCCCACTGTCGGTGGTCCTGGAGGGCGACGGCGACTAACCCTCGCGAGCAGCATTTCAACCCCGCGCGGAGATGCGGGGTTTTTCTTTGTCATGGTGACGTTGCCAAGTGAGATGGATCACTCGTCAGGCGTGAACTGGTCGCGAACAATTCCGTACAAACACAGCGGCCACGATACACGTCAGGATGGTTCCGAGTGATTGCATTTCGCCCGTATCTTATGGCCTTGGACCAGAAGGATGGAAGTTAACTGTTGCAATCAGGCGATAGCACTCAAGTGCCCTCCGCAAAGCCAGATGAGTGAAAGAGAGTCTTCAACGATTACCAGAATGAATGGATCAGTAGATAATAGTGCGGGGAAGGCGTATTTTGATCATCTATGGAATCCCCTGCAGCCGCACCCGGTTTTCTGCCAGCTCTCATTGGCGCGGGCGAAGGCGTGAAATTCACGATGCTGGGAACGACGATGCGGCTTATCGCAACCGCAGCCGAAACAGCTGGCCGCTATGCAGTATTGGAACAAGTCACGCCTGTGGGGTGGGGTCCGCCGCGTCATATTCACTCGCGCGAAGACGAGATCTTTTATATCCTCGAAGGAACCTATGAGGTGCACTGCGGGGACGAGCGCCGCACTGTTTCGGCTGGAGCATGTGCCATTCTTCCGCGAGGAGTTCCACACGGCTTTCGTAACGCCGGGTCAGCGCCCGCTCGCTTGATTTTCGTAATTACTCCAGGCGGGTTCGAGGATTATTTCATTGCTATTTCGAAATTTGGGCCACTGCCGCCAAGCCCATCCGACCTTGCCAAACTCGCTGGGCCTTACGGACTGACTTTACTGCCGCCAGGCCACTAGCTAGACAGGATTTCCATCCTCGATGTGAACTTCAAAAGCTGGAGGCACATCACCCCTGTTACTCTCGCCGCGGGGACTGGCGAAAACAGATATTACGTCAGATGACACTCCAGCCTATGCGCATTGAGGACCAGCTATAGAATCATGGGCTATACTCGCGCCCACTACCACGAGAGGCACTTTATGTGGCTAGCAATACTGCTGTTCTGCGCGGTGTTTGGATTTGGACAAGGTACCTCAGTTGCTCAGGACAAGTAAGGAGCAGCGCGTTTACACTCGAAACCACTTGGCGGGATCAATGAGTGCTATCGTGATTTTTAGCCAGTATGGGTGCCAAACATCGATCGCCGACGGAGGGCTGGCTACTACAAATCGCAGATTTTCGGGAGAGTAATCGCAACTGGACGGCTCCAGTATTCCGATACGCTGCCGTCTCGACGAACATTGGTGATGTGGAAACTGGCCCAGATTCTCGCAACGTGGCCGTCCGATTGGAAGCCCGACGAGGAGATGTAGGCATATGAATGATTGTTAAGGTCTCACTGGTGTGACCCGCGAGCTTCTTTTCTTCTATGTCTGCAAACGGACCGGCCGGGTCACTTGTGAACTCATCCGGAGTTGCAGTCGTTCCGACGAGTTCTAGTGTGCCCTTCTGACCTTTGCGATAAATATGCTCCTGTTCAACGTAGACCCTTCCAAGAACTAAAGGTGCCTGCGAGGCATTTTCTATTTGTACCTGCAGAGACAGCTTTACGCCGAGATTTTTACCGCAAGGTCTCCATTTTGCATGTGCGACGGATACCTTCGCGTTTACGGATGCATCCGCTGCCATTGCGGTTGTAGACAGCAAACAAACGGCGATGAGCGACTGAGTGAGCATGTCTAAGACTAGACCGAGACGAACTACTTTGGAAGATTGTTGACGCTATGATTTCGCTCATTGAACCGGTTTTGAAACGGCAAACCGCCTGGACGACATGAGCTACGGTAGAGGAAGAATCCGAGGAATCTGCGCACGACACTTGACTTCCAGCTTACTTTCGGATGGGCGACGCCCATCCGGCATCCATGAATCCGCGAGGCTTTCTGGACAGAGAAAGCGAAATGTCCCTGTCGTCTGACCAGGCGACCGGCAAACTTACTGCAGGAGGCCGTAGACCAGCACGCTGCTGTTGGCTGGCACATACACCCGCCCGTTGGCGACGGTGGGATTCACTCGTGCGATCGGAGCAGTCGAGACCTGGTCACGCTTTGCATCCTGGTTTGTGTCGTAGTACTCCTGGGTAAGATCGCTGGGGTTATAGGCCCACAGCTTGCCGTAGGGTTTCCAATCCAGCATCCACACAATGCCGTTGAGGCTCCCGTTCGCCGAGATAATGGGGTCCGGTGAGTACATCACGACGGTGCCCACGGAGGTTGCTCTGGTGGGCAGCAAGCCATTGCTCAACGTGAACATCTTCGGATAGTCTTCCTCCCCGAAAATATATACGTTGCCGTTGAAGTAGCTGGGCGTGTTGTAGATGCCATAACCTTGCTTCTGGTTCGGAACCGAAGCCCTGATGGCGCCAACAATGTATTGCACGATGTTGTTGCCGCCCTGTTCGTAGCCGCCGATGTTGTCTCGGTTGACCACATAGATGGTTCCTTCCTTGCCGCCGGCTACCAGCAGGTTCGGATAATTTCCAGGCTGGACGGGCAATAGCAAAACTCCACCCGAGGTAACGTCCCAGTCATACTCATTGAGAGTCGCGTAATTGCTCGGCGTGTAGTAACCGGCGAGCGTCAGGGTGCCATTATTCGGCGTGAGCTCCAGCACCGACGACCCAAAATCGGTTGTAGTGTCGGCCGTTCCGTTTCCGGTCGATAAGAAAATGTTGCCGTTCGCATCGGCCGCGAGCCCGCCACCCATTTGCCATATCCCGCCTTCGCTGCCGTTCGGTGTGGTGCAGAAGACATACTTCAGGGCCAGCGTTTGAGAATCGTAGCCCAGAACCCACCCGTGATACGGCTGCCAGTCCTGGTTTCCTGCCATCGCGATATAAACCACACTATTTACGTCCTGCGCCGATTGAGAAAGCAGCATCCCCGGCCTGGAGTTTTCGTGGAGAGGATCGAATGCCAGCACTCCTCCCGAACTTCCCTCACCGGTTCCTGGCACCGAAGCCTGAATCACAACCGGCCCGCCGAATTTCTCCGCACCCGTGGTGATGTCCAGGGCATGTAACCGGTGGACATAGTTTCCGCTGCAAGGGGTGGTTTGACCCTCTAAGAGTTCGCGCTTCCACGTAAATAGCGTTCGTTGTGGGGTCGATGACTGGAGTTGGTGTAATACCACTCTCCTGCGGGTTGATCATGAGGCAGGATCCGGGGACGGGCACCACGCTGGGAGGATCAATGAAACTGTCCTGCCACAGCGGACCCCCAGGCACCTTTCCGTCGGCGTCGTATGCGTACACGCTGTCATTGGCAGTGCCGAAATATACGACGTTGTGGTAGCCGGCAGTTCCGTTCAGCGGAGCGGGAATGTAGACGTTGGCCACGTAAAGCGGCTGTCCCTGGACCGCTCCGTCGATCGGCAAAGAAAACAGTTCCCCAAACGTGTTGACGTTCACGTTTTGCGGAGTCAAAACCGTTTCCTGCAAGTCCTGCCCGGTACGGGAATTGTCATTCTTATTGGTGTAGATTCCCGCATAAGCCACAAGGTAGGCGGTGGCAGAACCGGATGCGCCTCTCTTTGCCATGCTGGTGGCAGTGATCGTGTGAGTGCCGACCACAAAATTCGCGGGCGGACCATAAAGGCCGGTTTTACTAATGACGCCAACCTTTGAGTTGCCGCCGGAGATTCCATCGACGGACCACGTCACGCCGCTGTTGCTAGTGCCCGTCACCCTTGCCGTGAATTGTTGCGTGACCATCGAAGTCACCGGCACGGACATAGGATGTACCACAACCGTAATCGTACTTGGACGCTGAGGGCTGGCTTTCGGCTGGTCTGAGTTGCCATCGGCAGGCTGTCCGGCAGACAAGCCGGCGGTCGACACTGGCTGGAGCGAGGCATCCCTGGTGGCGCTTTGCGCCGGCCGCTGGATTGCCATCTCGGCCAAAACCAGACCAACGATAACAAACACGCCGCACGAAAAAGTCTTCGGTTTCATGGGTAATCCTCCGCGACCTCAAGAATGGGCCGGAACTATACCACACTTTCGCTTGCGGGGACATTTGAAAATGTTCTCATCGGAGGGGCCTTCGAGATTCAACTCCTCAGATTGGTTCAGTTCGCTCTTAATTTTTGTGCAAGCAGGTCGGGGCTCACTTTTGGCGGGGGATCGACCCGACCTATGTCCTGATGAACGCGGAAGGTGGGGCTTTTTCATTGTCGCCGACAAACCAGGATGGCCGACTACAGCTCATCAAGCCGTAAGCTGCAATCCGAGTAGATGGCGAAGCCAGGCGATAACACTCAGACCCGGTCGCAAGAGTCGCGAACTAAGACAACGGGCAATCGCACAGTCTCAAGTCTCCCCACTTCAGCCCTTTCACCACACAGGTACCGGTGCCGTCACCACATGTACGGTGGCCCGTGAATCCATAGCTGTAAAAGCATCCGACGGTGGTGTAGACTCTCCGCTACCTGATACAAACGCTCGATCTCGTGCCTGGCCACAACGCAATTTTCGAGCCCACGATGGGAGACCCGAGGTGGTTCCGATGAGTAACAAACGGATGAGAAACCAACGATTGAGCGCTGTACTGATCCTGGCTGGACTGCTCGCTACTCCAGCGGCAGGTTGGTCGCAGGCTGCGCAGGAGAATCGCACCCTGACCGTAAGCGGCCAGCCCGGGCAAGCGCCAGTGATCCAGAAAGACGGCAAGTCCTACGTGGACGTTGAAGCACTGGCACGACTGACGGGCAGTTCCCTCTCCTTCAAGGGGAACCAGATTACGTTAACTCTGCCCGCTTCTGCTGCCAGCGCGCCAACCGCAACTCCTGCGGCAGGCACGGCGGCAAACTCTGCATTCTCGAAAGACTTCTTACAGGCTGGCATCGAAACCATGACCGTCATCAGGGAATGGCGCAGCGCGCTTATCAGCAACATTCAGAATAGCTACCCCGTGACCGATGCCTTCGTGGCCCGCTACCGGGACCAGGCGGTCAAGAACCTCAGACTCGGATTTGTAGCAGCGTCAACTGATTCTGACCGAAGTGCTTATCAACTGCTCAGCAATGAAGTGGATAACATGAAAAAGTTCAGCAATAGAATTCTGGCCGCCTACAAAAACATGCAAAACATCAATCCCGACACGTTAAATGACGACCCTCTGCTGCAACAGATCCTGAGTTGTGCGCGGTCTCTCGTTTCCATGGCGGCCAGTGGGCAGTTTCAGGATGACGGAACTTGCTCATTGAACTGATTCTCGCGTTGCGCCCTGCCATCGAATCATGATCCGAGTTGGGGGCTGGCCCACCTTTGATTTTCTAATTGTCGGCACAATCACGAATCGAGGCTGCCCCACCCTTCGCGATTTTCGAAGGGTGGGTACCACAGGCGTTGGTACCAAGCCTCCGAGGAAGATACTTCAGGTCGCGGGCTGATCCGCTGCAGGAAACTCCTTGGGGCGATTCCGGCTACTACAGAAGCGTCATCACCGCTCGCTATCGCGGAAGCGTGCCGACGGCTTTGTGGAGTTCATCGCCATTTTGTGTTCCTGGGTGAGCCAGCTTGGGTGGGCCAGCTTGGGGTGAGCAGAATGGTTCCGGCAGTCCCCGCCGATTACTCCCGTGGCCACTCATAAGGGAAAGCCTTACCGGCATCTTCTGGGCTGATCGTGACGCCAAGCGCCTCCGCCGCGTGAGCTAGCACCGGATCGCGTCCGTTGGCAAGATCCTGCGCCGTGGGCAGGACAATTTCGTCCGGCGTGACGCCTGTGTTCTCCAAACTTTTCCCATCGGACATGATCAGATCGCGTTCCGTAATCGAGACGCCATAGAAGATTGTGCCCGCAAGGACTTGTTCCCGGTAATATCGTGACTCCATGACGCTTCCCCGAGACCGGTCCCCGATCACGGTACCGCGTTTTTCCAGCTGCATGATGCGAGCGAATAACTCCGAGGCCCCTGCCGACTGTGCATCCACTAGTACCACCAGTTTTCCCGAAAATCGCCGCGGCAATGGTTTTGCGATTTCAGCCTTGGTCTCTTTTCGCCCCACCCGGTCCGCGACCTTCACCTGTTTATCAAGAAACCCTCCCAGCATGTGGTCCAACACTTCGAGGCTGGCTCCCGGATTACCGCGCAAGTCCATGATTAGCGCCTTATGCTTGTCGGCCTTCTCCACCAGCCGCTGCGCATCATCGGCTGAGTAAACAAATGCCGGCAGCTTCAGTACAGCCAGAGCGTCTCCATACTCAGACCACCGCGGACGTATCAGATCGTTCCTGTCTTGTGCTTCGCGAACATTTTGCCAGAGTCCAAGGTTGGGCGATAGATCCAGCAGATTTTCGCGGACGAGGGACGGCACATCCACCTGGCGCTGGTTCCCATCCGGATCCTGCAACACCAGGCGCAGCCCAGGTTGTTGCCGGAGCAGATTGAGTGTGTATTGCACCTTCGGCATGATTTCGCGGTTCACTTTGTAGCCGTCGAGCGCAAGTATTTCATCTCCGGCCTTTACCCCTTTGTGCTCGGCGTCACTGTTAGGCCGTACCCGAGTTACATAACAGCGATCACCCACCATCTGGTATTGGAATCCATAATCCACGCGCTTCTCGCGTCTTGGAGGAACCAGGAACGTGTGCCGATCATTCAAAGCCCCGAGGGCGGCCGTAATATCCGCCAAACCCGCATCCAACGTCGTGTCTTGTTCGATTTTCCGCCGGGCGTCTGCAATGATCGCGTCCCACTTGAGTCCATGAAGCTGGGGGTCGTAATAGGTACTTTTTCACGTCGTCGCCGATTGTGTGCAGCATCGCCAGGGTGACGTCGCGGTCGTACCTTGACATGGGTTCCTGCGGCACGGCACTACCCGTCAACAACGCCGCAGCGATCAGGAGTCTGGCCAGCATATTTATCTCCCTTCACCTGGGGGAATCGCAGCACACACCACCTCGTCTGCGCAGCCCTTGACACTATGCGAGCAAGCTGACAAGGCCAATAGCCAACCTGTACATTCTGAACAAGCCTTCCGAGTCGGTAGAGTCCCCTTAACGCAAGCAGTCTATGCCAAACTTGGGGGCCGCTCCAGTGCCTCGGATCGTTGACGTGAACAGCCTTTACACTCATTGTGAACTGGCTGATTCTGCAATTCGTAACTAATTTTCGGTCCCCGAACAACTCGCTACCAGGAAGCCATGACTTCAATTTGGAAACGCAGATCCACCTGGGTTTTCTTCGCCATAGCCTTCGGAGTGCCGTGGTGCGGGTGGATAACAGCCAATCTCCTCGCAGCTCAAGGGTACAACGGCGCATTGCTCCAATGGCTATTTTATGCCGGCGATTTTTGCAGTGTGGCCGGCTTCGTAGCCACATACGTCGATGAAGGTAGGGCCGGCATTAAGGATTTGATTCGCCGTTGTTTTCGCTGGCGGCCAGGTGTTGGTTGGTGGTTGTATTCGGCCTTTTTGCCGGTCCTGTGGACGGCTACCGCAGTCGTCATCTGGGGCGTCAGGCACGGCGGAGTTGGCCATGTGAGGCCGCTCCAAGCCTTCGCGCTGATAGCTCCTGCACGGTTTTGGCGGGCCTTCAGCACTGGCCCGCTCGGTGAGGAGGCAGGCTGGCGAGGCTTTCTACTCCCGAGGATGCTGCAGCGCTATCAGCCCCTGAAAGCCAGTTTGATTCTGGGCGTGATTTGGAGCTTCTGGCATGTTCCTTTGTATTTTAGGACGATGATTGCACTTCCGAACATCGGGCTTCGATTTCTGTTAACCACGGTTGCATACAGCGTGTTGATGACGATGCTGTTTCTGCATGCCCGAGGCAGTGTCCTGCTCTGCATGATCCTGCATTACACAATCAATGCCTGGCCGCCAGTGGCGCAACTCATCTTTCCAGATGTCCACGCCAATACTCAAGGTCCGGCAGCGTGGATTTCCGCAGGAGTCCTGTTCGTCATCACGATTGCCGTAGCCATTTGCATACAAATGCAAGTTCCCCAAATGCAAGTTCCCGGGTTAAAGCAAACCGTACATTTAGCGAAGCCTTCTTCAACTTCCAAGTGATTGTTGCTAACGGCGATTACGCTCATCGAGAAGGCGCGGCTGGTTTAAAGAGTGCCATCGCGATTTCTCAACGATCCTTGTCCTGGAGCAACGACGTTGACCGAACCAGGAGCTAGTCTTTTCTTGGCTCGGTCCCTCACCTGCTGCCTGACGAGGGGGTGCGTTGCAGGACAGCGTGCTGAACAGACTACTCCAAGGTCGGCGTCGGCCCGGGCCCTTTTTACCTTGATGTTTCCCGATCGCACTCATGCTCCAGCCCATGAGTGCCATCGCGGTTTATCTCCAAGCGTCCTGATTTCGATTTTGCCTTTCTTCGCGTATCCTTCGCGCACTTTGCGGTTAAAGGCTTTTGCTCGGGGAAATTGCGGAACTCCCTCCACCTTGCCTGCGTACTACATAACATGTCCAACACCGCGATCACCCTTCCAGAGACCACCCCACCGCAATCCCCGAGCTCGCTGTTCCGCGGCCCCAACGGCATCCGCGCCGGATGGCGCGTCCTCATCTTTCTGGCCCTCGTAGCCGGCCTGATCGCCATCGTCAACGTCGCTGTCTACGTGGTTCTGCTTGCTCTCGGCCGCGCCGGCGCTCCACACTTCGCCAGCCCCACGGCGCTCACTCCCGTCGTCGCCCTGTTCAGCGACGGCTCACTTTTTCTGTTCACCGCACTCGCCGCCCTCATCATGGCCAAAATCGAGCGCCGCAAGTGGGGCCAGTACGGCTTGCCCGCCGCATCCGCCTTCGGCCGCGATTTCTGGACCGGTCTGCTGACCGGCTTCTCCGCCATCAGCCTCGCCCTGCTCGCCATCTTCTCTCTCCACGGATTTCATCTCACCGGCATCGCCACTCACGGCCAAACCCTGGTCATCGCGGTCGCCGCCTGGAGCGGCGCATTTCTCATCGTCGGCCTCGGCGAAGAGTTCGCCTTTCGCGGCTATCTCCAGTTCACCCTCACCACCGGCATCGGCTTTTGGCCCGCCGCCATTCTTCTATCGGCGCTTTTTGGCCTCGCCCACGCTTTCAATACCGGAGAAACCAAGCTCGGATTATTGTCCGTAGTCTGCTTCGGCCTGCTGTTCTGCTTCATCGTCCGCCGCACCGGCAATCTCTGGTGGGTCGTCGGATTCCACGCCGGATGGGATTGGGCTCAAACCTTCTTCTACGGCGTCCCTGACAGCGGCTTCACCCCCTATCACAATCTGTTCAACTCCACCTTCAGCGGCCCCGCCTGGCTGACCGGAGGCACCCCCGGTCCCGAAGCCAGCATCTTCACCCCCATCGTCCTGCTGTTGGTAGGCATCGCCGTAAGCCGCCTCTATCGCGAAAACCGGTATTCAACCAACTGAGGCTTCCGCCGCGCCGCAACCCCGCAAAAGCCAACCTCTTTGTCATTCCGACCGGAGCCGACCCTGAGCGAAGCCGAAGGGGACGGCGCAGTGGAGGAACCTGCTGTCCTCTCGCCATCGCCACGGCCCGTAGGGGGTGCGTAACTGTTATTTTTGCAAATGAGTAATTGAAGAACAAACGCGCAACATCTGATTTTCAAATTGCCAAATTACTAAATTGCCAAATTACCAAATTCCCCCGGTGTTACACTCTTTCCTTCACCCATCCTTGGCGCTTGCCGGAGCCCTTCCCGAATGTCCCAACCAGTCACGCCCACCCCGCGCACCCGTGTGGTCCGCGAATCCCATCGCGGTGTCTACGATCGCGAAACTGCCTACGCCATTCTCGACGAAGCCTTCCTCTGCCACGTCGGCTTCGTTGCCGACGGACAACCCTTTGTCATCCCCACTTCCTACGGCCGCAAAGATGCCAGCCTCTACATCCATGGCTCCGCCGCCAGTCGTATGCTTCGCCAGTTGAAGGAAGGCATTCCCGTCTGCGTCACCGTCACCCTGCTCGACGGCCTGGTCCTCGCCCGCTCCATCTTCAATCACTCCATGAATTACCGCTCGGTCGTGGTCCTCGGAAAAGCAACGCTGGTCGAGGACCCCGCCGAGAAACTCGAAGCCCTGCGCCTGCTCTCCGAACACATCCTTCCCGGCCGCTGGGCCGAAGCGCGCCAACCCAACCCGAGCGAACTCAAGCAGACCTCGGTCCTCAAATTGCCAATCGAAGAATTCTCCGCCAAAGTCCGCCAGGGCCCCGCCATCGACGATGAAGAAGACTATTCTTTCCCCACCTGGGCCGGAGTGATTCCCCTCGAGACGAAGGCAAGCCCTCCCATAGACGATTCCAGGCTATTACCCGGAAAAACCGCGCCCGACTATGCCCGGCATTACAGCCGCAGCCAAGGCCAACGATGATCCACCTTGCTCCGAGCGGAGGAATCCGGGCGTGACCGCGACGGCGCGCTTGTCTTCCCTGACTGGCCGTGAGGGATGGCAGTATATGGACGCGACTGTCCCTGCTGGCGCCGACCGCCGATAGATCAAGTTGAGATGATTTATTCGCGCGTTATCGACACTAGAGGGCGCGTGACCGTGCCCCTGGAACTCCGGCAGCAGTTGGGCTTGTCCGCCGGAGACCGGGCAGAATTCGTCCTCGAGGACGGGCAGGCTAGCTTCGATTTTCGAGGGCTGCGATCAGTAAGGGACCTGCCAAGCCCGGGGGAGGAAAACACGACGCGAGGCAGCGTAGAGTGCGAAGGGAGTAGTGGGCGCTGCCCCGTGCATTGCGCGGGCGAGGGCACCTGCACCGCGCACCTACGGAATCAGCAACAGCTTCCCCGTAGTCTTCCGCCCTTCCAACTCCCGATGCGCCCGCTGCGCCTCCGCCAGCGGATAAATGTGGTCAATCTTCAGCTTGAGCTTCCCCGCCGCGATCATCCCAAACACCGCGCTCGACCGCGCCACCAACTCTTCGCGCGTGGCAATGTAGGCAAACAGCGTCGGCCGGGTTATATAAAGCGACCCCTTCTGTGACAGCACGATCAGGTCAAACGGAGGCACCGCCCCACTCGACCCTCCAAACAGCACCATCATTCCACGTGGCCGCAGAACGTTCAGCCCCTTGTCGAACGTAGTCTTGCCCACCGAATCGTAGACCACATCCACGCCCTTGCCGCCAGTCAGCCGTTTCGTCTCAGCCTCGAAATCGGCCTGAGTATAGAGGATCACTTCATCCGCTCCCGCCGCTCGCGCCAGCGCAGCCTTTTCTTCGGTCGAAACCGTGCCGATCACGCGCGCCCCAATGTTGTGCGCCATCTGCACCAGCAGCAGCCCCACGCCCCCCGCCGCCGCATGGATCAGCGCCGTCTCTCCGCGCTTCAGCGGAAACGTATCGTGCGACAAATAATGCGCCGTCATCCCCTGCAACATCGCCGCCGCAGCCTGCTGGTCCGTAACTCCGGCCGGGATCGCCACCACCCGCTCCGCCGGCACAGCCGCATACTCGGCATACGATCCCAGCAGTCCCACCCACGCCACCCGGTCCCCCACCTTCACCGACTTCACCTCGGCGCCCAGCGCGGTCACTTCCCCCGCGCCCTCCTGCCCCAAAACAAATGGCGCCGCCGCCGGATACCGCCCCTCGCGGAAATAAACATCGATAAAGTTCACGCCCGATGCCCTGAGCTTCACCACCACCTCATTCGCCTTGGGCTCGGGAACCGGCAACTCCACCAGTTCCATCGCCTCCGGCCCACCGACCTTTTTAACCTGAATAGCTCTCATGCCGATCTTGGATTATTCCTCAAGCAAAAAGGATTCCAGCCACCTACCATGTGGGGACACCCGCATCGACAGCCTGCCCTGAGCGGAATCGCGAAGGGTCCAGCGAGCGAGCCCAGTCGAACCCACCCCCGAAGCGCAGTCCGATCCGCCGGCTGCCTTGGCCTTTGATTTTGACCGGGAAGGGCACGACGTTCAGTCGTGCCGCTCAAGTCCGATAAAGAACGCGGGCTTTAGCCCCTGAGGGAACCGGGCCGCGTACTTTTACGAGATAACTTCCAATCTCCTCCGCATCGGCCCCCTTGCATCCCCTCTGCTACACTTGCCTCCTCGCAAGGAGCCTTCCACCATGGCCGAAAAAAAACCTCAGACCTTCGCCAATCACACCCGTCTCGATCCGCCCTACCACTTCTTCGTGTTGCCGCTTTTCGGTCTCGCGCTGGTCGCGGCCCTGATCCATTTCTTTGCCCATCTCAACCATGGCGACTTTCGCGATCACTTTCACGCCTTCGCGCTCATCCTGCTCGCGCTCGCGTTCGTGATTCTGGCCCTGAAGTCGCGTCTGTACGCCCTCAAGGTCCAGGACCGCGTCATCCGCCTCGAAGAGCGCCTGCGCCTGGCCACGCTCCTGCCCGATTCGATGCGCTCCCGCATTCCAGAATTGACCGAGCCCCAACTCGTAGCCCTTCGCTTCGCCTCCGACGCCGAACTCCCCAAACTGGCCGAGCGCGCCCTCAACGAAAAACTCGCCCCGGCTGACATCAAGAAAGCAATCCAAACCTGGCGTCCCGACTACTGGCGCGTCTGATAACACCAAGGAGGATTTTGGCATGAGCCAACAAACCGTGTACCTCGCCGTCGATTTCACCATCAACGACGGCCAACTGGACGCATTCGAGAGCATTGCTCAATCGATGGTCGCCGGCACTCAGAAGGAACCGGGCGCACTCGGTTACGAATGGTATTTCAGCGCCGATCGAAAAAAATGCCGGCTGATCGAGACCTACGCCAACGCCGATGCACTGCTGACGCACTTCAACGGCCCCGTGGTGCAGGAGCTTGTGCCAAAACTTCTCGGCACATCCACCCTCGCAGGCTTCGAGGTCTGTGGAGACCCCGGCCCTAAGATGCGAGAGATGCTCCCTGGATTCGGCGCCGAGATCTTCGACTTCCGCCACGGATTGAAAGAAAGAAAGAAAGGTTGAACCGCTAACCGTCCTTCACGCCTGTACAGATATGAGCTGCAAATTCTTCTCGCATACGCCGGATTGCCTCATCTGCACCTTCTCCCGGCTTCGGCTCAGCCACAAACGGATGTTTACAGACGTTGCAGCGAGCCGTAACAGTCCCCTCGCCGGGCATCGTTATGAACTGCAAGGCTCGCTCGTGCTTGCGGTTTTGCACGCCAAAACACTCCCACAAGCCGGCATCTACTACCATCGTAGTAGTAGAAATTGGCCCAGTGCATGGATGAAGAAAAACGCCCGCCACAGGGTCGCTCGAGTCGGCTTTGAAGCCGCTGCTCTAACCACATGATCAGCGACCATCCGGCCTGAGACCCCGGGTATTGTCCCACTTTCGATTTTGCGTTTCCCCGCGACCTCTGCGTATCCTCCGCGCACTCTGCGGTCAAAGGCTTTTGCCCGCGGAAATTAGGACACGACCGCAGGCACCCAACCCCCTTGATATTATTTCGACGTGCCTGCGTCGAAACTCATTCTTCTCATCGTCGTCTTCTTCCTGACGGCGCTCGTGAGCGTTGTCACAGGCAGCACATCCCTCATCACCGTCCCGGCGATGATTGCGATCGGAATTGAGCCCCACGTTGCCATTGCGACAAACATGCTGGCGCTCGTTTTCCTCAGTGTCGGCGGTTCATTGTCGTTCAAGGGGAAGGGCGTCATCGACCGCCGCGTTCTCCCCCTGGGCATCGTCCTCACCGTCATCGGCTCTGCGCTCGGAGCCTTGCTCTTGCTTCGCATTCCGGCAGGAGCGCTGCGACTGACAATTGCGGTCGCGCTGATCCTGGTCGCGTTTTTCTCGCTCCTGAGGCGTGACGGCGATGCGACCCAACATTCCGTTACGACCGCCAGTCGCGTTATGGGACATGCACTGACGTTCGTTCTTGCGGTCTATGGCGGGTTGTTCAGCGGAGGTTACGTCACCATGATGACGGCGGTCGTCGTCTTCTTCCTTGGACTCAGCTTTCTTCAAGCTGTCGCGACGACGAAGGTTATCAACGTCTTCTCATCCCTCGTTGCCGTCCTGATATTCGCACGTCGCGGCTTCGTTGACTACAAACTCGGAGCCGTTCTTGGACTGACAATGTTCGCCGGGGCGCTGGTCGGAGGCCATGTCGCCATTCGGCTTCCAGCGCTATGGCTCAGGCGAATCTTCATCATCGCCGTCGTCGCACTAGCGATGAACATGCTGGCCGCATTCTTCCGCTAGCCCAGCCGTGGCGATGGAACGGCACCCCGCCAATCGTAGTCCCTTATCTGAACCCCTGAACCCTGATCGCCTTAACCAGTGCCGAAAGTAACCCCGCACTGTCCCGTTTCGGCGTTGACCCTAACCCCGCAGCAAGCTAAGATTTTTGATAGAATTCACCGGGCATCCGACTAGGAGCAATTCCGTATCTCATAGAGAAATATGCGAGTTGCAAATCTCCAAATGCGGATCGCCATTCCAGTGCTCGCTGCTCTGGCCCTCGCCGCTCTGATCTTGGTCGCCTCTTCCTGCCAGACAGCCCAAAGGCCAGCGTCTCTGCTGCCCGCAAAAACCGCACCCACTTTGACCGCAACCAACTCTGCCGCCCCGGCCCCAGCGCCGCAGCAGACTCAACCGCCCCCTTCGCCTGAGCCGCAGCGGCCCCAAGTCCAGCCCCAAGCCGAGCAGCAGCCAAAACAGGAATCCCCTTCCGCCGCGCCCGCTTCCGATCCCGTCGCCGATCTCATCGCCCGCGTTGAAAAGGACTACCAGGCTGGATTAGACGCCTATCACGCCGGCCAGACGGAGGCCGCCCAGCAGCATTTCGACAACGCCTTTAACGCTCTGCTCGAAAGCAGCCTCGATGTCCGCTCCGACGATCGCCTCGAGCGCGAATTCAATCGCATCGCCGATGGCGTCAACCACCTCGATCTCAGCGCCTTGCCTCCCGACTCCGACGCCCAGAAATCCGAGCCCGCTCCCATCGACGAAACCAACGACATCACCCTGTCGCCCGATGCCAGGGTAAGGGCCAAAGCCCAAGCCGAGATCAAGTCCACTCACTCCGACCTGCCGCTCATGATGACCGACCAGGTCGCCGGCTACATCAGCTATTTCTCCAGTCGCGGACGCGGCACCTTCGAGCGCGCCTTCGCCCGCTCCGGCCGCTACCACGACATGATGGTTTCAATTCTTAAACAGGAAGGCGTCCCCCAGGACCTGATTTATCTGGCGCAAGCCGAATCGGGATTTCATCCTCTCGCCGTTTCCCGCGCCGGCGCACGTGGCATCTGGCAGTTCATGGGCAGCCGCGCCCGCGGTTACGGCCTCGAGCGTACCCCGTGGGTCGATGATCGTCAGGACCCCGTCAAATCCACCCGCGCCGCCGCTCGCCATCTGAAAGATCTCTATGCCCAGTTCGGCGACTGGTACCTCGCCATGGCCGCCTACAACTCCGGCCCCGGCACCGTGCAGGCCGCCGTCAAGCGCACCGGCTATGCCGATTTCTGGGAGCTTTACCGCCGCAACGTTCTCCCCAAAGAAACCCGTAACTACGTCCCCATCATCCTGGCCGTGACCATCGTCGCAAAAAACCTTTCGCAATACGGTTTTCAAGACGTTTCCATGGATCAGCCCCTCGCCTACGATTCCCTTTCCATCGACTACCCCGCGGACCTTCGTCTGGTGGCCGAATGTGTCGACTCAACCGCCGCCCAACTCCAGGATTTGAATCCCAGCCTCCTGCGCCTCAGCACCCCAAAAGAAGGCAAGTTCGAACTTCACCTCCCTGTCGGGACAAAAGATCAGTATCAAACCGCCATCGCTTCGATCCCCGCCGACATGCGCCTCTGGTGGCGCTACCACAAGGTTCAACCAGGGGACACTCTGGCTTCCCTCAGCCGCTCCTATCGCGTCACCGCCAAGTCCATCCTCGCCGCCAACCAGCTCGAGGAAACGGGGCTTGAGCCCGGCGCCAGGCTCGTCATCCCGGTAGCCGCCGGCACTCATCCTGCCAGCGATTCCACCACGTACTCCACGAGCATCACCCGCTACAAAGTCCATGCGGGAGACACGGTCGAAATCGTGGCCGAAAACTTCGGCGTCTCGCCGCAGATGGTTCGCCGCTGGAACGGCCTGCGCAACGGCGAAAGCCTCCACGGCAGGAAACTGCTGGCATTGCATCTGCCCGTTACCCCCACCACCCACACCGCCTCAACCACGGCGAGGCCAGGCACGCGCCACACAACCCCACCCACGACCGCGAAATCCGCAAACCCGCACAGCATTCCAGGGACAAAAACTAAAGATGGACACGGGGACAGGGATAGGGACGAAGACGCTCCCGCTCAAGCCGCCGCCGCCCTTCATCACACCGTGAAAACCGGCGAGACCCTCTACTCCATCGCCACCGCGTACAAAACCACCGTCGCCGCCCTCAAGCGCAACAACGGCAACATCGCCGTCCTCCACCCCGGAATGATCCTGATCGTCCGCCCCGCCCACTAGTCACTTTGAATTGGTTTGAAAGGCCGCGGCTTCAGCCTGAATTGGCCTTGAAAGGGCGCGGCTTCAGCCCAGGTTTTGTCTGAATTCGTTTTGAAAGGGCGTGGCTTCAGCCGCGCCGCAAATGCCTCAAAATCGACCGGGCTTTAGCCCCTGCGGGACGCGCTTTTCAAAACTTGACCCATCACCAAACTCCCTGGAATGCTCCCATCGCACCCCGCTCGCTGTACGTGGGGCCTCAATATGAGATATCCCGTGTGCGGAATTGCGGCTTATTTGATCTGCCATGCCCTGCCGTTCGCAGCAAACGCTTCATCCCAGCAAAACACGAGCCCTGCTGGATCCATAGGGGGATTGGCGCACGGCGTCCAGAAGCCAGAGTGTACCGAAAAGAACCCGGCACCAAGTTTGCCGCGACAACGAAGGACGACCCCAACGAACCAGCTCGATGGGTTCCTTAGTTTTCTATGAGTATGTCAAAGGCATAAGTCCGAAGAATCTTCTTCCATTCCGCCCCTCCCTGTGATAACAGGATAGGCAGGCCCATGGAGTCCCGGCCTTGCAGACTGCACCAAACAGCGTGCTATAATCGCCCGCCGTTACAGCAGAAAAGTTTCTGGTGGTCTTTTATTTCTCGTGCCCGGCAACCTGTCGCGGCAGTCCCGCGCCAGACGCCAAAACAAGATCAGGAGGAGCAATGACGTTCTACGACCCCACTCTCTACGGACGTGACGAAGACGAAGAATTCGGCGACAGCGGCGCCTACGGTGAGTCGCTCGAAGAAGATTTCGAAGAGGAAGAAGAGGAGGAAGAAGAAGCCGGCCTGCCCGAGCCCTCCATGAGTGAGCCGGCCATGCCCGCGCCTCCCCCTCCGCCAGCGCCCAGACCCGCTGCTCCCTCAGGTGGCAGCCCCAAAAAGCCCGCCGCAAAAAAGAAGGCACCTAAAAAGAAGCCGGCCAAGAAGAAAGCGGCCAAAAAGCCCGCCAAGAAAAAGGCCGCAAAAAAACCGGCCAAAAAGAAAAAGGCTGCAAATGCAAAGAAGAAGCCCGCAAAAAAGAAAGCAGCCAAAAAGCCGGCGAAGAAAGCCAAGAAAAAATCCAAGAAGCGCTAGAAAAAATACGCAGTGCCTCAGTTTTAATTCGTTTTGAAAGGGCGGGGCTTCAGCCGCGCCGTAAGAATGGACTCAATTGTGGCTTTTAGCCGCTGAGGGATTTCAAACTGAGGCCCTAACCGAAAATCAGGAAGCACCAGTAAAAAAACCACAAAACAGCCGCGGCCACAAAGCCGCGGTTCTTTTTCCCTAGTCCCCAGCCCCTTGCCCCGCGCGCAGAAAGAAAGGACAGCCAGTGCGCCTCAGCTCCCGGATCGCATGTCGCGCCACTTCTCGCCCGCTGGGCACCAGGTAATAGATACCAGGTACTAGGTACTGGCTACTTCTTCCCCACCGCCGACCGGCATTTCCCATACAACTCCAGCAGGTGCGCGGCGTACTCCTCCGGCTTCGCCGCCGAACCAGCCCCCTGAAAACCCACGCCCGTCGCGCTTGTCCGCCCGTACCCGGTCGTCATGGCAACGAATTTCATCAGATCGAGCGCAATGTCCTCATCGCGGCGCGCTCTCCCGCTAGTCACTGAACCTTCATCCATGATTCCTTCTCCTGATCCGGAAATATAAGAAAGTTCCTTCTCGCCCTCTTCCTCGTCCTCGTCTTCCATCCATTCCATGACAACCTCTTCCATTAATCACGACACCGTGTCGCGACACCCAAAATAATAGCAGGCTCCGCCAGCCAGTGTGGCGCGGGCGCCCTCGCCCGCGACCTCCGTCAATGCCCCGCCGCAGGCATCTTTCCCGCCAGCGCCGAAATTCGTTTCCCGAACACCGCGCCGTGAATCCACAACATCGGTCCAATGCTCAGGTAAACCCATCCCGCCCATTCCGGATACCACAGCGCCACCAGCAACGATGCCACGCCGATCATCGTCAGCACGCCATTTTCCTGCATCTCAAAGCGGGTGACCAGGATTTCGACCGGATTCAACTGCAACTGCCGCCGCAGTCGATACGCGTGTCCATACATAAGGACAAAGAGCAGGAACACCCCCGCAAACCCTGCCGCGTAAATCCTCATCAACACCGAGGCCTCGTGCCATCCCAGGCTCACCGGCTGCTCCGCCCCCGTGATCTGCGCAAACAGCATCGTGAACACGAACTTCAACGGATACACATAGAACAGCACCAGAAAAAGCAGCACCACATTCAGGAACACGGTATAAGGATCTTCCAGCCCGTAGCGCCGCGAAAATCTGTAGTGCGCTCGCCAGATCATGGCCACCTGCGCGAAACATGCCGCAAAAGGCAAAAACCCGCGCAGATCGACCAGCAACTCCGCATAGGTGCGCGGCACTTCGAGCGAAACCACCAGCAAGGTGATGGCGAAGCCAAAGATCACATCGCAAAAAGCTTCCAGCCGCGTGATTTCCCCCGCGCGCCAGCGAAAATATTTCTCCGGCAATATCAACGGCCCATGCCTGCCCACACTCCCTGGGTTTTCCGTCATCCCGTGATTGTGCAAGTTCAGCCGCCACTTTGCAATTGCCAGTGTGGCGCGGACCTGCCCTGAGCGAGAGTCGAAGGGGCCCTCGCCCGCGAAAGCCGGCACCATACCCTGAATGAAGTTTGCAAATCGGAACAAGGTTTGACCCGACTCGCCAAACCCCACCGCCTACGCCCAATCCGAAATAACCCCGTCCCCTTCTTCGATCTCGCCGCCCCTAGCCTTCTTCTGCCCCCGCTGCCCTTGCTGATTCTGCCTCTTCGGCTCTTCCTGCGATTCTTCCTCCGCTCCCAACCTCACCACACACTCCTCCAACTCAGCTTCCCCCGCCAGTTCCGAGGCAAACTCCGTCAGCTTCTTTCGTGTCCGCACCACCTCTTTTCGCGCGGCTGCCTTTTGCGCGGCATATGTGGCGTCCAACTGGGCATTGGGATTGATCTGATTTCCATGTACATGCATGGCCATTGCTCCTTTGAAAAACAGGCCCGCCGGACCTCGCCCGCCAAGCCTGGGAGTTCACCTGCAATCGCCCTACCGAACCCACCCGTACCAAACCCCAGCCCAAAACCAAAGTGTGCTTCCTGCTTCGCTTCCCTTTCTCCTTCGCCCTTCCGCTTCTGTCATTTCGAGCGCAGCAGAATTGCCCGCCTTCGGGCAATTCTGCGGAGTCGAGAAACCTCTTTTCTTTGGCGGTACCTACTCAGCGTTTTCCTGAGAGCTTTCTAACCCCTGACCCCAAGACCCCACCCCCTAAGTGCATCCTTCCCCATTCCAGTTTAGAATGCTGCGTGGTCAAATAAACCCGAGGACCATCATGCGCTCCTGGATTCTCATCGCCGCCTGCCTCTGTGCCGGCTCTCTCGCCTGCGCCCAATCCCAGGACTTCAGCAAAGTCGAAATGAAAGTTTCCAAAGTCGCCGGCAGCGTCTACATGCTGCAAGGCGCGGGCGGAAACATCGGCGTCTCGGTCGGCGACGACGGCATCGTCATCGTCGACGACGAGTACGCCCCCCTCGCCGATAAAATCCAGGCCGCCCTCAAAGGCATCTCCGACAAGCCCGTGCGCTTCATCATCAACACCCACTTTCACGGCGACCATACCGGATCGAACGCCTACTTCCAGAAGCAGGCTCCCGTCATCGCCCAGGATAACGTTCGCAAACGCCTCGAGAACGGCTCCTCGGCCGGCAACGGCGGCTCCATTCAAATGCAGGTCAAGCCCGCCCCCCGCGACGCACTGCCCATCCTCACCTTCGATCACGATATGACCGTGCACCTCAACGGCGAGGATATTCGCGCCCTCTACTTCCCCGCCGGCCACACCGATGGCGATTCCATCATCTTTTTTCCCCACTCCAACGTCGTCCACATGGGCGACGATTTCGTCACCTACGGCTTCCCCTTTATCGACCTCGGAAGCGGCGGCAGCATCAACGGCATGATCGACGCCGTCGCCGCCGTCATCGCGCAACTGCCGCCCGATGTGAAAGTCATCCCCGGCCACGGCCCCGTCTCCACCCTCGACGACGTCCGCGCCTACCACACCATGCTCAAGGAAACCCGCGACGCCGTTCAACAGGCAATAAAAGAGGGCAAGACCCTCGACCAGATGAAGGAGTCCAAACTGCTCGATCCCTGGAAGAAGTATTCCGGCGACTTCGTCACCGAAGACGCTTTCCTCGAAACGCTCTACAATTCGCTCACCGGCCAACATACCGGCAAGCTCATCCAGCACAACTGAAATCGCCGCTTTGCCTCTGACCCGCCGCGAATTTGCGCACTCTGCCCTAGCCGCCGCCTTTTTCGTGGCGCGGGCGCCCTCGCCCGCGAAAGCCACCACCCACGCGGCCTCTCACGCCACGAGCGACGCCACCAGCAACGCCACCTCCGACGCCACTTCCGAATTTCAATTCCCCAAAAACTTCCTCTGGGGCGCAGCCACCGCCGCCTACCAGATCGAAGGCGCATGGAACCAGGATGGCAAGGGCGAATCCATCTGGGACCGCTTCTCTCACACTCCCAGCAAGATCAAAAACGGCGACACCGGCGACCTGGCCTGCGATTCCTATCACCGCTGGCGCGAAGATATCGCCCTGCTGCGCGCCATGAACCTCACCAGCTACCGCTTCTCAATTTCCTGGCCGCGCATCCAACCCACCGGCCTCGGCCCCGCCAATTCCAAAGGAATCGATTACTACAGCCGCTTGGTCGATGCCTTGCTCGAAGCCCACATCCGTCCCTTCGTCACGCTCTACCACTGGGACTTGCCTCAGTCCCTCGAAGATGCCGGAGGCTGGCCCAACCGCGAAACCGCCAGCCACTATGCCGCCTACGTCGACCTGGTCGCCCGCGCCCTCGGCGACCGCGTCTCTGACTGGACGCTCTTCAACGAACCCTCCGCCTTCACCAGCCTCGGCTACCTCGAAGGCAAGCACGCTCCCGGACGCACCAGCATCCTCGATTTCCTCCGCGCCTCGCATACCGTAAACCTGGCCCAGGGCGCCGGTTTTCGCGCACTAAAAGCAGCTCGCCCCTCCGCCCGCGTGGGCACCGCACTCAGCATGTCAGCCTGCCAGCCCGCCACCGCTTCCGCCGAGGACAAACTCGCCGCCGAACGTTGCCACGCCATCACCAACCTGTGGTTTCTCGAAACCGCGCTCCGCGGCCGCTATCCCGAGGCCCTCGCCTTCCTCCCCGAAACCGCCATGCGCATCCAGTCCGGCGACCTCGACCAGATGCGCGCCCCCCTCGATTTCATCGGCATCAATCTCTATTACCGCACCATCGCCTCCGCCCCCGGCGCGATCGAGCGCCTCTTGAACCCTCGCCAGTGGCTGTTTCCGGTAAAGATGCAGCCCGGCCGCGACGGCCTGAAAACCGATATCGGATGGGAAGTCTCCCCCGACGCAATCTACGACGTGGTCACGCGCATCACCCGCGACTACAACCATCCCCAGATCGAAATCACCGAGAGCGGATGCGCCTACAACGACATCCCAGATTCCACCGGCGCCATCCACGACGCCCGCCGCATCGCCTACCACCAGCGCTACCTGCAATCGCTCGCGCGCGCCATCGCCGCCGGCGCCGACGTGCGCAGTTATCATGCCTGGACTTTATTGGATAACTTCGAATGGGCCGAAGGTTATTCCCAGCGCTTCGGCCTGGCCTACGTGGATTTCAAAACCCAACAACGCACCATCAAAGAATCAGGAAAGTGGTTCGCAAAAGTAGCCGCCCAGAATCGCCTAGGACCAAGCCAGTAGGACCAAGCTAGTGTAGGACCGGGTCTCTGGCCCGGTCAGGCCCGCAGGGCCGCCAGGCAGCGTATCTACTTAGCCGGCTCTGCAATCTTAAGCCGGTCCCGTTCCTCCGCCAGCTTTCTCTGCAGCGCAGGGTTCACCAGCGATACCGGAACGTCTACATCTCCAACCTTGAACTCCGTGGGATCGAACGTAGCATATCCATCCTTCTGCCCCATGTGCCCCGAAATCGTGATCCACACATCCTTCCCGCCAATCTCCGTCAAAAACTGCCCGTGAACCGTGTCTCCGTCATAAGTGACCTTCTGGTCCTTGATGTTTGGCATGCCGCCGCCAACGTTCGTGTCCGGAGAAAGTCCCGCTCCAGTCGCGCCGAGCAACTGGCTGATGGCAGCGCTAACCTCGCTCGAATTGATTTGAGGGACAACAGACTTGCTTTGCGGAGCACCAGAGTTGCCTTGCGATCCCGCTTTCGCACCCTGCATCGCAGAGGTCTGCACGGGCGCTGCGACGGCAGGTACGGAGAAACTGCCGCTGGCGCCCTGCGATTGCAGCGCTGGCATCGCTGCCGGTTCTGCCCGATCCGCCCTTTGGTTAGATAATGGGGAACTGACCGGAATCCCCGCCGAAGCCTTCGGCTGCTGCACCGCAGCCGGCCTTCTCAACATCAGCCCAATGACCGCGAGCAAGACCACCAGGGTAACAATGCTGATAATTCGGTCAAGCTGCGATTTCATGAGAGGCCAGCATTCATCGTACTGGCCGAGAAGGGAAGAAATCAGATTACGTCAGTCACGTAAGAGTGTGTAGGACCGGGTCTCTGACCCGGTCAGGCCCGCAGGGCCGTTAGTCTCGTAGCGTCACCCCAACTTCCTCACCAGCACTTCATTCACCACCTGCGGACTGGCCTGCCCCTTCGACGCCTTCATCGCCTGCCCCACAAAAAACCCGATCACGGTTGTCTTCCCAGCCCGGTACTGCTCAACCTGCTTGGGATTCGCAGCCAAAATCTCGTCAACAATCTTCTCCAGCGCCGAACTATCCGTCGACTGCCGCGGACGCCCCTCCGCCTCATACACCACCGAAAAATCCTGCCCTCGCGAAAAACAAAGATCGTACAAATCCTTCAGCATTTTGCTCGAGATCGCCCCTTCGTCCGCCAGATCCGCCGACTCTGCCACGCCCTCCATCGAAACCGGAGACTGCTCAATCTCCAATCCCGCCGCCTTCAGCCGCCCCATCAACTCGCCCTGCACCAGGTTCGCCACCCGCTTCGGATTTTTCGCCGCCCGCGCCGCCGCCTCAAACTGATCGGCCAGCCCCTTCGACGCCGTCAGCACTCCCGCGTCATATTCGGTCACTCCAAACTCCCGCACAAACCGCGCCCGCCGCGCCTCCGGCAACTCCGGCAGCGTCTTCAAAATCTCCCCACGCCATTTTTCATCCACCACCAGCGGCAACAGATCGGGCTCCGGAAAATACCGGTAATCGTGCGCCTGCTCCTTGGACCGCATACTGTAAGTCTTGCCTTCATGCGCGTTATAGAGCCGCGTCTCCTGCACGATCCGGCCCCCGCCTTCGATCGTCTCGATCTGCCGCGCGATCTCATACACCAGCGCCTCGCGGATGAACCGGAAGGAATTCACATTCTTGATCTCCGTCTTGGTTCCCAACTCCTTCTGCCCCCGCGGCCGCACGCTCACATTGGCATCGCAGCGCAGCGACCCCTCCTCCATATTGCAGTCACTCACCCCGGTATAAAGAATGATCTCCTTCAGCCGCGTCAGGTACTCATAAGCCTCGTCAGGCGTGGCAATTTCAGGCTCGCTGACAATCTCAATCAAAGGCACGCCCGTACGGTTCAAATCGATGGCAGTCTTCTCATCGGAGTCAGGAAACCCCTCATGCAAACTCTTCCCGGCATCCTCTTCCAGATGCACGCGGGTAATTCCGATCTTCCTCCGAATTGGACGTTGTTCCCCGCGTCCTCCGCGGCCTTCCTCAGCGATCTCTGCGGTGAAAGGCTCTAAGGTTTGTATTCCAATAAATCCAAACTCAGCCAAAGGCTTGTCATACTGCGAAATCTGGTACCCCTTCGGCAGATCCGGATAAAAATAATTCTTCCGCGCAAAAATCGATGTCTCATTGATCCTGCAATTCAGCGCCATCGCCGCCCGCACCGCAAACTCCACCGCCCGCCGGTTCAAAACCGGCAATGCCCCCGGCATGCCCAGGCACACAGGACATACATGCGTGTTCGCCGCCGCCCCAAACGTTGTCGAACACGAACAAAAAATCTTCGATTCCGTCAACAACTGCACATGCACTTCCAGCCCGATCACAGGCTCGTAAGCAGTGACGGCAGCAACAGAAATATCCGCCGAGATCGACATACCGGGATTATAAAACTTCACCCACTCCTTTTTATTCGATGATTGTGCAGTCGGTACAGATGGCCGCGCTGGCGCACGGCTATACCGTGTCATTCACTCTCATCGGGGGAACCGAAGATGAAGTAGAGGAGTCGGTCGAGGGCTTGAGCTTTGGGGCGGTTGGAAAAGCAGTTAAATGATGGGCAGGCTGTCACTTACTTGATGAATGCTTTGTCATTCCGAGCGCAGTCCGGAGCGAACGCGACGGCAAGTCGAGGAACCTGCTTTTGCATCCGCCATCACGAGCCTTACAGGCTGAGGCGGAACCGCAAGTGAGATGTGCGCTTTTCGAGAGTGCGGTGAAATTCATTCCCGGCAAGCGCGTACGCATCCCAGGGGTAGTCAGTCGGAACGCTGGGATTCACATCCCCGAACATGCCAGACACGGCGAAAACCACGTTGCCGCCAAGTGCCAGGATTTTACAGCCATCGTCGCTGTAGGAGCCCGCGTTAACAGTGCGGCCCCCCACGCCCCCATCCCCTGTTTTTTCCACTTGACTGCAGAATAAAACGATATAAACTATAAGAATATCATATGAAATAATAGTTCTCATTCAGCTAACTCATTACGGCTCAAGATTTTCCCCGCAACCCATTGCAACCAATGGTTCAATTCGCAAAAACCCGCTAACCCCAACATTCCAATAGTTTGAGGGGGAGGGGGGGTAGGAGACCGAAATGTCGTATTTTCCACAGCGTTGTCAGCACATCAAAGTCAACGGCACCCAGTGCGGATGCCCCGCCCTCCGCCAGCACAAACTCTGCTACTTCCACCAGCACCACCACGACGAGCGCGTCGAACTCAACACCGCCCGCGCCCGCCGCAGTCGCCGCTCCGCCGCCATCGTCATCGATCTGCCCGTCCTCGAAGATGCTAACTCCATCCAGGTTTCTCTCTCCCAGGTAATCCGCCTTGTCCTCACCCGCCAAATCGACGCCAAAAGCGCCGGCCTCGCCCTCTACGCCCTGCAAACCGCCAGCGCCAATCTCCCCCGCACCAACTTCGAGCCCCTCCGTTGGGATGTCGTCGTCGATCCCACCACCGTTGCCCGAACTCCGCTCGGCACCAGCGTCTGGCGCGAAGACGATTTCATCACCGAAGAACAAAAACGCGCCCGGGCCGAAGCCGCAGCCCGCCGCCAGGCCGAGCAGATAGCCGAAGCCAGACGCCGCATCGAGGCCGAAGCCGACCGCCTCAGCCTCGAAGGCCAGCTCCGCAACGCCGCCGAAGCCAGGGCCCAGGCCGCAGCCAAGGCCAGAGCCGAGGCCGCCGCCGCCGAAGAAAGAAAGCAAAGGCAAGAAGCCGGCAAAGGTCGCGAAGTGGCCAAGGACGAACCACCAACGACCAACGACGGTCTTCCCTCAAACACTCAGCAGCGCTCCCCATCCCAACTCATCGCAGCCATGAAGTCCCTGATCAAAGATCTCCCCCCACAGCCAACGACGACGACGGCGTCGGCACCGCAGGCGCCACCGCGAATCCCGCCAGCTCCCGCCAAGGCCCACGTAAGCCTGGCAAAGGTCCGGCAACGGATCGCCGAAGGGGAATTCACCTAAACGTCCCCGAAATCGCGCCCAGATTTTTTATGGAGAAAGAAAACCCCGCGCGGCGGCGGTGGCTCAGTTTTGAATTCGATCTGAAAGCGCGCTGAATTCGTTTTGAAGGTACGATGAATTCGTTTTGAAAGGACGCTCACGCCGTTTTGAAAAAGACGCTGATCGTTTTGAAAGGGCGCGGCTTCAGCCGCGCCGTAAGGACGGAATCAATTGCGGCTTTAGCCGCTGAGGGAGCGTGGATTTCAAACTCTGCCGGGCTAGAAAACTTGGGTCTTCGCCACTTTGCCGTTTTCAAACCGCACCACCCAGCGGTGGCCGTTTTTCAGGTAGAACCAGGTTTCCTTCAGGCTGGTGTCGGTGCTGTCGTCCACTTTTTTCTGGTCGGGCTCGCCGAAGCTCATGATGACCATGGCATAGGTCATGCCCTCGATCACGGTATGCGATTCGATGGCGGCACGCAGGTCGGCGGGCATGTCTTTTTCTTCCACCTGCTGCTCGATGCGGCTCACGTCCAGCAGCCGCGACATGAAGCGCAGAATATTTTGCGGCGCAATGTCCGCATCGGTGAGGTCTTTCTGATACTTCAGATTCAGTCGCGACCCTCCCGCGCGTTTGTAGGCAGCGCCGCCTTTGTTGGCATTCTTGCTGCCGCGCCGTCCCTCGCCGCCGCCTTCGAGGTGGATCTCAACCTTGTCGCCGTCGAACTTCACATTGGTGATGCTCACCCACTCGTCGCGCTCCACTCCCACGCCTTTTTCCTTGAGCCACTTGCTCATTTCCCCCAGATCCACTCCTCGCGCATCGGCGTGCTTGTTCGAGGCCGCAATGTAATAGACATCCACTCCATCCTTATAGGCAGGCAGATCGACCAGCGCCCTTACGTCCTTGCCCAGCAGCAGCGCGCTCAATTGCTCCTGCGCCCGCTTCGACGTGGAAGCATGCGCCGCCCCCGCCAAACCCGCCGCAAGGCAGGGCAGCAAGGCCCACAAAATCCATTGCTTCCACTGGCGCATGTCTCTCCTGATTATCGGCTTCAACCGGAAACGAATCCACCACCGCTGGCAGCAGACGCTGGTAGCAGACGCTCGCAGCAGAAAGGATAGATCGTGCCTTTAGCAGTGTAAACAACCCTTAGGTGTCAGTGCAGAGCCTGCACCGAAGGTTGATCTCGTTAGTTCTTTGGCGGCGGAGCGTTCAGATATTTATCGACCGAAATGTCGAAGAACATCAACTCGGCGCCCTTGGCATCATCCACGCCGGTCACAAAGATGTGCGCGCCGGCCAGCGGCGAGGCGATGTCGCTAACGTCGAAGTAAAGGAATCCCGACTGCGTGTTGTGTGGTTCGATGGCCTTGGCGGCGAACTGCGAGGATTCGATGTCGTCCATTTCCTGCTGGCTGACCGCGCCCTTCACCTTGCGATGCGGAACGGGAAATCGCTCCGGCCGGGTTTCGCCCTGGGGATTCGACAGGCGGCGGTAAATGTCCTGGGACGCAACCGGAGTAAGCTTGGCGCGGTCGCCCGTGGTGAGCGTGACTTGCAGGTTGGCGATCGAAACCGGCTGCCCGCCGTCGTTGGTGATGACGAAGAAGATGGGCAGAAGCCCATGATCGCGGAGGTTTGCCGGGAAGATCTTCGCCTTCTCGGCAGTTTCGTAGGGATCGGCGGCAATGGCGACTTTCTCGTCCGGATGATCGTCGTGCGCGGGATAGGTTTTGGCGTCGTGCGCGGCGGGCTTGACGAAGTCTTTGGCCCAAACACACAGCGCCAGCGCGGCCATGGAGAATGCAACCAGCAGCACGCGGCACAACAAGGACGGTCGTTTCGACTGCATAGCTGCGATTATAGATGCCGCGGTCGCCACCAAATGGTGCCCGAGCGGTCACAAAATCTTTGTTCGCGGCTTCCATCGGGATGACAGTAAGCCCAGTTTGTTTAGAATGGGTGGACTTGATCTCATCTCTTTACAGCTTCCTCTACAGCGCGGCGCTGGCCGCCGGGATGTTGCTGACCCTGCCTTACTGGCTGTTCCAGATGGCGCGCCACGGCAAGTACCGCAAAGGTTTTGCCGAGAGGCTGGGGCGGGTGCCGGCGCGCCTGCAATTGCCCGGCGAGCATGAGCCCGCCATCTGGGTGCATGCGGTTTCCGTGGGTGAGGTACTAGCGGTCGCCGGTTTGGTCGAGGAAATTCAGCGCCGGTTTCCACGTCACAGGATTTTTGTTTCAACCACCACCGACACTGGTCAGAATCTGGCACGCAAACGATTCGGTGAGAGGAACGTGTTTTATTTTCCCGTGGATTTTGCCTTCGCCATCAGGCCCTACCTGAAGGCGCTGCGCCCTCAGTTGGTGGTGATTGCGGAGACGGAGTTCTGGCCCAACTTCCTGCGGCTGGCGCACGCCAGCGGAGCCCGGATCGCGATCGTGAACGCACGCATTTCGGACCGCTCGTGGCCGAGCTACCGCCGGTTTCGCGGATTGATTCGAAGGCTGCTGGTCAACGTCGATCTGTTTCTGGCGCAAACCGAGGAGGATGTCGCACGGCTGCGGGATATTGGCGCCCCTTCGGAACGCGTGCAGGTCGCCGGCAATCTCAAGTTCGATATTCCTGCACCGGCGCCGCCGGCGATCGTGGAGAAACTTCGCAAGTCACTCGCAGCCACCGCCGCCGGGCCCGTGCTGGTCTGTGGCAGCACGGTCGACGGCGAAGAGCCGCTGCTGCTGAAAGCGTTCGAGAATGTTTTGGTGCAGCATCCGCGGGCGGTGATGATTCTTGCGCCCCGGCATCCGGAGCGGTTCGCGGCGGTGGCCGCGCTGTTGGGGCAAATGTCGATTCGCTTCTTCCGGCGGTCGCAGTGGAACGGCGAAGACCTGGCGGCCGGAGTGCTGCTGCTCGATACAATCGGAGAGCTCGCGGCGCTCTACGCGCTGGCCGATATTGCCTTCGTCGGCGGAAGCCTGGTGGCCCACGGCGGGCACAACATCATCGAGCCAGCCTACTATGGCGTGGCCACAGTGGTGGGGAACCATACGGAGAATTTTCGCGATATCGTAAGCCTGTTTCAGAGGCGGGACGCACGTGTGCATCGTGGGCCTCGCAGAGCTGCCGCTGGTGTGGCTGGAGTTGCTGGCGAATGGCGCCAAGCGCCAGGCCTTAGGGCAAAACGCCGCTGCAACCATGCGCTCGCAAGTTGGCGCGACGGCGCGGACGCTGGATCAACTGCAAGCATTGATGACTCGCACATGAACTTCCATCCCTTGTCGGCCATCTACGGCGGTGTGGTGGGCGCGCGCAACGCCCTTTATGATCGCGGCTGGTTGCATGCTCGCGCGCTCGAGGGGCCGGTGATCAGCGTGGGGAATGTTTCGACGGGCGGCTCGGGCAAAACTCCGTTTGTAATTCTGTTGGGCGAGTTGTTGCAGGCGCGCGGGATTCGCTTCGATGTGCTTTCGCGCGGCTATGGCCGCAAAAGTCGCGGCGTGCTGCTCGTCGACCCTGCCGGTTTGCCGCGAGACTTCGGCGATGAGCCGCTGCTGATCGCGCGGCGACTGCGGGTGCCAGTAATTGTGGGAGAAGATCGCCATGAAGCCGGCCTCTTCGCCGAGTCCCGCTTTGGAGCGCAGATTCATTTGCTGGATGATGGTTTTCAGCATCGCGGGCTGGCGCGCGATTTCGATATTGTGCTGGTAACGCCCGAGGATGCGCGCGACCGGCTGCTTCCCGGCGGCAGGCTCCGGGAATCTCTGCCATCACTGCGGCGGGCTGATGCGGTGGTGCTGACCAGCGGAGCTTCCGCGGATTCGTTTCCTCTGGCAAGCAAAAGTGTGTGGCGGGTGCGGCGGGGAATCCTGGTGCAGAACATTCCCGCTCGTCCCGTTGTATTCTGCGGCATTGCGCGGCCGCAGAATTTTGTGCTGCAGTTGCGGACGGCGGGTGTGGACCCTGTGGCCGAGGCGTTTTTTCGCGATCATCACACCTACGCAGAAAACGACGTGCGCGATTTGCTGGAACTCCGGCAGCGCAGCGCAGGCAGGCGGGTTCGTCACCACGGAAAAGGACGCGGTGAACCTGGGCGGATATTTGGCGGCGCTCGCGCCGCTGGCGGTGGTCCCGGTAAAGATGGAGTTGGCCGATGCCGCTAACGCTGTGGATACCATGCTGCGCGTGATCGAGGAACGGCGCCGCCGCCCATGAGAGAATGCCGGAGAGTAGAAGAGTAGTGGTCGGTGATCAGTGGTCAGTCGTCAGCAAGCCCCTGGGCTTACTGGCCACCGATCACTGGACACTGACCACTGCTTTCAGAAGAACATCCGATGACGAAACATTTGAAGGAAGTTGACCGGCTGCGCAAGATTATCGAAGCGTTTCCCAAAGTTACCATCACGGTGCTGGGCGACCTGGTGGCTGACGAATTTGTGTACGGAGAAATCTCGCGGGTGTCGCGCGAAGCCCCGGTACTGATCCTGAAGCATCGCGAGCGCACCGTGGTCCCGGGCGGCGGCGCTAACGCGGTGAACAATCTCGCTGACCTGGGAGTGAACGTGTTGCCCGTAGGCGCCATCGGAGACGACGAGCCGGGGCGAATGCTGTTGAAGTTTTTTCGCCACAAAAGAATTCCGGTCAGCGGAGTGCTGAAGGACAAGAGTTATACGACAGTTACCAAGACGCGGATTCTCGCGGGCACGGCGCACAATTCGCGGCAGCAGGTGGTGCGCGTGGATCGCGAGCCGGAAAACCCTCCCACCCAGCACCTGACGCGCGAGTTGTTTCTGGCGGCGCGGGAATATTTGCATGCCTCCGATGCGCTGCTGGTTTCAGATTACGGGTATGGGTCGGCAAGTCCGGCGATCGTGAATGCGCTTCGGCAGCCGGGGCGGCGAAGGGTGGTGCTGGTGCCGTTGATTCTCGATTCGCGATACCGGCTGCTCGAATATTCCGGCGCCACCGCGGCCACTCCCAACGAACCGGAGGTGGAAGCCGCGTTGGGCGTTCGCATTGGACAAAACTGGGAGAAACTAGCGGCGGCCGGGCGGCAAATTATGGATCGCATGAAGCTGCAGTCGCTTTTGATCACGCGCGGGCGCGATGGCATGGTGGCCTTCGACCAGAAGCACGCGCCGGTGGATATTCCGATTTTTGGTTCGGATGAAGTGGCCGATGTGACGGGCGCGGGCGATACCGTAATTGCGGCGTTCAGCGCGGCAATTGCCGCCGGGGCCACCACCGAAGAAGCAGCGCAGCTGGCGAATTATGCGGGCGGTATTGTGGTGATGAAACGGGGCACGGCCACGGTCTCGCGGGAAGAATTGTTGCGCGCGATCGAACAGGCGCCGCCGGCGACCAGGCCGCATTGATGGGAAGCTGAAAAAATGGCGGAGGGCAAAATTTCCGGGCGCGAACGGCTGCGCGAACGCGTGCAGGCATGGCGGCGCGCGGGCGAACGCATTGTGCTGGCCAACGGAAATTTTGATTTGCTGCACGTGGGGCATGTGCGCTATCTGCGCGGAGCGAAAGAGTTGGGTGGAAAGCTGGTCGTGGCCATCAATTCGGATGAATCGGTGCGGGCGCTCAAGGGCGAGGGGCGTCCCGTGATGCCGGCGGAGGAGCGGGCCGAGATTGTCGCGGCGCTGGCCGACGTGGATGCCGTGGTTATTTTTTCCGAGCTCGATGTGCGCGCTTTGATTCGCGAGATTCATCCCGATATTCAGGCCAAAGGCACGGACTACACGGTCGATACCGTCCCCGAGCGCGATGCGGTCGCGGAATACGGCGGACGGGTTGCGATTGTCGGCGACGCCAAGGACCACTCGACCAGCGAGATCATTGCTTCGCGGCTCACTGGTTCGCAGGTCACTGGTTCGCGGCTCGGGCCGAGGCGCCCGTGAGTTCCGAGCCGGATCGTTTCGACAGTATTTCCGAGAACAAGCCGAAGAAGCTGCTGATCGTGCGCCTAAGCGCGATGGGAGACGTAATCCACACGCTGCCTGCGGTCGAGGCGCTGCGGCTGGTATTTCCGCGCGCGCACATCGGCTGGCTGATCGAAGAACGCTGGGCTGAGTTGCTTTGCGCGCCGGGAACGGCACGGCGCGGGCCGCGTTCGTCCTCCCGGCCGCTGGTGGATGAGGTTCACGCAGTGAGCCTGAAGGCCTGGGGTAAATCTCCGCGTTCGCTTTCGACCCTGCAGCGAATCGCGACGGTATGGAACGACGTGCGCGGCGCGCACTACGATGTGGCCGTGGATTTGCAGGGCGCGATGCGCTCGGCGCTGCTGGCGCGGCTTTCGGGCGCAGGCATGGTGTATGGCGCAGCGGAGGCGCGTGAGGCTCCGGCCAGCTTGTGGTACACGCGGAAAGTGATCGCGAGCGGGCCGCATGTCATCGAGCAGAACCTGTCGGTTGCAGAAGCCGTGATCGGTGAGGCTGTGCCGCCGCCGGCGGTCGAATTTCCACGCTCCGCCGACGCGGAGGCGCGCGTCGGTGAGCGGCTTGCACAACACGGCGTGCAAGACTTTGCCATTTTGAATCCGGGCGCTGGGTGGGGTGCGAAGCGATGGCCTGCACAGCGTTATGGCGAAGTGGCCCGCCAAATGGCCGAGTGGGGTCTGCGGTCGATTTTTAACTATGGCCCGGGTGAGGAGGAACTGGTGCGCGTCGCAGAGGCTGCAAGCGGCGGGACCGCTGTGGCGATGAACTGCCCGCTCACGGAATTGATTGCGTTGACGCGGCGGGCGCGGCTTTTTATTGGCGGCGACACCGGCCCTCTGCACCTGGCGGCAGCATTGCGAATTCCGGTGGTCGGGATTTTTGGGCCAACCAATCCGGCGCGCAACGGGCCGTTTGGAACTCGTTCGGTTGTGCTGCGGAGTTCGGAGAGTGTGACTTCGCACGCGCGCAGGGCGGAAGCGGATAAGGGAATGTTGGGCATTGGGAGCGGGGCGGTGGCGGCGGCGGCGCGAAGCTTACTGATTGACGGCCTGACAGCCTTCAGTAGCTGAAGCGGCTTTCTTTCAAAAACCATGGCGGAGTGGTCACAAGTCGCGCGGCGGATTCGGGTGCCGCTGGGATTTCTGTTTGCCCTACTTTATTTCTGGCTGGCTCGGCCGACGTGGGGGTCCATGGCGCTGGGTGCGGTCGGCATTGTGCCGGGGCTATTGATTCGCGCGCTGGCTTCGGGGCATGTGCGGAAAAACGAGGCGCTGGCGACTGCCGGTCCTTATTCCTATACGCGCAATCCTCTTTATTTGGGATCGCTGATAATGGGGTTGGGATTCTGCGTGGCCGCGCGGAGTTGGTGGGTGGGCGTGATGCTGGTGGTGATGTTCTTCTTTATCTATCTGCCGGTGATTCGCGGTGAAGAGACGTTCCTGCGGGGGAAGTTTCCGGAGTTCGAGGAGTATGCGCGGCGGGTGCCGAGGATGTTGCCGCGGCCGACTCGGCATTCCGGTAATGAGGACGAGGGGCCAGGAGGATTTTCCTGGGATTTGTATTGGAAGCATCGGGAGTACAAAGCGCTGCTGGGCGCGGTGGGGATGATGGCCGCGCTAATCGCGAAGATGACGCTGTTTCGAAAGTAGGAACAATCAACGTACTAATCGTAGAAACGCCTCGCCGGGCCGCTGAATGCGCACGCGTGCAAAGGGTCCTTCGACTGCGCTCAGGATGACAGCCCGATGGTGGTCATTCACGATGACAGCGCGGTGGTGATTATTCAGGTTGACAGGCTGGTGGCGATTATTTCTGCGCCACGAATTCCCTTGCCCGGCTCAGCTCCGGCCGCGTGGAGGTTGATCCGTCGCAGACTTTCAGCAACAGCGCATAGTACTCGTTGGCGTCGCTCTGTTTGCCGGCGGCTTCGGCGGCGCGGGCTGCGCCGTAGAGGCCGTCGAAGCGGTTGGGATTCAGTTTCAAGTCAATCTGATACTCGGCCAGGGCCTGCTGCGGGCGCTTGGCTTCGAGCAGAATGTCGGCGATCATTTCGCGGACCGGGATGTCTCCGGGTTCGTCGCCGAGGGAATCGGCTTTGTCGGCAATGGGACGCAGGGCTTCAACGGCATCGTCATATTTTCCTTCCGCAAAGAAGAGCCACGCCTGCGCAACCTTGCGATCGTCTTCGACGGCGTCGGCGAATTGGGATTTGTCTTTCACCAACTGCTCGTGACGCCTCTCAATGCCTTCGACGTTCCTTGCGAACATCTTCCGGCTTGTGCAGATGCGCCGACCCGATAGCGCGAGAGAGATAGATTACGGAGAATTCCGCCGTTCCTTCGACTTCCTGGACGGGCAGCGCCGCAGCAGCCGGCCAGTCGTGCATTTCGATCGGATAGAGCGCGCTCAGGTGAGCCAGGGTTGCGGCGTGGGGATCGTAGTCCCTGCCATACATGTCGTCCTTCTTATTCGGCATGGCGCGGATTTCATCGATCAGGGCACGGGCATCGGCATCGCGGCCGCTCTGCATGTAGGCGTAGAAGAGGAAATCCATGGCGTGGAACTGATGGCCTTCGCCGCCCATCCCCATAGCCGCGGTCTTGCGGGTGGCGGCGACGGAGGCGAGGTTGGAGTTGATGTCATCCTGCCAGAGGCCGACACGGGCGAAAATGTGCGAAGGCATGTGCAGGGCGTGAGGTGCGGCGGGCGCGACCTGCGCATAGCGGCGGGCCGCCGGCAATCCGAGTTGCGCGAGTTGCGGCTTGTCATAGGCGTGGATCAGATAATGGGCCACGCCGGGATGGTCGGGTTCGACGCGAATAATTTTTCGAGGATGGCCGCCGCTTGCCTGCGGTTGGCGAAGGTCGGATCGTCATGGGGCTCGGAGGCAAGCAGGGAGAGCGCATAGAAGACGGCGGCTTCGTGATCATCGGGATAAGACTCGTACACCTTCTTCATCGCGTCCGAGTAGGCTTTGGCGCGGGCATCGTGTTTCAGTTTTTTCGAATTGCTGTAGAAAGCGGCGATGGCGGCGATGTAGGCCTTCTCCCGTGGAGTGGCGGGGCCGTCGGTGTTTTGTGCCTGGTGAACTTCGTCGAGGCCGTGCTGGATCACTTTGTCATCAGGATGGTTCCAGAGCTGGTGCCAGAGGCTCATGGCGATGCCCCAGTGGGCCATGGCACAGTGGGGATCGTCAGTGGCGATTTGATGAATTCTTTTTCCGCTTCTTCGTACCAGAAAGAGTGGAGCAGGGCCACGCCGCGCTCGAAGGGCTTCTGGACCGAGGGGGCGCAGGAGACCGGGAAGGTCACCGTGCCCAATTGCGCGGCGGTCAGGTCTTCATGGTGTTGGTGGTTCTTTTCGTCCTGGGCAAATGCCGCTAAGGAAAAAAGAAAACAGAAGAGCAGCAGACAGGCAATGCGTTTCATTAGGAACCCCGCTGAGATGTGAGTTTAGATGCGCGGCGGGCGGAGGGTCAAACGCGCCCTGGCGGCCTAAAGCGCCAGCACCGGGCGCTGGCGGTCTGAGCGGAGTTCCTGCTACACTTCGCGGCGAATTGGCCGGGCCGGGGCATGAGACGCTGGACGTGATTCTTTAACTCACCACATCAAATGCCACCTTGGCCCCGCGGGAGTAAGAATGCGTGAAGACCCTCCGCCAGAGAAACGTCGCGCCGCAGAGAACAAACCAACCCAGGGGGATGCAAGCGAGCGACCGCTCCAGGAAAATGAAGTGGGAATCTGCTGGGTGGAAACTGCCACCGGCCGGTTCCTGAAAGTCAATCCGAAATATTGTGAAATCACTGGCCGCACCGAACAAGACTTGTTGAGCAGAACTTTTGAGAGCATCACTCACCCTGAAGACGTAGCGGAGAACTCCGCGCAGTTGCAGCGGCTTGCCCGAGGCGAGGTCCGGAATTACGCCGTCGAGAAAAGGTACATGCGTCCCGATGGGTCAGTTCGTTGGGCGGGGGTTGAGATTGTAGCGATGGGGCCCGAGCGCGAGCCTCCGGTTTGGCACATGGCCATCGCCCACGACATCACCGAACGCCGGCAAACGGCGGCCCGGCTGCAGGAATACGAAAGGGTGGTCGAAGGCGTTGAGGACATGATTGTGGTGGTGGATCGGAACTACCGCTGCCTGATTGCCAATCGTGCCTTTCTGAACTATCGGGGATCGGGGAAAAAAGAGGTCCTGGGACATCTGGCTTCAGAACTGACCGACTCGACAACGTTTGAAACGCTGGTCAGGCCCAGGATCGACGAGTGTTTCCAGGGCAAAGTCGTGGAATACGAGATCAAGTACAACTATCCCAAGCTGGGAGAGAGAGACATGCACATGTCGTATTTCCCCATCAAAGGGCCGGCGGGCATCGACCGGATCGTTTCCATCACACGGGATGTAACCGAGCGCAAGCAGGCGGAAGGAAGGCTGCGGGAATTCGAGAGGGTCATCGAAAGCCTGGAGGAAAATATTTTTGTAGTCGACCGTGAATATCGTTTCCGGCTTGCGAACCGGGCATTTTTGAACCGGCGTGGCCTGGGGAAGGAACAGGTCATCGGGCGTTCGCTCGAGGATCTATTGGCGAGCGATGGCACCGCGGAGGAAGCGATCAGGCTGGTGAAGGAAAAGATCAATGAGTGTTTTCAGGGCAAAGTCATCCAGTACGAGATGAAGTACATCGTACGCCACGCTGGGGGAAAGAGAGCTACACCTGTCCTATTTCCCCATCGAAGGGCCTACGGGCGTCGACCAAGTCACCTGCATCGTTGCGGGACATTACGGACCGCAAGCGGGCCGAGGAAGCGTTGCGGCAGAATGTAGTCCAACTGCAGAAAGTCACGGAAGAACTTCGGTCGCCAAAGAGAAATTGGCCGAAGAAAAACTCTACCTGGAAGAATCCATCGACACGGAACTCGGGTTTGGAGAAATTATCGGGCGCAGCGGCGCGTTGAAAGAGGTGATGGAGAAAGTGGCAAAGGTCGCTCCCGGCGATGCGACCGTGCTGCTGCTGGGTGAAACCGGCACGGGAAAAGAGCTGGTGGCGCGCGCGCTGCACCGCATGAGCCGCCGGGAGGGCAATAGTTTCATCAAGCTGAATTGCGCCGCCATCCCCTCAGGCCTGCTGGAGAGTGAATTATTTGGCCACGAGAAGGGAGCCTTCACCGGCGCGGTTGCGCGGAAACTCGGCCGCCTGGAACTGGCGGATCGGGGAACGCTTTTTCTGGATGAAATCGGAGAAATTCCGCTGAACCTTCAGCCCAAGCTGCTGCGCGTGCTGCAGGACATGGAGTTCGAACGGCTGGGCGGGACACAGACGTTGCAAGTCGATTTCCGGCTGCTGGCGGCGACCAACCGGGATCTGCCGCAGAGTGTGAAGGCGCGCGAGTTTCGCAGCGACCTGTATTACCGCCTGAATGTGTTTCCCGATCTGCTCCCGCCGCTTGCGGGAGCGGCGCGAAGATATCCGGCCGCTGGTCGAGCACTTCGTCCGCAAGTTCGCGCAGCAAATGAAAAAGTCGATCACCAGCATTCCGGCAGAGACCATGGAGATCGCTGGTGCGGTGGGATTGGCCGGGCAACATCCGTGAACTGGAGAACTTCATCGAGCGCTCGGTCATTCTGACTCCGGGATCGGTGCTGCAGTCGCCGCTGTCCGAATTGGAAAAACGTCAAGCGAAGGAGATGATGGCGAGAACGACAAGACTCTGCGTGATAAGGAACGGAACGCATCCTTCGCGCTCTCCGGGAGTGCAGAGGGAAACTGGGAGGACCCGACGGCGCCGCCGCGCGACTGGGTTTGAAACGCACCACGCTGCAGTCCAAGCTCGACCAGCTCGGGATCAAGCCGGAGCGTTTCGGGCGTGAGTGCGGAGCCGCGGGAGGGATGCGCGATTAGGGTATGCTTTCCTCATGACACCGCAATTTAAACGAATCATGGAAGCCGCGTTCTGGTTTGTCGTGGGCTTTGTCGCTCACATGCTGCTGCTGCACTTTCATATCATCCGGGGTAGCCGGATCCGATGTCCTTCAGTTTGCCTCTAAACATAAGAAAGCCCCTCGCTTGCGCGAGAGGCTTTCTCGGGGGAGGGTCTGTCACGAAGCTTAGTTCAGTCCCGCGCTGCTTTGAACTACTTCGGCTGCTGTTGCTGGTCCGCGATGGTCATCGGAGCCGGAGAATTGCTGGAGAGTTGCTCCAGATCGTTCTTCAGCAGGCTGATTTCCACGCGGCCGCCGCTGATGTGCTTGGTCTTGGCATCTGTCATCCGTCGCCTGCGACCGGCGCGTTGCCCATGCCGACGAGGTAGATGCGGTAGACCGGAATCTCGTGGTTGAGCACCATGTAGCGCACGACCGACTCGGCCATCTTCTGCGAGTTCTGGATTGCGGTCTGTCCCTTGCCGGAAGAGAAGCCCTGCACTTCGATGATGTAGCCGCGCTGGCCCTTCACCGTGTTCGCCATCTCATCGAGAGCGTCTTTGGCGTTCTTGCTCAGCATGGTCTGGCCGGGCTTGAAGCGGATTTCGGTCTGGTTCGAGGCCTTGTACTGGTCGATGTTGCCGACCACGGTCTCGACGGTCTGAATGCGGGTGGTGGCCTGCTGCGCGCTCTGCTGCGCCATGGTGGCTTTGTTGCCGGCATCGATGGCGTGCTGATCGGCTTCGTTGGCTTTGTCCGAAGCCATCTTGATGCCGGCCTGGGCGCGCGAGTCGGTGTCTTTGATCGCTTTGCTGTTGGCCGCGGTCAGATCGTCCAATTCATTGACGCGATCGCGGATGGGATCGGTCTGGCGCTTTACGTACTTCTTGCGGGCAAACGGATTCACGCGGCCCCAGAAGCCTTCACGCGCAGGCGGCTGCAAGAGGCTGCTTGCCGGTGGCGGTGGCATATCAGTCGACGGTGAGCTGGTCGAGCGGAGCTGGCTTGAGTCGAGACGAGGCGAAGTCTGCGCCAAGGCCGGAAGAGCGAGCACTGCGGCCAATGGCAAAGTAACGAGAATGCGGTTGTTCATAATAACTTCCTCCAAGTTGGGGGAGCGTTTGGGGGCTCCATCCATCACGCCGAAACGGGCGTGTTGCGTGATTTGTACTTGCGTCCCCTATTAAAACTTAGAAAACCATCAATGTCGCTGGGCCGGCCTGCGCTGACGCAACGCAGGCCTGAAATCTAACTTCCAGGCTCGGCAAACCCTGCTTGGCGCCCACTGCTTCTATTACAGGTTAGATGCCAAACCCGAGCTGCAGTCAAAAGCTAAATCCTTGATACCTAAGACATTGTACCTGCGGCGAAGCTGGCAGGAGTAGCCCGCTTTGGTTCCGGGCAGGGTAATTTTGGGAAACCTGATATAAAAACTGCGTGGATTTGGCTGGCTAAGGAGGACAATTGTGTCTGCGGACAATTCGAAATCTGCGGCAAGAGTGGCTGGCGGCGAACCACGCTTGGTGGCTGGTGACTGGCGAATTGCTGGCAGAATTTGCGGCTCAGGCTCGGGCTGAATTCTCATCTGGAGAAGAGCAGTCTGCCAGACTCGGCCCCGTCCCGCATTTCCGCCGATCACCTGGAAACAGTATTCCGATCTCGCAGTGGACCTGGTTGCAGCACTATCTGCGGATCGACACGACCAACCCTCCGGGAAACGAGATGCGAGCCGTGCGTTTCTACAAGAAGATTCTCGATCCGGAAGGGATTGAAAATCGGGTCTTTGAATATGCGCCCGGGCGCGGAGATTTGTGGGCGAGGCTTCCGCACACGAAGCAATGCAAACGCCAGCGGCCGATCGTTCTGCTTAATCATATGGATGTCGTCACCAGCGACGCGGCGCATTGGACGTTTCCTCCGTTCAGCGGCGAGATCAAAGACGGCTATCTTTGGGGCCGCGGCGCGCAGGACATGAAAGATGAAGGCCTGGCGCAACTGGTGGTTATGGTCATGCTGAAACGGGAGAAGGTTGCGCTGGATCGCGACGTGATTTTTCTGGCGGTGTCGGATGAAGAAGTCGATGGGACGGGCACGCGATTGGTTCATCGAGCATCAGCGGGACCTGCTGGGTAATGCGGAGTTTCTGATCAATGAAGGCGGCGAGAATCTGCTGGAAAACGGTAAGGTGAAATATATGGGCGTCGATGTTGGCGAGAAGACTTCCTTACTGGCTGCACGTGGTGGCGCACGGACGGCCGGGACACGGATCGCGGCCGATACGCGGATTCGGCGCCGATCCGACTGGTGCAGGCGCTGAACCGGATCATCGCCTACAGGACGCCGCTGCGAGTTTTGCCCGTTGTGGATGAATTCCTGCGCGACATGGCGCCCTACGAGCCACCGGAGCAGGCGCGCGAGTATCGCGACATTACGCAAAGCCATCGAAGACAAGAAATTTCAGGATAAGGTGGAGAGGGATGAGTCGCTGAATTTTCTTCTGCGCGACACGATTTCGCTGACCATGCTGGGCGGCTCGGGGCAGACGAACGTGATTCCTGCGGAGGCATGGGCGAATCTCGATGTGCGGATCCTGCCGGGAGGCGATCCTGAGGCAGTTGCTGGAGACTTTCCGTCATGTGGTGAATGATCCGAATGTGACGATCGAACCGCTGGAGCGCGAGTTTCGCGATCGCGAATTATTCGCCAACAGACAAGGCGCTGTATGCGGAGATCCGCGAAGTTTCGGCGAAGTATTTCCCCGGGACGCCGGTGGTGCCGCACATCACCAGCGGCTATACGGAGAACCAGCGCTACCGTCCGCTGGGAATTCATTGCCTATGGATTCAATCCGTATACCGCGACAGATGAAGAGGGGAACACCGAGCATGGGAACGATGAGCGCATTCGCGTGGAGGAAGTGCGGCGCGGGCCGGGGATTTTGTTTGATGTGGTGACGGGGGTGGCTGGGGCGAGATAAGCAAGAAGCAGTCGAGCTATCGCTCAGGACCGACAGCCGAGGCGGCTGTCTCCACATGGTTCTCGCCGCTGTTATCGGTTACTGACGTAATTTTTCGTACTGTTCGAAGATGAAATTGTCGGTCATGCCGGCGATGTAGTCGCAGATCTTCCGCGGGGCAGGGATTCTTCTTTTGCTTTTTCCTGGTAGTTGTGGGGAAGGGCTTTGGGATTCTCCATCCAGAAAGTGAAGAGTTCTCTGACGATTTGCTCGGCGTCGTCTTTTTCGTCTGAGAGCGCGGGGCTGAAATAAAGGTTCTCGTACAGGAAATCTTTGGTTTGCTTGCGTTCGGCTTCAACCGTGGGACTGAAGGCGGCGAGACGGTCGGCGTGCAAGCGAACGTCGGTCAGCGTGCCGATTTCTGCCTCTCTTATTCGAGCACGCGTGTTGCGTGATCAGATCGTCAACCATGCGGTTCAGGATGCGCTTCACGGTTTCGTTGAATTGCAGCTTTTCCGCAACGTTGGGATAGATCTGCGCCACTTCACGATAGAAACGTTCGAAAACCGGGACGCCTGCGCGGATTTCGTTCGAGCGAGAGCAGGTGCGGCTTCGTAGCCGTCGTCGAGGTCGGCGGTGTTGTAGGCGATTTCGTCGGTCAGATCGATGAGTTGCGCTTCCAGTGGCGGACGCTGGTCGAGCACATATTCGGCCAGTTCAGGATGATCCTTGGCGCTGTAGTCGCGCGAATGTTTGATGATGCCTTCGCGGACTTCGAAGGTCAGGTTAAGTCCGCGAAGGCGGCGTAGCGCTGTTCGAAATCTTCGACGATTCGGAGCGCGTGCAGGTTGTGGTCGAAGAAGAATCCGTGTGCGCGCATTGCGGCATCGAGGGCCTTTTCTCCGGCGTGGCCGAAGGGCGGATGGCCGATGTCGTGAACGAGGGCGAGGGCCTCGACGAGATCGACGTTGAGATCGAGCGCGCCGGCGATGGTGCGCGAGATCTGCGCCACCTCGAGGTGTGGGTCAGGCGGTTGCGGAAGTGGTCGGAATAGCGGCGGTGAAGACCTGGGTTTTGGCTTCGAGGCGGCGAAAAGCGCGGGCGTGGATGACGCGGTCGCGGTCACGCTGGAAAGTCGTTGCGGTAGGGATGCTGCGGCTCGGTGAAGCGGCGTCCGCGGGAGTCTTCGACGTGCACCGCGTAGCCGGCCAGCATGCTGAAAGCTTATCAGGTACCAGTGCTCAGCACCTAGCAGTCATCTCACAATCACTTGCGACGGGAGACTCACCGAACTCCCTCAGGGGCTAAAGGCCGCGTCATTTTGGACCTTGGGCGGCACGACTGAAGTCGTGCCCTTCCCAAACCATTTATGAGATAGCCTCCAGTAGATGGATTGGTTTTGCGGGTGAACGATGTTTACCGCTTCTCCGAATCTTCTTTCGCCAGACGCACTTTCGCCGCGTCGAGCTTTTTCTGCGTGGCGGCGTAGAGGTCGACATCGACTTCGGCGGGAACGGTCTTATTCCACTCCTGTACGGCGCGCTCCCAGTGCGCGGCGGCCAGTTTCAGGCGGCCAGTCTTCTGATAGAGATCGGCGAGGTGGTCCTGCACGGTCGGGTCAGACTCCATGCGTAAGGAAGCTTTGGTCAGGCTCTCTTCCGCCAGATCGTACTTGCCGAGTTTGAAGTAAGCCCAGCCAAGGGAATCGAGGTATGCGCCGTTGGTGGGATCGAGGATCACCGCCAGCTTGATCTGGTTGAGCGATTCTTCCAACTGCACGCCGCGATCGGCATTCATGTAACCGAGATAGTTCAGCGTGGCGGCGCTCTGTGGATTATCGGCGAGGATTTTCTTGAACTCGGCTTCGGCCGCATCGTATTTCTTTTCGCGCTCGTAGGTGGATCCGCGCAAGAAGTAGACGTACTCCTTGTCCTCGGGCTTGGTGGCCAGCTTCTCGGCCTTATCAAGAGCCTGCTCGGCATCGCTCCAGCGTTTCATGCGCGTGTACATGATCGAGAGCCGGAGATAAACGTCGCGGTCCTCGGGCGTGCCTTTGAGCAGGGAGCGAACGTCGGAAAGAGGCTTGTCGGGGTCGCCCGTGTCGGCGAGTTGCGCGTCGAGGACCATGCGCATTTCGCGGTCATTGGGCAGCTTTTGCACCGCTTCTTTGGCGGTCGCCGTAGCCTCCGGCCATTGTTTCGCTTCCCGATAGGTGTCGATGATGTCCTGATAACTGGTGCGGACGTTGTCGTCGCCGCCGAGGGCAATCATTTTGCGGAAAGCTTCCACCGCAGCCGGATAGTTTTGCTGATCGCGATACACCATGCCGAGGCGTTCGATGAAGATGCCGCGGTTGCTGCGGTCGGCTTGAGAGTAGCTGTTGTCGGCCTTCTCCGTCTTCTTCAGCAAGTCCTGCAGGATCTTTACCGCCTCGTCGTAGCGCCCCTGGGCCTGGTAAACCACAGCGATGTTGTAGGGAACTTCCAGGGCATCGGGAACCATGGCCTCGGCCTTTTTCAGGCTGTCCAGGGCCTCATCGTATTTGCCCTGACGGCGGTAAATCTCGGAAATTCTTAGATAGGTTTGCGCGTCTTCGGGATTGGCATCGGCGATCACTTTGTATTGATCGAGCGCGGCGTCGATCTGGCCGTCGTTGAGCAGGTTTTCCGCCAGGCCACGAATGGCGTCAAGATTGTCGCGATCGAGCTGAATGGCGTGCTTATAGGCGTCGATCGCGTTCTTATATTCCTTGCGCTGCTCGTAGGTGGCGCCCAGCGCGGCATAGAGCTTGGCCGAGCGTCCGGCATCGGGGACGGCGCTGAGCACTTTCAGAGCTTTGCCGGTATCGCCTTCGTCGCTGTACAGCAGAGAGAGCGTAGTGACGGCTTCTTCGGAATCGGGATCGAGCTTCACCGCGGTATTCAGTTCGGCTTCCGCCTTTTGCAAGTCATTATTCAAGCGGTAGAGCCGGCCGAGCAGGAGGTGATCGTCCATATTGTCGGGCTCGAGCTTGACGATCTCTTCATACTGCTCGATGGCCAGCTTGAGCATGTTGTCGGAACCATTGCCGCCGGGCATATCGCCGAGCGAACGGAGGTAAATGCGGCCGAGCAGCTTGTGCGCTTCAAGATTTTTGGGATCGCGCTTGAGAATGTCCTGGGCTTCGAGCACGGCATCGCGAATGCGGCCGGTCTTGACGTAAAGCTCGGCGAGAGCGGAAGTGAGGAATTCAGAAGATGGGTCGGCCTCGATGGCGAGGCGGTACTCGTCCATGGCTTTACTCGCCAGCTCGCTGCGACCGTAAATCGTGATCTGCTCCTCATACATGTGCGCCAGCGAGTAATGGAAGTAAGACGCGGCGCGATCCACTTTACGAAGTGGAGAGGATTGCCTCGACGTGGCGGACGCGGACTGCGCGGTGTCCGAGGATTTGGTTGAGGGCGTAAACGGAACGGGATCGTTGCTCTGAGCCGCCGCGGCCACGGCAAATGAGGACGCTAAGACTAAAACTGTGCAAACAAATCTTTTCATGCTCAACCTGAATACTTTGGAATGAATTCTACTGGACCTGCTTTTCCGTTGAAGTTGATTCTGCTCGCGCGTACTATCCCGGTCCATAGTGTTTGGATGCAAAGCCACCGAGGGATGCTGTCTTAAATTCTAACCTGCTGAGGACCGGATTGGGGAAAAACCGTAGGCGTCCCAGAGTGAAATGAAGCCCGAAAGTACAGCAACTGCGGAGAGTTGGCGCCGATTGTCAGGTTTGGTCAACGTGAAACTGGCGCACGAAGAACCTGACACTCTTGGCACGGAACTCAAATTGAGTGCCATCTCTATATTCGCAATTGCGGTCTCTGCGATTTCGCAGAGATCATGACAAGGAACGAGAGACATGCAGAAGGACTGAGGCAGAGGAAGCGAGTCACCTGCGGAGAGAACCGGAGAAACTCGGCTTCGACGTTCCGGAATCGCCCTTTTTCTAAGCACCGGTAATTGGGCACTAAATTCCACTTGCCAGAAATTGCCGATCTGGTTACTATGTCGAATCCTGCAATGCTCCCTCAGATCAACATCGGCCAAACCATCCGGGACTACCGGCTGCAGAGAGGTATGTCTCAAGGGGACATCGAAAAACGCACCGGCCTGCTGCGCTGCTACCTGTCGCGCGTGGAGAACGGCCATACCATCCCCTCACTCGACACTCTTTCAAAAATCGCCGGGGCCATGGAGATCGCGCTCTCGCAGTTCTTCTCCGAATCCGGCCACACCAATGGCTCCAAGGGATTGCCCCAGCTCTCCGATGATGAAGTCCGCTTCCTGAGCCAGGTCCGCCGCTACGCCACCAACCTGAACGACAGCGACCGTAAGCTGGTCTTGGCCATGGTGAAGAAGATGGCGGCGAACTCCTCCAAGTAAGCTTCGAGTAGCGAGCTTCGAGCTAGTACCCCTGAAACGCGCCATCCGCCCGGAACAAGCTCCCGCCACAATCATTCGGATGTAAGCACTTGCGATCCGTTCGCTCGAAGCTTGTAGCTCGTCGCTCGAAGCTGCGGCCTTACTTTCGTACCATGCCCTGGAGTGCCCCCCGGTCATCTGCCCGCGGCCCCGTCCCCTAATACACTTTTAACTGGGAGATCCCCGTGACCACTGATGAAGAACTGAACCTGCTCGAGACCCAGCTCCGCCGGCTCAAGATCGAATACGAAGTATTCTTCAGCAATCCGACCAAGCGGCCTCCCACCGACGTGGAGTGGAAGGTGCTCTCGCTGCTGCGCAAATTTTCCGACGGCGGACGCATGAGCTTCTCCCAGCGCTTCCGCTATAACGAAATGGCCCAGCGTTACGCCGTGTACAGCGATTTGTGGCGCAAAAAAACGCGCGTCCGGGAAGAAGGCTATCGCCGCCCGCAGGATGCGCTGCTGGCCGTTGCCGGCGCTCGCCCCGAGGAGGAACTCAAGACCCAGCACAATCCCGTCTACGGCCTGAGCCAGGCCGCCGCCGCGGGCGCAACCTCGCAGCCTTTTACCATGCACGAAAGCGAAGGGGGCCGCGAACAGTTGGAGCGGCTCTACAACACGCTGGTCGCAGCCAAGAAGAAAAGCGGAGAGAATGTCGCCGGCAGCCTGGAATCGTTTTCAACCTTTGTGCAGAAAAAAACCGCGGAGATCCGCAAACAGTATGGCTGCCACGATGTGGAGTTTTCGGTGGAACTCGCCGACGGGCATGTGAAGCTGAAGGCCAAGGCGAAAGCATAGGCGGCGAAATCGCTTGTCGAAGTATGCCTTGAAAACCGCGGTACAATGTGGCGCATGAGACCGGGGTTCTTTGCAATTGTTTTGCTACTGATCTTCGGATTGTTCGTTTCAGGTCAGGAGGCAGTCCCCTATCCCAACGAACTGCCCGGTTATCATTTTTATGAAACTGCGAAGTGGCGCAGCCTGCCGCCCTCCAGTTCGATGATTGCTGACGTCAGAAAGCTTCTTGGCAATCCTGATAATGCCGCGGATCTAGACCACGCCGGCGGAATCCTACGCCGGCGATACCGCCGCCGCTAGCGTCGTGTTTACGTATTCCCGTCTGACGTCCGGTTGGGACGTGCTGATTTACATGAGGAAGTCATGCGGACCGTCCCAAGCGCCTCGCCTATGCAGCATCGACCTTTTGCCACACAAGCGGGTCCCATTTGCGCAGGTGACATTCCCGTCCAAGTTCGCTAAACGGCACGTCGGTGCGGTAGATGCGGCGTGGGACGAGTACAGCGACAACTGGGGATTAAAGTATGAGGTGTATACGACCAAGACGCCTTACGGAAACGAACTTGCTGGCGACCTGAATCGCATCTCATACGGCGAACCTTAACGCTTTACAGAATCTTGAGTCGCTCCACACTCATCCCTGATATTCGAGGCCCATGTGTCCCACAGCAACTCCCGCATCCGCCCCATTTTCAGCGTCATCGTTTACTTTCCGGGTAAGCTATCATTCACTGCCAGGTTGACATTGAAAGACGAGAAAGGCAAAAAAATGGCGGAAAACAAAACCAAGCCCAGCAAATTGAGCGTGGCGGCATTCATCGACGCCCTCACCGACCCGGCGAGGCGTGCGGACGCGAAGGCCCTCGTCAAGCTAATGCAAAGTGCGTCGGGAGAGAAGCCGAAGATGTGGGGGCCATCGATTATTGGATTCGGCAGCTGCCATTACAAATACGAGAGCGGGCGCGAGGGCGATATGCCGCTGCTCGGTTTTTCGCCGCGCAAGGCCGCAAATGTTTTGTATGGCATGAACGGGGCGAGCGATTCCAAGGAGATGCTGGAAAAGCTCGGCAAGCACACGACCGGCAAGGGCTGCCTCTACATCAAGAAGCTCGCCGATGTGGACCAGGAAGTGTTAGAGACCATGGCCGTCAAATCCCTCGCTGCGACGCGAGCGCGGAGCCCGAAGTAAGTAAGAAGATAGCTGATAGAATCTTGGTTCGCTCCGCATTCATCTTCATAGCCGAGGGCCCATGTCTTCCAGTATGTGTTCCAGCAAGTCTTCCAGCACTGCCAGAATCCAGCGCGCCATTCTCAGCGTCACCGACAAAACCGGGCTGGTCGATTTCGCCCGCCAGCTTACGGCTCTCAACATCGAGCTCATCTCCACCGGAGGCACCGCCAAGCTCCTGCGCGATTCCGGCATAGCCGTCAGGGACATCTCCCAACTTACTGGCTTTCCTGAAATGCTCGATGGCCGCGTCAAGACGCTGCATCCCAAAGTCCACGGAGGCATTCTCCACCGCCGCAACCTTCCCGCGCACACCACCGCCGTCGCCCAGCACGGCATTCAGCCAATTGACATGGTCGTGGTGAATCTTTACGCCTTCGAGAAGACGGCTGCCAAGACTGGCGTGGCTTTTGAAGATCTGATTGAGAACATCGACATTGGTGGGCCTTCTATGATCCGCTCCGCCGCCAAGAATTTTCACGATGTGGCCGTGGTTATATCGCCGGCTGACTATCCGGCCATCGCAGAAGAACTCGCACGTACCCAAGGCGTGCTCTCGCTCCAAACCAAGTGGCGGCTGGCGCAGAAGGCTTTTGCCACTACTGCCGCTTATGACTCAGCCATCGCCTCGACACTTGAGGCAATCCCCGATGTCGCCCCGGACCATGTGGGGACGGGCGCCCTCGCCCGTCCGGCGGAGCGAAGCTCCGCAGCGACCTTTCCCCCAACCCTGCGCCTGTCATTCCAGAAAACCCTCGATTTGCGCTACGGCGAGAACCCGCACCAGAAGGCCGCGATGTACTCCGACGGCTCCGGCGTGGGCGTTGCCAATGCGCGCCAGCTTCAGGGCAAAGAACTTTCCTACAACAACATCGTCGACCTGCAGGCAGCCTGGGACCTGGCACAGGAATTCGATCCGCAGGAAGCCGCGGTCTGCGCCATCATCAAGCACACCAATCCCGCCGGAACCGCCACCGGCAAAACCGTCGCCGAAGCTTACCGGCGTGCGCTCGAATGCGATCCCGTTTCCGCGTTCGGGGGCGTGATCGGCGTGAATCGCCCGATTGACGGTGAAGCGGCGGAGGAAATGCACAAGCTCTTTCTGGAAGTGATTGCCGCCCCTTCCTTCGATGAAGCTGCCAAAGCCAGGTTTGCCAGCAAGAAAAATCTTCGCCTGGTTGAGGTCAAAGCCGCGCCGCAAAAGTGGACGCTCAAAAACGTTTCCGGAGGCATCCTCCTGCAAGACGCGGATGTTCGTCCGCTGCAAGATATCGACCTGAAAGTCGTAACCCAACGCGCTCCCACGCCCGAGGAAACGCGCGCACTCTTGTTTGCCTGGAAAATTTGCAAGCACGTCAAATCGAACGCCATCGTCTACGCCCGCGAGGAACAAACCGTCGGTGTGGGCGCCGGTCAGATGAGCCGCGTCGATTCCGCCAAGATCGGGGCGATGAAAGCGCAGTTGCCGCTGTCGGGAACCGTTGCCGCATCCGATGCCTTCTTTCCGTTCCCAGACGGCGTGGAAGAGATCGCGAGAGCGGGCGCGACCGCGATTATTCAACCCGGCGGATCGCAGCGCGATCCCGAAGTGATTGCGGCCGCCGACCGCCTGGGCCTGGCGATGCTCTTCACCGGGGTCCGCCACTTCCGCCACTAGAAGCGGTCGCAATGAATCCCGAGCGGGAGAGGCCCCAGGTTATGAGAGTTTTTGGGGACGCGGTTATTTTTTCAACGTCTCTGCAAGAAAGCTGAGGGTGCGCTTCCAGGAGTCGGCAGCGTCAGCGGCGCGGTATCCAGCCTTGTTGTTCGGATTTTCGAAGCCGTGGCCGGCGTCATCGTAGATCTTGATGTCGATCTTCTTTCCCAACTGCTTCATGGCGGCTTCGAATTTGTGGACGTCGTCGGGCGTGATGCCTTGATCCTGGGCGCCAAACGATCCGAGGACGGGGGCGTTGATTTTCTTGAGCGCTTCGGGGTCGGTGGCGAGGTGGCCGTAGTTGATCACGTCGGCGGCCAGGGTCGGCTCTTGCAGGGCAACATCGAGTGAGTAGCCTCCGCCCATGCACCAGCCGATGGCGCCGATGCGGTCTTTCCTGACGCTGGGTTGCGACGCCAGAAACTCGAAGGCGGCGTGCAGGTCGCGCTTGGCGCGGTCTTCGGGAACGCCGCGCATGATCTCGTGAGCCATTTCGGGCGTGGTCGCCACTTTGCCGCGATAGAGATCGATTGCGAGCGCTTCATAGCCCTGATCGGCGAGCTTTGAGGCTTGGTCTTTGACCCAGTCGTTCAGTCCCCACCACTCGTGGATAACAATGATGCCGGGAAATGGTCCTTTTCCCGGCGGAGTATAGAGTACGCCTTGCACGGTTTCGTCGCCGCTTTTGTAAGAAACAGATTTCGAGTCGGCGGCAAAGGAACTTAAAGTCAACAGTAGGATGACAATCAGGGTGCAGATTTGCTTCATGGCCTTACCCTCCCGATTTGATTCGGCTATTCAGCTGAAGGCAATTCAAAACCTTTAACACGGGGGACACGGAGTTCGCGGGGTAATCCAACGGCATTGCGACTCCCGTGTTTGAACTTCCTGACTTATCCCATCAGCATCCCGCCGTTCACGGCTAGCACATGGCCGGTGATGTAGGAGGCATCCTCGGACGCGAGAAAGGCAACCGCATTGGCCACATCGTCGACCGATCCCACGCGGCCCAGCGGAATCTGTTTGGCGGCGTTTTGTTTGAACTCATCGCCGAGCACGTCCGTCATGGGAGTTTCGATGAAGCCGGGAGCCACGGCGTTGCAGGTAATGTTGCGCGATCCCAATTCGCGGGCGATAGCCATGGTGAGGCCGATCAGTCCGGCTTTTGATGCGGAGTAGTTCGCCTGCCCGGCCTGGCCCATCTGGCCGAAGACGCTGCTGATGTTGATGATGCGTCCCCAGCGCTGTTTGAGCATGGTGGAGGTGACGGCCTGGGTGCAGAGATAGGCCGAAGTGAGGTTGGTCTGCAGTACCGCGTCCCAGTCGGCGCGCTTCATGCGCATGACAAGCTGGTCGCGGGTGATGCCTGCATTGTTGACCAGGATATCGATTTTGCCGAACTGCGCGACGGTCGCCTTGATGGTGGATTTGACCTGTTCCTCGTCGGTGACGTCGAGAGCGAAGGCGGCAGCCTCGCCGCCAGCGGCAGTGATTTCGTTTACCAACTCGTTCAACTTTTCCTGATTGCGCGCGGCAACGGCGACAGTTGCGCCGGCTGTGGCGAGTTTGGTTGCGCAGGCTCGGCCGATGCCTTGCGATGCTCCGGTGACGAAGGCCACGCGGCCTGAAAGGGACATGGGGGCTCCAGAATTAATTCTTGTCTTTGATCAAAGCTCTACATCTTTGGAACGTCGAATTATACCTGTCGATCACATCGGGAGGGCCATTACAGAGCAAGCGGACGCGGAGGAACAAAAGCGTTGTCATTTCTCTAACGGATTGCGGATTGTCCCATCTCCGATTAACATTCGAGACACTCCCATGCCTGTAAGCAACGAAGTGATCGCCATGCCTGAACCGTCGCACCAGAAATCATCCACCTCAGATTCGGCTTCGTCCGGCTCCGGGCACCGGTCGCCGCAAAGGGCTTCGGCCCACCCGGAGGAAACGGACAACACGGGCGAGGGCGCCCGCGCCACACAAGGTGCGCCGTCCACCGAAGTCTTCGCAGTGTACGGGGTTGAGCCGGAGATTCAGGCCTACGCCATGGCCAAGTATTCGCGCTCGTCGCTGTCGATGAAAGAGTCTTTGCGCGAGATCAGCGCGCAGAAAGCCGAGAAGTTTCTCAACACGTTCTATTTTCAGTATGGCCACCGATCAATCGCCGATCTTGCGCACATTGCACTGGCTGTCGAGCGGCTTTCGATTCTGGCCGCGATTGAACTTGCCGACGAGCAGCGCTGGGACGGGCAAGAGCGCTCCACGCGCTATCAGGACTTCAAAAAGAGCGGGTACTTCGTGCCCGATTTTGGCGCCGATGACTCAGGCCGCAAACTCTATCGCGAGACGCTGGATTTCCTGTTCGCCGAGTATGAAGCGCTTTCCGCGCACATGACCCAGCATTTGATCAACGTCACGCCCAAGCCCGCCGACATGAAGCAGGAGGCTTACGAGCGCACGCTGAAGGCGCGGGCGTTTGACATTACGCGATATCTGTTGCCGCTGGCTACGAACACTTCGCTGGGTGAGATTGTGAATGCGCGCACATTGGAGACCCAGGTTGCGCATTTGCTATCGCACACACATAAAGAGGTACGGACGCTTGGCGACTCATTGAAGAAGGCGGCGACGACGGCAGCTTACAACGTGAATGCCGAGTCGTTACGGGATTTGGTGGAGCAGATTCGAGCCGTGAGTCCGGAGTTGGGCGCGCGCGCCGAGCAGGAGTTGCTGCACGAGGTTCGGGTCGCGCCCACGCTGGTGAAGTATGCCGACCCGAATCCGTATGAGATGGAAACGCGGCGCGAATTGCGCCAGGCTGCGACTGAGCTGATGAAGAGCGAGTCGGTCGCGCCCTCGAAGGCCATTGTCGATCTTCTCGATGAAGAACCGCTCGAAGTGGAGATCGCGACAACTCTTCTTTACGAGCACTGCCATCACTCCTATAGGCAAGTTAGGCAGGCGCTACAGGTTTCAGGGGAGCGATTCCGTCGCGAGATCATCGACCTCGGCCTGCGTCATCGCGGCAAGCATGACGAGATGCTGCGCGGCTTCCGCGCCGGACAGCAGTTCCGCTTCGACATTCTCATGGATACCGGCGGCTTCCGCGACATGCACCGCCACCGCCGCTGCATTCAGGTGATGCAGGGGTTCACTACGCAGCACGGTTACGAGATGCTGCTTGATCTCGACGACGCGGGCGTGAGCGGCCGCTTCGATGCCGCCATGCGGCGCGCGCAAACCACGGTGGAAAAGCTCGCCGCGGGCAGCGCGCCCGAGGCGGAAGAGAATTCGCAGTACGCGATTCCGCTCGCCTATCGCAAGCGCGCGCTGTTTAAGATGGACTTCGCCGAGGCCGTCTACATCTCCGAGCTGCGCACCACGCCAGCAGGGCACGTTTCTTACCGCAACGTGGCTTATGCGATGTATGAGGCTGTGGCGCGGAAGTATCCGGCGCTGGCTAAGTATTTTCGGGTGCATGATGTGACCGCGCCGGTGGATTTGCTGCAGCGGTAACGTAGTTACATTTGCCTATACATTTGACTACCTAGTTCGCTATCATGGTCTTGCAATTCGACGGCTTTGATTGGGATCGTGGTAATAGAGCCAAGTGCCAGAAACACGGGCTTTCCATTGCGCTGATTGAAGCCTTGTTCGCCCGGCCTCTTGCTATACTTCCCAGCGCGGCTGGATCGCAGGAGGAACGCCGCTTTTGCGCTGTGGGACAAACCGGCAATGGCAGGAGAGTATTCCTTGTGTTCACGCTGCGGCACAAGAGCGATAAGCAATTGGTCAGGCCGATCAGCGCCCGTTACATGCACAAAAAGGAGGTCGAATCCTATGAAAAAGAAAATTCCGGCGCTTAAGAGTGCCCGCGCGGCGGCGGCGTTTGTCGACAAAGCCGACTTGTCACAATATGACCTCTCGGGCGCACAAACGGTACGCTTCGAGATGAAGCGCAAGGACAAATCGATCAATTTGCGCCTACCCGAAGAACTTTATGATGCTGTGCGCCAGCGCGCCACCCACGCAGGATTGCCCTATCAGCGCTTCATCCGCTTGGCGCTGGAAAATGCGCTTGCGACGCGGAAGTAGACTGCGTGGCGCGCGAGATGCCGCGAGGCCGTGGCGCGGAAGTATCCGGCGCTGGCCGAGTATTTCCGCGTGCACGATGTGACGGCGCCGGTGGATTTGCTGCAGCGGTAGTTCGTGTAGCGCGGGCGCCCCGCCCGCGTAAGGAAAGCAGGGATGACATGCTGGAAACCCGAAATGGAATCCGTGGCAAAGTCTGCAGCACCTGCAAACAGTGGAAGGCCTTGGCTGATTTTCCAACTGACCCGACACACCCGCCGACTCAGGGTGGAAGGCACTGCCGATGTAAGGAATGCCACCGAAAAACAGCCGCCAAGAAAACGGCGGCAGCACGAAAGATTGGATCGGTGATCTCTATTCTTGCGGTGCTCTTGCTCCTGAGCGTAATCGCCACCGCAAAGGTCAAGCCCACATACCAAACAGGCAAACTGATTGACCTGTCCGTCCTAGATGTCACGATGGGTGTCGGCGTGGTCGGCGGAATGGCCGCGCCGATCCGGGCAAGCTGTACGTGTTCCAAATCCAACTCGAAGACCTTGTTTATTTCGCGGAGTACAAAGCAGGCAAACTCGGCTACAAGCCGGAGTGGGCCGTGAATGATCCAATAGAGTTCAGGCTCGGCCAGGAAGACAAGGCGTTCCTCAAGAGGCCGGACGGCAAGGAGCTGGAGGTCGTCGTTGTGAAGAAGGTTCGGAAACGGTGATTCCGCTCGGCAGGCCGTCGATTTGTAGCAATCTCTAGATTTATCTTGATGCCGCCAGTCCGCGCAGCTAGAATCTAAGCGAGAGCTGCCCATGCCACGTTCCGTCAAAATCGCTCCGGAAATTGATGCCGAGCTCTACCAGGAGCTCGTCTCCGTGGCCAAGGAGAACGGCCAGTCGCAGCGCTTTGTGCTCGAGCGCGCGCTGGAGCATTACCTGCACAATGTGGTCCCTTCACAGCGCATGGTGAGGCCTGAGGTGATGGCCGCGTATCGCCGCTCCAACGAAAAGTATCGTGAGTTGTATAAGAAACTGGCCAAGTGATGGCCGAGCGCATCTACCTGACGGTGGCTGAAGGAATCGCCATCCACCATCACCAGATTGAGGAATACGGCGGCGAGCATGGGATGCTGAATCAGGGCTCGCTGGAAGCCGCGGTTTTCCGTCCCCAGACGGGTTACTACAACGACTTGAGCGAAGAGGCGGCTGCGCTGCTGGAGTCGTTGGTCAATAATCATCCCTTTGTGGACGGCAACAAACGCGTGGGATTTGCCGCTGCTCACACGTTTCTCCTGGTGAACGGATTCGATCTGGACGTTTCTACCAGCTCTGCCTTTGCGTTCCTGATGAAAGCGTTGACCGAGGGCAAATTTCGATTTGCACTGCTCCATGAATGGATATCAGCGCACATCGTTTCACTTCGTGGATGATCGCTCGTCGCGTGTGTCATCCTGAGGCAGCGGAGTTCTCGGCGAAGCCGGGGACTCCCAACGAAGGACCTCTGCAAGTTGCCGGCACTGTCGTGAACGCCGAGGTTTCTGGCGCCGCCGACGAATCCATAGGTCCTTCGGTCCGCGAAAAGCGCGGCCCTCAGGATGACAAGCCCGCTAGTGATTGCCCATTTCGGAACGTTATTCACAACAATTATTAAGATTCGCCTTTTATTCGCTTCGATCTGTATGTATAATCCGGCCAGATCAGTTCTGGAATTCTCTAAGGAGCCATACTCCCATGGCGGATGAACGCGGCAAAGCGATTGAGATGGCGGTTGCACAGATTGAAAAGCAATTTGGCAAAGGCTCGATCATGCGGTTGGGGTCGAAGGAAGCCATCGTCCCCATCGCAGTGATCTCTACTGGAGCGATTTCGTTTGATGCGGCGCTGGGCGTGGGCGGCTTTCCCCGGGGGCGAGTGGTTGAAGTGTTCGGGCCGGAATCTTCCGGCAAGACCACCATCACTTTGCAGGTAATTGCCGAGGCACAGAAAACCGGCGGCATGGCCGCGTTCGTGGATGCCGAGCACGCGCTCGATCCTGGCTACGCCAAGAAACTGGGCGTCGATGTGGACAACCTGCTGGTCTCGCAACCGGATTACGGCGAGCAGGCGCTTGAAATCACAGAAGCTCTGGTGCGCTCGAATGCCATCGATGTGCTTGTCGTAGATTCCGTGGCGGCGCTGGTTCCCAAGGCTGAACTTGACGGCGAAATGGGAGACAGCCACATGGGGTTGCAGGCGCGGCTGATGTCGCAGGCGCTGCGTAAGCTGACGGGAACGGTTTCCAAGTCGCGCACCTGCCTGATCTTTATTAACCAGATCCGCGAAAAAATCGGCGTCATGTTTGGCAATCCGGAAACCACCACGGGCGGCCGCGCGCTGAAGTTTTATTCCTCCGTGCGTGTAGATATCCGCCGCATCGCAGCTATCAAAGATGGCGACGTCGTTGTCGGCTCGCGTACTCGCGTAAAAATCGTGAAGAACAAAGTGGCCGCGCCTTTCCGCGAGGCCGAATTCGACATTCTTTATGGCGAAGGCATTTCGCGCGAAGGCGACCTGCTCGATATCGCCGTGAACAACAACCTTTTGGAAAAGTCCGGCTCGTGGTTCAGCTACAAGGGCGAGCGCATCGGTCAGGGCCGCGAAAACGCGCGCCAGTTCCTGAAAGATAATAAAGACACGATGGCTAAGCTGGATACTGAAGTGCGAAAGGCGCTGGGCTTGATTGCGACTCCCGCAGCGACGCCGCCGGCCGCCACACCAGGGCAGGTTTCGCCGCAAACTCAAAGTGCACGAGTCACAACCATGCCGAGCGCTGCTCCTGAGGCTGCCAGGGTGCCCATAGCGGCGAAGCGATAAGTTTCTTACGCCTGTCGTCCCGAGCGAAGCGACGGGACCTTGGTGCTTGCTTCCGCCGGCAGTGGTTTTCGACGCGAGCAATCCTGCACCGCTAGTCGCTCGCGCTATTACACTTCCGTAATCTCGATGAATGCAGGATTCCTATATTAGGATTCCTGCATTCGTCATGAAAAAACTGATTCCATCTAAAATCGCCCGCGGCAGCGCCGAGTTGGCTATCCTCGCGCTACTCGATCAACAGCCTCTCTACGGCTTTGAAATCTGCAAGCGTATTGAGGAAAACAGCGGCGGCGTTCTCCGCTTCACCCTCGCGTCGCTTTACCCCATGCTCTACGAATTGGAGAAGCGCGGCTGGCTCATGGCCCGCTGGGAAGCAAATCAAGAGGGACGCGACCGTCGATATTACCGCCTCACGCCTGAAGGCAAAAAGCAACTCACCCCGTTGCGCCGTGAATGGCGGGCGTTCTTCCTGGCTCTCGACCAGCTTGCGGGGGTGAGCCGTGCCTGATTGGAAATCCATCGTTCAATCGAATCTGCAGGACCTTGACCTCGGCTGCGGTGTACCAGAAGAAATCGCGACAGAATTGGCGAGTCATTTGGAGGAGTTGCACGAGCAGTTTCTAGCGCAGGGCCGGAGCGAGTCCGAAGCGTTTCAACTTACTCTTGCGCAAACGACATCCTGGCAAGAACTGGCCAAGAACATTACCCGCGCGAAGCGCAAGGAGGATGTAATGAACGCCCGAACGAAAACACTTTGGTTGCCTGGTCTGGTCACGTTTGCAACCGCTTCGATCCTGCTCATGCTGCTGGAGCGCTTTGCCTACTTACGCCCCACGATATGGCTGCACGACGGAGGCGCACTCGTAATATCCCTCTCGTGGTGGATTCTGCTACCCCTCTGCGGTGCCGCGGGCGCTTATCTGTCACATAGAGCCGGTGGCAAACCGGCGGCGTGCGTGGCCGCCAGTCTGTTTCCCGCCATCGTGATGCTTTGTGTCTTCGGCTTCGTTCTGGCGGTAAGTATCGTGATCGAGCGGAACCAATTTGTGATGCAGCACCCCGTCCATTTTCTGCTCGCCATTGTGAGCTGGATCATCATCCCAGGCTGTGCGCTTCTGCTCGGCGCCCTGCCTTTCCTTCGCCAGGCACGCATGCTCGAAACATAACCATTGGCCTGGGGCGTCATCAATCCTCAATTGCCATCCTCGCGCTCGCCGCATAGAATCTTTTATTACTCCGATTCGTTGCGCCGTTCTGCGAGGACGATTGCACAAAGGCCTAGCCATCTATCCCGGTTCGTTTGATCCGACCACCAATGGGCACCTCGATCTGATCGAGCGCGGGGCCAAGATTTTCGAAGAGTTGGTGGTCGCAATTCTGCGCAACACGGAAAAGAGCCCGATGTTCAGCGTGGCCGAGCGGCTGGCCATGCTCCGCGAACTCACCGGCGACTTGAAGAATGTCCGCATCGATACGTTCGACGGGCTGATGGTCGAATACGCGAAATCGATGGAAGCGACGTGCATTTTGCGGGGCATCCGGGCGATCAGCGACTACGAATACGAACTGCAGATGGCGCTGATGAATCGCAAGCTTGAGCCCACTCTGGAAACCGTGTTCATGATGCCTGCGGACAAGTATTCTTACGTAAGCTCGCGCCTGGTGCGGGAAGTGGCGCAGGCCGGCGGCCCGGTGAAAGGACTCGTCCCTGAAATCGTGGAACAGCGGCTGCGGGAAAAACTTGATCCCGCCTACAAACTGCGGGACAAGCACCTGCTCGAAGTCCTGAACAAAACAGAAAAGAAAAGGAAAAAGAAGTCATGACCACCGCCACCAGCGAAGCGCTGAAACTCACCCACCGGATCAATCGAATCGAGCCCTCCGCCACCATGGCGGTGGTGGCCGAGGCCGACAAATTGCGCGCGCAGGGCATCGACGTTGTCGATTTCGGCGCAGGTGAGCCGCACTTTTCGACGCCGCAGCACATCAAAGACGCGGCCATCGCCGCCATTCAGGGCAACTTTACCAAGTACACGGCGGTGCCGGGAACACCCGAGTTGCGCGATGCGATCGTGCACCGTCACGCGGTCGATTTCGACTCTGCCTACCGCCGCGAGGAAGTGATCGCCGCAACCGGAGGGAAGAACGCGCTGTTCAATGCGATTCAGGTGCTCGTCGATCATGGCGACGAAGTGATTCTGCCGGTGCCCTACTGGGTTTCGTTCAAAGACATTGTGCGTTACGCCGGCGGCGAGTGCGTGTTGTTGCACTCGGACGAATCACAGGGTTTCCGCGTTACGGCAGCAATGGTTGCGAGGCTCATCACGCCGCGGACCAAGGTCATCATTCTGAATTCCCCATCGAATCCGTCCGGCGCGGTGATGAGCACGGAAGATCTTACGGAGGTGGTGCGTCTCACACATGAGCGCGGAATCTGGGTGCTCTCCGACGAGTGCTATGTCTACCTCAATTACACCGGCAAGAACTTTTCCGTGGGATCGCTGCGCGAGTTCAAAGAGCGCATCGTGGTGCTGGGATCGCTTTCGAAGACTTATGCGATGACTGGCTGGCGGCTGGGTTATGCGCTCGGCCCGGCAGCGGTGGTGAGCGCGATGTCGAAGTTGCAGAGCCAGTCGACCTCGAACCCGACTTCGATTGTGCAGAAGGCAGCGGTGGCGGCGCTCAAGGGGCCACAGGAATGCGTCGAGCAGATGCGGCTTGAATACATCCAACTCCGCGACCATGTGGTGAAAGGGCTGCGCGCGATTCCGGGTGTGACTTGCACGCTGCCGGAGGGCGCGTTCTATGCCTACCCCAATATTTCGGCGTTTTTGGGGCGTGGCGGCGTGAAGTCGGCGTCTGACGTGGCGGGGCGGCTGCTTCGAGAAGCGCACGTAGCCACCGTGCCGGGAGAAGGATTCGGTACGGGAGATCACATCCGGGTTTCGTACGCGACGTCAAAGGCAGAATTGGATCGCGGACTGGAGCGCATGCGGAACTTTTTCGGCGGACTATAAGGAATAGAAAACGGATTTCGTAGTTCACAAGTGCAGGTTCAAGTGCGGCGGAGGCCGTCCATTCGCGAACGGCCTTTTTTTTCGATCATCGGTTATGGGCAATCTGTATCCACTGTTGATGCTTCCCGCGTTCGATCCGCGCCCGTGGGGTACGCTCGATCTGTCGCCGATTTATCCCAATCGCCCTTTCGAGGAAAAAATCGGCGAAGCGTGGCTTACCGGAGACCACTGCAAAGTGGCAAACGGACCGCTCACCGGGCAGACGCTGGCACAGATCAGCGAGAAGTATCATCGCGAGCTGGTTGGCGATGCCGCACGCGATGCGCGGCGATTTCCTCTGCTCCTAAAATTTCTTTTCCCGCATGAAAAGCTCTCGGTGCAGGTTCATCCCGATGATGAGCAGGCGAGGCTGGTCGGCCAGCCTTGGGGCAAGACTGAGTGCTGGTATGTGGCCCACGCCAAGCCGGGCGCGCAAGTTGCCCTGGGATTGAAGGCGGGTGCAACGGTGGCGCAGTTGGAGCAGGCGATCCACGACAAGCGAGCGGAAGAATTGCTGAACTGGCTGAACGTGTACACCGGAGACATGATTTATGTTTCCGGCGGAACCGTGCACACGCTGGGGCCCGGCTCGGTGGTCGTGGAAACGCAACAGCAGTCGGATACGACTTACCGCTTGTATGATTACGGCCGGCCGCGGGAACTACATCTGAAGGAAGGCCTGGCAGCCGTGAGAACGAAAGTCGCATCGGGAAAAGTGGTGAGGCCGGCGCCGGTACAGGTTCCTGGCAGCAAGAACAGACAAGGCGTCCTGGTGGCCGCTCCTTACTTTGTTGTGGATCTGTTTGAGATCAAAAGCGCCCAAGAGGTGAACACGCACGATGACTCGGGCAAGAGTTCAGCGCAGATCCTGGTTGCTGTGGAAGGGTGTGGCATAGTGGAAGCGCCAGGAGCCGAAGCCGTGACTCTGGCGAAGGGCGATGCAGTGGTGTTGCCGGCGTCGGTTGGGAGGGTCACCGTGCGCCCGCAGTGGACGCTGGAATTTCTGAGAGCGCGTGTGCCCGGAACGGCGCTGACCGAACCGGAAACTCGAATTTAGCTCGGCAGTGTGAAAGATTTGGCCAAGAATTCAAATTTTTATCCCGTGATCCTTGCCGGAGGCCGTGGCACGCGCTTCTGGCCGCTCAGCCGCAAGAAGCGCGCCAAGCAATTGCTGGCGCTCGACGGCAAGCATACGATGCTTCAACAGACGGTGGCGCGACTGCTGCCACTGGCGCCGGCGAGCCGCTTCTGGATCATCACCAACGACGATCTGCGTTCCGCGATTTTGAAGCAGTTGCCGAAGTTGCCGAAGGCGCAGGTGCTCGCCGAACCCGCGGGACGCAATACCGCGCCCGCGATCGGGCTGGCGTCGTTTCTTCTGTTGCGCGAACATCCCGATGCGGTGATTGGCATGTTTCCTTCCGACCACGTGATCGCCGACGAAGAAACATATCGTGCGACCATTGCACGCGGCGTTGAGATCGCGGCTTCGGGCGAAAACATTGTGGTACTCGGCATCCGGCCGAATCGCGCCGAAACCGGCTATGGCTACATCGAAGCCGGGGCCAGTTTTGACGGTGATGCTCTGCGCGTACGGCGCTTCACTGAAAAGCCCAACGCAGAAAAGGCCGCTTCATTCGTGGCCGCGGGCAATTATTTCTGGAATAGCGGAATGTTTCTGTGGAGCGCCCGCACCCTGGCGCATGCGCTGCGTGAGCATTTGCCCAAAACCGCTCCCCTGCTGGAAGAAATCGCCGCGGCTTTCGGCACGCGCAAGTTTGCCGAGACCTTTCGCAAGCTCTATCCCAAGTGCGAGAACATTAGCGTCGATTACGCGGTGCTGGAACCACGTTCCGCAAAAGGCGAGCAGGCGGGAAATATTTTTTGCCTCCCTGCCGATTTTGGCTGGAATGATCTGGGCTCGTGGACCGCGCTGCACGAGCATCACACGGCCAAAAGCAGTCCACCTCAGGGCAATCTAATCCATGGCGACGGCGTATTCGTTCTCAATGCCGCGGGCAATTACGTGCATGCGCCGGGCAAGTTTGTTGCCGCAGTGGGGGTGAGCAACCTGGTGGTGGTGGAGACGGAAGACGCTTTGCTGATCACCACCCGGCAGCACGCGCAGGACGTGGGAAAAATCGTGAAGTATCTGGACGAGAAGAAGCTGCACAGGCTGACATAAAAGAAGTGGTCAGTCGCCAGTGATCAGTGGTCAGTAAAATCGCGAACCTGCTGGCCACTGATCACTCGACACTGAATTTCAATGCCTCAGGAAATCAAATTCGGCACCGACGGATGGCGCGGCATTATTGCCGACGACTTCACTTTCGAAAATGTGCGCCGCGTCGCCGGCGCAATCGCTTCCTACGTATTGAAATATGAAGATGCGCAACGCGGAGTAATCGTCGGATATGACACGCGGTTTGCTTCGCCGCAAGTCGCGCACATAGCCGCGCAGGTAATCGCCGCCGCTGGGATTCCCGTAAAACTGGCTGACGACTACACGCCTACGCCCGCCGTTTCCTATGCCGTGAAGGACAAGGGCGCAGCGGGCGGAGTGATGATCACCTCGAGCCACAATCCGTGGAACTGGAACGGCGTGAAGTTCAAAGGAAAGTTTGGCGGGTCGGCCACGCCGGCGATCATGAAAAAGATTGAAGAAGAACTCGGCGCGGGTGCGATGCCAGAGGGCTCGAAAGCAGCCATCGACGAAACCGACCTGAAGGCACCCTACATTGCCGGGGTGTGCCGTTTCGCTGACATGAATCTGATTTCCAAAACCAAATTCAAGTTTGCGATCGACTCCATGTACGGCTCCGGCCGGGGAATTCTCGCGGGAATTTTTCGCGATCACGGCGTGCAATATATTGCGATCCGGCAGGAATTAAATCCGTTGTTTCCTGGAATCAATCCCGAGCCTATTCAGCCGCACATCGCCATGCTGCAGGAGACAGTTGTCCACGAAAAGTGCGACGCCGGACTCGCCACCGATGGCGATGCCGACCGCATCGGTGCCGTCGCCGAAGATGGCAGCTTCGTGGATTCCCACAAAATCTTCTGCGTGCTTCTGCGCTGGCTGTTGGTGCGCAAGAAATGGTCCGGGGATGTGGTGCGCGCTTTCAACACCACGCGCATGCTCGATCGCATCGCCGCCAAGTACGGGCGCAAGCTCTACGAAACGCAGATTGGATTCAAATACACCGCCGACTTAATGATGGAGCACGACATTTTGATCGGCGGCGAAGAATCCGGCGGCATCGGCTACTCGCGCTTTCTGCCGGAGCGCGACGGCGTGCTGAATTGCCTGCTGCTGGCCAACGTGATGGCGGAGGAAGGCAAACCGCTGGGCCAACTGGTCGCCGACCTGCAACGCGAGTTCGGCCCGCACTATTATGGACGCCGCGATCTGCACATTTCGGAAGAGATGAAGCAGGACGCTATCCAGCGAGCGCGATCGGAGAACACGCAAAGGCTCGGGCGTTATCGCGTGCTGAAAAAAGAAAATCTCGACGGCATCAAATTTTTCCTCGATGCGCCCACGAACGGCAACGGCGCGGAAGCCTGGATTCTTTTCCGGGCCTCGGGGACGGAACCGCTGCTGCGCGCGTATGCCGAGGCGGCGTCTCCTGAACTGGTGAACGAAATCCTGACAGACGCGGAGAGTTTTGTCAGGAACGGCGCCTAAGCGCTACCCATCCCGCTTGAAAACGTTATCCAGACGCACATTTGACGCGCATTTCATGCTGCGCGGTGCGATACTTCTTATTAAGCATGACTATCGCCGGAAGCCCACCCCCGACTTCGGACGACTCCCCTGAGGCGCGCCGCTATAACCGGATCCATCGCTGGCTGGGGATCGCGGATTTTTTTCTCGGAGCCGCCTTTCTGATTGTTCTGCTGGCCACGGGCTGGACCGGCTGGCTGCGGGACCTCGCCTTGCGCCGGGGATTTCAGAACTACACTCTTGCCGTCTTTATCTATTTGCTCTTCCTGTTGCTCATCAGCAAGGTGTTGGGCTTCGGTCTTGATTATTACGGATTCCGGCTGGAGCAGAGGTTTCAGCTCTCGACGCAGAAATTTCGCTCGTGGCTGTGGGATGAGGCCAAGAGCTTTCTGGTGGGGCTGGTGCTGGCCGGGATCGTGGTGGAGTTGCTCTATTTCATGATTCGCCAATCCCCGCAACATTGGTGGATCGTCACCTGGGCTTTGTTCATGGGCCTGTTTATTATGTTGGCGCAGCTCGCGCCGGTTGTGTTGTTCCCGGTCTTCTACAAGTTCGAGCCACTGGAAAATGAAGATTTGCGGCGGCGATTGGTTCACCTGAGCGAACGCGCGGGCACACGGGTGCGGGGAGTCTACCGCTGGAAGCTTTCCGAAAAAAGCAAGAAAGCAAATGCAGCCCTCACCGGACTCGGCAGCACGCGGCGAATCATTCTCGCGGATACGCTGCTCGATAACTACGCGCCTGAGGAGATTGAAGCGGTTCTGGCCCATGAACTGGGCCACCATGTGCACCGGCACATTCTGAAGAGCATTTTCGTGCAAGCTGCAATCACCCTGCTCGGTTTCTGGGCGGCCAACTTTGTGCTGCACTATGCGGTTGACCATCACATGTTCGAGGAGCTTTCCGATTTCGCCAACCTGCCCCTACTGGCGCTTACCGCGACTGCGCTGTCTCTGTTGCTGATGCCGGCGCTCAATGCCTACTCCCGCTACAACGAGCGGCAAGCAGACCGCTATGCGTTTGAATCGATTGCCAGCATCGAGCCCTTCATTTCGTCGATGAACAAGCTGGCGCGGCAGAATCTGGCCGAACGCACGCCTTCGAAGTGGATTGAGGTGTTGTTCCACTCGCATCCCGCGATCTCAAAGCGAGTGGCAGCCGCGGAAGCCTGGGGCCGTACGCAGAACGCGCCGGCGAGCGTGCCGTAGCCGGAAGCAAGAAACTTAGAGTTTGCCCAGAATCTGCGCCACGCGCTGCAGATCCTCTTCCGTGTCCACGCCCACGGAATCGTAGCTCGTTTCGCCCACGTAAATGGAGATTCCATTCTCCAGAAAGCGCAGTTGTTCCAGCCGCTCGCTTTTTTCGAGCGTCGATTCGGGCCAGCCCACGAAAGAATCGAGAGCGGGCTTGCGGTAGGCATAGAGACCGAGATGCTTGAAGTACTGGGGACTGGTGCCGTCGCGGTCAAAGGGAATGGTGGCGCGCGAAAAATAAAGTGCGCGGCCGCCGGGAGCGGTCACAACCTTGACGGCATTCGGGTTGCGCGTGTCTTCAGGCGGGCACGGAGTCTTCACGGTTCCGACCTGGACTGCGGGGTCTTTCATGACGTCAATCAACGTGGCGATTTGTTCCGGGCGCACAAGCGGCTCGTCTCCCTGCACGTTGATGTACACATCCGCCGTAACAGAATTGGACACTTCGTGCACGCGCTCGGTGCCACTACGGTGCGTGGAAGAAGTCATCCGCGCCTTCCAATCGTGCCGATCGCAGGCTTCCATGATCTCTTCGGAATCGGTGGCGACAATCACGTCCGTGACCAGGGGCGAGGAGCGGACAGCTTCATACACCCAGCCCACCAGTAGTTTCCCCGCGACCTCGCGCAACATCTTGCGCGGCAAACGGGTCGAGCCGAGCCGGGCGGGAATTATAGCGATGGCATTCATGTGAGAACTAGTTTCCGGTTTCCGGCGAGAACTGGCAAGTATCGATTCTGTGAATGCATCCGGGGTGGGTTTGACCCTTTGTGGGATGAATCTTAGAATGAAGGGTTGGACATGAGACGGGAAACCGGGTTCCGTGTCCAAGACAGCGAGAGTTCGACCGATACGACAACCCTCTCGTCGTGTTTCCCCAAAAGTGGCGGCGTAGCTCAGGTGGCTAGAGCGACGGTCTCATAATCCGTAGGTCCGTGGTTCGAGTCCACGCGCCGCCACCAAACAAATCGACAACTTCCGCCCATGGGGGTGGACCATATGAGTGGCTCTACCTTCCGTTCCCCCTTCTCACTACCATCCGCGCTGCGGTCGAACTGGGGCGCAATAATCCTCGTCAGTCCGTGACCGTCAAACCGGTTTCTCACCGGGTGCGTACACCAGGTTGTGATTTGCGTTACTGCAAAACGGTTGTCGCCGGCGTAAAATCCAGGCCAGCCTGCAGTGGCAGTCACAGCGGTACGATTTGCCGCCGGAGGTCCCCATGAACATTCTCTCCACCGAAAAACGAGAGAACATTTCCAACCTGCTGGCCATGGATGAGCAATATCCAGCGCCGGAAATCGTGGCCAGCAACGCCCTCCAAAAGGACTGGCGGGGCGAATGCGCTCGCGCGCAAAAAGATCCCGAAGCTTTCTGGGGAGACTACGCTGCGCGCTTTTCGTGGTCGCGCAAGTGGGACCGCGTTCTCGAGTGGGACGGAGTTCATCACAAGTGGTTCACGGGCGCCAAGACCAATATCACATTGAATGCGCTCGACCGGCACGCCAATTCGGACCGATGCAATCGCGCGGCCTTCATCTGGCTGGGCGAGGATGGCAGCGAGCGCATCGTCACCTACGGGCAGCTCTACCGGCAGGTGTGCCGTTTCGCCAACGGATTGAAATCTCTGGGGGTGGTAAAGGGCGATCGCGTGGTCATCTATATGCCTTTGACCATTGAAGGCACGGTGGCAATGCTGGCTTGCGCACGCCTGGGGGCGATTCACTCCGTCGTGTACGCCGGACTGGGGCATGCCGCTCTGCGAGAGCGCATTACTGACGCCGAAGCGAAGATCGTGATAGCGGGAGATGTGGGCTACCGGCGCGGGAAGACGGTTGCTCTCAAGGCCATTGTCGATGAGGCGGTAGAGAAACTTGAGTGTGTTCAGAAAGTGGTTGTGTATTCGCGGGCCGGGGCCGAACTCAACGGACCGCGCGAGATTGACTTCAACGATCTGCTCAAGTTTCCGGCGGAGTGTCCGGCGGAGGAGATGGATTCGGAGGATCCTCTCTTCCTGCTTTATACATCCGGTTCCACGGGGAAGCCGAAGGGCGTTGTGCATGTTCACGGCGGTTTCATGGTGGGGACCACCTACCACCTGGAAAGTTTTTTCGATGTGGGCGAGCGCGACATTTTCTGGTGTACGTCGGATATCGGCTGGGTGGTGGGACATTCCTACATTGTGTATGCGCCGCTGTGCGCGGGCGTGACCACGCTGTTCCGCGAAGGCGCGATTGATTTCCCGAATCCGGGAATCGCGTGGGAGATTGTGGAACGTTTCGGCGTGACGAAGATGTTCACCGCGCCTACCGCCTTGCGCATGTTCATGCGCTTTGGCGAGAGTTATCCGGCAGCGCACGACCTGACTACTTTGCGCGTGATTGCATGCGCGGGTGAGCCGTTGAATCCTGAAGCGTGGCGATGGGCACAGACCCATCTGGCCGGGGATGGCAAGTGGGGCTATGTGATCGACAACTGGTGGCAGACTGAACTGGGCGGACCAACGCTGGGTACTCCGCCGTCGATGGCGATGCGTCCGGGGAAGGTCGGCGTGGCCGTTCCCGGCGCCGAGGCCGATGTGCTCGATGAAAACGGGAAATCGGCTCCTGCGAACGTGGGCGGGCGACTGGTGTTGAAGCGGCCGTTCCCGCACATGCTGCGTACGGTGTGGCGCGACCCAGCGCGCTATGAACGCGATTGGCAGGTGATTCCCGGCTGCTACATAACCGGCGATGTTGCGATGAAAGATAAAGATGGGTATATCGCCGTGCTTGGCCGTTACGACGACGTGCTCAACGTTGCTGGACACCGAATCGGAACTGCAGAGGTGGAGAGCGCGCTGGTGTCGCATCCCGCGGTAGCCGAGGCCGCAGCCATTGGCGTGCCCGATGCCGTGAAGGGCGAGGCAATCAAAGTCTTCGTGCAAGTGCGGAACGATCACGTGCCTTCCGAGGCTCTGGCCGCGCAACTGATCGAACACGTGCGCCGGGAACTGGGGCCGATCGCGGCCCCTTCTTTGCTGGAGTTTGTGGCGTCCCTGCCGAAGACGAGATCGGGGAAAATCCTCCGGCGTTTTCTTAAGGCGAAAGAAGCGGGCGTTGATGCAGGGGATGTCTCCACCATGGAAAGCTAGCGGCTCCGGCCGTCGTTTGCAGTTGCGTCCGGCGGTCGCCGATAGCAGTCCTGATTAACCCATTGGCCTTTTCGGCCAGAAGCCTGTCGAAGCATGCGGCGAGCCGTCCGCCGGCGCCCCTTCCATCCAATTCGTAAATCTTTGTAAAAGTTGTAAATACTTTCCCCATAGCCATTTTTCCGAGGTTTAACGGCCCAAAAGATTGTAGAATAAGGCCTCCCAGAAGAACGGCAGGACCCCGCACGGGTGAGCTTGCCGTCACAGAGACTACCGGGGTACCACAAGGAGAATTCATGATTCGCAGGGTGAACGCGATCTTTTGCGCATGCGCAGCGATGTTGGCGGTAATGAGTATCGGCTCACAAGCACAAGTGCAGTCTGTGACGCGTCACGTTCGCGAAACAGTCATCAATGGGCAATCGCCTGTTGTCGGGCATCTTCCGGCAGATCGATCCATGCGGCTGACGCTGGTTCTGCCTCTGCGCGACCAGGCTGGACTGAACCGCTTCCTCAAGGCACTCTCCGATCCTTCGAGCGCGTCCTACCGCAAGTTCCTCACCGTGGAGGGATTCACCGCGAAATTTGGGCCCACGCGCGACGATTACAATGCCGTGATTCAATTCGCACAGAACAACGGCCTCCAGGTGGTTGCCACGTCGCGCAACCGAGTAGACCTGGATGTCACCGGCTCGGTGGCAACCGTTGAGAAGGCTTTCCATGTGACCATGGGCCTGTACCAGCATCCCACGCAAAACCGCGCATTTTATGCTCCTGACCGGGAGCCAGTTGTGGATCTACCATTCCAACTCTGGCGCATCTCGGGCCTGGATAACTATTCGATCCCGAAGCCCGCTCTGCGTCGTATAAAACCACAAGACAAGAATGTGACTTCCAAGGCCATCACTGGTTCCTGCCCTGAGAAATCTTTTTGTGGCAGCGACATGAGGGCGGCTTATTACGGTGGAACTACTCTCGACGGTACTGGCCAATCGGTGGGCCTGCTGGAGTATGTCGGCACCGACCTGGCTGATTTGACCACCTACTACACCAACGTGGGCCAGACCAACAACGTGCCGATCACGCTGCTTTCCACGGACGGAACGCCCACGACATGCACCAACAATTCGGCGGGCGGTTTCTGTGACGACACCGAACAGACCCTGGACATGACTCAGGCACTGGGCATGGCACCGAACCTCGACAGCCTGGTGGTATATGTGGGATCGGACGACGCTCCGATTCTTAACGCTATGGCGACCGCGGAACCATTGAACGCGCAAATTGGCTGTTCGTGGGGCTGGTATCCGGCGGACCCCAGTGTCGATGATCCCTACTATCAGGAGTTCGCGGCGCAGGGCCAGAATTTCTTTGTCGCCTCCGGAGACTCTGGAGTTTGGGTGGCTGCGGACGGCGGTGTCTATCCGGCGGATGATGTGTATATCACGTCGGTCGGCGGCACGGACTTAAACACGTCGGGCGCGGGCGGGGCGTGGGCTTCCGAACAGGCCTGGGCCGATGGCGGCGGCGGTATTTCGCCGGATGACTATCTCATCCCCGCATGGCAGGTGACTGCGGCGGCGGGTTGCGGCGACTGCTCCCAAACCTATCGCAACGGCCCGGACGTTTCTGCCAACGCAAATTTCACCTTCTACGTGTGCGCCGACCAGCAGGCCTGCACGGCCAACGAGTACGGCGGAACCAGTTTTGCGGCCCCCATGTGGGCCGGCTTTACGGCCCTTATCAATCAACAGGCGACGGGGGGCGGCGGTGCACCGCTCGGGTTCCTCAATCCGGCACTCTATGCGATTGGGGCGAATGCGAACTACACAACCGCTTTCCACGACATCACCGTCGGCAGCAATGGTACCTATCCGGCGACCGTGGGCTACGATCTGGCGACCGGCCTGGGCAGCCCGAACGGGGCCGGGCTGATCGATGCATTGACCACAGCACTCACCACCACTACTTTGGTTCCGTCATCCACCTCGCCCAACTTTGGGCAATCCGTAACGTTGACCGTCACGGTGACCACGCAGGGCTCCAACGCGCCAACGGGCACGGTCACCTTCCTGAACGGAGCGACGAGCATCGGGAGCTCGCCACTCAGCGCAGGAGTCGCCAGCTTGACAACTTCCGCCTTGCCCGCGGGCACGCTCAGTATTACGGCATCCTATAGCGGAGATGCAAGCAACTCCCCTTCAACTTCGACGGTGGTTACTGTGAATGTGGCTGATTTCACGGTTGCGGCCAATCCCACAACGATTACCATAAGCGCCCCAGGACAGAGCGGATCCACGACGCTGACCGTTACACCTGTGGGGGGATTCAACCAGGCTATAACCTTTACGTGCTCCGGTCTTCCAACGGGGGCCACGTGCACTTCCACTACTACTTCGACCGGCGCCACCTTGACGGTCTCCACGACTGCTGCGAGCGCCAGCCTGCGCGCGCTGCCTTTGGGACGCAACAAGGCGCTGTTCCTTGCCCTGCTCTGCCCCGGCTTCCTCGGACTGGTTTCCATCGGCATCCGCAAGCCTGCTCTGCGGGGAATGCGGCTTCTGGCGCTTACCTGTGTCATCGCACTATGTTCGTTGTGGATTGGGTGCGGCAGCAGCAGCAGCACTACCCCCCCGCCTCCGAACAACGGAACTCCGACCGGAAATAGCACCGTGACCGTGACGGGGACTGCGGGTTCACTCGCTAATCCCATAACGATCACCGTGACGGTGAACTAACGTAGCCGGAGCAACGAGCAGTAGCGTGGATTTCGAACGTTCATAAATCAGCAGCCGGAGTTGTGTTCAGGGACCGAACGAACCTGGGGGGATCATGGTTTGCAGAAAAAGCGCGATCGTATCCACGCTCTTTGCCTTGTTTCTTGTGAGTATTGTTTCTCAAGCGCAAAATCAGTTGTTGACTCGTCATGTGCGCCAGGCAGTGGTCAGCGGGCAGGCGCCGCTGGTCGGGCACCTTCGGGCAGATCAGTCGATGCGTTTGGTGCTGGTTCTGCCAATCCGCGACCGGGCGGGATTGGATGAGTTTCTGAAGAATCTCTACGATCCTTCAGGGCCGTCTTATCGCCAGTTCCTGACGGTGGAGGAATTCACTTCGAGATTTGGTCCCAGCCGGCAGGATTATGATTCCCTGCTTCGGTTCGCAAAGGCCAACGGTTTTCAGGTGGCTGCCACTTCACGAAATCGCCTGAATCTGGATGTCACCGCGCCGGTGGCTACTATTGAGAAGACCTTCCATGTGAGCATGGGTGTTTATCAGCACCCCCGGGAAAACCGTACATTTTATGCCCCGGATCGGGAGCCCTCGGTGGATCTGCCATTCCAGCTTTGGCACATCACCGGTCTGGACAACTACGCGATTCCGAGGCGCACGCTGGCGCATCGCGATCCCCGTGCCTCCGGTGTGCGCTCGAACGCCACGACGGGCTCCGGCCCTGACGCTTCTTTTCTGGGCAGCGATATGCGGGCGGCTTATTACGGTGGTACGGCACTCACCGGCGCCGGCCAATCCGTTGGATTGCTGGAGTATGTGGGCACCGATTTAGCCGACCTCAACACCTACTACGCGAACGTGGGGCAAACCAACGACGTCCCCATCACTCTTGTATCGACCGACGGCACGAGCAGGAGTTGCATCGCATCGCAAGGCTGCGACGATACCGAACAGACCATCGACATGACCCAGGCACTGGGGATGGCCCCTGGACTCTCCAGCCTGGTGATGTACATCGGATCGAGCGACTCCGCCCTTTTGAACGGCATGGCGACTGCCAGCCCACTGAACGCGCAGTTGAGCGCTTCGTGGGTATGGGGCCCTCCGTCCGATCCACAGACCGACGATCCTTATTTCCTGGAGTACGCGGCACAGGGCCAGAACTACTTCAACGCGGCCGGGGACTGGGGTGAGTGGTCTCAAACTTTATTGAATGAAGGCGCGATCTATCCCTCGGACGATGTCTACGTGACTTCGGTCGGTGGAACCGACCTGGTGACTCAGAGCGCGGGCGGCGCGTGGAGTTCGGAGACGGCCTGGTCTGACACCGGCGGCGGCATTTCGCCGGACAGCTTTGCCATCCCTTCATGGCAGGTAAGTGCAGCCGCGGGCTGCGCCGCCTGTTCGCAGGCTTACCGCAACGGCCCCGATGTCGCCGCCAATGCGAACTTTACCTTTTACGTTTGCGCCGACCAAACCTCCTGCTCCGCCAACGAGTACGGTGGGACCAGTTTCGCCGCGCCGATGTGGGCTGGTTATATGGCGCTGATCAACGAGCAGGCAGTCAACGGCGGCGGTAAGACGCTCGGGTTCATCAATCCAGCGCTGTACTCCATCGGTTCGGGATCGAACTATGCCGCCAATTTCCACGATATCACCAGCGGAAACAACGGCTATTCGGCAACCACCGGCTATGACCTGGACACCGGCTGGGGCAGTCCAAACGGGAACGGTTTGATTAGCACGCTCAACGCATCGTCATTTACCCTGAACGCCAGCGGCACCGGATTCGCCGTCCGGCAGGATTCCTATGTCCGCGGGCAAGTCACAGTGATTCCGGTGAACAATTTCAGCGGCAGCGTTAGTTTAAGCGCTTCCGGTCTGCCCAGCGGCGTGGTGGCCACATTCTCGCCCAACCCGACAACCTCAACCAGCACAGTGACCGTGACCGCCAGTCCGACCGCTGCGCTTGGCTCTTCGACACTCACGATCACGGGTGCGTCCAGCAGCCTATCCAGCAAACTTACGCTGCAAGTCGCGGTTGAGCCCGGCATCCACATGCAGAAGGCCCCCTAAGTATTTCGAACCAGCCCCGGTGGCAATACCGGGGCAGAACGAAGCAGGGGTTGAAAGCATAGTACTCAGTAGAGACGAAAGACTTCGGCACATTGGTGGCACCCGTTGGCACACACAGGCCATTCACTCATTTCTTCCCCTGGCTTATTCTCCTCCTTGAGCAGCACTTGGGGGAGGGCTGATCAACAAACGTCCCAACGACTCAAATCGAGTCGGGGACGTTTTGTTTTGTGCGGTGAAATCTGATTCTCCCGTAGACGGACGCATGTGCGCGTGGGATATCCCTTCGACTTCGCTCAGGGCAGGCTCTTCGTTCCGCTGAAGCGGCGCCGCTCAGGATTGCGCCACCAGCATTCAACGTGAGCCCAACCCTCCCCCGAAGGTGCCTTGACAACGGTCATCGAAGCGCTATACTGCAACGTGTGCCGCAGCGCAGCAATGCATCATTGGAAGAGCTGCGGATGGCTTCCCCGGGTCGGCCTCGCAATTACGATCCTCGCCGGATGCAGTGGCAAGAATGTCTGAATCGAGGTGACCGCTGTGCAAACCATCGAATGCAGTGAGGCTACACCCGAAACCATGGAAGCGCCTTTTTCTCTGAGGGGCAAAACCGCGCTGGTCACCGGCGCCGGGCGCGGCATCGGCCGTGCCATCGCCACCAAACTGGCCAGCGCAGGCGCGGCGGTGATGGTCAACGACCTCGACGAAGCCGCGGTGTCTGAGACCCGCAACTCGCTGCGTGACTCCGGCTACCGCGTGGAGCGAACCGTTGGCGACCTCGTTCAGGCATCGTTTCCCGATCAATTGATCGAAGCCACGCTTTCCGCTTTCGGAGCGGTCGATATCATCGTCAACAACGCCGGCTACAGCTGGGACAACGTAATTCAAAAAACCAGCGACGAGCAGTTTCAGGCCATGCTGGAAATTCATGTCGCGGTTCCCTTCCGCATCATGCGCGCCGCGTCGGGCTACATCCGCGAAACCGCCAAGCGCGAAATCGCCGCCGGCACCCGGACCATGCGCAAGGTGGTCAACATCACTTCGATTGCGGGCACCGACGGAAACCCAGGGCAGGCCGGCTATTCGGCAGGCAAAGCCGGCGTGATTGGGCTGACCAAAACAATGGCCAAAGAATGGGGACGTTATAACGTGAATGTGAATGCCGTGGGTTTCGGACTGATCGAGACCCGCCTTGTGCAGCCCCTGATCAGCGGCCAGTCTGAAATCGAAATGAGGGGACACAAAATCCAGATTGGAGTGCAGCAGAGCATGCTGGACTCGGTGAAGAAAGACTGTCCATTAGGACGGTTGGGAACTCCGGAAGATGCCGCAGGCACCGTCCTTTTTTTCTGCTCACCACTTTCCGATTACGTCACTGGCCAGGTGCTGCTCTGCAGCGGCGGCTTCCACTTCTAAGGGCATCCGCCGGGCCGAACGCGGTGAGCCACGCGAAGTCCACGTCGCTCAGCGCTTGCGGCGGGATTTTGGCTTCGATTTGGATGGCTTCTTGCCCAAGGCCGTTTTGCCCGCAGCCATCTTTGCCATCATGGCTTCCAGTTCTTCCACTCGCTGCTGCAACTCCTGTTCGTGCATACCGGCCTTAGGCGAGTGGGAAGGACTCTGAACCGGCGGAACACCACTTGGCGCCCCGGCGGCCGGCCGCGGCTGGATGAACTCGAAAGGGCTCAGCGGAGGAGTCATCGCACGGTACGCGTTCTGGTACATATCCAGAACCGCCTTCATGTATTTCAGCGTGTTTTCCTGCGTGGCCTTGCCCGAAGCGACAACCATCTCGCGCAGAATGTCGAGCGGAAAAGTTGAATCCGGTTCCTTGGCGTCTTCCACGATGATCTGGGTCAGCACCAGGCGGGTCAAATCCTCTCCCGTGGCCGCATCCAGCACTTGCACCTCGTGGCCCTCGCGCACCATGAGCGCGATTTCATCCTGGTTGATGTAGCGGCTGTTGGTCGTGTCGTAAAGGCGCCGGTTCTCGTACTTCTTTATTATCACGGGTTTGCGGGACATAGAAGATTGGCTCGGTTTTCCTGCATTTTTGCTTGACATGGGCCGGAAATGCGCTATGATTAATTCATGCTGCAGTGCAGCATGAAACGCAGCATGCACTTAAATATACCGGCCCTCAAGAGGAGCAGAACATGAGCAACACCAAGAAGTCAACCAACGGCGGCGTGAAGGTTGAAGCCGCGGAGAATTTCATTCCCCTTTACACCAAGAATGTGGAACGGCTGGCGGAAATGCAGAAGAAGTCGCTGGCAACCATTGCCGAACAGAATGCCGAGTTCATCGGGACCTGCAAGAAAGCTTTCGAGTTTGCCCCCGGGACCCCCGGCTTGTTCCTGTTCGACCTGCTTGGGCAGACCTTCGATCGTTTTGTGGAGACCCAGAAAAGCGCCATTGACCTGGCCGTCGAGCAGAGCACCGCGGTAGCCGGACTGGCCAAAGAGAAGACCGGATCGGTCGCCAAAGTGGCCGAAGGCGTGACCGCTCTGTTGCAGCAAGGCGTGGAGCAATCCGTCGCAGCCCAGAAAAAGGCGCTCGAGTATTACTCCGAGCAGAACAAGACCGCGTATGAGACGGCGAAAAAGCAGGTTCGGATCTCGAATCCGGCAGCGGATGCATTCCAGGCCGGCATGGATGTTCTGATCGAGACTCAGAAGACGTTCCTCGACATCGCCACCAAGCCGTTGAAGCGCACCGTCGTTGCGTAATGCGGTTGCGTGATGCGGTTGTATACTGCGATTGAGCGGACAGCCTTGGAATGTGACTGAGCCTGTGGCTTACCCACGGAGCGTCGGTTTCCGGGGCTGTCTCGGTTTTCTGTATCGGCAAGCTTTGTTTCGGTAATCAGGAGGACTGGCGATGGCGGACGAACGCGCGGCCAACGGCAAGGATGCCGATCCCATGGCCGCTTTCCGGCAAATGCGGGACACCTATATGGATGCGTGGGCAAAAGCCACTGTCGAAGTCGTCAACACGGAGGCATACGCCAAAGCTTCCGGCGCCACGCTTGAAACCTACCTTACGGCGTCGGCTCCGTTTCGCGAGGCCCTGGAAAAATCGATGGTGCAGGCGCTGCAGCAGTTGAGCATGCCGTCGCGAGCCGATATCGTAAGCCTGGCGGAACGCCTCACCAATGTCGAGATGAAGCTGGATGACATCGATGCCAAGCTGGATCAGGTCGAATCGCTGCTGAAAAAACCGGCTGCCGCGGCCCGTGCGCCGAAACCGGCGCCAGCTGCGCGTTCCAGGCGGAAAGGGACCAGATAGCCATGTCAGAGGCGGCCGTGGTTACTGACCAGTTTGAGGTTCTCGCGGAAAAACTAACCAACTTCAGCAAAACGGTCACCGCCAAGGTCCCGATTGCTCAAACTCCCAAGCAGGTGGTGTGGACGCTTAACAAAGCCAAGCTCTATCGCTACATTCCCGTGGTGCCCAAAGAAAAACGCCATCCGGTTCCACTGCTGCTCGTCTTCGCGCTGATGAACCGGCCCTACATTCTCGATCTTCGGCCGGGGCACAGTTTTGTCGAGTTCATGGTCAAGCAGGGCTATGACGTCTATCTGCTGGATTGGGGATTTCCGGGTCCGGAAGACAAAAATCTGAAGTTCGACGATTACACCCTGGAGTACATGCCGCGCGCCATCCGCAAAATGAAAGCGATTTCAGGCTGCCAGGAATTCAGCATGCTCGGCTGGTGCATCGGAGCGATCCTAGCCACGGTTTACTCGGCGTTGCGCGCAGACGATGGGTTACGCAACCTGATTCTGCTGACCGCGCCCCTAGATTTTTCCAACAAACAAGCCATCACGTTTGCCAAGTGGGTGGACGAACGCTTCTTTGATATCGAAAAAATTCTGGCTGCAGTCGGCAACATGCCGGGCGAGATGATCGACTACGGTGCCAAAGCCCTGAAGCCCGTCGACAACTATGTGCTCAACTACCTGAAGCTTTGGGACAACATGGAGAATCCTCAGGTGGTCGAAGCATGGAAAGCGATGAATACCTGGGTTACTGACAATGTGCCCTTGACCGGCGGCGCGTTTCGCCAGCTCATTGTCGACCTTTATCGCAATGACCGGCTGATGCGTGGCGAGTGGGTGATTCGCGGCGAAGCCGTCAACCTCAACCGCATCCACGCCAATCTGCTGACTGTGATTGCGGGCGGGGACCACATCACTCCTCCATGCCAGTCGGAAGCCATCATGTCGAAGGTGAGCAGCAAAGATAAGGAACTGTTCCGCACACCCGGCGGCCACATCGGGATCATGGCAGGAAGCGGCGCTCACAAGGTCACCTGGCCACACATCGACGCCTGGCTCGGGAAGCGCTCAAAGTAAGCAGCTAGTCGGGCGCCCCAGCCGTATGCTGCTTTCGCGTTCAAAAGACCCTCCTTTATCAACTGAGGCGTGTGCAACTTCTTGCACACACGTGTCGTAATGCAGCAGACAATAAAGTCCTTCGGTAACCGTTGCAACCGGCCGAACAGAGGTACAATTTTTTTAGCCACTTTGGACCGGTAGAGAAGCTCCGGTTAACACCTCGTTGGAAAAAATCGATAACAATAGCTGCCGTACAGAAAACCAAAGGGAGACTTTCATGATTAAGAGACTAGCCGTATCTTTGCTTGTGATCGCTGCGCTCGGTGCCAGTAGCCTTTGCCTTGCGGAGTCAACAGTGTTGACGCGCCATACGCGTGAAGTGACTCTGAATGGACGTGCGCCCCTGGTTGGGCATCTGCCTGCTGACCAGTCCATGCGCCTTGTCCTGGTTTTGCCGCTGCGCGATCAGGAGGGGTTAGATAATTTCTTGAGCGAAGTCTACGATCCTTCCAGCCCGTCTTTCCGCCAGTTTCTCACGGTGGAGCAATTCACCGAGAGATTCGGCCCCACGCAGGCGGATTATGAAACCGTGAAGCAGTTCGCGAAGGACAACGGTTTTACTGTGACCGGGGAATCGCCCAATCGTGTGAACCTGAATGTAGTTGGCTCGGTGGCGAATATTGAGAAGGCATTCCATGTGAGCATGGGCATCTACCAGCACCCCACGGAGAACCGGACCTACTACTCTCCAGACCGGGAACCGACGACCGATATGGCGGTGCAGTTGTGGCATATCGCGGGACTGGAGAACTATTCGATCCCGAAGGCCATGTATGTCCGTCGCCCCGTAACCGAGGAGACGGTACGCTCCAACGCGACCACGGGCTCCTGCCCTTCAAAATCTTTTTGCGGCAGCGACATGCGGGCGGCGTATTACGGAGGAACCGCGCTTAACGGCAGCGGCCAGTCGCTCGGGCTGCTGGAATATGCCGGCACCGATTTGGCCGACCTCACCACCTATTACAAAAACGCGGGCCAAACGGATAACGTTCCCGTCACGCTGTTATCCACCGACGGAACCAGCACGAGCTGCAAGTCTCCCAGTTGTGATGATACGGAACAGACGCTCGATATGACGCAGGCGATGGGCATGGCTCCGAACATGTCCAGCCTGGTAATGTATGTGGGTTCGACCGATGCGGCGATTTTCGGCGCCATGTCGACCGCGAAACCGCTGAACGCGCAGTTGAGTTCCTCGTGGACATGGAGTCCGGCGGATCCCAACACCGACAACCCCTACTTCGAGACCTTCGCGGCCCAGGGACAGAATCTGTTTCAGGCGACCGGCGACAGCGGCAAGTGGGGCTCGGGCTCGGAAATCTGGCCCGCCGACGATCAATATATTACTGGGGTGGGCGGAACAGACCTGAGCACCGCGAGCGCGGGTGGCGCCTGGAGTTCGGAGACCGCCTGGTCTGACGGTGGCGGCGGCATTTCGCCAAACAAGGTTGCGATTCCTTCCTGGCAGGTCACCGCTGCCAGCGGCTGCTCCTCCTGCTCCAAAACCTATCGCAACGGCCCCGATGTTTCGGCCAACGCGAACTTTACTTTCTACGTTTGCGCCGACCAGACCACTTGTACGGCTAACGAATACGGTGGAACCAGTTTTGCGGCGCCCATGTGGGCCGGATTCATGGCTCTTGTCAACCAACAGTCGCTGTTGAACGGCGGCGCGACGCTCGGCTTTATCAATCCCACCATCTACAGCATCGGCGCGAGCTCGAGCTATGACGGCGAGTTCCACGACATCACCAGCGGCAGCAACGGTTTTTCGGCAACCACCGGCTACGATCTGGCTACCGGTTGGGGCAGCCCGAACGGGACCGCATTGATCACGGGCCTGCTCGGAGGGACAACTTCAAATCCCAGCTTCACCATCAGCGTGTCACCGACAAAAATCAGTGTTGCCAAGGGAGCCTCAGGCACGGCCACTATCACCACGACTGTCTCTGGCGGTTTCAGTTCGGCGATTACGTTGTCGGCCACAGGCCAGGGCAGCAAACAAACTGTGACCTTCAGCCCCAACCCAATCGCGGCGCCGGGCTCAGGGACCTCAACCATGACCATCAAAGTGGGTTCGAGCGCTACGACCGGAAACAAGAAGATGACTATAACCGGTACGGGCGGAGGTCAGACCCATACGACCACGTTCACTCTCGACGTGATCAACTAGAGCCACATCGAGCGTTGGCCGCTTCGGCGGTCAGCAACAAAGAGAGCCCGGACCTATGCGGTCCGGGCTTTTTGTGTCATGGCAGGAGAGTCAGGAACTTCGCCAATCTTCTTCCACTCCTCGAACGGATTCTGTGATGGCAGCAGCCGGCCGGGATTCATGACATTGCCGGGGTCGAGACCGCGCTTGATGGCTGCGATCGCCTGCACGCCGAGCGGGGAAATGTCGGCGGCCAACCAGGGCAAATGCTCAGTCCCCACCGCGTGATGATGAGAAAGGGTGGCGCCCTGGTCGATGAACGATTGCTGAGTGGCCCGCTTGACCCGGAGATACTGCTCCATCTCGGATCCGGGCTGTTGTTTGAAACCGAAAGTAAAGTAAATGCTGGCGCCGCATTGATACGTGTGGCTTATGTGGCATCCCGCCCATGGATGCGCTCCGCTTTCGAGAATGCTCGAGCGCAGTACGGACATTGTCTCCCGGTAAAGCGGAACGATGTTGCTCCAAACGGTTGAAGTCTCGCTCACGTCAGTCGTGACATCACGGTCCAGCAGAAAATCGCGGATGTGTGGAAAATCGTATTTTGTGGCTTCAAACGATTTCCCTGCGGTGGATCCCATGCCGACTGCGCCACACTGCCGGTAGATGGCCTGCGCCTGGCGCAACTGGCGGGCAACATCAGCTTCGCGGCCCTCGAAAGCGGTCAACATGAGACAAGCCCGTGGCAGCGCAAAGCCGCGGACACTGAGATAGCTCTTGAAAAGCCGGCTCGCAGTTTTCGAAAACCCTGAGGCTGGAGGCCGGAACGCCAGCGAGAGAGCAGTTTTATCCGGATCGTTGAGCCGCACCATCGCGGGCATGCACTCCTGGCGCACGCATTGATACATGGCCTGAATGCCGGCCTCGAATTCGGGGAACAGATAACCCCTGACCATACGCGATTCCGGGCAAGGATGGACCCGCATGGTGGCTTCTGTGATGACGCCCAACGTCCCCTCACTGCCGATGCAGAGGTGATTTACATCGATGCCGTTTGACGATTTCGGAACCGTGCGGGTCGCCAGCACGCCCTCGGTGGTCACCATGCGCAGGGCGACCACCATATCCTCAATCTTGCCGTAACGATCGCTCTGCATACCCGCCGAGCGGGTGGCGATCCAACCCCCAAGCGTGGAATGCAAAAACGAATCGGGGAAGTGCCCGAGTGTGACCCCGCGTGCGCGCAATTGTTGTTCGAGATCAGGCCCGAAGATTCCAGCCTCTATGAGCGCCGTGCAGGATTTCGCATCCACGGCCAGAACCCGTCGCAGGCGCCGCATATCAAGCGACACTGTCATGCGCCTGCATTCCATCCGTTCCAGACAGCCCGAGATATTGGATCCCCCACCGAAAGGAACCACCACAACATCGCGCTCGGCTGCCGCGCGCAGAGTGAGGCAGACTTCATTTTCGGTTTCCGGGTAGACGATCAGATCGGGCGCGCCCGCGGCTATGCCGCGGCGCAGACGGAACAGGTCGCGGAAGCCCTTGCCATAGGCATGAATCACACGCTCCTTGCGGTCGTCAGAAATCTGGGAGGGTCTAAGGAAAGAACGCAGCTTGGCCAGGAATTTTTCGTCGATGAAGGCCCCGGCGAGTTCCACGGAGTCGAGGTTCCACTCGTGTTCGCTGAAATCGTCCCGTTCGATTTCCAGCACCTCCTTGGCAAAGGGCCAGAAACCAGGATGGGCCGGAGCATTGAACCCCGCATCCTCGTTTCCCCACCCCCACCACTTCATGTGCCTGGGCTCGTAGGCCATTTAGCTTTCACCTAGCAGGATGTTATCTCTTTTGCTGGAGCCCGGCCACAAACTCCGGCCCGCGAAAGCCAAGGCTGAGCAGGCGCACGCTTTGCGCGAGTTGTTCGATGATGGAGCGCCGCTGGTCTCGCAGGGATTCTCCGACCCATGGAGGGTTCGCCAGCGACAATGCCTTTCCAAAGCGCACCGTAAGCGGCCCGGGGCGGGGCACGGATCGCCCCTTGGGCAAGATCCGGTGTGTCCCTTCGATGTAAGCGGGGACCAGCGGCAGGCCAAGCTCACTTGCAAACAAACCGGCGCCGGCTTTGAACGCACGCATTTCGCCGTCCGGCGACCGTGTGCCCTCGGGATAAAGAATCAGGCTGCCGCCGGTTTGCTCGAGAAACCGGCGGCAAGTGGCGAGACATGCAGCCAGCGCCTTCGGCCCCGGCCGGCGCTCGATCGGTATGACGTTCATCAACGGTGAGACCGACCAGCGCACGCCGGGTGAATGAAAAAAATAATCACTGGCGCCGATCAGAGCAAAGCTGCTGAAGCGACGGCCGCTGGCGGTCATCAAAGCCGCGCTGTCCACATGGCTGGCGTGATTGCTGCAAAGCAGGAAGGGTTCGCTCGGCAGATGCTCGCGCCCCTCCACCGTGAGCGGCGAATAGACGGTAAAGAACATCCGGCAAAAGCCCTCAAACGCCGCGCTGCCAAGTCCTGGCGCCCAGAACGCGTTCTCCGGTTTGTACCCGCGCCTCATCCGGTCAGCATATATCAGAAACGTCAGTCGCGAGCGGTGGCTGCTTTACGGGCGACAAGGTTGTAGCCTTTGGCCTTCGCGTCCGCCTCGATAGTGGCCAGGTGCGCGCGTCCCGCCGTGATTTGCCCCGCCTTCATTTCAATTTCAGCTTGCGCAAGACGAGCATCGAGTTCAATGCCCTGATAACCCATCTCCCGCGACTTCGTGATGATGGCAGCCAGCTCTTTGCGTGCCGCAATTCCGGTGGGGGAGCGGGTAGCATCTTTTCCGGCAGTATTGATGCGGGCTGCGGTGATGGCCGTCCGCCAGCGGATCTCAGGATTCTGGCTCTTGGCCGCGAGGGACCGCGCGTGTTGCATCGCCTCGGTCGCTGCGGCCGCTTTACCCTCCGCCAGCAGCGCACGGGCGAGGACGCACCAAGCCAGAGTTTCGTCGTCGGGAGCTTTTCGTTTCTGAAAAATTTCGATGACCTGTCGCATCGCCGCTTCTTGCTCGACCGGAGAATGCGCCTCCTCCAGGGACAAATCTGCTATCCCGACTTGAGTCTCCGCGATGGTGAACTCGTCGTGTGCCGAGGTACGTATCGCCAGCGCCTGCTCGTACATCTTATGGGCGCCGGAGAAATCGGCCTCCTGGAACAGCACGCTGCCCAACCCCCACAGGGCATAAGCGGACGCCGGGTTGCCATTCTTCTGCCAGGTCGCAAGGGATTGTTCAAATCCGTGCTTGGCGTCCTCCAAGTCCCCCTGCAATTGATGAACGATTGCGATATTGTCACCTGCGAGGGCGGCGTATGTGGTATCCGCCGGGTCCCGACCCTGCTGTGCCTCCTCGTAGAGTTGCATCGCGCCGCGCAGATCCCCGCGATCCAATCGGTCGTCGGCAAGGTTTCCCATCGCCGTAGTCATGTTCTTCTTGTCGTCGAGGCGTTGAAAGATGGCCACGGCCTGGCGCAGCATTTTCTCGGCGGTGGCGGGATCGCCCTGTAGTTCATATACGTTGCCGAGATTGTTGAGCACATGGGCCACATCGGCTTCGGATCCATTCCTGCTGAAAATGGTTTGTGCCTGCTGGAACAGCCGAATCGACTCGGGCACATCCGTTTGAAAAGCCACATCTGCCCAGATCCGCAAAGACCTGGCTTCGCCCTCCTGATCCCCGGCGGCGGCGAAAATATCCCTCGCCTCGCGACAGGCGGCAACCGCATCTTCTGTCGGTGACCGAAATTCCCGCCAACACCTGCACCGCATTTCCCGTGCTTCTGCCAGGATCAGACGGGACCCCTGCACCTTGGCCTTCTCCACCGCCCGCGCCAGGGGCTGCGCTATATGCTCAGAATCGCCCAGCAGAATCCACGCCTGAACCTCCACGAATTCGATGCGTGGGTCTTCAGAAGCTGGTGGCGGAAGCTTGCGCAGCGACTCGACTGTGGCGAGTGCATCATGCCCTTTGCCGCCTCGGGCCTGCACTGCTGCCAGCTTGAGCCCATAGTCGACGTTGTCGGGGAACAATGTGAAGAGCGCGCGATAGACCTCGATCGCTTTCTCATATTCATGATCGATGTCACGATAGCGGCCTTCCACCACCAACCGTTCTTCGCGTGAAAGGTTGGTGGAGAGGTTGTATGCCTGACGGGCCTCCTGTTGGGCTCTTGTCGTAGCCTAGCCGTGACCAGGCCTCGGCAAGTGCGGAGTGAGCCAGCGAAAACTTTGGGTCCGCGGCTATGGCCTGCTGCAGAAGGTCTCGCGCTTCCAGGGCGTCGAGCACGCGTAACCGGGCAAGTCCCTCCGAATAAAGGCGGGCCGCCTCGCGATTGGAGGGCGAAGAGGCGCGAACGCTCACCGCCTCCACCGGAGAAACCGCTTGCACGCCCAATTTTTCACGCAACCGGGAACCCGCCTGAGACACCATGTCAAACAGATCCGCCTCGCTTCCAACCACAGCCACATCGGCGATCGTCTCCCCGGCGGCCGTATCTTGCAGGCGCAAGTCGAGGCGGATGCGGGTGCCGGGCTTTTCGCCGAGAGCAGTGTAGGAGCCGAGGACGATCAAGTCGCTATCGAGGTCCTTGTGCAATCGTGCCAGTGTCTCTCGCGACAGGCTGTCTGCATCCGCCAGAGGAAGATCGCGCTTGGTGCGAGCGATGTCTTCTCCGGAAACAAGGCGCAGCTTTTCTCCAGCCTCCAGTTCGGTGCTCAACATCTCTGCCAAGGCCGTGGACAGCCAGCCTTCGTCGGGACGGCCAGACAGGTTGCGAAAACCAAGAACCGCGACGGAACGGCGGGGCGCAAGGGGTCGCCCAGATGAACTGGTGGCGGCTGGGTTCGTCTGCGGCTGGATTCGGCGGAATCGCGTCCACGCGTAATAGCCAGTCACTGATGTTGCGGCTACCGCTAAGATCGCGACAAATCTCACCAGGGCCCAATTTCGTGGGGGCGGCAAGCTTAACTGTTGTTTTTCTTCGGTGATGACACTGGTTCGGACCGTGTGTTCCTGAAAAAGCATCCCGAGTGACCCATGGCCTTCGGCAGTTGCTACACCCGGGAGAGCATGTCCGACCGAGGTAGCAACGACCTGCACCGGCGCGACAAACTGATACCCTCGCCCCGGCAGCGTGACGATGTAGCTGTTGTCGCCCGGCTTCTCATCGAGTGCCCGCCGCAACACTGAGATGCTCTGCGCCAAACTGTGCTCATCTACAAAGGCATCGGGCCAAACATTCTTTAACAGTTCGTCGCGGGTGAGAACCCTTCCTGGGTTTTGCACAAAGTACAGCAGCATATCAAAGGCTCGGAAGTTGAGCGTGACGGTCGCCTTTTCCCGCCGCAGGGTGCGTGCCCGGGCATCAATCTGAAACTCCCCAAATTGGAACACCCCTTCTGTTTTCATGGACATCGGGAACATTGACAACTTTTGAGAACCTTTGAGAACGAATGACTGGTCTTTTTCGAGCGGCTGCCGCAATATTCGCGGCCAGTGAGCAGCGACCGCACGAACCGACTGTACCAATGGCTGAGCCGGCGGGCAAGTTTCTTCCGCTCTGACACGTCCGCTCGCGGCACCAGTCGCACCGTCCGCACTGAGGTGACGGTACAGCGGGACGCAATGACCCTGCTTGTGGGGGACGCGGCGGCGGGCTTCGATACCTGCCCCCTTTGCGGAAGCAAGCTGGCTCCGGCGCAGGCAGAACAGGCACGGCTTCGCCTTCCCAAGAGTTCGATTTCGGCATGACCGGTTGAAGACCATGGGCGGTGGGGACCGCCAAGAAGTTGGGGAAGATTCGAATTTAAGAACTGAACGAGGATGGAGAGCTTTATGAGGAGGTTCGCTTGTTAATGCTTTCACTCTCAATGGTGCCGCTTTGCAGTCTGTTCAGTGCTGGGCAGCAGAGCGCGACGGCTGCTAATGCTACCGCGGCTCCCAATCTATGTCCGACTTGCTTCCAAGTATTTATCTAGAGGAGAAATTCCATGAAACGCTTTCTTGGGTCTATGCTTTTGATGTTGGGATTAGTGGTCGTGGCGGTTGCCCTGGCGTCTCTTTCGAGCCATCCGGCCACCGCTGCGAATAACACTCCAGCGGTTCCCCCGATTGCCGTTTCGGTGTCGAACACGCCGAACGTCAATGCAAAAATAACCAACGCGTCGTTGCCGGTTACCGGCACGGTCAACGCAAATATCACCAACGCAACCATCCCTGTCAGCGGCACGTTGACCGCTACTCTCGCCCCAGGCGCAAGCGTCACCGTCGCCAACCCGTCACTGACCGTCACCACGCCCCCAGGAACCACTCATCTGGGCCAGGACGTCAACAATCTCGTCACCTTGTGGGCAGGATACGCCGCGCCCGGTTCAGGCCTCAACAGCTCAAGTTGCACGACCGGCTTGGAGCAGATCCTCCCCTCAGGTTCTCCTTCCCAATCGTGTTACACGGTGCCGGCGGGGATGCTCCTCGTTGTTACGGATGTCCAACTCATCACTGCCTCCTCGCCGGTTCCCACCTTCGGGGTCGCTTATCTCAATCTGGACCAGGGGTACCACTACTACGCCTCCAAAGCGTATGACAGCGGTGGTTATGTCACATTACATGACTACTTCACGACGGGCATGGTCTTTAACCACTCACCCACCGTCCAGGTCGGCGTCACGGGACAGATAGTTTTTTATAGTGTGGCGATACAGGGCTACCTCGTACCCAGCACCTAGCCATCGCTACGAAAATCATACAACTGCCGCCGCATCCTGCGCTCAAAGCTTGGTCTACCGGGTTGACAGCACCATCCTGTGTGAGCTTGGCGCTTCGACGGGCTGGGGTTGCGCAATTTGATGGGTCCTTAGCTGTTTGGCACAAGGGTGGAATCGAAAAATGACTGCTCTGATTTCCGTACGGGCTGGCAGGTAAAGCATTCGGTTCCAACTGGAACCAAGGTTCTCAAATTTCGAATGGAGGCATCGTGAACAGATTAAGGAATCTAGTTTCGCCTGCAGCAGTGATCTTCACCCTCGTATTCGCAGCGGGTCTTGCCCAAGGGCAATTCACTCCTAGCGCGGATTCATACACCAACACCGTTTCCCCGACCACCAACTATGGAGGCGTAGCCACCCTCAACGTCAAGAGCGGCTCGCAGACGGCTTACATCCAGTTCGATCTCTCGGCAATTCCTGCCGGCTACACCGGCGCCAACATTGCCCAGGCCAGCCTGAAGCTCTACGTCAACGCGGTGACCATGGCTGGAAGTTTCAACATCGATTACGTCGATGGCACGTGGTCGGAAAAGACAATCACGCACAGCCTGTCACCCGCGCTGGGCACCACCATCGTGAGCAGTGTACCCCTGGTCAAGACCCAGGCCGGCGATTACATCACCATCAACATCACTTCAGCGGTAGCCGCGTGGCTCAACGGAATTCAATCCAATGATGGCATCGCCCTGGTGGCGAACAGTCCGCTGAATTGCAGTTTCGACAGCAAAGAAAACACAGGCACCAGCCATCCGGCTGAGTTGGATATCGTCTTCTTGGGCAATGGCGCGCAGGGCCCCGCTGGACCGCAAGGTCCCGAGGGTCCGCAAGGTCCGCAGGGTTCTTCCGGTCCGACCGGCCCGATGGGTCCGCAGGGCGTTGCCGGTCCTGCTGGAATCACCAATCTTGGAACCTGGGTTTCGACCACGGCCTATCAGGTCAACAATTCAGTGAGCTATAGCGGCTCGTCCTGGATCGCGCTCACTGCCAACACCAACTCGGCTCCCAACACCAACAATGCCAACTGGCAATTGCTGGCCGCCCAGGGAATCATCAACCAGGGTAGCTGGGTCTCCTCGATCAACTATCAGGTGAACGATGCGGTGACGGATGGTGGACAGTTCTGGCTCGCCGTCGCTCCGAGTCTCGATTCAGCGCCGTCGATTCTCAATTCGAATTGGCAACTCATCGCGGCCAGCGGTGCTGCAGGTCCAGCCGGACCCGCGGGTCCGCAAGGCTCTGTGGGTCCAACCGGATCCGCGGGACCTCAGGGGCAGCAGGGAGCAACTGGAGCACAAGGCGCAACTGGACCTCAGGGGCCGACCGGTTCGACGGGAGCCACTGGACCACAAGGTTCGCAGGGTCCAATCGGGGCCATGGGTCTCACGGGCGCGCAGGGCCCACAAGGTCTGCAAGGTCCGGCAGGCACGAACGGCACCGGATTCAACTTCCGCAACGTCTTCGATCCAACTGCCACCTACGCTGTGAATGACGTTGTCACCTACAGCGGATCGAGCTATGTGGCGATTGCGGCCAATGGTCCGAGTTCTCAAACGCCGGATCAAAACTCAAGCGCGTGGAGTGTGATGGCGCAACAAGGCACGACCGGACAGACAGGAGCGCAAGGCGCGCAGGGCACAACAGGACCACAGGGGCCAATCGGTCTAACGGGAGCCACAGGATCTCAGGGCGCAGCCGGTCCCTCCGGGCCAACCGGGCCGCAAGGGCTCACGGGAGCGACCGGGCCGACCGGCCTACAAGGCCCGACCGGGATTACCGGACCCGCTGGACCGGGGGGAATCAGCGGACTCCAGCTCTACACAGCGCCCGGCACAACGCAGTTTGTAGTTCCGGCGAACGTCACTCATATGATTGTCGAAATCATCGGCGGCGGCGGCGCTGGCGGTGGCGGCTATTTCTTTGCCCCCAGTGCCCTGGACGGCGGCGGTGGTGGCAGCGGCGCTTATACCAAGGCGTTTGTCAGCGTCACACCCGGCGCGACCTACAACATCAATGTTGGGGCCGGCGGCGTTGGAACCCCCGGTGCCAGCGGAGGGGCCGGCGGCACATCGAGCCTCACCGATAGCGGTAACAACACGTTGGCCTATGCCAACGGCGGTGGTGGTGGCTTCTGGGGGAACCAAGGCGGAGGAGGTGGCGGCGGCGGCACAAACGCGGGGAACACGGCAGTCATCGCCACGCCCGGAAATACCGGGGGGTACGCCACTACCGCCCCTGGAGTTGGCGCCACTGGAATCACACCAGTTCCGAACGGGCAACCGATCGGGTTCGGCGGTAATGGAGCTTTCGGTGTGTCCTCGGGCCCGCAGCTGGCGGGTGCTAACGGCGGGGCCGGCTGGGTGTTAATTACGTTCTGAGCCAGCAACCTGACTGCTCGCGGGAAATGAGGATCACCGGAAAGCTGGGAAAATTTCAACCTGCACAAACCTAAGAATAAAAACGAAGGAGCGTTTTTAAGGAAAAAAGTGATTTAGTCACGTGCGGCACGTGGATGGGCCATGTGCCGTGCGTTTCGTCCACGGTCTGCGTGATCGAAGCCGACGCGCAATTTCTCAGCAGTCAGGACTGCAGATAGGGCAGACATTTTTGATATCTCCTAATCACACGCGAATCTACTTTTCCAGGCGCTGTCGTTAACCAGGTTATAGGCGTTGACGCTCCCCAGGCCCGTGGCCATGTCCCACCCTGGGGTTGCGCCGAACGCCGGTTGATAGGCTGCGGCACGGGTTGTGGGATCGATAACTACGTAGCAGGTTGCGCCCGAGCCTCCGCCACCGGAGATGGTGCAGTGTGGCACTCCGGTATAGCCTTGGCCTTGATTCGTCAGAGTCACCTTCGTCACAACCTTCGTCGTCTTGTTGATCGTGGCTGTACAGGTGGCCTGGGCTCCGCCCGCGTAAATGGTGGTGCCCGTCGGTGAAAGGTAAGGCTACAGGTTCGAAGGGGCCACGATACTGCACGTGGGCGTGCCAGTGTAGCCCGATCCGCTGGACGTGAGAGTAAGACCGCCGATGGCTTGCGTGCCCAGCGCGCCAAAAGTCCCGGCCGGGTCGTAACAATCGGCCCGGAATGCGGAGTCGAAAGGCTCGCAGTCTAAATCGATATCGCCCTGAGTAATGTCGTTGAAGACGCAATTCGTTGCTCCCGGCAGGTTGATGGAATAGCACGAACTGTTACCCGAGCTGCCGAACTCGCTGTTGGCGATGGCGTAGTAAGTCGGGTTGGGATTGCCCACGCGAGTATTCCACTTCTGGTTCACGAGCGACTGAATGGCTGCCATGAGGGGCGCAGAGAAGGAGGTGCCGCTGGCGCCGGACCAGGTGTCGGGAGCTCCCGAGCACGAGGTACCGCCGTGTTCCATGTCCGACCAGCAAAAAATCTGACAGGTGTTCCATGTGTTGCAGAGCGAGCGTGACCAGCCGGGTTTCGTGAATGGGCTGAGTGACGTCGCCGCACAGATCGCTGAGTATCCCCGGGATATTGCTGCGTATAACAATCTCGGCATCGTGTTTGCCCAGCAGGGGCTGTATGAAAAGGCCGTAGAGATCACTCGGCAGGGCATCGGACTTGAACCTTCCCAGGTGACCCTGGACGAAAACCTCACAGGCTACTTGCAGGCTCTGCAACGCTTCGACGAAGCCCGGAAGATCATCCGTGAGAAACAGAACCAAAAGCCCGATAACTATATTTTTTTTGCCGCTCTCTATGCGCTGGCGTTTATCTCTTCCGATTCGAAAGGGATGACCGAGCAGCGTCTGTGCCATCCAGAGAAAAGCCGGGACAGTAACGCTCTTCACTGCAGAGTAGTCCGTTCTCTGCAGTCCGGTTTGTCAAGAAAGAATCGCGAAATACGAGCACCTTTCGGATATTTCGGAGCAAAGATAGGCGGAGTTTCTCTGCAGTCCAGACTGCGTGGCGGAGCATGCAGTCTGGCGCTAACCTCTCTCCGGGCCAAATTCCCTTGTGCCTGCCGAAAATCTCAAACCGGAATTTGTGAAACGCTGCCACTCAACAAGAAGCCCGATATTCGCGGTTCGGTTGGGAAAAAGTTCGAGTGATGAACGAGATTCGGAGAGCCCAAAGTTGCCAAACTGAATATTGACCCCCATCTGCGGACACGGTCCTGCCGGCGCTCTCGGGTGGCCGGAGGAACCTTCGATAGGTTCAGGCGGCGCGGCGCTCGTAGCGGTGATGAAGTCCACCGACCTGACGCACCGCAACGACGGGCCCAATTGCGGGCGGCTCGACCGGCCGCGGATCGGGGGAGTCTTTCCCCAGCGACAGATGGGTTCGGGATCGGTGGTAATAGTCAACATAGGACGCAAGTATTCGCCGCAATGATCTCTCCTCGAACACGATCACATGGTCGAGGCACTCACGCCGAATCGAGCCAATCAACCGCTCCACATACGCGCGTTGCCAGGGTGAGCGCGGCGCCGACAGCAGTTCCGTAATCCCCATGTCTTGTACTTGTTCCCGGAACTCCTGGCCGAAGATCGCGTCGCGGTCTCGCAGTAAGTAGCGTGGGAGTTGGTCGGCGGGGAAAGCGTTCCGCAGTTGCTGGCTCGTCCACTCTGCCGTAGGGTGTTGGGTCACGTTGAAGTGGATCACCCGACGACGATCATGAGCACAAGGAACACGTAGAGGACCTGGAACCGAAGGGTGGGCACGGTGAAAAAATCGACGGAGACGAGCTGTGAGACGTGGTTCTGGAGGAAGGTACGCCAAGTCTGAGAAGGCGGCTGGCGGACTCGTACCATGTACTTGCTGACGCTCGGGAAAAATTCGGCTACACCTTCTCCCTCCGGGAACCCGGAACTCCCGGCCCCTCTCCGCAATTGTTTGCACATTGACACGAACCGGGATCGCGGCGAAAATGGGAGCCTCTCTCGGGGGGCAAGGACTTGCAAAAGTTTACTCGGATTGACTTGCCTGCCGGGGAACCCCAGCAAACTGCATACCCTGTCGCTCGTACGGCGCAACCACTGTGCCAATCCAAGGAGAGATCCCATGACGAGGACCAATTGGTGCGAACGTCTGAGTTCGCACGCGGTTTCTACCGGCAAGGCTTTCCGCAACTTGCTCGCTTTGAGCTCGTCCGCCGGCTCGTGCGTCGCCATCTGTGCGGTCCTTGCCGGCATCTGCCAGGGTCCGGTAGCGCAGGCGCAGAATATCAGCACCGTGGTCGGCAATGGAACAAGCGGTTACAGCGGCGACGGCGGCCCGGCGACCAGCGCGGCGCTGAATCAACCATTCGGAATTGCTTTCGACGCCTCGGGCAACCTCTATATCGCGGACCAATATAACTGCCTGATCCGCGAGGTCAGTGGAGGCATCATTACAACGATCGCGGGCAATACCAGCGGCGCCCCCAACTGCGGGTACAGCGGCGATGGCGGCCCTGCGACCAGTGCGCAGCTGAATCTTCCCACCGGGGTCACGCTCGATTCCTCCGGCAACCTCTACATCGTGGACTACGGCAATTGCGTGGTCCGCAAGGTCAATGGAGGCACAATCACAACCATCGCAGGCAGCGCCAGCGGCTGCGGGTACAGCGGAGATGGCGGCCCCGCGACCAGCGCGCAGTTGCAAGGCCCCGTCGGCCTCACGCTGGATTCCTCCGGCAATCTTTACATCGCGGATACTTATAACTGCCTGATCCGCGAGGTCAGTGGAGGGGTAATCACAACGGTCGCGGGCAATTCCAGCGGCGCCCCCAACTGCGGGTATAGCGGCGACGGCGGCCCGGCGACGAGTGCCCAGTTGAATGACACTTATGGGATCGCGATCGATTCCGCCGGCAACCTTTATATCGCGGACGAGGTCAATTGTCTGGTCCGCGAGGTCAGCGGAGGCATCATTACAGCGATCGCGGGCAATACCAGCGGCGTCCCCAACTGCTGGTACACCGGCGACGGCGCCCCGGCGACCACTTTCAATTTATCCTTCCCTCAAGGGATAACGCCGGATCCCTCCGGCAACCTCTACATCGCAGATACCTTGAACTGCCTGATCCGCGAGGTTAGTTCGGGCACAATCACAACGGTCGCCGGCAATACGACCGGTGCCGGACCCGGCGACAATTGCGCCTACAGCGGCGACGGCGGCCCGGCGACCAGCGCGCAATTGTCATCCCCGCGGGGAACTGCTCTCGACGCCTATGGCAACTTGTACATTTCCGACAGCTTCAATTCGGTGATCCGCTTTGTGCTCTCCCCCGATTCGATCACAATCGCTTCCAATCTGAATCCCTCGGCCTATAACCAGGCGGTGACCTTCACGGCTACGATCAACGGCCAGTACAAAAACATCAAGGGCCGCGTGAAATCGAACGTCGTAACCGGAACTGTTGCCTGGAGCGCCAACACGGGTTGCGGGACGACCAATGTCACGTCGGGCAATCCGGGAACCGCGACCTGCACCACGTCCGTCCTGCCAGTGGGATCGGACACGGTCACGGGAACCTACTCGGGCGACAGCAACCACGGCGGCAGCGCGGGATCCACGAGCGAGGTCATCAACCAGGCGAGCCAGACAATCACGTTCACGATGAATGCACCGGCGGGAGCGTACTTGAGCCCTGGGCCCGGCAACCAGTTCACGGTGGCCGCGACGGCGAGTTCGGGGTTGACGGTGGCGTTTGGTGCGTCCGGCAGTTGTACCGTGGTCGACAGCGGGAATGGCACGGCGACCTATACGATGTCGAACATCCCGACGACGGCGTGCCTGGTGATCGCGAATCAGGCGGGTAACGGCACCTACGCCGCGGCACCCACGGTAACTCAGACCGTACTGATCGAACAGATCTGGTACGACCTTTCAATCCCGCCGAACCAACCGTTGACGGCCGTCTACGGCAGCAACTTCTACACCGTTACCGGTACAACCACTTCTGAGTTGCCGCCGACGTACACGGCTTTGGGCGTGTGCATTGTTGGCCCGACTACTGAGCAAGTCGTCGGAGGCATTCCCGAATGGAGCGCCACCTTCACGATGACCAGCGGTACGGGAACGTGCACGATACAGGTATTCGTAGCTGGTAATAGCACCTGGGCCGCTGCACAGACGATCACGCTCTCACCGGTCACGACCGCGACTAAGGCTACGAACACAGTGACGCTGAGCAACGTACCATCGAGCGCGGAATATGGCAGCAGCTTCATGATTTCGGCTTCCGGTCTGGGCACGGGAGCGATCAGCTACTCCAGCGATGGCGTCGTGTGCACCAACTCGGGCGCAACCTATACGATGATCAGCGGCGCGGGCAACTGTACGGCGACCGCGACGCAAGCGGCCGACTCGAACTACACCTCGGCCAGCAACTCTGCCAGTGTGGCGGCGATTTCCGCAAACTCGAGCGTGGCGGTAGCGACGAGCGGCAGTCCTTCTACTTATGGCTCGTCGGTCACGTTCACGGCGACGATCACAAGCGACACCGGCAACGCGAAGGGACGCGACCGGCGCAAGGGCAACGTGAAGTCGAGCGTGATCGGGGGGACGGTAGTTTGGAGTTCGAACACGGGCTGCGGCACGACCTCGGTAACGCCGGGCAATCCTGGAGTAGCAACCTGCGTCACGACCATCCTGAGTGCAGGATCGGACACGGTCATGGGGACCTACTCGGGCGACGCCAACCACAGCGGCAGCGCTGGGAGCACGAGCCAGACTGTGAATGTGGCGAGCCAGGCGATTAATGTCACGTTCATTCCGACCACGGCGACGCTGAAGAGCAGCTTCACGGTGATGGCTACCGGCGGCGGCAGCGGCAACGCTCTGGTCTACACGGCAACGGGTGGCTGCACCAACGCGGGCGCAACCTACACGATGGCGATGACCGGACACGTGGCGTGCGATGTGATCATCAACCAGGCAGGGAACAGCAACTACACGGCTGCTCCGCAATTCAGCCAGAGCGTAGCGGTAGCCGCGGCGGTGATCCCGACCAAGAGTTTGACCGGGCCATCGACAGCGTTCTACGGCAGCACCTACAACGTGACACCAACGTCAGATTCGTTCAGTGTTCCGACGCTTGTGGCCACGCCAGCGACGGTGTGCACGATCAGCGGCACGACCGTGTCGATGATCAACGGAACCGGAAGCTGCACGGTGAAAGCGACGTGGGCGGCGAACTACGAATACGCGGCGGCCACGGCGACACTGGTAACCCATGCGGAGAAGGTGACGAGCACGGTCAACTGGTCGAATCCTGCGGCAATCACTTACGGAACGCCGCTGAGTGGGACGCAACTGAACGCGACAGCGACGGACCCGAGCAACAACGTGATACCGGGAGCGTTTGTCTACACACCGGCGGCAGGGAAGATCCTGACGGCGGGGACGCAGACGCTCAAGGTGAAGTTCACGCCGACGGCGACCACGGACTACACGACCGTGGCAGCCACGGACGTGACAATCGTTGTGAATCCGGTAGGCACGACGACCGCGATTGTAAGCAGCTCGGTTAATCCATCGACCGTCAACCAGATCGTGACGTTCGACTTCACGGTAACGCAGGCGATCTCGAACCCGACGACGGCGGCGGGGACGGTGACCCTGACAGCGAGCACCGGTGAAACCTGCCACGGAGCGTTGGCAAGCGGCGCCGGACACTGCAACATCAAGTTCACCACCTCGGGAGCGCGCACAATAACTGCGAGCTACGCGGGCAACGCGAACAACCAGGCCAGCACATCGGCCCCGTTTACGCAGACGGTGAACTAGCAACGCGAATCAGCACAGAACAACAATGCGGCCCAGGGCAACCTGGGCCGCTTTTTTCTGATGGGCCCGAAGGAACGGCAATCGGTGGCAGATAAACCGCAATCAGCCCCAACGAACTGGCTGGGGTTTTGTTTCCTGCGGCAGAAGTCGTCCTCCGCACTGTGCCCTAAATTGTGCATCTTCCCGCAAGCCAATGAAAACGACAGTCTGGCGGCGTCCCATAAGGCAGGTCGTTGATAAATCGCCAATTCGCTACACGATGCCATCCAGCAAGGGACTTGGAGGCACGTCGACCTCGGTTTCCAAGACACGTCCAGAAGTCAAATCGCCCGGGCGAATCGCCACCCTTCTGATCGCATTGCATTCGCCTAACGCCCGCCTTGAAACCGGACTGCGCATGTGCCCCGTGGAGAAAGCCGAGATAGTGACGCCCTTTGCTGCCCAGCAGTCCGTTCTCTGCAGTCCGGTTTACTGGGGAACAATCGCGAAATACGGGCATGTTTCGGGCATTTTGCGGGGAATGGTGGTAAGAATTCTCTGCAGTCAAGACTGCGTGGCGGAGAGCAAGACATTCGAACCCTCGGTACAGGTCCGAAACCTGCAAGAGTCGACGGGTCCGTAAGTTACACGGAATCAGGACTTCAAGAATTCTCGGCGACTGCCTGCTAGCCGCTCAGTCATGCGAACCAGTGCGCGGTTTGGGTACGAGTTCAAAGGGCGAAACCTTGGCGATTGTGTGGCTGAAAGTGGTCACTTCGAAGCTCTTGAATCTGTCTGATCGGGTTTGGCGCGCGACTTTGCCTAGCGGGCAGTCACGAGATCGAAACTTTCTCCGGTGGAAAGATCTACTCAAGGTGGGAATCTCTAATAATTCTTGACTTTCCTGCTCGCACTTTCTCGGCCGTTATAGCTCCTCTTCCCACAAGCCTAGTTCTAACCCGCGTCGACGGGAGTCCGTCCTGCCCGAGCAGACTGCCGCGGCCCTCGTAAATACCGCGGAAGTTATGACTCTGCGTGTTTGACATGATCGATTCTTGGTTGCCTGTGCCGAAACAAACTCAATCTTCCCTGTCAGTTAGTTTTTGTTAATCCCCACGTCCTAAAAATGTTCAGCCTGCCCCCCACCTTGGGCCGTCTTCCCGCAACTCCACAAGACCATTTTTTGCTACATTATTGACAGAGCTGTTTGGAAAAGGAGAAAGCTGATGTCAAACCGACATCAAATTGCGGCCACATTCGCATTCAAGTGCGCTCTTCTCTTTTTGGCGTGTGCTGTATTCAGTTGGGGATTGCAGGCAAAGCTGTCCCTTTACAAGACTCCGCCCTCTCAGTCTAAGGTCATAGTTGCCAAACTTTTGACGGAGAGGCGTTGCGCCCAAACAATGGCTTTGCTTGAAAAGGCCCTAAAGCCAGATATGGCTCGGGAGACGTTGAACCTGATTCCGCTATTGGTTTTGGCCCAGGCGATTTTTTCCCTTACATTCAGGTTTTACCAAGCTGAAATGAACCTCTGCAGGTGTCGCAGATGGGACTTTCGGGATCCGCACCTTACGCAACGTCCCCCTCCAGCCTTCTTTTAGTCCCTCCTCGGCGATATATTTGCGACAAACCCGGCCTATTCTCAAACATCGAATAGGACCGTTGGGTAATCGCCAGTTCCTTTAAGGAGATGTGCTGTCGTCGATTCCAATCCCCGAACTTGCGGGATTGAAAGTAAGGTGGCTCCATGCATCGTAAGCGAATCCTTTGGATCGCTCTACTTCTCTGCCTTTTATTGGCAGCTCTCTTCCTGATCGTTCGAAATCGTTATGGCAAAGCCCCCGCCGAGCAGCCGAGAGCGGCGGCAGTTGTCGCGGTCACGCGTGGCAATCTGGCCAGTTCGCTTACCGTTGCCGGCCAATTCCAGCCCTATCAACAGGTGGATCTTCACGCCAAAGTCTCGGGATATATTCGCTGGATCAAAGTCGATATCGGCGACCGCGTTCGTCAGGGCGAAGTCCTGGCTCTGCTGGAAGTACCAGAGCTGCAGAATCAAGTCGAGGGCGCTCAGGCCGAGGTCCGCCACAGCCAATCTGATATCACTCGCGCACAAAGCGAAGTGGTCAGCGCCGAGTCGACATACTCCGCATTGCACGCTGAGTACACCCGTCTGGAAGAAGCTTCCAAAGAAAGACCGGGGCTGATCGCAGAGCAGGAGTTGGATGACGCGCGAGCCAAAGACCAGCAAGCCGCAGCACAGGTCGGCGTTGCGAAGGCCTCGCTCAACTCCATGCAGGAACAACTCGGCGTTTCTCGCGCAAGCCGCAGCCGGCTCGAAACGATGTCCGGATACGAGCAGATCATCGCCCCCTTTACAGGTGTGGTGACGAAGCGCTACGCCGATACCGGCTCGCTGATTCAAGCCGGACAGGACAACAACACGCAGACACTTCCTGTCGTACAGGTGGCCGAGAGCGACCTGCTCCGCCTCCGCATGCCCGTGCCGGAAAGCGACGTACCCTACATTCAGGTCGGCGGCGATGTGCAGGTGAAAGTCAACGCGACTGGGCGCACATTTACAGGCAAGATCATTCGTTTCTCGCGGGCGCTCGATACCAACACCCGAACCATGCTGACCGAGGTCGATGTCCCGAACCGTGATCTGAGTCTCAGTCCGGGGATGTACGCGGAGACGACGATTCAACTCCAGCAGAAGAATGACACTCTTATTTTGCCGGCACAGGCCGTGGTGCAGAGCGGCGACTCATCTAAAGGCGATCAGTCTTACGTTCTGGTTGTGGATGCGACGAACCATGTCGAGAAGCGCAATGTGACTCTGGGAATTCGAACCTCGAACCGCGTGGAGATTACCAGCGGCCTGCAGGCTGGGGACAACGTGATCGCCTCTGGGCAGGCTGGCTATCAGCCCGGGGAAGTCGTGTCCCCGCATGCGGCGTTTATTCCCACGGCAGCGCAGGAGGTGAGCGAGTAATGTCCTCTTTTGCCATCAAGCATCCGTTCTTCATCCTGATGCTTTGTCTCATGGTGATCGTCGTGGGTGTTACCACAGTGGCGCGTATGCCCGTCGATCTGTTTCCGGAAATTAACATCCCGGTTGTCGTGGTAGCGACCTTCTATGCCGGCATGCCGCCGCAGCAGATCGAGGCGGATATCACCGATAGCTACGAACGTTTCTTTACGCTGGGAAGCGGAATCGATCACATCGAGTCACGATCGCTGCCCGGTGTGAGCCTGATCAAGATCTACTTTCAGCCAGGCACGGACGCGAACGCCGCTGTCAGCAATATTTCGAATCTGGCCATGGCGAATTTGCGGCGGCTTCCGCCGGGAACCCTGCCTCCGGTGGTGCTGAAGTTCGACGCTTCGAATCTCCCCGTGTGCCTGGTCACGCTGGAAGGTCAGGGTCTCGACCAAACGCGGCTCAAAGATCTGGCGCAGTTTGAGGTGCGGAATCAGATCGCCAACGTTCCCGGGGCTTCCGTACCGCAGCCTTACGGCGGTAAGTATCGGCAAATCCAGATTTATGTCGATCCGGTCAAACTGGAAGCTCACCAACTCTCGGTGATGGACGTGGTGCGTTCGGTGAATGAATCGAACTTAATTCTACCCGCGGGGGACGTGCGCATCGGACCTAAAGACTACAACGTCTATGCCAACAGCCAGATTCCGGTGGTCGACGAAATCAATGCCATGCCGATCAAGACGGACAAACAAGACCATATGGGTGAGTCCGTATTCGTTGGCGATGTTGGGAAGGCGGTGGACTCAGGCCAGCTGCAATACAACATCGTCCGGGTCGACGGTCAACATTCCGTCTACATTCCGATCTTAAAGCAGGGCGGGGGATCGAACACGATCAGTATTGTGAACGGCGTTCGAGAGGCCGTGAAACATCTGCTCGATATTCCGAAGGCGCTGAAAACGGCGGTCGTCTTTGATCAATCTGTTTTTGTAAAGATTGCGGTAAAGAACGTGATCAATGAGGGCAGCATTGGCTTGTGCCTCACCGCGCTGATGATCCTTCTCTTTCTCGGCAATCTTCGCGCGACGGTCTCAGTATTACTCTCTATTCCCATTTCGTGCCTCGCCGCCTTCATTGCGTTGAACCTGGGCGCGAGCACCATCAATACCATGGTGCTCGGCGGTATCGCGCTCGCCCTTTCCCGCTTGATTGATAACTCGGTCGTCGTTCTTGAGAACACCTTTCGTCATATGGAGTTGGGCGAACCCGCGGTTGAAGCCGCCATCAATGGGGGCAAAGAAGTCCAGCTTGCCGTGCTGGCAGCTACGTGCAGCACGAGCATTGTTTTCTTTCCCGTCATTATGCTCTCGGGTGTCAGTAAATATATCTTTAGCGCGCTTGCCCTCGCGGTCGTGCTGGCGCTCTTTGCTTCTTATGCCGTCGCCATGACTGTGGTGCCACTCTTCTGCGCGAAGTTCATCCGTTTGGAGCCTGAACACAGCAGCATCCCGTACAGTACGCTGGGAGGCGGGACGGAGGCAGTAGAAGAAGTCGAACACGAACAAGAAATAAGAGTCACCAACATCTTTCGACGCATCGTCATCGGGTTCAATCAGCAATTCGAGCGACTGCAGCACGCCTACGAAAAAGCTATCGCTGTTTGTCTTGACCGGCCCGTATTGGTCGTATGCAGCTTTGCTGCTTTCGTGGTGCTGAGCTTCGCGTTGTTTCCGTTCCTTGGTGTGGCGTTCTTTCCGCGCACCGATCCCGGGCAATTTGTGGTCAACGTCAAAGTCCCGCCCGGAACTCGTCTCGAGGTCACTGATGAATATGTTGGGAAGATGGAGCAGGATATCCGCGATGTGGTGTCACCGCGCGACATGAATATGATTGTGTCGAACATTGGCATTACGCCAGATCTTTCGGCCATCTATACCAGCAATTCCGGAATGCATACCGCCTTCATTCAAGTCAGTCTCAAGGAGGATCATAGGACCAGCAGCTTCGCGTACATGCAACGTCTGCGCGAAAGGTTCGCCAACGACTTTCCAGAAGTGAGTACTTATTTCCAAACGGGTGGATTGGTTGATTCCGTCGTGAACCAGGGGCAACCCGCCCCGATCGACATTCGAATCGGGGGCAGCGAACTCGATGAATCGTTCGCTTTTGCCAAGTCCGTGGCTGCCAAGATGAGAGCGTTGACCTCCGTCAACGATGTGCTGATTCCGCAGGACCTCGACTATCCGGGGCTGGAATTGAATATCGATCGCGAACATGCTGCTCTGCTCGGCATATCGCCGGAGGCGGCGCTTGATAACGTCATCACTGCGCTTACATCGGACACCATGATTGCCCCGAGTTTCTGGGTCGATCCAAAGACTGGGAATAATTACTTTCTCAGCGTGCAATATCCCAACAATCAGATTAAAACCCTGACCGACTTTAAGCAGATTCCCTTGCGCGCCCCCGGAGCCGCAAACACAACTCCGCTTGAGTCGCTAGCATCCATCAAGCAGATCAATACTCCGACCGAGGTCGATCATTACCAACTCCGTCGCAGTTTCGACATCTACGTCATGCCGAAGAAGGAGGATCTCGGCCGCGTAAGCGCTGAGATCAAACAAGTCCTTGATGGCATGCACCACTCCTCCCAGATCACCGTGTCGATGGGCGGAGCGATCTCAGACATGCACAGTTCGTTCCGGAGTTTCGGCATCGGTCTCATCCTCGCGATCGTGCTGGTTTATCTCATCCTGATGGCGCAGTTCGCTTCCTTCTCAGATCCTTTTATCATCCTGCTGGCGATTCCTCCGGGGCTTTCGGGAGTGATCCTATTCCTGATGGGCACGGGCACGACGCTCAACGTTATGTCGCTCATGGGAGTCATCATGATGACTGGAATCGCCGTTTCCGACAGCATCCTTATCGTGGAGTTCGTCGGCACGCTCCGCGCCAATGGTCGTCCCCTCAAGCAGGCCCTCGCCGAAGCTTGCACAGTGCGTTTGCGTCCCATTCTGATGACCACGCTAGCCACTATCCTGGGCCTCATCCCCATGGCGCTCGCTTTGGAGCCGGGCAGCGAACAGTACGCGCCGCTGGCGCGAGCAATTCTGGGAGGGTTGACCGTTTCCGGCATAGTTACCGTTTTTCTAGTGCCGACAGCGTACTTGCTGATTCATCGCAAAGAAAATCGTGATGCGGAAATCGAGCCCAGATCCGGTGAGGTGACCCATGTGTAACCGAAGTCTATTCTTGCCGCTCTGGCTCCTTCTGTGTCCCCTCTCCATGCGGGCACAGGAGATCGTCACGCAGCTTCCAGATGCGCCGCAGTTCGATGCTCAGGCGCAGCAGCGAACACCAGCGTTAAATTCCGCGACAACGAATTCTCCGGGATCCCTCCCGCCAGACTCAACCGGAGAAGTGCTTACCCGTCAACAGGCGGAGCAGTTAGCGCTCAAGAACAACCCACGAATCAGCGTCGCGGCGCTGCTTGCCCAGGCACAAAAGCAGGTCGTCCGCGAGACTCGCTCGGCGTTGCTTCCGACGTTGCGTGGTAATGTAACTGGCGTTGATGCCGAGGAAGCAAGCCGTATCTCGGCTGGGTCGCTTGATGCTTCCAGGCTCCTGTATCACGTGGGCGCAGGGGTTGACCTCAATCAGTTGATCACGGATTTCGGCCGCACCCACAATTTGGTCGCGTCCTCATCCTTTCAGGCAAAGGCCTCCGAACAACAATCGCAGGCGACGCGAGAGGACATCGTCCTGGCGGCGGACATTGCTTTCTACAATGCTCTGGAGGCGCAGGCCACGCTGCAGGTTGCGAAAAGCACCGTCAAGGCCCGGCAAGCGGTCGGCGATCAGGTCGACGCATTAACTGCGAGCAAGCTCAAATCCACGCTCGACCAGAGTTTCGCGCAAGTCAATCTGTCGCAGGCCAAGTTGCTCGATCTCGATTCGCAAAATCAGTTTGATGCCGCAATGGCGAATCTCAACGAGGTGCTTGGAACCGCTAGCGATCGACAGTACCAACTCGTGGACGACCCGTCCCCCCCGCCACCGGTCGCGCCTTCAGCGGATGCAGTCATTGCTCTTGCCTTGCAACTGCGCCCCGATCTTCTTGCTCTCAAACTCAACCACGAGGCGAACGTGCGCTTCAGCCGGGCGCAACACGAGCAACTGCTCCCAACCATCTCCGGGTTGGGCACAGTGGGCATCACCCCGGTCGGATCCAGCACCTACTTCACCCCGGATTGGTATGGAGCGGCAGGGATCAATATAGGGATACCGATCTTTGAGGGTTTCAAATTCCATGCCCAGGCCGCGGAAGCCGAGCTGCGCGCCAAGGCGTCCGACGAGCAGAGCCGCGCCCTCATCAATCGCATCGTACGGGACGTCCGCACAGCCTGGCTGCGAGCAAACACCGCACAACAGAAAATGAGTGTGACCGCAGAGCTCTTGCAAGAGGCCAACACCGCACTGGACCTGGCCAATACAAGGTATCGTCTGGGGCTCAGCTCGATTGTTGAGTTAAGTCAGGCTCAGTTACAACAGACACAGGCGCAGATCGCCGAGGCCAATGCCCGATTTGACTATGAAGCAGACCTTGCGGCGTTGCGGTTCCAAAGCGGATCGCAGCCTTAGCTTGTAAAGCATCGAGACCAAGCCTGTCACGAAAGAGTGCTCCGGATTGGATCCTCCGATGTTGTGCGTCAAGTATCAGGATGGAGAATCTAATTGCTATTTGCTGGAGCCGCGAACTAACAGCCGCCAAGGCGAAGTGTGCTGATCGACTATCAATAGTCGGCCAACAGGAAGTTGGCCAGAAACGGGATTATGGGAAGCGTCGAAATCCGTTTCCCCATCTGCCGACAAAGTCAACTCGCTATGGCCGAATCCCCAGCTTCTGATCGCATTGCATTCGCTTAATGCCCTCTTCGGAAACCGGACTGCCAATGTGCCCTCCGGAGAGAAGCCTGGATTGCGACCCCCATCGGAGCCGAGCAGTCCGTTCTCTGCAGTCCGGTTTGTTTGGGAATTATCGCGAAATACGGGCATGTTTCGCGTACTTAGCGGGAAATGCAGGCGGGAATTCTCCGCAGCCCAGACTGCGTGGCGGAGCATGCAGTCTGGCGCTAACCTCTCTCCGGGCCAAATTCCCTGCTAACAGGGAAAAATACAGGGAATTTCACCATTTTGCGCCCCAACAAAGGCGGATCATCCCTCCTACCTCGCTCTGAGTACGAGGTTTATCGGTTCCTGTCGTTGTTGAGGTGTCGAATCTAACAGGGAATTTTCAGGAGATATCAGGGAATTCAATTCCCTGATACGGGTCAGAACAGGGAAGGTTTTTCGCGGGGACCAACGGTAGCTTTGTTTATTGCCGTGGTCGCACCGATGGGAATCCGAGCTGCTTCCGTTGCTCGACCCAACTCATCGGAAAGGCACGAGTCAGTTTTTCGAAGGTTAGATCGGAGGGCTGACGTCCATTCAGAATGCTTTCCACAATGTCGGGTGCAAGGAAGGCGCATCCCAGAACCCGTCTCACGTACCGCTGGTTGAAACCCAGCCTTTGGGAAAGCGCGGCCTGGCCCGAAACTGCTCCAGCAACAATCCATTCATGCCAGGTGCGTCCGCGAGCCAAAGCCTTCAATAGTGACGAAGCAGGGTGCGATGTTGCGGGGCCGAGGTGATCGGGTGGAAAAACCAGCCGCATCTCCCCGCCACAGCGTTTGAGCCGAACGTCAATCTCAAGGCGGATCACACCACGAGAACCTTGCTGTCTTTCGGGTCCAGGTAAGGACGTGCACTGCTCTGGGATAATTGCGGCAAGCAGTTCCTGCTTGCCGACTTCAACATCCATTCTGTCAGCATGAACCACAACTCGCCGCACCACCGTTCTCACGAAGTCGTGCACGAGGCTAGGGGTTCCGGAGCTCAACCGTTGGCATTGTTTCGCGGCTGCGTCCAGGATTTGCTGAGTGTGTAAGGATGGATCCTCGGGGCGGCTAAGCTCGTCCATGAGCACCTTGCCAGACTGTAAGAGGGATTGCAGCCTGGTTCTGATCTGCATTTCCACATTGTGGGCCGGCAGCCTGGCTGGCTTGTTCGTGGATTCTGCATCACTCGGGCCTTGGCAAACGTAGTAACGATACCTCCGGCCGTTCTTCGAGGTGTGAGATGGAGTGAATCGTCTGCCCTTTGCGTCTTGCAGCAGGCCGACGAGTAAACTCGGGGAGTTTGCATTGAGCCCATTCCGACGTCCCTGGTTGTCGCTCTTAAGCTGAGCCTGCACCCGATTCCACAATCCTCGCGGAACAATGGCCGCATGCTCGCCGGCATGGTTAACTCCCCGATGAGGGATCTCTCCCAGGTAGAGACGGTTTTGCAGGATGTCGTACAGCGCACCCCGAGAATAGGAAGTTCCTCCCGACCGATTCCCGCCAGCGCTGATCCTTACCTTGCTCTTGACGCCTTCCTGATCGAGTCGAGCTTTCAACTTGGAAACGCATCCCAGATCAAGATAGAGATGGAAGAGACGGACAACCTGTTTTGCTTCCTTCGGGTTTACGATCAGCTTACGTTCCTTTAGGTCATAGCCGACCGGAATGGTGCCCCCCATCCACATGCCCTTGCGCTTGGAGGCTGCGATCTTGTCTCGAATTCTTTCTCCGGTGACTTCGCGTTCGAACTGGGCGAAGGAGAGCAGAATATTGAGGGTCAGCCGTCCCATCGAAGTCGTGGTGTTGAACTGCTGGGTAACGGATACAAACGAGACTCCACGCGCGTCGAGGGCTTCTACGATTTTGGCAAAGTCAGCCAGGCTGCGAGTGAGGCGATCGACCTTATAGACCACGATGGTGTCGACCTTGTTGGCTTCAATGTCTTGGAGCAGGGCCTGAATCGCCGGTCGATCTAAAGTCGCCCCGGAATAGCCTCCATCGTCGTAGCGGGCGGGAAGAATGCGCCAACCTTCGTGTTTTTGGCTGGCGACGAACGCGTCGCAGGCTTCGCGCTGGGCATCGAGGGAATTGAAGGACTGCTCCAGGCCTTCTTCCGAGGACTTGCGGGTGTAGATTGCGCAGCGGATTACGGTCTTCGATTCCGTCGTCATTGGACCTCCTGGGATTCTTTGGATTGTTTGGTTCTGAGACCGAAGAAGGCTGGTCCAGACCAGCGGGTGCCAGTGATCAGGTGCGCGATCTCAGATAGGTTTTCGTAGCGGGCACCTTTGTACGAATAACCTTTGGGTTCCACTTCGACCACATGAACATGCCCTTCCCACTGGCGCACCAGGCGGGTGCCGGGCTTCATTAGCGGTCGAGTTGAAACCACCGCGTCGGGGTCGGCCTCGAAGGTAGCTGCAAGCTGGCGAAGCCGGCGGCAGTTGGCGTCGCTGAGGCCACCAAGTTCCTGCTCCTGCAGGCGATGCGCGATGACGCGAAGCATTAGATCCTTTCGGACCTCCGACGGCGGTTCCCTCTTAAAGAGCTGCCTCCACAGCTCACAAACAGCTGGCTTACTCAACTTGGGGAGAGAAGCGAGGCGTTTCGTAATAGACGGATCGGGCATAGTGCCTCCCTTGAGGAGATCAGCAACATTGACGCTTCCTTTGGGCAGGAGTTCAAGTCAAATTGGGGACAGTGGGCACACAATGTGCTTGACTGAGGTCCATCTGGATGGACCAAGAATGCCAAGCAAGTCCGTGTAGGTAGCACGACCCTCGTTCTTTTGCTCGAGTATTCTTGGCCACCTTTGTTGCTGAGCTGTATGCTGAAATTGAAGTTCATAATCATGAGGAGAGTACGCGGAGGGAGGGATGACAAGAGACATGACACCTTGGGAGACGCCCGCTCAACATCTGGAAACCCATTGTCTAACTCGCGAGCTTCAGCGCCTCGGGGTGACAAACGAACAGCGGCAGGCCATGCGGTTCAAAGGAGCGGACAAGGGATTACCCTTCGATCGTTGGTCCGTCACTGCTCCGGGAAACACGCCAAACCGAGCGATTCCATTTCTGAGGACATATTGCACGTTGAAGTGGCTCATCCTAGAGGATCCCCCGTCCTCCCGAGACAAAGAAGATGCCTGGCGGCTCCTAGCTGAAACGATGGCTGCTCCGACTTTCGCGATCGGCCAGGCGACCCGGAACGCGCAAAGTGAAAGAGCCAGGAAGCCGCGGGGAAAGATCACTGAAGATGGGGAGACGATCAATCAGGTGATTCTGGAACTGGCTCTCAATCCGCAATATCGACGGGACACCGCCAGGGAGTTATGGCCGCGCCTTTGGCAACTGCTCAACGAAAAGGAACTTGATCCGAAGGAGAATGAGAATTCGGAAAACCCCAAAAAATGGACCTACGAGTATGACTTCAAGAACGGACGGAAGAAGATAACCTTCGGGCGATTTCAACGCGTCGTCTCCAAGGCGCACGCAGAGAAGAAAAAGTCGCGTTAACCGGGCTAATCATATGTGGTGCGTAGACTCGCTCTTGTAGCGCATTCCTCCAACCTGGCGCTATCAGGAGTGAGCCATGACCAAGGAACGTGCCCGCGACTTAGAGATTGAGCAGTTACCTATCGATGAGCTGAACCTCGATCCGAGCAACCCCAGGCACCACAGTGATCTGCAGATCGGACAGATCGCCCGAAGTATCGAGAGTTTCGGCTTTAACATTCCGGTCGTAATCGATGGCAACAACAAGGTTCTGGCTGGCCATGGACGCGTGCTCGCCGCCAGGAAGCTGGGCCGGCCCTCGCTGCCGGTCATCCGCTTGACTCATCTGACACCGGAACAAGCCCGTGCCTTCAGCATTGCCGACAATCGCCTGACAGAGAATTCCACATGGGACGACCGTCTACTCGGTGAAATCTTTCGCGACCTGGCGACGCTGGATCTGGATTTCAGTCTTGAAGCCACAGGATTCTCCATTGCCCTCCGGAGAAAAGTCAGGAAAATACTGCGTTCGATGGTCAGCAGTCCGTTCTCTGCACTCCGGTTTGTGTGCGAATAATCGCGAAATATGGGCATCTTTCGCGTATTTCTGGGTAAATGAAGGCAGAATTTCTCTGCAGTCAAGACTGCGTGGCGGAGAGTGAGGGATTCGAACCCCCGATACCCGTTAAGGTATGCCGGTTTTCAAGACCGGTGCCATCAACCACTCGGCCAACTCTCCGCAGTACCAATCGCACATCCCTCGAACGGGGATGCTCTCCGGCTAGTTTACAACAGCTTTCCTGCAAAACTTCAGGAGCAAGCCAAGTACCGTTCCCCGTGAATGGTTACAGGCTCGTCGGGGGGCACGCCATCGAAAGTGCCGGCCCTCCCTATTTGAGGCCGAATTCCCGGGAGTGGAACTCCATGACCTCGGCGAAATGCGTCAGGAAATACGTCAGGCTGTGGTCGCCGGGATAAGGATGATACTCGTGCTTTATGCCTTCCTTTTCGAGTTGCGCGTGCAGCGCGGCGGCGCCTTTTTCAAAATCGTAATCGTCGTCCTGGCCGCAGTTGAAATAAATCGCAAGGCGCCGCAGAGCAACCTGGTTTCTTTCCGCCAGTACGAATGGGCTGTTGTCCTTCCAGTGGCGTACCGAGATTGGGCTTCCGAACACTGTCGCCAGCAGCTTTCCCTTCGCCCCACCCGAGCGGGCCGCGACATCGAGTTCCTGCGGAGATTCGGTGATCAAAGCCGCACTTTGCGCGCTCACCGCCGAGAACATTTCCGGATGCGCGAACGCGAGACGAAGCGCGCCGTAGCCTCCCATGGAAATGCCGCTGATCGCGCGATGCTCGCGACCCGGCGTGACTCGGTATTTCGATTCGATGAGAGGAATAAATTCCTGCAGAAAAAAGTCGCTGTAGCGAACGGCACCATCCGCGGAATTGATGAAGAACGTCTGATCGCCTTCCGGCGTGGCAATCAGGAATTCTCCCATCTTGTGCTGCTGGCGAAGATCGTCCAGCAGCGTCCATCCACCACTGTTGAAAAGTGAGCGCTCGTTGTCGCCAAGACCGTGCAGGTAATAAAGCACGGGATAGGTTGGAGCCGGGCGCTTGCTTGCGCCGGCGTCATAGCTGGCGGGCAGGTAGACGCAGTAATGCACCGCATGTTTTAGAATGCGGCTGTTCAGAGCGTTGCAATCGATGCGGCTCTGGGCGTGAAGCGGCAGCCAGGCAGTGATGGCGGCGCACAAGAAGACAATTCGGAAGCATCGCTGCATCGATTTCAGCTTACTCGTAGCGCAGGGCCTGCACGGGATCGAGACGGGCCGCGCGTCCCGCAGGATAAAGGCCCGCCACGAGGCTGACCAGGAAAGAAAACGCCAGCGCGAACCCTACCAGCCACCACGGAACCGACCAGAAATGCTCGGCCGGAAAAGACTGGCTCTTGAGATAGACGTTCGTTCCCAGATTAATAACCTGTCCTATCGCCCAGCCAAGAATGACTCCAACGATGCCGCCAAGAATACCCATGGCCCCCGCCTCGGCAAAGAAAAGCCTCTTTATATCTCCATCGCTGGCTCCGATGGCCTTCATGATGCCAATTTCGCGGCGGCGCTCCAGAATGGCCATCACCAGCGTGTTCACGATTCCAATGAAAGCGACGGCCAGCGCGAGGCTGCCGAAGATCCCGAGAAATACGTCCAGCACCTTGAAAAATTGCTGGATGCTGCGGCTGGCGTCGAGGATCGAGAAGGTGTTGAACCCCATCTTCTTGATTGCATCTTCGACCTTCTGCACTTGACTCGGATTTCTCACCCGTACGCTCACCGAGGAGTACACGGGCTGATCGCCAGCGGCGCGCGAGAGCTCGCGCAGGTCGGTCGGCTGCATGACGTGCAGACTTTCGGCCAATTTCAGCGGCAGAAACACCCGCGCCCGAGTTGGCCCGCGCATGCTCTCTGGATCGAGATCAGCCACGCCGACAATCTTCAGTTTCAACTCCCTCGAAACCACGGAATACGCGGCGGCCGCAAGGCCCTGGTCCGAAGACGCCGGCTCCGGCTTGCGCTTCGCGCTGAGCATACCGCATGGTCAAACCCTTACCCAGAAGCGGGGCTGCCAATTCCGTGACATTCGTTTCGTCAAGCGCCGGGCTTTGGCGTTCGTCCTAGCAGCTCTTCCGCAAACGCTTTCTGAATGACCACCTCGGGTGCGGTCTCGGACGAAAAGAATTGCCCTGCACCGAATCAAACGCATCATTCCATTTGGCCGAAGTGGGCAGCGCCGCCACCATGGTCAGATGTGGCTTATCTTCGAAGCGCAGTTCAGTGATGAAACGAATATCGGGATAAGCCTCGAGTACACCCGGCAGACGTTCGATCTCCAGCCGCGCCGGTTCGTCGAGAATGCGGCTTTCGGCTGGGGCCGGGCCGTTGCGCTCCTCATCTTGCCGGCCGAAGTTGCGCAAATCGCGGCGGGAAGTTACCACCACGGTATCGAATAATCCGGACTTCATCAAACGGCGCGATGCCAGTTGCTGCAACCCGATTCCGAGCGACAGCATTGCAACCAGTGAAGCCACGCCCACCGAAATGCCGATCGTAGTCAGAGAATTTCGCAAAAGGGATTCGCGCAAATTGCGCACAGCCAGTTGGTAAGATCAGGAAGTTTCATAATCGCACTCCCTTGCCCGGACGCGAGACTAGTTCAGTTCGATCGCCGACCAGCTTGCCATCCGCGAGAAAAATCATGCGCTTGGCGTAGCGTTCGGCCAGCGCGCGTTCGTGCGTCACCATCACTACTGTCATTCCCAGTCGTTGATTGAACTCGCGAACCAAATTCATGATTTCGGTCCCAGTGTGGCTGTCGAGATTGCCGGTGGGTTCGTCCGCCAGAAAATTTGCGGGCGATTGATCAAAGCGCGCGCCAAAGCAGCCCGCTGTTGTTCTCCACCGGAAAGTTCCACTCGGACGATGGTTCATGCGCGCCCGCAGTCCCACCTTTCGAGCGCGCCTGGCCAGGCGCTCGCGCTTGCCGCGATCGACTTCGGCGAAGCGCATGGGCAATTCCACGTTTTCCACGAGCGTCATACTCGGGAATCAGGTTGAACGACTGAAATACCATGCCGACCGTATGCAACCGATATTTGGCCAGATCTTCGCGAGACAGCTCTTGCCAGATCTCGACCTTGCACGATCACGCTGCCGGACGTCGGACGGTCAAGACCGGCAATCAGGTTCAACACCGAAGACTTACCCGAGCCGGAACTTCCCAGCAGCGCGACAAACTCTCGCCGGCGCGCACTCTCAGAGCGACGCCATCCACAGCTCGGATCAGTGCGTCGCCCATTGGGTAGTGGCGGCAGAGCTTTCCACATGGATTGCGGAATCGCTGCGGTTGGGGTGCTGTTCGGAGGAGATCATAATTGTGCTGCTCATAAACTATCGGACCTCTCTCAGCACGCGCATCGCATCGGCGCCTTACTCCCAGCGCGGGATCCGCCGGAGCTGCCGCTCCCGTCTTCAATCTTGTCGCCCTCGCCGGGCGCGAGAAACAGGTTCTCCTCCACTCCATGTTGCCTGGTATAGAGATCGTAATAACGGCCATGCTGCGGCATAGAGTTGCTCGTGCGTGCCGCGCTCGACGATTTGCCCATGTTCCATCACCAGAATCTGGTCGGCGCGGCGGATGGTGGAAAGCCGGTGCGCGATCACAAAAGTTGTACGGCCTTGCATGAGATAAGACAGCCCATGCTGGATCATCTGCTCCGATTCCGAATCAAGGCTGGAAGTAGCTTCGTCCAGGATCAGGATGCGGGGCTCCGCCAGAATTGCGCGAGCAATCGAGATTCTCTGCCGCTGTCCCCCGGAAAGCTTTACGCCACGCTCGCCGACGATGGTGTCGTACTTGTCGGCGAAACTCTCGGCGAACTCGTCCACGCGCGCGATGCGGCAGGCCCGCATGATTTCCTCCTCGCTGGCATTTGGGCGCGAAAACGACAACATTTTCGCGAATGGTCCCGTCAAATAGGAACGATTCCTGCAGCACGACCCCCAGAAGCGTGCGGTAGGAATCGAGCCGCACCGTGCTCAAGTCGACTCCATCGACCAGAATCTTGCCCTTCCTCGGCACATAAAAGCGGAAATCAACCCGATGGTGGTGGACTTGCCCGAGCCGGACGAGCCGACCAACGCCGTGACTGTGCCGGGCTCGGCGCGAAACGAAATGTCGTGCAACACTTCGGGTGCCGTCGTAGCTGAAACTCACGTGGTCAAATTCCACGTTGCCCTGAATTTCTCGCCAGCGCGACGTACGCCTTCGGGTCTTTATCCTCCGGCCGCTCGCTCAAAACTCCTGGGTGCGCTCCAAACCTGCCAGGGCCTCCGTAGTTGGGTTCCGATTCCTACGGTTTGCACCATGGGCGCAACCAGAAAGCCAGCAAGACGGTGTAGGAAACAAGCCGCCAATTGTCATGGTTCCAGCCATGATCTGGCGCGCTCCAATGTACATGACCATTGCGCCTACTATTCCCAGTCAGCACGCTGGCCGAAAGGCTCATGACGGAAGTCGCAGTCAGAGTGCGCATGACATTTTCCAGCAACCGCTTTACGCCAGCCAGCGAAGACCTGCCTCCTCGCGTTCCTCGGCATGATAGCCCTTGATCACGCGCACCCCGCCAAGCGATTCGGTGAGACGGCCCGTGACCTCGGCGTTGATCTTGCTTCGCTCACGAAAAATCGGCCGGATTGTGCCGAATGCTTTAGTGAGAGCAGACGGCGAAACACAATAAGAAATCCCAGAGCCAGCGATGTCATCGAGCGGGCTGATTCGCACCAACAGCACCAGAGCAATGGCCGAGGTGAGCAATCCGCCGGCAAAATCGACCAATCCCGTGCCCAGCAGATTGCGCACGCCTTCCACGTCGCTCATGATGCGCGACACCAGCATGCCGGTTTTGTTGGACATCGTAGAACGCGACGGGAAGCCGCGAAATGTGCGCCTGTACCCTCTGCCGCAACTCAGTGATCAGACGCTGCGCTTCTTTGGATAGCAGCTGAGTGAGTGAAAACGAAGTTATTCCCTGGATGATCGTCGCCGCCAGAACGAGCAGCACAAGCCGATCAAGCAGGTGCAAGGAACGTTTGGGGATGACATTGTCGAACAAGAACTTGGTGGAATACGGCAACACCAGGCTGGCGACGCGATTGACGATCATCAGCAGAAAGCCAATGCTCAGCAGCCCGACGCGCGGACGGGTCAACTCCCACACAATGGGGAGGACTGCGCGCAATCTGTGCACCTTCGGGGTTTTCTGGGCCTTCGTCTCTGACGGGTTCAATCTGTTTTTGGATTACTTCAGGCCTGATTTCGCTTCATTATTACTGCATTTTGACACATCAGGGCCCGGTAACGCTTCCGCCCGTGGTCAGGTCGATGTCAACCGATTCGCTCACCCGCAAAAAGAACGTGCTCGGATTCCTCATCCCCCAATTTACATAGGGGACGGCGAAGTGAAGCGTTGCGCTCCAGCGATCCCGGAGCATCTCCACTTCGGCCGGAACGCTTAACTCGTGGTCCGATCCGTGGATTCTGAAAACTCCGTGCACTCGAACAGAGGACTTTCCCTGGGGAGCAACCGTCCCTTCGATGCGATCGGGGCGGAACACAATTTCGGGATAATGGTCGCTCTCCAGCACCTCGCGATGCATCTTACGGTCACGAACTCCAGTGCCGCTTTCACCGCTCGTGGCATCGACCACGATCTCGCCCGAGATCTTGTTCGAAGACCGATCAAAACGCAACGCGCCCTGCTTGAGCCGAAAAGTTCCTCGAACTGTGTGGAGAACATCTCCGAGCGTGAAATTAATGGTGGTTCGCTGAGGATCCAGATGGAGTACGGCATCCTGTCCCCTGGCCGCGCCCACGGCGACGGTGACGGCAAACAGTGCGACCATGTGCAGGAGCGTTCGATGGACGCGTGATGCGGAATGAAGCGCCCTGCACGGCCGACGGGCGAAAAGTTCCTGAGCCAGTTCCTTCATGCAGTCAGCAGTCCCCACCCCAAGGTGAGCCCGTCGAACGCCATGCGGAAAGGCGAAAGAGCTCCCACGTGCAGGGCCAGCAGCCTGCCAAACACTTCGGGACGTTTGCGAAACACCTGGAGCACGCGCTGCTGAAGCCATGGACGGCCATCCAGCATGAGCATGAGTCGCGCCATCATCAAGGGCCGCATTGCCAAACGCCGATGCGCGGCCTGGTAGGCGGCAAGAGTGTCTGCCTTCAGGCACGCGGCCAAAACAACAGCCTGGCTGAAGGCAAGCCCTAGGCCTTCGCCAGTGATTGCATCGACGGTGCCGGAGGCATCGCCGATCAAGGCAACATTCCCGCGCCAGACGCGCCTCAGCTTGCGATTTGCGGAAACCGACCCCCGCTCGGTCGAGCCCATCTCCGCGCCACGCAGCCGTGCGTTGAGTTCGGGAAATTCCAGCAGGGATTCTTCCAGGCGCAGATCGGGGTTACAGGAAGCTACCGCCACGCAAACTTCGTCGTTATTCACCGGACTGACATAGCCCTGACTGCGCTTTCCCCAATAGATTTCTATGCGGTCCGTCCAGGGCTTGACGCGATAGTGCCGGCGAAAAGCGTAACGCAGCTCCGTGCGCGTAAGCGCATCGAGATTCGCCCAGTGGCGCACCCGTGAATTGGCGCCGTCAGCGCCGATGATCCATCGAGTGCGGATACTCCGCGGCCCAAGCTGCACTTCGCCGCCGGAAATCCCCGTGACCACAGTCTGCCACTGCAGATCGACTCCGAGGCCAGCGGCTCGTTCCGTCATGATGCGGTGCAACGCAGTCCGGCGGGTGGAGATGCCGCAGCAAGCGGGAGGGAATACTGCTCCCGCGGACAAGCGATCGGCCAGAAAGCGCACGCCGCCGATCACGCTGGCGGCAGTTGCAGGCACGCTGAGTCCAAGCCGCTGAAACGCGGCAACTGCGTCCGGCATCAGAGCTTCGCCGCACGCCTTGTCAATCGGCGGCCTGGCGCCGTCAGCGACAGTTACACGGAAACCCTGCTGGCGGGCGGCAATAGCCGCTGCCAGCCCGGCGGGGCCGCCACCTACTACAACTACATCCGTGGAATTCACCACCACGCACCCTCACCACTGCAGGAGTAGAAGCTCGGAGCAAAAGCCGGGTCCCATTGCTGCAAGCAGACCCAGTGTGCCCGGCTCAGGGTGCCGGTTCTTCATCACATCTTCGAGCACGCATAGCACGGAAGCCGAAGACAGGTTTCCCACCTTGCGGAGACAGGCCCAGGAAGCATCCATCTCCCCATTGTGCAACCCCAGCGCATCGCCATAAGCATCGAGCACCTTGGGCCCTCCGGTGTGCAGGACCCAGCTCTTCAGGTCGCTGCGCTTGAGCCCTTGCTCCGCCAGAAACGCATCCACGTCCCGCCCCAGATTCTCTCGAATCAGATTCGGAACCTCGGTCGATAATATGATGCGGAAGCCCTTCTCCGAGATGTGCCACCCCATCATGTCTTCGGTCTTGGGATAGAAAATTGACTTTGTCGCCAGAATCTTCGGGCCGGAAATCTCAGCGCCCGAGGTTTCGAATTCCGAACCGGTCACAATCACGGCAGCCGAGCCGTCGGCGAAAAGTCCCGAGGAGATCAGGTTCGCAACCGAAAGATCTTCACGCTGCAGGGTCAGCGAACAAAGCTCGACCGAAACCAGGGCCGCGGCCTGTTTGGGATAGGCGCGAACATAATCCGCGGCGCGCGCGATTCCGGCTGCGCCGGCCACACATCCCAGGCCAAAAATCGGCGTGCGGCGCATGTTGACCGGAAGCCCCATCCGGTTGATCAGCATCCCATCGATCGAAGGGCTGGCAACTCCGGTCACCGTCGTAAACAGAAGGCATCCCAGCTGGCTCGACTCAACCCCGGCGGTCTGCAATGCGCGGCAAAGAGCTTGCTCGCCCAGTTCCTGCGCAACCCTGATCCAGATGTCGTTGGCCTGCCCCCAGGTCTTAATGTCAACATATTGCTCGGCGGGGATCGCGAGGTAGCGGCCATCCACGGTGACATTGCGGTGCAAACGCGCCAGCAACAGGGGATTCTTCAGTTGGTCCCCCCAATATTCCTGTAGACGCTCGAGAAGGGCCTTCTGAGTGTAGTAATGTTTTGGAAACGCGCTCGCTGCGCTTGCAATCCTCATGAACTCTGACTCCTAGGGTGAGCTGGGCACGGTACCAGCCGCCAAGCGGACCGGATCCCGGAAGCTTTTCTCTCGGCCCGTTGTTGGGACTCCGTAATGTTACACGGTGGGCGGGTGCCAGCCTACTAGAGCGTGTTTCAAAAATAGGTTCGGCCTCACGTGAGGTACTTACGTGTGAGGCAGGTTATGGGCTGAGCTTCTGTCATGAAGGATCGACAGAAGCTGTTGAGCGATGAGCAATGGGAGTTGGTAGGTGCTTTTCTCCCTCCGCCACGGCAGCGCACGGATCGACGGGGCCGCCCGCGAGCCCCCAACCGAGCTTGTTTGGAGGGTATCTTGTGGATTCTCCAGACCGGGGCGGCATGGCGATTTCTGCCCGAGGAGTTTCCTTCGCCCTCCACCTGCTGGCGGCGTCTCAAGCAGTGGGAAGAGGAAGGTGTATGGCTGCATGCGTGGCGCGCATTGCTGGGAGGGTTGGACCAAGAGGGACTGTTGAAGTGGGACGAGACTTTTCTCGATGGCAGCTTCGCTTCCGCGAAAAAGGGGGCTCTGCAGTTGGGAAAACCAAGCGGGGCAAGGGCACGAAGTGGATGGTATTGGTCGACGGTCAAGGTCTTCCGCTGGGAGTTCGGCTGGAAAGTGCCTCCCCCAGTGAAGTTAACCTTGCGGAAGCCACGCTGGCCGAAGTCCGTGTCCCGCGAGCGAAAGGCCGCCCACGACAAAAGCCGGAGCGGGTGATTGCCGATCGCGGTTACGATTCCGATCCACTGCGCCAACGATTGCGCCGCCGCGGAATCGACCTGATCGTCCCCTATCGCCAGAACAACCGCCATCGGCGCTACGAAGACGGGCGCAAGCTGCGACGGTACAAGCGCCGCTGGATCGTGGAGCGGACCAACGCTTGGCTGGGACAATTTCGTCGGCTGCTGGTTCGTCATGAACATCTACTCTGTACTTACCGCGCCTTCTTCTATCTCGCCTGCTTCTGGATTACGCTGCGGAGGTGTTTTTGAAACACGCTCTAGCTATTGTCGCAGAGTTTTAAGTTTTTGTCCGTCATGGCCGTAAAACGGGGCAGTGTTTGGGGGTGCAAATCGCCGAAACCGGATTGCAGGATTCTAAGTTTTCCGTTTCCGTCGCGGGCCCATGCCTCCGCGGCAGCAAGAAAGCGGAGGGTCGCATTCACTTTCCGCTCTACTGCGAGACCGCAATCGAACTGGCCGTGTTGCCAACGCCATAAAAGGTGAGACTAGTCAAAACGCCGCTGCTGATCGAAAACGGCTGAACGTTCGGAGAGGAATCCTGGTTGGCCACAAATAAATACTTTCCGTTCGGGTCCGCGACCATGAAACTGGGGCTGGGCTCGGTATCGAAGGCGTTCGAGGTCGCAATGCCGCTCAGCGCTGTGGGAAGCCCGTTGGTGATTGAATAGGCGCTGATATTGCTGGAGCCCTGGTTCGCCACGTAGAGGAACTGGCCGGAGGGATCGAAAATCATCGCCACGGGATTCGAATATCCGCTGCTGTTGATGGGAGAGCCCGCAACCGCAGTGAGCGAACCGGACGGATTAATGGAGAAGATGGAAATGGAATTCGACCCAAAGTTCGCGGCGTATAGATAACTTCCGCTGGGATCGATCACCAGCCCGTAGGGATTCGTGCCAGCGCTCGAGGTCACGCCAAGCAAGCTGAGCTGTCCCCCATTCACACCGAAACCCACAATCGAACCGTTCGTTTCGCCTACGGCCGTGACATAGAGAAAATCGCCTTTGGGAGTCACCTCCATATTCAACGGCGACAAACCGATCGAGAACGGAGATCCCGCGATCTGACTAAGCGCCCCGCCGGCGCTGATCAAAAAAACCGATATGTTATTCGATCCCGCGTTCATGGAATACAGGTAATTGCCCGAAGGATCCATCACGAGGATCTGTGGCACCGAGGCGTTGTTTCCCAGTGGCGTACGGGGAGGGACCTCCGTCAGGGTGCCGTTCGTGCCGATATTGAACAGGGAAATATCGTTTTCGCCGTTTGCCCCGACCCCGGGATTTGCCACATACAGGAATTGCCCGGCGGGATGGATCACAACGGAATGGGCCCCATCGCCCACCGAGTACGGACTGCCCTCAAGCTCAGTAAGCACGCCGGAGTTGGGATCTTCCCGATAGGCAAAAACCTGATTGGCAGCCGGCACCGTCGCGTACACATAGTGGCTCGAAGTACTGCCGCAGCCGACGCAACCCGCAATGCCCGCCAAAACAAATACCAGCATCAAAGCTTTCCGAAGCATCCGTGACTCCTGAGAGAATTTGAGCGCGAAGAAATAATATACCGGTTGCCTCACAACGGCATCCGCGCCAGCATTCCTATCATACGTTCAAGATCGGGAAAAAGGTGAGCCGGCACGTGCTTCTACGATGCCGAGGCTCCAGCACCCGGTTGCACCAGCCGGCCTAGTGAGCGGGGCTCGGCGCAGAAGTGTCCGCAGGATCCTCGCCAAAAAGGCGCGCCCACCACGCACGCAAAGCCAACCGCAGGCGGTCGAGATACAGATAAACAACCGGCGTGGTGAACAGCGTCAGCGCCTGGCTGACAATCAGGCCGCCCACGATCGTGATGCCGAGCGGACGGTGCAGTTCCGAACCGGTGCCCGTGCCCAGCGCCAGCGGCAATCCGCCGAGCAGTGCCGCCATGGTCGTCATCATGATGGGGCGGAAACGCAACAAGCAGGCTTCATAGATGGCCTCAGCCGGACTTCTTCCCTGCGTGCGCTCCACATCGAGCGCCAAGTCGATCATCATGATCGCGTTCTTCTTCACCAGGCCGATCAGCAGAATGATGCCGATCAGTGCCAATCACGTTGAACTCGGTGTGGGTCAGCAGCAGGGCAAGAAGCGCACCCACGCCGGCCGAGGGAATGGTCGAGAGAATCGTGATGGGGTGAATGTAGCTCTCGTACAGCATTCCCAGCACGATGTAGACGGTAATCACCGCGGTGATAATCAGGATGAGGTTCGTTCGAGAGCGACTCCTGGAACGCCTGGGCTGTGCCCTGGAAACTTGCCTGGATGGTCGCTGGGAAGCCGATGGACTGCGGACTTTTTCGATGGCTTGCGTCTGCCCAAGGGCGACCCCAGGGGCAAGGTTGAACGAAATCGTGACCGCGGGAAACTGGCTCTGGTGATTGACCGCCAGCGGTATGTTGGAGGGCACGAAGTGTGTGAAGGCCGCCAGCGGTATGGCGTGCCGCCGCTCGAGCGCACGTAAATGTTCTGCAGCGCTTCGGGAGTCTGCTGGAATTCCGGCGCCACTTCCATCACCACGTGGTATTGGTTGAGCGGACGATACATTGTCGAGACTTGCGCTGGCCGAAGGCGTCGTAGAGTGCGTTATCGATGTCCTGCGCCGCTACGCCCAACCGGCTGGCGGTATCGCGATCAATCACCAACTTCGCCTGCAACCCTTATCCTGTTGGTCGGTATTTACGTCGCGCAACTCCTGCAGGCTGCGCATTTTCTGCAGCAACAGTGGACCCCAGGTGTTGAGCTCATTCAAATCCTCGCCTTGTATCGTGTACTGGTACTGCGCCTGCCCGTAGCGCCCGCCAATAGTGAGGTCCTGCTGCACCTGCAGGAACAGGGTCGCTCCCGGAACCACCGCGAGTTTACCCCGCAAGCGATTGATCACGTCGTCGGCGCTAACGTAGCAAGGGTTCCAGAAGTGCGGCGTCTTGCATTGGCCGCGCTTCTCGAGTGGCTTCAGCATGACGAAGAACCGGCCCTGATTAGTCGCCCCGCCTCCACCCGCGAACCCTACCGCCGTATCGACTGCCGGATCCTTCAGCACGATTTGCACGAACTGTTCCATCTTGCCCTTCATGGCCTGAAATGAGGTATCTTGTGCCGCCTGGACCGCGCCATTCAGCCGTCCGGTATCTTGTTGCGGGAAGAAGCCCTTGGGCACGATGATGTAGAGATACACGCTCAGGCAGGCCACGAGAAAGGTCGCCAGCAAGGTCACGGGCTGATGCGCCAGCACCCATTTCAGAGCGCGCTGGTACGTCGCCAGGAGCTTGTCGAAGCACCATTCACTGCCACGATAGAAAACGTTGTGCCGCTCGTTCGGTGGTGGTGGGCGCAGGAATTTCGCGCACATCGTCGGCGTCGTCGTCAACGAGACTATCAGCGAAACTCCAATCGCAATGCTGAGCGTAACCGCGAACTCGCGAAACAGCCGCCCCACAATCCCACCCATCATCAGCAGCGGGATGAAGACTGCCACGAGTGACAGGCTCATGGAGAGCACGGTGAAGCCAATTTCCGCCGCTCCCTTGAATGCGGCTTGCACCGCGTCCATCCCCTGCTCCACGTAACGTGTGATGTTCTCCAGCACCACGATGGCGTCATCCACGACGAATCCGGTGGAAATCGCCAGCGCCATGAGCGACAGATTGTCCAGGCTGTAGTCCAGCAGATACATCCCGCCGAAAGTGCCCACCAGCGAAAGCGGGACAGCAACGCTGGGAATCAGCGTCGCTCGCACCGTCCGCAGGAACACGAACACCACCAGAATCACCAGCACGATCGAAATCAGCAGCGTGGATTCAATGTCTTTCACCGAGGCACGGACCGTAAGCGTGCGGTCCGAGACAACTGCCAGCTTGATAGCCGGAGAAATCGAGGACTGGAGATAAGGCATCAGAGCGCGCACGCGATCCACGGTCTCGATGACGTTGGCGGCGGGCTGCCGGAAAATAACGACAAGAACTCCGGGTTTGCCATTGGCCAGGCCGAGGTTGTGCACGTCGGCCACCGAGTCCTGCACATCCGCCACGTCTCGCAGTCGCACCGGTGCGCCGTTATGGTAGGCGACTATCAGGGGCCGGTACTCTTCCGCGGTAAAAAGCTGATCATTATCGGAGAACTCTTGAGAGATCGTTCCGCTCGATACTTGTCCCTTGGCTTGATTGTCATTGGCCAGGTTAAGCGCGTTGCGCACCGTGTCCAGGCCCACCCCGAGCTTGTTGAGCAGCATCGGATTGACCTCGACCCTCACGGCTGGCGGCGCCGAACCGTAGGTGAATACCTGGCCCACTCCATTCACCTGCGAGAGCTTCTGCGCCAGAATCGAGTCAGACGTGTCATACAAACGCGCCACCGGCATTGTGTCCGAGGTCAGCGCCAGAATCAAAATAGGCGAGTCCGCCGGGTTGATTTTGCGATAGGTTGGATTGCTCGGCAGATTGGCGGGAAGCTGGCTGCGAGCGGCATTGATTGCTGCCTGCACATCGCGGGCTGCGGCATCAATGTTCCGATTCAAATCAAATTGCAGAGCGATGCCGGTCGAGCCCAACTGGCTCGACGAGGTCATCTGGTTCACGCCCGAGATGCGCCCGAATTGCCGCTCGAGCGGCGTGGCCACCGCGGACGCCATTGTCTGCGGGTCGGCGCCGGGCAGGCTGGCGCCCACGCTGATCACGGGAAAATCCACGCGCGGCAGCGAAGATACCGGCAAGTAATTAAAGGCCAGAATCCCGGAAAGCAGCAGAGCCGCCGCCAGCAGTGACGTGCCAATCGGACGCCGGATAAATGGAGCCGAGATACTCATCGCTTAATAGCTGTCATTCCGATAATGACTGTCATCACCCCGATAGTGTCATCCTGAGGCGGGCGTTCTTTGCCAGCCGAAGGACCTAAGCGAGCCGCGCGACCCTACAGAGCCTGCCCTGAGTGAGCGCAAGCGACCGAAGGGCGCGTGTGGCTCGCATCCTTATCACACCGCCGCCACAACTAATCCGCCGGAAACTCCTGCGGAATCGTATTGCCGATCTTGTACTTCGCAAACCGGTTCGCCAGCCGGTCAAACCACAGGTAGACCACCGGCGTGGTGTAGAGCGTGAGCAACTGGCTGACAATCAGGCCGCCCACGATGGTGATCCCGAGCGGTCGCCTTAATTCCGCCCCGGTGCCCGATCCCAGCGCCAGTGGCAATCCGCCGAGCAGCGCCGCCATCGTCGTCATCATGATCGGCCGGAAGCGCAGCAGACAGGCCTGGAAAATCGCTTCCTCCGGCGGTTTGTGTTCCACCCGCTCAGCTTCGAGAGCGAAGTCGATCATCATGATTGCGTTCTTCTTGACAATGCCAATTAATAAGATGATGCCGATCAACGCCACCACCGTGAGATCGTTCCCTGTAATCATCAGGGCCAAAATCGCGCCCACGCCAGCCGAGGGCAGTGTGGAAAGAATGGTGACGGGGTGAATGTAGCTCTCATACAACACGCCCAGCACGATGTATACCGTGATAATGGCGGCGAGAATCAGGAACGGCTCGCTAGCCAGCGAATTTTGAAATGCCGCCGCAGTGCCCTGAAACGAGGCATGCATGCTCGGCGGCATTTGAATTTCTTTTTCCACTGCCTGGATCGCCTTGGTGGCATCGCCCAGGGAAGCGCCCGGCGCCAGGTTGAACGACAGCGTCACCACCGGAAACTGTCCCTGATGGTTGACCGCCAGAGGCGTGTTCGTAGTTCGCATCTTTACGAAAGTGGAAAGCGGCACGGGTGCTCCACTTGTGGTTGCGGTCGCGGCATTGGCCGTAGGAGCTCCGGTAGCCGGCGTAGCGCTGCTGGGGCGCACATACACGTCTTCCATCGCGCTGGGCGTCTGGGCGAAGTTGGGCATAACTTCCAGCACCACATGGTATTGGTTCAACTGGGTAAAGATGATGGAAACCAGCCGCTGCCCGAACGCGTCGTAGAGAGTGTTGTCGATGGCTTGCGGAAGAATTCCGAGCCGCGACGCCGTGTCACGGTCGATCGTGATATTCGTCCTGAGCCCGCCGTTAAGCTGGTCGGTGGCAACGTCGCGCAAGACCGGTTGCGCGCGCAATTTTTCCACCAGTTTCGGCACCCATTGCGCCAGTTCCTGCGCGTCCGCGTCTTCAATGGAGTATTGAAATTGCGTTCGGCTAACGCGGTCTTCCACGCTCAAATCCTGCACCGGCTGCATGTAGAGCGTAATGCCGTCCACGCCGGCTAGGGCAGGCTGCAGCCGCCGGATAATTGCGGAGGCATCATCGTTACGCTCATCGCGCGGCTTCAGATTGATCTGAATGCGTCCGCTGTTGGGAGTGGTATTGGTGCCGTCGACCCCGATGAAAGACGACAGGCTTTCGACATCTTTATCCTTGAGAATCACCTTCGCCAGTTCCTGCTGGCGCACGGCCATGGCATCAAAGGAGATGTCGTCGGGCGCTTCCGAAATTCCGAGAATCACCCCCGTATCTTGCACCGGAAAGAATCCCTTGGGCACCACCACGTAAAGAAACAGCGTAAGCACGAGGGTGCCAAAGGTCACCAGCAGGGTCGCCGTCTGGTGCTTCAGGACCCACTTGACGGTGCGGCCATAAAAAGCGATGACCCGGTTGTAATAATCTTCCGTGACTTCATAGAAGTGGCCTTTCTCCCCTTCCTTGCGATGCTTGAGCAGCTTGGCGCACATCATGGGCGTCAGGCTTAGAGAAACCGCCGCCGAAACCAGGATCGTGACCGCCAGTGTGACCGCAAATTCGCGAAACAGCCGGCCCACAATATCGCCCATGAACAAGAGCGGGATCAGCACCGCAATCAGCGAAACCGTCAGCGAGACGATGGTGAACCCAATCTGCCCCGATCCCTGTAGCGCCGCTTCCAGCGGCGATTCTCCCGCTTCCAGATAGCGATCGATGTTTTCGATCATGACGATGGCGTCGTCCACCACAAAGCCGGTGGAGATGGTCAACGCCATCAGCGTGAGATTGTTCAGGCTGTACCCCATCAGGTACATCACGCCGAACGTTCCCACAATCGACAACGGAACCGCGAAAGCAGGAATGACCGTTGCCCGCCAGTTCCTGAGGAAAAAGAAAATAACAACGACCACCAGCAAGATGGTCAGCCCCAACTCAAAATATGCATCTTTCACAGATGCGCGGATCGTCGTTGTCCGGTCAGTAAGAATCTGCACCTTCACCGCTGAGGGCAGCGAAGCCTGTAGCTGCGGCAGCAACTTCTTGATGCGGTCGACCACGGTGATGATGTTGAACCCAGGCTGTCGCTGGATGTTCACAATCACCGCCGGAGTCAGATTCATCCACGCGGCGAGCTTCGTGTTCTCGGTGCCGTCGATCACATTGGCCACATCGCTCAAGCGCACCGGCGCATTATTGCGATACGCAATCACAATGGGCTTGTACTGATCGCTCGAGAACAGTTGGTCGTTGGCGCCGATCGTGTAGGACTGCCGCACCCCGTCGATGACGCCCTTAGCCTGGTCCACGTTGGCTTCGGCCAGGGCGTTGCGCACATCTTCCAGGCTCAACCCATAGGAAGCCAGCGCCGTAGGATTTACCTGCACGCGCACGGCCGGCTTCTGGCCGCCGCTGATCGAAACCAGACCGACGCCCGGCAATTGCGAAACCTTCTGCGCCAGCGCGGTATCCGCCAGGTCCTCTACCTTCGACAGGGCCAGCGAGGCCGAGGTCATCGCCAGCGTGAGAATCGGCGAGTCCGCCGGATTCACTTTGTTGTAGATCGGAGGGTTCGGCAAGTCCGCAGGCAGGAATGTAGACGCAGCATTCACGGCAGCTTGCACCTGCTGCTCCTCGACGTTGATATTCTGATCGAGACCAAACTGCAGCGTGATCACCGAACTGCCAAAGGAACTCGTCGAGGTCATCTGGCTCAGCCCGGGAACCTGCCCGAACTGCCGCTCCAGCGGAGATGTAACCGATGAGGCCATTACGTCGGGATCGGCCCCCGGATAAAACGTAACCACCTGAATAGTCGGGTAATCGACTTCGGGCAAGGCCGATACCGGGAGTTGCAAGAACGCAACTGACCCCACCAGCACGACTCCGACCATCAGCAGGGCGGTCGCCACCGGCCGGAGAATAAATAGCTTTGAAGGACTCATGAAGCAGGAGTTCCCGATGCGTTGTTGCTGCTGCCGTTTTGTCCGCTGGGTGTGCTGCCGGGAGCGGAGTTCCGGGGCGCAATGGTGCTGCCGGTTTGAAGCTTGTCCTGGCCGTCGGTCACCACCGTGTCCCCTGGATTCACGCCGCTGGTGACGATTGCGATGTTGCCTTGGGTAAGGGAGAGCGCTACCGTGCGCGCTTCGACGGTGTTATCCGGCTTTACGGCATAGACAAACGTCCCCTGAGGACCACGCAGAATCGCTGCGGCGGGCAGCACCGTGCTGTTCTTGCGCGTCTCCAGCAGCAGGTTTGCGTTCACAAACTGGTTGGGCCAAAGCTGATCGTCCTTGTTATCGAATACGGCTTTCAACTTGGCCGTTCCCGTGGTCGGGTCGATCTGGTTATCGATCGTCTGCAATGTTCCCGTCGCCAGTTTGGTCTGATCGTCCCGGCTGTAGGCATCCACCTGCAGCTTTGCGTCCTTCATGTGTTTCGACACCGTCTGCAACTGATCCTCGGGCAGGGTGAAGACCACCGCTATCGGCTGCAGTTGCGTGAGGATTAGCATGGGATTCGTATCGGTCGCATGCACGATGTTGCCCGGATCGACCTGCCGCAACCCAACCCGGCCATGAAACGGCGCCGTGATGTGGCAATAGACGAGATTCAGCTTGGCCGTTTCGATCTGCGCCTTGTCGGTGCGCACCTGGCCATCGAGCTGATCCACCAGCGATTTCTGTGTGTCGACTTGTTGCTGCGCAATGCTTCCGGAGGGAATCAGCGTGGTATAGCGCTGCAGGTTCAGTTGCGCGTCGCGCAGCGTGGCCTCATCCTTGAACAATTGCGCCTGCATTTGATCGAGCTGCGCCTGATAGGGGCGGGGATCGATCAGGATCAGAAGCTCTCCTTCCTGTACCGTCTGCCCTTCTTTGAAATTCACTTGCATGATTTGCCCGTCGACCCGGCTCTTGATGTTCGCGGTGTAGAAGGCCGTCACCGCGCCTAACCCCACCAGATAAACCGGCACGTCCTGCTGCTGCACTTTGGCCACCGCAACCGAAACCGCGCGCGGGGCAGCGGCCTGTGCCTTCTGCTGCTTGGAATCGGCGCTGGTGCAGCCGAAAAAAGACGCGCACAGCAGGCCCAGAGCAGCGGCCAGTGCCACCCCGTGGGAACCGATGCCGCACCCCGGCCTATCTTGACGAGCGTTCGAGATGGTTGTCTTCAATGTTTTGGTCCGTTGTAATTCTTTCACGAGATCGGCGAGAAAACAGCCATTCATTAGACGCATCATGTTCGACTCGGTTGCGGCACTCCTGCCCTAAAAAAGTGCAGCCCATTTTCTTACCAAGATCCTCCCGCTGGAAGACGGCTCAGGCAGGAACCAGAACGCCGAGGTAATAGTAGAAGCCCACCAAACCAGCATCAACTGCGGTGCATCGGCAGGTCAAGTCCGGGGCGAAGCTTTTACAAATCTTTACTCGCTCCAGCCTGCAGTATTATGGATGGGCGTGACGCGCGGCCATTGTGCCCACCAGACGCCGCTTTCGGGTATCATTATGGCGGCATCATGATCAATGGGAAACGCATCGCGGTCGTAATGCCCGCCTACAATGCGGGAAAGACCCTTGAGGTCACGGTAGGGGAACTGCCGGAACTGGCGGACATCCGCATTCTCGTGGATGACCACAGTTCTGACGGCACCGTCGATCTGGCGCGCCGCCTCGGCCTGCTCGTGTTCCAGCACGACCGCAATTATGGCTACGGCCGCAATCAGCAGACCTGCTATCGCGAGGCCCTGGCCGCCGGTGCCGATGTGGTTATCATGCTGCACCCCGATTACCAGTACACTCCCCTGCTGCTCACGGCCATGGCCAGCATGGTGGCCTATGGAGTCTACGACGTGGTGCTGGGTTCGCGCATCATTGGAGGAACTGCCCTGCGCGGCGGCATGCCGCTTTACAAATACATATCCAATCGGCTGCTCACTGCGTTTGAGAATCTTTTCCTTGGAGTCAAGCTTTCCGAATACCACACCGGCTACCGCGCCTTCAGCCGCAAGGTGCTCACTGAATTGCCGCTGCTGGAAAATTCCGATGACTTCGTCTTTGACAACCAGATGCTCGCCCAGTGCGTCCACTTCGGCTTCCGCATCGGAGAAGTCTCCTGCCCTACGAAATACTTTGAAGAAGCGTCCTCCATCAACTTCCGCCGCAGCGTGAAGTATGGCTTCGGAGTTCTGGCAACCGCCGTGCAATTCGGCTTGCAGAGAGTCGGCCTGATCCACTCGCCCCGCTTCAGTGACCGAGGCCGCAAGCTTGAGCCGGGATATCCCACCTACTACTCCCGCCAAACCGAATCTACCCGCACCGCATAGGATTGCCGTCAGCCGCTTGCACCCCTCGCCACGGCTGCGTAGCATCTAAAGTGAAATGAGTGCCGCCCTCGTACCCAAGCGTCTCCGGCCAGTCGCCCTCGGCGAGATGCTTAATTTTTCCTACGACACGTTCATGAGCAACAAGGTGCGCTTCGCGCTTACTGCGCTGGGTATGGTCATCGGGACCGCTTCCCTCATCCTCGTCGTCACCATCGGCATGACCGGGCGGCAATGGGTCATCGCACAGATCCAGGCCATCGGCACCAACGAAATCTGGGCCGAGTATGAGGGTGCGCAGCGCATCGGCAATTCGACCCTCGATCCGCTGACCGTCGAAGACGTGCAGGCCGTGCGCGAGCAGGTGCCGGGCGTGATCGCGGCCTCGCCGGTCGTCACACTGGGCGAGCGCATTCCCGTCGGCAACGGTGGCGAAAAAGATGTGCAGATCCTGGGCGTCTACCCCGAATATGTGCAGGTGCGCAACCTCAAAGTTCTTTCCGGAAGGTTCTTCGATCGCGAGGATTCGCAGGCCCACAATAAGGTCGCGGTGATCACCGAAAAGATGGCGCGTGAAGTCTACGGCTCTCCGCAAGCCGCGGTGGGCAAAATCATCAAACTCAGCGGACTGCCCTTCAGCGTAATCGGCACCTTCAAAGAAGGCGCGGAAACCTTCGGCGAGACCGAAGTCGCCGATAACGCCATGGCGATCCCGTATACCGTGAGCCGGTACTTCCTCGAAACTCCCAGCGTCAAGATGATCTACTTTTCCATGGAGGATGCCTCCATGGTCCCGGCGGCCACCCTGCAGATCAAGCGCGTGCTGCAGTCGCGGCACCGTTCGGAATCGGTTTACGAGGTGCAGAATCTGACCGCGCTGCTGGTCACCGCCGACCGCATTGCCACCGGCCTCACCTGGGTGCTGCTTCTGATTTCCATGGTTACACTTCTAGTCAGCGGCATCGGCATCATGAACATCATGCTGGCGACCGTCACATCCCGCATCCGCGAAATCGGCATCCGCAAGGCCATCGGGGCCACCAGCCGCGAAATCCGCCTGCAGTTCCTCGCCGAAGCCGTCCTGATCTCGCTCATCGGAGGCTCAGCCGGCATCGTCATTGGCCTCGCCATCCCTTACTCGGTGCGTTTTCTTACCGAGTACCACGTACCCATCTCAGGGTGGTCTGCCATCATCGCGATCCTGGTATCTTCGGTGGTTGGGGTGATTTTCGGCACCGTTCCCGCCGCCCGCGCCGCCCAGCTCGACCCCGTCGAGAGCCTGCGCTATGAGTAATGATTAAGTGACTGGTAACAAATGACTTGAGTTGGGTTTAGATCGTCCGCAACGCACCCCCGAGCCAGTGCTTTCTGAACGTTTCGGCCCGAGAGAATTAGCCCCGAGCTCCGGGAAGTCAGACTCGAGTGGGGTATAGCTCCGTGGTCGCCTTTTTCCGAGGCAGAAAAACAGCAAAACGATGCCCATCGATACGAAAAAGTTGCATTTCCTGTCCCTCCTTAGTAATATCCAGTAAGTAACTTTGGTAGTGGTTACCCAGATTCTTAGACCCTGTGCCGCTATTTCCCATTTCCAAACTCGCAGTTCAACTTGTGTAAAACACATTAACGAGGCCGCCCGTCAGCCTCCGTCCCGGTTCGGAGAGTTCAATATGGCGTGGTACGCATACTGCCTTACCGAGCACCAGACCCTTCCCAACGGCACCCGTTCCCGACGCCCTTTCGTAATCGAGAATGTTCAAGGCGTGAACGGAGCCCCTGTCCTCAGCTATCCCAGCGGTGAATTTGCTGTGATTGTGAGCGAATACGAGCAAAATGGCGCACCCCTGGAGCAGAAAGCAGTCATAGAGCATGCCCGCGTAGTGAGCGGCTGCTTCCGTAATTCCACAGTATTGCCGTTCCGTTTCGGGACCATCTTCGAGAGCGACGACGCGCTGCGCCAGGCCGTCCGGGTGAACCGGCGCGCTTTCGGCGTGAGCGTGGCCAAGCTTCGCGGCAAGTCAGAAATGCACATCAAACTGACCGTAACCGACGGCTCCCTGCGCGAAGCCATGATCGATGTCATCCTGCCCGACACCGTCGGCGGCGACTATCTTTCCAAGCTGCGCGTCAAGGCTTCCCGTGAGCGGGAACGGCAGACCAAGGCCCGCGCCCTCTCGGTGCAGGTTCACAAACTGTTCAACCCGCTGGAAGAAGAAGTCAGCTGCAAGAAGGTCGCTCCGCAGGGCATGCTTATCGACATAGCCCACCTCATCGACACCAAGTCGGTCGAGAAATATCAGAACCGCTACAACACCGCCGCCAAGCAGCTAAAAAACTGCGCCGTGGCGATCAGCGGGCCCTGGCCGCCATATCACTTCCTTCCCGGGAAGCTGCGTACGGTGGCCGGAAACAGCTAGTCGCGCCGTCTTTGGGCCGCCGTCTCGGCAGACGGCGGCTACAATCACCCTTCCCGTACGCCCCCGTGCAATCAATGTGCACCCTTGTGCACTCGCCATCGGGCTCGAATCCGTGGCGGCCCTCCTCGCCCCCTCTGGCCCTCGACCTAACTATTGCTTAATCAATCGCTTACAGGTGGGCGTCAGTCCATTCTTGCCCCGCCGTCCTTTGGCGTAGGAAGTGCTTTCTCAATATGCAATAAGAGGCCGCAAACCCAAAGTAATGACCACTTCACGGAATAACCGCCTAAAACGCCGCTCCGCTTTATGGAACGGCACCTTGAATCGCCTATCCTGACAACCCTTCCAAAACTGACCTCTTGAAATGTGGCCCCAGAAATGGGGCCACTTTTTTATTTCGGATGCTGCGCAAGGAGAAGGCCGCCATCCGGATTCTGGAAGGGACCCCGAATATCCCCTGCACTTTGCTGCTGGTAGCACTCTCGGATACACTGCCTGAATCTATGATCAAGGCCACTCTCTTCCCCATTCGGTCTTTTCTATCTCTGTCGTTGTCTTGGTCTCTGCCCGCCTTAACTCTTAGCGCCTTTATCCTGTCTCCCGCGCCCGTCCGCGCTCAAAACCCAGCGCAGTCCAAGCCCAGCCCCTCATTCATGGCTCCGCAGACCGTATCTGCTCCCCAGCAGGATTTCGCGCCACTCCTGCTGCAGCAGCTGTCGGCCATCAAAGCTGCGGCGCTGAATGACGATTATGCCTACCGGGAACTCGCGCACCTGACCGAAAACATAGGACCTCGCCCCACCGGCTCGCCACAGGCCACGGCTGCCGCAGAATACGTGGCCGCCGAACTGCGCAAGCTTGGCCTTGAGGTCCGCCTCCAGCCGGTCACGGTTCCGCACTGGGTCCGCGGCGCTGAAACCGCGGCCCTGATCGAATACCCCGGCATGGTCCCAAACACCACCCAAAAGATTGTTCTCACTGCTCTCGGCGGCAGCACTTCCACTCCGGCTGAGGGCCTCACCGCTGACGTCGTCACCGTCGACACTTTCGAGGAACTCCAGGCCCTCGGCCACGAAAAAATCGCCGGCAAGATCGTCCTCTTCAACGAACCCTTTGACAAACAGAAAGCCGCCGCCGGAATTTCCTTCATTTCCTATGGCGAAGCCGTGCGCTATCGCGTCGCCGGACCGAAAGCCGCAGCCGAGTTGGGCGCAGTGGCCGCCCTGATCCGATCCGTCGGCAGCGCCGACTATCGCCTCCCGCACACCGGGATCTCGCTTCCCGCAGCAATCCCCGCTGGAGCAGTCACCGCCGAGGACGCCGACCTGATCGCCCACTTGTCAGCACAAGGCAAAGTCCGCATGCGGCTTATTCTGACACCCCAAAACCTTCCCGACGGAACCAGCTACAACGTCATCGCCGACCTCAAAGGCTCCGAACATCCCGAGCAGATCGTAGTGGTTTCAGGACACCTTGATTCCTGGGACCTCGGCACCGGCGCCATCGACGATGGGGCCGGTGTGGTCATAGCGATGCAAACCGCCGAGGTTCTGCAGCGCCTGCATCTGCGACCCGCCCGCACCCTGCGCGTCATCGCCTGGATGGATGAAGAAACCGGAGGCTCCGGCAGCCGCGCCTACACCGCCGAGTATTCCAGCGACTTCCCTCACTATGCCGCAGCCATCGAGAGCGACTCCGGCGCCGCTCACCCCCTCGGCTTCGCCATCAAAGCTGGCCCCGCCGCGATCGACACGCTCCGCCCCGTGCAGACTGTGCTCGAGAGCGTCGGCGCGACCTTTCTGCAATCCACGCCATATTCTCCCGGAGCCGATATCGAAGCAATGTCGGAAGCCGGAGTTCCCGGCTTCGGCATCCTGCAAGACAGCCGCAAATACTTCGACTACCATCACAGCGCGGCTGACACCCTGGACAAAGTAGTGCCTGGCGAACTCCGCGAAAACGCCGCTGCCATGGCGGTAATGGCGTACGCATTAACCAACATGAAGGATCCCCTGCCGAGATAGGATTTCCCGGCCGACCCGCCGGCTGGCGTTTTCCTCTGGCAACCAAGCCGCGCAGCGCCAGCCTTCGTGCCGAACTTTAGAAGGAAAGTTCGCATCGCCCCGGCCTGTTGACGCATCTCAATTTACGCGCTTATGATCTTCGTTTGGCCCTGGCCGCAAAGTCGGCTCGGGAACCGCGACATTCAAGACGTGATATATGGATAAGAAGAAGATAGAAGCATTCAAGAAGCGGCTGGAGACGCGCCAGCAGGATTTGCGCCGCACCGTTTCGCGCAACCAGGCAGATGGCCGTTCCGCCGACGAAGACACGGCGCAGGACATTGCCGATCGCGCCGCCAGTTCCTACACGAAGGAATTCCTGTTCAGCCAGAGCAACAACGAACGCCAACTGCTGCAGATGGTCGAGCGCGCGCTGGCCCGCATCCGCGAAGGCAGCTTCGGCGAATGCATCCACTGCGGCAAGGAAATCAATGCCAAGCGCCTCGAGGCCGTCCCTTGGACGCGCCACTGCATCGAATGCCAGGAGAAACTTGAGCAGGGCCTGCTCGAAGAAGCTCAGCATTAGACCGTTTCAGGATCCACCCCTTGAGGGGCAAATATGACAACCCGGCACCGAGAGTGCCGGGAGGGTACTTTGACGCCGCCATTTTGCGGCTGCTAGACTAGTTGTTTGTCCCACCAAGCAGGGACTCCTCGACACAGGCTCGTCAGAACTGAGATTGGAAGGTATTCGTGCGCGCACAAACTCGCCATCAACTAAAGACCGACGCATTCAGCCGGGTTACCATCGGAGCGGCCGAGAAAACTGCTCATTGGAGTGTGGAGCACCGGAAGACCCTTACCATCGCTGCCATCGCCGTGGTGGTGGTCGCCGCCGCCGTAATTGGCGGGTGGTATTACCTGAACACTCAGGATGAGAAGGCCAGCTTCGACCTGGCCCAGGCTGTCCGCACCCTCGATACTCAGCTTCGACCCGCCGGAACCCCCGAGCAGCCCGACTTCCCCAGCTTCACCTCCGCCAAGGACCGGTCCGCCGCTGCCGGCAAGCAATTCCAGGGCATCGTGGACAAATATCCCCACACCCGTACCGCCGATATGGCCCGGTACTTTCTGGGCGTGACTGCGGCCAGTTCGGGCGATAACGCGGCAGCTGAGGGCTATTTCAAGAATGTGGCCTCGACCGCTAGCAGTGAACTCGCCTCGGTGGCGAAGCTGGCCCTCGCCCAACTCGAAGGCAACACCAATCAAACCAAAGATGCAATCGCCCTCTACCAGGAACTCATCAACCATCCCACGGCTTCGGTGAGCAAAGTCACGGCGGAGTTGCAACTGGCCGATCTATACCAGACCAGCAACCAGCCGCTCGACGCCAAGCGCATCTACGAACAGATCAAGAAAGAAAATTCCGACAAGGAAGCAGTGCAAATCGCCACCCAGAAGCTGGCGGAACTCAAGTAATAGTGAATTGTGTGAGTAGCGGTTTGTTTTCTGCCGCGCGCTAGTTCCTAACCACCAATCTCCTGTGCCACCGCAAGTTGTCTGCACGTCACCCGGATCACTTGCTCCACCGCCTCGGGCTCGACGAACTGGAAACCATAGCGAAAAGCGTTTCTTTGGCGAACCGTGGCATAGGCCTGCACTGGGCCGTAGGGAGTGGCGAACTCGAGTTCCACAACTTCGCCCTCAGGAACTTCGATTGCCAGAATGGCCGAGAGCCCCCGTTCGCTGATGTCGACCGTGTACCCTTTGAGCAAGCCGACGTTACGAGACCTGACGTTGATCTCCACTTCGTATTTGAACCGGGATTGGCGCCGCCGGGGCGAACGCCGGTCGGGCGTGCAATCGTCCGTTCCGTTTGCAGCTTGATCCTGCGCCTTCAATCTTCCGCTCTCTCCGGCCGCAGAGGCCCACATTTCCCATCGGCGCAAAGCTGGTCGAACCTTAATTTCGAGCGCTCACACCATGCGGAAGGCGGATGATTGATCTGCCGCTACGGAACTGCAGGCATTGCTTGCCCGGCCGGCATCTTGAAAATCTTGATGTTGTTCCCGAACGCCTCAAAGCCCAAATCGCGAAATTCCGGGTAACGGCGCAAATCTTCCGGAAGATCGGCGCCCCATCCTGCTTGAATAATCCAGACGGAGTCTCCGGGCTTGGGCCTGTACGCTTGCACAAACCGCTGCCATTCCAGCGGGAAGCTATCCGCCCCAAACATCCATCCCCGGAAGTCTCTGGAGATAATGCGATGACCTCCGCAGGAGAACTGCTCAAAGAGGTCGGGAGCCACATCGAAAGAAACAGGCCGCTCCGGGCACAGGTAGCGGCCGAGAATAAGGTCGGTCTGGTAATCGGTATAAATGAAATCAGAGGGGCCGATTTTCGTTTGCACGAATTGCATGGCCGCCGCCATGTGAGCGGTGCTCTGGTCGGCGCGCTCCATTCTGGGTTGGCGCACCTTGCCGAATACGATGCACGCGATCACGACCAGGCTTGTAATCGCAACTCCGCGCCCCCATCGTTTTCCCGTTGCTCCAGTCCCCGACAAGCATGCCAACGCTAGGCTGACCCCGGTCATCGCGGGAAGCGTCAGAAATGCCACGTGCCGCGTTCCGCCGTAGGGATAAACGTGCAAAAAGCTGGCGGCACAGGCCAGCACGAAAGGAAGAACCAGCAGAACCGCCAACCATGGGTCGGGCGCTGACTTTTGCGAGGACTTCCGGCCACGCAAGAGCAAAACCAGTCCCACCAGGAAAGTCACCCCCATCACAATACCAACCGTGAGCTGGCCAAACAGATATTGAAAAACTCCGAAGCTATGGCCGACTGCGTACAACACCGGATTATCGCGTCCCGGCTGAAAATATGATGACCGGCTGAGATACGCCATCCATCCCCGAAGGATCTCCGACTCGCCGAAGTCCCGCCGCGAAAGGTGAGTTTCATACAGAAATGCGCACAGGGCCACGCCGCCCAACTGGCCGACAATCCAACTCGCGCTTACGCTTGCCCGCTGGCGTCGGGCGGACGGAACAAATATCTTCGACAAGCCGTAACAGCCCAGCGCCCCCGCAAATAAAAATGCCGAGTAGTGCGTGAGCATGGCCAGATAAAGGCTCAACATAGAGGCCAGCATCAGGCCTGCCGAGTTTTCCACGAACCCCCGCTCCAGCAAATAAAGGGCTGCGCCGAGAAATGCCAGCAAAAGCGCATACTGCCGCACCTCGGCCGAAAGCGCGATCTCGGGCGGCAGCAGCGCCACAAGAATCAGGCCGAGGAAGCCCGCCAGCGGCCCCGCCACCAGACTGAGCCATTTGAAAAACAACCAGCAGAAAACCGCCCCGGCAATCACCGAGGGCAGGCGCAGCCAAAGATCGGAAGTTCCAAGGCCGCGCCAAAGATGCAGCAGCAGAACAAAAAGTGGCGGATGCAGCCCCGTCAAACTCTGTTTGTAAGCCTGTGCCAGCGAGGCCTGATTGGCCAGCCGGAAATGCAGCGCCTCATCCGGATTGAGAAATGTCCCCGAAGCGGCCCAGACTCGCCCCCCTAGCCCGGCCAGAGTAATCAAGGCCGCAGCCACGTTGGCGCGCGCTTCGATGCGGCCACTCACCCCATCTTCGGGTTGCCCGATTCTCATTTGCGATCCGTTAAGGATGATATCTTAGCTGCCGGTCACAGACGGCGCGCGCTTGATCTATCATCACCACATGCCCGCTTCGCCGACTCCGTCGCTGGTCCTGAACTTTGAAGACGCGCGTCGCGTGGTCGAGCAGCACGCGGCAAATCTCTCGGCCGAGGCACAGGGAACCGCACAGGAAATCGAAGACCTGCTACCGGCCGCAGGACGGATTCTCGCCGAGCCAGTCTACGCCGATCGCGACATCCCTCCCTTTCGCCGCGCCACGCGCGATGGCTATGCCGTGCGCACATCCGATCTGGCAAAGCTGCCTGCTAAACTGAAAGTGACCGGCGAGATCAAAGCCGGCCCCAGTTCAGTCCCGTTGCTGCAGGGTCCGGGCGAAGCGCTCTCGATCATGACTGGCGCTCCGGTGCCACCGCCGGCGGATGCCGTCGTGATGGTCGAATACACGTCTCTCCGCGGCGACTCCGTCGAAATCAACCGAGGTGTCGCGCCCGGAGAAAACATCGTCCCCCAGGGAGCGGAGGCCAAACGCGGCGCTCTCTTGCTTGATCGCGGCACACGCCTCAACGAGGCGGCCATCGCCATCGCCGCGGCGGTGGGCAAATCGCGGCTGAAAGTGTTCACCCGTCCGCGCGTTGCCATTCTCACCACGGGCGATGAACTGCTCGAAGTCGGAGAGGAACTGGACGAGCAGGCCAATCCCGCGCGGATTCGCAATTCCAACAGCTACTCGCTCGCGGTGCAAATCAAAGCAGCCGGTGGCGATCCCGTGCTGCTGCCCATCGCCCCGGACGAAGTGCGCCGTCTGCGCCAACTGATTGAGCAGGGACTGCGCTCCGATCTTTTGATCATGACCGGCGGGGTCTCCATGGGCCGCTACGATCTGGTCGAGCAGGTTCTCGCCGATCTGCAAGCGGAGTTTTTCTTCACCGGAGCGAAAATCCAGCCAGGCAAGCCGGTTGTATTCGGCCGCTGCTCATATGGCGCAGGCGCCTCGACCAGCGCCGGAACTTCAGACGCGCCCGCGCACAAGCATTTCGCGCACAAGTATTTCTTCGGCCTCCCGGGCAACCCGGTCTCCACCATGGTTACCTTCGACCTGTTTGCCCGGCCCATGCTCGAAGCCCTGGCCGGGAGGCTGCCACGCCCGCTGCAGTTTCTGCACGCCCAGCTGAGATCCGAAATCCGCGTCAAGACAGGTCTGACGCGCTTCCTGCCCGCCATTCTGTCTGGCTCCTATGAAAACTCCCAGGCCGAACTCGTCCCCTGGCAGGGATCGGGCGACATCGCTGCGCAGTTTCGCTCGAACTGCTACATCGTAGTCCCGCCCGATCGCGAACACATCCCCGCAGGCGCATGGGTTGCGATCATGGCGCGCCAAAATGGCTGACGAAGTTCCTGGCGTCGGGCAGCGCTGCGATGGGGCGACACTTCACGACCGACATTCGCCGACGGGGTGTGCTCTACGCCGCGACATCTCCATGTAAGATAGAGCTTCAGCATGGCAAAGGCGACGAAGCTTTCCCATTACGACTCCACTGGCCGGGCCCGCATGGTCGATGTCTCCGGCAAGGCTGCGACCCGGCGCGAGGCCGAGGCCAGTGCCTTCGTCGAGATGGCACCCGCCGTGTTGCGAGCGCTCCCCCAGAACCCCAAGGGTGATCCGCTCGAAATCGCCCGCATCGCCGGAATCCTGGCCGCCAAGCGCACTTCCGAGTTGATCCCGTTATGCCACGCTCTTCCTCTTTCTCACGTTGATGTCGAAATGCGCGTGTGCGAGAATGGCGTCGCCATCACGACGAAAGCGGCAACCACCGCGCAAACCGGCGTCGAGATGGAGGCCCTGGTGGCCGCAAGCGTTTCCGCCTTGACTTTGTATGACATGCTGAAGGCGCTCGACAAGGGCATTAAGATTCGCGAAATTGTACTGGAGAGAAAATCCGGCGGCAAAACCGGGGAATACCGCAGGACGCGAAGTAAAGCGAAGAAGTAACCGATTCAGAGTGCTCCATGGCGAACGACGTCAAACTGCTTTTGGTCGATGACAACCCGATGGTGCTCGACATGCTTCGTCATGCCCTCACTCCCTTCGCTCGCGTGGAGGCGGCCGGTGACGCGGCCGATGCGCTGATGAAAGCGGTAGACAATCCTCCGGAGCTGCTGGTTTCCGACTACCGCATGCCGGGCATGAACGGCCGCGAACTGATCGAGAAACTCCGAAGCCGCCCGGCCACGGCAGCCTTTTCCGCCATTCTGATGGCCAGCCGCTCCGACATTGACGAGCGCCTCTCGCCGCAGGATGCCGCCGACGATTACCTGGCCAAGCCGTTTTTCCTGAAAGACGCCACGCGCCGCATCAAGCGCACCGTGGACCGCATTGCGCTCGAAAAAATGGCCAAGACCGCGCCCTCCGATGGCGTGGTCCGCGGCAATCTTTCACAGATGAATGTGATCGACCTGATGCAGTCGCTCGAAATGGGACGCAAGAGCTGCCAGCTCAAACTCAATTACGAGGGCGACAAGTGCGAGGTTTTCTTTGTCGAAGGGCAGGTAAAGCACGCCACCTACGGATCGCTGTCGGGCGATGAAGCCGTCTTTAAAGTCTTGCGCTGGACGGGGGGCAACTTTGAACTCAATTTCGAAGGCAAGACGAATCAGGAAACCACCAAACTCAACACCCAAGGCCTGCTGATGGAAGGCTTGCGGCTGCTCGACGAGTCGCAGCGCGATGCCGGCGCCGATGCCACCGAAGCCGCCGCCGGCGCGACCGCGGGTGCAGCTCCTGCGAACACTGGTTCCGGCAGCGGGCACAGAGAAGAGGAAGAAGATGTCCTCCTCGACAGTTGACGTTTCATCCGGGAGCGGACGGACGGCTGCCGTGGTTACCGTCAGCGATTCCTGTGCCGGCGGCGAGCGCAGCGATCTTTCCGGCCCTGCGGTAGTCGAGGCCCTGAAGAAGCTCGGCTTGCACGTGGTTGCCACCCGAATCGTGCCGGACGATTCCATGCAGATTCAGAATGCCCTCGTCTACCTCGCGCTGGAAGCGCGCCTCATCGTGACCACGGGTGGAACAGGGATTGCGCCGCGCGATGTCACGCCGGAAGCGACCGAGGCAATCTGCGATCGCCTGATTGACGGCGTGGGAGAACGCATGCGCCTCGAAGGCACAAAGAAAACTTCGTTCGCCGCCCTCAGCCGCGGCGTGTGCGGCGTGCGTGACAAAACTCTGATTTTGAATCTGCCCGGCAGCCCCAGCGGCGCGGTGGAATCGCTCGAAGCCGTGGCTGAACTACTTCCTCATGCGCTAGATTTGCTGGAAGGAAAAACGGACCATTCCTAGGCACTGCTTCCATCTGCTGCAGCCATCAGAAACTGCTATCCCTACTTCTGCGCCGGCGGCACATATTCCTTTGGCACAGCCGAACCTTCCCCGAAAAAGAACTGGTCCAACTGTTTGACGATCACTTCCTGGTCTTCGCGCCGCGCCGGATTCAGGCGGTATTCATTCAGCAGCATCTTGCAGTGCTCGGTCCACATGCGCCAGGCTTCCTGGGACACGTTGTCGTAAACCTTGCGGCCAAGATCGTTGTCGAAGGGCGGCTCTTCCAGGCCGGGCAGTTCCCTTTTCAATTTCACGCAAAACACGGTGTGCGGCATACACTTCCTTCGCGAGGGATATTAGAGACCAAATTATACGGCTGACGGGCCCGGGCAAAGACATCCAGCCCAAACCCGCTCGCCGGCGCCCGAAGGCGTAAATTCACTACTTCTTTTCTGGAGCGGTTTCCTTCTTGTCTTCAATCGAGACCAGCTCGATCTCAAAAACCAAAGTGGAGTTCGGAGTGATATCGGGAACCATGCTGCGATCGCCATAGGCCAGGTCGGAGGGGATGTAAAGTTCCCACTTCGAACCGACGGGCATGAGTTGAAGAGCTTCGGTCCATCCTTTGATGACCCCAGTCACGGGAAATGTCGAGGGACCACCGTGCTTGGAAGAGGCGTCAAACTCCGTGCCATCGATCAGCGTGCCGCGATAATTGCAAACCACCTTGTCGCTCGTTGTGGGCTTCGGTCCCGTACCCTCTTTCAGAATCTTGTATTGCAGGCCGTCGGGGAGCGCGACTACACCGGGCTTACCCTTGTTCTCGGCCAGAAAGTCAGCGCCAGCTTTCTTATTCGTTGCCCCGGCCTTCTCGTTTTTCTCCTGTTGAATCTTCGTCACTTCCTTCTTCATGTCCTCGATCGCAGCTTGCGCTTCGGCATCGGTCAGCAGCATTTTGCCGCCCGCAATCGCGTCTTTCACGCCGCGCTCCAAAATGACGGGATCGATGGGAACGGATTGCCTCTTAAAATTCGCGCCCATGTTCATCCCAATGGCGTAGCTGAACTTTTCCTTTTCGGTATTGAGCTCCAGGGGAGACTTGCTCTGCGCCGAACTCGCCGGAGCCTTGGTCGCGGCCGTCTTGGCCGGAGTGCTTGAAGTCGCTGGTGGAGTCGCCGCCGCCGGAGTCTGCTGGCCGTTCGCAACGGTTGCCAACATTACTCCGCCAGCCAATAGCACCGTTGCGGTTAGTGTGCTGCACATGTCCTTGGTCATCTGCTTTTTTATCCTCACTCCGGATTTATGTTCGAATTGATTCGTTGGATTTGATCGCATGGATGATTCACCCAGTGCTTTGCCATGCGTATGACAGCCAAACCAGTTTCTCGCGTTTTGGCGGGTGCCTGCTTCTATTTTCCGTCCCCGATCGAAAGCAGCTCGATTTCGAAAATCAGGGTCGCGTTGGGACCGATATCGCCGCCCGTGCCGCGCTCGCCATAGGCAAGATCGGAAGGAATGAACAATTGCCACTTCGAACCGACTGGCATGAGTTGAAGCGCTTCGGTCCATCCTTTGATCACCCCGCCGACGCGAAACGTGGCCGGCTTGCCGCGCTTCGTAGAGCTGTCAAACTCCGCGCCATTGATCAGCGTACCGCGATAATTGCAGACCACAGAATCGTTCAGCGTTGGCTTCTTTCCGGTGCCAGCATTCAGGATCTTGTACTGCAGGCCGTCTGGCAGGGTGACGACGCCGTCTTTTCCCTTGTTCGCGGCGAGAAAATCTTCGCCTTCCTTCTTGTTCTGAACTCCGGCTTGCTGCATTTTCTCCATCTGCTTCTTCTGCAGATCCTTCTGCGCCTCGGTAAGGACAGATTGCGCTTCCTCATCGGTAAGCAGCGTCTTCCCGTCGCCCATGCCGTCTTTTATGCCGCGCGCCAGGATGTCGGGATCCACGGACGCCGATTGCTTCTTAAAGTTCTTTCCCATCCTCATTCCGAGGGCGTAGCTGACCTTGCTTTCGGGGGTATCAAGGGTTGAGGATGAAGACGCTGTTTTCTTGTTGCAAGCACCCAGGGTGAAAATCATACCGAGCGCAAAGACAAAGAGCGTGGCGATAATAGGAAACTTGCGCATATTAGTATTGTCACATTGGACGGAGATCTCCGCAAACTTCCCGTCCCGCCTCCAGCCAGGCCATTAGCTCATTGCGGAAGTGGTGGGCCCGCAAGGATTTGAACCTTGGACCAATGGATTATGAGTCCACTGCTCTAACCGCTGAGCTACGGGCCCCACAGTTGCGTAATGGATATTGTATCTGATGAGAAAAAAGCCCGGACCGAAAGGTCCGGGCTTTTTGTTGAGCCGCGGCCGAAGCAGCGGGCGATGCGGCAATCACTCTCGCTAGCTGATGGTAAGAGTGAACGTGGCAGTTTGCGTTACGCCTCCGCCCGTGCCAGTGATGGTGATGGTGTACGTACCGGCTTTGGCTTTGGCGGTCGACTGGACTCTCATAGCCGCACTACCTGCGCCGGTGACGTGACCAGGGTTGAAGCTCACTTTTACGCCAGCCGGCGCACCGGAGGCGGTCAAGGTGATGCTTGAGTCAAACCCACCAGAAACAGTGGTCGTGACTTTGGCCTGGCTGGTACCTCCGGGAGCGATCGTCCGACTCGGGGGTGCGACAGCCATGCTAAAGCTGCCCACCGGGGTTCCGGCGAGAGCGTTGATCAGGTTGACTCCGTTCGGGCTGCCCCAGCCAGTCGCGAGGTCATAGCCGACGACCGCGCTATAGCCGTTGCTTCCGCTTACGATGTCGTGGAAGTCGGTGTCATAGCTTGAGCTCAAGCCGATGTCATAGATGGCTGGGTTGATGAAACCAAGCGTGCTGGTGTTGCCGTTCGCGATGTATTGCTGGTTGGCAAGAGCCAGATAGCCAGCCCACATCGGGGCGGCAAAGCTGGTTCCACCATACTCGTTGGCGCTGCAAGCCGTCTGGTCGGCGCAGACGTAGAAGGTAAAATTCGAGTTCGCCGAAACGTCAGGACCGTTGCGCAAGGTTTGCGAGCACTTGGCGCAAGCCGCCGCCGTAGCCACCTGCCACGAAGGAATCGGAATGCCGTACGGCGAAATGCCGCCGCCGCCATCCGACCAGGCTGTTTCCGAACTCCACGGACCAGCCGCGCTGGCTGTGTCCAAATCCGTGCCGCCTACCGACGTCAGATACGCATTGTCCGCAGGCCAGATTCCCGGAGGCCATTTGCCATCGTCGCCGGCCGCGTCGAACAAGTTCTGACCCTGCGCCGCGAACTCCTCGAAGATCGGGTTCAGGGTGTTGGGGTCTGCCGGGGTCCAGTACCACGAGCAGCTCAATTGCGCATTCAACGGTTTGGCCGCTGCCATCGCGTTGAAAATCGCGCTATCGCTTGATCCCACGTACATCACCAGGCTCGACAGGCCCGGCGCCATGCCCAACGACTGGGTCATGTCCAGGGTCTGCTCGGTGTCATCACAACCCTGTCTGGCTACGCAAGTGGTCGGAGTGCCGTCGACGGAGAGGAGCGTGACCGGAACGGTATTGGTCTGGTTGACATTCTTGTAGTAGGTGGTGAGGTCGGCTAGATCCGTACCGACGTACTCAAACAGACCCAACGACTGGCCGGCGCCGGTCAGAGTGGTTCCACCATAATATGCAGCTCTCATGTCGCTGCCCAGGAACGACTGCGAAGGCCCGGAGCCAGTGGTGGCGTTCGACTTCGCATTCTGCACATTCGGGTCGCGGCGAGACAGCGCCGTCTTCGGGATCGAATAGTTGTCCAGTCCCGAAATGTGCCACAACTGCACCGGCATGTCAGCCGTCGGCTCGCGGTCCGGAGAATAGAAGGTCCGCGCTTCGGTCGGATGCTGATAGACGTTCATGCTCAGGTGAAAAGCTTTTTCAATCGTGGCCACTGAACCGACGACCTGCACGATCATACGATTCCGCGATGTGGCAGCGATCTGGAAGCCGTTGTCTCTGGCGAACTGCTTCACCGTCTCGTAATCCGACCGCGAGGGGCCAAATTTTTCGGTGAATTGTTCCACCGTCAGGAACTGGCGATAAGACGGGCTGGAGGGTGTATAGACTTCTTTCAAAAAGTTATCGAGTCCGGCTTGGTCGCGCAGCGGCAGCATCAGCACGATGCGCATCGACTGGTTGGCGGAAAGATGCCCAACCAGCGGTGCCTGCCGATTCAGGGTCACTTCGCGCGTGTGCCGCGTCGATACTGTCTCTGCCCCGCAGACGACATTCACAGCCGACACAAGCGCAACCAGTGTCAGCAAAGATGTAGCTAGTCTTCGAATCATTGTTTCTCCTTAAGGTTTGTTGTCCTAAATAGCGGTTTGACGAAAGCCCACGCCAGTCGGCCATCCGTGGCAGGTGGATGTCGTTTCCACACAGAACGGTAACAAGCTTACACCTACCTGGATCGTGCGTAACACGACCAGGAGATTTTTATTCCCCGATTCGGTGCACCTACGCACAAATTTGCAACATCGCGGTGAACGAGATCAACGAGGAACAGGATCGACGATCCGCGGCAGTAGTCCGCACCTACCTCCGGCCGCTCTCAAAATGAAAATCCCCGCCCTGTCCGCCAGGAACGGCGGAGGCAGGGACGGGGACAATGTTCAGCCTCGAATGCTACTCGAGACTAGCTGATGATCAAGGTGAACGTCGCAGTTTGCGTTGCGCCTGCGCCGGTGCCGGTGATGGTGATGGTGTAAGTTCCGGCTTTCGCTTTGGCTGTGGTCTGGATTCTCATGGCCGCGGTACCCGCGCCCGTGACGGTGCCAGGCTTGAAGGTCACTCTTACGCCAGCCGGCGCGCCTGAAGCGGACAAGGTAATCGTCGAGTCAAAGCCACCAGAAACGGTGGTTGTGACTTTGGCCACGCCCGAGCCGCCAGGAGCAATGGTACGGCTCGAGGGCGACACGGCCACGCTGAAGCTGCCCACCGGGGTTCCGGCAAGAGCAGAAAGCAGGGCAGGGCCGTTCGGGCTTCCCCAACCAGTCGACAGGTCATAGCCCACGGTCGAACCGTCGGCGTTGCCGCCGCTGGTGATGTCGTGGAAGTCGGTGTCGTAGTCTGCGCCCGCGCCGATGGCATAGATCGCCGGGTTGATGAAACCAAGCGTGCTGCTGTTGCCGTTGGCGAGGTACTGCTGATTGGTCAAAGCCAGGTAGCCAGCCCACATTGGCGCCGCGAAGCTGGTGCCGCCGTATTCGTTGGCGGTACAAGAGGTCTGATCGGCGCAAACGTAGAAGGTGTAATTCGCATTAGCCGAAACATCAGGGCCATTGCGGAAGCTCTGCGAGCACTTGGCGCAGCCAGCCGCAGCTGCAACCTGCCAGGAGGGAATCGCGAAGTCATCGGGCGAAATGCCGCCGCCCGAATCGGCCCAGCCGGTTTCTGATGCCCATGGTCCAGCCGCGCTGGCGGTATCCAGATCGGTACCACCTACGACGGTGACGTAAGTATCTTCCGATGGGAAAGGATATCCACCCTTCGCCCACTTGCCGCTGTCGCCAGAGGCTACGAAGAAGTTCTGACCCTGTGCCGCCATTTCCTGGAAGTAAGGATCGTCCGTGGTCTCATCAGCTGGCCTCCAACCCCACGAGCAGCTGATCTGCGCGTTCAACGGATTGGCCGTAACCATGCCGTTCAGGATGCCGGGATCATCGAGGGTCTGCCCCGACAATCCGCCGGTTCCAATCCACATCGTCAGACCCGACATTCCCGGCGCCATGCCGAGAGCCTGGGTCATATCGAGCGTCTGCTCCGTATCATCGCAGCTCGATTCTTTGCAGAGCGTGTTCTGCGTGTCAACGGACGTGAGCGTTACGGGTACGTTGTTGGTTTGGCCCGCGTTCGTGTAGTAGGTGGTCAAATCGACCAGGTCAGTGCCAAGGAACTCAAACAATCCAACCGACTGGCCGCTACCGGTGAGGGTGCCGCCTTCCGCGGAGTAATAGGCGGCGCGCATGTCGCTGCCCAGGAATGACTTGCTCGGTCCGGAGCCGGTGGTGGCGTTCGAGTGAACGGCCGCTTCTTCCGCGGAGCGATGGGTGTACATCGCGTGCGGCGTCGCGTAGTTGTCGAGGCCGTTGACGTGCCACAGGTTCAGCGGCATCTCGGTCGTGGGCTCGCGGTCGGGCGAGAAGAAGGTACGAGCTTCTTCGTCATGCTGGTAGACGTTCATGTTGACGTGGAAAGTCTTTTCGATCGCCGAGACGGGGCCAACCACGTCGAGGTTCAGGCGATTGCGGGACTGCTTGACGACCGTGAAGCCGTTGTTCTTGGCGAACTGAATCAGGGTCTGGTAGTCCTCTTTTGTGGGACCAAACTTTTCGGTAAATTGCTCGACGGAGAGGAACTGACGGAAGTTCGGGCTGTTCTTATCGTAGACATCTTTAAGGAAGGAGTCGAGGCCAGCCTGGTCGCGCATGGGGAGAGTCAGCACGAGGCGCATGGACTGATTTTCGGGAAGATGACCGACCATTGGCACCCGCCCTTGCACTGCGCGGGTGTGACGTGTCATCACTGTCCCGGCCTGCGAGGCAGTGCTGACGATCAATACGAGCGCTGCTAACGTCAGCAGAGATGTTGCTAATCTTCGAATCATTGTTTCTCCTTAAGGGTTTTCGGTTTGGTGTCTTACATCAGGTTTGAGTTCGCCCACCCCAGGTCGCCGCCGATGGCTTTCGGTGGAGGTCGATTTTCAACACAGAACGGGTTTGAGTGTACACCGATTTCATCTGTCCGGAACGTGGTCAAAAGACTTTTTTCCTGTGAGGCCCCCGTATATGCGCAGAAACTTGCATACTGCGCGGGTTCTAGTCGACGCGCAGATTTACAACACTTTACAGTTCTCCTCAAAACACTTGTCGATGGCACATTATCCCGCAACTTCATTCAGCAACGGGCCACAGTAGTTCCCCGTTTCGCTTCCTTGCAGCCTCCAGCTCCTTCGGTCCACACATCGACTCTCGCCCTCGTGGCAGAATAGCGCCATGCCCGTGAAAGACTGGTTCGTCCCCGATTTTCTCTACGGCACCGCCTGGAAGGAAGAACGGACCGCGACCCTGGTCGAAGCCGCGCTGCGCGTGGGCTTTCGCGGCATCGACACCGCCAACCAGCGGCGCCATTATTTAGAGGCCGGCGTGGGAGAGGGACTGGCCGCTGCGTACCGCGCGGGCGTTACGACCCGCGATGAAATTTTCCTGCAGACAAAATTTACTTACGCCCCAGGTCAGGACCACCGCCTGCCCTACGATCCCTCCGCCAGCCTTTCGGAGCAAGTCGCACAGTCGATGGCCAGTTCGCTGGAACATCTCGGGACTGACTATGTCGACAGCTACGTGCTGCATGGCCCCGCCTCAGACGACGACTGGACGAATGCCGACGCCGAAGCTTGGGAAGCGATGCGCAACGAGCTTAACGCTGGCCGAGCGAAACTGCTCGGTGTCAGCAATGTTTCCCTCCGGCTTTTGCAGCGGATGGCGGAGGTGCACTCGGAAGCTCCGGCGTTCGTGCAAAACCGCTGCCATGCCCGGCTGGGCTGGGACCGCGAGGTGCGAAGGTTTTGCAACGAGCGGAAGATCATCTATCAGGGTTTCTCGCTGCTCACCGCGAACCGGGAAGTCCTGCGGCATCCCGTGGTCGGCGACATCGCTGCGCGCGCCAACGCCACTGCGGCACAGGTTGTGTTCGCCTTCGCGCAAAGGGCCGGCACGCTGCCGTTGACCGGCACTTCTTCGTCTGAGCACATGCAACAGGATCTGGCGAGCTCGCGCTTAGAACTTTCGCCCGAGGATATTCAAATGATTGAGGGACTTTCGGGATGATAAAGATTGAAGATTGAAAATGATAATAAAGAGGATGAAAAGGATAGGTGTCGCCCGGAATTTCCCGAAAAAGTTGAGCAACAGCTACGGTGCAATCTCCCGGGCAGGATCCGGCAGCTCCGGTACAGTCGACGTGACTCCGGGTATGGTGAGCCGCAGGAAGCGCGGCATGTAGTCGTTGGCGCAGACCAGATCGCCGGAATCGTTGGCGTTCACGTTGTAGGTAACAAGAATTCCGTCCGCGTCCGTCAGCTCAGGGTGGGCTTTGGGGTTGTAGGTAACGAGCGTTCCCTCTTTGCATCCATCCGCACCCGCCTCCGGCGTGGTGTAGACGATCGTTTCTTTCGTCCAGGGGCCTTGCGGAGAGCAGGAATACCAGGTCACAACCTCGTCCCACAGTGGAAAGGCGGGCTTGAGCGGGTTCATGCCCGTCATCAAGTAAAACGTACCGCCGTCGTACGTCATCGGACTGACCGAATATTCCGGAGTAACCGCCTTCACACCGCTGAGCGCGGTAGCATTGCTTTGTCCGGCTAGCCACATGTTTTTCGCGGCATTCCAATAGAGCCAGGCCGCAGGATTGGTCAGGTTGGCGATGGAATTGGTTTGCGCCAGGTAGGGGGTCTTGTCGTCGCTGCTGGGATTTTTCTCGCCGTAAATGTAATAAGTGGAACCCGCCTGCATGATCTGCGAACCCCACTGGATCGTGGTGTTGGGCAAGGCAACCGGGACGATCGAAACGATGGCGTAGCTCGGCCAGGACAACGTCGCCGCCGCATTGCCCACAAACTTCAGCGAGGGAGTCCATTCCGTGAGCATGATCACGATTTGATAGACACCGGGCGAGGGCTCGGTGACAAGGCCGCTTCCCACCCAGTACCAATCCCCCTTAGTCGGCGGAACAAAATACGAACTGGCCTTCGGCGGGTAGCCAACCGTGGTCAATGTGCCGGCGGCCTGATTCCGAATGGTAAGTGAGTTGTGCGCCTGAAACAGATCGCTGCTGCGCAGGCGCGTGGTTGGATTCACCGTGCCGATGAAGGAATCCGACCAATACCAGAAATTCGTTCCATCCGGCAGCAGAAGAGAATAGCTGCCATCGGCGCCCGTCCATCCCGGGCCATTCTGCATGAAAAAACTTTCGAACGTGGAATCAATGGTGGCCGGCTTGGGCACAGCCGGCAGCTTGCATTGTGCTTGCGCCGGCCGAAGAGATAAAAAAAGAAAAGATAAGAAAAGAACCAGGGATGGAAATAAGAATCTTAGAATACGGGGCATTGCTCCTCCCGAAATCGATGCGCCTGCTCGAATTATGCACAATTCATCCGCTGAGGATAGAGGCCAAGGTCTCAAGGGGCAAGCTGTTCACGAGTGAGTGCCGGACTGCCGAGCATCCCTAACGCCTGATCCGTCGTGATGAATTTCGCCCCCAGAGCTTTCAGTTCAGCCACGGTGCGTTGTCCATCTTCGGGCTTTAGAGATTCGATCGCATCTTCGATGACGAAAACGCGCCACCCGCGTTCCAGCAATCCCTTGGCGGCGAGGCGCACGCAGTATTCCGTAACCACGCCGAAGACGGCAAACTCAGCGTCGGGTCCAAGGCGATCCAGCAGTTCAGCAGCGTGACGGCTTTCAAAAATATCGAGGGTTTGCTTCTCTAGAAGAATCTGCTGGTAGTGGAAAAGATCACGCGGCAGTGTCGCCGCAGGATCATTGGGAACGGCAACAACTTTTTCAGCCAGCGCTTCGGCAACAAAGTCCGAACCGGCAGAGCCCTGGATGCAGTGCGGTGGAAACGTCTTGAACTCCGGATCGTCCGGGCTGTGGTAGCAGCCATGCGAAACCAGAAACACTCGCCCCTGGCGGGCCGCGCCGGTAAGCCGGCGAATGTTCGGCAGCAAGCGTTCTGCGCCCTGGACGTAGAGCTTGCCGCCGGGCAGCATGAAGTCCGCCTGAGTATCCACTTCCCAGAAAATGAGATTGCGAGACGGCACCTGCGAGAAGTTTATAACACCGCGGAGTGACGCCGACTTCCGTGCTGCGCCATTGAAACCAATGGTGGAGTTTTTCCGCAGGATTTAGGAATTCGGTTCTGGCGGGCGCCGGACAAACATGAGCAAGCACTTTTCCAGATGGCTCTTGCTGGCCTCGGACAAATTTACAAAGCGGAAAGGCTGCAGCCAGCCTTGCGTGGCCCACATCGGAAACATCATCTGCGCTTTTTCGCGGATGGTCGTTTGCCCGAGATGGAAGATCACCTCGACTTCCAGCTTTTCGTCGAGCGGGCTTTCCAGGTTCATCAGGCCGCCAGTAGTCGAAAGCTGATGCAGTTTGCCTCGCACCTCATGCCGGTTGGGCAGGCGAACGATCATCAGAACGGAGCCGCGCAGCTTCACTCGAAACGGCCGGTCTTGGCCGCCGGCCTGCGCTTGCACGGGCAAGTTTTGTGCGGTTAGGCTCGGGCCCGCCAACTGTCGTGAGGGCGGAAGCATCGCAGCCGATTCTGATATCTCCGACATGGTTCGTAAAGTATGGCAGCTCGCGGCGCGCTGCACGAGGTTACGAAAGAACGTGCGGATGCCAGAAAATCGGAGCCGTCACAGGATCAGGATCGGGGTATCTCCATTCACACTAAGTCGAATCGAGTCCGGTACCGTTCGACGAGAGTGGAGCAACGATGGTGACGGAAGTAACCGCAGCCACGAGTGCGCGGTAGGGCGTTTCGTTCCGGTCGAGAGTCTCCAGCTTCCTGCTGTTAAGATGGCTCGAGATCATCAGCCCAAACCAGTGAAACCAGGTTCTGCCACATCTTTGGAGGGTCCAACTCTGGATGGTCCAACCTTGGACCGTTCGGCCGCGACTCCTCCCGGACCGCTCGAATGGGCACTGGTGCGCGCTGCCGCTTCCGTGGATATAACACATGAGAGTGCTCACAACCTCCGGCGCTTGCTGCAGTGGCCCGTTGACTGGGAAGCTGCACTTCGCCTGGCGGATCACCACGGAACATCGGCGCTCCTCCACCGCAATCTCTTGCAACTGGCCGGCGTGGAGGAAATTGTTCGCGCGGATGCACTGTGCTCGCTTCGCCAGTTCGCGGAGAGAAACGTTCACAAGTCGCTTTTTCTCGCGCGTGAGTTAATCCGAATTCTGGACTGCCTGGATGCGCTCGGCATCGAAGTGATTCCCTACAAGGGCATAGTTCTGTCGGAGGCTTGCTACGGCGACATGGCGCTGCGGCAGGCCGGCGACATGGATTTTTTTATCCGAAAGCGCGATTTGGCCCGCATCAAAACTGCCGTTGGCGATCTGGGATATACGGTGCGCGTGATCATTGCGGATGCGGCCGAGAAACATTACGTCGCTTCGGGATATGAATATACGTTCGACAGTCCGGCGGGGAAGAATCTGCTGGAAATGCAGTGGGCGCTGCAGCCACACTACTACGCAGTCGATTTCGACATGGACGGACTGTTTGCGCGCGCCGTGGATGTTCGTCTTGCCGGGCGGCGCATGAGGACACCTTCTCCCGAAGATCTTTTGCTCGTGCTTTCGGTACACGCGTCGAAGCACGTGTGGGAACGGCTGATCTGGCTGTGCGACATCGCTCAGATTTTGAAGCGGGACAATCTGAATTGGGAGTGCGTGCATTCGAGCGCCCGCAAGCTTGGCATTGAGCGGATTCTGCATGTGACGTTGCTGCTCAGCAACAGCCTTCTGGGGGCGGCAATTCCGGAAGCGATCGCCAGAGGCGTTCAGGCGGATCGACAGGCGCAGTCCTTTGCGGACGAGATCGCGGCAAACATGGCGGCAGGGGTTTCCCGCGAAACCGAAAATGTTTCGTACTTCCGGCTGATGATGCGCCTGCGCGAACGGCGGGCAGACCGCATACGGTTTCTCTCGCGGCTGACTTTCACTCCAGGGCCAGGAGAGTGGGAAGCGATTAGTTTGCCGCGAGCTCTTTTCCCTTTGTATCGGATGGTTCGGCTGGGGAGGCTGGCAGCTCGATTCGCCCGGGGGCACGCAAACTAGCGGCTCGCCAACCCTCCGGCGGTTTCGCCACCGTCCACGGTATACACGTGGCCCGTGGCGTAGGCGGCGTCGTCGGAGGCAAGGAATGCAAACATTGCCGCGATCTCTTCCGGTTTGGCATGGCGGCGAAGAGGAATCTTTCTGTTGACTTCATCCAGCATCGCATCCGTATACTCGGCACGCTGCATTGGCGTAAGCACGTATCCCGGAGCAACGGCACACACGCGGATTTTGGGTGCCAGTTCGAGCGCCATCGAGCGCGTCAGCTCGATGACTCCGGCTTTGGTGGCGTTGTAGTCGGCGTAGTAGGGATATCCCATGATGCCGTTGGTGGAGGCGGTTTGCAGAATTACTCCGGTGCCGGGTTCGACGGAAAGGCGCTCCATCATGTGGCGGGCGGCGGTTTGGGCTACGTAGAAGACGCCGGTGAGGTTGACGGCAATTACTTTGTCCCATTCTTCGGGAGTGATGTTGAGAAAATTATGGCGGATGCTGATGCCGGCATTGTTGATGAGGACATCGACTGCGCCCATGGTGCGGACCGCTTTGGCGAAGGCGGCTTCGACCTGGGTCCGATCGGTAACGTCGGCGACAATAGCCCCGGAGAGCTCGGGTAGGTGCTGCCGAATTTTCTCGCAAGCCTCGGCTTTGCGATCGAGGATGCAGACGCGAGAGCCTTCCTCCAGAAAGCGACCCGCCGTGGCCGCGCCGATGCCGCTGGCACCTCCGGTAATTACGACGCGCTTGGATTCCAGACCGCGCATGTGCCGTCCCTCCGGGACTTCCCCGTACTCTGTCTCCACCCCGGACTTACGTCCGAGGCTAATGAATGCCGTCGCTTCGCGACTTAAATTTTAGATCTTAGATGGGTTTCCCGCGGAAGAAGTAAATCAGCTCGATGATCAGGATAATCACCACCATCAATTCCAGCACGAACGCGCGGCTCTGGTTGAATTCATCGATCATGAAGCGGTAAAGCTCTTCGGCAGTTTGCAGTTTCTGCTGGACCAGGTCTTTGTAATCGGGCACGCCGACCTTTAACGCCGCCAGCTTGTAAAGGCGGGCGGAGAACATGTCGCTGAGGAACTTGATAGCGTTGTCGGCGCGCTCCGTCAGTTCGTTCACATCGAGGAGCACGGTGTGGAGCTTCGAGGCTGCGCGGGCGGTGCGCCAGCGCGACCAGAGGCCGCGGCCTCCGCGGTCGAGAAAATCATAAACGCCTTCGAGCTGGGTGGTGAGCAGTTCATCGTAGTGGCGGAACTCCAGCAGCTGCGAGTTGGCATACTGCAGGAGCTGGATGGCGGTTTCAGCGCCGGCCGGGCTGTCATAGATGAACGCGGCGTTCCATCCGATGACCGCCAGGTCATTGGGATAATAAGAAATTCGCGATTGCAGAATCTCCTGCCGCTCGCCATCGGAGAGTGGCTGGTTTTCTCCGCGCACAACCTGTGAGATGCAGGAGCCCTCAGCAGCGAGCAAGTCGGCGCCTGAGGGTGACCCGGCAATCTCGCGCAGGTGGAAGATGAAGTAATCCTCCTTCAACCACTCGGCGGTGTATGGCTTGACTAGCGCGGGCGCGGCGCGTTCCAATTTTTTCTTAACGATGCGGGCGGCCAGGCTTTCAAAGTTCGTGTCCCACACCCAGCGGCTGGAGAGCTGGACCAGTTTGTCCCAGTCGCCGGAAAAGGGGAGTTCGAAGATCACGCTGACCACGCCGTAATCGAAATACTTGATGTCGCCTTGCAGCCGCTCGCCGCTTTCGAGCACCAGCGGCTCCAGCGCTTCCTCGACTGGCGGGCGCTGGTAGCGGACGTAACCGGGAGCCAGGTGTTTGAAACTGGCATCGACCGTACGCGCCCCGAGGATTTCGCGGAGTTGGTCAAGGCGAATCTCTTCGCAAACGTCAAACTGGATCAGCACCAGAACCGACCCGCAGAGCGGGGCGTCTTGCGGCTTGGCGGCGACCAGGGCGGGCAGCGCTTCGGTGGGAACCTTGCCGACCGTGATGGTTTCATGATCCATATTGAGTCGGTCCGGCCGATGACAGAGCCTACCTAATTGTCCCAGAAGTCAGGCGGGCTGGCGAGGGGCGAAAGTTCGTATCCGCTCAAATCGCCCATAAATACAGCGAAATCAATGTTTTCTAGACAATCCCCAAATCAAGGCCGCCCCTGCCGCCAGAGTGGCCAAGCCTAGGCCGGCGCGCTGCATGGACTGCGTAACTTCGGCTTGGCGCCGGAGGGCAAATTCGGACTCGGCATAGGGAGCGGATTCTGGGGCATCCTCGCCGCTGAGGGCCATCTGCAGAACTTCGGCCAGGTGCAAGGCGTGGCGTTGCGAGCCCTGGGCGATTTGTTCGCGGCAACTGAAGCCGTCGGCGATAATCAGCCAGTCGGCGGGGGCCTTACGGACAGCAGGCATGAGTTCGAGCTCGCCGATGGCGATCGAGATATCGTATTTATCGGTCTCGAAGCCGAAGGACCCGGCCATGCCGCAGCATCCGGGCGCCGGGCTGGTGAAGTCAACTCCAAGGCGGCGCAGAACGGATTCTTCGGCGGTCATCTTCATGATGGACTTGTGATGGCAGTGGCCGTGGACGATCGCTTTTCGGTGGAAGCGGGGCAGCGGGAAATCCTGCGCGTAGGTTTCGAGAAATTCGCTGAGCAGGAAAGTCTGCCGCGAGAGGGCTTGTGCGCGTTCGTCGTTTGGAAAAAGGTTGACGAGTTCGTCGCGAAACACAGCCACACAGCTGGGTTCAAGACCGACGATGGGCACTCCCGCTTCAATTTCAGGCGAGAGTTCATCGAGAATCTGCAGCAGCAGCGACTGGGCGCGGTCGAGCATGCCGTGGTCGTAGAGTGGCCGTCCGCAGCAGAGATGAGCTCTTGGGACGATGACACGGAAGCCGGCAGCTTCGAGCACTTCGACCGCGCCTTTCGCGGTGTTGGGTTGGAAATAGTTGTTGAAAGTATCGGGCCAGAGCATTACCGGTGGTCGCCGCGTCGTAACCCTCCCGTGCGTGCTCTCGTCGAATTCTCCTCTGGAACGGCGGTAGAACCAGGTCTTGAAGCTTTCTGGAGCGATGGCCGGAATCGAGCGCTGCTGCGTTATTCCGGCAATCAACTTTGAAATGTCCCGCAGGAACGGAAGTTGCGTGGTCAGGTTGACCAGGCCCGGGGCATGCGAGGCCACGCGCGCCCACAGGTCGATATTGCCAAACGCATAGGCATTGCGCGGACGGACGCGGCCTTCGTAGTAGTGCGAAAGAAATTCGGATTTGTAGGTGGCAACATCGACGCCGACCGGGCAATCACTCTTGCATCCCTTGCACGCCAGGCAGAGGTCGAGTGATTCCTTCACTTCTTCGCTGCGCCAGCCGTCGCGAATGATCCCATCTTCCCGGCCCGCGCCCTGCGTCATCTCCCAGAGCAGATGCGCGCGGCCGCGGGTCGAGTGCTCTTCTTCGCGCGTGGCGCGGTAGCTGGGGCACATTAGCCCGCCTTCTTCGCGCCGGCACTTGCCCACGCCCACGCAGCGCAGCGTGGCCGAAGCGAGGCTGCCGTGGTCTTCCACGAATTTGAAATGAGTTTCCGGCTCCCAGGGAGCGTAGTCAGCGCCCAGGCGAAGGTTTTCGTCGAGCTTGTACGGCTCAACGACCTTGCCGGGATTCATCTTCCATGCCGGATCCCATGCCGCCTTGAACTCGCGGAAGGCCTGCACCAGCTCCGCGCCGAACATTTTCGGAAGCAATTCGCCGCGCGATTGACCGTCGCCATGCTCGCCCGAAAGCGAACCGCCATAGCCGACCACAAGATCGGCAGCAGCTTCCATAAACGTGCGGAATTTCGCGATGCCAGCTTTCGATTGCAGATCGAAGTTGATGCGGTTATGCACGCAGCCGTGACCGAAGTGGCCATAAAGCGCGCCTTTGTAATTAAACTCGGCAAACAACTTGCGCAGATCGCGCAGATATCCCCCAAGCTTCTCGGGAGCGACCGCCGCATCCTCCCATCCTTCCCAGTTGAGCGGTTCGCCCGGCACATGCGAAGTTGCTCCCAGCCCCGATTCGCGCACCTCGCACACTCGCTTGATCTGCTGCTGGTCGGTGAACAGGCGCATGGCCGGAGGATTTGCATCGCACGCCAGCGCCTGCATCAGGCTGTGAGCCTGGGATTCGGCTTCCCGCGCAGTTTCCGCGCCAAACTCGACCATCAGCCATCCCCCGCCTTCGGGCAGCAACGCCAGGCCTTCGGAGTTGATGCCCCTCCTGCGCGTGTAGCCAACGAGAATCTCGTCGAAACCCTCGAGCCCGATCGGCTTGTACGTCATGATCTCGGGCACCCGGTCGGCGCACTGATAAATGTCAGCACAGGCAACGACGAGAAGGACACGTTCGGGTGGACTTTCCACCAGGCGGCAGGTCGCCTCCAGAATGGTTACGCACGTTCCTTCGGAGCCGACCAGCGCGCGGGCCACATGGAAACCGTTTTCGGGCAAGAGGTAGTTGAGGTTGTAGCCGGAAACACGGCGGGGGATGTTGGGAAAACGCTGGCGCACAAGATCGCCATACCTGCCGGCGATGGCTTGCAGCTTTCCGTAGATTTCTCCGCGGCGACCGCCGGCTGCGATGATGCTTTGCAGTTCCGCGCTCAACGTTGGCCCCACGCTCATGCGCACGCCGTCGTAGGTAAGGATTTCCAGCCTTTCGATGTTGTCGTCAGTCTTGCCCGCCATCACCGAGTGAACGCCGCAGGAGTTGTTGCCGATCATGCCGCCTAAAGTGCAGCGATCGTGCGTGGCGGGATCGGGACCGAAGGTGAGGTGATGCTTTTCGGCGGCGGCGCGAAGGTGATCGAGCACCACTCCCGGTTGCACCCGCGCGATACGGCGCGCTGGATCAATCTCCAGAATCTCCGCCATGTACTTGGAAAAATCGAGGACGACAGCAACGTTGCAGCACTGCCCCGCGAGCGAAGTCCCGGCGCCGCGGCAGAGCAGCGGCGCCCCAAACTGGCGGCAGATGGCAACCGCAGCCAGAACATCGCCGGCATCGCGAGGAACCACAACGCCAATCGGGACCTGGCGGTAGTTGGAGCCGTCGGTGGCATAAAGCGCCCGCGAACTGCGATCGAAACGAACTTCACCTTGAACATTACCGCGCAAAGCCGCGGACAAGGCTGCGGCATCCACGTGGTCTGAACTTGATTTTGCAGCCTGGGCGAGCTCAGCGAGCGGGTCTGACATGAAAACCTGAGCATCCTGCTTCTTGCGGAGCGTTGAGATTGGTTGCGGACATGGCTCCGGACGAAAAGGTACGTTGCCTCAAAGTGGTCGTGATCCTAGTTCGAGGAAGAACCCGGCCTGGTGACATGCGAGATCACAAGTTTCGTCTTGTCGCCCTCGGTTTTCGCACTGATCGTGGTTGTCTCTTTCTGATCGTTCGCAACAATCGTGCACTGATTCTCGCTCGAGCTCATCACCATCGCATTGGGGTACTTGGGCTTGTAAAAGCTGCAAACTTTATCCACCGAGTCTGAGGTTTCGGCGTTCAGGGTTGCGGTGTGAACATTCCCGAAAGTCACGGAGCTGGAACCGCCCTTCAAAACCTGCGCTCCAGGATAGAGATCCACCCCCAGATTACGGGCCGCTTCTTGCGGATCTTTTGTAGTCTCGACAGTGCCGAATGGAGTTTCCACTTTCACATTGTCGCCATCCTGGCGGATGTGCGCATGACGAGCGGCCTTCAAAACGAAAGTCCCGAGTACGGCAGCGCCCAGAATTCCCACCAGCACGATCACAGCAATCACAATCAGGGCAATCTTGAGAGCGTTGCCGCCGGAAGCCGCCCGAGCGCTGGAAGCCATCGGTGGTGCAGAGGAAACCGGGGCGGAAGGAATCGGAGGGGCCGCACCCGCAGTCGGCGACGGAGCCACCGGGGGCAATGTCGAAGCCAAGATTGCCGCGCCACACTTGTTGCAGAACCGGGTTCCGGCAACGATGTCCGCGCCGCAAGCATTACAAAACGCCATAGGTCACCTCACAGTAAATGTGGAGAGGGTTGGCGCGAGTATACCGCAGATTGCCGGGGAAAATAGAATCGACTGAAGAAGCCGGTCTCAGCTCCACAGCCGGGTCGCATAGTCGGTCATGGTAAGACCCAACAACAGAAGAAGGAAAAACAAAACCCCGATTACGACCATCTTGATGAGCTTTTCGCCCGCATGCCAGACATGCATGAAGAACAGGGCGACGAGAGTCGCCTTGATCGTCGCGATGGCCAGCGCGACCGGCGCATTGAAGGGGCCCAGGTCAAGAGTCGCAGCGAACACAGTCAGGCCAGTGCCGGCCAGCAACGCGATAAAGACCGCGAAGTAGGTTGGAAGCGGCGACGATTTGGAATGGTCAGACATAACAAGCCTCTCAGGCGTGCCGGTCGATCAGGTAAAGCAGGGGAAACAAGTAAATCCATACAATGTCGACGAAATGCCAGTACAGTCCTCCGATCTCGACCGGAGTGTTGTATTCAGGCGTGAAGCGCCCCTTCCAGGCTGCGAGAAAAAGCCAGAGAAAAATGCCCAGACCGATAATCATGTGCAGCGCGTGCAGTCCGGTCATGACGAAGTAGAGCGAGAAAAATAACTGCGCATGGCGCGGATTCGCGTACTGACCGGGATGCCCCGGAATTTCCTCGTGTTCGAAGCTGAACGATGCGCCGGGCACGTGATGCTCGACAAACTTGTCCTTGTATTCGATTCCTTTGATGCCGAGGAAAGTAATGCCCAGCAGCATGGTGATGGCGAGGCTCACCAGCAGCAAAGTTCGCCGCGCCGTCTGCGCCGCCCAGACCGCGAGCACTACGGTGAGGCTGCTGCAGATCAGTACCGCCGTGTTGGTTGCGCCGAGGGCCATATTGATCGACTTGCTTGCTGCGGCGAAGTCTCCGAAATACAAGCGCCGGTAAATCAGATAGGCACAAAATAGGCCGCCGAAGAACATGACTTCCGTCGCAAGAAAGACCCACATCCCCAGGCCGGCGGCGTCTCGCTGCTGCTGCTCGTCGGCAAAGTGGTGCAGCAGTTCGGGATGATGCTCTTCTTCGTGATGAAGGCCGATCAGCGTGCTATCGGACAACGGGGACCTCCTGCGCGTGGGGCGCGTCTTTGTCGGGCGAGTCCAACTCCTCGTAGTTGTAGGCTTCCCAGGTTACGACGGGGTCTTCGTCAAAGTTGAAGGTCGGCGGCGGAGATGGCGTCTTCCATTCCAGTCCGGCGGCGTTCCAGGGATTGTCCGGCGCTGGCTTCCCGTATCGCATCGACCAGAGGAAATAAAGCATGGGCAGCAAATATCCCACGCCGAGCACCGTGGCGCCCGCGGTCGATAACACGTTCAGCACCTGGAATTCCGGCATGTGGCTGTAATCGTAATAACGCCGCGGCATGCCCATGTAGCCGAGGATGAACTGCGGAAAGAATGTGAGATTGAACCCGATGAATACGATCAACGCAGCCAGGCGCGCCCAGCCCTCGGGATAGAGCCGGCCAGAAATTTTCGGCCACCAGAAATGCATCCCTCCGAGATAGCCCATCACCGCGCCTCCGACCATGATGTAGTGGAAGTGGGCGACGATGAAGTAGGTGTCGGTGACGTGAACGTTGATGCCGAGCGCCGCGAGGAACAACCCGGTGAGACCGCCGATGGTGAACAGTCCAAGAAAACCAAAGGCGTAGAGCATGGGCGCGTCGTAGCGGATGGAGCCTTTGTAGAGCGTGGCCGTCCAGTTAAAAACTTTGATGGCCGAAGGCACCGCGACCGCGTAGCTTAGCAGGGAAAATACCAGCGCGGCATAGACCGACATTCCCGCCACAAACATGTGGTGGGCCCATACGAGGAAGCCGAACACGGCGATTGCAATCGACGAAAAAGCGATAAAACTGTAACCAAAGATTCGCTTCCGCGAAAAGCAGGCGATGATCTCGGTGACGACCCCCATCGCCGGCAGAATCATGATGTAGACGGCGGGATGGGAATAGAACCAGAACAAATGCTGGAACAGGAGCGGATCGCCGCCGAGCTTGGGGTCGAAGATGCCGAGGTGCAGGGCACGCTCGCACGCCACAAGAACAATCGTAACGGCGATGACCGGAGTGCCCAGAAGCTGAATGATGCTGGTGGCATAGTGCGCCCAGATGAACAGCGGCAGGCGTGACCAGGTCATCCCGGGCGCGCGCATGCGGTGAATGGTGACGACGAAGTTCAGGCCCGTGAGGATGGAAGAAAATCCCGCAATGAAGATCGCGATTCCAGCCTCGACGATTTTTGTGTTGGTGAAGTTGGTGCTGAAGGGGGCGTAGAAAGTCCATCCAGTATCGACGCCGCCGGTCAACATGCAGTGCAGCATCAGCACGCCGCCGATGATGTAGAGATACCAGCTCAGCAGGTTGATGCGCGGGAAAGCCAGATCCTTCGCCCCGATCATCATGGGCACAAGAAAATTTCCCAGCACGGCGGGGATCGACGGAATCAGGAAAAAGAACACCATCACCATGCCGTGCATGGTGAACAGCTTGTTATAAGTATCGGCCTGGACGAGGTCTCCGGCGGGCGTGAGCAGTTCTAGGCGGATGAGCAGCGCGAAAAAGCCGCCGATGAAAAAGAAAAACGTGATCGACAGAAGATAGAGCAGAGCGATGCGTTTGTGGTCGGTGGTGAGCAACCACGACCACACTCCGTACTTCGTATTCAGGTAATTCTCCCGTTCGGCGGGTGGAGGAATCGGAGCTTGAGGGGTCGGCATACTCATTGCACCTGGCTTCTGTTCTGATCGGCTTTGGGCACGGCGGAGCTGGCGCTGGCTTTCGCGCCTTCGCCGGGCTTCGCCGCGGAAATCGATTTAATGTAGGCGATCAGGGCATTCACTTGCTCTTCGCTGACTAAGCCCTGAAACGTCGGCATGATGGGCTGGAAGCCCTTGACCCGCTTGGCGCCCGGATCGAGAATGCATTCGCGCAGATAATTTTCGTCGGCCGTGACCGTGCGGCCATCTTCAAGTTGCACCGGCTTGCCAAAAACGCCCTGCAGGTTCGGCCCGCGGCCCTGTGTGTCGCTGCGATGGCAGGTAGCACAGCCAAGTTCGCCGAACACTTTTTCACCCGTGGCCGAGAGCGGGCCCGTCGAGCCGCCGTTGATCCAGGTTTCGTACTGGGCCGGCTCCATGACAACAATGTCGCCCACCATGCCGGAGTGCTGGGTGCCGCAATATTCGGCGCAGAATAAATGGTAGACTCCGGGCTTGGTGGCGCGGAACCACTCTACCGTGTAGCGGCCCGGCAACACGTCCTGCTTAATGCGGAATGCGGGAATATAGAAACTGTGGATCACATCCTGCGAAGTCATGATGAGTCTCACATCGCGGCCCACCGGAACATGCAATTCGTTGATCTCACGCTGGCCTTCGGCGTGCTCCACCTTCCACATCCACTGCTTGGCCACAACATAAACTTCGGTCGCATCCCTCGGCGGTGTTCGCTCTTTGAAATAAACGGCCGCGCCCCAGGCGAAGATGACCATGAAGATGACGAACGGAATCGCGCTCCAGGTAATTTCGAGCGGGATCGAGCCTTCGATCTGCTCGGCGCGGACCCCGGGGCGCGCGCGGAACCGGGCAGCAAAGAAAATCAGGCAGGTGAAGATGAGCAGCGTCATCATCCCGGTGACGATGAGCAGGAAAATATATAGCGCATCCACGCGGTGCGCCATCGTGGAGGCCTGCTCCGGCCATAATGGAAAATTATTGAGCATACCCTGTCTTCGTCGCTGTCTTTCTCACTAGCGCCTTCTGCGTGGCCGCGCGATCCAGCCGCCACAGGATGAACAGTAACCCGCCGAGCAGCAGAATCGTCGCGCCTGCCGCCAGCCGCAAAATATTCGCGACCATGGCGCCATATTTTCCCGTCTCCGGATCATAGTGATAGCAGTAGAGCAGCACCGCGTCGACTGCGTTCCCAATCTTGCCCTGCGAAGCTTCCACCAGTCCCATGCGCAAATCTTTGGGCGGGAAATCCACGCCGTAGAAATAGCGCGAGATGCGCCCCTGCGGCGTGAGCACCATGATGGCGGTGGCATGCGCGTACTGGTGGGTTTTCTCGTCGTATTGATATTGAAATCCCACGGCCTTCGTCAGTGCGTTAATTGAATCCGGCGGTCCAGTGAGAAAATGCCAGCCCGCAGCGGCACTGGGACGCCCGTAGCGGCCCACGAAGTCTTTCTTTTTCGCCGCCGCCATCTCGGGAGTCTCGCTCGGATCGAAGCTCACCGTGACCACGTCATACTCGTTGCCCACATCGAACTTCACCAGGCGCATCGCGCTCGCTAATCCGGCCAGGGCCTCGCCGCACAGCATGGTGCAGTTGTAATACACCAGATTCAGAATGAGGGGCTTGCGGCCGAAATAATCTCCCAGCTTCACCGGCCTGCCGGCATCGTCGCGAAAGATCAGATCGGCGGGCACCTGTGCGTCGAGATGCTGCTCGATACCGACGTTTTCAAGGCGCGGCGGCCGCGTGTTCGCGGGAGGGGACATCACCCCGTTATTCATCTGCGCCGAAGCGCCTGCGGCCAAGAGCGTCAGCACAACCGCAGCGCGCACCGCGGCGAGAATCGAATTGTTCCGCCTGAATCTCACTTCTTTTGATCCATCCTTTTATGATCGATTCTGCCGCTTGTGGCATTCGCGGAAGTCACCTCGTCTGCCGCGCCGTGCGGACGCACCGGCAGCCCTCGCTGCACCAGTAAATCCATCGCTCGATCGATCGGGATGTGCACCGCACCGGCTTTTTCATCGACCCATCCGTAGCTGTAGAGCGTGTCCTCTTCCCTGGCGAGATCCTGGTCGATCTCAACCCCTTCAATCTCCTCCAGCCTGGGGCTGGGAAAAGCCGACTGCGGATATCCCCGATCGATATGCCGCGTCTCCCTGGGAACATTCGTGAGCAATCGATCTACAGCCGGTTGCTCGGCTTTCTCGCGGGCGTCGAGGTAGAGGTAGAGCCCCTTGATCCCGAAAAGGCAAATCACAGTCACAACAGCCAGCACGAGCAAAAAATAGAGGACGCTGGAAGGTTGCAGATCCTGGTGCTCGTAGCCGCCGTTCTCGTGTTTGATCTCGTCGCTCATGCGTTCTTACTCATGCCCATGCGCCGGTTGCAGCACCTCGTGGGCATCCACGTCGTACGCCGGCAGCAGCGGCAGCGAACCTAGGTTGCGGAAAAAATGCCAGAGCCAGATTCCGCCGATGGCAATCGGCACCACGATATCGGCCAGGGTCACGGTGAGAGTCTTCGAAAAATTCGGCTCGATGATCCAGAACAGATCGAGATAACGGATCACCAGCATCCACACCGCGAGCCATACCAATTTGCGGATGTTGCGCTTGAAGGGCCGCGAGAGCAGCAATGCAAACGGAACGACGAATCCCAGAAAAATCAGGATCAGGCCAATCGTCGCCCACCCACCGCTCAGCCGCCTCATATAAAAAGTGATTTCCGCAGGCAGATTCCCCGCCCAGATGATGAGCCACTGCGAAAAGTTGAAGTAAGCCCAGACCATGGTGAAGGCCAGCATCCACTTGCCGTGGTCGTGGACGAAATCGGGCGTGAGCATCTCCGACATGGGTTTGTACTCGAACAGAATGCGTTCCACTACCACGGCGAAAGCCATCGCGGAGAGAACCTCGCCAATGAGGATCACTAGGCCAAAGATGGTCGAGATCCAGCTCGGATCGAGCGACATGATCCAGTCGATGGCGGCGAAGGAGATGGTGAACCCGTACAGGATCAGTCCCGGGCCCGCGACCGCCTTGAAGCGCCCGCTGTTGTCGGGAGCGCCGGGCTTGTCGGTCTGCTTTGACCAGTGGGAGAGCAAGAAGGAGAGCACGTTCCAGACTGCGAAATAAAATATGGCGCGGATAACGAAGCCGTTCACGGTGAGATAGGTCTGCGTGATCTGTTCGAGGTGCTCGCGGAGATGCTTGTCCTCGATGTTGCCGAGCGGCTGCGCCCAGATGTAGAGCCGGCGAATGCCGAAGAAGATCGGAATGAAAAGCACGAAGAGCAGCGGCAGCGTACGCATGGCCGCACCCAGAATGCGGCGGATCACTGTGCCCCAGCCACCACCAGTAAGATGGCGGATCATCAGAATCGCCATGGAACCGAGCGCGACGCCCAGCCAGCACATGAAGCCCAGCAGGTAAGCGCGATAAAACTCATCGGGCTGCTTAAGCGCCAGCACAACAGAAATCACCCCGAACCCAACGCCGATCACCAGCGAGCGCTGCGAGATTTTTCTCACAATCGCGGGCGGCGTCAACTCGAGATGTGGCGTGGCGGCGCTCATTTGTGTTCCTCGGTTGTCGCTTGCGATTCCGGCGCTATCACCGGAAGAGTTGCGCCCGAGCCGATCTGCCCTTCGAACTTCGGCGGCTTCGAGGGAAAAGCCTGTCCTGCGGGAACGTCGGACTTGGTTGCATTCTGGCTGAGCTGCAGCGCGCGCACGTAGGCCACAATGTTCCAGCGGTCGCGCGGCGGAATCTGCGAAGCGTAGTCGGGCATGATGCCGAAGCCATTGGTGATCACGTCGTAGAAATATCCGAGCGGAGCTTTCTGCAGCCGCGCGATGTGATACGACGGCGGCTTGCGCGCGAACCCGCGCGCGGGAATGAATCCGTCGCCGTCGCCAACGAGCGAGTGGCAAGGCGAGCAATATATGTTGTAGCGCTCGCGCCCGCGATCGAGAACTTCCCTGGTCACGGGAAACGGCATGTAGTCGCCGGGATTGTTCCCAAGTTTGCCAGTGTAGAAGTAAGTGTCCTCGCGCAGTTCGCCGCGCGCCACCGTCCCCTCCACGGGCGGTCGCTCGGAGCGCTGGTCGGCGAAAAAGTCGCTGCGGGAAAGCGGATTCTGCTTGGGCTGCACGTGCATGTCCAGGCGGCAGGCGGAAAGCAGCGACATGACTAGCAGCATTGCGGCGATACGCAGACTGCCGAGCTTCACTCGGACGAACAGCCGAGACCCTGCCCTGAGCTTGTCGAAGGGGCGGCTGCCCCCACACGAATATTTACGGAAACGCCACATTTAGCTGGGCACCTCCGAAATCGAACGCGGCCCCAAGCCCTGTAAAAAATCGCGCGTGCCAGAGGAATCGTATTTCTTGTCGGAAGAAAACACGATCAGGAAGAAGCGGTCTTTCGATGCCGACGAGAAACGCGGCACATTAAATACCGGGTGATACGGCATGGGCAAGCCATTCAGCGCCAGCATGCCGAAAACGGCTGCAATTCCGGCAAACAGGATCGTCATCTCGAATGTGATCACGATAAACGCCGGCCACGAATGATATGGTTTGCCGCCGATGTTCAGCGGGTAGTCGACCGCCGACATCCAGTACTGCATCGCATAGCCCGACAAGCCGCCGATGATCCCACCGATCAAAACTACGAGCGGCACCTCATCGTGATGAAAGCCAATCTCCTCGGCCAGGCCTTCGATGGGAAACGGACTGTAGGCGTCGATCTTGTTGTAGCCGGCTTCGTGCGTGCGTTTGGCCGCGTCGACCAATGCCTGCGGCGAATCGAACTCCACCATGATGCCGTAGTTGCGTTCGCGCTTCATTCCTTCACCTCCGCTTCGGGCAGCAGAGTGCGCATTTCAAAAATGGAGATCATCGGCAGAAGGCGCACGAACAGGAATATCGCGGCCAGGAACATGCCGATGGTGCCGATGTAGGTCATCCAATCCCAGCGCGTGGGGTAATACATTCCCCACGACGACGTGAGGAAATCACGGTGCAGGCTGACCACAACGATGATGAACCGTTCCAGCCACATCCCGACCAGGATCACACCGGAAACGAAGAACAGCGCCACCGGACTGGTGCGCAGTTTGCGAATCCACAGCACCTGCGGAATGAAAATATTGCAGATCAGCAGCGCCCAGTATGGAATGGCATACGGTCCGTGCAGGCGATTCCACAAGGTGAACGCGTCGTAGCGATCGCCGCTGTACCAGCCCATGAAGGCTTCAATGCCGTAACCGTAGGCAACGATCAATCCCGTGGCGAGCATGACCTTGGCGGAGTTCTGCAAATGGCGTTCGGTGATGAAATCTTCGAGGGCGTAAATCTTGCGAATCGGGATCGCCAGCATCAGCACCATGGCGAATCCGGAATAGATTGCGCCGGCAACAAAGTAGGGCGGGAAAATCGTCGTGTGCCAGCCCGGAACGATGCCGACTGCGAAATCGAAACTCACCACTGTGTGCACCGAGAGCACCAGCGGCGTGGCCAGTCCTGCCAAAAGCAGATACGCGGTTTCGTAGCGGTGCCAGTGCTTCGCCGATCCGCGCCAGCCCATCGAGAGCATGCCGTAGATAATCCGTGCAGCGGGATGGGTGGCGCGGTCGCGCAGGGTGGCCATGTCGGGAATGAGGCCGATGAACCAGAACAGCGCTGAAATCGTCGCGTAAGTGGAAACCGCGAACACGTCCCACATGAGCGGGCTGCGGAATTGCGGCCACACCCCCATGGTGTTGGGAATGGGGAAAAGCCAGTACGCCAGCCACGGCCGCCCCACGTGAATCGCGGGAAAAATTCCGGCGCAAGCCACGGCGAACAGCGTCATGGCTTCGGCAAAGCGGTTGATGGAGTTGCGCCATGACTGCCGCAACAAAAGAAGAATGGCCGAGATGAGCGTGCCCGCGTGCCCAATGCCGATCCACCACACAAAGTTGACGATGGCGAAGCCCCAGCCGATGGGGATGGTCACGCCCCAGATGCCAATGCCTTTCAGAAACAGATAGCCGATGGCGTAGAGCATCATCATCGTCAGCAGGAACGCGATGCCGAAACCGACGAACCAACCATTCGACGCGGGACGCGTCAGCACGATCGAGCTGATCTTTTCCGTGACCGTGCCGAAGGTGTAGCCGGGCTCGATCACCGGGGCCTGTTCGGCGGCTATCGTCGTTTTATATGGCTCGTCCATTATTTCCGTTCGGGGCTAAAGCCCTGTTCTCTTAATTCGGCCTTTGCGGCGCGACTGAAGCCGCGCCCTTTCAAACCTCACTCAACTATCGGCTCCCACGAGACGGTGGATGGCGACTTCAGACTCCGGATTCGGGTTGCTTACTTCCGCCAGATACGTGGTCCGCGGGCGCGTGTTCAGTTCGCCCAGCAGACTGTAATTGCGCGGCTGCGCCTTCAGCTTCGAGACTTGGCTGTTGGGGTCGTTGATGTTGCCAAACATGATCGCGCCCGCCGGGCAGGACTGCTGGCACGCGGTCTGAATCTCGCCGTCGTTGATTTTGATTTCCTTGCCTTCGCGCACTGAGGCGGTTTCGGCGTCGATGCGGTGCTCGGTGATGCGCTGCACGCAGTAGGTGCACTTTTCCATCACGCCGCGGCTGCGCACGCTGACATCGGGATTGCGCATCATCTTGTACTGCGGCGTCTCCCAATCCTGAAACAGCAGGAAGTTAAACCGCCGCACCTTATAAGGACAGTTGTTCGAGCAATAGCGCGTCCCCACGCAGCGGTTGTAGACCATGTCGTTCAGGCCTTCGCTCGAATGGTTGGTCGCGCCCACCGGGCAAACCACTTCGCACGGCGCATTTTCACACTGCATGCACGGCACGGGCTGGAAAAACGCTTTGGGATTGTCGCGGTCGCCCTGGTAGTAGGCGTCGACGCGAATCCAGTGCATGTGGCGGCCGATGGCGGTCTGCTCCTTGCCGACAACGGCAATGTTGTTCTCCGACTGGCAGGCGAGCATGCAGTTGTTGCAGCCCACGCAGGAGTTCAGATCGATCGCCATGCCCCACGCGTAGTCTTCTTCTTTGTAGGGATAAGGCTTGTAGAGCGTGAGCCCGGGCGCGGGCTCTTCTTCCTGCGCGAAGTTCGGCTCTTTGTGGTAATCCTCAAGCGTAGTTTCGCGCACCAGCGGACGATGGCCGCCATCGGGCGTGTCCATGCTCTGGTAGCCCTGCGTGGAGGCGAGCTTGTAAGTTTCTCCGGTCTTGCGGATCTGCAGGCCGGTGGCGATCCACGGTGCGGCGCTCGTGCGCAGCGCGTAGGCATCGAACCCCTGCGCGGTCCCGACGCGGCCGGCGCGAGTGCGTCCGTAGCCGAGAGTGACGGTGACCGAGTTGTCGGGATGGCCGGCCTGAATCCAGACCGGGCCGGTGACTTTCTTTCCATTCAACTCGAGTTCGACCACATCTTCCAGCTTTGATCTGCAGCCGCTCCGCCATCTTGGGACCAATGAGCACGGCATTGTCCCAAGTGAGCTTGGTCATCGGCTTGGGCAATTCCTGCAGCCAGCCGTTGTTGGAGAATTGTCCGTCGTAGATGGTGGGATCGCGGCGGATGTTGAGCTCGATGGCGTTGGGTTGCGTATCCGCGGAAGTTTGACGCCGGGAACCTTGCAGGTCTTATCGCGACCGACTTCGGTTCGTAGGCGGTTCCCTCGATCCATCCATCGTGCAGCGACTTGCGCCAGAATGCTTCGAAATCCGCGCCGGTGTGCTGCTTCTGCCAGTAGGCGCGGACCAGATCGTAGCCGGTTGCGTCGGCTTGTCCCGAGAGCAATGCGACGAATTCCAGCGCGCTCTTTCCCGCCATAGAGCGGCGCAATCAGCGGCTGAATGATGCTGGCCGTTCCGTCGTAGGCGCGAGCATCGCCCCAGGCTTCAAGTTCATGCGCCTGATTGATGTGCCACTGGCAAAGTTCGGCGGTCTCGTTCTGATAGAGGCCTAGGTGCACGCGCAGCGGAACCTTGCCACTCTTCAGGACATTGGCAAAATCGAGATCGGCAGGCGCATCGTAGGCCGGATTGCCGCCGAGAATGACGAGCAGGTCAACTTTGCCGGCACGAACGTCGGAGACGAGATCTTTGATCGACTCAGTTTGGTTGATCGGATTCGCGTCAACCGGATCGGAATAGAAAACTGTCTTGCCGACGTTGCCCAACTTCGCGATTGATCGATGGGCGAGCGCGTGGACTGACTGGCGGTTGATGGTCCCCCGCAATGACGAGGCAGAACCCTGGTGGCCATCGAGATCGATCCGACGGCGTGCTAGCCGAAGCTTCCGGAGTCCCCGTCCGAGTCTTCGGCATCCGTGTCCGAAACTCCGACGCCCGAAGCAAAGAGCGCACAACTGATCGAACTCGAAGCGCCGACCGGCAGCCGATGATCCGCCTTCGCCCCGGTCGTCGTCGGCGTGCTCTCGATCACGTACAGCCGGTTCATCTTGCCGTCGGGATTGCGGCGCTTGGCGAAGTCGCGGATGTAGCGGACATTCCCCGGAAAACCCGCATACAGGAAGTCGGCGTCGAGCGAGACGATTACGTCGGCCTTTTCAAAATCGTAGCGCGTCTCGACCGGCTGGCCGAAGGCCAGCTTCGCGCCTTCGAGCACGTTGTCGCGATTGACCGGCTCGTACACATGCCACTTGGCCTGCGGATAAATCTTCAGGAAGCCGCGCAGTTGATCGGCCAGCGTGGGCGAAGAAATCGTCGGCGTGAGAATGCGAATGCCCGCGCCCTGCAGCTCTTTCTGCGCGCTGAGCGGGCCGTGAATCGCGGTCAGAAACGCCTGCCAGGAACGCTGGTCGCCCATCGACACCACGCTCTGCGAGCGGTCGGGATCGTACATGCCCAGAATCGAAGCCTGCGCGAAAATATCGGTGCCGCCGAGCGACGCGGGATGCTGGTCGTTGCCTTCGATCTTTGTTGGACGCCCGAGATGGCTCTCGACCAGCAGCGGGCTGGCGTATCCGCCGAGCGTCATCGCCGTGGCGTAGAACTGCGGGCGGCCGGGGATGACTTCCTCCGGCTGGCGGACGTAGGGGACGATCGGTTCGAGCGGCAGGCGCACGCATCCGGTCATTCCGGCCAGCGCCATGGATGCGCCCATGACTTTCAGAAATCCGCGGCGCGAAACGGAATCGACCCACTCGGACGCGCCTTTGGGAAACTCGCGGTGCAGCGCTTCCTGGAAAGCGGGGCTGCCGGCGAGTTCTTCGAGGCTGCGCCAGTATTCCGGGCCGGTTTCTTCGGCGCATCGTGCGCAGGCCTCGTCAATTCGCTCGCGCACGGAGTCGAGATCGAGCTTGCCTTTCTTGCTGGGGCAAACATCTTCGCGCTTGGCGCGGCCGTCTTGTTCTTCAATCTTCATGACTGGTCACAACATCACAACATGAAAGTGTCATCCTGAGCGCCGAGTTCGAAGGATCCCTATAACCACAAACTCTGCTGCGCCGCTAGGGATCCTTCGACTCCGAGTTGCTTCGCTTCGCGAAGCAACTCTCCGCTCAGGATGACAAGTTCATATCGTTCCTACCGATGACACGTATTGCAACTCGTAATGTCCTTCACGCTGCGCACGTTGTACTTCTTCACCAGCGCCAAGCCCAAATCATCCTGATCGGTGTAACTTTCCCCATCCACCACCACGGGATTCGCGCTCGTCGGCTGCTGGTACCGCATATTGAATACCTGATCGCGCGGCCGCAGATTTTTCTCCGGCGCACGATGGCAACTCAGGCACCACTCCATCTGCAACGATTCCTGCTGGTACATCAGCGGCATCTGGTCGACCGGACCGTGGCAGGTGTTGCAACCGACTCCTTTATTGACATGAATGCTGTGATTGAAAAAAACGAAGTCGGGAAGCTGGTTCACGCGCGTCCACTGCAGCGACTCGCCCGTGCTGTAGCTGGCGCGCACCGGTTCGAGCAACTGCGCGTTGGTCCAGATCTGCGAGTGGCAGTTCATGCAGGTCTTGGTGGGAGGAATGCCGGCGAAGCTCGAAGTCTCAACCGAAGTGTGGCAATAGCGGCAATCAATGCCAAGTCCGGCGACGTGATGCTGATGGCTGAAAGGCACGGGCTGCGGCTTGCGCACTCCGGCGTAGGTGACGTAAGGCGAGCGCTGCACCTCCATCGCCACCCAACCGAGCGCGGCAACCACGAAGACCGCGCCAAAAATCGTGGCCCGGGACAAGGTGTTCGTGCTGCGATGAAAAATCTGCGGCATGCATTACGAAACGAGCTTCAGAGATGTACGAATCAGACCACGTCTGATTGGTTGCGTAACCCGTACGACGAAAAGAAATACCCACAGATTTTCCGCGTCAGCTATGGAGAACTCAGAGATTATAAATACTTCGTGCGCAGTTGTCGCGTGCTTTTCCCGCGGCAGGAAGAATTTACGGAAAGCGTGTGACAAATTCGAAGCTGCCACGACCGGATGGCAGTCGCGGCGTCCAGCGACGCTGTCTAGCGCAGATTCATCACCAGCAGCTTGGGTTCGGTCATTTCCTCGATCGCATAACGCAAGCCTTCGCGGCCCAGGCCGGAATCTTTTACTCCGCCGTAGGGCATCTGGTCGATGCGGAATGAAGGGACATCTCCGGCGATCAGCGCGCCGACTTCCAGCTCGTCATAGGCCTGGAAAAGCAACTTCGACATCGCGCGTGAACAGGCCGGCCTGCAGGCCGTAATTGGAATTGTTGATGCGCCGCAGGGCTTCGTCGAAATTCTTGTAGGGCTCGACGGTCACGACCGGGCCGAAAATTTCCTGGCAGTTGACTTTCATCTCCGGCTTGGTGCCGGTCAGCACCGTCGGATCCACGATCGGCCCTGGCGGCCGCCGCCGCAGAGCAGGCGCGCGCCCGAGCGGACCGCTTCGTCGATCCAGTTGGTGACGCGCACGGCATCGCTTTCGCGGATCAGCGGACCGACGTCGGTCGACTCGTCCATCGGATCGCCGGTTTTCAGTTTCTTTACGCCCTCGACAAGAAGGTCGGTGAACTTGCCATAGACCGACTGCTCGACCAGAATGCGTTGCACGGAAATACAAGTCTGGCCGGCATAGCCGAAGCCCCCGGCCACGCAGCGGTCGGCGGCATAGTTGAAGATCGGCGTCGCTGTGCACGATCACGCCGCCATTGCCGCCCAGTTCGAGCGCGACTTTTTTCTTGCCGGCGCGGCGCTTGATGTCCCAACCTACCGGCACGCTCCCGGTAAAGCTGATCAGCTTGATGCGCTCGTCGGTGATCAGCAGGCTGGCATCGTCGTTCGAAAGCGGCAAAACGTTCAGCCCGCCATCGGGCCAACCGGCCTGCTGCACGCACTCCGCCAGCAGCAGCGAAGCAAGCGGTGTTTGCGGCGCCGGCTTCAACACGATGGAGCAACCGGCGGCCATGGCGGGCGCTACTTTGTGGGCCACAAGGTGCAGGGGAAAATTGAAAGGGCGTGATGCCCGCGATCGGACCCAGCGGAAATCGCTTCACGATGCCCCAGCGCCCGGCAGTGAATTCCTGCCAGTCGAGCGGAAGATATTCGCCGTAGATGCGCGTGGCCTCTTCCGCCGCCACGGTGAAAATGAACACGGCGCGGTCGACTTCCATGCGCGCCGACTTGATGGGCTTGCCGGCTTCCTGCGCAATCGTGCGCGCAAATTCTTCGCGGCGCTCGGCAATCGACTGCGGCGATGCGCCGCAGCACGCGCTGCCGCTCGAAAGCCGGAAGCCGGCGGGTGGTCCCGAAAGCCTTGACCGCGGCCGCGATGGCAGCTTCGGCGTGTTCCCGCCGCGCCTGCGTGACGCGGCCCACCACGCTGCCATCGAATGGCGACCGCACTTCGACCAGGTCGCCGTCTTCCATCCAGCGGCCATCGACAAAGAACCCGTGGGTTGCGACTGGAGCAAGCGTCAATTCCGGCATGAAGGACCCTCCCGGAGGCAAACAGGCTTTTGATTATAGGCCTTCGCATGTGGTTGCTTTTTTGCTTGCGGGATTGTCATCCTGAACAAGCGTCCTTTGCGCAGTGAAGGATCTGGGAGAGCCGCGCGAAGCGTCGCGTTCTTTGCGACGCAGTAATCGCGCGTTTGGCTCGCTTCCTTATCAAACTGCACACTACCGGGGCACAGGGTCACTCTGGGTAAGGCCAGGCGTTCAACTACAATGGGCGCTTCTATCAAATGGCTGCTTTGGAATCAATCGTCGATCTCGCCCCGCGGCTGCGGCGGAAGGAAGTTTCCCCGGTCGAACTGACGCGCGCCTGCCTGGACCGCATCGAAAAGCTGGATCCCGCGCTCAACGCCTTCATCACAGTCACCGGCGAATCGGCGCTTGCGGAAGCACGGGCTGCGGAAGCCGAAATCGCGCGCGGAGAATGGCGTGGCCCACTGCACGGCGTTCCGATCGCGCTGAAAGACCTGATTGATACCGCGGGCACGCGCACCACCGCGGCCAGCCAGCTTTACGAGCACCGCGTTCCCAGCGAAGACGCGGAAGTGGTGCGCCGCCTGCGGCGGGCGGGCGCGGTGATCCTGGGGAAAAATAATCTGCATGAGTTCGCCTATGGCGGCAGTTCGCTGGTCAGCTTCTTCGGCGATGCTCACAATCCCTGGAACACGGCGCATATCGCTGGAGGCTCATCCGGCGGATCGGCGGCCGCGGTTGCCGCGGGCCTTTGCTATGCGGCGATTGGGACCGATACAGCGGGCTCGATTCGCGAACCCGCGGCGCTGTGCGGTTGCGTCGGGATCAAACCCACTTATGGACGCGTGTCGGCGCGAGGCGTGATTCCACTTTCGTGGTCGCTCGATCATGTTGGGCCGCTGACCGCATGCGTTGCCGATGCCGCCATTTTGCTGCAAGCCATCGCGGGCTACGACCCGCTCGATGCTGGCAGCGCCGATGTTCCCGTATCCAATTATGTTTCAGGTCTTGATGTCTCGGCTCCGCGCCAGGGGTCGAAGACTCTGCGGGTGGGCATTCCGCGCTCCTATTTTTACGACGACCTCGATGATGAAGTGCGCGCGGCGGTGGAGAAGGCGCTGATCGTGATAGGCACATGTGGGGACGGCCGCCCCCGTCTGTCCGGTCGAGCCAAGCTCGACCAAGCCAAGCTCGACCAGTTGATGGTGGAGATGAGGGAAGTTCACATCGAAGTATCCAACGATCGCACCGTACAAGCGGCCGAATCGTTTGCATATCACGCCGGCACTGCCGCCCGGACTCCAGAGCTGTACCAGCCGGAAACTCTGCGGCGCATTCTCTCAGGCGAAAATATTTCCGCAGCCGAATACATTCAACGCCGCCGCGAACTGGATGAGGAGCGCCGCCGCGCCCGCAACTTTTTCTCTGAAGTAGACGTGCTGATCACGCCGGCGATGCCCATTCCCGCCCCGGCGATCGCCGGTCTGAAAAAAGATCCCGCCGCTCTGCGCCCGGCGGAGCTTGCGTTGCTGCGCAACACGCGTCCATTCAACGTGTGGGGCCTGCCCACGATCTCGGTGCCCTGCGGTTTCACAAAAAGCGGCCTGCCCATCGGGCTGCAAATCGCAGGGCCGCCCTGGCGTGAAGATCTGGTGCTGGCCCTGGCCCATGCTTATGAGCAGGCTAGCAAGTGGCATGAGCGGGAGCCCAGTCTGGATTTCAAAACAAAGTAATTTTCGCTAGCTTGGCGGAATCGGGACCGCTTCGGGGCGGAGGAAATCGGGATCGGAGCTTGCTCAGTCTGTGTCACCCGATGTCTTGAGCGGCGGAGCGTGGGTGCTATAGAGTGGGGCTTGTGAAGAGAGGCGGCTTTATGCTGGCGAACTGCATACTCTGTCTGATTTTGATTTCGCCCCTGTGCGCCGGTCAAGGGAGGGTCACCGCAGCGAAGAAACTTTATTCCGAGACTCCGTTCGATTCAGCGGTTGAGCGGCTTCCTGCAAATTACCGGGGCAACGATCCGGACAGGATTTATCAGCTTATAGAAAAACGGCAGGATTCTCGTACGAAGGGGGAATTTGAGACTACTGAGCAATACCACTCTCGTATTCAGCGCCAGGATGGCCAGCCGCTAATCGGATCCCTCATGATGACCGGCCTCTTCGCCTTCGAGACCGCGGAGCTTAAGTTTCGGTACGACGCCGATCGCGGGCTCATAAAGATCTACGTGCCCACGTCCTTTGCGGTTGACGATGCGGGTCAAGTGGACAGCTCCAGGGTTGCCTTGAAGGTGCGAGAAGGCGTTTCTTACCGTTCCTACCCCGCGTCGAATGCGTTCGGGGCTACAACGCTGGTTAAGGAAAAGGACGTTAAATCGATAGAACTGGGTGTCCTGAACGCCCCTGACTTCGAACTTCGAAATGATCCGGACCCCACCCTAGACTGTTTTTACGGCCCCGATCTGCGCTGCTTTTATGGCGAATTGCGCTTAACGCCGGAACAGGCTCGCCGATTGAAACAATCAGCCAAAGTACTGGCCATAGGTTCTCTCGGCCGGCTCCCGATTAGCAAAGGCGCATCGTCAGGGGATGCCACGATCGAGAATCCAGCCGCATATTTTGAGCAGGTGCGTTACATAAATCTGCAGGTTTCGGAAATTTGGATATACAGCCTTGAGGCGGGGACTGTTTTCCTGAAAATGCGGCCCCAAGCCGAGGAAGCGACGCCGAAGCTGCCTGAGTGACGTTGGGCACCTCAGTTCTGGGCTGACACAAGGCAACCCAGTTGCCTAGCTAAGCCTGTCGATGACCTTCTTTATGCTAGCGTCCCCAAAATATCTAAACTCGTCCGACATCTTCATTTTCTTTCCCATGTAGTTACACTTTGGAACTACCCCGAAAGCCTCTCGGAACTTCAGGAGCATTGCACGCTCAAGCTTCTTCCACGTTTCCACTTTTCGCCGTGGCTGACATGTGACGATCCTAGCGTGGAAAGTTCGAACGCCATGAAGGGAGAGAATGTCCTCAGTCCGGGCTGCCACGCTTTGGGCGATCCGACCGACCCCCTTTTTAGTGGTTCCAATGTACGCTATCCGCGATCTTCCATACGCGTACTTGAGGGGCTTATCTGCGACCAGAACATACACAAGCTTGCTCTTTCCGAGGGTAACTCGGGTTACCCTTATTGCCTCTTCGCGCTTCAAGGACAAACTAAGACGTCTGGGCATGGATCAACTCCTTTGCTTCGAATCTCAGTCTACGACTCGATTCGGCATTTGCACCACACCGCAGCGATCGAGGTATCACACTGTGCGCATGTCCAGCCGCTTGCCCAGCGCCTTTAGGGCGGCAGCGATCCCGTCGATCCGGGAGGTGTGCTGAACGTTGGTGAGCCGGTTGACCTCCTGCGGCGTGGTTTTCAATCGCCGTGCCAATTCCGCGGGCCGGACATGTTGGTGGATCATTTCGTTCAAGAGAAGAATCTTGGCGGAGAGGCTTGCGGGAAGCTCAACCACGGGTTGCCGAGGCCGGGCTTTGGAGGGCAACGGCACCGCGCGATGGTCTTCAAAGTAGAAATCGAGGGCGGTCTCCAGAGCGTCCATGGCCGCTGCCAAAGCCTCGGCCTCATTTTCCCCCTGGGTGATCGCTTCGGGAATGTCTTTGAACGTGACGACGAATCCGCCGTCTCGGTCCCGCTTCAGCGTAACCGGATACAGGAACATCGCACTCACCTATTTCAGGCCGAGTTGTTTCTTGACGCCCTCGACCAGACCTTTCTTGAGTTCAGCATTGTGCATCGGTAGGACAGACTGCTTCCCGTTCAGATAGACCTTCAAGTGAGAGCCTTTGCCGGCCTCAAAGACCGCTCCCTGTTGCGCGAGCCAGCGCTTGAACTCTTTGCTCGTCACGTTATCTATTGTAAACAATATTGTTTATATCGACAACTCCGGATGGGAACGGCTCATGTGGGAACGGCCGCCCCCGGCCGTTCAGGCCAAGCGAAGCTCGGCTGGCTTTTGCCTGCGTCAACCCCACTCTCGCCCATTTTAGGCGGCCCAGTATCCCGGGCAGCAGCGCTGTGCTAGTCCACCGTCCTTACATCATCCGGCAGAATTAGCACGAAGGAGCAGTTCCCTGTCGCCGAACAGGTAAGAATTCCGCGACGCAGAATTTTCACGGGGGTGTCATCGGGAAATGCCAGCTTGTACTCGGCTGTGCGCAGGGCGTCGGCGAACACTTTCAGCTTTTCGTCCCCGCTGACGAACTTCACGGCCTCGACTGTGGCATTCGACTTCGAGCCGCGGCTGAGGAGCACGAAGAATTCGGCGCTGCCGGTTTCCTTTCCCACTTTGCCCAGGTCGATGGTTCGCGCCTGCAGCAGATCGTCTTTATATTTTGCGACGACGGCATCCACGTTTGCGCCGCCGGGCAGCGCGGCCAGCCGGTCGCGGGTCTCGGGGATGGGACGCAGTCCGTTCAGCGCGAGCGCGTAGGTGCGGAGGGCCAGGTCTTTGTTGCCGCGCTTTTCATAAATTTGTCCGAGATGGTCGCCGACCTCGCCGTGTTGCCCGAGTCCCCAGGCGGCGCCGACGTACTTCTCGGCCTTGTCGTAATTGCCCTGCGTGTAATAAATCCAACCCATGGTGTCCCAGTAAGCGATCAGGGACGGTACCAGGAGCAAATCCTGCGGCGTGAGCCGGTCAAGGGACATATTGCGCAAGGCCGCGGTGGTGGCCGAGACCGCCGATTCCGCATACTGCTGGGCGCGGTCGAGGTGCGCCTTCTTCAGGGAAAGCTGGTAGGCGATGTTGTTCCATACCAGCGGCGTGGCCGCGATTTCAACGGCGTGATCGAATGTAGCTAGAGCTTTGTCGTCCTGCCCCAGATTTAAATAGGCATCGCCGAGCGCGACCTGCAATCCAGCGTCATCGGGCGTGAGCGATGCCGCCTTTTCCAGCTCGGGTGCGGCCAGATCGTACTTGTGCCACTCGGAATACATCGCGCCGAGCGAGGCATGCGCGTACTTGTCGAGGGGGTTGATCTCAATCTGCTTGTTGTAGGCAGTAACCGCCTCGCCGTATTTGCGCTGCTGCGAATAAGCGCGCCCCAGGGCGTTGTAGGCATACTCGTCGTAGGGATTGAGTTCGATCTGCTTGTTGAAGGCGGCGATCGCGTCCTCATACTCGCGCATTCCGAGGTAGGCCGATCCCAGCAGGTACCAGGCGTATTTGTTTTTCGCGTCTACTTCGGTGGCCCGCTTCAGAAGCTGCACCGCAAGAGGCAGGTTGTTGCTGCCGATGGCCGCGCGGGCGCTCTCCACCAGGTCATCCGCCTTCAGATCGGCTGGCGGAGTGGGGGTTCCGGCGACAGTATTTTCCACGGCAAGAAATTGCCCCAGGTCGGAGCCAACGGCGCGGCGGAAGGCCTGATAATCGGGGGCGCGCAGTGCGGGAATTTCGTCGTGATGCACCCAGAGCGTGCGCTCGGCGGTGAAAACGCTGCCTTCCAGCTTGTAGGTGGCCTGGTAATCGGCATAGTCGCGTTTCACCGATACTGGCAGCGGAGAGTGTGCCGTGTATTTCGGCGGCAGCTCCAGCTTGATTCTGTAGACGTACTCAGCCTTGGGGCCGAGCTTGAGCGTCTCGGCATCGGCATCCGCATCGTCGTCGTCGTTCAGGTCGGGCAGGTTGAACTGGCAGAGTGGCAGCGTCAGGCTGGACTTCTTCTTCGACCAGTCCAGAAAATTCGGCTTGGCCACATCGTAAGACAAGGTGAAGGCCTCGCGTGTGGCGGCCGGGTCGCTGATCTTCAAATTGGTGATGTCGCCACCGATTCCCGCATTCACGTTTTCCACCACATGCTGCCACTGCGCTTCCGGCACGCGGCGAAACACGCTCCGGAGCATCAACTCCTCATCGCCGCGGAAGGTGTAGTGAACATGGGCTTCGAGCTTGCCGATCTCATTCACTTTTCCATCGACATCCGCAACCTCGGTGTCGAACATGGGCGTATCGGCCGGCGTTTCCTGCAGGTGGGGCGTGCCGGTAGCTGGGACCACCAATGCCAGTTTGTGGCGCAGCGAGTAGGCCAGCAGACGGAACGGCGCCACTTCGGCGGTGGTATCCATCCATACTTCTTCGTTCCCCATGGGCAGCATGGTGATGACATGATCGAACTGCGAGGGCGAAGGCACATCGGGATCGAGCTTGTGGCTGGAATTGATCAGTACCGAAGACGCGTGCATGCCCTCGGCTTCGAGCAACGAGGCCAGCAGCGTGTGCTTGTCCTTGCAGTCGCCGTACTGATTGTGCAGGACGTTCTGAGGCGGCATGCGGCTGATAGCGGCCCAGGCCCAGCGACAAGCTGACATAACGAAAATTGATGGCGACAAAATCGTAAAGCGCCTGAACTTTATCCAGCGGCGCGGTCAGGCCTTTGGTGAGTTCCTCCGCCTTGGCGCGGACTTCGGCAGAGGGCGCGCGCCGTTCTTTTTCCATGCTCGCATACCACAAGCCAATCTGCTCCCAGCTCACAAAAGTGGACATCTGCACGTCGGGGTGCTCTTCATCGGCCAGTTTCTTTTTCCTCTTCTTCTCTTTCTCCTTTTCGGTATCTTTGCTGTCGTCTTCGCGCTCCAGGTGAGAACTGGTCCAGTGGGAGATGCGGCGTCCATTCGCTTCCGAGATCTTAGGATCCATGCCCGGCTTGTTCTTCATCTTGAGCGGGGTATCGGCGGGGACATCCACATCCAGCTCTTCATCGAGGTCGATATTGTTTTTGTCGAAATTGTAGTCCGCCCAGAACTGTCCCGTGGCCAGCGCAGTGTGAATTACGGTGACCATGTCGTATTCGAGGACTTCGCCCGGCCGCAGACCCGGCACGGTGATGTGTTTTTGCCGGTAGTCGGTGTAGACCGGGGCCTCGCGCTCAACCGGCGCGGTGAGGTCCTGCACCGCATCGTCGCCCGCGGTGACCACCGTGCCATCGGCTTTGATCACGCGGACGTAGGCGATCTCCATGCGCTCGTTGGCGGAGTTGTAGCCGACCTCAATCTGTCCCCACTGCTGCACCCCAGCCTCGCTCTGCACCCGGATGCGGGCCACGCTCTCCTTGCGTCCGGTGCCATCGCGCTCAAAGCGGTAGGTCGAGTGAAATTGCTCGATCACGAAGGCTTCCTGGGAATAGTCGTGTTTGGAGCCGGCCGCGGAGGCCGCAACACCGCCAGCTTTCGCCGAAGCCGGGGGAACCGCGGCGCTTGCTGGCTGCCCGGATTGTGCCTGGGCGGCAAAGGAGAAGGACAAAGACAATATCCCGGCGACGAGGAGCGAGCGACGAAAACTACGCATGGGTTAATAGTAAGGCCTACGTGGTTATACCTCAAAAGGAACGCTGGGCCAGCGCCGGCTTGCACCGGCCAGGCGGGACTTGCGATATCGGGCACATTTCCCTGTCCGGAGGCCTGAAAACCGTAGTAAAATCCACGGTCAGATAGTCCTGTTGGCGTGATGCCGGCAGGCGTGACGCACATTCACCTGCGCCACGATCCTTCCGTTCGGAGGTTTTCTGTTATGGAAGATCGGGCTTCTGACGCATCTTCGGCTTCCCAGACTTCGCGATCGCAATCTTCCCTTCGCCGGCGCGAAGGCCGCGGCGCCTGGGTTCTCACCGCTTACGGCATTTCCGGACTGGCTCTTTTCGGGCTGCTGGCTTACTTTTTCTCGGACTACATCGCTCACTAGATAAACGACCGGGTGTGAGAACCGGCGCGCTGGAACGCGCGAGCCCGCGGACACGTCGCATGAGTATGCAGCGCGGCGTGCGCAGCTTTCATCCACACAGAGAATGCCTTTTGGCGCTCGTTGTGCCTCGGTCTTGCAGCGGTTGCGCTTCTCTTGAATTTCTCAATTTCGTGATTTCTCCGTGGCGGAGCCTGCCCTGAGAGAAGCCGAAGGGTGTCTCCGTGGTGGATTTGCGATTCGCCATCGCGCTTATAACGCCCTGGCCGCGGCGCCCCAAAGGCCCCCTTTGAACATGCTACAATGAGCCGCCTTGGGAGTTGTTGCTGCGCAAGAAATCCAGCGTTCCCCCGCACTGAAGCACCGAGAAAAGAGACCGCGAGAAGCCGTGGCCAAGAACTCCGCATCCGCCGCAGCACCAATCACCTACGCCGACGCCGGCGTGGATATCGACGTCGCCAACCGCACCAAAAAACGCATCAAGTATCTGGCGCATAAGACCTTTACCCGCGGCGTGCTCAGCGAAATCGGGGGCTTTGGCGGCCTGTTCGCCATCGACAAAACCAAGTATGTCGACCCCATACTGGTTTCGAGCGTGGATGGAGTTGGAACGAAGCTGAAAATCGCCTTTGAGATGGGCCTGCACTCCACCGTGGGCGCGGACCTGGTGAACCACTGCGTAAATGACATCGCCGTGCAGGGGGCCGCGCCCATGTTCTTCATGGATTACCTGGCGGCCGGAAAGCTGGATCCGGCGATCGCCGAAAAAGTGGTGGAAGGCATTGCCGACGCCTGCAAGCATAATGGCTGCGCCCTGATTGGCGGTGAGACAGCCGAGATGCCCGGCTTCTACCCCGACGGCGAATACGATCTCGCCGGATTCATCGTGGGCGTGGTCGAGCGCGACCGAATCATCACCGGCAAGGAAGTGCAGATCGGCGACGTGGTGCTCGGCATGGCTTCCAACGGGCTGCACACCAATGGATATTCTCTCGCCCGCAAGCTCCTGTTCGAAGTGGCCGGGTACTCGGCGGATGATTATGTGAATGAGATCAAGAACAAAGTGGGCAATGAGTTGATGCGCACCCACAAGAGCTACTGGCCGGCGCTGAAAAGGCTGATCGCCGCGCAGGTCGTTTCCGCGCTGGCGCACATCACCGGCGGAGGCATCACGGAGAACCTGCCGCGCGTGCTGCCAAAAGGAACCGCGGCCTCGATCGATCTCGGCTCCTGGCCGGTGCCGCCTCTGTTCGAGCACCTGCAAAAACTGGGCAACGTGCCGCAGGATGAAATGCTTCGCACTTTCAACATGGGGCTGGGCATGATGATGGTCGTTCCCCTGGCGAAATTCAAGAAAGCGCAGAACGTGCTCGAACGCGTGGGAGAGAAGGCGTTCACGGTCGGGCGCATCGTCAAAGGCGACCGCAAGGTCATCTACAACTGAGTCAACAGCACACCCACCACGGAGTCACGGAGACACAGAGAAGACCTTGTTTGTCTCCGTACGTTGACCAGCGTCATCTGCCGCCGCCGGTTGTGAATTTCGCTTTCCAGAATTTCTCCGTGCCTCTGTGTCTCCGTGGTGGATTTTGATTTGGCTCGCAATGAGGCCAAGAGCACACCCACCACGGAGTCACAGAGACACGGGGAAAACTCTTGGGCACTCGTTGTACCTCCCGGCAGCAGTCGCGCTTCCGCTAAATTTCTGGATCTTGAATTTCTCAATTTCCTGATTTCTCCGTGCCTCCGTGTCTCCGTGGTGGATTATCATTATGATCTCGCATGAAATTCTTAGGCATCCTCCTTTCCGGCCGCGGTTCGAACTTCGTCGCCATCGCCGACAGCATTGACGCGGGGCGCATCGCTGAGGCGCGCATCGCCGTGGTCATTTCCAACAAAGCGGAGGCGCCGGGCATTGCCACGGCGCGCCAGCGCGGCCTGACCGCGGTGGTGATCCCATCGAAAGGCAGGACGCGCGCAGAACACGACCGCGAAGTCGCGGCCACCCTCCGGCAGCACGGTGTCGATCTGGTCTGCCTGGCGGGATACATGCGCCTGCTCTCCCCCTGGTTCGTGCAGCAGTTTCCGCAACAGATTCTCAATATTCATCCCTCACTGCTGCCGGCTTTTCCAGGGCTCGAAGCGCAGGAGCAGGCCTTCGCCTACGGAGTAAGAGTTTCCGGCTGTACTGTGCATTTTGTCGATGAAGAACTCGATCATGGAGCGATCATCGTGCAGAAGACGGTGCCGGTACTCGACACCGATGACGAACACAGCCTCGCGGCACGCATTCTTGAGCAGGAGCACGTCGCCTATACCGAAGCCATCAGCATGGTGCTGAAGGGGGATTTTCAAATTACCGGGCGCAGGTTGAAATCCATATAATCGACATGCATGTCCAACTTTCTCCCAGTCGATGAACAACTCACGTATCTGAAAAAAGGTTCGGCGGAAATCATTCGCGAGGCCGACCTGCGCGCCAAGCTCGAAAAGTCGCGAACTACGGACAACCCGCTGCGCGTGAAGCTCGGCATGGATCCGACCGCTCCCGATCTCCATCTTGGCCACACCGTGGTTCTGCGCAAGCTCAAACACTTTCAGGACCTCGGCCACACCGCCATTTTTCTGATCGGTGATTTCACCGGCATGATCGGCGACCCCAGCGGGCGCTCGGTCACGCGTCCGCCGCTCACCCGCGAGCAGATTGAAAGGAACGCGGAAACCTACAAGGCGCAGGTGTTCAAGATTCTCGACCCGCAGAAAACGGTGGTCGATTTCAACCGCCGCTGGTTCGGCGAGATGAGTTCTGACGATTTCGTCCGGCTGACGGCGAAGTACACCGTCTCGCAACTGCTCGAACGCGAAGACTTCCACAAGCGATTCACCGAAGAGAAGCCGATTTCCGTGCACGAGTTGCTTTATCCGCTGGTGCAGGGCTACGACTCGGTTGCGCTCGAAGCCGATGTCGAACTGGGCGGCACCGACCAGAAATTCAACCTGCTGGTGGGTCGCGAACTGCAGCGCGCCTACGGGCAGGAATCGCAAGTGGTGCTGACCACGCCGATTCTTGAGGGACTCGACGGCGTGCAGAAAATGTCGAAGTCGCTGGGCAATGCGATTGGCATTTACGAGCCCCCGCTTGAAATGTACGGCAAGGTAATGAGCATCTCCGACGAAATGATGTGGAGGTATTACGAACTGCTGACCGATGTGCAGGTCGCCGACATCGAAAAGATGAAGCGCGACGTGCATCCCATGCAGGCAAAAAAAGAGTTGGCCCGGAGGATCGTCGAGGATTTTCACTCGGCGGAGGCGGCAGGGAAAGCAGGAAAGGATTGGGCAAAGCAGTTTCAGAAGAATGCGGTGCCGGATGAAGTCGAAAAGGTTCAAATCAGTCTCAGCGAAATCCTTCCGGATGGCGATTCTGCGACTGGCAGGTCAACACCGCTACTGGTCCCATTGGGGAAAATCATGGTCCGATGCGGCCTCGCTGAGTCCATGAGTGATGCATCAAGGAAAATCAGGGAGGGAGCAGTCTGGGTTGATGGCCGTCCCTTCCATCGGTTCCATCTTGATGTTAGCCAGCTCCCGCATGAGTTCGTGCTGAAAGTAGGCAGGCGACTCAAGTCAGTGATTCTTGCCGAGTAGGCACCTTCGGAGCCGGTCGCGGCCCCCGCCCGGCAACGCACGGAAACTCGATCCTCGCGCCAGTGCTAAACTCTCCCCATGTCTGAGCGACGTTCCCATACCCTGCTCTGGATTCTCATTGGCGGAGGAGCGTTCTTCCTCTTCGTGCTGGCCGTGTTCTCGCTGGTATACCTGACGCTGCACTCGAACAGCGATCAGGCCGGGTTCAGCGGTTTTGGCGACCGCATCGGCGTGGTGGACCTCGACGGCGTGATTTTTTCACCGCAGCCGGTGGTCGGGCAGCTGAAGAAATTCGGCGAGGATTCGTCCATCAAGGCGATCATCCTGCATGTCAATTCGCCGGGCGGCGGTGTGGCTGCGTCGGAAGAAATTTACCGCGAAGTCAAACGCCTCCGCGAGGAAAAGAAAAAGCGCGTCGTGGTTTCGATCGAGAGCGTGGGCGCGAGCGGAGCGTTCTATGTGGCCGCTGCCTCGAACAAGATTTATGCCGACCAGGGGAGCATCGTCGGCTCCATCGGCGTGATCGCGCAGTGGATGAATTACGGCGATCTGCTGAAGTGGGCCAAGCTGAAAAACGTCGTGATCAAGTCCGGCGAATTCAAAGATACGGGCAACCCGGCGCGCGAACTCACTCCGGCGGAGCAGGCCTACATGCAGTCGCTGATCGATAACATGTTCGGGCAGTTCGTGCAGGCCGTGGCCGACGGCCGCGGCCTGAAATTGACGACGTCAAGTCGATTTCCAACGGCAAGGTCTGGACCGGCGAGCAGGCCAAGAAGATGAAGCTCATTGACGAGGTTGGCGACTTCGAAGCTGCCGTCAAGGACACGGCGAGATCGGTGGGCATCTCCGGCGAACCCACGCTGGTGCATCCCGAGAAAGACCGCAAGACCATGCTCGATCTGCTGACCGGCGATATTTCGCAGTGGATTCCCGACCGCACAAAAATGCTGGAGCAGCAGGTTGGGTTTTACTATCTTTGGAAGTAGCGTCGGGCGAATCGAGGACTCGGCCTCGTCCCGGAACCCGCAAACCGACCGCGGAGGATCCCTTGCTAAAACGTCCCTTGCCAAAACGGAAGCCAACCGTTCCCAAGCCCGAACCGAACGGCCCCACATGCCGGGCTATGGCATCAGCCCGAAAAAGGCTGGCATGCTGCCCTGGAAATGGGCGGAGAAGGCGCTTGCGGATTCTCGCGAATATTGGATGGTCACCGTCCGGCCCGACGGTAAGCCCCATGCCATGATCATTTGGGGTATATGGCTCGAAGGTGCGTTCTGGTTCAGCACCGGGGGCAAGACTCGGAAGGCGCGAAATCTCGCCGGGAATCCCAACTGTATTGTGTGCACTCAAAATGCCGCTGAGGGGGTGATTCTGGAGGGTGTCGCGGAGTTGGTCACCGACGCTGCTCTCAAGCAGAAGTTAGATTCCCCTTACAACGGGAAGTATGGCATGGGCGGAGGCGGTTCCGAGCCCGTCTATCGCGTACGACCACAACGCGTCTTCGGTCTGATCGAAAAGACGTTCCCGAAAACCGCCACCCGCTGGACGTTTGATTAGAAGACGACCAAGTTTTCCCCGTTCCAAAACTGAGACTTGCATACAACCCCTGAAATTTGAGAAGGTTATGGAGGTTGCCTATCCTGGGGACCGGAGCGAAGAGAGATTATGACGAAAGCCGATCTGATCGATGAAGTCTCGCGTTTAGCTGAACTTACGCGCAAAGACAGCGAAGTGATTGTGGAAACCATCTTTGACAGCGTGGTGCGATCGCTGCGCGCGGTGACAAGATCGAGATCCGCGGCTTTGGCAGTTTCCGCACCCGCCAGCGCAAACCCCGCATCGGGACGCAATCCCAAGACCGGCGAGAAGGTCGATGTTCCCGCCAAGAAGATTCCCTTCTTCAAGCCCAGCAAGGAGTTAAAAGACCTGGTGAACGTAGGCGTAGCCGACGCGCCCGCTCCAGCGGCAGCCCCACCACCGACGGCATAGAAGCCAGAAGGCAGAAGTCAAAATTCAGCAATGAGCAGCCGAGCCGCCGGCGCCTTCGTTCTGTATTCTGACCTCTGATCTCCGACTTACCCTCGGATTCCCACTACGCCCATCATTCTTCCGGTTTTACCCTTCTCCGCACGATAAGAAAACAACAGATCCCCGCAGCAGTTCGTGCAATGTGGCGAAGCCTCGATGCTTTTTGCCGGCACTCCCGCGGCCAGCAGTTGTCGCCGATTGGCC